>NZ_JBATXG010000001.1:0-96349 GCF_049673105.1 Castellaniella sp.
TTTCCTAACTGGAGATATGCATGGAAAGCATCGAACAGCGCGTCAAGAAGATCGTCGCTGAACAGCTCGGCGTCAACGAAGCCGAGATCAAAAACGAATCTTCCTTCCTTGACGACCTCGGTGCCGATTCGCTCGATATGGTCGAGCTCGTGATGGCGCTCGAAGACGAATTCGAAACGGAAATCCCTGACGAGGAAGCCGAGAAGATCACGACGGTGCAGCAGGCGGTCGATTACATCACCTCGCATAGCAAACAGTAATCTCATCTCGACCCGACGCGGGCGTGATTCGCCGCGTCCGGGCCACGGCAGTTCGTGACGGGTGATCATCGGGCAGGCAGGTCTGCATGTCCGACCTGATGATCTGCCATGAACTGCCTTTTTCATTTTCAGGAGCCATATGTGAAACGACGAGTCGTCATAACCGGATTGGGCATCGTGTCGCCTGTGGGAAATGATGTCGAGACCGCCTGGGACAACCTCATCCATGGCCGCTCCGGTATCGGGCGGGTGACGCGATTCGACGCCTCGGTGCTCAACAGCCAGATTGCGGGCGAGGTCAAAGATTTCCAGGTGACCGACTACATCGGCGTCAAAGAAGCCAAACAAATGGATGCCTTCATCCATTATGGAGTGGCTGCCGGTATCCAGGCCTGGCGCGATTCCGGCCTGGACATTGACACAGAAGACGCGGATCGTATCGGCACGATCATCGGATCGGGCATCGGCGGCTTGCCGCGCATCGAAGAAACCCAGATCGAATACCTGCAGCGCGGCGCCCGGCGAATTTCGCCGTTTTTTGTGCCTGCCTCGCTGATCAACCTGATTTCCGGCCAGCTGTCCATCATGCTGGGCCTGAAAGGCCCCAGCTACGCGGTGGTCTCGGCCTGCACCACCGGCCTGCATTCCATCGGCGATGCCGCCCGCTTGATCGAATACGGCGATGCCGACGTGATGGTCGCCGGCGGCGCTGAAAGCTCGGTCTCGCCATTGGGCATGGGCGGCTTTGCCGCCATGCGGGCGCTGTCCACGCGCAACGACGATCCCGCCACGGCCTCGCGCCCCTGGGATCGCGATCGCGACGGTTTCGTCCTGGGCGAAGGCGCCGGGGTGCTGGTGCTCGAAGAATACGAACACGCCAAACGCCGGGGCGCCCGCATCTATGGCGAATTCATGGGTTTCGGCATGAGTTCCGATGCCCATCACATCACCAGTCCCGACCAGGACGGTCCGCGTCGGGGCATCCTGCATGCTCTGCGCAACAGCGGCGTGAATGCGGACGAAATCAGCTATGTGAACGCGCATGGCACGTCCACTCCGCTGGGCGATAAAAATGAAACCGAAGCCCTGAAACTGGCTTTCGGGGATCATGCGCGCAAACTGGTCGTCAATTCCACCAAATCCATGACCGGCCATTTGCTGGGCGCGGCGGGCGGAATCGAGGCGGTCTTCACGACCCTGGCGGTATATCGCCAGATTTCTCCGCCGACCATCAATCTGTTCAACCAGGACCCGGAATGCGACCTGGACTATTGCGCCAATCAGGCCCGCGATCTGAAGATCGATGTGGCCCTGTCCAATTCCTTCGGTTTTGGCGGCACCAACGGTTCGATGATCGTGAGGCGGTTCTGATCGGGGATCGGGCATGAGCGAGCGCGAGGTAGACCTCGCGCTGGTCGAACGCGTACGGCGCGGCGACCGGCATGCCTTTGACCTGCTGGTCATCAAATACCAGCGCAAGATCATGCGCCTGCTGTCGCGCATGATCCATGATCCCGCCGAGGTCGAGGACGTCGCCCAGGAAGCCTTTATCAAGGCTTACCGGGCCTTGCCCCAGTTCCGGGGGGACAGCGCCTTTTATACCTGGCTGTATCGCATTGCCGTCAATACCGCCCGCAACTGGCAGTCGGCCAGTTTCCGCCGGCCATCGACCGTCTCTGTGACGGAAAACGACGAGGGTGAAACTTTTGACCAGATTGATGGCCTAACTGATCAAAGCACGCCCGAATCCGTGATGGCCAGCCGCCAGATCGCCCAGGCCGTCAACGAGGCGATCGATGCATTGCCCGAAGACTTGCGGACGGCCATTGTGTTGCGAGAGATCGAAGGGATGAGTTATGAAGACATCGCCAGTACCATGCAGTGCCCCATCGGCACGGTTCGGTCACGGATCTTCCGGGCGCGGGAAGCCATTGCCAGTCACTTGCGACCGGTCATGGAACAGGATGCGGGACGCCGCTGGTAAGGAACCCTCATGAATATCACACGCGAACCGGCTGCAGCAGATCACGACTGGGAAGCCTCCGTCTCCTCTTGGGTGGATGGCGAAGCCGATTTGCGAGCCGAAGAGCTCGACAGCCCCTATGGGCGGCAAGTCTGGGATACCTATCATCTGATCGGCGACGTCATGCGCAGTGCGGATCTGGCCATTCAGCCGTCCGAACGCTTTTACGCCAGGGTGTCGGCTGCCCTGGACGCCGAACCCGCTATCGTGGCGCCCGCGCCGCTGGTGCGGCACCACGCCTGGCGCCTGGGCCTGTCCGGTTTGGCGGTGGCGGCAGCGGTGGCCTCGGTGGTCTGGATGGTGCGGCCGTTCCTGGCGTCATCCGATGTCACCCCCGCCGCCACGCCGGTGCTGGCGCAGGCGTCCGAACTGGATGCGAGCGACCCCAGCCTGGCCGACTATATGGCGGCCCATCAGGACATGGCCGGCGCGGGGCCGGTGCGCCAGGCATCCTATGACGGCATGGGGCCACGCTGATGATGGCGCGGCAGGGGGCTGTGCGTTTTAGCCGGCAGGCCTGCGGTTTGCTGGCCGGCCTGATGCTGGGCGCGGCTGCTCAGGCGGCCCAGCCGACTGAGTCTGCAGGCCCCGCTGGCGACGTCCAGGCTTTTTTGCAGCAGATCCAGAAGGCCGCCCGGTCGCTGGATTACTCAGGCGTCTATGTCTACCAACAAGGCCATACCCTGCAGTCCTCGCGGCTGGTACATCTGGTGGACGGCACGGGCGAACGTGAACGCCAGGAAGTCCTGGACGGCGCACCGCGGGAATGCCTGCGTCAGGACAACGTCGAGCAATGCCTGCTGCCGGACCGCAAGCTGGTCGTCATCCGACCGGCGCGCAGCGATCATTTCCCCGGTCTGTTGCTGGGCAATGCTCAGGCCATCGCGGCCCACTACGAGTGGCACACGTCGCCTGGCACCTACCGGGTCGCCGGGCGGGAATGCTCGGTCTCGGAACTCAAAGCCCGCGACCGCCTGCGCTACAGCTACCGCATCTGCACGGATAAGGAAACGCACCTGCTGCTGAAATCCCAGACCCTGGATCCCGACGGGCATCTGGTAGACCAGACCGCGTTCAGCAGCATTCGGGTGGGGGCTGCGGTCCAGTCCTCGGCGCTGACCACGCATTGGGATACGCGCAGCTGGCAGCTGGTGACGGAATCCAGCGCTCCCACGGACCTGCAGTCCCAGGGCTGGCGCTTTACGCTGCCGCCAGGGTTTCAGTCGGTCGCCGAACTGTCGCGTCAGATCGGGCCGGCCCATGCGGTCAAGCAGTTGGTGGTGGCGGACGGTCTGGCGGCAATTTCGATTTTTATTGAAACCTTTGACCCGAAACGTGATCAAACCATCAGACAGGGCGACCTGCGGCAGGGAGCAGTCAGCATCCATCGGATGCGTCTGGCTTCCTACTGGTTGACTGCCGTTGGCGAGGCGCCGGCTCAGACGGTCCGCGATCTGGCCCGCGCCGTGCAATATGTCCCGCAGGCGGCCCGCTAACATATTCCTCCAAGGAGAATTCCATGGCTTTCAATTTGCCCGGCGCACCAGCCGCTAAACGGGCGTTTGCCGGCGCTGCAGCCAGTCTGTTGCTGATTTCCGCTGCGCCCATCAGCGCAGCCCAGGCGCAAGCCGCCGTGTCGACCGCAGCGGCCTTGCCTGATTTCACGCAGGTCGTCTCTGAAACCGAAGTATCGGTCGTCAACATTCGCACCACCGAAGCCGTGCCGGTGCGCCGCTCTGCGATGGGGCCGGGCGGCGATCCCTCGGACCTGTTCCGCTGGTTCTTCGGGCCGGATTTCATGCCGCCGGGCATGGGGCCGCAGGCGCAGCCGAAACGGCCCCACGCGCAGCCTGATCAGCCTGCCCCCAAAGAACGCACCGTACCGCGCGGGATCGGCTCCGGCTTCATCCTGTCCGGCGACGGCTACGTCCTGACGAACAATCACGTCGTGGATAATTCCAACGGCATTTTCGTCACCATGACCAATGGCAAGGAATACAAGGCCAAGGTCATCGGCACGGATGCCCGCACCGATATTGCCTTGCTGAAGATCGACGCCACCGGACTCAAGCCCCTGCCGATCGGGGATTCCGACAAGCTGAAGAAAGGCCAATGGGTGCTGGCGATCGGCTCGCCCTTCGGGCTGGATTCGACCGTGACGGCCGGGATCGTCAGCGCCATCAATCGGGATACCGGGGACTATCTGCCCTTCATCCAGACCGACGTGGCGGTGAACCCCGGCAATTCCGGGGGTCCGCTGATCAATCTGCAGGGTCAGGTGGTCGGGATCAATTCCCAGATCGTCTCGCGTAGCGGCGGCTTCATGGGCATTTCCCTGGCCATCCCCATCGACGAGGTCATGCGGGTGGTGGATCAACTGAAGGCGCATGGCAAGGTCACGCGAGGACGCATCGGTGTGCAGATCACCGAAGTCCAGGATGATGTCGCCAAGGCGCTGGGGCTGGATACGGCGCAAGGCGCGCTGGTCAGCAGCGTGGAGCCGGATGGCCCAGCCGCCAAGGCGGGGGTGCATGCGGGCGACGTGATCACGGCGTTTAATGGCCAGGCCATCAAGCACATGACGGATCTGCCGCGTCTGGTCGGGGCGACGCAACCTGGTTCTACGGCGTCCATCCAGGTGTGGCGCAAAGGTAAGTCGCTGGAATTGAAGACCAAGGTCGGCGAACTGGATCAAAAGGCGGCGGGCGATGAGAATGGTCAGGCCCATGCTGAAGCCGGCACCGACCGTCTGGGGCTGAGCGTCAAGGCGCTGCCGGCGGATTCCGGAATGGATCAGGGCGTTCTGGTCAGCCAGTCCGACAGTCCGGCGGCGGATTCCGGGATCGAGGCCGGCGACATCATCCTGCGGGTGAACAATACCGACATCACCAGCCCGGAACAGTATGAAAAGGTCGTCAAGGGCCTGGATAAATCCAGCCCGGTCGTGCTGCTGGTCAGCCGGGATCAACAGTCCCAATGGGTGATCGTCAAGCTGCCGTGATCCCCTTGGCGGGAAAAAGCTAAAATACGGTCTGTACCGAGGGGGCGCCTTGCGGCGCCCCCTTTTTTAGAGCGCCCCGACGCTCTCCTCCCCTGTCTTCCGACTCTCCCGGTTTTTGCTTGCTGTCTATGGACCATATTCGCAACTTCTCCATCATCGCGCACATCGATCATGGCAAATCGACCCTGGCCGACCGCCTGATCCAACGCTGCGGCGGCCTGCAAGACCGCGAAATGGCGGCGCAGGTGCTGGATTCGATGGATATCGAACGCGAGCGCGGGATCACCATCAAGGCGCAGACGGCGGCGCTGCGCTACACTGCTGCCGACGGCAAGGTCTATGCCCTGAATCTGATCGACACGCCGGGTCACGTGGACTTTTCCTACGAAGTCAGCCGTTCTCTGTCGGCCTGCGAAGGGGCCTTGCTGGTGGTCGATTCCACCCAGGGGGTCGAGGCGCAGACGGTGGCCAATTGCTATACCGCCATCGAACTGGGCGTCGAAGTGCTGCCCGTTCTGAACAAAATGGATCTGCCGTCCGCCGATCCGGATGCCGCCGCGGCTGAAATCGAGGATGTCATCGGCATCGATTCCACCGACGCGATTCAGGCCAGCGCCAAGACCGGCCTGGGCATCGACGAAATTCTGGAAGCCGTGGTGGCCCGTGTGCCGCCCCCGAAAGGCAATCCGGATGCGCCGCTGCAGGCCTTGATCATCGATTCCTGGTTCGACAACTACGTCGGCGTGGTGATGCTGGTGCGCATCGTCAACGGCGCCCTGCGCCCGAAAGACAAGATCCTGCTGATGGCCACCGGCGCCACCCATCTGTGCGAACAGCTGGGGGTGTTCACGCCCAAATCCCAGGCCCGCGACGTGCTGTCGGCGGGCGAGGTCGGTTTCATCATCGCCGGCATCAAGGAACTGGAACACGCCAAAGTCGGTGACACCATCACGCTGGCGGGCAAACCCGCCTCCAAGCCGCTGCCTGGCTTCAAGGAAGTCAAACCCCAGGTCTTTGCCGGCGTCTATCCGGTTGAATCCAGCGAATACGATCAGTTGCGCGATTCCCTGGAAAAACTGAAGCTGAACGACTCTTCCCTGATGTTCGAGCCGGAAGTCTCTCAGGCGCTGGGTTTCGGGTTTCGCTGCGGTTTCCTGGGTTTGCTGCACATGGACATCGTGCAGGAACGCCTGGAACGCGAATTCGACATGGACATCATCACCACCGCGCCCTCGGTGGTCTACGAAGTCCTGAATCGCGACGGCGAATTGCTGATGGTCGACAGCCCCGCGCGCATGCCGGAAGTCGGCCACATCCAGGAAATCCGCGAACCCATCATGACGGTGACGCTGTTCATGCCGCAGGAATACGTCGGGCCGGTGATGTCGCTGTGCACGACCAAACGCGGTGTGCAGCTGAACATGAGTTACCACGGTCGCCAGGTGCACCTCAGCTACGAAATCCCCTTGGCGGAAATCGTGCTGGACTTCTTCGACCGCCTGAAATCCGTGTCGCGCGGCTATGCGTCCATGGATTATGAATTCAAGGAATACCGGGTGGCCGATGTGGTGCGCGTGGACCTGCTGATCAATGGCGATCGGGTCGATGCCCTGTCCATGATCGTGCACCGCGCCAATGCACGGCACCGGGGCCGGGACGTCGTCACCCGCATGCGCGGCCTGATTCCGCGTCAGATGTTTGATATCGCGATCCAGGCGGCCATTGGCGCGGAAGTCGTGGCGCGCGAAAACGTCAAGGCCTTGCGCAAGAACGTGCTGGCCAAATGCTATGGCGGCGATATTTCGCGTAAAAAGAAGCTGCTGGAAAAACAGAAGGCAGGCAAAAAACGCATGAAACAGGTCGGCAATGTGGAAATTCCTCAGGAAGCCTTCCTGGCCGTCCTGCAGGTCGAGGACAAGTAAGGATCGTCGATGAGCTGGGATTTTGCATTACTGCTGTTTATCGCCCTGGTGGTGACCGGCGCGGTCTGGCTGCTGGATCGTGTGCGCCTGCGCGGGCGCCGTCGGGCACGCGCCGAGGCCGCCGCCCAGGCTTGTCGCAACAATGCCGCTGGCTTGGATCCGGACGCCCTGCAGGCCGAATGCGCACAGATATACGATCGCGCCTTTCAAGCCCCCTGGTGGGTGGAATACTGCGTCAGCTTTTTTCCGGTGATCCTGTTTGTGTTTGTGCTGCGGTCTTTCGTGGTCGAACCCTTTCGCATTCCGTCCGGTTCCATGCTGCCGACGCTGGAAAACGGCGATCTGATCCTGGTGAACAAGTTCCAGTACGGTATCCGCCTGCCGGTCATCGACCGCAAAATCCTGGACCTCGGTGCGCCGAAGCGCGGCGATGTGGTGGTGTTCCGCTATCCGGTGGACCCTTCCGTGGACTACATCAAGCGCGTGGTCGGTCTGCCGGGCGATGTGATCGACTATCGCGATAAAACACTGTCCGTCAATGGCCAGCCCGTGCCGCGCGAACGCGATGGCGACTATTTCGAACCGGATCGTTCCGCCTATGTGGGCCAGTATCTGGAACAGCTGGGCCAGGTGTCGCACCGTATTTTGCTGAATGCCAATGCGCCTCAGGATTTCATGCCGATCACGCGCTTTCCCGATTTTCAGGACTGCCGTTATCTGGATGGCGGGGTGCGCTGCACCGTGCCGGCAGGCCACTACTTCATGATGGGCGACAACCGCGACAACAGCCTGGATAGTCGCTATTGGGGCTTTGTGCCGGATCGCAACCTGGTCGGGCGGGCATTCTTCGTCTGGATGAATTTCAGTTCGCCCAGCCGGATCGGCGGGTTCCACTGATGGTCAGCCTGGATATCCTGCAGACGGCCCTGGATTACCGCTATCGGGATCAGGCCTTGCTGGAACAAGCGCTGACGCACCGCAGCCACGGCATGCCGCACAACGAGCGCCTGGAGTTCCTGGGGGATTCGGTGCTGAATTTCGTCGTGTCGGCCTTGCTGTTCACCGAACATGCCGAAATGAACGAAGGCGATCTGTCGCGCGTGCGGGCCAATCTGGTCAAGCAGGCGGCGTTGGCCGACATCGCCCAGAAACTTTCTTTGTCCAACTACCTGCGCCTGGGCGAAGGCGAGCTGAAAAGCGGCGGCTTCCGGCGCCCGTCCATTTTGGCCGATGCTCTGGAAGCGATTTTCGGCGCTCTGTACCTGGATGGCGGGTATCCGGAGGTCAGCCGGGTGATTGAACGGCTGTACCGGCCCGTCCTGGCGAACATCGACGTGCGCACCGTCGGCAAGGACCCGAAAACCCTGCTGCAGGAAATCATGCAGGGGCGCGGTCTGGATCTGCCGCACTACGAGGTCGTGTCCACCCGGGGCGCAGCCCATAACCAGACCTTCGACGTCATCTGCTCGGTGGCGCAACTCGATATCCGGGTTCAGGCATCGGGCAGCAGCCGGCGCGCCGCCGAACAGGCTGCTGCCGGGCAGGTCATCGCGGCGGTAGAGGCCTTGGGGCCGCCCCATCGGTCGGGGCGGCGCCATCGCAAGTCCGCCCAGCTATCCCTGCCGGTGGCGGTTTCCCAGGAAAAGAAATGAGCGACGATACCCAGAATTCCTCTTCCGCCGCTGCTGGCAAAACCGCCAGCCGCTGCGGTTTCGTGGCCCTGGTGGGGCGCCCCAACGTCGGTAAATCCACGCTGAGCAACGCCCTGATCGGCGCCAAACTCTCTATCGTGTCGCGCAAGGCGCAGACTACCCGGCACCGCATCCACGGCGTGCTGACCCAGGGACCCGACCAGTTCGTGTTCGTCGACACGCCGGGGTTTCAGACTCGTCATGGCGGGACCATGAACCGCATGATGAATCGGGTCGTCACTCAGGCGCTGGCGGAAGTCGACGTCGTGGTGCACGTGGTCGAGGCCGGTAAATGGTCTGCCGGCGATGCCGCCGTGGTGCCTCTGCTGCCTCGGCAGCGCCCGGTGATCCTGGTCGTCAACAAGATCGACACCCTGAAGGACAAGAATGCGCTGTTTGCCTATGTGACGCGCCTGACCCAGGAATTTCCCTATGCGGCGGTCGTGCCGGTCAGCGCGGCGCGAACCGTGCAGCTGGACGTATTGGTCAGCGAGATCGCGAAACACCTGCCGGAAGGCGAGCATCAGTTCGACGCCGACGCTTTCACCGACAGGCCGGTGCGCTTCCTGGCCGCCGAGCTGATCCGGGAAAAGATCTTCCGTCTGGTGGGCGATGAATTGCCCTATGGCTGCACGGTGGTGATCGAACAGTGGGAAGAAGACGACACCGGCGTGCGTATCGCCGCCTGCGTCGTCATCGAACGCGACAGCCATCGCCCCATCCTGCTGGGAGCGGGTGGGCAGCACATGAAGCGCATCGCGACCGAGGCGCGTCAGGACATGGTGAAACTGCTCGACAAACCGGTGTTCCTCGACATCTACGTCAAGACCCGCAAGGGCTGGTCCGGACGCGAGGCCACCTTGCGGGAACTGGGCTATGACTAGACGGGGCTTGCGCATCCAGGATGCGCAAGGCTATGTGCTGCATACCAGCCCGTGGCGCGAAACCTCGCTGATCGTTCAATGCTTTACGCGCGCCCACGGCTGTGTGGCGCTGGTGGCCAAAGGCGCCAAGCGCCCCTATTCGGCGCTGCGGCCTGTGCTGGTGGCCTTTCAGCCGCTATGGTTGTCGTGGTCGGGATCCGGCGAAATCCATACGCTGGTGCGGGCGGAATCCGGTCCTGTGCGGCTGCTGAATGGCCGGGCGATGATGTCCGCCTGGTATCTGAACGAACTCATCCTGCGCCTGCTGGCCCGCGAGGACCCGCACCCCGGTGTCTATGACGCCTACGAAGCGGCCTTGAGCGCGCTGACGGGGGGCCGTCCCCACGCGGCGGTGCTGCGGCGCTTCGAATGGCTGTTGCTGGAACAGGCGGGTTATGGGCTGGATGCGCCCATGCCGGATTTCGACGATGCCGCTGCCGAGCCGGTCCTGAGGCAGGCGCTGCGGGAACGGCTCGATGAGCTGCTGGACACCCCTTTGCGTACCCGTCAGGTCCTGATGGATCTGCAGCGTTATTAATTTTTTCTAAGCAGGTTTCATGAAGCAAGGCATTATTCTGTCGGTCGCTTCCTCGGCCCTGTTTGCCGGCATGTACTTCTATGCGACGCTGATGCAGCCATTTGACGGCGACATCGTCTTTGCATGGCGCATTCTGATGGGCTTGCCGATGATGGCCCTGGTCGTGCATCGGGCGCGGGGCTGGGGTCCGCTGCGCGCCACGGCGCATCGTTTTTCACAGGGCCGTTTTCTGGTGGCGATGCTGTTGTGCTCGGCCCTGCTGGGGGTGCAGCTCTGGCTGTTCGTCTGGGCGCCGCTGCACGGCTATGCTCTGGATGTGTCCATGGGGTATTTCCTGCTGCCGCTGGTGATGGTGCTGGCCGGCAGGCTGGTGTACCGCGAGCAGCTCAGCCGCTGGCAGCTCTGGGCGGTGGGCTTCGCCATCTTGGGCGTGGCGCATGAATGGTGGCGGCTGGGTTCGGTCTCCTGGGCCACCGCCTTGGTGGCGCTGGGCTATCCGCCGTATTTCATGCTGCGCCGGCGCCTGCGGGTCGATGCCTTGAGCAGCCTGTGGTTCGACATGCTGTTTCTGCTGCCGGTGGCGATCCTGATCCTGCAATCCCAGGCTTCCGAGGCCGCCCGTATTTTTGCGGATCACCCGCGCCTGCTGCTGCAGGTACCTCTGTTGGGGCTGCTCAGCGTGGTGTCGTTGTCCATGTACCTGGCGGCCAGCCGCATGCTGCCTCTGGGCCTGTTCGGCTTGCTCAGCTACGTCGAGCCGGTGCTGCTGTTCTGGGTGGCATTCCTGCTGATGCGCGAACCCGTCGCCCCGGCCCAGTGGCTGACCTACGGGCCGATCTGGCTGGCGATAGGGCTGATCGCCGCCGAGGGTGTGAAGAACTTGCCCCCACGCCGCGCAGGCTGACGCCTGCTTGCTGCCCCCCGAGGGGGCCCTTTTGCCTTGGGACGGCCCGGCGGCGAAAGCTGCCCCCACGCCGCGCAGGCTGAAAGCAAAAAAATGGCGGGCCGAAGCCCGCCATGTGTCGCCGAGGGAAGGGAAGCGCGATCAGTCGCGGTTGCCGCCCAGTACGCCCAGCAGCATCAGCAGATTGCTGAAGATGTTGTACAGGTCCAGATAGACCGCCAGAGTGGCCGAGATGTAGTTGGTTTCGCCGCCCTGGATGATCCGCTGCAGGTCGACCAGCAGAAAGGCGGAAAAGATGCCGATGGCCAGTACCGACAGGGTCAGCATCAGGGCCGGGATCTGCAGGAAGATGTTGGCCACCATGGCGACGATCAGCAGCATCACGCCCACGAACAGGAATTTCTGCAGGTGGGTGAAGTCGCGTTTCGTGGTGGTGGCCACCGTGGCCATGGCGCCAAAAACCGCCGCCGTGCCGCCGAAGGCCAGCATGATCAGTTGGGCGCCATTGCCCATGCCCAGGACGAAGCTGAGCAGATTGGACAGCATCAGCCCCATGAAGAACGTGAAGCCCAGCAGCAGGACCACGCCCAGCGAGGAATTCTTATTGCGTTCGACCAGGAACATCAGGCCGAAGGCCCCGACCAGGAAGGCGATGGTGCTGGTGCCGGGATTGGCGGCCATGATCTGGCCCATGCCGAACTGCAGGCCGACGGCGGCGCCCAGCACGGTGGGGATCAGGGACAGGGCCAGCAGCCAGTAGGTATTGCGCAGCACGCGGTTGCGCGCGGTGACCGAGGCGTCGTAGGCGCCGGCGCGAGGTAGGGTGTGGCGGAAGTCAGACATGGTATTTTCCTGTCGTACGTCAGATGATCCTGACGGTTATAGCATAGCGGATAGATCAATCTTACATTGAGCTGAACGTCATCGTCCAGGTTTCTGTCAGTTTGACCCTGTCAGGGTTCCCAAGTTCCCTGGGACAGCTGATGGCCCCGGACGTCGTGACCGGCATCCCGGTAGTGCATCCAGCGGCTGCGGGCCGCCTGCAGGTCGGCTTCGTGCCCGGAGACGATTTCCAGGATGCGGTCGAAGCGTTCCGCGCCGGGTGGGCAGGACAGGTCCAGGTTCAGCAGCCAGCCGATGGCCGGGGCGGCGTCCAGGGCCGCCGCATCGGCCGCCAGCAGGACGTCCGCCTGATCGGCCAAGGGGTCGTCCAGGTGCGCGTGGGGGATGAAGCTGACGGGATCGAAATCCCAGAGCAGGCTGTCAAAGCGCCGCAAGCGTCGGGGGTCGGTGCAATAGACCAGCAGGCGGTGGCCGGCCTGCACGTGGCGGGCCGTGGTGCGGCAGGCCGCCCGCAAGCGGTGGGCGGCCCCATAGGCGAAATCTACTCGGCTCATGCCGAGCATTGCCCCAGCAGGAACTGCGTCAGCAGCGGCACCGGGCGACCGGTCGCGCCTTTCTGTTTGCCTTCCAGCCAGGCGGTGCCGGCAACGTCCAGGTGCGCCCAGCGGTATTTGCCGGTGAAGCGAGACAGGAAGCAGGCCGCCGAGATCGAGCCCGCCGGGCGACCGCCGATATTGGCCATATCGGCGAAATTCGACTTCAGCAGATCCTGGTAGGCGTCTTCCAGGGGCATGCGCCAGGCGGGATCCTGGGCCTGGCGACCGGCGGCCAGCAGTTCGTCGGCCAGGGTGTCGTCCTGCGAGAACAGCCCGCTGTTGACGTGACCCAGGGCGATGACGCAGGCGCCCGTCAGGGTGGCCACATCGATGACGGCAGCCGGTTTGAAGCGCTCGGCGTAGGTCAGGGCGTCGCACAAGATCAGCCGGCCTTCGGCATCGGTGTTCAGGATCTCGATGGTCTGGCCGGACATGCTGGTGACGATGTCGCCGGGTTTGAGCGCCGTGCCGCTGGGCAGGTTTTCGCAGCTCGGCACGATGGCGATGATTTCACGCTGCAGGTCGAGTTCGGCGACCGTGCGCATGGTGCCCAGCACGCTGGCGGCGCCGCACATATCGTATTTCATCTCGTCCATGCCGGGACCGGGCTTCAGGGAAATGCCCCCGGCGTCGAAGGTGATGCCTTTACCGACCAGAACAATGGGCGCAGCCTTGCGGGCGGCGGGGGCGCTGGGGGTGTGGCGCAGCACGATGAAGGCCGGGGGTTCGACCGAACCCTGCGCTACCGACAGGAAAGAACCCATCTTCAGGGCTTCGATTTTTTTCCGGTCCAGCACTTCGGCTTTCAGGGTCTTGAACTGCTTGGCCAGGTCGCGCGCCGTCTGACCAAGATAGGTGGGGGTGCAGAGGTTGGGGGGCAGGTCGCCCAGCAGGCGGGCCAGGTTGACCCCGGCGCCGATGGCTGCGCCTTGCGCCAGCGCGGTCTTGGCCTGGGCGGCCTGGGCGCGGGACAGATGCAGGACGAAGCTGCGCAGTTTGACGGCGGGCTTGGCCTGGCTGAAGGTCCGGTCATAGCGATAGACTGCCGCGCTGACCAGACGTGCCGTGGTGCGGGCGCAGTCGGCCAGGTTTGCGTCGTGCACGTTGAGCGCGCACAGAGCGGATGCCGCCGTGCCGACGCCGGCGCGGACGCAATAGGCGGCAAAGGCCTGATGCGCCTTGGCCAGCGTCGCCGCCGTCAGGCTGTCCTGGCGGCCCAGGCCGAGTAAAATGATCCGATCAGCCGTGACGCCCGCAGGGTTGTGCAGGGTCAGGATCGCGCCGGGCACCGCATCGAATTCGGACTGGACGACGGCGCGGATGGCGCCGCCGGACGCCTGATCCAGAACGTCGGCGGCGGGGCTGAGGATGCCGTCCTGAAAGATCCCGACGGCCAGCGCCTGGGTTTTCAGGGTCTGCAGAGTCGTGGTGGTGCTTGTGCTAAATTCCATTGGTTTTCCTTTGATCCGGCAGCTTGCGTGATGCATTCGACAAATCAGTCAGATGCCACGGTTGCTCAAGATTGACGGCCCATTATTCCGCATTTTCCCATGTCATTGTTCAAGCGCGCCGTCTTTTCAGAAATCACCAGCCACGCCGGCATCGTGTTTTCCACTTTATTGGTGGTCTGGCTGAGCGTGCTGGTGGTGCGTTTGCTGGGGGATGCCGCAAACGGCGACATCGGCGCCAACGTCGTGCTGGGGCTGGCCGCTTTTTCCAGCATCACGGCCCTGCCGATCATCCTGTCGGTGGCGCTGTTCGTCGCCGTGCTGACGACGGTCACGCGCAGCTACCGCGAATCGGAAATGCCGGTCTGGTTTGCCAGCGGCCTGTCGCTGGCCGATTGGCTGCGACCGGTGATGGTGTTTGCCTTGCCGGTGGCCGCCCTGGTCGCCGTGCTGACCTTGTCGGCCTCGCCTTGGGCGTATGGCCAGATCGCGGAATATCGCCAGCGCTTTCAGCAGCGTTCGGATCTGTCCAAGGTCACGGCGGGTCAGTTTATTGAAACCGATGGCGGACAGCGGGTGTTTTTCGCCGAATCGCCGTCGCGCCCGGACGATGAGCTGGGCAAAGTCGTGGCTCGCATCGTCGAACCGGAATGGCTCAGCATCGTGACCGCCGACAGCGCGGCGATCCGCACGGAAGCCAATGGCGATCGTTTTCTAGTGCTGGGACCCGGTCATCGCTATGACCTGAAGCCCGGCACGCCGGAACTGCGCCTGCTGGATTTTGATCGCTATGGCGTTCGCATCGAAAGCCGCACAGATCCTGGGGCGCTGGACTCTGCCCGCCAGAAAGCGCTGCAGGAAATCAAGGCCCGCCCAACCCTGGATTTATTGCAGCGTGGAGACACGGAATCCTTGTCTCAGCTGATGTGGCGTTTGGCCCTGCCGATTGCCGTCCTGAACCTGGCGCTGATCGCCTTGCCGATGGGGGCGGTGAATCCGCGCCTGGGGCGCTCGGGCGATCTGCTGCTGGCGGGGCTGCTGGCCCTGCTTTACATGAATCTGATCAATCTGTCGCGTGGCTGGATTAGCACCGGGGTGCTGCCCTTCGGCATCGGCGTCTGGTTGGTGCATGCCTTGTTCCTGGCGCTTGGGCTGGGGCTGCTGTGGCGGCGCATCCGCATGCCCAAACCGCGCCGTCAGGCGTCCGGTGCCCCGCTGGCATAGGACGGAACCCAGCTCTCTGGCGGGGTGCGCAAGGCGCGTTCGTCGCCTTGCAGCAGGCCGTGATTCAGTTCGACGGCCTGCTTCAGATAATTCCACAGCGCCATGACGCGCCGGGTCTGGCGCAGATCTTCATGGCAGTACATCCAGAAACTGCGGCTGACGCGAATATCCTGTTCCAGCACCGGCGTCAGCCGGGAATCCTGGGCCGCCAGAAAGCAGGGCAGGATGGCCAGCGCCTGTCCGCCCAGGACCGCCTGGTATTGCGCCAGCACGCTGGTGCTGCGAAACACGACATTGGCCGCGGGTTTCAGATCATCCAGATAGCGCAGCCGGTCGCTGAACAGCAGTTCGTCCACGTAGCCGATGAAGCGGTGTTGCGTCAGATCGTGAGGCCGGCGGATACGCGGCTGGCTGTCCAGGTAGGACTGGGTGCCGTAGAGCTTCAGGGAATAATCCGCCAGCTTGGTGCAGACGTAGGGGCCGCGCTGAGGGCGTTCCAGGGCAATGGCGATATCGGCCTCGCGCTTGGACAGGCTGATGTAGCGCGGCACGGGCATGATATCCAGTGTCATGCCGGGGTGGCGGCGCTGGAAATCCACCATCAACGGCGTCAGGATGGTGCTGCCGAAGCCTTCGGTGGATCCAATCCTCAGGTGGCCGGTCGGCCCCTGGGATGAGCCGGACAGCGCTTCGCGGGCGGCCAGCAGGGCGCTTTCGACCTGCTCGGCATACGTGAAGAAGTGCAGGCCTTCTTCGGTCATGGAAAACCCGCTGGAGCGCGATTTTTCAAACAAGGTGACGCCCAGGTCGAGTTCCAGGCTGCGGATGCGTCGCGTGACGGTGCTGTGCCGCACCCCCAGCCGCTGGGCGGCGGCGCTGGCTCGCTGTGTGCGGGCGACTTCCAGAAAATAACGGATGCTGTCCCAGTCACTCATGTCTTGTGCAAATATCGTCAACCAATGTGCAAATATTTTCATAGTAATAAGTTTTTTACACAACTACACTGGGAAACGACAGTGGGCGGCGTGTTGGTCTGGCAGCCCGCCTTGCAGCATTCATCCGATTTCACCGAGGAGACTTGCATGAGCGATATTCCACGCGTCCCGCTATTGATAGACGGGAAACTGGTCCAGTCCGAGACCCAGGAATGGCGGGACGTCATCAACCCGGCCACCCAGGAAGTGGTGGCGCGGGTCCCCTTCGCCACGCCGGCCGAGGTCGAGCGGGCGATTGCCAACTCGAAAGAAGCCTTCAAGACCTGGCGCCTGGTCAGCCAGGCCAAACGCCGCCAGATCATGACGGATCTGGCCCATCTGCTGCGGGAAAATACTGGCAAGATCGCCGAGGTCCTGTCGCGCGAGCACGGCAAGACGCTGCCGGACGCCGAAGGCGAAGTGGCGCGCGGCCTGGAAGGCGTGGAACACGCCGTGTCGGCCAATGTGTTGCAACTGGGCGATTACGCCGAAAATGCCGCCACCGGCATCGACGTCTATAACGTGCTGCAGCCTCTGGGGGTGTGCGCCGGGATCACCGCCTTCAATTTCCCGGTCATGCTGCCCTGCTGGATGTTCCCCATCGCTGTCACGATGGGCAATACCTTCGTCTACAAACCGTCCGAGCAAGACCCGACCGCGTCGCTGATGGTGGCGGAGCTGGCCCTGCAGGCGGGCCTGCCGCCCGGCGTGCTGAACGTCGTGCATGGCGGCCCCGAGGTCGCCAGCGCCTTGTGCGATCACCCGGACATCAAGGCCGTGTCCTTCATTGGTTCGACGCGGGTGGGGACGGAAATCTACCACCGCTCGTCCAACGCCGGCAAGCGTTGCCAGGCCATGATGGGGGCGAAAAATCACAGCGTCATCATGCCGGATGCCGATCGCGAGGCCGCTCTGAATTCCATGCTGGGCGCCGCCTTTGGCGCCGCCGGCGAACGCTGCATGGCGATCTCCGTGCTGGTGCTGGTGGGCGAGGCCCAGAAATGGCTGCCTGATTTTGTCGAGCGCGCCCGCAAACTCAAGGTCAATGTCGGCACCGACCGCAAGGCCGATCTGGGGCCCTTGATTTCACCGGCCGCCAAAAAACGGGTCGAAGGCCTGATCCAGAAAGGCGTGGACGAAGGCGCCGACCTGCTGCTGGATGGTCGCGGCATCACCGTCTCCGGCTACGAGCAGGGTAATTTTGTCGGCCCCACCGTGTTCAGCAAAGTCAAGGCGGGCATGACGATCTACGAAGAAGAAATCTTCGGGCCGGTGCTGTCCGTGGTGCTGGTCGACACACTGGAAGAAGCCGTCGAATTCATCAACGCCAACCCCAACGGCAACGGCACGTCCATCTTTACCCAGGATGGCGGACATGCCCGCTATTTCCAGAACCACGTCGATGTCGGCCAGGTGGGGATCAACATCCCCATCCCGGTGCCGGTGGCCTGGTTCAGCTTCACCGGGTCGCGGGCGTCGAAACTGGGCGATCTGGGTCCCAACGGGCGTCAGTCCATTTATTTCTGGACGCAGACCAAGACCATCACGGCGCGTTGGCAGGCGCATCCTACGGATGTGAACACGACCATCTCCATGAAATAAGGTTCAGCTGATCCTGTCCCGACGACCGGGCGCCGCCGCTGTGATCCAACAGCCCGGCGCCCGGTCGTATTGGTGGGGGTGGGGCAGTGCGAACCGGCTCGTGCTGGCGATGCTTCCGCTGCTAAGCAAATAACAAAAAATAATATAAACAGCGTTTCATATTCCATATAATGGCTTTTCTTATAGGGCCGTGGCGTATGAACCTCCAGCAATTCCGTTTTGTTCGCGAAACCATCCGGCGCGGCTTCAATCTGACTGAAGCCGCCAAGGCGCTGTATACCTCGCAGCCGGGGGTTTCCAAGGCCATCATCGAGTTCGAGGACGAACTGGGCGTGAAGATCTTCGAGCGCCACGGCAAGCGCTTGAAAGGTCTGACCAAGCCGGGGCAGGCCGTGTCCGCCGTGATTGATCGCATCATGCGCGAAGTGGACAACCTGAAAAAAGTCAGTGATGAATTCGCCCAGCGTGACGAGGGCGCCCTGGTCATCGCCTGCACCCACACCCAGGCGCGTTATTTGCTGCCGCGGGTGATTCCGGCCTTCCGGGCGCGTTTTCCGAAAGTCCACGTGTCGCTGGCCGAGGGCAATCCCGAACACCTGGCCCGCCTGGTGCTGCACGAGCAGGCCGACCTGGCCATCGCCACCGAAACCCTGGCCGAGACGCCGGGCCTGGTGGCTTTGCCGGTGTATTCCTGGGAACACACGCTGGTGGTGCCGGAAGATCACCCCCTGACCAGTCTGACGTCCAGCGCGGCCCGCAACCTGTCGCTCGCGCATCTGGCCCAATATCCCATCGTTACGTATGACCGGGCTTTTTCGGGGCGCCGCGCCATCGATGCCGCGTTCGAGCGGGCGGACATCACGCCCGACATCGTGCTGGAAGCCATCGATGCGGACGTGGTCAAAACCTATGCCGACATCGGTTTGGGCATCGGCATCATCGCCGGGGTGGCCTTCGACCCTCGCCGAGACAAGGGCCTGGTGGGATTGCCTGCCGGCCATCTGTTTGGCAAGCACACCACCAGTGTCGCCATCAAGCGCGGCGTGTTTCTGCGTGATTTCGTGTACGTGCTGATGGAAATGCTGGCCCCCGAACTGACCCGCGACCGCGTTTCCGAAGCCGTCGCACAGCCGGCCCCGGTCGTGCGCGAAGTCGCCTGATCGCTGGACAGCACACTAGACGCCCAGATAGGCCCGTTTCAGTTCCGGGTCCTCGATCAGTTCGCGGGCCGGGCCTTCCTGAACGATACGACCGGTTTCCAGCACGTAGGCGCGGTCGGCTGCCGCCAGGGCCAGATGGATGTCCTGTTCGACCAGCAGCACGGTCACGCCTTGATCGCGGATGGCCGCCAGGCTTTCCATCAACTGATCGACGACGATGGGCGCTAGGCCCAGGCTCATTTCATCCACCATCAGCAGGCGCGGGCGCGCCATCAGGGCGCGTGCCATGGCGCACATCTGCTGCTCGCCGCCCGACATGCTGCCGGCCAGTTGCCGGCGGCGCTCGGCCATGCGCGGGAACTGGGCATATACCTGCTCCAGGTCGGTGCGGATCGCCGCCGCATCCGTGCGCCGGTAGGCGCCCATCAGCAGATTGTCCTGCACCGACATGCGGGGAAAGAGCTGACGGCCTTCGGGAACCTGGACGATGCCCTGCCGGAAAATCTGATCGGGTGTGCCGCCCTGGATCTCGGTCCCGGCCCAGATGATGCGGCCTGATTGACTGGGGAGCAGGCCGGACAGGACCCGCAGCAAGGTGGTCTTGCCCGCGCCGTTGCTGCCGACCAGAGCCAGGAATTCAGCCTCGCGCACGTCCAGCGTGATGTCGTGCAACACCTGCACCAGCCCGTAGCCGGCGGACAGGGTGTGGATCTGCAGCAGCGGCGCGTGTGTCGAAGGGGTGGTGCTCATGTGCGTTTTTTTCCCAGGTAGGCTTCGACCACGCCCGGATCGCTCAGTACGCTGTCGGGCGGGCCGTCGGCGATCTTTTCGCCGTGGTGCAGCACCATGATGCGGTCCGACAGATTGCGGATGGCCTTGATCACGTGCTCGATGACGATGATGCTGATGCCGGTGTCGCGCACTTTGCGGATGATGTCGAT
Organism: Castellaniella sp.; assembly: GCF_049673105.1. Taxonomy (GTDB): domain Bacteria; phylum Pseudomonadota; class Gammaproteobacteria; order Burkholderiales; family Burkholderiaceae_B; genus Castellaniella. The sequence goes on from NZ_JBATXG010000001.1 coordinate 20,051, forward strand.
GACTTCGTCGATTTCCACCAGGTTCAGGCCGGCCATGACTTCGTCGCACAGCAGCACGCGTGGCTGCATAGCCAGGGCTTTGGCCAGTTCCAGGCGTTTACGGTCCGGCCCGCCCAGGTCCTCGGCGCGGTGGTCGACGTGCTTGCCCAGACCGACGAATTCCAGGCATTCGCGGGCGCTGTCGCGAGCCTTGGATAGTTTTGCTTCTCCCTGGCCGCGTCCGAACAGGGCGCCGACGGCGACGTTGTCCAGCACCGACAGGCCGGGAAAGGGCTGCATGATCTGGAAGGTGCGCCCGATACCCAGGCGCGCGCGGCGAAAGGCGGCCATGCGGTCGATGCGCCGCCCATCGAACCAGACCTCGCCTTCGGTGGGTTCCAGCGTGCCGCTGAGCAGGCTGATCAGCGTGGTCTTGCCGGCTCCATTGGGGCCGATGAAGCCCAGGATTTCACCGGTCGCCAGGGAAAAGCTGACGTCATGGACCGCCAACAACCCCGAGAAACGGCGCGTGAGCTGTCGGGCTTCGAGGATCGGGCTCATATGCGGTTGGTCCGGATGTTGTCGATGAAATAGCGCCATCCCAGACGATGGAAGCGCTGCACCACGTCGGCCAGACCGCGCGGCATCAGCACGACGGCGACGACGATGACGATGCCGAAGAACAGGCCCGCGATGCTGGTGACCTCGCTGGACAGCAGTTCGGAAATGGCCGACAGGATGAAGGACCCGACGATCGGTCCCATGATCGTGCCGGGGCCGCCGAACACCGCCATGATGATCATCTTGACGTTCAGGGTGATGTCAAAGGCGCTGCCGGGATCCAGGAAGGTGATCCAGTAGGCCTGGATGCCGCCGGCCAGGGCGCTGAACACCCCGGCCAGGGCGAAGGCCAGCACCTTGTAGCGGGTGGTGTCCACCCCCATGACGACGGCGCCTTCCTCGTTTTCGCGGATGGCGATCAGGCCGAAGCCGAAGCGGCTGCGGGTCAGCCACCAGACGGTCAGAGTGGCCGCGGCCAGCAGGATCAACGACAGTTCGTAGAACATGCGGTCATCGTTCAACGGCGGCAGCACCAGGCCGATGTTCTGTCCGGCCAGCGGCACATTGGAGATGATGGCCGCCATGATCTGCGCCAGGGCCAGGGTGGCGATGGCGAAATAGTGGCCCTTCAGGCGCAGCACCGGGATGCCCAGCAACAGGGCGAAGACCACGGCCAGCGCGGCGCCGAAGGCCATGCCCACGGCAAAGGGCAGGTGCCACTGCACCATGGCAATGCCCACGCCATAGGCGCCCAGGCCGTAGAACGCGGAATTGCCGAAGGACGGATAGCCGGTATAGCCGCCGATGATGTTCCAGCCCTGCGCCAGCACGGCCAGCAGCAGCGTGCTGATGCCGAACTGGATCAGGGTGTCGGACCCGTACCAGGGCAGCAGCGCCAGCGCGATCACTGCCGCGACGATCAGGAAGGGGCGCCAGCGTGTCATGCGGTTCTCCCCAGCAGACCGGTGGGCCGCACGATCAGCACCAGCACCAGCACGCCGAAACTGGCGACGTCCGCGTAGGTAGGACCGATATACAGCGTGGTCAGGGACTCGATCAGACCCAGGATCAGGCCGCCGGCGATCACGCCCAGCGGTGTGTCCAGGCCGCCGATGATGGCGATGGCGAAGGACTTGGCCGTCAGCGTGGCGCCGATATAGGGGTTGATCTGCGAGACGGTGCCGTACAGGCCCCCGGCGGCGCCGGCCAGCGCCAGGCCCAGGCCGAAGGTGACCGCGTACAGGTGGCGCGGTTCGACGCCATACAAGCGCGCTGCGGACAGATTCTGCGCCGTGGCCCGGATGGCCCGGCCCAGGCGGGTCCGCAGCAGGAAATACCACATGATCAGCGTCAGGGCGATGGCCATGAGGCAGGCCGCCAGTCGCACCAGGGGGATGGTGAGGCCCCCCAGCGTGACGTTCTGGCCGGAGTAATCGGGGTTGATGGTGCGGAAGTCAGCAGAGAACACCAGTTGGGCGAGATAGGTCAGCACGACTTCCATCCCGAAGGTGATCAGCAGCGTGTTGAACATGGGCGAGCGCACGATCAGATTCAGGATGCCGCGCTGGATGGCGTAGCCCACGCAGAACATCAGGACTGCCGTCAGCGGCAGCCCAAGGAAGGGGTCCAGGTGCAGCCACTGAAAGCTGTACCAGGAAATGTAGGCGCCCAGCATGATGAAGGCGCCATGCGCAAGATTGACGATATTGAGCACCCCCCAGACCAGGGCCAAGCCGAGCGCCACGATGGCGTACAGTCCGCCCTGCAGGATGCCGTTGATGAGGACTTGCAGCAGAAGATCCACGGCGTGCTCCGGGGGATGGGTGGATTAGCGCTTGGACCAGTCCGGCATGGGGTATTTCGGTTGGGTCACGAATTTGTCCCCGTCGAACACGGCCACCGGCTTGCCGTTCTGCACTTGGATCACGGTCTGGTCCAGATGGATCTGGCCGTTGTCGGCGAACTTGATGTGGCCGTACAGGCTGTGGAAGTCACTGGCGGCCAGCGCATCGCGGACGGCCTTGGGATCCAGCGTGCCGGCCTTTTCGATGGCTTTGACCAGTGCTTCGACATCGGACACTCCGGAAGCAGCGTGATAGTCCGGTTCGTAGCGGTATTGCGCGCCCCAGGTTTTGGCGAACTGGGCCGCGTCGCCGAACCAGTCGTCTTTCAAGGTTTCGCTGGGCAGCCAGGCCGTCATGCCGAAGGCGTAGTCAGCGTCATTGCCCAGGGCCTTGCGGAAGTCCTCGCTGGGCACGCCCACGGTGAAGGAATAGAACTTCGGCGAAACGTCCAGGCTTTTGGACTGGCGGATGAAGTTCAGGATCTCGGTCTCGTGGCCGGCGACCAGCACGGCGTCTGCTTGCTTGGACTTGATTTGCGACAGCAGCGTGTTGAAGTCGCTGGCATTGGAGCTGTAGCGCTCATCCAGGACGGTGTTGACGCCCGCCGCTTTCAGCAGCGGTCGGGTGCCTTCGGCGACCGATACGTCAAAGGCGTCATCCGCATACAGCAGGGCGACCTTGGCGGGTTCGGGCTTCAGTTGCTTGAACATTTTGATCGTGCTGCCGAAATAGTCGCTGGCCGGCGCCAGGGTGCCGAAGATGTACTTGAATCCCCGCGAGAAAATCTGATCCGATGCGCCGCCGCCCTGGACCATGGGGATCTGATATTTTTCCGAGACGGCGGAATCGGCCAGGGCGAAGTTGCTGGCGAACGGTCCCAAGAGGAAATTGGCCTTGTCCTGGGACACCAGTTGCGTGTATTGGCGCACGCTCAGGTTGACGTCGGACTGGTTGTCGTAGATTTTCAGGGCCAGCGTGTATTTTTTGCCGCCGACCGTGACACCGCCTTTGCGGTTGATCTGATCAACGGCCAGCTTGTAGGCATCGTTGTAGTACCGACCGGTATTGGCGACTGGGCCCGTCAACTGGACGGATGCGCCGAGCAGAATCTGATCGTCTGCCGCCCGGCTGGGACTACTGGCCAAGCTCAAAGCCAGCGCGACGGCGGCGCAAGGCAGGCCGTGCCGAAATAGCGTGTGCATGGAACAGTCTCCTAAGGATTATCTTGCTTTTCATTCTGCGCTTTGCAACGTACAAAAGTCTGAATAATCCCTGACCGTCGCCTGACAGTCACCGTCAGCTGTTATTCAATTTTCCGGGGCGGCAAGCACGGCTGAGACAGTTTGTGGCAGGTGGAAATTGCATTCCTGAATAAGAATGATTATTATTTATGTTCATGGAGGAAGTTGCTTTCTTCCTGTTCCCTTACAGGAGCCAGTCTCATGGCGCAGTCTCAAGTCAGTGCGTTGGTCGTCGGTGCGGACCGTCTGGGCAATATCCCCGATCTGCTGCGCGACCACAATATTGCCATCCGGCACCACATCAGCGGTCGAGAGCCTTCTCATCAGAAAAAGGCGCCAGCCTTGCCATCGGGGACGGACCTGGTGATCTTGTTGACGGATTTCCTGGGGCACAACGTCATGAAGACGTTCCGGGCTGCCGCCCAGCGGGCCGGGGTGCGGGTGCTGACCTGCCGGCGGTCCGTATGCAGCATGCAGCAGGCCTTGGACCAATGCGGCTACTGCAAGGCGTGTCCCTTGAAGCAGAATGCCGATATCGCGGTATCGGCCAGGGTGCGTCTGAACTGAGCGTGCGAGACTGAAGGGAACCGTAGACCCCCAGCCTGCACGGAGAAGCGCGCGTTAGCGCTGCGCTGTGTCGGGTTGGGCTTTCAGGCGTCGTGCGCCGTTGTAGCGCTTGCGCCAGTAGGCGATGTCCATGCTCTCGACACGGATGGCCGCGCCGGTGCGCGGCGCATGCACGAACTGGTGGTTGCCCAGGTAGATGCCGACATGAGAAAAGCGGCGGCCTCGGGTATTGAAGAACACCAGATCACCCCGGCGCAGTTCGCCGCGATCAATCGAAATGCCTTCCTGAGCCTGGCTGCTGGCGGTGCGCGGCAGTTTGAGCCCCAGGGATTTTTCTGCCGCATAGGCGACCAGGCCGCTGCAGTCGAAGCCTTCGCCGGGCGCATCCCCGCCATACCGATATTTGACCCCCAGGAACTTCATCGCCGTGGCGGCCATGGTCTTGGGGATTTGGCTGGAGGGGTTATCGGACTGCGGATAGTTGATATCCAGCTGGTCTTTGCTGTCCAGCCAGGCGCCAAGGGGGTCGGATTGGGTGCTGAGCAGGTAGCTGTCGCGCAGCAGATGATTGGAACTGGCATCCGCCGTCTGGCGGGACTGGGTAGCGGCGCATCCCGCCAGTGCCACGACGCTGGCGCACAAAGCCAGTTTGAACAGACGAGCCACGAACGGCGTGGACAGGAAAGGATATGTGCGGGCGGAATGTGGCGGTGGCATGGGTCTGGTGTAATGTCTTCGGCGTGCGGCCAGAGAAGGCCGGCGAGCGCCTGAGGATTAAAAAAATCTTGCCCACCCTGCAGGGCAACCGTTGGATTCTATCGGATCATGGGCGTGGGGTAAAGCTGTGCATGCCTTCAGCCTGTGTTTCCGTCCAGTGTCTGGCGTCCCGGACCAGTTGCGCATCCAGCCAGCCGCGCAGTGCATTGGACACCCGGAGGGCGGGTGCGGTGCATAGATCGTCCAGGCTCAGGTCCGCTTCCCGTGCCAGACCCTGATCCAGCAGCCACTGACGCTGCACGCCGGGCAGCACGCCGCCGTTTGCGGGGGGCGTCAGCCAGCGGCCCTGGGGGTCGCGGACATACACATTGCAGCGGCTACCCTCGGACAAGCGTTCCGATGCGTCACTGAATACCAGATCGAAGCAGTCCGTATGCGCCTGCAGCCATGCATGGGCGGCGGTGAACCAGGGGCGATGGCTGGTCTTGTGCCGCCGCCAGAAACTATCCGGGAGCTGGGGGTGGGAGGGCGGTGGTGGGCAGGGTTCGATCCTGTCGCCCAGAATGTCCGCGGCGATGGCCAGGCGGACCGGCACGGGAGTCGGCGGCAGCGGCGCGGCGGTCAGAGAGATCTGGCCATCGGCTGCCAGCAGCAGGCGCAGGCGCCAAGCCGTCTTCGGGTCGACCGTGGACGAGTCGCTGCTGGCATCCTGGGTGGCGGCGTGGAGGCTGGCCGACACCTGAGCATCCAGTGCGGTGAGATCCAGGGGGTAGCCTAGGGCGGCGGCAGAGGCCCGCAGCCGCATCCGATGGCCGGGCCAGAGCGCGATCCGGCCCTGTTCCAGGCGCATGGTCTCAATCAGGGCGGGCGGCGTCGTCATACGGGGTCCAGCGGTCCAGGATTCTGGCCTTCCAGAGGCATTCCTGCCATTCCTCATCGGCCTGGGAATCGAAAACGATACCACCGCCGACGCCGAACTGGGCCTCGCCGTCGCGGATCTCGATGGTCCGGATGGCGACGTTCAGGGAAAAATCCCCGTTGGGCGCCAGCCAGCCCACGCTGCCGCAATAGATGCCCCGCCGCCGTTTTTCCAGCGCCTGGATGGCCTGCATGGCGGCGATCTTGGGGGCGCCTGTTACCGACCCGCAGGGAAACAGGGCATGCAGCACTTGGGAAAACGGGACACCGGGCGCTTCGGCCTGCACGGACGATGTCAGGGTCCAGACGGAAGGGTAGCCTTCCAGGCTGAAGAGGGCCGGCACGCGCACGGTGCCCGGTGTGGCCAGACGTCCCAGGTCGTTGCGCAGCAGATCGACGATCATCAGGTTTTCGGCACGATTTTTGTCGCTGCGCAGCAGGGCTTCGCCCGCCTGACGGTCATGGATGGGATCGGGGTGTCGCGGGGCCGTGCCCTTCATGGGGCGGGTCAGCAGGCGGCTGCCCTGGCGGGCGACGAACAATTCGGGCGAGAGCGACAGCACCCAGCGATCCCCATCGTGCAGGCAGGCCGCCTGGGACACCGGGTGACGAGCGATCAGGTCCTGGTAAACCTGCGCGGGCGCCAGCGTGGCAGGCCAGCTCAGGTGGAGGGGAATCGTGTAATTCACCTGATAGAAGTCGCCGCGTGCGATGCCGTGGCGGATCGACGCGATGGCTTGGGCATGGTCGGCCCGCGATCGGTCGCTGCGCAGCCGCAGCTTCGGCGCGTCGGGCGTCTGGGGCGCGGCGACCGGTGTGTCGCCGGCGGGTGGCGCGGGGAACTGGGCTGGCTGTCCGCCTGGGTCCCAGCGGCCCTGTTCTTGCGCCTGGGCGTACACCAGCGCGGTCAGCCGGGGCAGAGGGTCTCGGGTGTACGGGTCAGATCCGCCGGGGCCTGCGTCCAACCACGCGCCCAGCTCGTAATCCAGCAGCAGGGCCACCCAATGCCCGGCCTGGCGGGCGGCGTCGATGGCGTCCCAGGCCGCTGGCAGGTCGGCCTGGCGGTGGACGGCGATCCGGTCGATCAACTCGTCCAGGCGCAGCGACCAGCCGTTCAGGCGGTTTTCAAACAGGCACACAGATGCGGTATTCATGCAGAAGCGTGCGTCCTCTGCAGGAATTCCGCCAGGATGCGGCCCGTGTGGGTGTGGGTGTGCGTTGCGCATAGCTGTTCGGGGCTGCCTTGGGCGACGACCTGGCCGCCCTGGTCGCCGCCTTCCGGCCCCAGATCGATGATCCAGTCGGCTTCCGCCATGACGTCCAGATTGTGTTCGATGACCACCACCGTATGGCCGGCAGCAACCAGCCGATGCAGTACGCCAAGCAGCTTTTCCACGTCGGCAGTGGACAGGCCCACGGTGGGTTCGTCCAGCACATAGAGCGTGTGCGGCGCGCGCGACGCCCGACCGGTGCGCAGCACGCCTTCGTCCAGATGGGCCTTGGTCAGTTCCGTGACCAGCTTGATGCGCTGGGCCTCGCCGCCCGACAAGGTGGGGGAAGGCTGACCCAAGGTCAGATAACCCAGACCCACATCCTGCATGAGTTGCAGGGCGCGGGCGATCTTGCGGTGCGCGGCGAAATGGCCGACGGCGTCGTCGACTTCCATGCGCAGCACGTCACCGGCGCTGCGACCGTTCCATTGCACGCCCAGGGTTTCCTGGTTGAAACGCGCTCCGCGGCAGGCCTCGCAAGGCACTTTGACGTCCGGCAGAAAGCTCATTTCGATGGTGCGCATGCCCTGGCCTTCGCATTCGGGGCAGCGGCCGTCGCCGGTATTGAAGGAGAAACGTGATCCCGTCCAGCCGCGCAGCCGCGATTCACGGGTGCTGGCGTACAGTTTGCGGATGTCGTCCCAGAAGCCGACATAGGTGGCCGGGCAGGACCGGGGGGTCTTGCCGATCGGCGTCTGGTCGACTTCCAGCACCCGGTCGATGGCTTCCCAGCCGCGGATGTCCCGGCAGCCTTGCCAGGGAACGGACAGGCGGCTGTTGACCCGGCGGCTGAGATTGTCCAGCAGCACCTCGCGGGCCAGCGTGGATTTGCCGGAGCCCGACACGCCGGTGACCACCGTGAGGCGGCCCAGCGGCACCCGCGCCCGCGCCTGGCGCAGATTGTGCAGCGCGGCGTCGATGATCTCGATGGCCGGGGTCTGGGCATCCACTGCGCGCCTGCCGTTCATGGGGTGGATAAGCGGTTCGCGCAGGTAGCGGCCCGTCAGGGATGCGGGGTTGTTGGCGATGTCGGCGACCGTGCCTTGGGCTACCACCATGCCGCCGCGCGTCCCGGCGCCGGGTCCGATGTCGATGACGTGTTCGGCGCGGCGGATGGTGTCCTCGTCGTGCTCGACGACGACCAGCGTGTTGCCATTGCCTTCCAGGCGGCTCAGGGCGTCCAGCAGGATACGATTGTCACGCGGATGCAGGCCGATGGTGGGTTCGTCCAGCACATAGCAGACGCCTTGCAGGTTCGAACCCAGCTGAGCGGCCAAACGGATGCGCTGGGCCTCGCCGCCCGACAGCGTGGGGGCGGCTCGGTCCAGGGCCAGGTAGCCCAGCCCCACATCCATCATGAAGTTCAGACGACCGCGGATTTCCGCCAGGATATCGCGGGCGATCTCGGCCTCTCGCCCCTGGGTGCCCAGCCCCAGGAAGAAGCGCTGGGCGTCGCTGACAGGCAATGAGGCCAATTCGGCGATGGACCGCTCGTGCCAGCGGAAAGCCAGCGCCACGCGATTCAGACGCTGGCCGTGGCATTGCGGGCAGACCGATAGGGCGTCGTCCGGGCTGCTTTCCAGCCAGCCGGCTTCTTCGCCCGTCTGTTCTTCCGTGAATCCCGCCAAGGACTGCCCGGTGCCGAAACAGCTGGTGCACCAGCCGTGGCGCGAGTTATAGGAAAACAGGCGCGGATCGGGTTCGGGAAAGCTGGTGCCGCAGTTCGGGCAGGCGCGCTTGATCGAAAAAGTCAGCAGCAGCGGATCGGGGGCCAGTCCCCCGGCACGGCGGGCTTCAAGCGTGGCGGGGCCCGCGGCGGTCAAGCCGGTCAGGACGCGGAAGCTGCCGTGGCCCAGCGCCAGCGCGGCCCGCACTGCGTCGCGCAGCCCGGCTTCATCCCGCGCATCGACGATCAGGTCGCGCACCGGCAGTTCGATGGTGTGTTCCTGGTAGCGGTCCAGGCGCGGCCAGGGTGCGACCGGAATGAATTCGCCATCCACCCGCAGATGGGTATGGCCATGCGAGGCCGCCCATTTGGCCAGATCCGTGTAATAGCCTTTGCGGGCTACGACCAGCGGAGCCAGCAGCCCGATGTGGTCGCCGGTATGGTCGCGCAGCAGTTGGGCGACGATCTGTTCCGGCGTCTGGGGGGCCACCGGCACCTGGCAGTCCGGACACATCTGCGTGCCCAGGCGCACGTACAGCAGACGCAGGAAGTGGTGGATTTCCGTCATGGTCGCCACGGTGGACTTGCGTCCCCCCCGGCTGGTGCGCTGTTCGATGGCCACGGTCGGCGGAATGCCATAGATGGCGTCGACGTCGGGTTTGCCGGCGGGCTGCACGATGGCGCGCGCGTAGGCGTTCAGGGATTCCAGATAGCGGCGCTGCCCTTCGTTGAACAGGATGTCGAAGGCCAGCGTGGATTTGCCCGAGCCGGACACGCCAGTGACGACGGTGAAGGTATCGCGCGGAATATGGACCTCGATGCCCTTCAGATTGTGTTCGCGGGCATTGACGATGTGGATGTCGGCGCTGGCGGATGCCGAAGGCGACCGTGGCGTGGGTTCTTGCAGCATCAGCGCGGGGCTGTCGAGCTGGCGGGCATAGTTGGCCAGGGCCTGGCCGGTGTGGGATGCGGGGTGTTGCATCAGCTGGTCGGGCGAGCCCTGCGCCATGATGCGGCCCCCCTGGTCGCCGCCTTCCGGCCCCAGGTCGATGATCCAGTCGGCGGCGCGGATCACGTCCAGATTGTGTTCGATGATCAGCAGGGAATGGCCGGCTGCCAGCAGTTTGCGAAACGCCCGCATCAGCCGGGCGATGTCGTCGTAATGCAGGCCGGTGGTGGGCTCGTCGAACAGCAGCAGGCTGCCTTTCAGCATGCCTTGGGGCGCGCGGGATTTGGCCGCCGTCGCCAGATGGCCGGCCAATTTCAGGCGCTGGGCTTCGCCGCCCGACAGGGTGGGCACGGGTTGTCCCAGGCGCACGTATTCCAGGCCCACGTCGGCCAGCGGCGCTAGGCCCCATTGCACGTCGCGCAGGCCCTTGAAGAATTCCAGAGCCTCGCTGACCGTCATGTCCAGGACTTCGTCGATGGACGCCGTGCGGCCCAGATGTTCGATACGGGCTTCCAGGATCTGTGGGCGGAAGCGTTTGCCGTTGCAGTCCGGACAGCGCAGGTAGACGTCCGACAGGAACTGCATTTCAACGTGTTCGAAGCCGGTGCCGCCGCAGCCGGGGCAGCGTCCGTCGCCGGTGTTGAAGCTGAACGTGCCGGCCGTGTAGCCGCGTTCCTGAGCCAGATCCGTGGCGGCGAACAGTTTGCGGATGGCGTCAAAGGCGCCGACATAGCTGGCCGGGTTGGACCGCGCCGTCTTGCCGATGGGGGTCTGATCCACCAGCACCACGTCGGCGATCTGCTCGGCGCCCAGCAGGGCGTCGAATTCGCCGGGAGCTTCGGTGGGGCGCCCCAGGCGTTTGAGCAGGGCGGGATACAGCACGTCCTGCACCAGCGTGGATTTGCCCGATCCCGACACGCCGGTCAGGCAGGTCAGCCGGCCCAGGGGCAGGGAGAAATCGATGTTCTGCAGATTGTTGGCCCGCACGCCTTGCAGCAGCAGGCGCGGTGTTTTATCGGCTACCGGCATGGGGCGCGGGGCTTCGATCCGTTCGCGTCCGCCGAAATAGCGGCCGGTCAGCGTATCGGCTGCAGCCAGTTCGGCGGGGGTGCCGTCGAAGACGATATTCCCACCGCGTTCGCCCGGGCCGGGGCCGATGTCCAGGATGCGGTCAGCCGCCACCATGACCTGCGGGTCGTGTTCCACCACCACCAGGGTGTTGCCGTGGTTGCGCAGGCGTTGCATGACTTGCACGATGCGATGGATGTCGCGGGGGTGCAGGCCGATGGAAGGCTCATCCAGCACGAACAGGGTATTGACCAGCGACGTACCCAGGGCCGTTGTCAGGTTGATGCGCTGGACTTCGCCGCCCGACAGGGTGCGGCTCTGGCGGTCCAGCGACAGATAGCCCAGGCCCACATCGCATAAAAAGCGCAGCCGGGTGCGGACCTCGTCCAGCAACTCGGTCAAGGCGCCGTCCAGCGCCTGGCCCAGTTCGATATGCTCGAACCAGTCGCGTACGCGTTCGATGGGCAGGCGCATCAGGTCGTGCAGGCCCAGACCCGGCAGGCCGGCCAGTTGGGCGGCGGTCCAGCGCGCGTGCGCCGGCTTGAAGCGCGGGTAGCCGGGGATGTCTTCCGTGCTGCGCCCCAGGCGCCACAAGGTGGCGTCGGCCTTCAGCCGGGCGCCCAGGCAGACCGGGCAGGGCGTGTAGCTGCGGTATTTGGACAAGAGCACGCGCACGTGCATGCGATAGGCTTTGGTTTCCAGCCAGTCGAAGAAACGCTGGATGCCGTACCACTGGTGTTTCCAGGCCGACGGCCCGCCCTTCCAGTCGGGCGCGCCGTGGATCACCCAGGTTTTTTCCGCCGCCGTCAGATCGCGCCAGGGAGTATCCAGGCGGATGCCGATCTTGCCGGCGTAGTGCTCCATTTCCTGCTGGCATTCCTTATAGCTGGCGGTCTGCCAGGGCTTGACCGCGCCCTCGCGCAGGCTGCGCGTTTCGTCTGGTACGACCAGCCCGTAGTCGATGCCCATGACCCGCCCGAAGCCTTTGCAGGCCTCGCAGGCGCCCAGGGGGGAATTGAACGAGAAGGTGCTGGGCAGCGGAGTGCTGTATTCGATGTCGCACTGCGCGCAGTGCAGGCCGGCGCTGAAACGCCAGGCTTCTTCGTGGTCGTCGAACAGAGCGTAGACCGTCAGCCGGCCATTGCCCTGGTGCAGGGCGGTTTCCAGCGCCTCGTCGATCCGGGCGGCTTCGGCATTGCCCAGCCGGAAGCGGTCCTGGATGACGTGCAGGCGGCGCGAGGGGGCGGCCGCCTTGCCTTTGGCCGCACGGGCGGTTTTTTTGGCTGGAGCCGCGTCGGATGCGGTGGCTTCCGTCTGACTGTCAACCGTCGGTCCGGGCGCGCCGTCCGCCGGTTCGTGCACGCGCGTGTAGCCCTGTTGTTCGAGAAAACCGCGGACCTCGTCCTCGGTGAAATTGCCCGGCACGGTGATGGGGAAGGTGACCACCAGTCGCGGGTCGGCGGCGGCGCACAGCGCGTCCAGCTGTCGCCGGATGCTGGACGGGTTGTCGCGCAGCACTGGACGGGCGCAGCCGGCGCAATGTAGATGGCCGGCGCGTGCGTACAGCAGCTTCAGGTGGTCGTTCAGTTCCGTCATGGTGCCCACCGTGCTGCGCGAATTGCGCACCGGGTTCACCTGGTCAATGGCGATGGCGGGCAGAATGCCTTCGATGCGATCCACCTGGGGCTTGTCCATGCGGTCCAGGAACTGGCGGGCATAGGGCGAAAATGTCTCGACATAGCGGCGTTGGCCCTCGGCATACAAGGTGTCGAAAGCCAGCGATGATTTGCCCGAACCGGACACGCCCGTGATCACCAGCAGTTCGCCGGTGCGGATCGTGACATCCAGGTTCTTCAGGTTGTTCTGGCGGGCGCCGAAAATGCGGATGGGTGCGTTCATGGCGCCATCATAATCCCCGCTTGGCCCGGATGGTGGCAGTGGGCCGGCGAGCGCTCAGGCGATCGGCGGCCCTGCAGCGGCGGGTTCTTTTTTGCCTGCTTTGGCAACAAGGCGGATGCATGTGTTACCAGACCGGGCTGCGTGTCGGGATGGTAGATGGGGATATTTGCTAAAATGGCGTGTTTTGCATACCAAGCCCGCCTTACACCCAGGAGATTCTCATGGCAGAAATCAAACGCACGCGCCGCAACACGCTCGAACGTCGTTGCCTTGGCAAAGCGTTCAAGCGTCTTTTCGTGCGCGCCCCCAAGGGCGTCTTCAAGATGCTGGAAAAGGTCAAGCGCGTCTAATTCGCGCCAAGCCCGCCGTATTGTTTGCATACAATTCGGTATCGGGGAAACCACGGACACCATCGTCCGTGGTTTTTTTTTGCCGCTATCATGGGGCCGAGAAAACAAGAGGAGTCCACCGGCATGGTTTGCTGGCGTCATTTGTTTTCCGTCATTACCCCCACGTTCAATCGGGCTCATACGCTGGAACGCGTCTATCGATCGTTGCAGGAACAGTCGTTCCAGGATTTTGAATGGGTGGTGGTGGATGACGGGTCTACCGACGATACCCACACCTTGGTGCAGGGGTGGCAACAGGAAGCCAGTTTCCCGATCCGTTACGTCTGGCAACCCAATCAACATAAAAAAACAGCTTTCAATCACGGTGTGCGCGAGGCGCGGGGCGAATGGCTGGTGGCGATCGACAGCGACGACGAACTCGACCCCAACGCGCTGTACCAGATGGCGCAGGTCTGGGATCAGGTGCCGCCGGCGCTTCGCGGTCGGTATGTGGCGATCACCGGGCTGTGCGCCCGGCCCGATGGCAAGGTCGTGGGCGATATGTATCCCCAGGATGTCATGGACATCACCTCGCTGGACATGACGTTCCGCTATCACGTGCGCGGCGAGAAATTCGGCTGTTTGCGCACTGACGTTTTGCGTCAGTTCCCCTTTCCTGAAGACATTCCGGGTTTCGTGCCCGAAAGCCTGGTGTGGCGGGCCATCGCCCGCGCGGGCTACCTGACGCGCTTCGTCAATCAGGTGTTCCGGGTGTACCACGACAGCGAGGATGGCCTGTCACATCAGCGGCGGGCCGCCGACAGCAGCCGCCATGCCCTGGGCCTGTGGCTGTTGTCCTACGATACGGTGGAATGCTGTCTGCCCTGGCTGCGTTATCAGCCGGCGTTCTTTCTGGCGGCGGCGGTGCGATATACGCGGTTTGCCCTGCATCTGCGCGCCCGCCGCGTGGCGCGCCCGCAAGGGCGGCGCCTGACGCGCCCGCTGGCGCGGCTGCTGGTGATCGCCATGTGGCCGGTCGGCGTGGCGCTGTATGCGCGCGACCGGGTGCGCGAAGCCTCCGCTCGCAGCAAGCATTCCGTGGCAGCCTGACCTGCGGGTCAGGCGCCAAGACATCGATTGCAGCGTGCCGCGTCAGTGCAGGGTGCGCCCCGCGTCGGGCATGTCGTCTGCATCGTCGCCGGCATCGGATTCGTCGATGTTGGCGGCGTCGTCCTCGTCGTCGGGCAGCTCGGTTTCCGACAGTTCAAAGGGCAGCAGTTCGGACAGTTCGTCCGACCAGCCGGCTTCTTCGCCTTGGGCGTCGACTTTGATGTAGCGGCAGCCTTCCAGTTCGGACAGCTGGATGGCCCACAGGAATTCGCAGTCGACGGGCTGACCGTCGCTAAGGTCCAGCCCGCCGCCATTGCCCAGGAACCGGGCGCCGGGGCCGCCCACCTGGACGTGCTGCCGGTCCTGGGCATCGTCGTCGGGACTCAAGGGCAGGGCGAACAGCGCCCATTCGAAGCCTTCGTCGGGTTCGGCGATGATTTCCGCGATGACGGGCTTGCCCATGTAGGCGCACAGGGCGTCGGCCGTGCGGCCCAGGAGATCGGCCTCGGCGGCGGTGAAGGTCAGCATGGTGGTGGTCCGGGAATTCGAGAAGTCGGTCTTTTGGCATTGTACGGTTTAGCAGTGATACTTTTGTGGGGGGCTTGCAGGGAGCCTGCTGGAGCAGCCAGCAGGCGAGTACCTCTTGCCGCATCACCCGGCGTCCGGCCTACAATCGACCCTTTATGAGGCCGAATTCCTCGGCCCGAGCTTTGACGGTGACGCCATGGCACAGTACGTGTATTCCATGAACCGGGTGGGCAAAATCGTGCCCCCCAAACGCCAGATCCTGCGCGATATTTCCTTGTCCTTCTTCCCGGGCGCCAAGATCGGCGTGCTGGGCCTGAACGGGTCCGGCAAATCCACCCTGCTGAAGATCATGGCCGGGGTGGACAAGGACATCGAGGGCGAAGCCATCCCGATGGCGGGCTTGCGCATCGGCTATCTGCCCCAGGAACCGCAGCTGGATCCTGAACATACGGTGCGCCAGTCCGTCGAAGCCGGCCTGGGCGAGGTGTTCGAGGCTCGCAAGCGACTGGATGAGGTCTATGCCGCCTATGCCGAACCGGATGCCGATTTCGATGCTCTGGCCGCCGAGCAGGCCGAACTGGAAGCGGTCATCGCGGCTGCCGCCACCAGCGGTAGCGACGACATCGAAACGCAGATGGAAATTGCCGCGGATGCGCTGCGCCTGCCGCCTTGGGACGCGGCGGTCGGCAAGCTGTCCGGCGGTGAAAAACGCCGGGTGGCGCTGTGCCGTCTGCTGCTGTCCAAACCCGACATGCTGCTGCTGGACGAACCCACCAACCACCTGGACGCCGAATCGGTCGAATGGCTGGAAGTCTTTTTGCGCCAGTTTCCGGGCACGGTCGTGGCCGTGACCCACGACCGCTACTTCCTGGACAACGCCGCGGAATGGATCCTGGAACTGGACCGCGGGCACGGCATTCCCTGGAAGGGCAATTACAGTTCCTGGCTGGAACAAAAAGAAGACCGTCTGAAGCACGAGGAATCCGCCGAATCCGCCCGCCAGCGCACCATCAAGAAAGAGCTGGAATGGGTGCGGCAGAATCCCAAGGGCCGCCAGGCCAAGGCCAAGGCCCGTCTGGCGCGTTTCGAGGAACTGTCCTCGCACGAATATCAGAAACGCAACGAGACCCAGGAAATCTTCATTCCCGTGGCCGAGCGCCTGGGCAACGAGGTCATCGAATTCCGCAATGTCTCGAAATCGTTCGGCGACCGTCTGCTGATCGACGACCTCAGCTTCAAGATTCCCGCCGGGGCCATCGTCGGCATCATCGGTCCCAACGGCGCCGGGAAATCCACGCTGTTTCGCATGATCGCCGGGCAGGAAGCCCCGGATGCCGGCGAAGTCGTGCTGGGCCAGACCGTCAAGCTGGCCTACGTGGACCAGTCGCGTGAATCCCTGCCCGACGACAAGACGGTGTTCGACGCCATTTCCGACGGCGCCGACCTGCTGACTGTCGGGCGCTTCGAAATGCCTGCCCGTGCGTATCTGGGCCGCTTCAACTTCAAGGGCGCGGATCAGGGCAAGCAGGTCGGCAAGCTGTCGGGCGGCGAACGCGGTCGTCTGCATCTGGCCAAGACCCTGATCGCGGGCGGCAACGTGCTGCTGCTGGACGAGCCGTCCAACGACCTGGACGTGGAAACCTTGCGCGCCCTGGAAGACGCCTTGCTGGAATTCGCCGGCAGCGTGCTCGTCATCAGCCATGACCGCTGGTTTCTGGACCGGATTGCGACGCATATTCTGGCCTTCGAAGGCGATTCCCAGGTGGTGTTCTTCGACGGCAACTATCAGGAATACGAGGCTGACAAGCGCCAGCGCCTGGGCGAAGAGGCCGCCCGCCCGCGCCGGATTCGCTACAAGGCCTTGAAATAAGGACAGGGGCCGCTTGCCCTCGGTCGGGCGGCTTCGATCACAGGAGCGCATCATGAGAACCGCAGATCCCAGTCAGGCACTGATGACAGCCGGCGCCAGCCTGCTATTGATCGTGGATATGCAGGAGAAGTTGTTGCCCGCCATCCAGGAGGCCGATGCGCTGCGCAGCCGGGTGGCCCGTTTGGCCCAGGCGGCCTGTTTGCTGGCGGTGCCGGTATGGGCCACGGAACACTGGCCGCAGAAGATCGGCCCCACCCATGCCGATCTGCTTCCCCACCTCGATCACACGGTCGCCAAAACGCATTTCAACGCCTGCCGCGAACCTGCATTTCTGCGAAATTGGCCCGCGGGTCGTCCCCGAGTGTTGTTGACAGGCACAGAAGCCCACATCTGCGTGTTACAAACTGGCCTGGGTCTGGCGCAGGCCGGCTATGAGCCGGTGTTGGTGGCGGATGGTATCGGATCCCGCCGTGCGTCCGATCGGGTGGCGGCCTGCGAGCGCTGGCGTCGCTATGGCCTGGAAACCGTCACCGCCGAAATGGCCATTTATGAATGGTTGGAAACGCCCGAACATCACGCTTTCCGCAACGTGTTGGCCTTGGTCAAATAGGCTGTTTCGGGTCTTTCCGGATGCGCTGATCGAAACAACTGTAGCCTCGGCTCACAGTTTTCGGTTGGGCAGTAGGTTATAAAGAAACCAAGGTATTCAAAGAAGGAGAACCTCCTATGTCTATTCGCGCCCTTGGGAAATTCAGTGCAGTGCTGGTGCTGGCGACTGCCATGGCAGGCTGCTCATCCTGGGACAACATGAGCCATCGTCAAAAATCTGCCGTGACCGGCGCCGGTCTCGGCGGCGTGGCGGGGGCTGTGATCTCGGGTGGCGGCATCCTGGGAACGGTTGGCGGCGCAGCCATCGGCGGTGTGATCGGTGATCAGGTCGGCAAGAACCGCTGATCTGCCGGACGTCTGATCCCCTCGTGGAGGTCTGCTTCCTCCTCGTGCGTAAAAGGCTCCTTCGGGAGCCTTTTACGTTTTTCCGGCGTAGGATGGATCTTGACTTTCCACTCAATCCCGGCTTAAATTCAAACGATCGTTTGAATTATATGAGACTTGGCTGTTTGGCTCTGGCACTGCGCCGGCTGGACAGTCATCCACCCGGAGACCTGGAGATGCCCGACTATAAAGCCCCCCTGCGCGAAATCCGTTTCGTGCGCGACGAGGTTCTGAATTATCCCGACCATTACCAGTCCCTGCCGGGCTGTCAGGACGCCACGCCGGACATGGTGGACGCCATTCTGGAGGAAGGCGCGAAATTCTGCCAGGAAATCCTGGCGCCGCTGAATCAGGTCGGTGACCGCGAGGGCTGTACCTGGTCGCCTGACGGCGTCACTACTCCCAAAGGCTTCAAGGAAGCCTATGCGCAGTATGTGGAAGGCGGTTGGCCGGCGCTGTCGCACGACCCGGCGCATGGCGGCCAAGGTCTGCCCGAATCTCTGGGCATGGCCATCAGCGAACTGATGGGCGAGGCCAATTGGGCCTGGGGCATGTACCCCGGCTTGTCGCATGGCGCCATGAACACCTTGCAGGCGCATGGCACGCAGGAACAGCAGAAAACCTATCTGGAACCGCTGGTGTCCGGGAAATGGACCGGCACCATGTGCCTGACCGAGGCCCATTGCGGGACCGACCTGGGCATGCTGCGTACCAAGGCCGAACCCCAGGCCGATGGCAGCTACCGCATCAGCGGCACCAAGATCTTCATTTCCGCCGGCGAACACGATATGGCGGAAAACATCGTGCACATCGTGCTGGCCCGCCTGCCGGATGCGCCGGCGGGCACGAAAGGGATTTCCCTGTTCATCGTGCCGAAATTCCTGCCGGACGGGCAGGGCGGCCTGGGCGCGCGCAATGCCGTCAATTGCGGGTCGATCGAGCACAAGATGGGCATCCACGGCAATGCTACCTGCGTCATGAACTTCGATGAAGCCACCGGCTTTCTGATCGGTGCGGCCAACAAAGGCCTGAACTGCATGTTCACCTTCATGAACACGGCGCGGCTGGGCACGGCCATTCAGGGCCTGGCGCATGCCGAGGTCGCCTTCCAGGGGGCGAACCAGTATGCGCATGACCGCCTGCAGATGCGCGCGCTCAGCGGCCCGAAGTTCCCCGATCAGCCGGCGGATCCCATCATCGTGCACCCCGACGTGCGCCGCATGCTGCTGACCATCAAGGCCTTCGCCGAAGGCAACCGGGCGCTGCTGTACTATGCCGCGCAGCAGGTGGACATCGCCCACTACAGCCAGGATGCGGAACAGCGCGAACTGGCGGACAAGCTGCTCAGCTTCCTGACGCCGATCGCCAAGGCCTTCATGACCGAAACCGGCTTTGAAGCGGCCAACCTGGGTGTTCAGGTGTTCGGCGGTCACGGTTATATTGCCGAACACGGCATGGAACAGAACGTGCGCGACAGCCGCATTTCCATGCTGTACGAGGGCACCACCGGCGTTCAGGCCCTGGATCTGCTGGGCCGCAAGGTGCTGATGACCCAGGGCGAGACCCTGCGGGCCTTCACCAAGGTCGTGCACAAGTTCTGCAAGGCGCAAAGCGGCAACCGGGCGATTTCCGAATTCGTGAAGCCGCTGGCCGAGCTGAACAAGGAATGGGGCAGCCTGACCATGAAAATCGGCATGTCGGCCATGACCAACCGCGAAGCGGTGGGCGCGGCCTCCGTCGATTACCTGATGTATTCCGGCTATGTGACCCTGGCGTATTTCTGGGCCGACATGGCGCGGGTTGCCGCTGAAAAGCTGAAATCCGGCGAAGGCGACAAGGCTTTCTATCAGGCCAAGCTGCATACGGCGCGTTTCTACTTCACACGTATCCTGCCGCGCACCCTGGCGCATGCGGAAGCCATGAAGGCAGGGCCTGCCGTGCTGCTGGATATGCCGGCCGAGGACTTCGCACTGGGATATTGATTTGCCGGGTATCGGCGGCTGACGCCGCCGACCACGCAAAAAGGGGTTGCAGGCTGCAGCCCCTTTTTGCTGTGCGCCAGATGTCGCTCCATCGCGGGGACTTTGGCAGCCTTGTCCTGCGCCCGCTGTACACTGGGCGCTTTGCTCCATCCGCGATTCCGACATGCTGTTGACCCTGCTGAACATCGTCCTGCCCGTGTTTGCCGTGGCCGCCCTGGGCTACGTCTTTGGGCGGCGTCAGGGGCGGACGCCGGACATGAGCTTCATCAACCATGCCAACGTCATGGTGTTCTGCCCGGCCCTGGTGTTTTCAGCTTTGTTGGACAACCCGGTCGATCTGATGCGGGGCTGGCCTTTGATGGCGGCGGGGGTGCTGATCATCATCGTGCCGGGGCTGTTGCTGGCCTGTGTGCGCTGTCCTGGCGTATCGCGCCCGGCCTTTCTGGTGCCGGGCATGTTCCGCAACACCGGCAATATCGGCATTCCCCTGATGATGCTGGCCTATGGCAAGGATCTGCTGGGCGATATCGTCGTGCTGTTCGTGCTGTCGAATCTGCTGCATTTTTCCCTGGGTCTGTTCCTGCTGACGCGCGGCGGCGATCGCTGGATGTGGCTGCGCAATCCGAATGTCTGGGCGGCGTTTCTGGGGGTGTGGCTGGCTCCGCACCGGGACTGGATCCCCGGGTTCGTCACGACGTCGATCGACTTGACCGGCCAGATCGCCATTCCCCTGATGCTGTTCGGGCTGGGGGTGCGTCTGTCACAGGACCGGATTGAACAGATGGGCCTGGCCCTGCGCATCAATATCCTGTATCTGCTGGCCGGTCTGCTGACCTTGCCCATCGTCTTGTGGGCGTTGCCCCTGACGCCGGAATGGTCGCGGCTGGTGGCGCTGTCGGTGATGCTGCCCCCCGCGGTCCTGAATTATCTGTTGTGTGAACAATACCGGGTCGAACCGCGGACGGTCGCCAGCGTGGTGTTGCTGGGCAATGTGCTGTCGGTGGGGATTATTCCGCTGGTGGTCTGGGCGACGCTGACTTGGATTTGAAGTGGCGTTGGTTCCGATTTGACGCAGCGGCGCCGGTTCCGGGCTGGGCAGCGAGGCAGCTGAGAGTGAACTTCGAGCCCGCCAAGAGAACCGGTCTCAGCGGGGAGGCAAGCGAGCCACCGTTCAATCGGGACGCTTGTGCTCAGTCCGGGGGACTGAGCACCCCGCGCGTTTGGCGAGCGCCCCGATGAGACCGGTTTTCTTGGGCAGTCCCGGCTGTGCCGGGACCGGGCGAGGTGAACGGCTCAGCTGCCTCGCTGCCCAGCCCGGAACCGGTCCCTATCGAAGCCATGATCGCTTCCTGGGGAGCAACCCGCAGGGGCGGGCTTGCGTCAGGCCTCGTCCGCCTGCGGCATCTCGATTTTGACTTCCAGGACTTCCAGGGAATCCTGGCGGTCCAGATTGACCTTGATGTCGTCCGGATTGATTTTGACGTATTTCGAGATGACGGCAATCAGTTCCTGCTGCATCTGCTGCAGGAAATCCGGGCTGCGACCGCTGCTGCGTTCATTGATCAGAATGAGCTGCAGGCGGTCTTTGGCAATATTGGCGGAATTCTTCTTTTGTCCGCGGAAAAAATCCATGAACGCCATGCTTATTTACCCCCGAAAAGCCGCTTGAGCAGGCCCGGTTTTTCGTAGTCGACAAAACGCAGCGGCTTTTCTTCGCCCAGGTAGCGGGCGACCACGTCTTGGTAGGCCAGGGCCACATCGGATTCGCCTTTGTGGATGGCAGGGACGCCCTCGTTGGAGGCCTGCAGGACGATTTCCGATTCGGGAATCACGCCGATCAGGCGGATGCGCAGAATGTCTTCGATGTCGCCCAGCGACAGCATCTCGCCGTCGGCGACCCGTTTTGCGTTGTAGCGGGTCAGCAGCAGGTGTTCCTTGACGGGTTCTTCGCCCTTTTCGGCGCGGCGCGATTTGGCTGACAGGATCCCCAGGATGCGGTCCGAGTCGCGGACCGAGGAGACCTCGGGGTTGGTGACGACCAGCGCGTCGTCGGCGAAATACGAGGCCATGATGGCGCCGGTTTCGATACCGGCGGGCGAGTCGCAGACGATGTAGTCGAAATCCATCGCGTGCAGGCCGTCCAGGACCTTTTCCACGCCTTCGCGGGTCAGGGCGTCTTTGTCTCGCGTCTGGGAGGCCGGCAGGATATACAGATTATCCAGTTGTTTATCGCGGATCAGCGCCTGGTTCAGAGAGGCTTCACCCTGGATGACATTGACGAAGTCGTACACGACCCGGCGTTCGCAGCCCATGATCAGATCCAGATTGCGCAGGCCGACGTCGAAGTCGATGACCACGGTCTTGTGGCCGCGCATGGCCAGGCCGGCGGAAAAGCTGGCACTGGTGGTGGTCTTGCCCACGCCACCCTTGCCGGAAGTGACTACAACGATGCGCGCCATGGTATCGGTATTCCCCTGTTTTCAAAATTCATGACATCGTAAAGCAAAACGCGGTCATATATTGGAATGGTCGTCGCTGAACGTATCCGCGTTTGACGATTTTTATAGCGCCTGGATGCGCAGCGTGTCGCCGTCCAGCGTGATCCGGGCCGCCTGATTATGCAGGGTTTTGGGCAACTGCGTTTCGACAACGCGGTAAACCCCGGCGATGGCGAGCAGTTCCGGATCCAGCTGGGTGGTCAGGATCATCGCGTCGGTGCGCCCTTGGGCGCCGGCCATGGCCTTGCCGCGCAAGGGGCCGTAGACGTGGATGTGGCCGTCGGCGATGACTTCGGCCCCCTGGCTGACCTGGGCCATGACGATCAGGTCGCCGCCCTTGGCGTAGATCCGTTGGCCGGATCGCAAGGGGTGGCGGATGACCAGGGTCTGGCTGGCGGAGAGCGCAAGCGGCGATTCCTGGGACGCTGGCGCGGGATCGTCGGCAGCCGGCGGCGGAGCCGGCAGATCGCGCGGTGCGCCCGCCGGGCCGGCGCTGCGGCTGGCGGATGCGTCCAACGGCGGCAGACCGGCTTTCAGGGCGGACGTCTGCAGGGCCGGGTCGGTCTGCACGCCGATGGGGTGCAGGTGATGTTTGCGCATCGCGGCGACCAGAGCCTTCCAGTCGGGAGCCTGGTCCAGCCCCTGGGCATCCAGGATGACAGGTTCGTTTTCGTAGAAGGCGCCCGCTTCGCGGATGCGATCATCCAGCGTCTGCAGCAGGGCAGGCGTGTCGGACGTATACAGCACGATGCGCAGCGCATAGAGCGTGGCGCTTTTGAATTCCAGGATATCGGATCGGGTGCCCATCGTGTATCAGGCCCAGGTATCGCGCAGGGTCACGGTGCGATTGAGCACCGGACGGTCGGGCTGGGAGTCGTGGCGGTCGGCGACGAAATAGCCCAGCCGTTCGAACTGCCAGCAGGCGCCGGGTTCCGCCACGGTACCGGGTTCCAGCCAGGCCTGTACGACGCGGCAGGAATCCGGGTTGATGGCCTGCAGGAAATCCTGGTCGCCCCGGTCCGGATGAGCCTCGCGAAACAGCCGATCGTACAGGCGGATTTCGGCGGCGACGGCATGCGCGGCGCTGACCCAGGTGATGGCGCCCTTGACCTTGACGGCATCCGCGCCGGGGGTGCCGCTGCGCGTGTCGGGCAGGTATTCGCAATGGACTTCGACGACGTCGCCCTGTTCGTTTTTCACGCAACCGGTGCAGCGCACCACGTAGCCGTATTTCAGGCGCACCAGGTTGCCGGGGAACAGGCGGAAGTACTTTTTGGGAGGGTCTTCGCGGAAGTCGTCGCGTTCGATCCAGAGCTCGCGGGTCAGCGGGAATTCGCGCCGCGCGCCGTCGGGATCGTGGGGATTGACGGGGGCGGAGCAGGGTTCCGTGTGGTCGGCGGGGAAGTTCGTGATGACGAGCTTGATCGGATCGAGCACGGCGACGGCGCGGGCGGCTGTCGGGTCCAGATCGTCGCGCAGGGCTTGTTCCAGCACACTGTAATCGATGCGGGAATCGGCCTTGGAGACGCCGATCCGGTCGCAGAACAGGCGGATGGCGCTGGGTGTATAGCCGCGGCGGCGCAGGCCTGCCAAAGTGGGCAGACGCGGATCGTCCCAGCCGTGCACGTGGCCGTCGACCACCAACTGGCGCAGCTTGCGCTTGCTGGTCACGACATAGCTGAGATTCAGACGAGCGAATTCGTACTGGTGCGGCAGCGGCGCGGCCAGCTGGCCCAGTTCGGTCAGGCGTTCCAGGATCCAGTCGTAGAACGGGCGCTGGTCTTCGAATTCCAGGGTACAGATGCTGTGTGTGATGCCTTCCAGGGCGTCTTCCACCGGATGCGCCCAGGAATACATGGGGTAGATGCACCAGGCATCGCCCGTGCGGTGGTGGCTGGCGTGGCGGATGCGATAGAGCACCGGGTCGCGCAGATTGATGTTGGGCGAGGCCATATCGATGCGCGCCCTCAGCGCCATGGCGCCATCCGGGTATTTGCCGGCTCGCATCTCGCGCAGCAGGTTCAGGGATTCTGCCGCCGGGCGTGCGCGCCAGGGGGAATCCGTGCCCGGTTCGGTCAGGGTTCCCCGGGTGGCCCGCATCTGGTCGGCGGATTGCTCGTCGACGTAGGCGTATCCGGCCTGGACCAGCGCTTCGGCGAATTGGTAGAACGTTTCGAAATAGTCGCTGGCGAAATACTGGTGTTCCGTGCCGTCGACCGTCCATTCGAAGCCCAGCCAGCGCACCATGTCGATGATGGCGTGGACGTATTCGTCTTCCTCTTTTTCAGGATTGGTGTCGTCGAAACGCAGGTGGCAGATGCCCTGGTAGTCGCGCGCCAGTCCGAAATTCAGGCAGATGCTCTTGGCGTGGCCGAGGTGCAGGTAGCCGTTGGGTTCAGGCGGAAAGCGGGTGCGGATGCGGGCGGGGTCGACTGCCCCGGCCAGACGGGCGGCGGCGTGGCTGGGCGGAGGCGCCCATAGCCGGTCCTGGTAGCGGCCTGCTTTCAGGTCGTTATCGATGATGGTGCGCAGAAAATTGGAAACAGGCGCGGCGTCGGTGGTCATACTGTCCGGTGCATAATAAACTAGCGCACATTATGACTCAAACCGCATGGGTTCTGTCGCTGACCCAGTTCTACCTGGGCCTGGGCTTCCTGTTGTTCTTCCTGGCGCTGGAACTTGGCCTGGCGTGGGTGCTGTTCGTCCTGCGCTTGCGGGCGAGCCGGGGGGCGGCTGCTTTGCTGGCGTATCGCTTCTGGGTGCGCATCTACGCCTTGGCCTTGATCATCGGTTTTGCGGCCAGTCTGCCGCTGTTGTTGCAGATGGGTACGCTCTGGCCGGAATTCATGGACAGGGCGGGGGAAGTCGTCGGGCCGCTGCTCGGTATGGCCGTCCTGACCGCCTTCGTTTTCAAATCCTGTTTCCTGGGGGCCATGCTGTATGGCCAGCGCACGCTGTCCGACCGGGCACATACGACGGTGGTGGGCATGGTGGCGCTGGGCACCTCGCTGACTGCCTGGTGGATCGTCGTGCTGCTGGCTTGGCTGCAATGGCCGGTGGGCGCCAGCCTGACGGAAGACCATTATCAGATCGTCAGTTGGACGGCGTTGTTGGGTGGCGCGGCCCCGGCTTTATTCGGGGTGCTGGTGTCGGGCGGCTTGATGCTGGCGGCGACCTTGATGCTGTCGATCACGGCGCAGCGCACACGCTCGCGGCCCAGTGACGAGGGCGATCGGGCTGTGTTCGCGGGGGGCGCCTGGCTGGTGCTGGCGGCGCTGGTATTGCAGGTCGGTTTGGCGGCGTGGCTGGGCAGCCAGTTGTTGCCCGTCCAACCGGCGCGGGTCGCAGCCGTCGTGCCTCAGTGGCATAGCGGGCCGCCCGAACCGCTATCCTTGCTGGCCTGGCTGGACGTGCAGGCCAGCCGCAATGCCTGGGTGCTGACTGGTCCGGCCCTGCCATCCGGCTGGCTGCCGACCGGCGCGGCAGGCGACGTCGCTGCCGTCACCCTGCATGGCTTGGACGATCTCAGAGGCATGCGTCCCCCCGTCTGGCTGACCTACGCCAGTTCGCGCCTGGTCGTGTTGCTGACGGGGGTGCTGGCCGTGATGGCGCTGGCGGCCTGGTGGCGTGGTCGCCGCCTGGGGTTCGAACCGGACAGCCTGACGCCCGCGAACCGGATCGGTTTGCAGGTCATGGCGTGGCTGGCCTTGGGGGTGCAAGCGGTCGGGTGGGGCCATTTGATGGTGGGCAGCCTGCCCTATGCCATTTACGGCACCGTGACATTGCGCGAGATCGGCACGGTCCAGTCGCCCGACAGTTTGTGGCTGATCCTGGGGGTGCAGGTACTGGTCTATGGCGCCCTGGCGCTGGGGTTCCGCCAGCTGCTGGGCCATACGTTGCGCTACGGCGTGGTGCCGGTGGCTCGTCATCGGGGGCGTGCATGATTGATTCTCTCGCCGCTCTGGTGGGTTTGGGGGCCCAAGATCCTGCATTCTGGATGCCCCTGGCCTTGATGGGCGTGTTTTTCGCCACGCTGGTGGCCG
This sequence comes from Castellaniella sp., assembly GCF_049673105.1. Taxonomy (GTDB): domain Bacteria; phylum Pseudomonadota; class Gammaproteobacteria; order Burkholderiales; family Burkholderiaceae_B; genus Castellaniella. The sequence continues at coordinate 46,084 of NZ_JBATXG010000001.1, forward strand.
GCGTGTTGCTGGACGGTTTCGATATTGGCGTGGGCTGCGTGTCGCTGGTGGCGCCGGCGGCCTTGCGACCGCGCATGCTGTCCCTGCTGGGACCGTGGCGCGATGCCAACGAATTCTGGTTGTTCCTGGGCATTGGGCTACTGGCGGCAGCGTTCCCCTATGCCTGGTCGCAGACGCTGGGGCGCTTGTATTTGCCGCTGTCCTTGCTGGGCCTGGGCACTTTGCTGCGTTCGGTCTGTTTCGAATGGCGTTTGCGGGTGCCGGTAGAACGGCAGGGACCCTGGCGGTTTGGCTTTGGCGTCGGGGCGGTGCTGGTGGCATTTTCCCACGGCTATCTGTTGGCCCGGGTGGCCGTCGCCTACGAGACCGGTGCGGGGTATACCGGGTTTGCCGTGCTGATGGGGGTGTGTTCCGTGGCGGTGTACAGCCTGCTGGGCGCCGCCTGGCTGATGATGCGCGAAGCGGGCGAGCTTCGGGTCCGGGCGGTCGGCTGGGCGCGGCGCACCCTGCGCTGGAGCGCCGTCGGGGCGATCGGCGTGTCGGTGGTGCTGGATTTTTCCAACGCCGGCGTTTTCCTGAAATGGGGAGATGGCGATCACTGGTATGCGGTGGCGCTGGTCTGGGGCGGGCTGCTGCTGTGCTTCGTGCTGACGGAGATGACCTTGCAGCGCATGATCGCGCACAGCTACCGGGCCTCGGCGCTGCCCTACGCCCTGGTGCTGGTGATTCTGTTGCTGTTGCTGGGCGGCCTGGGCTACAGCTTCTTCCCGTATATCGTGCTGGACGAAGTCACTTTGTGGGATGCCGCTGCGCCGGTGGCGACCTTGAGTCTGGCCCTGTCGGCGACGGTGATTGCGTTCCCCGTCGCGCTGATCTTCAACCTCTGGGTGTACTGGCGCATGCTGGGGCGTTCGCGTCCCCCCAGTCCCCCGGACTTTCGCGGCTGATCCATGCAAAGACCCGATCTGCGCGCGCAAGCGAACGGCGTAGTGGCCATGTTGTGCTGGGCGGCCTTGGCCGGGGTGGGCGGGGCGCTGGTCACCATCGCTTTTCATGCCGGCATTCACGCCATCCAGCGTTTGTTTGCGGAACAACCCGGCTTGATCACGCAGGTCATGGGCAGCCTGTCCTGGCCCTTGCGCCTGCTGGTGCCTGCCGTGGGCGGGCTGTGCGCTGGGTTCCTGCTGGTGGCGGCCCGTCGGGTCTCGCACGACAGGCATTCCAGCTATATGGAAGCCGTGGCCATCGGCGATGGCCGCATGTCTCTGGGGCAGGGGGTGTTGCGTTCCCTGTCGTCGCTGTGCACGGTGGCGTCGGGCGGTTCGATCGGGCGCGAAGGCGCGATGGTGCACCTGGCGGCGCTCTGGTCATCGGGCCTGGGGCGGTTGTTGCGGGTCGATAGCGCGCATCTGCGCCTGTTGGCGGCGTGCGGGGCAGCGGCGGGGGTCTCGGCTGCTTACGGTGCGCCGCTGGCCGGCGCTGTGTTTGTGGGCGAGATCATCCTGGGGTCGATGTCGTTTCAGAATTTCGGCCCCCTGTTGGTGGCGGCGGCGGTGTCCAGCCTGATCATGTACCTGACCGGCAACTATGAACCCCGTTACCCCATGCCGGAGCTGCAGGCGATTCCGCCCGAATTGTTGTTGCCCTGCTTGGCTTTGGGCGTGCTGGCCGGCGTGGGGGCGGCCCAATTTTTGCGCTGCATTCATGGGGTCAAGACGCTGTTCGTCCGCACCGGCCTGGGCCTGCCGCTGCGTTTGGCGCTGGGGGGCCTGCTGCTGGGCGCTTTGCTGACCCAGTTGCCCGAGATGGCCGGCAATGGCAACCGGGTGGTGCTGTCTTTGCTGCATAACGATTGGGCGTGGCAGACCGTGCTGCTGATGCTGTTGTGCAAAGTCCTGGCCACCGCGCTGACGGCAGGCTCGGGCGCCGTGGGCGGCGTGTTCACCCCCACCTTGTTCGTGGGCGGCGCTTTGGGCGTGCTGTTCGGTCAGGTGCTGGGCGACGCCTGGCCGGTGCTGGCCGGACATGGCGCCGTGTTCGCGCTGGTGGGCATGGGGGCGTTCCTGGCGGCGGCCACCAGCGCGCCTTTCATGGCGATCCTGATGATTTTCGAAATGACGCTCAGCTACCAGATCGTGCTGCCGCTGGTGCTGGCCTGCGTCATCGCTTATTTCGTGTCGCGCGGGCTGGCCCAGGCCGTCATGTACGAAGTCACCCTGCATCACGAGGACAACCAGGCCTTGCGTCAGCGCCTGCGCCAGGCCCGGTTGGACAGCTTGTTGCGACCGGCGGAAACCGTGGTGCGCACGTCCATGCCGGTGCGTCAGGCTCAGGAAATGTTCCTGGACTACCCGGTCAAATACCTGTACGTGGTGGACGAGGAAAACGGCTGGCAGGGCGTGATCGCCCAGCAGGACCTGACGCGCATGATGCTGGGAGAGATCGACGTGGCGGCCAAGACCTGCGGCGATGTGCTGCGCCTGGATTTCGTCACGCCGCTCTACCTGGACATGAGCCTGGACGAAGCCCAAACCCATTTCAGCGCTTTCCAGGGCGAACGCCTGCCCGTGGTCAGCCGCGACCGGCCTGCGCAGCTGCTGGGGGTGGTCTACAAGTCGGATCTGCTGGAACGCTATTCCCAGCTGAAGCGGGCCGTCGATAGCGAAGACGCCTTTGTTTTGTCGCCCCGACGGCGCTGAGGCCTCATGCCCTGGTGACGGAACGCGGTGGTCATTACGATATACTGTGATTTTGCACAGCGTATATTCTGTTCAACGCAGTTTTTGGTAGCACGGCACTTTATGGCGATACAACCCGATTCTCTGTCTTCCGGGACCCTCGAACCCCGGCTGGTGGCCCCCGACATCGTGTCGCACGCCGAAGACTCCATCGAACGCGCCCTGCGGCCCAAATCGCTGGGGGACTACGTCGGCCAGCAGCGGGTGCGCGAACAGCTGGATATTTTCATTGCCGCCGCCCGCCAGCGCGGCGAATCCCTGGATCACGTGCTGCTTTTCGGCCCGCCCGGTCTGGGCAAGACCACCCTGGCGCACATCGTGGCCCATGAAATGGGGGTGCAGCTGCGCCAGACTTCCGGTCCGGTACTGGAACGCCCAGGCGATCTGGCCGCCATGCTCACCAATCTGGAACGCAACGACGTCCTGTTCATCGACGAAATCCATCGCCTGTCGCCTGTGGTCGAGGAAATCCTTTACCCGGCGCTGGAAGACTTCCAGATCGACATCATGATCGGCGAAGGCCCTGCCGCCCGCAGCGTCAAAATCGATCTGCAGCCCTTCACCCTGGTGGGGGCGACCACTCGCGCCGGCATGTTGACCAATCCGCTGCGTGACCGTTTCGGCATCGTGTCGCGGCTGGAATTCTATTCCGCCGATGATCTGGCCCATATCGTGCGGCGCAGCGCCGGATTGCTGGGGGCCGACACCACGCCCGACGGCGCTGCGGAAATCGCCTGCCGTTCACGGGGCACGCCGCGCATCGCCAATCGTCTGTTGCGCCGTGTGCGCGACTATGCCGAGGTCCGCGCCAGCGGGCGCATCGACCAGACGACTGCGCAGGCCGCGCTGGCCATGCTGGAAGTCGATCCCCAGGGCCTGGACCTGATGGATCGCAAACTGCTGGAAGCCATCGTGCATAAATTCGATGGCGGCCCCGTGGGGGTGGACAGCCTGGCCGCCGCCATCGGCGAAGAGCGCGACACCATCGAAGACGTCATCGAACCCTATCTGATTCAGCACGGCTATCTGCAGCGCACCCCCCGGGGGCGCATGGCCACGCGCCGTTGCTGGGAACATCTGGGCCTGAAGGCCCCCGCCGCCAGCGGGGGGGCATTGTTCTAGGCCCCCTACGTACGCCGACGCCGGCACGTTAGGCGCGAATTTCCTGCACGCAGGCCACCACGTCGGCGCCGTAGGTTTCAAGTTTGCGGGCGCCCACGCCGCTGATGCCGGCCAGAGCGTCCAGGCTGTCGGGGCATTGCAGGGCGATCTCGCGCAGAGTGGCATCGTGAAAGATCACATAAGCGGGCACGCTGTGCTCTTTGGCCACCCGCGCGCGCCAGGCCCGCAGGTGTTCAAATCTGGCCAGCGCGTCGGGCGGTAGAGCATCCAGTTGCGCCGCCGTGGTGGTGCGCTGGCGGCTGGTCTTGGCGCGTTTGACGGCCACCGGGCGCAGCATCAGGGTGCGTTCGCCTTTGAGCACGGCACGGCTGGCTTCTGTCAGCGCCAGTGTGCCATAGCCTTCCAGATCCACGGTTACCAGGCCCAGGGCCAGGGCTTGGCGCAGAATGCTGCGCCAGGCGTCCACCGACAGATTTTCCCCGACTCCGAACACGCTCAGGGTGTCGTGTCCGTGCTGTGTCACGCGTTCCGTCACCTGGCCGCGCAGGATGTCGATCAGATGGCCGCCGCCGAAGCGTTGGCCGCGCTCGCGCCACAGGCGGTAGATGGCGGACAGCAGTTTCTGCACGGCGACGGTGCCGTCCCAGGCAGCGGGCGGTTCCAGGCAGGTATCGCAGTTGCCGCAGGGGGCGAGGGTCTGGCCGAAATAGGCCAGCAGGTCCTGGCGCCGGCAGGTGACGGTTTCGCACAGGGCCAGCATGGCGTCCAGTTGGCGCATCTGGCGGCGCTGATGCAGGGAATCGCCGTCCGAGTCGTCGATCATGCGCCGCTGCTGCACCACATCCTGCAGTCCGTACGCCAGCCAAGCGTCCGCCGGCAGGCCATCGCGACCGGCGCGACCGGTTTCCTGGTAATAGCCTTCGATGGACTTGGGCAGATCGATATGGGCTACGAAGCGCACATCGGGCTTGTTCACCCCCATGCCGAAGGCAATGGTGGCCACCATGACGATCCCGTCTTCCCGTAAAAAACGGGCTTGGTGAGCGGCGCGGGTACGCGCGTCCAGTCCGGCGTGATAGGGCAGGGCCGGGATGCCGTTGCGCGTCAGGAATTCCGCTGTCTGTTCCACGCGGTTGCGTGACAAAGCATAGACGATGCCGCATTCCCCGGTGTGTTCCGCGCGGATGAAATCCAGCAGCTGGCGGCGGACTTCCTGTTTTTCGACGATGCGATAACACAGGTTGGGGCGGTCGAAGCTGGCGACGAACTGCGGGGCGTCCTGCAGGGCCAGACAGGCGACGATGTCGTTGCGGGTGGCGGCGGTGGCGGTGGCCGTCAGCGCGACTCTGGGAATGTCGGGCCAGCGTTCCGCCAGCAGGGTCAGGCCCTGGTATTCGGGGCGAAAATCATGCCCCCATTGCGAGACGCAATGCGCCTCGTCGATGGCGAACAGGGCGATGCGGCCTTGATCCAGAAAATCCAGGCAACGGGGTGTGAGCAGCCGTTCGGGGGCCACGTACAGCAGGTCCAGCGCGCCGCTGAGAAAGGCGCGCTCCACCTCGCGGGCCTGGCCCGGCGTCTGGGTGGAATTCAGGAAGGCGGCCCGCACGCCCAGTTCTTGCAGGGCGTCGACCTGATCCTGCATCAGGGCGATCAGGGGGGAAATCACGATACCGGTGCCGGGCCGCACCAGGGACGGGATCTGGTAGCACAAGGACTTGCCGCCGCCGGTCGGCATCAGCACCAGCGCGTCGCCACCGGCAATGATGTGCTCGATGATGGCCTGTTGTTCGCCCCGGAAGGTCTCGTAGCCAAAGACTTCGCCCAGGGCTTCCAGGGCCGAGTCGTAGCGGGCCGGGGGCGGTTCGGCGACCTGATGCGCGGTGTGCACCGGTTCGCCGTCCATGTTCCACAGCGGGAAGTCGTCGTCGTGCATGCTGTCGTCAGGCGCGGGAAAGCGACTTCAGGGCTTGGCGGATGCTGTCGGATACCGTCAGGCCTTCGGGCAGGGCGTCGATGGTGCGCCGCGCCTCGGTGCTGGAATAGCCCAGCGCCTGCAGCGCATTCAGGACGTCATTGCCGTTCGAGCCGGCGCAAGCGCCATCGGCGCGCGGCGCGCCTGCCAGCGGGGCGAGCTTGTCGCGCAGTTCCAGCAGCAGGCGTTCGGCTGTCTTTTTGCCGATGCCGGGGACTTTGATCAGACGCCCGGATTCCTGGCGGTCTACGGCGTCGGCCAGGTCCTCGACACTGAGGCCGGACAGCACGGCCAGGGCCGTTCGCGCGCCGATGCCTGTGACTTTGATCAGGGCCCGAAAGGCGCTGCGCTCAGCGGCGCTCGCAAAGCCGTACAGGACGTGCGCGTCTTCGCGGATCGCCAGGTGCGTGTGCAGGCTGACGGTCTGGCCCACCGGGGGCAGGTTGTAGAGGGTGCTCATGGGCACGTCGATTTCATAGCCCAGTCCGCCGGTCTGGATGCAGACGGTCGGGGGGCTGAGTTCGATCAGGGTGCCGGTGATGCGGCCAATCATGGTGATGGATTCCTGAAATGCGGGTGATGCGGAAACAGGCGTAAGGGTGGTCTTCAGGATACCAGACGACCCGTGCGCAGGCGCCGCCCGCGGGACGATAAGGCGTCAGGAGCCAAGGCCTGCAGCCGGCCCGCCAGCGGCGCGCAATGCGCATGGCAGATCGCGCAGGCCAGTGCGTCGGCGGCGTCAGGCGCGGGTTCGCCGTCCAGCGTCAGCAAGTGGCGCACCATGATCTGGATCTGCTCCTTGCTGGCGCGGCCCGTGCCGACCACGGCTTTTTTGATCTGCAGGGCCGTGTATTCCTGCACCGCCAGGCCACTGTCGGCCAAGGCGCACAGGGCGGCCCCGCGCGCCTGGCCCAGCAGCAGGGTGGATGCCGGGTTGGCGTTCAGGAATACCTTTTCCAGGGCCGCCTGATCAGCGCGGGCGTCGCGGGCGACTTCGCGCAGATTGTCCAGAATGACTTTCAGCCGTTCGGACAGCGGCAGGGTCGACGGCACGACGATGGTGCCGCTGGCCACATAGCGCAGCGTTGCGCCCTGGACGTCGATGACGCCGAAGCCTGTGCGGCGCAAGCCCGGATCGACCCCCAGAATGCGCATCAGTGGCGGAAATGCCGGGTGCCGGTGAAGACCATGGCGATGCCGCGCTCGTCAGCGGCGGCGATGACTTCATCGTCGCGGATGCTGCCGCCGGGTTGGATCACGCAGGTCGCGCCCGCATCGGCCACCACATCCAGGCCATCGCGGAACGGGAAGAAGGCGTCTGATGCCACCGCCGAACCCTGCAGCGACAAACCGGCCTTTTCTGCTTTGATCGAGGCGATGCGGGCCGAGTCGATGCGGCTCATCTGGCCGGCGCCCACGCCCAGGGTCATGCTCTGACCGCAGAAGACGATGGCATTGGATTTCACATACTGGGCGACATTCCAGGCAAACAGCAGATCCTGCATCTGGGCGGCGGTGGGCGCCAGGCGGGTCACGACCTTGACGTCGGATTCGCTGGCGGGATGGCCGTCGGGATCCTGTGCCAACCAGCCGCCGCCGACGCGCTTGACGTCAAAGGCGTTGCGCGCAGAGCCCATCGGCACGGTCAGCACGCGCACGTTCTTTTTGGCGGCCAGCACGGCCAGCGCGCCTTCGGTATAGGACGGAGCGATCAGGACTTCCAGGAACTGGGCGCTGACGGCCTGGGCGGCGGCTTCGTTCACCGGCGTATTGAAGGCGATGATGCCGCCGAAGGCCGAGGTCGGGTCGGTCTTGAAGGCCTGCTGGTAGGCTGCCAGCGCATCCGCGCCCAGGGCTACGCCGCAGGGGTTGGCATGCTTGACGATGACGCAGGCGCCGGTGGCGAAGCTGCGCACGCATTCCCAGGCGGCATCGGCATCGGCGATGTTGTTGTAGGACAGTTCCTTGCCCTGGACCTGGCGGTAGCCGGCCAGCAGGCCTTGGCCCACGGATTTGTCGTGATAGAAAGCCGCGCCCTGGTGCGGGTTTTCGCCGTAGCGCAGGGTTTGCTGGCGTTCCATTTGCACGGTCAGCACGCGAGGCCAGGTGTCGCGGGCCGGGACTTGCGCCGGGGCCGGTTCGCGCTCGGCCAGACTGCTGAGATAGGCCGCGATGGCGCCGTCATAGGCCGCCGTGTGGGCGTAGACCTTGGCGGCCAGTTCCAGGCGCAGACCGTAGGATGGCTGATGCGCCGGGCCGTCCATATCGGCCAGCACGCGCGGGTAGTCGGCGGGGTCGATCACCACGGTGACGCCGCCCTGATCCGAGCCGTGGTTTTTCGCGGCGGAGCGCAGCATGGCGGGGCCGCCGATGTCGATGTTTTCGATGGCATCGGCCAGGATGCAGTCGGGCTTGTTGATCGTCTGCTGGAAGGGGTACAGATTCACCACCAGCAGATCGATGGTCGGGATGTCCTGCTCTTTCAGGGTCTGCATGTGTCGCGGGTCGTCGCGGCGGGCCAGCAGGCCGCCGTGGATGCGCGGATGCAGGGTCTTGACCCGGCCATCCAGAATTTCCGGCGACCCGGTGTGGGTGGCGACTTCGGTGACCGTCAGGCCGGCCTCGTGCAGCAGGCGGGCGGTGCCGCCGGTGGACAGCAGGGCGACGCCGCGCTGGGCCAGCGCTTGGGCGAATTCGACGACGCCCGATTTATCGGACACGGAGATCAAAGCAGTCTGTATGGTCATGGCAGGAAGGAGTGGACGGAATGGAAATCAGGCGGTCAGTTGGTGGACCTGGAGTTTCTTGCGCAGCGTGCCGCGAGTAATGCCCAGCATGTCGGCGGCGCGGGTCTGGTTGCCTTCAGTGCGTTCCAGCGCGACCTGCAGCACGGCGCGCTCGACGCAGGAGTTCACCATGGCCAGCATGTCGTTGGGCGCGCAATCCCCGAGGTCTTCGAAGTAGCGATCCAACTGGTCGCGGACGGCTTGTTCCAGGGGCGTCTTGGTAGGCATGGGGCAGAAAGTCAGAAAAGGTCTCGGGTAAAAGGGTCAGTGCGATCCGGCAGCAACGGGAATGGCAAGCGCGTCGGCTGGCTGTTCGTCCAGCCAGCGCTGCAGTGTCAGAGACTGTTGCGCCGTGCTGTCGATCGCCATGATGGCGGGCAGCAGGGTGTCGGATCCTGGCAGGTCCGCCAGATACCAGCCAATGTGCTTTCGAGCCGTCCGCACTCCGGTGTGCTCACCGTAAAACGTGTAGTGGTCTTCAAGGTGACTCAGCAGATGTTCGCGCAGTTCGCCGTACGTGGGGGGCGGCAGATGGCTGCCGTGGGCCAGGTAGTGGGCGATTTCGCGAAAGATCCAGGGGCGGCCCTGAGCAGCGCGTCCGACCATGATCGCATCGGCACCAGTGTAGTCCAGAACGGCGCGGGCTTTTTCGGGACTGTCGATATCGCCGTTGGCAATCAGGGGGATGCGGATGGCTTGGCGGACGTCGCGGATGGTGTCGTATTCGGCGTGGCCGGTGTACAGGTCGCAGCGGGTGCGGCCATGCAGGGTCAGCGCGGTGATACCGCAGTCTTCCGCCAGGCGGGCGATGCGCACGGCATTGCGGCTGTCGCGGTCCCAGCCGGTGCGGGTCTTCAGGGTGACGGGGATGCCCAGGGGCGCACAGGCTGTGACGACGCGCTGCAGGATGCGGGCCACCAGGGCTTCGTCGCGCAGCAGGGCCGAACCCGAGGCGACGTTGCAGACCTTTTTCACCGGACAGCCCATGTTGATGTCGATGATGCCGGCGCCTTTGCGGATGTTGAACAGGGCGGCCTCGGCCAGCATGTCGGGGTCGGCGCCGGCGATCTGGACGGCGATGGGACCCGGTTCGCCCTCGTGATTCAGGCGGCGGGAAGTCTTGACGCTATCCCATAGGCGCGGATTGCTGGCGGCCATTTCCGAGACGGCGTAGGCCGCCCCCAGCGCCTTGCACAGGCGACGGTAGGGGCGGTCCGTGACCCCTGCCATCGGGGCCGCGCAGACCGGGTGGGGCAGGGTCCAGGTTCCGATGCGCATGGCCGGTATTGTAGAAGCAGACACTGCGGCTACAGGCGCTGGCCTTGCAGCAGATGGCGGGCCAACGGAGTGCGTAAGGCGGGCAGCAGGTCCAGGGCGGCCAGACCCAGCCCGCAGGCGTGGCGCAGCAGCGGATTATCGGTGGCGAAGAGGCGCGGCAGCATATCCGTGATGCCGAGCGTCAGACCGCGATCCAGACGGCGACGCCGGGCGTAGTGTTCCAGCAGGGGCTGCAGCGGCTGATCGGGGGATGCCAGCCAGGGTTGCAGCATGTGCGCCAGCTGCGCGGCGTCGCGCAATCCCAGGTTCAGGCCTTGGCCGGCCACCGGGTGCAGGGTCTGGGCGGCATTGCCCACGGCCAGGGTCCCCAGGCCCTGCAGGCTGGGGCCCGCATGCAGAGACAGAGGGAAGGTATGCGCGCTGCCCAGGCGCCGCAAGGCGCCCAAGCGCTGGCCGAAAGCGTTTTGCAGCGCCTGGTTGAAGGCGGCGTCCGGCAGGCCGGCCAGCACTGTCGCCTGCGGCGGTCGCACGCACCAGACCAGGCTGTACAGGTCTTGGCCGGCGGGATGGGGCAGCAGAGCCAGCGGCCCGGTGCGGGTGAAGCGTTCGAATGCCCGCCCCGGTGCCGGCTGGCCGGCCCGGATGGTGGCCAGCACGGCGGCCTGATCGTATTCGCGATGCAGGCCCTGGGGGCGCGCGCCATCGGACACCAGCGCCAGGCGGCTGCTGACCGTGCCGTGGCCAAGGCGCAGTGTGACGGGGCGACCCGCCGCCGGACGGGGAGGGCGTTCGGTGATCCGTTGTACGCCGCTGCGCTGCACGGCGGCATGCAGGGACTCCAGCAGTTCGTCGTACGAGACGACGCAGCCCAAACGGGGGACGCCCAATTCCGCCTGATCGATCACGGTGCGGCCCAGATGGCCGGCTTGAGACACGTGGACAGTCAGGACCTCGGCGGCGCGTGCCGGCCAGGCATTCAGGTGCTGCAGGAACTGGCGGCTGCCGTGATTGAGGGCCAGGGCGCGGGGGTCGATCGCCTGATCCGGGGCGCGGGGCGCCGGATCGGGCCCCATCAGGGCGATGCGCTCCGGGTGTACGGCGTTGCGTGCCAGGCTCAGGGCCAGCACGCAGCCTACCGGGCCGGAACCGAGAATCACGACGTCGTAGCTTGGGTCAGACATGAAGAGGCAGGTGTTCAGGGGAAACGCCCATTTTAGAATGCTTTACACTAGGCGGATCACGTTTTCCGACCCATTCGTCTATCTCATGGACCTGCTTGCCTGGTTGCGGCCCTGGGAATTTTCCCCCACCCTGGTAGTGGCCTTTCTGGCCTCGGCGTGGTTGTTCCTGCGCGGTTTGCGTGTGCATCGGGTGGGCCGGGTGCGTCAGACTTTGTTCTGGGTCGGCATGGTGTTGCTCTATCTGTCCCTGCACACCGGGGTGGACTATTACGCGGAACGCATGTTCTTCATCCATCGGCTGCAGCACCTGGTCTTGCATCATCTGGGGCCTTTGCTGATCATGGGGGCGTATCCCGGCCAGGTCCTGCGAGCCGGCCTGCCCCTGCGCTGGCGGACATGGCTGGCGGCGGCGCGGCGGCACGGTCCGGTGCGCCAGTTGGAAGCCCTGGCGACCCATCGCATTCTGATTCCTTTCCTGTTCGTCCTGCTGGTGCTGATCTGGCTGGAACCGACGGTGCAGTTCTATTCCATGCTGGACTGGCGCATCTATCGCTTCATGAACTGGTCGGTGGTGATCAGCGGCTTGCTCTACTGGAATCTGATCCTGGACCGGCGTCCCCATCCCCCGGCTGCCTTGACCCCCGGCGGGCGGATTTTTTCTCCGGTGTTCACCATGGTGCCGCAGATGGTGGCCGGTGCAGTGATCGCGTTTACCAGCCATGATCTGTATCCGATTTTCGATCTGTGCGGGCGGGCTCTGCCGGGATTCAGCGCCGTGGACGATCAGGTGATCGGCGGCCTGATCATGTGGGTGCCGGCGGGTTTGATCGAGACTTTCGGTTTGCTGTATGCCCTGGGCACGTTGATGCGCCTGTCTTCGCGCGGGCGGCTGCCTGCGCCCAAGCGCCGGGTCCGGCCCTCGGCGCGTACGGTTTCCTAGGGATCCCATGAATCGTCGCCTTTCCCGGATCGGGCAAACGCTTTTCCTGACGGGCGCTCTGGCGGGCGCCCTGCCGGCCTGGGGGCAGCCCATGGGGCTGCCGTCCATGGGGGCGGTGTCCTCGGCGGAATTGTCGCCGCTGGTCGAGCGCACGCTGGGCCAGGCCATCATGGAACAAGGCCGCCATGATCCGACCTATGTGGCGGATCTGGATATCAATCAATACCTGACCGATCTGGGGCGCAAGCTCGCCGCGCATGCCCCCCAGTCGCTGGAGCAGACCATCACCGTGTTTGCGGTGCGCGATCCCGCCATCAATGCCTTTGCCTTGCCGGGGGGGTATATCGGGATCAATAGCGGTCTGGTCGTCGGCGCCCAGAGCGAATCTGAATTGGCCGGCGTGTTGGCGCACGAAATCGGCCACGTCATGCAGCGCCATATCGCCAGGGGTATTGCGCAGCAGTCCCAGGGCACCGGCCTGATGGTCGCCAGTCTCATTGGCGCCTTGCTGGCGGCGCTGGCGGGTCAGGGGGATCTGGCGATGGGGGTGGCGACTTTCGGGCAGGCGGCCACGATCGACCGTCAGCTGGGCTTTTCCCGCAGCGCCGAACAAGAAGCCGATCGCGCCGGTTTCCAGATGATGCGCCAGGCCGGCTTCGATCCCAGAGGCATGCTGGACATGTTCCGGCGGCTGATGAACGCCTCGCGCCTGAACGAGGGAACGGGGGGTGGATACGCCTCGACGCACCCCTTGTCCATCCAGCGTCTGTCCGACGTGGAAAACCGGATCGCCGAACTGCCGCCCCCCGCTGCATCGGACGACTCGGAATTCTGGTTCGTGCGGGCGCGTCTGGCGCTGATTCAGGGGCGCGGCGACGAAGACCGCGTGCGTCAGACATTCAAAAGCGATGCCGGCAAACAGCAAGGCAGCCGGAAGGCCGCCGCGCTCTACGGCCTGGCCTGGCTGGATTGGAAAGCCGGCCAGAACGCCGCTGCCCGGCAGCAACTGGATGCCGTGCGGGCGCTGCAGTCGGCGCCGCAGGTGGATATGCTCGATATTCGGCTGGCGCGGGCGCAAAGCCCCGCCGCGGCAGTGGCCGCCGCGGCGCAGGCCTGGCAGCGCTGGCCGCGCAGCCAAGGGGTGGCCGATGAACGTGCGCGTGCCTTGCAAGCCGCCGGCCAGGACAGGGCCGCCGTGGATTTTCTGCAGGCAGTGATCCGGCAGTGGCCCGATACCCCGGAATTTCAGCAACTGCTGGCCGGCAGTCTGGAACGTCTAGGCAACAAGGTCGAAGCGCACGAGGCGATGGCGTCTTATTTCGAACAGACCGGGGCCTTGCCCACCGCCATGGAACACCTGCAGCAGGCGCGTCGCCTGTCCCAGGATTTCTACGAGCAGTCGCGTTTGGATATGCGTATCCGCGCCTTGCGGGATCACCTGGAAAACCAGCGGGCGCTGCTGGAACCCTATAGAAAAAAATAGCGCGCCGATCCGCTGCCGGCTTGCCGGGGCTGTGGGGCTATTGTCCGGTCTCGAAGAATTGCTGTAGCCGCTTGGGCAGCCAGTTCAGGTGACCTGGGAAAATACCGGTGACGAAGCTGGCATGGCCGCCCTGGTACGGCTGATGCAGCAGCACATCGGCGGATGCATCCCGGCTGCCCGGCAAGGATGCCTCGGGGATGAACGGGTCGTTGCGGGCATTCAGGATCAGGGTGGGGACGCGGATGTCCGGCAGCAAAGGCAGGCTGGCCGCGCGTGTCCAGTAGTCCAGGGCGTTCCGGTAGCCATGCATGGGCGCGGTATACAGATCGTCGAATTCACGCAGGCTGCGCATGCGTTGTGTGCGCGTCACGTCCACGGAGCCGGGGAATTCCTGGGCTTTGCCGTAGATCTTGTGGCGGATGCTGCGCAGGAAATAACGCGAATATAACTGCCGCCCCCAAAACGTATCGGACAGCCGCCGCCCGCCGGCGGCCAGATTCATGGGGACGGACACGGCAGCTGCCGCCCGCAGCCCCTGCATGGCATGGCCGGATTCCCCCAGGTGCTTCAGCAGCGCGTTGCCTCCCAGCGAGATGCCTGCCGCATGCCAGGCGGCCTGCGGCAGTCGGGATCTGACGTGGTCCAGCATGAAGGCGATCTCGGCCGAGTCGCCGCTGTAATAGGCCCGCGCCATACGGTTGGGCACGCCGGAACAACTACGGAAATGCGCGGCCACCACCACCCAGCCCTGACGCCGGAATGCGTGCGCAATCGCCTGCATATAGGGGCTCAGGCTGCTGCCTTCCAGGCCGTGGAACAGAATCAGGGCGCGGGCATCCGCGGGGAGTTGCGGCCAGTCGGCGGGCTCCATCCAGCGGCAGGCGGCGGTACCCACCAGGCTGGAATCGTGCGGGGTGGTTTCGCCGTTTGGCCGGGTGTGCGCATCCAGACCGGGGCCGCACCAGTCCAGATCCACGAAATCCCCATCGGGGGTGTCGACCCGTTCGCGGATGAAGGGGATGGTAGGGTGCTGCGCGCAGAAGGCGCCGTACAGTGTTTGCACGTGCCCGCCCGGCAACCAGGCCGGCACGGGGCAGCGGCTGGTGTCGAGACGGGCAGGTGAATCAGAGACGGATGCCGGCCTGTTCGTGGCCATGCGGGTGGTCGCCGTCGCGCAGAATGTATTCAGTGCCGCAATACTGACATTTGGCGACCCCGTTTTTCACGACTTCGATGTAGGTGCGAGGGTGCATGGACCAGAGCGGAGATTTCGGGCCGGGGCAATAGACAGGCAGGTCGGCGGCGCCGACGATCACGGGTTCCAGTTTCTGGGGGGTGGCGGGTGTGCTGCTCATGGTGTTTCCTGTCAGACTTTCGAGAGCCAATGGTGGTATTTCGGGGTTTTGCCCGATACCGCATCAAAGAAGGCTTTTTGCAGTTGGGCGGTGACGGGGCCGCGTTCTCCGGCGCCGATCTGGCGACCGTCGATCTCGCGGATCGGCGTGACTTCGGCTGCCGTGCCGGTGAAGAAGGCCTCGTCGGCGATGTACAGGTCATCGCGCGTCAAGCGGCGGGATTCGACCCGCAGATCCAGGTCGGTGGCGATCTGATGGATCGAGGCGCGGGTGATGCCGGTCAGGGCGCAGGCGATGTCCGGTTCGTAGATCACGCCATCGCGCACGATGAACAGGTTTTCGCCGGAGCCTTCGGCCACGAAGCCATTGGTGTCGAGCAGGATGGCTTCGTCGTAGCCGTGTTCGAGGGCTTCGGTATTGGCCAGGATCGAATTGGCGTAGGTGCTGGCGATCTTGGCGCGCGGCATGGTGACGTTCACATGCTGGCGGGCATAGGACGATATTTTGACGCGGATGCCTTGTTTGAGGGCTTCTTCGCCCAGATAGGCGCCCCAGGGCCAGGCGGCGATGGCCACATGCACCTGCGCGCCTTTGGGCGACACGCCCATTTTTTCGGAACCGTAGAACACGATCGGGCGGATATAGCAGGATTCCAGCTCGTTGCGGCGCACGACTTCGATGTGGGCATTGGAGATCGCCTCGCGCGTGTAGGGGATCTTCATCTGGTAGATGTGCGCCGAATTGAACAGGCGTTTGGTGTGGTCTTCGAGACGGAAGATGGCGGTGCCGTGATCGGTCTTGTAGGCGCGCACGCCTTCGAAGACGGACAGGCCGTAGTGCAGTGAATGCGTCAGGACGTGGGTGGTGGCGTCGCGCCAGGGTACGAGTTTGCCGTCGTACCAGATCACCCCATCACGGTCAGCCATAGACATCGCCGTCTCCCAGAATAATAGGAGCTTATTGTACCAATTGCCCGCCCTGAGGCGATGCACGGTAAAATACGCTGTTCATGAACACACAGGGCCGCTTCTGGCGCCTGTGTTCCTTTAGCTGCGAATGACCGAATCCACCCCAACTGATCCCATTGCTGAACAAGACGTCTCGTTCAGCCAATTTGGCCTGCACCCAGGCATCATGCAAGCCATCGAGGCCACAGGCTACACCTCTGCCACGCCGATTCAGGCCAAGGCCATCCCCATTGCCTTGGCCGGGCACGATGTCATGGGGGCGGCCCAGACAGGCACCGGCAAGACCGCTGCATTTTCCCTGCCGATCCTGCATCGCCTGATGCCGTTTGCCAGCACCAGCGCATCGCCCGCTCGCCATCCGGTGCGGGCGCTGATCCTGACCCCCACGCGCGAGCTGGCCGACCAGATCCACGAAAACGTGCAGCGCTACAGCCAGTTTGTGCCCCTGCGCGCTGCCGTGGTCTTCGGCGGCGTGGATATTCGCCCGCAAAAAGAACAGCTGCGCCGGGGTTGCGAAATCCTGATCGCCACGCCGGGACGGCTGCTGGATCACGTGGAACAGCGCAACGTGAATCTCAGCCAGGTGGGCATTCTGGTGTTGGACGAAGCCGACCGCATGCTGGATATGGGCTTTCTGCCCGATCTGGACCGCATCATGCGCCTGCTGCCCCCCGGGCGCCAGGGGCTGCTGTTTTCCGCCACCTTCAGCCCGGAAATCCGCAAACTGGGCCGCAGCTTTCTGCGCACTCCCGTGGAAGTCGAAGTGGCCCGTCCCAACGCCACGGCCGACACCGTCACGCAGATCGCCTATCCCCTCGAAGGCGAGGCCAAGCGCCGCGCCGTGGTGCATTTGGTGAAATCCCGCCAGCTCAGCCAGGTCATTGTGTTTTCCAACACCAAGATCGGCTGCAGCCGCCTGGCGCGGCAGCTGGAACAGGACGGCATCCGGGCCGAATCCATACACGGCAATAAATCCCAGATCGAACGCATGAAGGCTCTGGACGCCTTCAAGGCCGGCACGCTCGAAGTCCTGGTCGCCACCGACGTCGCCGCGCGCGGCTTGGACGTGGCCGGCATTCCTTGCGTGATTAATTACGATCTGCCGCGCAATCCCGAAGACTACGTGCACCGCATCGGTCGTACGGGTCGCGCCGGCGCGGAAGGCGAGGCCATCGCGCTGTTTGCGCCCGACGAAGAACGCTATCTGCTGGACATCGAAAAGCTGATCAGGACGAAAATCCCGCGCGGCGAACTCGAACTGCCGCGTCCGTCCCGGCGCCGCCCGGTTGGGACGGGGCATCGCACCGGGACTGGCTGGCATGCGTCCGAAGCCCCGGTGGATGAGTTTTTTTCCAAGCCGTATGTGCCTGCCTCCGCTAGCGATCAGGCAACCGTGACTCCGTTGCGGCCCGCCGTCACCCCGGCGCGCCGCCCGGTCGGGGTGTTGCTGGGCGGCGGTCGCAAACCTGCCTGATCGTTGTCTTAGGCCGCTAGCTGGCTGACTGCTCCGGGGCCGTCATCCAGCACCGGCAGGCTGTCTGCGCCGTCCAGCAGGCGCTGCAGGTGTTCGACATAGGGCAGTTGAACCCCCCAGAACCGTGTGCCGGCGCGGTCTTGCACCAGGATGGTCGGAAAATTCTCGACGTCCTCGTCGCCCAGCCAGTCGGGGCTGTCTTCTATGTCTACCCAGATGAACGTCCAGCCGGGCAACTGGCCGGCCAGGGTTTCCAGGGCGGGCCGGTAGTCGTCGCAGGTGCGGCACCAGGCAGCGCAATAGCAGACGATGCGACGACCGTCATCCTGGCTGAGTCGATCCCGCAGAGCGGGCAGGTCGGTGTGGGGGTTGAATACTTTCATCAGAGCAATATAGTATGAAAACTTCCTCCTCTTTTCACACCACGTAGCACGTATGACGCATCAGAATCTTGCACTGCGCGGGTCGCATGCTTCCCAAGGTCTCTCTCGGGTCGGGCAGGCGTTTCGCCGCGCCTTGCTCAGCCAGATGCATCCGCGCATGCTGGCAGCGCTGTTTTTGCCTTTTGTCATCGCCGCGCTGGGGGCTATTGTGCTGCTCTGGTTCTTCTGGACGCCTTTGACCGGATGGCTGGACCAGGAGGCCTCATCCTGGGGCATGTTCAACACCGTGGACGGCTGGCTGGTGGCGACGGGGCTGTTTTCCCTGAAGCTCTGGCTGGTGCCCTTGATGGCCGTCGGCCTGTTGCTGCCGATGGCGGGCATCCTGGGCCTGGGTATCGCCGCCGTCTTCGTCATGCCCCTGGTGCTGCAGCACCTGGAAAAGCGGGATTATGTCGGGCTGAGCCGCCAGGGGCAGCACGCGACCGTCCTGGGCGTCTGGAATGCCGTCTGGGTGGGATTTCTGTTCTGTCTGGGGTGGTTGGTGACCATGCCGCTGTGGCTGATTCCTCCGTTGGCGCTGATCCTGCCGGTGTTCTGGTGGGCCTTTGCCCTGAACCGCATGCTGCGGGTGGATGCGATGATCGAACACGCCAGTCCCGCCGAGCGGCGCTTGTTGTGGCGTCGACACAACCGCCAGTTGTGGCTGATCGCCACCATTCTGGCCCTGATCAATCTGGTGCCGCTGTTTTGGCTGGTGATGCCGGTGTTCTCGGCCTTGGTCTATGCGCATTTCTGCCTGGATGCCATCGGGCGGCTGCGGGCCGAGACCGTGATCGACATGCCGTGATGCCAGGTGGGGGCGCCAGCGCCCCGATGCCTGATTCCTTCGAGTGCTACGCGGAAACTGCTTGATGACATCCCTTCAGAACACCCCCCAGGCCGCCACGGCGGCGGCTGGCTCGCAGACGCCGCGTGTGCGTCTGATCGCCATTGGCGACGAGATCCTGTCGGGTCGACGCCAGGACAAACATTTCGCCACCCTGATCGATCTGCTGCAGGCGCGTGGCATGCGCTTGCAGGCGGCGGAATTCATCTCCGACGACGAGGACGACATCACGGCCTGCCTGCGGCGCAGCTTTGCGACCGAAGACATCGTTTTCTGCTGTGGCGGCATTGGCGCAACGCCCGATGACCGCACGCGCCAGGCTGCCGCCCGCGCCCTGGGCGTGAAACTGGTCCTGCATCCCGAAGCCGCCCGCCTGATCGGCGAACGTTGTGCGGACATGGCCGCCAAAGGACAAGGCAGCGCCGATATGTCCACGCCGGAAAATCAGCAGCGGCTGCAGATGGGGGTATTCCCCGTCGGGGCCGAGATCATCCCCAACAGCTACAACCGCATCCCTGGGTTCTACATCCGCAATCACAGCTTCATGCCGGGCTTTCCCGTGATGGCGCATCCCATGATGACCTGGACGCTGGATACGCGCTACGCGCAATGGCATCACCGGGAATCCCGAGTCGAACATTCCTTTCTGGTGTTCGGTTTGCCGGAATCCCGCATCACGCCGGCGCTGGAATGGCTGGAACAACGCTGGCCAGGCATCCGGGCCTTCAGCCTGCCCAACGTCGGGGACAGCGGCGGCCATCCGCATATCGAATTGGGCGTCAAAGGCGAACCCGATGCCGCTGCCCAGGCCGTGGTCTGGTTAAGATCCGAGGTGCAATCTCTGGGCGGCAGCCTGATGCCGCCGGTATGATTTTTGGTGGCCCGTCCGGCAGGGGGTAGCTCAGCCAGGGCTTGCCAGACGGGATGATTTTTCATAGTATGGAATTGTGGCGTTGCAACATATTCCTTTTATGGCCCGTACCTCGAGTCCCTCCTCCTCCTTTCTGTCCTCTTCTCAGCCGCCGCTGCGCGACGCGGTTGCTGCCGAGCAAAGTACGGTCACGATCCAGGTGCTGGATCGCGCGATGCGCATCCTGGATGTGCTGGCAGGGCAGCGCGACCCCATGGCGCTAAAGGACCTGTCCGCCAAAACCGGCCTGCATGCCTCGACGACGCACCGCATCCTGGCTGACCTGGCGGTCGGGCGTTATGTCGAACGGGTGGACAGCGGCCTGTACCGTCTTGGTATGCGGCTGCTGGAACTGGGGTCCTTGGTCAAGGGGCGTCTGGACGTACGCACCGCCTCGATCGGGCCGATGCGCGAACTGCATCGCCAGACCGGACAGACCGTCAATCTGTCCCTGGCCCAGGGAGACGAAATCGTCTACATCGAACGCGCCTGGAGCGAGCGCTCCGGCATGCAGGTCGTGCGGGCCATCGGGGGCAGGGCGCCCTTGCACCTGACGTCCACCGGCAAGCTGTTCCTGGCGACCTGGGATGCCCGCAGCATCCGCAGTTACGCCATGCGCACCGGCCTGGCCGGCAATACGCGCAACAGCATCACGCAACTGGATCAGCTGGACCGGGAACTGGCGCTGGTGCGGCGGCACGGGTATTCGCGCGACAACGAGGAACTGGAATTGGGCGTGCGCTGCATTGCGGCGGGTGTCTATGACGATACCGGCACCTTGCTGGCGGGTTTGTCTCTGTCCGCTCCCGCCGAGCGCATGCGCGACGACTGGATCCCGCTGTTGCTGTCCGCCACCGCCAGCATTTCCGAGGCTCTGGGCTACGAAGCCCAGCACTGACGGACCGGGCGTTCAGCCGGCGACGTGAATTTGTTGCGCCGCAACAAAAATATCTTGACTTCCTTGTTCATTGCTTTAAAATTTCATTTGTGCACTGCAGCATTTTGCTTGCAGTCGAGAAGGTGCCGGGCATCATGCCTCTGAGGAAGCCTTCTACTTATTGACAAGGAGTCATCATGAGCGCAAATCCCCAAGCCCTGCTAGCCACGCAGAAAGCCGTCATCGACAATGTCCTGGCCGTCCAGGGTACTTTTTTCAGCGGCTTCGAAAAGCTGGTCGACCTGAACCTGAAGGCCGCCAAGGCCGCGCTGGAAGACGTTGCCCAGAAATCCCAGGAAGCAGCTGACCTGAAGGACAGCCAGGAACTGCTGGCCTTTACCTCGGCGCTGGTGCGTCCCGACCAGGCCGTGGCCTACGGCAAGGACGTCTACGAGATCCTGGCCAATGTACAAGGCGAGCTGAGCAAGCTGGCCGAAGCCCAACTCAGCCAGAACCAGGAACGCGTCGCCGACGCCGTCGAGCAATTCGCCCGCAACGCCCCCACCGGCTCCGAAGGCGCCGTGGCGCTGCTGAAGTCCTCGCTCGCCACCGCGACGAACGCCTACGAATCCGCCGCCAAGGCTGCCCGCCAGGCCGCCAGCGCTGCCGAATCGAATTTCTCGGCGGCGACCAACGCCACCCTGAAGGCTGCGTCCGACGTGACGAAGGCGTCCAAGCCCGCACGCGCGCGCCGCTCGGCCAACTAAGCGGATAGCAGCAGCGACCGGTTCCGTAGCCGGTCAGCTGAGTCTTGAAAGCCAGGCATTTGCCTGGCTTTTTTTTATTCAAAATTCCTTCATCTTTTTGCGCAGGCTTGCTCGTATACTCGCACAGGGCGCCTGACAGCGTCTGTTCCATTCCGTCACATTTTGCCCAGGATCCCCCAGCATGTCCGGTGTGCGTCGTTCCTTATTGTTGATTGGCTTGCCCGTTCTCGTGATGCTGGGCGCCGCCATCTGGTGGCTGAGTCGCCCGACCGCAGCGGTGGCGCCCTCATCGGCAACCGGCGCGCCAACTTTGGTGCGGACAGTCCTGGTGCGTCAGCAGGACGTACCCATCCGCTTGCCAGGGCTGGGCGCCGTCCAGGCTTGGGAAAGCGTCACGGTGCGCTCGCGCATCGATGGTCAACTGGAATCTGTGGGCTTCCAGGAAGGCGATGCAGTGCGGCAGGGGCAGCTCATTGCACAACTGGATGACCGGGTGCAAAAGGCGCAGCTGGCGCAGGCGGTGGCGCAGCTGGATCGCGATCAGGCTCAACTGGGCAATGCCCGCCAAGACCTGAAACGCTATACCGAACTGGTCCGCCATGCGGCCATTGATCGTCAAACGCTGGATACTCAGCGAGCCCAGGTGGCGGCGCTGCAGGCCACGGTGCAAGCTGACGAGGCCATGGTCCAGGCGGCTCGTGTGCAGCTGGCCTATACCCGGATCGAAGCGCCGTTTGACGGCCTCACCGGTGCGCGTCTGGTCGATCCAGGCAATCTGGTGCGGGCAAGCGACGCGCAGGGTTTGGTGGTCATCAATCAGATTGATCCCATTGCCGTCAGCTTCACGGTCCCGGATATCGCGTATGCGCAGATCCGGATGGCGCTGGATGCGCTCAAGGCCGATCCGGCCGCCTCACGGGCTGGCGAAGGCAATCCCTTGCGCGCCTTCCAGGTTCAGGTGCTGTCCCAGGGCCAGGCGCAGATGCTGGGAGAAGGCCACTTGGTCCTGATGGACAATCAGATCGATGCCGCCAGCGGCACTTTGCGGCTGAAGGCCAGGCTGGATAATGCCGCCCACCGTCTATGGCCGGGGCAGACGGTGGACGTGCGCCTGATTCTGGGGGTGCGGCAGGGGGCCTTGGTCGTGCCCGATCCTGCCGTGCAGCGCGGGGCGCAGGGCCTGTTTGTCTACGTCGTGGGCCAGGACGATGCGGTGCAGACACACCCCGTCCAGGTGCTGGTGTCTCAGGACGGTTTCAGTGTCATCGCCCAGGGCCTGGCGGCAGGCGATCGTGTCGTGGTGGATGGGCAGTATCGCTTGCGACCCGGCATGCGGGTCGCCGAGGTCCAGGACAGTCATGCCGGCGCCCCGCCGGGTCCGCAGTCCGCGGGCGGCAAGCCTGCGGGTTCCTGAGCATCGGTCATGGTGAATATTTCCACGCCTTTCATCCAGCGGCCCATCGGCACTTCGCTGCTGGCGCTGGCCTTGTTTCTGGTGGGGCTGGCCGTGTTTTCGCTGCTGCCGGTGGCACCTTTGCCGCAGGTCGATTTTCCGACCATCCAGGTCACGGCCAAACTGCCCGGCGGCAGCCCGGAAACCATGGCGACCAGCGTGGCCCAGCCCTTGGAGCGGCAGTTTTCCACGATTCCGGGCCTGACCCAGATGAGTTCGGAAAATACGCTGGGGGCATCGCGCATTACGCTGCAATTCGATCTGGATCGGGACATCGATGGCGCCGCCTTGGATGTGCAGACGTCCATTGCCGCGGCGGCCCGTCAGCTGCCGTCCAACATGCCGAATCCGCCGACCTTTCGCAAGGTCAATCCGGCGGATTTTTCCATTTTGCTGTTATCGGTGCAATCCGATGTGCTGCCGGTCACGGTAGTGAATGACTATGCCGATAACATCCTGGCGCAGCAATTGTCGCGGGTGGAAGGGGTCGGGCAGGTCAATATCTTCGGCCAGCAAAAGCCTGCCATCCGCGTCCAGGTCGATCCGCGCAAGATCGCCGCATTGGGGCTGGATCTGGAGTCGATCCGGGGGGTGATCGCCACCACGACGGTCAGCCAGCCGACGGGTACGGTCGATAGCGCCCGACAAAGCTATACCATCTACACCAATGACCAGTTGGTGGATGTGGACGAGTGGAACGACGCGATCGTTGCCTGGCGCCAAGGCGCGCCCGTGCGGGTGCGCGATATCGGGCAGGCCGTTCACGGGCCGGAGGACACCAAGCAGGCCGCCTGGGCGTTTGCCGGTCTCGGGGCGGGACCGGACGATGTGGCGGCGGATGGCCGTTCGCTGGTGGTGGGGGTGACCAAGCAGCCGGGGGCGAACGTGATCGACACGGTGGCCCGCATCCGCGCCGAACTGCCGAAGCTGATGGCGGCCATGCCGGCCAGCGTTCGCGTCAGCACCTTGCTGGACCGCACGCAGAACATCCAGGCCTCGGTGCACGAGGTCGAGTTCACGCTGATCCTGTCGATCGTGCTGGTGGTGCTGGTCATTTTCATGTTCCTGCGTAATCTGGCCGGCACCCTGATCGCCAGTGTGACCGTGCCGCTGGTGTTGATGGGAACCTTTGCCCTGATGTATCTGGCGGGCTACAGCCTGGATAATCTGTCGCTCATGGCCCTGACGATCTCGGTCGGCTTCATCGTCGACGATGCCGTCGTCATGCTGGAAAACATCTGGCGTCACGTCGAAGAAGGCATGCGGCCCATGGAGGCCGCTATTCGCGGGGCGCGGGAAATCGGCTTTACCATCGTGTCGATTTCCGTGTCGCTGGTCGCCGTGTTCATCCCGCTGTTGCTGATGGGCGGCATCGTGGGGCGACTGTTTCGGGAATTCGCCGTGACCGTGGTCATGACCATCGGGATTTCGGTGTTGGTGACGCTCACGCTGACGCCCATGCTCTGTTCACGCTTTCTGCGCGATCTGCAGCATGCCCGGCACGGACGCGTCTACCATGCCTTTGAACGCGGTTTCGAGGCGCTGTTGGGCGTCTATCGGCGCAGCCTGGACGTGGTGTTGAATCATCCCTTTCTGACGCTGTGCGCGTTTCTGGCTACTTTGGTCGCCTCGGTGGCGCTGTTGGTGACCATCCCCAAAGGCTTCTTTCCGCAGCAGGACACCGGGGCCCTCTTCGGGCTGGCGGAATCCTCGCAGGATAGCTCTTTCGAGGCCATGAACGTCCATATGATGGCCTTGGCCGATGTGCTGCGCCAGGACCCGGACATTGCTTCCTTTGGCATGACCAGCAATGCGCCGACCTTCAATACCGGGCGTTTTTTCATCAGCCTGAAGCCGCGCAGCGCGGGGCGCACGGATTCCGCCGATGCCGTCATCCGGCGCTTGAACCCGAAACTGGCGAAAGTGCCCGGTGTGCGCCTGTTCCTGCAGGCCGGGCAGGACATCAATGTGGGCGGACGGATGTCGCGCACGCAGTATCAGTACACGCTGACTAGCGCCGATCTGAACGAACTCAATGATTGGGCCCCCCGTCTGCTGGACCGTTTCCGCACCTTGGCGCCGCTGACTGATTTGGCGACCGATCAGCAAAACAGCGCCAATACCGCCGTGGTGACCATCGACCGGGCGCGCGCCGCCATGTTCGGCATCACGCCATCGCTGATCGATCACACGATTTACGATGCCCTGGGCCAGCGTCAGGTGGCGCAGTTCTTCACCCAGATCAACAGCTACAACGTGGTGCTGGAAATCACGCCCGAATGGCAACGCGACCCGGATGTGTTTTCTCATCTGTACATCACGTCGCCGCTGACGGGTCAGCAGGTGCCTTTGTCCAGCCTGGTCAAGGTAGACACCTCGCAGACCGGTTATCTGTCCATCAGTCACCAGGGGCAATTCCCGGCGGTGACCATTTCCTTCAATCTGGCGAGTGGCTATTCCCTGGGGCAGGCGGTGGACGCCATTGCGCAGGCTCAGGCCCAGATGGCGGTGCCGATCTCGTTGCAGGGGTCGTTCCAGGGAACGGCGCAGGCTTTTCAGGAATCGTTGGCCACGCAGCCCTATCTGATCGTGGCTGCTCTGGTCGCGGTGTATATCGTGCTGGGCCTGCTGTACGAAAGCTACATCCATCCTTTGACGATTCTGTCCACGCTACCCGCAGCCGGGGTGGGCGCTTTGCTGATCCTGATGATCAACGGCATGGATTTCAACGTGATCGCTCTGATCGGCATTTTGCTGCTGATCGGCATCGTGAAGAAAAACGGCATCTTGCTGATCGATTTCGCGATCGTGGCCGAGCGCGAACAGGGGCTGTCATCACGTGAAGCCATCTATCAGGCCTGTCTGCTGCGTTTCCGGCCCATTCTGATGACGACGCTGTGCGCCCTGTTTGCGGGCTTGCCGCTGATGTTGGGCAGCGGGGCGGGGTCGGAATTGCGCCAGCCACTGGGCTACACCATGGTGGGTGGCCTGATCCTGTCCCAGGTGCTGACGCTGTACACGACGCCGGTCATCTATCTGTATCTGGATCGCCTCCATCACCATTATGTGCGGGGGCGGGCGTTGAAGCAGGCTCGGCGGCTGCGCAGTCGTCGGGTGGCCGCTCGTGTGGCAGGGCCGGCGGGCCGGTGACCGCTCCCTGCGCATCCCGCCCGTATGACCGGATCCATCATGGACCCGGCCCGGCGGTGTAACCCTGAATCAAAGGCCGTCGAGCGCCTGGACGCATTCCCGAATCAGGGCTGGTCCTTGGTAGATCAGGCCGGTGTAAAGCTGCACCGCATCGGCGCCGGCCTGGATTTTTTCCAGGGCCTGCCGACCGGATTCGATGCCGCCGACGCCGATGATGGCGGTCTCGCGGCCCAGATGTTCGCGCAGACGGCGGATCACGGCCAGCGACAAGGCATGCACGGGGGGGCCGGACAGGCCGCCGGCCTCGTCTTCGTGGGGCAGGCCGCGCACCGCATCCCGGGACAGTGTGGTGTTGGTGGCGATGATGCCGTCGATGCCGTGGCGCGGGATCAGGTCGGCCACGGCGTCGATTTCCTGAGGCTGCAGGTCGGGGGCGATCTTGACCACCAGCGGCGTGCGGCGCCCGTACTGATCGGCCAGCGCCAGACGGCGGGCCTGCAGGGCGGCCAGCAGCGCATCCAGCGCGTCGTGGCTTTGCAGGCTGCGCAGATTTTGCGTATTGGGCGAGGAAATATTCACCGTGATGTAGTCGGCGTGCGGATAGACTCCGTCCAGGCAGCGCAGGTAGTCGTCCACGGCGTGTTCGATGGGGGTCGCGGCGTTCTTGCCGATATTCAGCCCCAGGATGCCGCCCTGGCGGCGCCATTGGCTGCGCTGCACGTTGGCGATGAAGGTGTCCAGGCCGTCGTTGTTGAAACCCATGCGGTTGATCAGGCAGCGGGCGCGGGGCAGGCGAAACATGCGCGGTTTCGGATTGCCGGGCTGGGCGCGGGGCGTGACGGTGCCGACTTCGATGAAGCCGAATCCCAGCGCGGCCAGGGCATCGATGTGGGCGCCATTTTTATCCAGCCCCGCCGCCAGGCCCACCGGATTGCGCAGCGGCAGGCCCATGACGGTGCGTGGCAGCGTGGGCTGGTGCGATGCCGTCAGCAGCCGCGTGACGGTGCAGTCGTGGCTGCGCTGCAAGGCCCGCAGCGTCTGTTCGTGCGCCTGTTCCGGGTCCATGGAAAACAGGGCGGCGCGGGCCAGGGGATAGGCGTTGAACAGAAGGGACATGGGCGCTTTGGGAAAGGAAGGAATCAGTGCGCGGCCGGTTCGATCCAGACGCCGCCTCGAAGAATTTGATGCGGATAGAACCGCGACTTGTAAGCCATTTTACGGCTTTCGGCAATCCAGTAGCCCAGGTACAGCCAGGGCAGCCCCAGGCGCCGGCAGTAGTCCAGTTGCCACAGGATCCCGTAGGTGCCCAGGCTGCCGCGCCAATCCGGGTCGTAGAAAGTGTAGACCGCCGAAATGCCGTGATCGATGCGGTCCATGATGGACACCATGCGCAGGGTGCCTTGCGCATCGTGGAATTCGGCCATTTCAGTCTGCACGCGGCTGGTCAGCAGGAATTGGGTGTACTGGGCCTGGTCGTCCTGGTCCATGCCGGCGCCGGGGTGGCGCTGCTGTTGGTAACGCAGGTACAGATCAAAATGCCGGGCATCCCAGTGCAAGGGCGCCAACTGCACGGACAGCGCCGTCTGCATGCGCTGCCAGAGTTTGCGCTGGGTGCGGTCGCGTCGAAAGCGGTGCACGTCGACCCGTAGCGGAATGCAGGCTTGGCAGCCGCTGCAGGCGGGGCGGTAGGTGAACAGGCCGCTACGGCGGAAACCCTGTTCGATCAGGCGTGAATACGCGGTGTCGTCCACCAGATGCGCGGGGGCGGCGACTTCGGACCGCGCCATGCGTCCGGGCAGGTAGCTGCAGGGGTAGGCCGCTGTGGTGTAGAACTGCAGGCGGCGGAAAATCGATTCGCTGGGTTTGCTCATGGCATGGGCCGGAATTCCTGTCGACTCATTGTGACACCGGCCGTTGGCGCTGACCAGTCTCTGCGGTGTGTCTGATTCCGGGGTTCAGCCCGATGGCGGGGTGTGATCCGCGATCAGGCGGCCATCGGCCAACAGGCGACCGCGTCCCCAGATGGGCGCAGGCGCGTCGCGGCCATCGGCCAGCAGGTCCAGGAACTGCGCCCGCGGGATGGGGCGCGCGCCCAAGCTGGCCAGATGCGGCGTTTCCTGCTGACAGTCGATCCAGGGAACCCCCTGGGTCTGCAGATAGCGCACCAGGTAGGCCAGAGCGACCTTGCTGGCGTCCGTGGCCAGACTGAACATGGATTCCCCGAAGAAGCAGCGCCCCAGACTGACGCCGTACAGGCCGCCGGCCAGCCGACCGTCGATCCAGGTTTCGACGCTGTGGACTCGCCCCATTCGATGCCAGGCGGCATAGACCTGCATGATGTCCGGCGTGATCCAGGTGGCGTCGTGCATGTCTGTGGGAACTGCCTCGTATTGGCCCAGGCGCGCCGCTCCCAGACTGATCCGGGGGGCGCCCCGATGCGCGCAGTGGGCGATGACATCGGAGAAAGCCTGATTCAACGTGACGCACAGCGATCCGGCTGCCGTATGCGACGGCGTGTCGTCTGCCGGGTCGCGCCCGAACTGGCGGATGCGTTTGTTCAGGGAACGGCTGATGCGCAGATCCTGGCAGCGCAGGATCATGCGTGGGTCGGGGCTCCACCAGAGCACCGGCTCGCCTGGGCTGTACCAGGGGAACAGGCTTTTGCGGTAGGCTTCCTGCAGCCGTGCGGGCGACAGATCCCGCCCCGCAGCCACCAGGCCATCGGGGGACGTCCGGCTGATGTCGGGCAGGGGCGTATCCGGTTCAACCCAGGCAATCGGCATGGTGCGGACTCGTTGGCAGGAGAGCGATCCGGCGGGTTAGTCGGGAAATTTCAGGTCGATCGCATAATGGCGGATCGGAAAACTGCCCCGCTGATGATCCTGCAGATAGTGTTTCAGCGTCGTGCTGACCGTACGAAACGCCATGTCGTGCCAGGGAATGGCGTCCAGATCGAAGAACGCGGCTTCCAGGGTTTCCGGGCCGGGCGCCAATTGCGGGTCCAGGACCTCGGCCAGATAGAACAGATGGACCTGATTGACCGACGGCACGTCGATCACCGTATACAGGGATTGAACCTGGATCCGCACGCCGGATTCTTCCTGGTTTTCCCTGGCGGCGCCCTGTGCCGTGGTTTCGCCCAGTTCCATGAAGCCGGCAGGCAGGGTCCATTTGCCGTAGCGCGGTTCGATGGCGCGGCGACACAGCAGAACCTGATCGCCCAGGATCGGCACGACGCCGACCACATTGCGCGGGTTCTGGTAGTGCACCGCCCCGCAGTGGGTGCACAGATCCCGGATGCGGGTGTCGTCCGGCGGAATCTCGTGGACCAGCGCGTGCCCGCATTGTGAGCAGTATTGTTGCGAGCGGGGCGCGGGGTGATAGAAAGCAGGGTCGGACGAGTTCATGCGCTGATTTTAGCGTGCCGCCCAAGGCGTGGGGGCGCGGATGTCAGGCGTCGCCGGGGGATGGGGCTGTCGGGCGGTGGACGAAACCCAGCACGGATGCCGCAGTGCCCGCCCGCAGCCGGCCCAGCGGCGCTGCCGGACAGGAATCGCCCAGGCGGATGCTGAGCCTCGCAGCATCCAGGGCCTGGGGTGGATCGTTGTCTTCCAGCCAGGCGCTGAGCGTTTGACCGTCGTCGGTGCGCAGCGCATCGATCACCTGGATCAGATCCCGGTCGGTGATCAGCCCGGCGCCCTGATCGGACTGCGCATACAGATGGCCGCCGTCGTCCAGCCACCAGCGGATGATGGGACCATAGGGCTGATCCGTGTGGGTCAGCAAAGCGAGTGCAGTAGAGGTATCCGACGACGTGCGCAGGATCCACGGGGCGCCGTCCAGGCGCACGTAGACGCGCTGCGGGCCGTTCTGGAAGAACCAGCGGCCCTGATCGTCGGACTGATAGTTGCGTTTGATGAAGGCGAGGATTTGCGGGTTGGTAATGGGTTCGCCGGGTTCTTCGTCCGGCACGCCCCAGGCCTGGCCATGCGGATGCAGCAGCCATTGCCCCCGGCGAGACAGGGACAGCCAGCCGTAGGCCGCCGGCACGTTGGGCCAGCGGGCCAGGGCGGCCAGTACCTGTTCGTCCATTATTTCCAGTAGCCGTTGGCGGCGGCGATCGTCTGGAAATTGGTCGCCACGACCTGGGAGGAGGCGATCAGGGCGTTGGCGTCCTCGCCGTAGACGGGGCGCAGTTTGTCGCGGACCTCGGCCGAGGGTTGCGTGTATTTGACACCCATGCGCGCCAATTTAAGGGCCAGTTCGAACCCTGCTTGCGGGGTGGGGGTGATGAGCGTCGTGAGCCAGGTATCAGCCATGTGTGTGTCCTCCTGTTGTGATGGTCTCGCAAGGATGGCATGAAAACAATCGGTTTGCAGGGATCCGGCAGAGATCCGTAGGGGCATTTTGCCGAAGGAGCGGGCGTAGAATGGAGGTTTATCTGGATCATCGGGAAGCCGTCATGGATACCGCCATTGGCACCGGCCTGAACGCCGCCGTCTTGCAGGATTTCGTCGATACGCAGTGGGACCGGGAAATCGTTCCCGCCCTGAAACATTACATCGCGATTCCTGCCAAAAGTCCGGGCTTTGACCCTGACTGGGCGCAGCACGGCCATATCGACCAGGTCGTGCGCGATGCTGCGCAGTGGCTGGAATCCCGGCCTGTCGCGGGGCTGAAGGTCGAAATCCTGCGCCTGCCGGGCCGCACACCGGTGCTGTTTTTCGAGGCCCCGGCCACGCGTCCGGATCAGGGCGATGCCGTGTTGATGTACGGTCACCTGGACAAGCAGCCCGAATTTTCCGGTTGGCGCGCGGGCTTGGGTCCCTGGCAGCCGGTCATGCGCGATGGAAAACTCTATGGGCGCGGCGGTGCGGATGACGGCTATGCCGTGTACGCCTCATTGACGGCAATCGAGGCCCTGGACCGCCAGGGCGTACCCCGCCCGCGCTGCGTGGGGCTGATCGAAACCTGCGAGGAATCCGGCAGTTACGATCTACTGCCCTATGTCGATGCCTTGCGGGACCGCTTGGGCCGCGTGGCGCTGGTCGTCTGCCTGGATTCCGGGGCTGGCAACTACGACCAGCTCTGGATGACGACGTCTTTGCGCGGACTGGTGTCGGGGACGCTGGAAGTCCAGGTGCTGGACGAGGGCGTGCATTCGGGTGACGCCAGCGGCGTGGTGCCGTCCAGCTTCCGGATCTTGCGTCATCTGCTCGATCGCCTGGAAGACAGCGGCACGGGCCGTGTGCTGCCCGGCAGCTTTCACTGCGATATTCCGGTCGAACGCCAGGATCAGGCCCGCGAGGCGGCCCGTATCCTGGGCGACGAGGTCTGGCGGCGCTTTCCCTGGGCCTGCGGCGCCGATCAGGCGTTGGTCCTGCCCATGACTCGCGATCCCCAGCAGGCCATGTTGAACCGCACCTGGCGGCCTGCTTTGTCAGTGACCGGGGCCGAGGGCTTGCCGCCCTTGTCCGACGCCGGGAATGTCCTGCGACCGCGCACGGCGTTCAAGCTGTCCTTGCGCCTGCCGCCCCTGGTGGATGCCGTGGCGGCGGCGCAGACGCTGAAATCGCTGCTGGAACAGGATGCGCCCTATCAGGCGCGGGTGTTGTTTCAGCCGGATGTTGGGGCGGCCAGCGGCTGGAATGCCCCGGCATCCCCGCCCTGGTTGCTGAGTGCGCTGGATGCCGCGTCCCGGCAGTATTTCGGGGCGCCCTGCGGCTACATCGGACAGGGCGGCACGATTCCGCTGATGAATCTGCTGCTGCAGGGTTTCCCGGCGGCGCAATTCATGGTCTGCGGGGTGCTGGGGCCGCAATCCAACGCCCACGGCCCGAATGAATTCCTGCATGTGCCCTATGCCAAACGGCTGACGGCGGCGATTGCGCAGGCGATGGCGGCGTTGCCTGCCTGATCCGTAGGGTGCTCCTGCGCTCGGCCAATCACAGCGCCAGCTGCCCCGCCGTCATCTGCTGGGCCTGATCCAGCTTCATGTTCCGCAGCA
Organism: Castellaniella sp.; assembly: GCF_049673105.1. Lineage (GTDB taxonomy): Bacteria > Pseudomonadota > Gammaproteobacteria > Burkholderiales > Burkholderiaceae_B > Castellaniella. Next base: position 77,817 of record NZ_JBATXG010000001.1, read on the forward strand.
TGCTGGCCAGTTTCTGAGTGGTCTGTATCAGGGCGCCGTTCACGGACGATATTTGGGCCTGCAGCTGCAGCAGCCGCGTCCGTTTTGCTTCCGCCGGCATCTGTTTGTCGGCCTGAATCTGCTGCAGTTCCCGCATCAGCCGGTTCAGCGTTTCCCGTAAATCCCGGATGGCCCGCAACAGATTCTTGACCCCATCGGGCAGGTCGCTGTCTTCGATGTCCTGGTAGCGGCTTTTCGCCCCGTGGGTCTTGGACAGCAGCTGTCCCAGGCCCGAGATGGAACTCTGGGCCGATAAGGGCGGGGGCAACAGGTGCGCGCCGCCCGAGGCGACCGGGCTGTCTGCAGCGGCACGGTCAACCACAGGGCGCAAGGCGGAAGAGAGCGCTTCAAGCGGAATCATGGCAAAGCCCGGTTGGACATCCTGATGGATCGGCGGGACTCGGCGAGTCCGTAACAGATCTACGGCGGGAGACTGGGGATCTTTACCTGGGGGATGAAAAGCAAAGCCCGCCGCAGACGTGCCGGGAGGGCTTGGGTAGCTGGAAAGCCGCTTGAATGCTGGAGGCGCAAGCCGGAATCGAACCGACGTATACGGATTTGCAGTCCGCTGCATCACCACTCTGCCATTGCGCCGGTGATGGGCTGGATTGCTCCAGCCAAGTCGAGCATTATACGATAAATTCCATCAACGCATTTCGAACGCCTCCCGGTGGACGGTGACGTTTTTCAGACCCAGGGATTGCAGGCCGGATTCCAGCTGGCGGGCCAGTCCGGCGGGACCGCAGAACCAGATGTCCATGGCTTCGCCGGCCTGCCCCTGGCTGGCGCGTTGCAGGGTGTCGGCATCCAGGCGCTGGCCGGCGCTGGCATCGTGCACGTGCAGGGTGATGTTCGGCAGCGGGGCGCACAGTTCACGCAGGCGGTCGATGAAGGGATCGCGCGCGGCGTCGCGCACGCAGTAGTGCAACTGCGCGTGCGGGCTGGCTTCGGGACGGGTTTGCAGCGATTCCAGCCAGGCCAGAAACGGCGTGATGCCGATGCCGCCGGCCACCCAGGCCTGCCGGGCTTCACCTTGCCGGTGGTCAAAGCGGCCATAGGGGCCTTCGATTTGAACAGCTTGGCCTGCTTGCAGACGTTGCGCCAGGGTGCGGGTGTAGTCGCCCAGGGCCTTGATCTGGAAATGCAGATGTCCCGTGTCCGCAGCACTGGCGATGGTGTAGGGGTGAGCTCCTTCCCGCTCATCAAAGGTCACGAAGGCGAACTGTCCTGCCTGATGACCGGGCCAGCCGGCGTCCATGGCGCACACGACTTCGGTGATGCCGCCGTCCAGTTGGCGCACGGATTCGATACGGCCGGCGTGGCGGCGGCGCAGGCCGATTCGCTGGCGCAAGGCGACGATTGCCGACAGACTGCCGCCCAGCATCAGCGCACCCATGATCATCCCCAGCGGCTGCAGCCACCAGGCGGCCGGCGTCAGGACGACGGTGTGAAAGACCAGCGCCAGGTAGAGCAGCGGCATGACCCGGTGCAGCATGCGCCAGGATTTATAGGGAAACGCTTTCCACAAGGTGATCAGCAAGGAGACGATCAAGGCGTAGATGACCCATTCTCCCACGTCCTCGGCGAATCCGCGGCTGGAGGCCAGCATGTCCAATACGGCGATCTTGGGTGGCCTGACGACGGGGGCGCCGACCAGGCTGCGCAGAATGTCGCCGCCGATCTCTTCCAGCAACCAATGGACGATGGCCAGGTTGATGGCCAGGATGCCCGCCCATTTGTGCAGGCGGTAGATGCGGTCCATACCGCCCAGCGCGGGTTCCAGCCAGGCGGGGCGGGTCGCCAGCACCATGATCAGCGACATCAGGCCCATCGCCAGAATGCCGCTCAGGTAGATCCCCTGTTTGCGGACCACCCAGGCCGTGTCGCCGGCCATCGGGTGAAGGACCAGGGCGTCCCAGGCCCATGCCAGGGTCAGTATCCCCAGAAAGATGGATAAAACGGTGCGGGTCTTCATATTGGCTTTTCTCTCTGCAGACCGATGGAGATCGGTGATGTGGGCAGTATGAAAGCCGGTGCCTGAATGGCCGGTGAAGTGTCGGTTCAGGAACGGTTCATGTCGGCGGCTTGCCTGGCTTGCTTGCCGGGGATGGGGCGGGGGGCGGTCCTCTCCTTGTTAAGATGCTTACCTTCTCTGTGTACTTCAGCGACCCCGGTCGCGATTGGACTGTTGTATGGGTACTGTCTTACCCCTCGTGACCGGCCTCATCTGGCTGTATGTACTGTGGCGCTTTGTCTGGCCCTTGCCCTGGGGGGCGGCCAGTCGCGTGGCACTGGCCGTGGTGCTGTTGATGGCCATCCAGTATCACCAGATCACCGGACGGTTCTTCGGATCCCTGGGGTCGCCGGAATTACCCCAATGGGTATTGATCGGTCTGGCATGGGCCTTTGGTTCGGTGTTGCTGCTGGCCTTGCTCTTGTTGGTGCGCGATATCGTGGGCGTGCTGGTCTGGTTGCCGGCGCGCGGGGCGGGGCGTCTGATTCTGCAGGGGCAGGGCGTGAGGCTGACGGTGGGCGGGCTGGCGCTGGTCTTGTCGGCCATCGGCGTCTGGCAAGCCGTCAAAATTCCCACGGTTCGAACCGTGGCAATCACGATTCCAGGCCTGCCTGCCGCGTTTGAGGGATATCGCATCGCGCAGCTGACGGATCTGCATGCCAGCCGTTTGCTGCCCCAGTATTGGCAGGCCGCGGTGGTGGCTCGCGCCAATCAGCTGAAGCCGGATCTGATCGTCATGACGGGGGATCTGGCCGATGGATCGCCCGAGGCCAGGGCTGCGGATGTCCGGCCTTTTCAGGACCTGCGGGCACGTGATGGCGTGCTGGCGATTCCGGGCAATCACGAGTACTACGCCGACTATGTCCGCTGGATGGCGGCCTATCGGGCGCTGGGCCTGACCATGCTGGAAAACAGCCATGTGCTGTTGCATCGAGACGGTGCTGAATTGGCGGTGGCGGGGCTGACGGATCGACAGGCAGGCGCCTTCGGCCTGCCGCGTCCAGATCTGCATGCCGCCCTGCAGGGGATTCCTGCCGGGGTGCGGGTCATTTTGCTGGACCACCGGCCAGGGGCTGCCCCGACCAATGCTCAGGCCGGGGTGGTGTTGCAGCTGTCCGGGCATACGCATGGCGGACAGATTCTGGGACCGCATCTGCTGACCCGGTGGGCCAATAACGGTTTCGTATCGGGGTTGTATCGGGTGGGCGACATGACGTTGTATGTCAGCAATGGCACCGGCTTGTGGAACGGGCTGGCGATCCGTCTGGGGCGGCCTTCGGAAATCACGCAGATCGTGCTGCGGGCCGGGTGACGGGCAATGGACCCTTTACTGTTGGTCGCAGGCGCCGGCGCCCTGGCGGGCGCCATGAACGCCTTGGCGGGTGGCGGTTCCTTTGTCAGCCTGCCGGCGCTGATTGTAGCGGGCGTGCCGCCGGTCCTGGCGAACACGTCCAGCACGGTCGCGCTGTATCCCGGCAGCGCGGCCAGCGCCTGGGCGTATCGCGACAGCCTGGGTGGCGTGGGAGATGTGCCCTTGCGCAAGTTGTTCCTGGTCACGCTGTTGGGCGGCAGCGCCGGGGCGCTATTGCTGCTGCTGACCCCGTCGCGCGCTTTTGACGTCATCCTGCCCTGGTTGTTGTTGGCCGCGACCGTGGCCCTGGGCTTTGGGCGCCGCATCGGGGAATGGGTGCGGATGCGCTGCAGGGTGCATCCGGCTGTCGTGATTTCCCTGCAGTTCTTCCTGGGGATTTATGGCGGCTATTTTGGCGGCGCGGTCGGCATCATGATGGTGGCCGTCTGGGGGCTGCTGGGTTCGCATGACCTGAAACGCATGAGCGGGCCGCGCGTGCTGATGGTGATGGTGGCCAACACCATGGCCGTCATGATTTTCATCAGTGCGGGCGCTGTCCAATGGCGGGAAACCTTGGTGATGCTGGTGACCGCCAGTCTGGGCGGTTATCTGGGGGCGGAACTGGGCAAGCGGATTCCGGGGCCGATCATCCGCGTCGGTACTCTGACCCTGACCGTTTTCATTACCGTGACCTTCTTTATCCGGGCGTACGGCTGACGGCGCCGCGCGCCATCCACTGTTGATGGCCCTGCGCCCGCAGGACGCAGGCGGGGCAGTGGCCGCAGCCATAGCCCCAGGCATGCAGGGTGTCGCGCCGGTTCAGATAGCAGGTGTGGGTTTCCGTGCGCACCAGTTCCACCAGGGCCGGACCACCCAGTTGCTGCGCCAGTTCCCAGGTATCCGCCTTGTCCAGCCACATCAGCGGGGTTTCCAGGGTCAGGGGGCGATCCACCCCCAGGCTGAGCGCCACCTGCAGCGCCTTGAGGGTATTATCGCGGCAGTCCGGGTAGCCGGAATAATCGGTTTGCGACATGCCGCCCACCAAGACATCCAGCCCGCGCCGGTAGGCCAGCGCGGAGGCCAGGGTGAAGAACAGCAGATTGCGGCCCGGCACGAACGTAGTGGGCAGCCCGTCGGATTGCATGGTGATGGCCACATCATCCGTCATGGCCGAGGCTCCCAGCTGTTTGAGCACCGTCATGTCCAGCAGATGATCCTCGCCCAGGCGGGGCGACCAGGCGGGGCGCAGCATCGTGAGGCGGCTGCGCAGTGCGGCCCGGCAATCCAGTTCCGCGCGGTGGCGTTGGCCGTAATCGAAGCCCAGCGTTTCGACGTGGGCGAACTGGGTCAGCGCCCAGGCCAGGCAGGTGGTGGAATCCTGTCCCCCTGAAAACAGGACCAGCGCCCGGCGTTGTCCCGAGGCGGTCATGCCAGGGATATCTGCGCGGCGGTGCGCCGTTTCATGGCGCGGATGATGGCATTCAGGGCGACGCCGTACAGCGGCACGAACAGCAACAGGCTGACGGTCAGTTTGATGGCGTAGTCCACCAGGGCGATTTCCACCCAGTTGTCCGCCATGAAAACATTGCTGCTGCGCCAGAAAGCGATGCCGAAGAAGGCGATGGTGTCCAGCGCCTGGCCGAGCACGGCGGAAGCCGAGGGCGCCACCCACCACGGCATGTTGCTGCGGCGGATGCGGTCGAATACCTGCACGTCCAGCAACTGCCCCAGGACGTAGGCGGCAAAGCTGGCAAAGGCGATGCGAAAGACAAAGACGTCGAACGCGCCCAACGCGCCCAGCCCGTTGAAGCGGCCTTCGTGAAACAGGACCGACACGATGTACGAGGCGATCAGCGCGGGCACCATGACGCGGGCGATGACTTGCCGCGCCTGGGCCTTGCCGATCAGGCGGACGGTCAGATCTGTGGCCAGGAAAATGAAGGGAAAGCTGAAGGCGCCCCAGGTGCTGTGAAAGCCCAGCAGGGTGATGGGCAACTGCACCAGGTAGTTGCTGGCGATGATGATGGCGACGTGAAAGGCGACCAGCAGGGCCAGGCAGGCGGGGACCCGCGATGGCGGGACGAGCGAGGGTGTCATGACAGACCTTTTTGGTGGATGGGGTGAGGGAACCCATGAACGAAATGCAGGCGGGATTATACCCTGTGCGCAGGCGGCGCCCCGTCTTTCAGCCACATCAGGTAGGCCGACCGGGTGACGGCTGATACCGCGTCCAGGGCTTGCTGGCGTTGGACTTTGTGCCGCACCATCAGTCGCGCATCGGCGACGGCGCGGGATTTGCAGAACCAGTGGCAGCTGTGCTGCAGCAGATACAGTTCCGCAGACAGGTGGTAGGCGCGGTCCTTGGGCCCCCAGTGATCCAGATTGTCCACGACATGGCGTAAGCCGGCGGCGTGGATGTGCAGCAATCGGCGAAAATCCCGCGTCGATGCCGGCAGGAATTGTTCGATGTAGGGCACGCAAAATGACAGCACGCCCATGCGGGTAGCCTGTTCGCTTTCCTGCTGCATGCTGTCGGCCAGCGCCTGGATCTGCAAGGCGACCGCGCGTTCCGTCTGGGCAAAGGTATCCAGCACCTGAAGCTGTCGCGCCTCGTCTTTTTCGTGGATGGCGCGGGTGTAGCCCTGGGTCAGCGTTTCCATGTGACGTTCCAGCTGCAGGCTGGCCAGGTGACGCCCCAGCAAGGCAATGTGGGTGCGCTGGTAACGCAGGCACAGCAATCGCCACGTGGCGATCACGGCCAGCAGGATCAGGAAAAAATCCATGGTTTGCATTCTCGTTTCGTTCGGATCAGTCGGCTGGCGCGGCATCAGGCCGATGGCTGGCGTGTGCCTGCCGTACGCCTGCGACAGGCGAAGATCATAACGAATTTGCGAGTGTGCGGTCCGGTGCGCGGTCCAGGTCCAGCAGCGGACCCAGCGGCACGATGCCGTTGGGATTGATGCTGGGGTGGCTGCGGTAATAGTGCTGCTTGATGTGATTCATATTGACCGTGCCGGCGATGCCGGGCCACTGATAGAGCTCGCGCGTGTAGCTCCACAGGTTTTTGTAGTCTGACAAGCGCTTCAGATTGCACTTGAAATGGCCGTGGTACACCGCGTCGAAACGGATCAGAGTGGTGAACAGGCGCCAGTCGGCCTCGGTCATCCGGTCGCCCAGCAGATAGCGCCGACGTCCCAGTGCGACGTCCAGCTGGTCCAGATAGGCGAACAGCTTGCTGACTTCCTGCTCGTACACATTCTGGCTAGTGGCGAATCCGGCTTTGTACACGCCATTGTTGACGGCGTCGTAGATTTTGGCATTCAGGGCATCGATCTGCGGCAATAGATCCGCGGGCGCGTAATCGTCGGCTTTGGCGCCGATCCCGTCGAATGCGCTATTGAGCATGCGGATGATCTCGGCGGATTCGTTGTTGACGATGGTGTTGCGCTGTAGGTCCCAGAGCACCGGCACCGTGACTCGCCCGCTGTAGTCGGCTTGCGCGCGCAGATAGACTTCGTACAGGTAGCGGGCTTGGCCGACCGGATCGGCCACCACGCCGGGGCCGGGTTCGAAAGTCCAGCCGCGTTGCCCCATATAGGGGTTGACCACGGAGACGCCGATCATGGATTCCAGCCCTTTCAGGGCGCGCAGGATCAAGACGCGATTCGCCCAGGGGCAGGCCAGCGACACATACAGATGGTAGCGTCCGGCTTCAGCCCGGAAACCGTCGCTGCCGCTGGGGCCGGCGCTGCCGTCGGGGGTGATCCAGTGACGAAACTGCGCGTCGCTGCGCACGAAGCGTCCCTGCGTACTGTGCGTGTCATACCACTGGTCGTGCCATTTTCCCTGGATGAGAAGTCCCATGTCGATTCCTTGTACAGGCCGGCGTCCCGGGGTGGGGATGCCGGCCCGCAGATACCGCCGGTTTACTGCGCGATGGCTTCCAGCGCGATGTCCAGCGTGACCTCGTCGCCTACGCCGGGGGCGTATTTGCCGGCATTGAATTCACTGCGTTTGATGACGGCAGTGGCATTGGCGCCGATGGCGTCCTTCTTCAGCATGGGGTGCGCGCCGTTGAAAAACGAGGTCACCGTCAGCGTGATGGGCTTGGTGATGCCCTTGATCGTCAGGTTGCCGTCGATGCTGACCGGGGTGTCACCGTCGAAATTGACTTTGGTGGATTTGAAGGTGGCGGTGGGATAGGTGGCGGTGTCCAGGAAGTCGGCGCCCTGGATGTGCTTGTCGAATTCGCTGAAGCCCGTGCTGATCGACGCCATGTCGATGGTGATGTCGACGTGCGCTTGCTTGGCGGCTTTGTCCAGCACCACGGAACCCGAGGTCTTGTGGAAATTCAGGATCTGTTTGGACAGACCCATGTGGTTGTAGGAAAAGCGCGGGAAGGTGTGGGTCGTATCCAGTGCGTAGGTTTGCGGGGCGGCCAGGGCCTGGCCCGCAAAAAACGTGAGGAATGCGGCGGCGATGAGGGTCTTTTTCATGATGAATCCTGTGTTGTGGGTTGCTGTAAAAAGGGGAATAGGGTCAGGGCTGGGCGACGAGATGGAACTTGATCTGGATGTCGTTGGCCACGATACCGAAGTCCTTCCATTGGCCTTCGCCGATGGCGAAGTCGCCGCGCTGAAAGGTAAAGGCGCCGTCAAAGACACCGGTATCACCGTCCTGGGTGAAGGTAAAGGGCGCGGTGATGTCCTGGGTTTTGCCCTTGATCGACAGGGCGCCGGTGACCTGATAGCGGTTGTCGCCCACGGCTTCGACCTTGCTGGATTGAAAGGTGGCCAGGGGGTGCGCCGCCGGGTTCAGCCATTCGTCCTTTGCCAGTTCCGCATTGGCCTCGGCGTAACCGGCATCGATGCTGGCCAGGGTAATGTCGAGTGTGACTGTGGCCGCGGCGGGGTTGGCCGGATCAAAGCGCAGTGCGGCGGCCTTCACGTCGCCGAAGCTGCCGTCCATGCTGACGCCCATCTGACTGTAGCCAAACGAGACGCGGCTGGCATTGGCGTCGAGCGAGGTGTATTCGGCAGCGCCGGCGCTGCCCAGCGTGCCGACACTCAGGGCGGCTGCCAGGACAAGGGGGCGCAGTGCGAAAATGTTCATGAGGTTTTCCTGATTTTTAGTGTTCGTGGGGTGTGGCCGCGTTCACGCTTTGTTGGCAAAGGGCAGCATGTGGGACAGCACGGCATCTTTCTGGATGAAATGGTGTTGCAGCGCCGCCCCGATATGTCCGATGACGGCGACGAGCAGGGTGTAATTGAGCGTCACGTGCACGTCCTTCAGCAACGCGCCCAGCGCCGCATCCTTGGCCAGCAGATCAGGCAGGGGCAGGATGCCGAACCACACGACCTGGAATCCTTGGGCTGAACTCATCAGCCAGCCGCTGAGCGGGATCGCCACCATCAGGGCATACAACAGCCAGTGGCCCGCGTGCGCCGCCATTCTGGCCAGCGGTCTCATCGTCGGCGGCAGTTCCGGCGCCCGGTGGCTGAGACGCCAGGCCAGACGGATCACGATCAGAACCAGCAGGGTCACGCCCGCCCATTTATGCCAGGAAAAGAGCTTCAGCTTGTTGGGCGACAGCGGCAGATCCTGCATGTAGAGACCCAGCGCGAAAGCGCCGATCAGGCCCAGGGCGACCAGCCAGTGCAGAAATATCGCGGTACGGGTATAGCGTTGCGTCATGCTTGGTGTCCAAAAATGATCGGGGCGAGGCGATCGATGGGATAGCCTGCCGTTCAGTCAGGTAGCCATTCTATTGGATTGGAATTAATTGAAAAATAGACGCTTTGAGTTAAGATATTTCCATATTTGGAACAATAGAGGATCAGGATGACGGCGATCGCGCTGCATGCCAACGACTTGATACTGTTCGCTCATATCGTCGAAGCTGGCAGCTTCACGCATGCATCTGATCAGACGGGCCTGCCCAAATCGACCTTGTCGCGTCGCCTGAGCAGCCTGGAAAACGCATTCGGCGAGCGGCTGTTGCAGCGCAGTACGCGCCGGCTGGTGCTGACGGAATTCGGCGAAAGAATCCTGGAACACGCCCGCCGGCTGATGGAGGAATCCGAGGCCGCCGCCGCTCTGGCGCAGCACCGGCAGGCGACGCCGCATGGCACGCTGCGGGTATCTTTGCCGCCCGAATTCCACGAACTGTTCATGATCCGCGTCCTGACGGAATTCTCGCGGCAGTATCCCCATGTGCGCCTGGACATCGACCTGTCGGCACGGCGGGTGGATCTGATCGCTGAACGTTTCGACCTGGCCGTGCGCATCGCCGCCCAGCTGCCTGACGACAGTTCTCTGGTGGCGCGCCGCATCACTACCTTGCACAATGGTCTGTACGCGAATCCTGAATACCTGGCGTGCCGCGGCATGCCCCGGACGCCCGAGGACCTGCTCGATCATGTCGGACTGATTCTGGTGACCAGTGGGGGAGAGTCGTCGCCGTGGCGTTTGTCGCGTGGAACCGAGGATGCATGGGAAGGGCTGCCGCTGCACAGCCTGCGCGCCAATTCCGTCGGTTTGCAGCAGGCCCTGGCGGCGCAGGGCTTGGGTATTGTCGGCTTGACGGACAGCTTTGCAGCGCCCTTGGTCGAACAGGGGATTCTGCAGCGCATCCTGCCGGAATGGCATTTGCCGTCCATGATCGTCTGGTGCGTCACGCCGGGCCGGCGCCTGCTGCCTCAGCGGACGATTGCCTTCATCGAGTCGCTGAAGGCGGTGCTGGGGGATGGCATGCCTGCCTCGTCGGCGTCTTAGCGCCAGCGCCTGATCTGCCAGAGAAAATACGAGCCGCCCGCCAGCGAGGCCATCAGTCCCGCCGGAATTTCCTGAGGGAACAGGACCTGGCGTCCCAGCCAGTCGGCCAGGATCATCACGATGGCGCCGAGCAGGGCGGCGGCTGCCAGTTGCGCCTTCGCCCGCCTGAAACCCAGCATGCGCGCCATGTGCGGAGCGATCAGGCCGACGAACGAGAGGGGGCCGATCACCAGCGTCGCCAGGGCGCTGAAGGCGGCGGCGAGCAGCAGCATGACGAAGCGGGCCTTGCGCACCGGCACGCCCAGAGCATGGGCGGTGGGCTGCCCCAGAGGGAACAGATCCTGCCAGCGGCTGGTCGCGCCCGCCAGCGGCACGGCGGCTAATGTCAGGGCCAGCAGCGTCCAGCTCATCGACGCCGAAGCGTAGTAGGTCGAACCGGATAGCCAGGCCGTCAGTTGTTGGCCGCGCGGATCGCCGTCGGCCAGCAGCAGGCTGCGCAGGGCCTCGTAGAGCGCGCCCAGAGCGATGCCGGTGAGCAGTATCCCCTGCGAAGAATAGTGATTCCGCCGGTTCGATACCAATATCAGCAGCAGCGCGACGCCAGCGCCCAGCAGCGCCGTGCCGGAGAGCATGAGGTAGCTGGGCTGTGGCAGCAGAAAGACGCCCAGCGATAGCGCGATGGCGCTGCCACTGCTGACCCCGAGCAGTTCCGGGCTGGCCAGCGGGTTGCCGGTCAGCCGCTGAAGAATGACGCCGGCCAGCGCCAGCAGGATGCCGCCGCAACCCGCCGCGATCACGCGCGGCAGCCGCCACTGCAGGCTGTCGACGCTGAATGGCGCTTGCCAGTGCCAGCCGTGCAATAGTTGTCCGAATGACAGCGCCAGCATGAGCGACAGCGGAAGCAGGAGACCAAGCCATGCCAGGGTGTGCCCAGCGTTCTGCCGAGAGGGCATATAGGCATCACCGGCAGCGCCTGGCGCCGTCGGCAGACGCAGACGGATCAGGAGCCATAGCAGCAGCGGCACGCCGAGTGCCGCAGTGACCGCGCCAGTAGGCACGAAGGCGCTGATTCCCGATGCGTAGGTCTGCACCAGCAAGTCGGCGCTGGCCAGCAGCAGCGCGCCGAACAGCATGGAGAGCGGCAGGCGCGAGGCCAGCCGGGAAGCGCCCGCGAGTTTCATGATGTTCGGCGCGACCAGCCCCACGAAGCCGATCACGCCAGTGCTGCTGACGAGACTGCCAACCAGGAATACTGCGAGACCCAGTCCGGCCACCCGGAGGTGGCGCATCGGCAGCCCGAGGCTGCGCAGTGTGACGTCGTCCAGCGGTGCCAGCCGCAACAGGCGCAGCAGCGGCAGCAGGCACAGCACGCAGGCCAGCAGGCGCGGAGCCAGGAAGCGCACGCCATCCCAGCCCTGTTGCGCGAGCGAACCCGCGCCCCATATCAGCAGCCCCGAGAGCGCTTCATGGTTGAATATCAGCAGCACGATGGACAATCCGCCCAGCAGCAGATTCAACGTCATGCCGACCACGATCAGCACCAAAGGATCCAGGCCGTGGCGCCAGCTGAGCTGGAAGACCAGCGCCAGCGTCAGACCGGCGCCCAGCATCGCCACCCATTCCTGCCCCTGCGCCAGCAGGCTGGGCGCGAACAGCGTGGTCAGCATCAGGGCTACGCTGGCGCCGCTGGAAATACCCAGCGTCGTCGCCGATGCGAGCGGGTTGCGCAGCAGCAATTGCAGCAGTTCTCCCGCCAGGGCCAATCCGCTGCCTGCGAGCAGCGCAAGCACCAGGCGCGGCCACCAGCTTTGCGACAGAAGCAATTCCGCAACGCTGGCGTGTTCAAGGGTTGTGGCCCGTAAGGCGTCCAGCGCGGCGGACGCGCCGCCCAGCGGCTGCAGGCTGGCGGCGGCCAGCGTCACCAGCAAGAGCGCCAGGCTTGTGCAGATGAGGACGGCGGTGCGCGGCATTGCGGTCATGGCGCGTCCAATCCTTGTTCCAGCAATTGCGCGAAACGCTGCGCGGACGGCAGGCCGCCCAGGCTCCAGACCGCAGGCAGCACGATGGGCGGCCTGCGGTTGGCGATCGGCAGTTGCCGCCACAGGGAATTTTTCTGGATGCGCTCCAGTGCGCCCAGCGGCGCGGGCTGGATGATGACCATGCGACCGTCGATGCCGGCCAGTTCATGCCAGCCGGCCAGATGGTAGCCCCAATCGTTTACTGGGCCGGACCAGGCGTTGCGCAGGCCCAGCCTGTCCAGCACCGCCTGATACAGACTGGCGCCGCCATAGATCCGGACGTGCCGTTCGTCCGCAATCTGGAGGATCAGCAGGGGTTCGCTGTTCGCGAACCCTGGTCTGGCATCGTGCAACATCGTCCGCGTGTCCTTGATCAGGCGCTCCGCGGCTTGCGTGCGTCGAGTCAGGCTGCCCAAAGCACGGGTCATGGCTTCGATGGAGCGCCAGGTGTCGGCGGCGGGGTCGTACAGCGGCAGGCTGCGGATCGGGCTGATGGTGGAGAGACGGTCTTCCATCCCGGCGAACATGGGGGTAGTCAGAATCAGGTCCGGCTTCAGCGCGGCCATGAGTTCCATGGACGGCTGGCTGCGCAGGCCGAGATCGATCGTGTCCGCTGGCAGCCTGGGCGCGCCGACCCAGCTGTGGTAATCGTCGATCTGGGCAACGCCGTCCGGCGCACGGCCCAGTGCGGTGAGCGTTTCGGCCAGTGTCCAGTCCAGGGTGAGGATCCGTTGCGCGTCGGCGGGCGGTGGCGCTGACAAGGACGCGAGCAGGCAGAGCATCAGCAGCAGCGTGCGCATGCTAGTTCGCCAGCGCCACCGGGATGCCCAGGCGCGGATGGCTGACGATGCTCATGTCCGTGCCGTAGATGTGCTGTAGTTGGGCGGATGTCATGATCTCCGCTGGCGCGCCGCTGGCGATGATGCGACCGCCGCCCAGCGCGACGAGCTGGTCGCAGTAGCGCGCCGCCTGGTTGATGTCGTGCAGGACCAGCATGATGCCCAGGCCGAGTTCGCGGCTCAGGCGGTGAATCAGCGCCAGAACTTCCGTCTGATGTGCGATGTCCAGCGGGGCCAGCGGTTCGTCCAGCAGCAGGAATCGGCTGTTTTGCGCTAGCAGCATAGCCAGCCACACGCGCTGGCGCTCGCCGCCCGACAAGGTATCGACGCGTTGGTGGCGGTAGGCCTGGGTTTGCGTCAGTTCGATGGCGCGATCGACTGCGGCCTTGTCCTGTGCGCTTGCGCGGCCCAGCAAGCCTTGCCAGGGGTAGCGACCGAACTGGATCAATTCGAGCGCCGTCAGATGTTCCGATGGCGGCAGATGCTGGGGCAGGTAGGCGATTTCACGGGCGAAGCGGCGCTGCGGCCAGCGGGCGACGGCTTGGCCGTCGAAATCCACGCGACCGGACGTCGCCTTCAGGTGTCCGGCCAGCAGTTTCAGCAGCGTGGACTTGCCCGAGCCATTATGGCCGATCAATCCGTAGATGCCGGCGGCGTGGAATTCGACGCTGGTGGGGTGCAGCAGAACTTTTTCGGGAAGGCTGTAGCCCGCTTGGTCAAGTTGGAACATGGCAATGTGTGCGATGGGGGTGCAGGCGGGGACAATCGCTGCACAGCTCGGTGTCCCGCAACAGGTAGTTCAGGCAGCACAGTCGGCGCACGCGTATCGTGCCGGCCTGCGGGTCCGGCTGATAACGGACCGGTCTGCAGACGGGGTTCGGGCTGCCATCAAGCAATGCAGGCGCGTCCAGCATGGCGTCCAGCGTCTGCTGCGCGGACGCATCCGCGTGCGGGTGCGGGCGCGTCCGGCACGCCAGGTATTCCAGCAGATTGCCCAGATTGCTCCAGAACACCCTGGGGGCGGTGCCGGATGCTTGCGACAGAGCCTGGATGACAGGCTGAGCCAGCCGGATCGGGTATTCGCCGGCTGTGAGTTCTTCCTGGGCGCAAATGATCCGCGCCTCTTGCGCCCACTGCAGGCCGACGCCGTGGCCAGCCGTCACGCGAACCGAGCGTGGGGTAGGACAGGCGCGCTGCAGCACCAGAGCGGCGATCAGCGGCGTCATGACCGTATGGAAATACCAGCGCGACCAGAGCGATGCGATGGCGCGCCGATCACCGTCGGGGTGGCCGGCGTCCAGGGCAAAGGCATCTAGCAGCGGGGCAAGCAGGTCGGGCTGGCTCAGCGTCGCGCAGCTTGTCCACCCGTCGCCCTGGGGATGCGTCTCCAGGGCGGGTAGCAGCGGGGCGAAAGTCGCATCGCCTTGCAGTGTCCGGATCAGCTCGCTGGATAGCATCAGAAGCGGTAGCTCGCGGTCAGGTTGATGCTGCGTTCGGCGCCGTAGTAGCAGAACTCCAGCGAGTTGCAGGCGGCGACGTATTTCTTGTCGAGCAGGTTCAGGACGTTCAGCCGGGCGCTGAGGCCCTTGGCGCCCAGTGCGGAGAAATCGTAGCCGATGGCCACGTCAAGCAGCGTGTAGGACGGCAGAGTGTGCGTATTGGCGCGGTCGGACTGGACGCCTGCGATGTGGCGCACGCCCAGTGCGGTGTTCAGGCCGCGCAGGCTGCCGTCGTAGCGGTAGTCGGCCCAGAGATTGGCCATGTGCCTGGGCGCGTATACCGCCTGATTGCCTTCGTTACCGTCGTCGCTGCGGGCGTAGCGGATGTCGTTGAAGCTATAGTTTGCCTGGACGCTCAACTGGTCCGTCAGCCAGGTGTTGGCTTCCAGCTCGACGCCTCGCGAGCGGATCTTGCCGACGGCGCGGTAGGGGTCGGTGGGTTGTTCCTTGGTAGCGACGTTCGTCTGGTCGATCTGGAACAGCGAGATCGTGTACAGGTCCCGGCTGCCGGGGGCCTGGAACTTGAGGCCGGCTTCCCATTGCTCGCCTTCCATGGGCTTGAGCAGTTTGCCCTGGGCGTCGACGAAGTTGGTCGGCGTGAAGGCGGTGGAATAGCTGACGTACGGGGCGAACCCCTGTTCAAAGACATACATCAGTCCAGCCCGGCCGCTGAATTGATCGTCCTTGATCGTGCTGGCGCGGCCCGTATCGAGATTGGTGCTGGAAATATCAACCTGATCGTGGCGGGCGCCCAGGGTCAGACGCCATTGTCTCCAGGACATCAGGTCCTGCAGGTAGACACCGGTCTGCTTCAGATCGTGCCGCTCGCGTTGCGGGTCGTACAGGGCGGTGGGCGAGGCTCCGTAGACCGGGTCGAAAGCGTCGATATTGGGGAATGCGCCGGATGGCCAGCTGACGTCGTTTTTGCGCTGCTGGTAGTCCAGGCCGGTGAGCAGACGGTGTTCCAGCGCGCCGGTCCGAAAATTGAATTCGAGCTGGTTGTCGATGGCAAAGGCGTGCAGATCTTCCTTGCTGCCGGAATAGTATCGGTACAGTTCGGTCGGCGAGGCCCAGCCGTAGGCATAGACCTGGTTCAGGGTGACGCTGGATTTCAGGTATTGCGCGTTCTGGCGGAAGGTCGCCGTGTCGTTGACGTTGTGTTCCAGCGCATAGCTCAGCAGGGTCTGGTTGCGGCGGTATTTGTCGTAGTCGCGCTCGCCTTCGAAGAACGAACGCGAGATGGTTCTGCCTTCATGAGGAACGACGGTGCCCTCATACGGCAGGCCCGAGTGGTAACCGCCCTCCGGTTCCCGCTGCACGTAGGCGCTCAGATCCAGCGTGGTGTCCGGCGTGATGCGCCAGCTCAGCGATGGCATCAGGGTGTAGCGTTCTTCTTTGACCTGATCAACCTGGGTGTCGGTGCGGCGTGTTTTGCCGGTCAAGCGCCAGGCGACTGCTCCGTCGGCTGCCGTGTCGTTGAGGTCGAAGGCGGCATGGGCCTGCTTGCGGCTGCCTGCGCCGAGTTCCACTTCGCCGAAGGAATCGAACTGCGGTTTGCGTGTTTGCAGCGCGACGATGCCGCCAGGCGACGATTGGCCGTAGAGCACCGAGGCCGGGCCGCGCACCACTTCCATGCTGTCCAGGAACCAGGGGTCGATCACCAGTGAGCTATGCGAGTTCGTGTCGCCCAGTATCTTCAGCCCGTTCAGGTACGTATTGCCCAGGCTGCCATCGGAAAAACCGCGCAGCACCAGGTAGTCGAAGCGGTTCGAGGCGCCCACCTGATTGCTGAACACGCCGGCGGTGTACGAAGCCGCGCGTTGCACGCTGGTGGCGCCTTGTTCCTGCATCTGCTGCCGGGAGATGACGGAAACCGACTGCGGTGTTTCCAGAATGGGCGTCAGCAGCTTGGTGGCGCTTTGCTGCGCGCCTACCGTGATGGCATCCAAAGTCTGCGGCGGGGCGTTGGCATCGGATGGTTGGCCCGGAGACACGTTTTCCTGCGCCTGAACCGTGCCGCCCAAGCCGGTCGCCAGCAGCGCGACGGCCAGCGAGGGCCGGAGCAGCAGGAACAGGGGCTTGGGGTCTTGCGTCCAGGTGAACATGATAGGCTGCATCCATATAAACATGATTAAGAATTATTATCATTCATGGTCTGGAGCAGGTATGCACAACGACGGTTTGCGTATGCATGCTGATGAGATAGGTAGGCATGACGGTCGACGTGCTTAGCTCAGGCTGCTGGGCGCAGTACCGTAATGCTTGCGGAAAGCGGTGGCGAAGTTGGTGGCGTGGCGATAGCCGCTGAGGTGCGCGGCCTGCTGTACTGAATAGCCCTGCTGCAGATACTGACGGGCAAGTGCAAGGCGCTTGTCGCGCAGGTAGTCAAAGACGGGTCTGCCGAACATCTGGCGGAATTTGCTGCGAAAGCTGCTGGGGCTCATTGCGGCCAGTTCCGCGAGCTGGTCTATGGCGTAGTCCAGGCTGGGTTCGTGGTCGATCCTCTGGCGGATTTTCTCCAGACGATCGCGTTCGCCGGGCGAGAGCGTCGTGGTTGGCGCTGGTTCTCCGTGGCCGATACCGTGAGCGAGCAGTTGCAGCGCCAGCCCTTCGAGCAGCAGGCGTTGCTGCAGGACGTTCATATGCTGCCATGTGTGCAGCTGTTCCAGCGACTGTTGCAGGTATGGCGGAATGCGCCAGAGATGGGTAGCTGGCTGGGCGGAATGGGGAAAGCTTTCTGACAGCCATGCGGGCGCCGCATTGTCTGATACCTGCATGGCATCCAGTGCCAGCGTCAACGTCTTCAGACGCTGGTTGCGGTGGTGCGCAGCGTGCAGCGTGTCGTGTGCGCTCAGGTGAGTCGTCAGCGCCGTGCCCGCCGGCACGGTGTGTTGTTGATCCGCGATGCGGATTCTGACGCTGCCTTCCAGGATCACCAGCAAAAAGAACGAGGTATTGCGCGTGGACAGCGATTCGTAGGGCTGCAGAATGTCCAGGCTGGAGTGCGTGAGGCGCAGGCCGGACGCCAGCGTCAGTTCATCCACGCGCCCGCGCGAGACGACCGCGTTCGCCGATCTGGTGCGGGCAGCCAGTCCGGGGAATTGAAAATCGATGCCGAAGCGTTCGCCGAAACCTTGCAGGTCTGTGACGGACAGCGAACGGTCGGGAGAGGAGGAGTGGGCGGACGTGATCAGCGTGAAAGGCGGTCAATTGGTGGAATGATATTGAGAATTATAATCATTTTACGATTGGCCGAAACTGTGCACTCTACTCGTCTTGGGCGGGGCGTTTCAGGGGCGCAGCCAGCGCCGGATGATCGCCACGCTGTAGCGCGATTCCACCTCGGTGATGAAGCGGGGGAAGTCCACATTGGCGGAGTCATCCGCCCGGTCGGACATGATCCGCACTGCCGCGAACGGGATGCCCCATTCGTGGCAGACCTGGGCTACCGCCGCGCCTTCCATTTCCACGGCCAGCGCATCCGGCAGGGCGTTGCGCAGTGCCTGGCTTTCTGCGGACGTCGATACGAATCGGTCGCCGCTGATGATCAGGCCTGTATGGACGCATGGCGCCGTCAGGCCGAATGACTGCATGACTGCGTCGTCTACCAGGGCAGCGGGGTCCGCCAGCACCTCGCGCGCACTGCGGCTCAGTCCTGCGCTCAACGCGGCGTCCGCCTGGAAGCGGGCGATGCCCGACAGCGGAATTTCCCAGCGGGGAAACAGGGGAGACGCATCCATATCGTGCTGCAGAAATTCGGACGAGACGACCACGTCGCCCAGCGCAACCTGCGGCGCCAGCGCGCCCGCCACCCCGGTGAAGATCATGGCGCGAACGCCAAACTGCGTCGCCAGCACGGCAGCCGTCGCCGCCGCTGCGACTTTGCCGACGCGCGACAGCACCAACACGACATTGCGGCCATCCAGTTCACCGACCCAGAACTCGCGGCTGCCGACAGGGACGCATTGCCCGTCTTGCATGAGCGCCAGCAGACCGCTC
>NZ_JBATXG010000002.1:0-11915 GCF_049673105.1 Castellaniella sp.
CTCCTGCGGCAGCCCCGGCTGCTGCCGTGGTGCAAGGCCATCAGGTCAAGGCGCCCATGGTCGGCACCTTCTACCGGGCGCCCAACCCCAATTCGCCTGCCTTCGTCGAGGTCGGCCAGACCGTCAAAGAAGGCGATCCGCTGTGCATCATCGAAGCCATGAAGCTGCTGAACGAGATCGAGGCCGATAAATCCGGCGTGATCAAGGAAATCCTGGTCGAAAACGGCGAACCCGTCGAATACGGCCAACCCCTGTTCATTATTGCTTAAGCCATGTTTGAAAAAATTCTGATTGCCAATCGCGGGGAAATCGCCCTGCGGGTTCAGCGCGCCTGTCGCGAACTGGGCATCAAGACCGTGGTGGTCCATTCCGAGGCCGACCGCGACGCCAAATATGTGCGGCTGGCCGATGAATCCGTCTGCATCGGCCCCGCTTCGCCGCGCGACAGCTATCTGAACATGCCGGCCCTGATCTCGGCGGCGGAAGTCACCGACGCAGAGGCCATCCACCCCGGCTACGGCTTCCTGTCGGAAAATGCCGATTTTGCGGAACGCGTGGAAAAAAGCGGTTTCGTCTTTATCGGCCCGCGCCCCGAAAGCATTCGTATCATGGGCGACAAGGTCAGTGCCAAACAGGCCATGATCGCCGCCGGCGTGCCGGTCGTGCCCGGCTCGGGCGGCGCGCTGCCCGACGACCCGGCTGAAATCCAGCGGATTGCCGAAACTGTCGGCTACCCCGTGATCATCAAGGCTGCCGGCGGCGGCGGCGGGCGCGGCATGCGCGTCGTCTACGAGGCCGGGGCGCTGATCAATGCGGTGGCCATGACCCGCACCGAAGCCGGGGTTGCTTTCAACAACCCCGAGGTCTACCTGGAAAAATACCTGGAAAATCCTCGCCACATCGAGATCCAGATCTTGGCCGATGGCGAGGGCAAGGCGGTCTGGCTGGGCGAGCGCGATTGCTCGATGCAGCGTCGCCACCAGAAAGTCATCGAAGAAGCCCCGGCGCCGGGTATCGACCGCGATCTGATCGCGCATATCGGCGAACGCTGCGCCGAGGCCTGCCGCCAGATGCGGTATCGTGGCGCCGGCACCTTTGAATTTCTGTACGAGAACGGGGAATTCTTCTTCATCGAAATGAACACCCGGATTCAGGTCGAACATACCGTCACCGAGATGATCACGGGGCTGGATCTGGTGCAGTGGCAGATCCGCATTGCCGCCGGGGAAAAATTCACCCTGCGTCAGCGCGATATCCATCTGCATGGGCATGCCATCGAATGCCGCATCAATGCCGAAGATCCGCATAAATTCACGCCCAGTCCGGGCAAGGTCACCAACTGGCATGTGCCGGGCGGCCCTGGGGTGCGGATGGATTCCCACGTGTTCACCGGCTATACGGTGCCGCCGTATTACGACTCGATGGTGGCCAAGCTCATCACCTATGGCGATGATCGGCATCAGGCGCTGGTCCGCATGGACATCGCGCTGTCAGAGATGATCGTCGAGGGGATCCGCACCAATATTCCCTTGCACCGCGAATTGCTGCAGGACGAGAATTTCGTCAAGGGCGGTACCAGCATTCACTACCTGGAACACAAACTGGCCCAGCGGTCGTAAGGCAAGGCATGCGCGAACTGGTGCTCAACTGCAGACAGGACCAGGCGGAAGCCTGGTCGGACGCGCTCTTGGATGCGGGCGCCTTGTCGGTGTCGGTCGAAGACGCCGATGGCGATACGGATCAGGAACAGGCGCTGTTCGGCGAGCCCGGTACCGAACCGGAAACCTTGGCCTGGCAGCGCAATCGCTTGGTCGCCCTGTTAGCTGATGGCGATGATCCCGCCCACTTGCTGGCGGCGCTGGATGGCCTGGTCGGGCCGGCTCCGGTCGACGGCGACTGGCAGCTGCGTGATGTGCCGGATGCCGACTGGGTGCGTTTGACGCAATCGCAGTTCGGGCCGATTACGGTGGGCGATCGCATCTGGATCGTGCCCAGCTGGCACCGCGAAGACACCGGCTTGCCGCCTGTCGGCAGGCAAGACGGCATCGTCCGCATCGAACTCGACCCCGGCCTGGCCTTTGGCACGGGCAGTCACCCCACCACGCATCTGTGTCTGGAATGGCTGGCTGCCAACCTTCAGGGCGGCGAGACCGTGCTGGATTACGGCTGCGGTTCCGGCATCCTGGCCATCGCAGCGCGTCTGCTGGGGGCTGGCACTACCTACGGGGTGGATATCGACGACCAGGCTGTAATGTCGACAGCACAGAATGCCGCCGTCAATCAGGTTCAGGTGCAAGCCTGTCTGCCCGATGCCTTGCCGGAAGGCACCAGTCAGATCGTCGTCGCCAACATCCTGTCCAATCCCCTGAAGATTCTGGCGCCCATGCTGTCGTCGCGGGTCGCGTCCGGTGGCTATCTGGTCCTGTCCGGTGTGCTGGAGCGTCAGGCCGACGAAGTCGCCCAGGCCTATGCGCCCTGGCTGCCGATGCAGGTGTGGGCGACCCGGGACGGTTGGGTCTGTCTTGCCGGGTGCAAGGCCTGACCCCCGCAGGAGAGGGCATGGACCTGACCACGCGTTGTCCGCAGTGCGGCACGGTTTTCCAAGCCAGCCTGTCGGATTTGCAGCTGCGCAAGGGCTATATCCGCTGTGTGCAGTGCTCGCATATTTTTGACGGCTATGCCGAAGTCGTGTCCGACGCGTCGGACGCGGCGGCGCCATTCATACCCCCTCCGGCAACTCAGGATCCGACCCCGAACTCTGCGGCGGATGCTTCGCCTCTATCGATCGACGCCGCGGAATATGCGGCGGCTCCCCAGGTGTTTCGCTCTGGTCGCAGTATGGTCGAACCGGATACCGAGCCGACCATCGGCTATGGTGATTTTCGGGCGGAGCCGCCGATCCAGGATCCCAATCGGCCTGCGCCCTTTGTGGTCGAAGCACGGCCCGGACGCATCAGTCAGGGCGGAACCGCCGCGCCTTTATTGCGCCAGAACGAGGCGCCGTCCTGGTGGTCGGGGGTCCTCCGTTTGCTGGCCCGCCTGCTGTTGCTGGTGCTGATCGGGTTGCTGGGCGGCCAGTTGCTGTATGTGTACCGCGCTCAGCTGGCGCAGGCCATTCCGGCCACGCGGCCCTGGCTGGAGCAGGCCTGCGTGCCGCTGCGCTGTCAGGTGCCCTATGCTCGCGATCTGGCGCGGCTGGTCATCACGGGGTCCGCGCTGAAGATCCAGGATGATCTGCCCAACGCGCGTGCGTCGGGTGCGGATTCCGCTGCATCGCCTTCTCCGCAACGGTTTATTTTGCAGGCGACGCTGCGCAATCAGTCCGAGCATGCGCAGGAATGGCCGACGCTGGTGCTGGATCTCAAGGATGCCGCCGGCACCTTGCTGGTGCGGCGCAATGTGGCCCCTGGCGAATATCTGGGGGCCGAACTCGCCCAGCGCCCCTTTGCCGCTCGTGCTGAAGTGCTGATCCAGGTACCGCTGACCCTCGATGGTCTGCGGATCAATGGGTATCAGCTCGATCTGTTCTACCCCTGAGGATATTTGTTCATGACCCCCAACCAGGATGTGCTGATTTGTGGTTCCATCGCTTTCGATACGATCGCCGTATTCGAGGGCCATTTTCGCGACCACATTCTGTCGGACAACATCAAATCCCTGAGCGTGTCTTTTTTTGTGCCGACGTTGCGCAAAGAATTCGGCGGTTGCGCCGGCAATATCGCCTACAACCTGAAGCTCTTGGGTGGGCGCCCCGTCCCCGTCGGGACGGTCGGCCAGGATGCCGACGATTATCTGCAACGCTTGCGCGATCTGCAGATTGATTCCAGTCTGGTGCGGGTGCTGCCGGACGCCTATACAGCGCAGTGCTACATCACCACCGATCTGGACAGCAATCAGATCGCATCCTTCCATCCCGGCGCCATGCTGCGTTCGGCTGAAAACGATCTGACCGGCCGCGCCGCCGGCTGGGCCATCGTCTCGCCCGACTCAAAGGAAGGCATGTTCGCCCATGCGGAACGCTTGCATGCGGCAGGCATCCCCTTTGTCTTTGACCTGGGCCAGGCCATGCCCCTGTTCGACGGCGACGACCTGCGTCGCATGATTGCGATGGCCAGCATGTTGACCGCCAACGATTACGAGGCCAGTATCATCGAAGATCGCATGGGGCAGTCTATGCCGACTATCGCTGCGGGTTTGCAGGCGGTCGTCGTCACCCGAGGCGAGCGGGGCTCGACGCTGTATGCCCAGGGCGAACAGATGGATATTGCGCCGGTGCCGGCCAGCCAGATTGTGGACCCGACCGGCTGTGGCGATGCCCATCGTGCGGGACTGCTGTATGGTCTGGTAAACAGCTGGTCCCTGCGGGATGCCTGCTGCTTGGCGAACGTCATGGGCAGTTTTAAAATCGCTAGTCAGGGTCCGCAGAATCACCACCCGTCTCGTGATCAAATTGTCGCGACGCTGCATCGTCACTACGGTATCGATGCAGGCGGTCTCGCCTGATTCATTGTTATTTGCCATTACGGGAGTCCTTTCATGGCGATCCGCAGTTTTTCTCTTTCATCCCGCGCCCTGCGCCTGACGGCGGTGACGGGGCTTTCCTTGTCCTTGCTGGTGTTGGCGGGCTGCGCCAACCAGTCGGCGTCGGGGTCCGTCTATACCTATGGCCAGGCTCAGCAGGAACAGGTCGTGCGCTATGGCACGGTCGTGTCCGTGCGCTCGGTCATCATTCAGTCCGATAAATCGTCTGGCGTCGGCGCTTTAGCCGGCGGTGCCTTGGGCGGCGTGGCCGGGAGCGCGATCGGCGGCGGACGCGGCCAGATCCTGACGTCCATCGGCGGTGCCTTGCTGGGCGGATTGGCGGGTAATGCCGTCGAAAATCAGGTCAACAAGACCCAGGGCCTGGAAATCACAGTGCGCCTGGACAATGGCGAGACCCGCGTGATTGCGCAGGCCAACGACATTGCGCTCAGTTCGGGCCAGCGGGTGCAGGTCATCAGCGGCGGCGGCCCTACCCGCGTCGTGCCGATGTAATCGGCGTCACACGCCGAATGTCGAAAACGCCAGGTGGTTCAGGATCATCATGACCACCTGGGCCACCACCAGCAAGACCAGCGGCGATAGATCCAGCCCCCCCATGCGGGGCAGGATGCGCCGGATGGGATCCAGCAGCGGCGCGGTCAGGGTGTAGAGCACCGGCATGACCGGGGACAGCGGATTGATCCAGGACAGCACAGCCTGGATCAAGGTGATCCACACAATCACATTGAACAGCCATTTCAGGCCCACCAGCAGCCCGGTCAGCAGCACCGAGCCGATGGCGGATGCCGGCGGCAACAGACCGCCCATGGTAATCAGCCAGGTCAGCAGCAGATAGACCATGGCCGTGATCCAGCAGGCCAGGATGCTGGGCCAGTCAAAGCGCCCGCTGACAGGGACAATGCGCCGGATAGGCTGCACCAGCCAGTCGGTGACGCGCAGAATGGCCTGGGAATACGGGTTGAATGGATGCAGGCGGATTGCAAAAATCCAGGCTCGTAGAATCAGGGCGATGCCAAAGAGCGAAAAGACGATATCAATCAGGAAAAGCAGGATGTCGCGGACCATGCGGTGCTCACAAATGGCATGAAGTAGGCCATTGTCGCATTAGCGCAAAAGAAGCGGCAAGCGGGCCGCGTATGGATTCGATACCGACCCCGATGAGGCCGCATTGAATCATGGGAAACCCATATGCATTCGGGCAAAAGACCTGGGTGGTCTTTTGCCCGAATAACGACGCCGGGCAGAGCTCCCGGCGCCGGTTGATGCCGATTGCCTGCTTAGGGGCGACCGCCTAGGGGGAACGGCCAGCTGCCCCCCGGGTTGGTGTCGGTACGGGCCGCGGAGGCGGTGGCGGCAGGCTTGCTGGCCGCTTTCTTCACGGCAGCGGTTTTGCTGGCAGCGGGTTTCTTTGCCGCAGCAGCCTTGGCAGCAGGCGCTTTTGCCGCCGGTTTGGCGGCTGCTTTCGCGGGCGTTTTTTTCGCTGCGACCGCTTTGCTGGCGGCGGGCTTGCTGGCGGCTGCCTTTTTCACGGGAGCCGCCTTGGCAGCGGTCTTTTTCGCTGCGGGTTTAGCAGCAGCTTTTTTAGCAGCGGGTTTGGCGGCTGCCTTTTTCGCTGCGGGTTTTGCTGCGGCTTTGGCCGTTGCAGGCTTTGCGGCTGCCTTTTTCACGGCAGCTGTTTTGGCAGCGGGGGCTTTGGCGGCGGCAGGCTTTTTAGCAGCAGCGGCTTTGGCAGCAGGTTTCTTTGCGGCGGGCTTGGCTGGCGCGGCTTTCTTGGCGGCGGGTTTGGCCGCGGCGGTTTTCGTTGCAGCGGGTTTGGTTGCCGCCTTTTTCACTGCCGGCTTGGCTGCTGCTTTGGCGGCAGGTTTTGCTGCAGTTTTGGCGACCGGCTTGGCCGCCGGTTTGGCGGCGGCTTTGGTCGTCGTGGCTTTGGCTGCGACAGCCGGCTTTGCAGCTGCCTTGGGGGCGGCTTTTTTGCTGGCGGCAGATTTGGCGGGGGTTTTGGCGGAGACGGGTTTTGCGGGTGAGGCTGCGGCTTTCTTGGCGGTTGCCATTGTCGGGCTCCTTAAGGCAAAAGGAAACGTCCACCCATTTGATATAACCCCCACGTCAGGTGCGGCTCATCTCAAATGGCGCAGGCGTGCAATATCATGAATATCACACGCATTCAAGTCTATCCGAAGGTGTGTGGGCTTCCAAGCACTGATGACGCTGAGGCGGCCTTTATCCCGCTACTGGATTGCGCTTTGTCTCGAAAAAGTCGCGTTTCTTTCTTTTTGGCAGGGTGCTTTACAGATAAAACATGGCCTTGGCCAGGAATACGATCAGCACCACGTGGCAGAACACGCTGAGGTGAATGATCTGAAAATGGCGGGATTTCAGCCGACCTGTCCCGCTCATGATCATGGCGAACATGAAATGCCCCAGCACACTGAACGCCAGGATGATTTTGATCCACAGCAGCGTGGCGAAATGGCTGTCAAAGGGCTGCGCCAGGGCATCCCGGAACTGCCATGCCATGCCCAGGCCGGCGCCGAACAGGATGATCATGACGAACGGCATGATGCGTCGGGCGCGGCGACCGATGGCCAATTCCACGCTGCGCATGGTTTCTCTGCCCAGGGGTTCGCGGATGCCTTCCAGGATCAACACCTCGAAGAACACGGTGCCCACGAACATGATGGCGGCAAATAGATGCAATGTGATGAGTATGGAATGGCTCATGTCAGTAGAATAATTGTTTTCCCCCGGGTCTCGCAGGGACCTGAAAATTGTAGGCCAGGAGGTCGGGGCCGTCAGGGCAGGCCATGTGCGGCGCGGGGGTATTGGATGACAATTGTCATGAACAGGAATCAAGTAATGCGATTCATTCGTTTTTCGATTGTGGCGGCAAGCGTGGCCGCCCTGGGGGCCTTGGCCGGTTGCGCATCGACCAAGCCGACTACCCCGCCCGCCGCGGCTGAAGCAGCAGCCCCGGCCTGCACGCCGGCTGCGCCTGGCGATGCGCTAGTGGGCAATTGGCTGTCGGTATCGTCACAGAAAGGCGTTGCAGGCGCCTTGCGCACGCTGTACACGCTGAATCCGGACGGCACCATGACGTACGTGGAACAGATCAAGCGGCCTCGCGCGCCTTCGCAGGGGCTGGAAGAATCCGGCTGCTGGGCGCGGGACAGCGGCGCTTTGGTGTTGCGCACCCTGGAATCCAATGGCGTGTCGGTGAATCTGAGCGATCCGATCTACACCAATCGCTACCGTATCCTGCAGTCTGATGCGGCCGAACTTCGGCTGCAGGGCGCCCAGGGCAGCGTGCGCGCACGGCGCATGTCGCCCGGCTATCGGCTGCCTTTTTGATGGGCGGATTTATCCGGCCAGGCTGGCGTCCAGGCGTTCAAGAACAGTGGTACGGCCCAGCAGGACCAGCACGGCGCTGATGGATGGGGTGTGCTTTTGGCCGGTCACGGCCACCCGCAGCGGAATCGCCAGTTTCGGCATCTTGACGTTTTCTGTCTTCAGGACGGATTTGATCAAGGTATCCAGCGCCTCGTCGGTCCAGGCGGGCAGGTCCTGGGCTTGCGCCCGGAAGGCATGCAGCAGACCCAGTGCGGTTTCGTCCAGCACTTCCGCCCGCAAGGCGGCATCTGCGGGCGTGTAAGGGCCGCAGAACAGCAGAGCGCCTTCGGCCAGGTCTTCCAGGGTCTCGCTGCGGTCGCGCAGCAGCGCCATGACGGCGGGCAGGTCGGCGGCTTGTGGGTTGCCGCCGCGCAGGGCGATGCGTGGAGCCACGCGGTCGGCCAGGTCGGCGGGGTCCAGCTGGCGCAGGGCATGCGCATTGACCCAGTTCAGTTTTTTCGGATCCCATTGCGCCGCCGAACGGCTGAGATGATGCGGGTCGAACCATTCCACGAATTGTTCGCGGGAAAAGAGTTCGTCGTTGCCGTGGCTCCACCCCAGGCGGGCCAGGTAGTTGACCATGGCGTCGGGCAGGTAGCCCAGGCGGTCATATTCCATGACGCTGACCGCGCCGTGGCGCTTTGACAGCTTCTCACCATCCGGCCCCAGGATCATCGGCACGTGGCCATAACAGGGCGGTTCGGCGCCCAGCGCCTGCAGGATCGTGATCTGGCGCGGCGTATTGTTGACGTGATCGTCACCCCGGATCACGTGGCTGATCTGCATGTCCCAGTCATCCACCACCACACAGAAATTGTAGGTGGGCGTGCCGTCCGGACGGGCGATCACCAGATCGTCCAGCTCGCCGTTGTCGAAGCTGATCGTGCCCTTGACCAGGTCATCCCAGGACGTGACGCCTTCTTGCGGGCTGCGAAAACGCACGACCGGCTGGATATCCGCCGGGATGGGCGGCAGGGTCTTGCCGGGTTCCGGACGCCAGGTGCCGTCGTAGCGCGGCTTGGCGCCAATCGCTCGGGCGCGTTCGCGCATGGCTTCGACTTCCGCCGGGGTGCTGTAGCAGTGGTATGCCGTGCCCTGGGCCAGCATGTCGGCGATGACCTGGCGGTAGCGATCCATCCGCTGCATCTGGTAGAACGGCCCTTCGTCGGGCTGCAGGTTCAGCCACTGCATGCCGTCCAGAATGGCCTGGACCGCTTCCGGGGTGGAGCGTTCCAGGTCGGTGTCCTCGATGCGCAACACAAAGGTGCCCCCGTAGTGGCGCGCGTAGGCCCAGGAAAACAGGGCGGTCCGGGCGCCCCCCAGGTGCAGGTAGCCGGTGGGGGAAGGGGCGAAGCGTGTGCGCACGGGGCGCGAGGCGGAAACGGTCATGGCGATGGTCGGCGGACAAGGTGCGTGTCACGCAAGCCCTGTAGAATCAAGATGGAAATCGTGTATTTTAAAGGACGCCCCATCTTTGGGGGTTTCGGGGTTGCGGTCATGTTGCGTCATCGTCTGGCGGCTTTGTTCGAGCCGCGCTCCTTGCTGGTTCTCAGTTCACATGAACTGCCCGTCGTGCAGGCGCCGCCGCCCCTGTTGCAAGGGCGTATCGCCGCTGTGCGGGTGGACGATGGCGGGCGCTGGCAATTGCCGGCGACGCTGGATTTCCTGCAGCCGGGACAGCGTCTGGACATGGCATTGCTGTGTCTGGACCCGGCTCTTTTGCCGACTGCTCTGGGGGAACTGCGCGCGCATCATCCGCGCGCCGTCGTGTTGCTGCCGCATGAAACCCCGTCCGCCGATCCGACCGAAACCCATATCTATTGCCAGGCCTGGGGGCGGATGAACGATTGCCTGGTGCTGGGTCCCGGCGCGCTGGGCATCCAGCGCCCGCATCTGGGACTGAACCTAAGCCTGGACCCGCATGGCGCACCGGTGGGGCGGGTCGCGCTGGTCGCGCAATCGAGGATGGTGGCGGCGGCTGTGCTGGACTGGGCCGGAGACATTCGGCTGGGGTTTTCCGCCGTCGTCTCTACCGGGGATGCGTCCGGCGTGACGACTGCCGAAGTCCTGGAATATCTGTCCATGGACACGCGCTCGGACAGCATCGTACTGTACCTGGAAGAAGCCGAGTCCTCCCGGCGCTTTGCAAGCGCGCTGCTGGCAGCGGCCAGCGTCAAGCCGGTCATCGTCCTGAAAGCCGGTCGTCAGGGGGCAGGCAACGATGCGGCTGCCGATGCGGTGTTCGATGCCTTGTTGCGGCGCACCGGGGCGGTGCGCATCCGGTTTTTCGTGCAGCTGTTCTCGGCGCTTAAGGTGCTAGTTCACACCAAACGCCAGCGGGGCCGGCGTATCGCCCTGTTCGCCAACGGCCACGGCGCTGCTCGCTTGGCGCTGGACTCCATCGGGTCTGGTGGCCCGGTGTCGCGCGCCGAACTTGGCACACAGACCCGGCGCGATCTGGCCGCCTTGCTGGAACCGGGCGCCGCCGTGGACAATCCTGTCGTCAGCCACGCGCCTTTGGATCCCGCCTGCCTGCGGCAAGCCTTGTCCTTGCTGGCGAGTGATAACAATGTGGACGGGGTGCTGGTGCTGATCGCGCCCGATGCGCTGTCGGATATGGATGCCGCGACGGAAGCTCTGGCGCAGTTGTCCGAGGCGGCGACCAAGCCGATCATTTCCTGCTTCCTGGGTGATGCTTCGATGCGGTCGCAGCGCCATCAGCTGGATGCCGTGGGCCTGCCGGCTTTCCGCACCCCCGAATCCGCCGCCAATGCCTTCGGCATTCTGGCGTCGTACCACTATAACCAGACGCTGGCCCAGCAAGCGCTGCCGCCCGAGATGTTGAACCGGCCACCGCGGCTGGACGAGGCCCGCACCCTGCTCAGCGATGCCATCATGTCGGGCCGCGAGGAACTGGATCGTTCGGCCTGCCGCTGGCTGCTGGATTGTTTTCATGTCCCCGTCCTGATGGAAGATCAACCCATCCCCGAGGCGGCCCGTCAGAACGTGCCTATGGCCATTCAGGTGCATCAGGACGTCTGTTTCGGGCCTTATATCCAGTTCGGGCCTGGTGGGCGTCCGGCGCAGCTGGCCTCGCCGCACCGCGAAATCGAATTGCCGCCGTTGAATAATTATCTGGCGCGGCAGCTGATCCAGCGTGGGAAATTCTGGTCCCGCGTGCTGGAAAAGGATCTCAGTCCGGCGGTCTTCGAACAGCTGCGCGAATCGCTGGAACGCATTTCCGAAATCGTCAGCGCCTTGCCGGGCGTGCGCTCCCTGCGCATCGACCCCCTGTGGTGGGACGACACCAGTCTGTTCGCCGGCAACGTGCAGATCGGCCTGGACCCGAATTACGATGGCGAGCGCCCTGAGAACCAGGCCTACCGTCACATGGCGATCCACCCGTATCCGCGCAGCATGGTGCGGCCCATGGTCATGGCTGATGGACAAGAATGGTTGCTGCGGCCCATCCGCCCAGAGGACGCCACCTTGCTGCAGGAATTCGTGCGTGGTCTGTCGGATGAATCGCGCTATATGCGCTTTGTGTCCATGCTGCGCGAACTGACCCCCCGGATGCTGGCCCGTTATACGCGGATCGACTACGACCGCGAAGTGGCGCTGGTCGCCACGGTGCAGATTCCCAATCCCGAAAACCGCGGCCTGCTGCGCGAACGCATCGTGGGGTTTGCGCACTACCTGCGCAATGCCGATGCGCAAGGCGCCGAATATGCATTGGTGATCGCCGACGATTGGCAGCGACGCGGCCTGGGCGGCGAACTCATGCACAGCCTGTTCCAGGTGGCGCGCCAGCAGGGTCTGCGCTACATCGAAGGCCTGGTGCTGGCCTCCAACCGCGCCATGATCGCCCTGATGACGTCCCTGGGCCTGCAGAACGACCCCGACCCCGAAGACCCCAGCATGCGAAGGGTATGGATGAATCTGGACACGAAATAGTCCTGAGGACTATTTCGTGCCTGATTCATCCG
>NZ_JBATXG010000003.1:0-89716 GCF_049673105.1 Castellaniella sp.
TCGCGTAGGGCCTACGGCTTCAGAAACTTTGAGAATTACCGCATGAGGGTCTTGGCTCAATGCGGCTGGAACGGTGTCATCAACCGTGTCTGATGGATGCCCATCCCCCGTTAATGGGGTAGAGCCGGCACCTGATGTCCCGACAGTACGGCCAGTTCTGTCATGGTTTTGGGCTTGGCCCGCCAAAACAAAACGCCCGACAGAGACCTGTCAGGCGGTTGTTCTGGTGGAGACGAGGAGGATCGAACTCCCGACCTTCGCATTGCGAACGCGACGCTCTCCCAGCTGAGCTACGTCCCCGAAAGACCGAAATTCTAGCATAGAAAAGGCGCTGTGCATGGTGGCCATTCCTTGGTTTCCAGGGGGCGCAGGACACGGGATCCACGGCGATATAATGGAAGTTTGTCTTTCACTCTGGCTACTTCGGATTCCCATGAGCACAACCATTCTAGAAAACCTGCCGGTCGGGCAGAAGGTCGGCATCGCCTTTTCAGGCGGCCTGGATACCAGCGCTGCGCTGCTGTGGATGAAGAACAAAGGCGCGATCCCGTTTTCCTACACGGCCAACCTGGGGCAGCCGGACGAGCCCGATTACGACGAGATCCCCCGCAAAGCCCTGCGTTATGGCGCCAAGGGCGCGCGCCTGGTGGATTGCCGCGCGCAGCTGGTGGCCGAAGGCATCGCCGCGCTGCAGTGCAGCGCCTTCCATATTTCCACAGGTGGCGTGACATATTTCAACACCACGCCGCTGGGCCGCGCCGTGACGGGCACCATGCTGGTGTCGGCGATGCGCGAAGACGATGTGCACATCTGGGGCGATGGTAGTACCTTCAAGGGCAATGATATCGAGCGTTTTTATCGTTACGGCCTGCTGACCAATCCGGATCTGAAGATCTACAAGCCCTGGCTGGACCAGCTGTTCATCGACGAACTGGGCGGCCGTGCGGAAATGTCCCAGTATCTGCAGGAAAACGGCTTCGACTACAAGATGTCGGCCGAGAAGGCCTATTCCACGGATTCCAACATGCTGGGCGCCACGCACGAGGCCAAGGACCTGGAATATCTGAATGCCGGCATCCGCATCGTCGATCCCATCATGGGGGTGGCGTTCTGGAAACCGGACACCGACGTCAAGGCCGAGGAAGTCACCGTGCGCTTCGACGAAGGCCGTCCTGTGGCCCTGAACGGCGTGGAATACGCCGATCCGGTGGAACTGATGCTGGAGGCCAACCGCATCGGCGGGCGTCATGGCCTGGGCATGAGCGACCAGATCGAAAACCGCATCATCGAGGCCAAGAGCCGCGGCATCTACGAAGCCCCCGGCATGGCGCTGCTGCACATCGCCTACGAGCGCCTGGTGACGGGCATCCACAACGAGGACACCATCGAGCAGTACCGCATCAATGGCCTGCGCCTGGGCCGTCTGCTGTATCAGGGGCGGTGGTTCGACCCGCAGGCTATCATGCTGCGTGAAACCGCCCAGCGCTGGGTGGCGCGCGCCATCACGGGCGAAGTCGCGCTGGAACTGCGCCGGGGCAATGATTATTCGATCCTGGATACCCGTTCGCCGAACCTGACCTATCACCCCGAGCGTCTGACGATGGAAAAGGGCGAGTCGATGTTCTCGCCGCTGGATCGTATCGGCCAGCTGACGATGCGCAATCTGGATATTGTCGATACGCGTGAAAAGCTGTTTACCTATACCCAGGTCGGTCTGCTGACCAAAACCGCTCAGTCGGACATTCCGCAGATCCGGCAGGATACGGCTGAAAAATGATCAAGGCGGGCAGCGGCGAGGCAGGCATGTCCCGCCGCTGCGGTCGCAGCAATGATCGTGCACGATAAAACACCGGCGCTGCAGCCGGTGTTTTTTTCTGGCGAAACGGATGGGGCTCTGTTGTGGCGATGACCGTTGTGCAGCCTAGGCAGACGCGCTCAGGTCGTCGATGGGGTCAGCGGTGTCGGTGGTCTGCAGGTGGTTGCTTTCCGCAAAATCACAGGCGAATTTCCAGGCCAGGGGTTCCAGGTCGCGCAGGCGGTGGTCGATAAGCACGCAGGGGGTGCCATTCAGGGTGCGCGGCGTGGCATAGGGGGAATAGGACAGGGGGTTATGGACGGACCCGGCAGGCCGGAACTGAGACAGGACGCCTGCCAATCGTTCGGCCCAGTCGCTGGGACGAAATCGCTGGCCATCCAAGGTTTTTCCATGGATGATCAAATGTTGAACTGGGAGATTCATGTGGGTTCCAAAGACGGGACACGCCTGGCGGCCAGGTGCGCAACATCCCCTACGCCGCGCATTGTATCCGATCGGCGTTTTGCGCGTCCTGCGGGCGCACGGTAAGATGATCCCTTTGCGTAGGGTTTCCCATGTCTGCAGCCAATTCCACCGGGCCTTTGCGGCATTTCTTGCAGTTTCGCGACTTTTCGGAGGACGAAATCCATTATGTGATCGACCGCGCGCGGCTGATCAAGGACAAGTTCAAACGCTACCTGCCGCATCACACGCTGCATGACCGCAATCTGGCGATGGTGTTCGAAAAGGCCAGCACCCGCACGCGGGTGTCGTTCGAAGCCGGCATGTACCAGCTGGGCGGAGCAGTCATCTATCTGACGACCGAAGGCTCGCAGCTGGGGCGCTCCGAACCCATCGAGGATACCGCACGCGTCATCTCGCGCATGGTCGACCTGGTGATGATCCGCACCTTTGAGCAGACCCGGATCGAACGGTTCGCCGCGCATTCGCGGGTGCCGGTCATCAATGGCCTGACCAATGAATTCCACCCCTGTCAGATTCTGGCCGATATCCTGACCTTTGTGGAGCATCGCGGGCCGATTCGTGGCAAGACTGTCGCCTGGATCGGGGATGCTAACAACATGGCCTATACCTGGCTGCAGGCAGCCGAATTGCTGGGCTTCACGCTGCATGTGTCGGCGCCCGCAGGGTATCGTCTGGACCCCGTGCGCGTGGGGCAGCAGCCCGCATCCGTGCTGAAGGAATTCGACGATCCTCTGGAAGCCTGCCGGGGCGCTGATCTGGTCACCACCGACGTCTGGACCAGCATGGGCTACGAGGCCGAAAACGAGGCACGCCGCCTGGCCTTTGCCGACTGGTGCGTCGATGAGCAGATGATGAGCGCCGCCCAGCCGGATGCCTTGTTCATGCACTGCCTGCCCGCCCATCGTGGGGAAGAAGTCGCTGGCGAGGTCATCGATGGGCCGCAAAGCGTGGTCTGGGACGAGGCTGAAAACCGCCTGCATGTGCAAAAGGCCTTGATGGAATTCTTGCTGCTGGGCCGCCAGGACTGAATCCGGCTACAGGGCAGTTCACTAGAACTGTCCTGTGCCTGGGATCAGGGCGGCATGCGGGTCGCGACGCAGGCCGCTGGCAGGGCAATAAAAAAGGACGCCGGAGCGTCCTTTTTCTACAGTCCAAGCTGCGCGTTTCTTCGATCAGGCAAGCGCCTTGATGGCGGCCGACAAGCGGCTTTTATGGCGGGCAGCCTTGTTTTTGTGGATGATCTGTTTGTCGGCAACGCGATCGATCACGCTGCTGGCCTTGCGGAAGACTTCGTTGGCAGCAGCCTTGTCACCCGCTTCGATGGCCTGGCGCACGCGTTTGATGGCGGTGCGCAGCATCGAACGAATGCTGGCGTTGTGTTTGTTCTGGGCAACGGCCTGGCGGGCGCGTTTGCGGGCTTGTGCGGAATTGGCCATAAAGTGTTATCTGGTTCGCGTAAATAGAAACGGTTGCTTAGACTGCAAAAGCAAAGACGGATAAGTGTATCCTACGACTGTCGGCGTGTAAAGTCTCTTGGCCGAAAACCGAATAAAAACAAGGTGCTGAAGTACGCCAGTACAGCCAGCGCCAGAACGCCCAGCAGCCACGCGACTCGTGTTAGCGGCTGGGCGCCCAGGGCTACCCAATCCAGATGCCGGTCAGCCCAGCCCAGGACCAACGCCAGAGCGCCCAGGGCCGGCAGCAGTTTCAGGGTGAAAACCGGCCAGCCCGACAGGGGGGTGTACAGCTTGCGCCGGCGCAGCAGCACGACCAGGCACAGCGCGTTGGCGCTGGCGCCCAGCCCGATGGACAGCGCCAGCCCTGCGTGGGCCAGCCAAGGCACCAGGATCAGATTCAGCAATTGGGTAAAGACCAGCACGGCGATGGCGATGCGAACCGGCGTCCGGATGTCCTGTTTGGCATAGAAGCCCGGCGCCAGTATCTTGATGGCCAGCAGGCCCAGCAGACCGGCGGCGTAGGCGGTGACCGCCAGCCGTGTCTGGGCCACGTCGGTGGCGGAAAAGGCGCCGTAATTGAACAAGGTAGCGACCAGACCGTCGGATAGCAGCGCCATGCCCAGGGCCGCAGGCAGGCCCAGCAGCAGCACCAGACGCAGTCCCCAGTCCAGCAGGGCGTTGTAGGCGCGGTGGTCGTCTTTGGCGTGCGCTGCCGACAAGCTCGGCAACAGCACCGTCCCCAGGGCCACGCCCAGCAAGGCCGTGGGGAATTCCATCAGGCGGTCGGCGAAGGACAGCCAGGTGACGCTGCCCGGCGTCAGCCAGGTGGCGATATTGGTATTGATCAGCAAGGACAGCTGGGCGACGGACACTCCCAGTGTCGCCGGCAGCATCTGCCGCAGGATGCGGCGCACGGTGGGGTCCTGCCAGGCGGCGCGCAGCCCGTTGCCGTAGCGCGGCAGCAGGCCCAGGCGGCCCAACGCCACCCATTGGACGACCAGTTGCAGAAGGCCGCCGATCATCACCCCGATGGCCAGCGCGTGGATAGGCTGATCCAGATAAGGGGTCAGCAGCAGACTGGCGGCGATCATCGCCAGATTCAGCAGGACCGGCGTAAAGGCCGGGACCGCGAATCGGCTGAAGGTATTCAGCACGCCCGAGGCGAAGGCTACCAGCGACATGCAGATGATGTAGGGAAACATCAGCCGTGTCATCCAGATGGCTTCCTGGAATTCAGCGGCGCGGGCCGTCGTGCGCATGCCGCTGGCCATGGCGGTGACCACCCAGGCGGCCCCCGCGATCCCCACGAGCGTTACGCCGCACAGCGCGACGAACAGCAACAGTGCGACACGGTCCAGCAGGCGGCGCAGCGTGTCATGGTCGCCGCGCTGGCGGATTTCGCCCAGAATGGGGACGAAGGCTTGGGAAAAAGCGCCTTCGGCGAACAGGCGGCGCAGCAGATTCGGGATGCGGAAGGCCACCCAGAACGCATCGGTCAGCGGTCCGGCTCCGTACACGCTGGCGATAAGCACATCGCGCAGCATGCCGGTCACCCGGGAAAACAGCGTCAGGCCACTGATCGTAGCCGCCGAGCGCAGCAGGCTCATGAAACAGTGGGTGGCAGGCAGGCCTTTTGCCGCCGGGCCGCCCCAAGGCAAAAGCGCCCCCTTGGGGGGCAGCAAGCGGCCTTCAGGCTGCGCAGCGTGGGGGCAGTCATTTTGGATTCATCCGGATGGCGCCGTCCAGACGGATGGTCTCGCCGTTGAGCATATCGTTGTCCAGAATGCTGAGAACCAGCTTGGCGTAGTCTTCCGGGCGACCCAGGCGGGACGGGAAAGGCACGCTGGCAGCCAGGGAGTCCTGGACTTCCTGGGGCATGCCGAACAGCATCGGGGTGCCGAAGATGCCCGGCGCGATGGTCATGCAGCGCACGCCCAAGCGGGACAGATCGCGGGCGATCGCCAAGGTCATGCCGACGATGCCGGCCTTGGAGGCGGCATACGCGGATTGGCCGATCTGGCCATCGTAGGCCGCCACGGACGCGGTATTGATGATGACGCCGCGTTCGCCAGTGGCCTGGGGATCATTGGCGGTCATCGCCTGGGCGGCCAGGCGGGCCATGTTGAAGGAGCCGACCAGATTGATGTCGATGACACGGCGAAACAGCGCCAGGTCGTGAGGGCCGGTCTTGCCGACGATGCGCGCCGCCGGGGCGATGCCGGCGCAGTTGATCAGCCCGCGCAGCGTGCCCTGCGCCGTGGCGGCGTCGACCGCAGCCTGCGCGTCGGATTCGGACGTGACATCGCAATGGACATAGGTCTGGCCGAGTTCCGCTGCCAGGGCCTGCCCGGCGGCTTCCTGAACGTCGGCCAGAACAACGCGGG
Organism: Castellaniella sp.; assembly: GCF_049673105.1. Taxonomy (GTDB): domain Bacteria; phylum Pseudomonadota; class Gammaproteobacteria; order Burkholderiales; family Burkholderiaceae_B; genus Castellaniella. Next base: position 6,123 of record NZ_JBATXG010000003.1, read on the forward strand.
CGCCCTGGGCGCTGAGGGCGCGGGCGGTGCCTGCGCCCAGGCCGGATGCGCCGCCGGAGATGAGGATGACTTGATTGCGGATATCCATGATGGCGTCCTGGCGGCGATCAGGCAGCCGAGTGGGTGCGCAGGATGCCCAGGATCCGTTCACGGATCTCGTCGACCGAGCCCACGCCGGAAATTTTGGCGTAGTGCGGCGCTGCGGCATCGCCCGTCGTGGCCCACTGGGAATAGTAGTCGACCAGCGGGCGGGTCTGGTCGCGGTAGACCGACAGGCGATGACGCACGGTTTCTTCGCGGTCGTCGTCGCGCTGGATCAGCGCTTCGCCGGTGTCGTCGTCCAGGCCTTCGCGTTGCGGCGGGTTGAACTTGATGTGATAGGTGCGACCGCTGGCTACGTGCACACGCCGTCCGCTCATGCGTTCGATGATGTTTTCTTCGGGGACGCTGATCTCGATCACGTAGTCCAGCGCGACGTGAGCGTCCTTCAGCGCGTCGGCCTGCGGAATGGTGCGGGGAAAACCATCGAACAGATAGCCGCTTTGGCAGTCGGCCTGCTTCAGGCGATCGCGCACCAGGCCGATGATGATGTCGTCAGACACCAGGCCACCCTGATCCATGATTTTTTTGGCGGCCAGCCCTAGCGGGGTCTGCGCCTTGACTGCGGCACGCAGCATGTCGCCGGTCGAGATCTGCGGAATGCCGAACGCTTCAGTGATGAACGCGGCCTGGGTACCCTTGCCCGCCCCCGGGGGGCCTAGCAAAATCAAGCGCATGATTTCCTCCGAAAGTATTTTTCAAATTTTTCCGATTATGCCGCAACGCAGCAAAAACTGCAGGGATTCCTGGCGTATGGGCTTACGTGTTTGAAAACAAAGCGCGAACCCGAGCCAAGTCTTCTGGGGTGTCGATCCCTCTGGCCGGCAGTTCCTGGGTCTGGTGTACGAAAATCGGGAAACCTTGTTCCAGGGCGCGCAGTTGTTCCAGGGATTCGATGTGTTCCAGCTGTCCTGGGGGCAGTTCTGGAAAGGTCCTGAGAAAGCCGGCGCGGTAGGCGTACAGGCCGATGTGGTGCAAAGCGGGCAGGCCGGGCGCCAGGCGTTGCTGGCCGTCTTTCAACGCGTCGCGGGCCCAAGGGATGGGGGCGCGGGAAAAGTACATGGCCCGCTGGCGACTGTCGCAGACGACCTTGACTGCATTGGGGTCGAACAGTATGTCGGCGTCGCGGATCGGGGCGGCGCAGGTGGTGATGGCGGCTTCCGGGTGTTGCAGCAGCAAGGCGGCGACGGCATCGATCAGGGCAGGTTCGATCAGCGGCTCGTCGCCTTGGACGTTGACGATGACGGCGGCGTCATCCAGGCCCAGTTGCTGGACGACCTCGGAGAGGCGGTCGGTGCCGGTGGGGTGATCCGGGCGAGTCGCCAGGGCTTCGATGCCATGCGCGGCGGCGGCCTGCAGGATGTCCGGGTGATCGGTGGCGATGATGACCCGATCGGCGCTTGACTGGGCTGCCTGGCGGGCCGTGCGCACCACCATCGGCAGGCCGCCGATATCCAGCAGCGGCTTGCCCGGCAGTCGGGTGGAGGCGGCGCGTGCCGGAACGACGACCGTGAAGCTCATTGCTCTGGCGCCTGATCCAGCGCGCGGGCTTCGCCCGGCAGCATGACGGGTACCCCATCGCGAATCGGAAAGGCGAGGCGGTCGGTCGGGCAGATCAGCTCTTGGTGTTCGCGGTCATGGCGCAGCGTGCCTTTGCAGACGGGGCACACGAGGATCTGCAACAAACGGGTTTCCATGGCGGGCAACTATCAAGTGTGGAGACAAAGAGCACAGTTTAATGCCTGCTGCTGCGATTGTGCGGCAAAGTCGCAGAACGTTCACGCAGCCCGGCTTCCAGTGCGTCCAGCCAGCCTGGATCGGAGAATTCCGGGGCGGCGTGGACGACCCAGAGCCGGGAGTCGTGGGGCGGCGTGTATTTGACGGCGTCCTTGGCGGTGATCAGGATGGGGCGGGCAGGCAGGGTGAGCAAAGCATCCGGGGATGGCGCCTGGTGATCTGGGCTGCTGAGCGTGCGTTCCAGGGCGAGCCCGGCCTGGCGCAGCATGTCAAAGAAGCGCTGAGGCTGGCCGATGCCGGCGGCGGCGCTGCAGGGGGAGCGCCCGTGCGCCAGGCGCCAGGCGGGCCAGTCCAGCTGCGTGCCGCTCGCCAGGTGGACCAGATGGTCCGGCTGCAGGCGCAAAACGATCTGGCGGGGTTTGCCGGCGGAGTCGATCGGCAGGTCGGGCGGGGGTGTGTCGGCAGGCCCCAGTTGGGTGATGAGCCAATCGGCGCTTCGGCGCCGGTCGGGGGGTTCCCGCAGCGGGCCCGCCGGCAACAGCCTGCCGTTGCCGACGCCGCGGGCATCCTGCACGATGATTTCCACGTCGCGGGCCAGGGCGGTATGTTGCAGGCCGTCGTCGGCCAGCAGCACGTCGATGTCCGGGTGCGCCTGTAACAGTGCTGCGGCGGCCAGAGGGCGTTTGGGGTGAACGGCGACCGGCGCGCCCGTCATGGCATGCAGCAAGGCGGGTTCGTCCCCCAGGTGGGCGCTGTCCGCGGATTGGTCGCTTAGCCGCGGCGTGACGCCGGGGCGGGTGCCGTAACCCCGGCTGAGGATGCCGGGGCGCCAGCCCCTGGACTGCAAAAAGCGGCACACGGCGGCGGTGACCGGAGTTTTTCCCGTGCCGCCGACCAGAATATTGCCGATGACGATGACCGGCACCGGCGCTTGCCAGGCTTGAGCGGCCTGCCGCGCCATGCGGCGGGCGGATAGGCTGCCGTAGAGCCAGGCCAGGGGCGCGAGCAAGGTGCTGACGGGGCCAGGCGTGCGCCAGATGGCCTGCAGGCGGTCTTCGGCCTGCCTGCGCCAGGCGGACGTCATGGGCGGCCCTGGGTCAGAAAGGACACCCGCCGGATATCGGCCTGGCGGGCGGCTTCCAGAGCCAGGACCACGGCGGCGTGGGATGCCTGGCCGTCGGCGTCGATGCGCAGGGCCGCATCCGGCAGCTCGACCGCCGCCTGGCGTAGCGCGGCGGTCAGGGCGTCTGGCGTGACATCGTCGATGTAATGGCCGTTCAGGGCGTATTGCCCGTCGCGGCTGATGGCCAGTTCCAGGGCAGGGCCGGTCTCGAGCGTCTGGGCCTGGGCCTGGGGCAGGGCGATGGGCAACTGGCGCGTCTGCGTGAAGGACGTGGAGGCCGCCAGGAAGATCAGGATCACCAGCAGCACGTCGATCAGCGGGATCAGATTGACCTCGGGTTCGTCGTGCGCTTGACGGTGGTGGAAGTTCATGAGCTAGCGCGGCGGTTGATCAGGCGGTCCAGGGCGCCGGCTTCGCGTTCCATGGTGTGCAGAAAGTATTCCACACGGGACCGGAAGTAGCGGTGGAAGATCAGGGCGGGAATGGCGATCAGGATGCCGAAGCCCGTGTTGTACAGTGCGATGGCGATGCCGTGGGCCATCTGCGCCGGGTTGCCGGTGCCGCTGGGGTCGTAGGCGCCGAAAATCTCGATCATGCCGACCACGGTGCCAAACAGTCCCAGCAGCGGCGCGACCACCGAGATCGTCGCCAAGCCGGCCAGATAGCGGTTCAGGCGCCAGGAGACGTCACGCCCGACGGCTTCGATGGCCGCCTGACGTTCGGCGTCGTCTTGCCAGCGCTGGGCGACGACTTCGGCCAGGATGCGACCGATGGCGCTGCTGCGCGCCAGGCGCAGCACGGCGTCGGGTTCATCCTGCTGGCGACGCATGAGTTCCAGCACCTGTTCGGGCAGGCCGCGCGGCATGACCTGGCTGGGTCTCAAGGCCAGGAAACGTTCTATGATGATCGCCAGCGTGATGACCGAAGTGGCCACTAGCAGCCAGATGGGCCAGCCGGCCGCGTGGATGATGTCCAGCAAGATCGTTTCCTTTGTGATCGGTGGGCGGAGCGACAATTCCTTATTCTATCCTCAGGGTGTGAAATCAGGTTTTATTCAGCTAAAGTCCCGCACCGTAAGGCTTTCCGGCAAGTATCCACAGATTCTGTGGATAATTCTGTGCATAAAGGTGCTCAAGCGCATGATTCAAGCCCTCTCGCAGTCGATTGGCTATTTTTTGCACACCTGGCTTGTATTTTTATTTTTGTTATTAATCAATAGCTTACGTAATTATATTCAGGCTTTCTGTGATGATCGTCCTGTGCAAGCCCGGAAATAGGCGTGTTTGACAAAAAAAGGTTTTCTGTGGATAGGTTTTCATGAGTTTTTCGGATCAGACCCCCGCTGACAGGTGTTTTCCAGCCGAAGACGTAGTGCTGAGCGTGGCCCAGCTCAATCGTCAGGTGGCCCGGCTGCTGGAAGCCGGTGTGCCACGTCTGTGGGTTGCGGGTGAAATCTCCAATTTCACCCGGGCCGCGTCTGGTCACTGGTATTTTTCGATCAAGGATGAGTCCGCCGCTGTGCGCGCCGTCATGTTCCGCGGGCGGACCCAGGCCGTCGGTTTCGTGCCCGAGGCGGGCGGGCGCTATGAGTTCCGGGTGCAGGTTTCGCTATACGAACCGCGCGGGGATTACCAAGTGCAGGTCGAGGCGATGCGGAGGGCAGGTCGTGGCGATCTGCACGAGGCTTTCCTGCGTCTGAAGGACAAGCTCAGCAGCGAAGGACTGATCGATGCCGGGCGCCGCCGCCCTGTGCCCGCCATGCCGCAGACGATCGGGGTGGTGACGTCCCTGGCGGCGGCGGCCTTGCGCGACGTGTTGTCGGTCATGGCGCGCCGCGCCCCGCACGTGCGGGTGATTCTGTACCCGGCGCCGGTGCAGGGCCGCGAGGCGGCGGCTCAGCTATGTCAGGCGCTGGATCAGGCGGCGAGCAGGGCTGAGATCGACGTGCTGCTGCTGGTGCGCGGCGGGGGTAGCCTGGAAGACTTGTGGAGCTTCAATGACGAGGCCTTGGCGCGGCGGATCGCGGCCAGTCCGGTGCCTGTCATCAGCGGCGTGGGGCATGAAACGGATTTCACGATTGCGGACTTCGTGGCGGATCTGCGGGCGCCGACCCCGACGGCAGCGGCGGAACTCTGCTGCGTGAGCCGGGACCAGCTGCTGGGGCGGGTGCTGACGACCGCAGAGGATCTGGCGCGGATGCAGCGGCGGCGGCTGGAATATGCCGCCATGCGCCTGGACCGGGCCGCCGCTCAATTGGTGTCCCCTGTACAGCGCCTGCGCATGCATCGCCAGCGTCTGGACGCCGCTATCCGGCATCTGGCAGCGCCCGTGTCCGGGCGGGTCCTTCAACGAGAGCAGGCCCTGGGCCGGGCAGGAGAGCGTCTGCGGGCCGGAATGGACCGTCTGCTGCAGCAGCGTGGGCGTCGGCTGGCCGTGGCCGAAGGGACTTTGGGGGCGCTGGATCCCCGTGCCGTGCTGACGCGCGGCTATGCCATCGTGCGCGGCCCCGACGGGAGAATCATCAAAAATGCGTTAGACTTAAACGTTGATGCGCGTCTCGATATTGAATTCGCACAGGGCCGGGCTCAGGCCAAGGTCGTGCGCGCCGATACGCTGCTCTAGGCTTGCGACCCCCTTTCGGGTTCGTCTCATGTTTTTTGAAGGAAATGTCATGGCTTTTACTCTGCCGCCGCTACCCTATGCGATGGATGCGCTCGCGCCCCATATTTCCAAGGAAACCCTGGAATTCCATTACGGCAAGCACCATCAGGCCTATGTCACCAACCTGAACAAGGCGGTGGAAGGCACCGAACTCGCCGGCCTCAGTCTGGAAGACGTCATCCGCAAGTCCACGGGTGGGGTGTTCAACAACGCTGCTCAGGTCTGGAACCACACCTTTTACTGGAACAGTCTGTCCCCCAAGGGCGGTGGCGAACCCAGCGGTGCTCTGCGCCAGGCCATCGAGGCCAAATGGGGCAGCGTGGCTGCGTTCAAGGATGCGTTCTCCAAGTCGGCTGCCGGCAATTTCGGCTCTGGCTGGACTTGGCTGGTGAAGAAACCCGATGGCACTCTGGACATCGTCAACACCGGCAATGCCGGCACCACCGTCACCACCGATGACAAGGCACTGCTGACCTGTGATGTCTGGGAGCACGCCTATTACATCGATTATCGCAATGCCCGCCCCACGTACCTGGAACATTTCTGGGATCTGGTGAACTGGGATTTTGCCGCCAGCAACCTGGCGTGATTATGCGCCCGCAGGGGCTGGCGGTTTGACCGCCGTTCCCCGGCGCACCGGAAAAAGGCGGCTTCGGCTGCCTTTTTTTCTTTGGGTGCGCGGGGCGGCTGCGCGTTTAGCGTGGGGCCGGGATGCCGCGCACCGGATCGCCGGTCTGGATACCGGTGCGTTCGAACCACCCCTGATTCATTTCGAGCGCGATGGCGACGGGAGACGGGGAGCAGTGCGGCGTCAGGTCATGCGGCTGCATGTCCTGGATAGACACGATGCGGTGTTGCTCGTCTATGAAGGCGATCGACAGCGGGATCAGGGTGTTTTTCATCCAGAAGCATTGCACGCCCGGCGGCCCCAGCATGAACAGCATGCCGGCGTTGGCCGGCATGCTGGGGCGGTCCATCAGGCCGGCTTGGAGGGTGGCCGGCGTGTCGGCCAGCTCGGCCTGTATCGCGTGTTCGCCCAACTGCAAGGTGATGGCAGGCAGGGGGGGCTGGGCCTGGGCCGGGTTGTTGGCCAGCAGGGCGGTCAGGCTGAGCAGGCCAAGCAGGCGTCGGGCGCCGGGCCATGCGCAGCGCGCGAGCACGTAAAAAGCAGGACCCATGAAGGGTCCTGCATCGCGGTAAAATGCCAAGGGATATCCTGCGAATGTCAGGCGGCAGTGATATTCAGGGCTTGTTTGCCTTTCGGACCCTGCGCGATATCGAAAGCGACCTTCTGGCCCTCTTTTAGGGTTTTGAAGCCGTTCATCTGGATGGATGAAAAATGAGCGAAAAGGTCTTCCCCCCCGTTGTCCGGGGTAATGAAGCCAAAGCCTTTGGCGTCATTGAACCATTTGACCGTGCCAGTTAGTTTTTGTGATTCTCCGGTATTCTCGATGGATTCCGACATGCAAACTGCCTCTAATGTGTGGGGTTAAGCGGCCCCGGCCAGCCAACACAATAGCAGGCGACCTGCGGGACACGTCGATCATGCTGAATTCCACTGCCTTCAGTCAACTATGGAAACCACTAGGTTTTAACGCGCATGCCCACTGTCATTCAAAATCAGCGCGAACTGGTGCGCGAGGCCCAGCCGGTGCGGCTGGCGCCACCGCCCATGTATCAGGTCGTGCTGCTCAATGATGATTACACCCCAATGGATTTCGTCGTCCATGTGCTGCAGCTGGTCTTTCACAAGACCGATGCGGAAGCCGAGCGTGTCATGCTGCAGGTGCATCACGAGGGGCGCGGGGTCTGTGGCGTCTACACCCGGGATGTCGCCGCCACACGCGTCGAGACGGTGTTGCGCATGGCGCATGCCGATCAGCATCCGCTGCAGTGCCTGATGGAACCCGTCGCCCTGTTCTGATGCCTTAGTCGCATCGATTCCGCCCGCCCTGGGGATTGCCCCGATGGGACGTCAACAACAGCGGTCTGTTTTAGTCATAGAATAGACACAACGGATTGCTTGGTCCGCTCCGAAACAATGGAGGAAGCGTGATTTCCGAAGAACTTGAAGTTAGCCTGCACATGGCGTTCGTCGAGGCCCGTGCGGCTCGGCACGAATTCATCACCGTAGAGCACCTGCTGCTCTCCCTGCTGGACAATGCTTCAGCGGTCGAGGTCCTGCGCGCTTGCGCAGCCGACGTCGAACTGCTGCGTCAGGATCTGCGCAAATTCATCGTCGAGAATACGCCGGTGTTTCCGGGAGACGGCGAGGTCGACACCCAGCCGACCCTGGGGTTTCAGCGCGTCATTCAGCGCGCCATCATGCATGTGTCCTCGAACGGCTCGAACAAGACAGCCGTGACGGGTGCTAACGTGCTCGTGGCCATGTATGGCGAAAAGGACTCGCATGCCGTGTATTTCCTGGTGCAGCAGGGGGTCTCGCGTCTGGATGTCGTGAACTATCTGTCGCATGGCATTACCAAAACACCGGATGAACCCCAGGCTGCGGACAATCCGCGGCTGGAGCCGCCGTCAGCCGAACCCAAAGCGGAACAGCAGAAATCACCGCTGGAAACCTACGCCACCGACTTGAACGCCGAGGCGCTGAAAGGTCATATCGACCCCTTGATCGGTCGCGAGGACGAGGTCGAGCGAGTCATTCAGGTGCTGTGCCGCCGGCGCAAGAACAATCCCTTGCTGGTGGGCGAGGCGGGGGTGGGCAAAACCGCGATCGCCGAAGGCCTGGCCTGGCGCATCACCCAGGGCGATGTGCCCGAGGTCCTGAATCAGACACAGGTCTACGCACTGGACATGGGGGCGCTGCTGGCCGGCACCAAATACCGGGGGGATTTCGAGCAGCGCCTGAAGCTCGTGCTCAAGGCCCTGAAAGACAATCACCATGCGGTGCTGTTCATTGATGAAATCCACACGCTGATCGGTGCAGGGTCGGCCTCGGGCGGCACCCTGGACGCGTCGAACCTGCTGAAACCCGCGCTGTCGTCCGGGCACCTGAAGTGCATCGGCGCCACCACGTATACCGAATACCGGGGCATTTTCGAAAAAGACCACGCGCTGGCGCGGCGCTTCCAGAAGATCGACGTACCCGAGCCCACGGTGGAACAGACCATTCGCATTTTGCGCGGACTCAAGGCCCGTTTCGAAGCGCATCATCAGGTGCGCTATTCGGGGGCGGCCATCACGGCGGCGGCGGAACTGGCGGCCCGCCACATCAGCGACCGTTTCCTGCCGGACAAGGCCATCGACGTCATCGACGAGGCCGGCGCCGCTCAACGTCTGCTGCCGAAATCGCGGCAGAAAAAAATCATCGGGCAGTCGGAAATCCAGGCCACGGTGGCGCGGATCGCCCGGATTCCGCCGCAGAACGTCTCCAATGACGATCGCAACAAGCTCGCCACCCTGGAACGCGACCTGAAGGCCGTGGTCTTTGGCCAGGATCAGGCGATTTCCGCCCTGGCGGCGTCGATCAAGATGGCCCGTTCGGGCCTGGGGCGGCCCGACAAGCCCATCGGCTGCTTCCTGTTTTCGGGGCCGACCGGCGTGGGCAAGACCGAAGTCGCCCGTCAGTTGGCCTTTGTGCTGGGCATCGAGCTGCTGCGCTTCGATATGTCCGAATACATGGAACGCCATACGGTGTCGCGCCTGATCGGGGCGCCGCCGGGCTATGTGGGGTTCGACCAGGGTGGGCTGCTGACCGAGGCCGTCACCAAACAGCCGCATTGCGTGCTGCTGCTCGACGAAATCGAGAAAGCTCACCCGGATGTCTACAACATCCTGCTGCAGGTCATGGACCATGGCACCTTGACCGACAACAACGGTCGCAAGAGCGACTTTCGCAATGTGATTCTGGTCATGACGACGAACGCGGGCGCCGACACCCTGAACCGCAATGCCATCGGCTTTGCCGCGCCCACGCACACCGGCGATGAAATGGCTGAAATCAAGCGCCAGTTCACACCGGAATTCCGTAATCGTCTGGATGCCATCATCAGCTTTTCCGCTTTGCCGCGCGACATCATCCTGCGGGTGGTGGATAAATTCCTGATGCAGCTCGAAGACCAGCTGCATGAAAAGCATGTGGACGTTCTGTTCACGCCGGCCTTGCGTGAACATTTGGCGTATGCCGGCTTTGATCCCACCATGGGGGCGCGGCCCATGCAGCGCCTGATCCAGGACACCATCCGTCGCGCGCTGGCCGACGAATTGCTCTTCGGGCGGCTGGTGCATGGCGGGCGGGTGCAGGTCGATCTGGATGAACAAAAGCAGGTGGTGCTGAACTTCCCGGATGGGCCGGCAGGTGCCGGCGCGGTGCCGTCGCCCTCTCACCCTGAGCCTGAGCTCGTGGATTGATGGCGCCGGACGGGGACTCCCGCCCCCTGATTGCTTGTCCGCACTGCGATACGCTGCATCAGCGGCTGGTCCTTGACGTTCGCGCCCAGGCCGCCTGCCGTTGCTGTAACACGGTCCTGTATCGGCGCGGCAGGTTCAGCCTGAAGCAATGGCTGGCCTTTGCCTGGGCGACGCTGGTGGTGTTTGCGGTCGCTCAGGGTTTTCCGATGGCCGTGCTGTCGGTACAGGGCCTGGACATCTCCTTGACCTTCTGGGGCGCTTTGCGCCTGTGCTGGGACCGGGGTTTTTACGGCGTGTCGGTGATGACCGGCCTGGTCGGCTTCTGGATTCCTCTGTTGCAGATCGCATTGACCTTGTGGGTGATGCAGGCCATTGCGACGCGGCGCCTGCCGCCGGACATGGGACGTACGCTTCGCTGGTTGGCGCGTCTGGCGCCCTGGTCGATGGCCCCGGTGCTGGTGCTGGGGGTGCTGGTGGCGGTCGTCAAGGTGGCCGGCATGGCCCACTTGCAGGTCCAGCCAGGCCTTCTGGGGTTTTTCGCGCTCAGTTTCCTGTTGTCCGGCCTGTCCCGATGGGATGCGCTGGCCTTGTGGCGCGAGGCAGAGGACGCCGGCATGGCGCCGGTGTCAGGCGCACGGGGGACGGGGGCCGTCTGCAGATCCTGTGGCTATGTGCAGGCGCCTGGCGCGTCGCACTGCGGGCGGTGCCATGCCCCGATGGGGCCACGCCGTTATGGCGCGGCTCCGGAAGTCTGGGCGCTGCTGTTGGCGGCAGTGATTTTCTACATTCCGGCCAACGTCCTGCCCATCATGCAGGTGCAAACCTTGCTGGGCCGCAGCAACCACACCATTCTGGGCGGCGTGATCGAGCTGTGGCGCATGGGATCCTGGGATCTGGCCGTGATCGTCTTTGTCGCCAGTGTCATGGTGCCGGTCACCAAGCTGCTGGCCCTGTCTTTTCTGTTGTTGCGCGTCCAGCCGCGCGGCGGGTACGTGCAGCGCCAACGCACCCGGATGTACGAAGCGGTGGAGTTCATCGGCCAGTGGTCGATGCTGGACGTCTTCGTCGTCGTGCTGATGGTGGCGATGGTGGATTTTCCTGGCTTGTCGCGCATTGATGTCGGCCCCGCCGCCTTGAATTTCGGGGCGGTGGTGGTTCTGACCATGTGGGCGGCCATGCGGTATGATCCCCGTCGAGGGTGGGACCGCCTGCGGGCGGCGGATGCTGACGAGAAAAATAATGACGACTGATGAAGACAATAGCCAGCCGCAGGAATCCGACCAGCCGGTCGCGCCGGAGATTCGCCCTGGGCGATCGCTGCACTGGTCCTGGGTGTGGCTGGTGCCTTTGCTGGCCCTGGCGGTGGCGCTGTCCTTGTTGGCGTCGGTCTGGGTGCGTACCGGGCCGCTCATCACCGTCAGTTTTGCCTCGGCTGCCGGCATTGAAGCAGGGCAGACCAAGCTGCGCTATCGCGATGTGATCGTGGGCGAGGTCAAGGGCGTGCGGATGGCCCAGGACAGGCAGCATGTGCTGGTCGATGTGCAGCTGGCCCGCGAAGGCGCGGGCTACATCACGCAAAAGGATGCAAAGTTCTGGATTGTGCGTCCGCGTGTCGGGCTGACGGGGGTCTCGGGCCTGGATACGCTATTTTCCGGCGTTTATATCAGTGTCGATGCGCCCTCTGCCGAACCGACGGGAAGCGCTGTCACCTCGTTCCAAGGCCTGCCGAACCCGCCCGAGGTGCTCAGCGGCCAGGTCGGCACCCGGTTTCAGTTGAAGTCCTCGTCCCTGGGGTCGCTGACGGTCGGTTCGCGGGTCTATTACCGTCGCCTCGAGGTCGGGCGTGTCGTCAATTACGAGATGACGCCGGATGGGCGGGCGATCAGCTTGCAGATCTTCGTGGAAGCGCCCTATGACCGCTACGTGACGGCGGATACGCGGTTCTGGAACGACAGCGGGGTGGACATGTCGCTGTCACCGACCGGCGTGCAGCTGCGCACCAGCGGCCTGGCGGCGATCCTGAACGGCGGGGTGGCGTTTGCTCAGGCGGACGAGTCCTCGTCCTACGAAGGGCAGGTCAGTACCGTGCCCGCTGCAGAGGGCAGCAGCTACACTTTGTTCGATACGCGCGATCAGGCCTTGGCCGATCCCGACGGAGAACCCATCCCTATCGAGCTGCGCTTTGCCGATTCCGTCCGTGGGCTGCAGGTGGGGGCCGAGGTCGATTATCACGGCATGTCCATCGGCAAGGTCGTGGATATCGATCTGGAACTCGATCACACCGGTCGGCGCCTTTTTGCCAAAGTGCGCGCGCAGATTTACCCCATGCGCTTCAGTCAGGCCTATCTGGCGCTGGTGGACGCCACCAATGGCGTTCGGGGAGGAGCCTTGCTCCAGCCTCTGATTCAGCGGGGCTTGAGAGCGCAGCTGCGTTCCGCCAGCCTGTTGACGGGGCAGCAGTATGTGGCGCTGGATTACTTCCCGGCCAAAGCGTCGGAGAAAATCCAGATACCGGGTGATCAGAATCATGCCAGCGGATATCTGATTCCAACCGTGCCGGGTGATTTCACGCAGCTGCAACGGCAGCTGAGCAGTGTCGTGACCAAGCTCGATAAACTGCCCATCGAAGCCCTGGCTCAAGAACTGCAGGGCAGCTTGGGGGCTTTGCATAAGTTGTTGCGGCGCCTGGATACGCAGCTGGCTCCGCAGGCCAGCCAGACGCTGGAATCCGCCCGCCGGTCTCTGGATCGGGTGGGGGCGATTCTGGGGCCCGACGCGCCGATGGTCGGCAATCTGCAGGAGACGCTCAAAGCCTTGGATGGCGCTGCGCGAGGCCTGCGCATGCTGGCCGATGCCTTGCAAGCGCATCCAGAGGCCCTGTTGCGCGGCCCTGCGCCCGACCGTTTGCGTTGATGGGGCAGAGGATGAACGGAGAGATACCCGTGGCAGGCGCGGTGCACAGGAGAAAACCGATGCAAGGCAGGATTCTGGGGCTGATGTGCGGCGTGGGCGTTTTGCTGAGCGCTTGTTCGGTGACGCCGAGCAACTACTACAGTCTGGCGGCGCCGGCGACGGACACCCAAGCGCCGTCGCGCGCGCAGCACGCGTCGTATGGTGTGCGAGTGCAGGTGCTGAGCATTCCTGCCGAGTCCGATCGCCCGCAATTGCTGGTCCGCGACCCGGCGCAGGATCCTGCGGTCGATGTTTTGCGCCAGTCTTTGTGGGCCGCGCCTTTGGTGGATCAGATCCAGGCGGTGTTGGCCGACAGGGTGTCGGCGGATCTGGGGGCGCCGGATGTGCAGAAGCTGCCAGATCTGGCGGATCAGGCCGTGCGCCAGATGTTGGTCCGCGTGACCCGTTTCGATCTGGTGTGGGGGCAGGGCGCCGATCTGGCGGCGGTCTGGACGGACCGTGGCCCCGTTGGGCAGGATGCCAAAATGTGTCAGGCACAGATTCGGGTTCCTGCTGTCCAGGGGGTGGCGCCTTTGGTCGAGGCGCAGCGTCGGGCCTTGCTGGCCTTGGCAGGGCTGATGGCACGTCAGGCGACAACGGAGGCAACAGGTTCACCTAGTGCCCAGGATGTCATTCAAGCGGGTTGTACCTAACCCATTTTCGGGTTATCCATAATGGCTGAATCGGGGTTAACCTCATACCATGTCATATGGTGAGCAGCGCTTTGCGGTAAAGGGCTGCGCGATTCAATTTCTCTTCCGAGAGTCCGATCATGGCGACTGTTACCCTGGGTGTTAAGGTCGATGAGACCTTGCGCGAGCGTCTCCGGCATCAAGCCGACAAACTGGGGTGTACCCCGCATTGGCTGCACAAACAAGCCTTGCTGAGTTACGTCGAAGCCATCGAGCGCGGTCAGTTGCCGGCTGATATCGACCATCGCGGGGATGCCGCCGAACCCGGCGCCGTGACCGAAGCCGACCCGCAAACTCCGTTCTATGAGTTTGCCCTGGAAGTCCAGCCGCAATCGGTGCTGCGATCCGCCATCACGGCGGCCTACCGCCGGCCCGAGGCCGAGTGCGTCGCCATGCTGCTGGACCAGGCGGGATCTACCCAGGCGGATCAGGTCGATGCGCTGGCGCGGCGCCTGGTACAGACCTTGCGCGATAAGCGCACTGGCGGCGGAGTCGAAGGCCTGATCCAGGAATTTTCCCTGTCCAGCCAGGAAGGCGTCGCCCTGATGTGCCTGGCCGAAGCCCTGTTGCGCATTCCCGATCAGGCGACCAGGGATGCCCTGGTGCGCGACAAGATCAGCCGGGGGGATTGGCGGGCGCACGTGGGCGAATCGCGCTCGCTCTTCGTCAATGCCGCGACTTGGGGCCTGCTGGTGACGGGCAAACTCACCAGCGTCAATAGCGAACAAAGTCTGTCCCAGGCGCTGACGCGCCTGATCGCCAAGGGCGGCGAACCCCTGATCCGACGCGGCGTGAACATGGCGATGCGTCTGATGGGCGAGCAATTCGTCACTGGCCAGACGATTTCGTCCGCGCTGGCCAACAGCCGCAAATTCGAGGACATCGGTTTTCGTTATTCCTACGACATGCTGGGGGAAGCCGCCACCACCGCCGAAGACGCCGCCCGCTACTACCAGTCCTATGAACAGGCCATTCACGCCATCGGCAAAGCGTCCCAGGGGCGCGGCATCTACGAAGGCCCCGGGATTTCCATCAAGCTCTCGGCCCTGCATCCGCGCTATGCCAGGGCGCAGCGCGACCGGGTGATGGCCGAACTGCTGCCGCGCATGGTGGAATTGTCGGCGCTGGCGCGGCACTACGACATTGGTTTGAATATTGATGCCGAGGAAGCCGATCGTCTGGAATTGTCGCTGGACCTGCTGGAAGCCCTGTGCTTCGATGAGCGCCTGCGCGGCTGGAACGGCATCGGGTTCGTGATCCAGGCCTATCAGAAGCGCGCGCCTTTCGTCATCGATTTCGTGATCGATCTGGCGCGGCGCAGCAAGCATCGCCTGATGGTGCGGCTGGTCAAGGGCGCCTACTGGGATTCGGAAATCAAGCGCGCCCAGGTCGATGGCCTGGAAGGCTTTCCGGTCTATACCCGCAAGGTCCACACGGATGTGTCTTACCTGGCCTGCGCCCGCAAACTGCTGTCGGCGCCCGAAGCGGTCTTCCCGCAATTCGCCACGCATAATGCGCAGACGCTGGCCTCCATCTATTATCTGGCGGGCGAAAATTACTACCCCGGCCAGTATGAATTCCAATGTCTGCACGGCATGGGAGAGCCGTTGTACGAGCAGGTCGTCGGGCCGCTGTCCAAAGGCCGTCTGAACCGTCCTTGCCGGGTGTATGCCCCGGTGGGCACGCACGAGACCTTGCTGGCGTATCTGGTGCGCCGCCTGTTGGAAAACGGCGCGAATACGTCCTTTGTCAATCAGATCGGCGACAAGAACATCCCCGTTGATCGCCTGATCGAAGATCCGGTGCACAAGGCGCGGGCGATTCAGCCGCTGGGGGCGCCGCATGACCGCATCCCGCTGCCGCGCGATCTGTACCGGGCGCACGAGAATCGCGCCAATTCCGCCGGCCTGGATCTTAGCAATGAGCATCGTCTGGGGTCTTTGGCGGCGGCTTTGCTGGGCACAGCGGATCAGACCTGGCGGGCGGCCCCTGCGGGAGAGTGGCCGGCGGACCGCGCTCAGGATGTCCTGAATCCGGCGGACCGGCGCGATGTGGTCGGCCAATTGGTCGAAGCGGACGACGCCGATATCCAGGCGGCGCTGGAGCGCGCCGATTATGCCGCGCCCATTTGGCAGGCCACGCCAGTGGCGGAACGTGCCCAGTGTCTGCGGCATGCCGCCCAGCTGCTGGAAGACGAGATGCAGGTCTCCATCGGCCTGATCGTGCGCGAGGCCGGGAAATCCTTTCCCAATGCGGTGTCCGAAGTCCGCGAGGCCGTGGATTTCCTGCGCTACTACGCCGTGCGGATCGAAGAAGAATTCTCCAACGACAGCCATCGCCCGCTGGGGCCGGTCTTGTGCATCAGCCCCTGGAATTTCCCGCTGGCGATTTTCACAGGCCAGGTCAGCGCGGCTTTGGCTGCCGGTAATGTGGTCCTGGCCAAGCCCGCCGAGCAGACCAATCTGATCGCCGCCTATGGCATTTCGGTCTTGCACCGCGCCGGCGTCCCCGCCGATGCCGTGCAATTATTGCCGGGCCGGGGGGAAACCGTCGGCGCCGCGCTGGTGGCCAGCCCGGTGGTGCGCGGGGTCATGTTCACCGGTTCGACCGAGGTCGCCAAATTGATTGCCGCAACCCTGGCGCGGCGATTGAACGGGGCTGGCCACCCGGTGCCGCTGATCGCCGAGACCGGCGGCCAGAACGCCTTGATCGTCGATTCATCCGCCCTGACCGAGCAGGTTGTCTACGATGTGTTGAATTCCGCTTTTGATTCGGCAGGTCAGCGCTGTTCCGCCCTCAGAATCCTGTGCGTGCAGGAAGACTGCGCGGACCGCACGCTGGCCATGCTGCGCGGCGCCATGCAGGAATTGCGCGTGGGGCGTCCAGAGCTGCTGTCCACGGATATCGGCCCGGTCATCGATGCGGACGCCCAGGCCGTGATCGAACATCACGTGCAGGCCATGCAGGCTGCCGGCCATGCAGTCGATCGCCACATCATGGACGAGGATCAGGTCCGCTTCGGCACGTTTGTCGCGCCGACCCTGATCGAGATTGCGGATATCGCCGAGCTGGAACGCGAGGTCTTCGGCCCGGTGTTGCATGTGCTGCGCTATCGGCGGGAAGACCTGGACAGCGTCATCGATGCCATCAACGAGCGGGGCTACGGCCTGACGTTTGGCGTGCATACCCGCCTGGACGAAACCGTGCATCACGTCACCGAGCGCATCCATGCCGGCAACATCTACGTCAATCGCAACATCGTGGGCGCCACGGTGGGTGTGCAGCCCTTCGGCGGCGAAGGCCTGTCGGGGACAGGGCCAAAGGCCGGCGGCCCTCTGTATCTGCATCGCCTGCTGTCGGTGGCCTCGCATGCTTTGCCGGTCGACGGCGTGGTGGGCGCGGACGCGCAGCCGCTGGACCTGCCGGGGCCGACCGGCGAGACCAATCGCTATCACCTGAAACCACGCGGCACCGTGCTGTGCCGGGCGGTCAGCGTCGCAGGCGCGCAAGCGCAGCTGCAGGCCTGCCAGCGCACCGGCAATGCCATGTTATGGGTGGATACGCCGGAAATGCGATCCTTGCGCGAGCAAGAAAGTTTGCAGGCCGTGCAGTGGGTAGATAGCGGCGATCTGGACGCCGCCGATTTCCAGGCGGTGCTATTCGAAGGCGATGGCGACGATCTGCTGGCGCTCAATCAGTCGGTGGCGGCCCGTCCCGGTCCCATCGTTCCGGTGCTGGCCCGCCGTTCGCACGAACTGTCCAACGGCCAGGACTATCCCCTGGAAATGCTGGTGCGCGAGGTCTCTGTCTGCATCAACACCGCCGCCGCCGGCGGCAACGCAACCCTGATGATGGTGGGATGAGATCGGACACAGAAGGGTCCCTGCGGACCCTTCTGTGCCGATCTCATCCGAGCCGCTTGCAAGCGGCGAGGTGGGGATCAATCTTCCCGATCTGTCACTTCCACCAGGTGATATCCGAATTGCGTGCGCACCGGACCCTGCACCACGCCAACCGGCGCGCTGAACACCACCGTATCGAATTCCGGGACCATCTGGCCGCGACCGAAAGTACCCAGATTGCCGCCGTCGCGGTTGGACGGGCAGCTGGAATGGTCACGGGCGACGGCGGCGAAGTCGGCGCCGTTTTCGATATCGGCCTTCAGTTTCAGGCACTGTTCTTCGGTATCGACCAGAATATGGCGGGCAGAGGCTTGGGTCATGTTGAGGCTCCTGTAGGACGGAAATATGAACCCGACAGGATAACCCGGATCGGGTGCACAAAATAAGCAAAGCCGCTGGGTAGAGCGGCCTTGGTCATGCAGATAGCGGCAGTCTACACCCGCTCAGTGCCCCAGATAGGCCGCCTGGATTTCCGGCGAAGCCAGCAGTTCGCGAGCCGGGCCTTCGTGCGAGAGTTTGCCGACCTCCAGCACATAGCCGCGATCGGCCAGTTTCAGGGCCATGCGCGCGTTCTGTTCGACGATCAGGATCGTGACGCCGGTGGCACGCACGTCGCGCAGCACCTGGAAAATATTGCGCACGATGATCGGGGCCAGCCCCAGACTGGGTTCGTCCAGCAGCAGCAGACGGGGCTTGGTCACCAGGGCGCGGCCAATGGCCAGCATCTGCTGCTCGCCGCCCGACAAGGTGCCGGCCAGCTGGGCGCGGCGTTCATAGAGGCGCGGAAAGATCTTGTAGACGTGTTCGCAGCTATCGGTGATTTCCGCGGCGGGGCGGGTAAAGCCGCCCATGCGCAGGTTTTCCGCCACCGATAGCGTGCCGAAGACACGTCGGCCCTCGGGGGATTGACCGATGCCCAGGCGCACGATCCGGTCGGCGCCCATGCGGGTGATGTCCTGCCCGGCAAAGGAAATTTTGCCGGAATGCGGGCTCAGTAAGCCGCTGAGCGTGCGCATCAAGGTGGTCTTGCCGGCGCCGTTGGCGCCCAGAATGGCAACGACCTCGCCTTCGGTGACCTGCAGCGAGATCCCCTTCAGCGCCTGAATATGGCCATAGTTGACGCGCAGGTCTTCAATTTCAAGCAAATGGGTCATGACTGGGCCTGCTCTTCATGGATGGCTTGCATCAGGGGGTCGTCTTCGTCATCGTCCTGGCCCAGGTAGGCCTCGATCACCAGCGGGTTGGTGCGGATTTCTTCGGGCTTGCCTTCGGCGATTTTCTTGCCGAAATTGATGACGACGATATTGTCGGTGACGTTCATCACCACGCTCATGTCGTGTTCGACCAGGATGACGGTGATGCCCTGGTCGCGGATGGCGCGGATGGTGTCGTTCAGGCCGGCGGATTCCTGCTCGTTCAGGCCGGCGGCGGGCTCGTCCAGAATGATCAGTTCAGGTTTGGCCACCAGCGTGCGCGCCATTTCCACGCGACGCTGCGCCCCATAGGGCAAGGATGTTGCGATTTCCTGGGCGACGTCGGCCAGATCCAGCTGTTCCAACACGATCATGGCGCGTTCGACCAGCGCTTTTTCCTCTTGGCGCTGGGCGGGAGTGCGCAGCAGCCCCTGCCACCAGGATTGGCGCATCAGCAGATGCTGGCCGGCGATGACGTTTTCCAGCACGGTCATGTCGGTGAACAGACGGATGGTCTGGAAGGTGCGGCGGATGCCGGCCTGGGCGACCCGATGAGGGGCTTGGCCGGTCATGTCCTGACCATGCCAGCGGATATGGCCGTCCGTGGGCTGGTAGACGCCGGTGATCATATTGAAGACGGTCGTTTTTCCGGCGCCGTTGGGGCCGATCAAGCCGACGATTTCGCCACGCTTGACCTGGAAGCTGAGATTATCGACCGCCCGCAGGCCGCCGAAGCTGATGCCGATCCGGTCCAGTTCGAGCAGGACGTCGGGCGACGCGGTGGGGGACTGGGGCGAGTTCATAGGGCTCCCTTGCGTGCGGGCCAGATGCCCTGCGGACGCAGAATCATGACCAGGATCATGGCGATGCCGAAGACCAGGTAGCGGTATTGGGCGAATTCCGTAAAGATCTGCGGCACGACGAACATCATGGCGGTGCCCAGCAGCACACCCGGCACCGAGGCCTGGCCGCCCACCAGCACGATGGCGAACAGCACGACCGAATCCGTGAACTGGAAGGAACCGGGGCTGACGGCGGACAGTTGCATCGCAAACAGCGTACCTGCCAGACCCGCGATGCCCGCTGACAGCGCGAAAGCGGCGACCTTGTAGTTGCGGGCGTTGACCCCCAGCGTGGTGGCGGCCAGTTCATCGTATTTGATGTAGCGGAACGTGCGCCCCAGCGAAGAACGGTCCAGATTGCGCATCAGCCACAGCACGATGGCCAGGACCACCCAGTTCAGATAGAACAGATGGCTTTGCGATCCGAAGACGTGACCGAAGAACGACGGACCGCTGACGCCGAATAGACCGTCGGCCCCGCCGGTCAGGCCGAACAGATTGTTTTTCATGGCCAGCACGAAAATCGCGTTGAAACCTATGGTGACCACCAGCAGGTAGTCGCCGCGCAGCTTGACGATGGGGGCGGACAGAATCGCCCCCAGAGCAGCCGACAGCACGATGGCGACGGGAATGGTCCAGAGAATGGGCCAGTTGAACGAGAGCGACAAGATGGCGCTGGTGTAGGCGCCGATGCCGAAGAACACGGCGTGGCCCATATCGTACATGCCGGCGCGCCCTAGAACGATGTCCTGCGACAGGGCGACGATGGCATAGATGGCGAAGATGCCGCCGATGGTGATCCAGGCGGGCGACATCACGGACGGGATGGCCAGTCCGGCGACCCACAGGAGCGGCCCCAGCACTTGCAGGAAGCGGATGCCGGTTTTGGCGGAGGCCGTCGGGCGAGTGTCCGGCAGCTGGGCGGAGGAGGGATTGGCGTGATTCATGGCTTAGACCTTTTCCGCGACACGTTCGCCCAGCAGGCCCGAGGGGCGTACCAGCAAAATGGCGATCAGCAAGGTGAACGTAATGGCATCTTGCCAGGAGCTGGAGATATAACCGGCTGCGAAGGCGTTGAACAGGCCTAAGACCAGGCCGCCCAGCATGGCGCCGGGGATGTTGCCGATCCCGCCGATGATGGCGGCGATGAAGGCGTTCAGGCCATAGGACCAGCCCATCGTGAAATAGGTCTGGCGATAGTACAGGCCGATGAACAGGCCGCCGATGGCGCCCAGCACCGGGCCGATGATGAAGACCAGCGCAATGACGCGGTTGACGTTGATGCCCATCAGGCGGGCGGCGTCCTGGTCGATGGCCGTGGCGCGGATGGCGGTGCCCAGGCGCGTGTGGTTCACGAAAAAATACAGGCCCGCCATCAGCAGGAAGGCGCAGAAGATGATCAGGAGCTGGACGAAGCTGAGATACGCGCCGCCGATCTCCCAGGTGATATTGGGGAGCAGGTTGTTGGGAAACACCTGCACGTTGGGCGACCAGATCAGCATGATGCCGTTCTGGATCAGCATCGAGGCGCCCAGCGCCGAGACGACCGCCGACAGGCGGTGGGCCTTGCGCAAAGGCTTGTAGGCGAGCTGGTCCAGCAGCGTCCCTGCAATCGCCACGATGATCATGGCGATGACGAATGCCAGCACCAGGAGCGTGACGGTGGATAGGCCGCCCAGGGCGCCGGAGGTGAGGGTGGTCAGGCCGATGAAGGCCCCCAGGATGCACAAATCGCCGTGGGCGAAGTTGATCATCTTCAGCACCCCGTAGACCATCGTGTAGCCCAGGGCGATCAGGGCATAGATGCCCCCGACCGTGACCCCGTTGATGAATTGCTGGAGGATAAAGTCCATCGATCGGTTTCCGTGGTGGTTCTTGTGTGTCGTGACCAGCAGCGATGGCCGGGCAAACGGCGGAAGTAGGCCTGTGTCCTGACATTCAGAGGGAGACAGACATCGACCGGGACGTTCAGGCGTCTGTTGGGCGCTGAAAAATGCGTGAGCCCCGGCTTTCCGGAAGAGAGACCATGCTGCGATCTGTCTTCCGGATACCGCTGTGCTGTTATTGACGCGTGTCGAGTTGACGCGGGTAGATGGTCTTGTAGCCGCCACCTGCCTGGACTTCGAAGGCCGACATCAGGCTACCAATGCGCTCGCCCTTGTCATCCCAGGTGAACGGACCGGTCAGACCGCCGAAGGGTTCCTTCAGAGTGTGCAACCAGGGAATGAGCTTGCTGGTATCCGTGGACTTGGTGTCCTGGATGGCTGCGATGACGGCGCGAAAGCCATCGGCGTTGGTCAGGGTGTAGATGCTGGGGGGCGGCGCGCCGAATTCCTTGGTGTAGTCGGCCAGGAATTGCTTGGCTGCCGGGTAAGGCAGGTTTTCGGGGGCCGGCACGTTGACGATCACGGCGCCCGCAGCGGCGTCGCCAGCGATCTTCGCGAAGTTTTCGTTCTGGTTGGCGTCACCGCCCACGAACACGGCTTCCATGCCCAGTTGCTTCATCTGGGCGCGGATCAGGCCGCCATCGGTGTAGTAGCCCGAGAAGAACAGCACGTCCGGGTTCTTGGACTTCAGTTTCGTCAACACGGCGCTGTAATCCTGCGTACCGGCGTTGATGAAGTCTTCACCGATGATGTTGCCGCCTTCTTTTTTGATGGCGTTGACCGTGGCTTTGGCGAGGCCGGTCGCGTAGCTGGAGTGGTCGCTCAGTACCGCGATGCGCTGGTATTTCTTGATCTTGACGAAATAATTGGCGACGAATTCGGCTTCGTCGCTATTGGGCGGCGCGTTGCGGAAGAAGGTCTTCCAGCCTTTTTGCGTCAGTTCGTCGCTGGTGCCGTCCGAGGTTTGGATGACGTTGGCGGCGGAATAGATCGGCGCGGCAGCCAGGGCGGCGCCGCTGGTGTAGGTGCCGATCACGGCGATGACGCCGTCGTTCACCAGTTTGCGACCGCAGATGGCGGCCTGAGCGGCTTTGCCTTCGTCGTCGCAGACGATGACTTCGATCTGACGGCCCAGCACGCCGCCAGCAGCATTGTGCTGCTTGGCAATCAGGCGGACGCCGTTTTCGATGCCTTGGCCTTCGGCAGCGTATTCGCCGGTGATCGGGGCTTGCACACCGATTTTGATGGGGCCGTCAGCCGCCAATGCCGTGCCCATGCCCATCAGGGCCAAGGAAACCGCCGCTGAAAGCGTGGAAAGTTTAGTCAGCCTGCTCATGTCTCGATTCTCCTTTGCATGGACCCGGATGGAACCATATATTCGTAATATATTAAGAGCGCGCTTATCGCACCATGAGGGTATTCCCGGTGACAGGGTGCGCCAGTCGGTGGGAAACAGGACGTCTGTGTATGGTTCAGGCGTGTTTCCGACCGGACTTTGTTTGGCTTTGATGGGAAGGGTTGCGCTAAAGGTGAAACCTTTTGATTCCAACAAAACCAATTTGAAGTTTAACTACCAGAAGGTGCAGGTACAACCAGGGGTTTTACTAATAAGCGCATCGAGCGCGGGAGACAGGCTGTGAGTGGTTCAGTGCTGTCCCGTGCTGCCGAATCCGCCCGTGCCGCGCTCTGTTTCGGTGTCGAAGGAGTCCGTCATGCGCAGGCCGACCTGCACAACCGGCTGGAACATCAACTGCGCGATCCGTTCACCGGGCTGGATGGTGTAGGGTTGATCACTGTCGTTGGTCAGCAGGACCTTGATTTCCCCGTGATAGTCGGCATCGATGACACCGATGCCTTGCGCAACGCGGATGCCATGTTTCAGCGACAGGCCCGAACGAGACGCGACGATGGCGACCAGGCCGGGATCCATCATGTTCAGCGCCAGGCCGGTGGGCACCGGCAGGCGGGCGCCAGGCAAAAGAGTCTGGGGGGCGTCCAGGCAGGCGCGCAAGTCCATCGCGGCGGAGCCGCCGGTGGCGTAGTCCGGCAGCGGGATGGCGTCCGTACCCAAAAGCGGGTTGACAATGCGGGCCTGGATGAGTCGTCGATGCATGGTGGAGTCCGAGGAAAAAGCAGAGGAGCGGCGGCGAATGCCGCCGGGGATCTATCGTGCCGAGGCGGGCAGGCGCTGGGCAAGCCACGCCACCAGTTGGCGGGCGGCCTGCAGTTTGGGCTGCCGGGCCAGGGGGTGGGCGCCGTGATCGTCGAAGATGATCAGTTCGGTATCGGCGGCGTCCATGGACTGCTGAGCCAGATTGCCGACGATGACGGGAACGCCTTTGCGCTGACGTTTGGCCTGAGCGTATTCGTGCAGATGGTCGGTTTCGGCGGCAAAGCCCACGCACCAGGGGCCGTCGGGCAGGGTCGCAACGTCGGCCAGGATGTCGGGATTTTGCACGAAGGCCAGCTCGGGCGCCTGGCCGTCCGCCTGTTTTTTTAGTTTGACGGCGGAAGGGTTGACGATGCCCCAGTCGGCTACCGCCGCCACGGCGATGAACAGATCGGCGTCGCGGGCGCGTTCCAGCACGGCAGCATGCATTTCGCGCGCCTGGGTGACGTCGATACGCGTGACGCCATCCGGGCAAGGCAGGGCCGTGGGGCCGGAAATCAGAGTGACTTGAGCGCCGGCTTCGGCGGCGGCCCGCGCCAGGGCGTAGCCCATGCGCCCAGAGGACCGGTTGGTCAGGACGCGCACCGGATCGATGATTTCGCTGGTGGGGCCCGCCGTCAGCAGGATGCGCCGACCCGCCAGTGTCTTGGGCTGGAAAAAGGCGATCACGGCGCGCAGGATCTGATCCGGTTCCATCATGCGCCCGGAGCCGCTTTCGCCGCAGGCCTGGCTGCCTTCGGCGGGGCCGATCAGCGTGACGCCGTCCGCCCGCAACTGGGCGGCATTGCGCTGGGTGGCCGGGTGGGTCCACATTTCGTGATTCATGGCGGGCGCGGCCAGCAGCGGCACCGCACCCCGCGCCACGCATAGCGTGGCTAGCAGGTCATCGGCCAGGCCGTGGGCCAGTTTCGCCAGGAAATCGGTGCTGGCCGGCACGATCAGCACCGCATCGGCGCCGCGCGTCAGGTTGATGTGGGCCATGCGATTGTCCATGCGCTCGTCCCACTGGTCCAGCCAGACGGGACGCCCGGACAGGGCCTGCATGGTGGCCGGCGTGATGAAGCCGGTGGCGGCCTGGGTCATGACCACGTCCACCGTGGCGCCTTCGTCTTGCAGACGGCGCAGCAGTTCGGCGGATTTGTAGCAGGCGATGCCGCCCGTCAGCCCCAGGATGATGCGTTTGCCTGATAGGTCCGGCATGGCGATTTTCCTATGTGCGGTGGGCGCGGCGGCTGCGCAGGATTTCATCCAGAATCAGCAGGATCGCGCCGCAGGTGATGGCGATGTCGGCCACGTTGAAGGCCGGGAAATACCAGTCGCGCCAATAGAACAACAGAAAATCCACGACGTGTCCATGCATCAGGCGATCCAGGGCGTTGCCCAGCGCGCCGCCCAGAATGCAGGCCAGCGAGGCGCAGAGCAGGCGCTGGCCCTGGTGCGTGTAGAGCCAGCGCAGGATGACCAGGGCGACGACCAGGGCGATACCGGTGAAGAGCCAGCGCTGGAACCCATCGCCATCGGCCAGAAAGCTGAAGGCGGCGCCTGTGTTGAACAGCAGCGTCAGGTCAAAGATCGGCAGCACGGGGATACGTTCGGCGTAGCTCAGCGTCTGCGAGATCCAGGCCTTGGTGGCCTGATCCAGCAGCACCAGCGCAGCGGCAACCAGCAGCCACCCTGCCAGGGACCGCAGCCGGTTGCGTGCCGCCGGGGCCGCAGCGCCATCCGGCGCCGCGGACGGGACGAGCGGCCCCAGGTCGTGGCGGGGCGGGGGCGCTTTAGGCATGGCTGCGCTGTTCGCCATCGCCAAACAGGTTGTCTGCACAGCGCCCGCACAGTTCCGGGTGTTGCGCATCGCGGCCCACGTCGGCGCGATGGTGCCAGCAGCGCCCGCACTTGTCATGGGTCGACGCCTGCACCTGGATCGCCAGGGCGCCGTTGTCTGCGTGCACGTCGGCGCGGGACACCAGCATGACAAAGCGCAGATCGTCGCCCAGACTGTGCAGCAGGGCCAGATCGTCGCCGCTGGCGAGGTAGTCGATTTCCGCTGCCAGCGAGGAACCGATTTCCCCCCGTGCGCGCACGGCTTCGATTTCACGCATGGTGTCGGCGCGGATCTCGCGCAGACGGGACCAGCGGGCAGCCAGTTGTTCAGCGTCGGCGGTCACCGGTACGGCATGGAACAGTTCGGTGAAGATGGTGGGCGATGCGGGATTGCCGCCCAGATCGGCCCAGGCTTCTTCCACCGTGAACGACAGGATCGGCGCCAACAGTTTGAGCAGCGCATGCGTGATGTGGTGCAGGGCCGTTTGGGCAGCGCGGCGGGCCGCGCTGTCCTTGCCGGTGGTGTACAGGCGGTCCTTCAGAATATCCAGGTAGAAGGCACCCAGGTCTTCAGAGCAGAAGATCTGCAGGCGGGCGACCGCCGTGTGGAATTCGTAGCGCTCGTAGGCGGACAGGACTTCCGCCTGCATGGCGGCGGTCATCTGCAGGGCGTAGCGGTCGATTTCCAGCAGATCATCGGGCGCCAGCAGATCGGTGGACGGATTGAAGTCCGCCAGATTGCCCAACAGGAACTTCAGGGTGTTGCGGATACGGCGATAGGATTCGACGACCCGGTCCAGGATCTGCTTGGAGATCGACAGCTCGCCGGAATAATCGGTGGATGCGGTCCACAGACGCAGGATTTCCGCCCCCAGGGAATTGGCGATTTCCTGCGGGTAGACCACGTTGCCCACGGATTTGCTCATTTTCTTGCCCTGGCCATCGACCACGAAACCGTGGGTCAGCAGGGCTTTGTAGGGCGGACGCCCGTACAGCATGCAGCCGGTCAGCAAAGATGAGTGGAACCAGCCCCGGTGCTGGTCGGAACCTTCCAGGTAGAGATCCGCCGGCCAGGCCAGTTGCTGGGCGTGGGATCCTTTCAGGCTGTGATCCTGACCGCCCAGCACCGTGGCGTGAGTGGTGCCGGAATCGAACCAGACGTCCAGCGTGTCGCGGTTCTTTTCGTATTGATCGGCCTCGTCGCCCAGCAAATCGCGCGAGTCCAGGGTCTGCCAGGCCTCGATGCCGTCGCGTTCGACGCGCTCGGCCACCTGGTCCAGCAGTTCCGGCGTGCGCGGGTGCAGGGCGCCGGTTTCCTTGTGCACGAAAAAGGCCATGGGCACGCCCCATTGGCGCTGGCGCGAAAGCGTCCAGTCAGGGCGGTTGGCGATCATGGCATGCAAGCGGGCGCGACCCCAGGCCGGGTAGAAGGCGGTGTCGTCCACGCCTTGCAGAGCCATTTCACGTAGGGTCGGGCCGCTGGCGGGTTGCACGTCCATGCCGGCGAACCACTGGCTGGTGGCGCGGTAGATGATGGGGGTTTTATGGCGCCAGCAGTGCATATAGCTGTGCGCGTGCGATTCGGTGTGCAGCAGGCTGCCGGCCTGGTCCAGGGCGTCGACGATCTTCGGGTTGGCTTTCCAGATCAGTTCGCCGCCAAAGAGCGGCAGGCTGTCGGCGTAGTGGCCGTTGCCCATGACGGGATTGATCATGTCCGCGTCGCTCAGGCCGTGCGCTTTGCAGGAAATGAAGTCTTCCACCCCATAGGCGGGGGCGGAGTGCACGACGCCGGTGCCGGAATCCAGGGTGACGTAGTCGCCCAGGTAAACGGGTGCCAGGCGGCGATAACCGGCGTCTACCTCGTAGAGCGGATGGCGGAACGTCAATCCGGCCAGGGCCTGGCCGTAGGCGCGGGCGAAGATCTCGCCTTGCAGGCCCCAGCGTTGCAGGCAGGATTCGGCCAGTTCGCTGGCGACCAGCAGCAGCGGTCCGGTGGCGCGGGGCGCGGAGAGGCGCACCAGCGCGTATTCGTGATCCGGGTGGATGTTGAGCGCCTGGTTGGCGGGGATGGTCCAGGGCGTGGTCGTCCAGATGACGATGGCGCCGGCGTCGACTTGGCCGTCCAGGCCAAAGGCGCGGGCGACCGCCGCCCGGTCGTCGAATGCGAAGGCCACATCGACGGACGGATCTTTGCGGTCAGCGTATTCGACCTCGGCCTCGGCCAGGGCCGACCCGCAGTCAAAACACCAGTTCACAGGCTTCAGCCCGCGAAAGACGAAGCCTTTTTCCATGATGCGGGCGAGCGCCCGCAGCTCGTCGGCTTCGTTGCCCGGATTCATGGTCAGGTAGGGATTGTCCCATTCGCCCAGCACGCCCAGGCGCTTGAAGTCAGTGCGCTGACGCTCGATCTGTTCGGCGGCATAGGCGCGAGCCTTGGACTGGACCTCGGCCACCGGCAGATGCTTGCCGTATTTCTTTTCGATCTGGATTTCGATCGGCATGCCGTGGCAGTCCCAGCCGGGCACGTATTGCGCGTCAAAACCCGCCATGTCGCGGCTTTTGACGATGATGTCTTTAAGGATCTTGTTGACCGCGTGGCCGATATGGATGTCGCCGTTGGCGTACGGCGGGCCATCGTGCAGAATGAATTTCGGCCGCCCCTGAGCGGCCTCCCGGATCACTGCGTAAATCTTTTTTTCTTCCCAGTCGGTGATCCAGCCCGGCTCGCGTTTGGCCAGGTTGCCCCGCATGGGGAAGGGAGATTCGGGCAGATTCAGGGTGTCTCTATAGTCCATGGGAGGCGAAATAGTCGCGAGCGCCTTGCACGTCCTGGCGGATGGCGGCGATCAGGGTGGTTAAGTCGGGAAAGGATTCCTCGTCGCGCAGAAACTCGAGAAATTCAACGCATACCAGTTTACCGTAGGCGTTTACCTGCCGATCGAGGATATGTGTTTCCAGCAGCAGGGGGCCGTCGCGGGTCACGGTGGGCCGCACCCCCAGGCTGGCGACCCCCGGCAGCGGCGTGTCTTGCAGGCCATGCACCCGCACGATGTAGATGCCCGACCGCGCAGCGCAGGGGGCCGGGACACGCAGATTCAGTGTCGGGAAACCCAGGTCGCGACCCAGTTTCTGGCCGTGGATGACGTGGCCGCTGATGCGAAAGGGGCCGCCCAGCAGCTGGCTGCTGTGTGTCAGATTGCCCACCGCCAGCGCGGTGCGCAGGGCGGAACTGGAAATGCGCTGCCCGTGGTTGTCATTGATGTCGGCGATGGTCTCGACCGTGAAGCCATGTTCCTGGCCCATGCGCCGCAGCAGGTCGATGTCGCCGCTGCGCTTGTGGCCGTAGCGAAAGTCCTCGCCCACCAGCAGCCAGCGGGTGTTCAGGCCTTGCACCAGCAGCTGGCGGATGAAGTCTTCGGCGCCCATGTCGGCCAGATGCCGGTTGAAGCGCTGAATGACGATCTGGCGCATCCCGTGGGCCGCCAGCAGGGCGACTTTGTCACGCAGGCTGCTGATCTGGGTGGGGATGAGTTCCAGACGCCCCCCTTGGCGAGCGAAAAAGGCGCGCGGGTGGGGGGAAAACGTCATGACCGTGGGTTCCAGACCCAGCGCCTGCGCCTGGCTGCGCACCTGGGCCAGAATGGCCTGATGCCCCCGGTGCACCCCGTCGAAATTGCCGATGGTCAGGGCGCTGGGGGCGGCGGTGTCGCGCCGGGGCAGCGCGCGGTAGAGGCGGGGAACGGGTTTCACGTCGGAGAGTTTACAATTTCGGGTTTGGGATCCTCTGAATAAGTCGAGCGGAAAGCAGGCGCTGCGGATAGTAACCGGATGCAAGGCGTAAACCGCAGCGATAGCCGTAGCTATCGCGAGGATTTGCAACGCCGCAGACGGTTACTATCCGCAGATGCATGCGACGCGGTGACTTGTTCAGAGGATCCCTATCCCTTGATTTTATGTCGGAGAGCACAGGCATGGAGCATACCCCCGAACGACCGTTGCGGGTGGCGATCCTGATTTCGGGCCGGGGTTCGAATATGCAGGCGCTGGTGGACGCCGTGATGGCGGACCACCTGCCGGTGCGGGTCTGCACCGTGCTGGCGAACCGGGCCGATGCGGCGGGGCTGGATTGGGCGCGCGCGAAGGGGCTGCAGGCGGAATGTCTGTCGCATCGGGATTTCGATAGCCGCGATGCTTTCGATGCGGCCTTGCGGGCGCGCCTGGATGCGCTGGCGCCGGATGTCATTTTGCTGGCTGGTTTCATGCGGGTGCTGGGCCATGATTTCGTGCGCCATTTCAATGGCCGCATCATCAACATCCACCCCTCTCTGTTACCAGCGTTTCCAGGCCTGCATACGCACCAGCAGGCGCTGGCGCAGGGGGTGCAGTGGCACGGCTGCACCGTGCATTTCGTGACGCCCGTGCTGGATCATGGACCCATCATCGCCCAGGGCGCCATTCCGGTGTTGGCGTCGGATACGCCGGACAGCCTGGCCGCCCGGCTGCTGCCGGTCGAACACCAGGTGTATGTGCAGGTGCTACGCTGGTTGGCCGAAGGCCGGGTAACGCTGAAAGACGACGGTCGGGTTCAGGTGGCCGGTGTCGATCATCGAGCCTGGGCGGGCGACACACTTTTTGAATGACAGGATAGCCATGAGCACGAATGAATCGCGGGATCGCTCCCGCAAACGCCCTGCGGATGGCCGCACGCGACGCAGCGACGAGCGGCGACCGCAGCAGGATGCGGCCGACCGTGGGCGCGGCGCCAGGCGCCTGGCTACGGATCGCGCAGTGCGCCCGTCTGCAGGCCGCCCAGGATCGGATCAGGCGTCGGCGCGGCCCTACATCATGGCCGCTGCCCGCATCGAACAGGTCCGCCAGGTGTTGGGCGAGGCCCTGCAATGGCAGTATCCTGCCGATGCCGTGTTGTCGCACTGGTTCCGGGGGCGTAAGCAGGTCGGTCAGCGGGACCGGGGAGAAATCGCCGAGGCCGTCTTCGACGTGTTGCGCCACTTGCGCCGCTATCGGCAGTTCGCCGAAAGCGGGCAGGGGTCCGCGACCCGCCGCCTGGCCGTGCTGGGCCTGGCTTCGGTCTGGCCGCGCAGCACCTTGGATACGGGGCTGGACGAACACGAACGCGCCTGGCTGGATTATGTGCAGGCTTTTCCAGTGGACAGCCTGCCCGCGGGGGTGCGTTACAGCGTGCCGGAATGGCTTGAAGCCCGCCTGAGCAGCCTGACCGATGCGGAATCGCTGCTGCAGGCCTTGAATCAGACGGCGCCGCTGGACCTGCGCGCCAATCCCATGAAGACCGATCGCGACGCCGTGCTGGCCGCTTGGTCGCAGGGGCCGGAGGCCCGCTGGGCGGCTAAACCCACCCCGTATTCTCCCTGGGGCATCCGCATCCAGGGGCGTCCGCCGGTGAACCGCTGGACGTCGTTCGAGCGCGGCGAGATCGAAGTCCAGGACGAAGGCAGCCAATTGCTGGCGGCGCTGGTCGCGCCCAAACGCGGCGAAATGGTCATTGACTACTGCGCCGGGGCAGGCGGCAAGACGTTGCTGCTGGGGGCGCTGATGCGCTCCACCGGGCGCCTGTATGCCTTTGATGTGTCGGCTGCCCGGCTGGCGCGGGCTAAACCCCGTTTTGCCCGCAGCGGTTTGTCCAACATCGTGCCGGTGGCGATCGCCGAGCGCCATGATCAACGCGTCAAGCGTCTGCGCGGCAAGGCTCACCGAGTCTTGGTGGATGCGCCCTGCAGCGGTCTGGGTACCTTGCGGCGCAATCCCGATCTGAAATGGCGCCAGCATCCGGAATCCCTGGAGCAGCTGTGCGCCACGCAGGCGGCCATTCTGCGGGATGCGGCGGCGTGCGTACGCCCCGGCGGGCGGCTGGTCTATGCCAGCTGCAGCCTGTTGCCGGAAGAAAACGAACACCAGGTGCAGGCGTTCCTCGCGGAATACCCCGAATTCACCCTGCTGGATGCGGGGGCCGTCCTGGCGGATCGGGGTATCGTGCTGACATTCGATGGGCCGATGTTGCACCTGCGTCCGGACGTGCACGGCACGGACGGGTTCTTTGCCGCCGTGATGCAGCGCAACCCGGCCAAAGACCCGCAAGCTGATGCGCCGGCCCCGGACAGCGAGGTGGAAACGGAAGCAGCGCCGCAGGAAGACACACCGGACCCGGCCTGATTCACCCGGTCGCGCTGGCCGCGCCTTTTTGGGCGCGGTCTCTTGCTTTCCGTCGCGGGGCGCGTGGTCTACACTGAAGGCCTTCCCCCCTTGCTCGCACATCATGAACACCTGGCTATCCTTTCTGCAGGGCGGCGTCCTGCAACTGGGCCCCTGGGCCTTGCTGGCGGTCACTCTGATCCTGACCCACATCACCATCGTGGCCGTCACCCTGTACCTGCACCGCAGCCAGGCGCATCGGGGGGTGGATCTGCATCCGGTCGTGGCGCATTTTTTCCGCCTCTGGCTGTGGCTGACGACCGGTATGGTCACCCGCGAATGGGTGGCCATCCATCGTAAACATCACGCCAAATGCGAACGGGAAGGCGATCCCCATTCGCCCGCCGTCTTTGGCCTGGCCCAGGTGTTTTTCCGTGGCGCGGAACTGTACCGCGACGAGGCGAGCAATCCCGACACCCTGAAGCGCTACGGCCACGGGACACCGGACGACTGGATGGAACGGCACGTCTACGGACGGCACAATCTGCTGGGCATCGTCCTGATGCTGGGGATCGATCTGGCCTTGTTCGGCGTGATCGGCCTGACCATCTGGGCCGTGCAGATGGCCTGGATTCCGTTCTGGGCCGCCGGCGTAGTCAACGGCCTGGGCCATGCCTGGGGCTATCGCAATTTCGCCTGCCCAGACGACAGCACCAATGTGTCGCCCTGGGGCATCCTGATCGGCGGGGAAGAACTGCATAACAATCATCACGCCTACGGTACCTCGGCGAAATTTTCGTCCAAATGGTACGAAATCGACCTGGGTTGGGGGTATATCCGGGTGCTGCAGGCGCTGGGGCTGGCTCAGGTGCGCCGTGTGGCGCCGCGTCTGCAGTGGCAGTCCGATGGGCCGGTGGCCATCGAATCGCTTAGCCAGGATCAGCTGCAGGGCATCATCGCCCATCGCTACGACGTCCTGGCCCGGTATTCCAGCATGGTCAAGGCCGCTGTGGCGCATGAACTCAAGGCCCTGAAATTGCGGCGCTGTCTGGCCGAACGCCGGTTGCTGCGGCGTTGCCGCAAGTGGCTGGTGCGCGATCCGCAGGCGCTGGCGCCCGTCGAACAGGCGCAGGTGGCTCATGTCCTGTCGATGGCGCCGGCCCTGTCTACTTTGCTGCAGATGCGTCGCGAACTGACGGCGCTGTGGGAATCTTCCAGCGCCAGCAGCGATCAGCTGCTGGCCGATTTGCGGGCCTGGTGCCAGCGGGCGCAAGCCAGCGGCATCGATGGTCTGGAACAATTCGCGTATCGACTACGCTCTTATGCTGCATGATTGAAGGTCTGAACGAACAACAACGCGCCGCCGTCACCCTGCCCGCGCAACACGCTCTTGTCCTGGCAGGGGCGGGTAGTGGCAAGACTCGGGTGCTGACCACGCGCATGGCGTGGCTGATCCAGACCGGCCAGGTCGGCCCTTTCGGCCTGCTGGCGGTCACCTTTACCAATAAAGCCGCCCGCGAAATGCTGTCGCGCCTGTCGGCGCTGCTGCCCATCAATACGCGCGGCATGTGGGTCGGCACCTTTCACGGCCTGTGCAACCGTCTGCTGCGGGCGCATTTCCGCGAAGCCGGCCTGCCGCAGACCTTCCAGATTCTGGATAACGCGGATCAGCTCTCGGCCATCAAGCGCATGCTCAAGGCCAATGGCGTAGATGATGAACGCTTCCCGCCGCGTGATGTGCAGCGCATGATCAATAGCGCCAAAGAAGACGGCTTGCGTCCCGATGACCTGGATGTGCGCGACAGCCATGCGCGGCGGCTGGCCGATCTGTACCAGCGCTACCAGGACCAGTGCGAACGCGAAGGCGTGGTGGATTTCGGCGAGCTGCTGTTGCGGGCCTATGAACTGCTGCAGCGCGAGGCCCCGATTCGCGAACACTATCAACGCCGCTTTCAGCATATCCTGGTGGACGAATTCCAGGATACCAACGTGCTGCAGTACCGCTGGCTGATGCTGCTGGCGGGCAGTCAGACGCCGGTGTTCGCCGTCGGCGACGATGATCAGTCCATCTATGCCTTTCGCGGCGCGAATGTCGGCAATATGGCGGATTTCGAGCAGCGCCATGCGCACGGCAACGTCATCCGCCTGGAACAGAATTACCGGTCTCACGGCCATATTCTGGACGCCGCCAACGCCCTGATCGCGCACAATGCCCACCGCCTGGGCAAGAATCTGTGGACCGAGGCCGGCGAGGGCGAACCCCTGCGCGTGGTGGAACAAGCTTCCGATCAGATGGAGGCCCAGTGGTTGGTCGATGAAATACGCGCCCTGTTGCGCGAGGGCCGGACCGCTCATCAGATCGCCATCCTGTACCGCAGCAATGCACAGTCGCGGCCCATCGAACACGCGCTGTTTTCGGCCCGCGTGCCGTATCGCGTCTATGGCGGTCAGCGCTTTTTCGAGCGCCAGGAAATCAAGCACGTCCTGGCCTACCTGCGCCTGATCGACAATCCGCATGACGATACGTCCTGGATGCGGGTGGTGAATTTCCCCACGCGCGGGATCGGCGCGCGGACACTGGAACAGCAGGCCGATGCCGCCGCGCAGTACGGCACCAGCCTGGCGGGCGCCGTGGCGTATGTGCCGGGTAAAAGCGGCAGCAGCCTGGCCCGTTTTGCCACGCTGATCCGCGAGATGGCCGAGGCCGCCCAGTCACTGGATTTGCCGGAACTGATCGGCCACGTGGTGCATCACAGCGGTCTGGAAGCCCATTATCGGGCCGACCGCGAAGGGCAGGATCGGCTGGACAACCTGCAGGAACTGGTCAATGCGGCTGCCGCTTTCGTGGCGGAAGCCGGTCTTCAGGGGCTGGTCGCAGGCCGGATCCCGGAATTTGCGGCGGGTGGAACCGTGCCGGCGGTCAACGGGCGCTCGGCGGTGGATAGCGTTTCCGGCGCCGCGGCAGCCGTCGATCCCTTTCCCTCAGAGGCCGACGTCGATGCGGAGCTGGCGCCGCCCGCCGTGATGTCGCCCCTGGGCGCGTTTTTGAGCCACGCCTCGCTGGAAGCCGGTGACAATCAGGCTCAGGCGGGCGAGGACGCCGTGCAACTGATGACCGTGCACGCTGCCAAGGGCCTGGAATTCGATATTGTCTTTATCACCGGTCTGGAAGAAGGCCTGTTTCCGCACGAAAACAGTCTGCTGGACGCTGGCGGCCTGGAAGAGGAACGCCGCCTGATGTACGTGGCGATCACCCGCGCGCGGGAGCGCCTGACCTTGACCCTGGCGCAAAGCCGCATGTTGCACGGCCAGACGCGCTACGCCCTGCGTTCGCGATTCCTGGAAGAAATCCCCGAACAGGATTTGAAATGGATCACGCCGCGTCAGCGCGCCGCAGCCCCTGAACAATCGCCCGTCTGGCGCGGCGCATTCCGCCGGGGTACAGGCGGCTGGCAGGACGAGGGCGGCAGCAGTTTTGCGCCGCGCGCGCCGCGCACCCGCACCGCCGACGTCACGGTCGGCGATCAGTGTTTCCGCATTGGCGCCACGGTGCGCCACGGTCGCTTTGGCGAGGGCACCATCGTGTCCTTGAGCGGTTCCGGCACCGAAGCTCAGGCCCAGATCGAATTCCACGATGTGGGCACCAAGACCCTGGCCCTGGGCGTGGCGAAGCTGGATATTTTGCAGTGATTCAACGTCCCCGCCCCCAGCGCCGGTGCAGGCGCTGGGCGGTGGCATCCAGCGTGAATCCCAGGGCGCCGATCAGCACGATCACGGCCATCAGTTCCGAATAGGCCAGGCGGTCGCGGGTGTCCAGAATGAAATAGCCCAGGCCGGAACTGACTCCCAGCATCTCGCAGGGCACCAGAATGATCCAGACGATGCCGATGGCCAGGCGCAGGCCGGTCAGGATGTGGCCCAGGGAACCGGGGATCACGATCTTCCACAGGATCTCGGTGCGTGTGGCGCTCAGGCTGCGGGCCAGCATCAGCCAGCGGGCGTCCAGTTGGCGCACGCCGGCGCTGGTGTTCAGGATGATGGGCCAGACAGCGGCGAAGCTCAGCAGGAAATAGATCGGCGCATCGCCCACGCCGAACAGCATCACGGCGATCGGCATCCAGGACAGGGGCGAGACCATGCGCAGGAACTGAAACGCCCCGCTGGTGGCGGATTCCAGACGCTTGGACAGGCCGATGGCCAATCCCAGGGGGATGCCGAACACCAACGCCCAGAACAGGCCCACCGCGACGCGCCGCAGGCTGACCAGGGTGTGCAGGGTCAGTTGATTGTCGGCGATCAGGTGCGCCAGACTGGGCAGCGCCTGGCCGGGGGCGAACAGACGCGCCATGGCCAGGTCCTGGCCCAGCAGACCGATGCCGGCGGCCCACAGCAATAGCAGCGCCAGCAGGCCGCCCAGGCTGAGCAGCAGGCGCTGACGGGACGGCAGGGCGGAGGGGCGGGTGCTCATCAGCTGACCTCGAAAGTTTCCGTGCGGGTATAGCCGCCCTCGATGCCAAAGGCGGCCAGGCCGCCTTGCGCTTCGATGGCCTTGCGCACGTAGCGGTCGTCCACCAGGTCGCGCGCGGCGTGGGCAGGGTCCAGTTCCTTCAGAAAGGCGTTTTCGCCCAGGACGTAGGTGTCCTTCAGCAGCGACACCAGTTTTTCCGTGTAACTGGGGTAGGGATAGGGGCGGAAGTCGATGCGAAGTTCATTCCAGTCGGTATGGCGGATGGCGCCGCTTTTGGCGTAGGCGGCATCGCGCTCGGCAGAGGGCAGCAGCACCCGCGCCAGGGTGGAGGCGTCGTGCGGGGTATAGGCGGACGGATTGTCGCGGGCCAGGATCTTGACCGTGTCTTCGCGGTGATGGCGTACCCAGGCTTGGGCCTGGACGATGCCGTTGACCACTTTTTGCGACCATTCCGGGCGTTCTTGCAGGTCCCGTTCGTGCATGGTGACCACGCAGCAGGCGTGGTTGCGCCAGACGTCGCCGGTAAATCGCCAGACCTTGCCTACGCCCAGCTCTTCGGCCTTGGCGTTGAAGGGCTCGGCCACGATGTAGCCGGAAATCCGCTTGCTGCCCAGCGCCGGCAGCATGTCGCCGGGCGACATGACGACCAGTTTCACTTGTTTTTTCGTCGGTTCGCCTTCGTTGATGAATTCCAGCCCCGCCTGGCGCAAGATGGCCTGCAGCACGATGTTGTGCACCGAATACCAGAAGGGAATGGCGACCGTCGTGCCGCCCAGGTCCTCCAGAGCGTTGACGGTCGGCAGCACGGTCAGGCAGGAACCCTCGGTGTGGTTCCAGGCCACGACCTTGGCGGGCGATTGGCTGCCGTAACGCGACCAGATGGTCATGGGCATCAGCAGGTGGACCACGTTCACCTGGCCGCTCAGAAAGGCTTCGACGATCTGCGACCAGCTGCGAAAACGCCGGGGCGGCTCGACTTTCAGCCCCTGTTGTTCGAACAGGCCGTTGTGGTGGGCGATCAGCAGAGGCGTGGCGTCCGTGATGGGCAGGTAGCCGATGCGTACGGGGGCATCGGGTTCCGCGGCGTGCGCCAGGCGACCGGCCTGCAGCAGCGGCAGCGCGCCGGCGGCGGTGAACATGGCCGACAGCTTCAGGAATTGGCGGCGGCGGGCCAGGGTGCTGTCGGCTTCGCCGCAGCAGGCGTCAAACAGTTTGAATCGTGTCATTGGGGTCTCGGTAAACGGGCGCTGCGCAGGGTTTGCAGAATCTGGACGCGCAATTCGGTCAGTGCGGCGCTGGTGTCGTCTCTGGGGTGTGCTTGGCTGATGGACCACCGGCCGATCAGGCGCCCAGGCTGGCTGCCGATCAACAGGATGCGGTCAGCCAGCAGCAGGGCTTCGTCGATGTCGTGCGTCACCAGAATGGCCGCCGCCTGGTGCTGGGATCGGATCTGCAGCAGCAGGGTCTGCATCTCGTGGCGGGTGACTTCATCCAGGGCGCTGAAGGGTTCGTCCAGCAATAGGATTTGGGGCGCGCGGGCCAGCGTGCGGGCCAAAGAAGCCCGTTGCGCCATGCCGCCCGACAGCTCGTCGGGATAGCGCGTGCGGGCGGATTGCAGACCGACTTCGCTGATGGCCTGCTGGACGCGCTGCCGGCGGGTCGCGTCGTCCAGTTTGGGCTGGTGGCGAAAATCCAGGCCAAAGGCCACGTTCTCTTCCAGGGTCAGCCAGGGCAGCAGGCTGGGGTCCTGGAATACCAGTCCCAGGGCCGGGTCGGGGCCGTTTAGCGGGCGGCCCTTGATCCTGATCTCGCCCGCCTGGGCGGCTTGCAACCCGGCTAGCACGCGCAGCAGCGACGATTTTCCTACTCCGCTGGGGCCCAGCAGGGCAATGATTTCACCTGGCTGCAGTTCCAGGGAAAAGTCCGTCAGCACGGTCGTTGCGGCCTCGCGGCGGCTGGTCGCATAGCCCAGGGAAATGGCCTGGGCGCTCAGCAGGCTGCTCTGTTCGGGGGCCGCGTTGGCGGCGGAAGGCGCTAGGGCGGCTGCGCTCATCTCAGGCCGCCTGGCGTTGTTCCAGCGCATGGATTTCCTTGCGCAGGTGTTTCAGGGCCGGGGTGACGATGGCCACGAACAGAGCTTCGCGCAGCCGGCGCTGGGCGGGGCTGCTCATCAGATAGCCGGCGGCGCCGGCATGCAGAGCGGCGGACTGGGTGGCTCGCAGGCTCAGTTCCGATCCCAGAGCGCGGGCGCGCAGGACGCTGAGCAGTGGCGCGTCCCGGCCCTGCAATGCCAGCTCGCGAGTCCGAGCCACCAGTTGCTGCAAATCGCGCTCCAGATCGCCTTCCTGGTCATCCAGATAGCTGTTCACGTGCTGCAGCCGCTGATTGGTGGCGTGGATGGTGTCCAGGCTGGCCTGGACCAGGCCGGCGCCCATGCCGATCTGCATCAACAGGAAACCGGGTTTGAAGCCCTGCACGTAGGCATCGAAGCCCTCGGGGCCGGACAGCACATCCTGCGGCGGCACGAAAAGGTCTTTCAGGCGCACGCCATAGGTGCCGCTGCCTTCCAGGCCTGCAAACGTCGGGCAGGCCCGCAACGTCAGGCCATCGGCGCCGGGCGGAACGGCAAACATGACGTAGCCGCCCTCATCCAGGGCCGCGGCGACGATCAGCAGGTGGTCCGGCCCCAGGTTCGAGACCCAGGGCAGGGCGCCGCTGATGCGATAGCCATCGCCTTCCCGGTGGCCGCGCAGATTGATGCGTTCGATGCCGGCCAGATGCTTGACGGCGTTGGACATGCCGGTGCCGGCCAGCAGACGACCGCTGGCGATGGCCTGCAGGTAGCGATCTTTGACGGCCTGATTGTCGCTGCGGTGCAGATACCAGGCGCAGGTGGCCTGGCACCAGGTCAGGAAGGAGGTCGATCCGCAGGTGCGGGCGACCCGGGCGATGATGTCGATCTGGGCGGGCAGGTCGCCGCCCAGGCCGCTAGCTTCGAGCGGCAGGGCGGCGCCAAAGCCGCCCAGGCTACCCAGCGCCCGCATGAAGTCGCCGGGGTACAGGCCCTGATCGATGGCCTCGACCTGGGGGGCCAGGGTGTCGCGGATCAATTGATCGATTCTGTCGTCCGTGCCGGCAGGCTGTGCTGCGTGTGTCATGGTGCGTCCTTGCCGCTCAGGCGTAGGCTTGGAGTTCCGGATTGATGGGAGTGCGAGCCAGGTTGTTGGCGTAGTTGCACAGGGTGGCCAGGCTGACGCCCAGGACGACATCGAGGGCCTGGGCGTCGGTATAGCCGGCGGCCTTCAGGTCGTTCAAGGCGTCGTCGGACACCTGGCCGCGGTGTTCCAGCACTTGCAGGGTGAATTGGGCCAAGGCGTTTTGTTTGGGGTCGGACAGGGCCTGGGTGCCGCGCAGGGCGTCGATCAGTTCCTGGGGCAGTTGCAGTTTCTTGGCGGCGATCTTGGTGTGACCGGCGACGCAGAAGCCGCAACCGTTATAGGTGGCGGCGGTGATCTGGACGATTTCCCGTTCGGTGGGGGTGAGGCTGTTGCGACCGTTGATGGCGCCGACGACCTGGTAGGTTTCCAAGGCTGTCGGGGCGTTGGCCAGGACGCCCAGCAGGTTGGGCAGGAAGCCGCTGGCTTTTTCGGCGTTGCGCAGGCGTTCTTGGGCCTCGGCGGGGGCGGATTCGACGGACTGGATGGGAAGGCGGCTCATGGTGTTGGGAGTGAACTAGGTTTAGACCTGTTCATTCTATGGAGCCTGGTTCTCATAGCGAACGACTATAAGAGAATTAAATTATTCAGGATTGGAATATAGGGTGGTCTCCGAGGCTTGGGGCGGTGTTGGCCGGAGTGATACGGGGGGCGTGCTTACAGCGCTTCGATTTCCGTCTGGATGTCCAGCCATTCTTCTTCGGCGGTTTGCAAGGCCTTGCTGAGTTCGCCGTGTTCGGCCAAGAGGCCGGGGCGGTCGTCCTTGTGCGCGTCGGTGTAGAAGGCGGGATCGGCGATCAGGGCGTCCAGTTCGGCCAGCCGGGTCTGGGCGCGGGTCATGGCGTCTTCGATCTTTTTCAGGCGGGTTTCCAGGGGCTTGCGGCGGGCGGCCAGTTGTTGGCGGGCCTGGGCTTCTTCGCGGCGCTGGGCTTTGCGATCGGGGGCGGGGGCAGCGGTGGCTCGGGCGGCCTGATTTTGCTGGGTTTGGCGCTGCTGCAGCCAGTCCCGGTAGTCTTCCAGGTCGCCGTCGAAGGGCTGGATCTGGCCGTCGGCCACGATCCAGAAGGTATCGACGGTGGTGCGCAGCAGATGCCGGTCGTGCGAGACCAGCAGGACGCTGCCGGGGAATTCGGCCAGGGCGCGGGCCAGGGCCTCGCGGGTGTCCACGTCCAGGTGATTGCTGGGTTCGTCCAACAGCAGCAGATTGGGTTTGCGCCAGACGATCAGGGCTAGAGCCAGTCGGGCTTTTTCGCCGCCTGAAAAGGGCGCTACGGGCTGGGTGACCATGTCGCCGCCGAAGCCGAAGCGGCCCAGCATATTGCGCAGTTCTTGTTCCCGTGTGTCGGGGGCGATACGGGCGAAATGCTGCAGCGGGCTGGATTCGGGATCCAGCACATCCAGTTGTTGCTGGGCGAAATAGCCGATTTCCAGGCCCTTGGCAGGCTGCATGTGGCCGGCCAACGGGGCCAGTTCCTGGGCCAGGGTCTTGACCAGGGTACTTTTGCCGGCGCCGTTGACGCCCAGGATGCCGATGCGGCTGCCGCCGCGCACCATCAGGCTGATGTCCTTCAGGATGGTGCGCGGTTCGCCGCCGGCGGGGTTGGCGTACCCCAGGGTTGCGTCGTCCAGGCGCAGCAGCACGTCGGGGGTCTGGACGGGGTCCGGCAGACGGATGTCGATGCCGGATTCCACGGCCAGGGGGGCCAGGGTCTGCATGCGGGACAGGGCTTTGACCCGGCTTTGCGCCTGTTTGGCTTTGGATGCCTTGGCCTTGAAGCGATCGATAAAGGCTTGCAGATGGGCGGTTTCGCGCGCCTGTTTCTGGCGGGCCAGTTGGTTCTGGCGCAGGCGCTCGGCGCGCTGTTCCAGGAAGTCTTCGTAGCCGCCCTTGTAGCGGATCAGCTTGCCGCTTTCAAAGTGCAGAATGACGCGGGCGACCGTATCCAGGAATTCCGTGTCGTGCGAAATCAGCAGGACGGTGCCGGGATAGCTGTTCAGCCAGCGCTCCAGCCACAGCATGGCATCCAGGTCCAGATGGTTGGTGGGTTCGTCCAGCAGTAGCAG
This sequence comes from Castellaniella sp., assembly GCF_049673105.1. Lineage (GTDB taxonomy): Bacteria > Pseudomonadota > Gammaproteobacteria > Burkholderiales > Burkholderiaceae_B > Castellaniella. The sequence continues at coordinate 47,487 of NZ_JBATXG010000003.1, forward strand.
GTCTGATGGCGCCATCAGGGCGCGGGCCAGGGCGATGCGCATCTGCCAGCCGCCGGAAAAACTGGCGACGGGGCGGGCCCATTCATCGGGCGCGAAACCCAGGCCGGCCAGCAATTGCTCGGCGCGGGATGGGGCGCTCCAGGCCTCGGCCTCGACCAGCGCGGATTCGAGTTCGGCGATCTGCTGGCCCTGATCCGGGTGCAGGGCGGCGCGTTGCGCCTGCAGGTCGCGCAGGTGGCGGTCGCCGTCGATGACGAATTCGCGGGCGGCACGGTCTGTGTCGTGCAAAATCTGTTCGACGCTGGCCAAACGCCATGAGGCGGGCATGTCCACGGCCCCGGCGTCGGGGTCGATCTGGCCCTGCAGCAGAGCGAAGAGCGACGATTTTCCCGCCCCGTTCTTGCCGACGAAGCCCACGCGTTCGCCCGGATGCACGACAAATTCGGCGTCTTCCAGCAGAACCTTGACGCCGCGCCGCAGGGTCAGGTCACTGGCGCGGATCACGCCGTCAGCTGCGCGCGGCGCAGCAGCAGGATCTGGTCGCTGGCGGTTTCCGTGCTCAGCCAGACGGGGTCCAGATCCGGGAATGCCGCCTGGAAATGCGCCTGTTCGTGGCCGATCTCCAGCACCAGCAGGCCGTCGTCCGTCAGGTGCTCAGGGGCTTTCGTCAGGATGCGCCGCACCAGATCCATGCCATCCTGGCCGCCGGCCAGGGCCATGCGCGGCTCGTGCCGATATTCGGGCGGCAGCGCCGTCATGGCCTGGCTGTTGACGTAGGGCGGATTGCAGATGATCAGGTCGTAGCGGCGATCGCCGGGGATCTGGGCGAACAGATCGCTGCGCAGCGCCTGCACGCGGCCCTGCAGTTCGTGCAGGGCGATGTTCGATTGCGTGACCGCCAGGGCGTCGGGTGACAGGTCGACCGCATCCACCTGAGCGTCCTCGAAGGCCAGGGCCGCCAGAATCGCCAGACAGCCCGATCCGGTGCACAGATCCAGCACGCGCGTCACGGCGTCGGGGTCTTCGATCCAGGGCGTCAGTTGTTCGGCCAGCAGTTCGGCGATCGGCGATCGCGGCACGATCACGCGCTCGTCCACCAGAAAACGCTCACCTTGCAGCCAAGCCTCGCCCGTCAGGTAGGCGGCGGGCTTGCGGCTGTTGACCCGTTCGTGGATCAGGTCGACGCAGCGCTGGCGTTCGCGTTCCAGCAGGCGCGCATCCAGAAAGGGTTCCAGCGTGTCCAGGGGCAGGTGCAGAGAATGCAGCAACAGATAGACGGCCTCGTCCCAGGCATTGTCGCTGCCATGACCAAAGACCAGATTGGCGCCGCGAAAGCGGGTCACGGCCCAGCGCAGCAAGTCGCGCAGGGTCAGCAGTTCGGTATGGGGAGAAGCCATGTCGGGCGAGTGCGTTCCGATGGAGCAGGGGCGGCGCCGTGGCGCGGATCAGCTGTGTCCCGCGTCGGGCAGCAACGTTTCCAGGACCCTGCGATAAATGTTTTTCAGGGGGACCAGGTTGTCCAGGGGCAGGCATTCTCCCACCTGGTGTATGGTCCGGTTCAAAGGGCCGAACTCGACGACCTGCGGACACAGGCGGGCGATGAAGCGACCGTCGGACGTGCCGCCGGTGGTCGAGAGTTCCGCCCGCACACCGGTTTCATCCGAGATGGCCGATTGTAGCGCAGCGCATAGCGGCCCTTGCGGGGTCAGAAACGGCAGCCCGCTGAGCGTCCAGGTGATGTGGTAGTCCAGCCCGTGACGTGCCAGGATGGCGTGCACGCGCGCCTGCAATCCGTCTGGCGTACTGGCGGTGGAAAAACGGAAATTGCAGTCGATGACGGCTTCGCCGGGAATGACATTGCCCGCGCCCGTGCCGGCATGCAGATTGGACACCTGGAAGGTCGTGGGCGGGAAGTAGACATTGCCTTCGTCCCAGCGAACAGTGCTTAGTTCGGCCAGCGCAGGGGCCAGTTCGTGGATGGGGTTGCGGGCCAGATGCGGGTAGGCCACATGACCCTGGATGCCGCGCACCGTGATGCGCGCCGACATCGAACCCCGCCGCCCGTTTTTAATCGTGTCGCCCAGCCGGTCGCCCGAGGTGGGTTCGCCGACGATGCAGTAGTCCAGCGTATCGCCGCGGGATTCCAGGACGCGGCAGACGTGCACGGTGCCGTCGGTGGCCGGGCCTTCTTCGTCGGATGTCAGCAGCAGGGCGATGGACCCTGTGTGCTGCGGATGGGCGGCGGTGAATTCCTCGACGGCCACGACAAAGGCGGCCACGGATGTTTTCATGTCGGCGGCGCCCCGGCCCACCAGCATGCCATCGGTCTCGGTCGGCTCGAAAGGTGGGCTGGGCCAGGCGGATTCGGGGCCGGGCGGGACGACGTCGGTGTGGCCGGCAAACACCAGCAGGGGGGCGTTGGCGCCGCGCCGCGCCCACAGATTGCTGACGCCGCCGCTGGGCAGCGATTCGCAGGTGAAGCCCAGGGGGCCAAGCCGCTGAGCGATCAGGTCCTGGCAACCGGCATCGTCGGGCGTGACCGAGGGGCGGGCAATCAGCGCATGGGCCAGCGCGCGGACATCGGCATCAGCCATCTCAGGCCCTCAGCAGGTCGTTGATGCTGGTCTTGGCGCGGGTCTGGGCGTCGACGCGCTTGACGATCACCGCGCAGGCCAGGCTGTGGCTGCCGTCAGCGGCGGGCAGGGAACCCGGCACCACGACGGACCCCGACGGGACCCGACCGTAATGAATCTCGCCCGTCGTGCGGTCGTAGATTTTCGTGCTTTGTGAAATGAAAACGCCCATCGCCAGGACGCTGTTTTCCTCGACCACCACGCCCTCGACAATTTCGGAGCGGGCGCCGATGAAGCAGTTGTCTTCGATGATGGTCGGGCCGGCCTGCAGCGGTTCCAGCACGCCGCCGATGCCCACGCCGCCGGATAGATGCACGTGGCGACCGATCTGGGCGCAAGATCCCACCGTCGCCCAGGTGTCCACCATCGAGCCTTCGCCCACGCGGGCGCCGATGTTCACGTAAGACGGCATCAACACCACATCGGGGGCGATATAGGCGCCCCGCCGCACAGTGGCCGTGGGCACGACCCGGATGCCGGACTGCTGAAAATCGGCGGGGGAGTAATCCTGGAACTTCAGCGGAACCTTGTCGTAGTACAGCTGAGGGGACTGGCCCATGACGCGGTTGTTCGTCAGGCGAAAGGACAGCAATACCGCTTTTTTCAGCCATTGATGCACCTGCCACTGACCATCGATTTTTTCGGCCACCCGCAGCGTGCCGTCATCCAGCCCCGCCAAGGTGTGTTCGATGGCCTGGGCCAGCGCGCCAGGTGTCAGGCCGGACGAGATCGTGGCCCGGTCTTCCCAGGCGGATTCGATGAGGTTCTGGTGAGCAGTGTGCATGACGGCGGGACCCTCGTTGGCGCTGATAAAAAATCGGGGGACTATTTTATCAGCGTGTTTGCCGTCTGTCGGACGAATGTTCAATCGCCAGTCAGCCGGCGTCCAGCCCATTTGTCAGAAATCGATTTCCAGGCGGGTGGCGTCATGGAACAGGGGGCCAGCTTTCTAGGCGTCGGGGTGTTGGTGCAGATCGCGCAGCGCCTTGCGGATCACCTTGCCCGTGGTCGTCATCGGCAGGGCATCCATGAATTCGATCAGGCGCGGGTATTCGTGGGCGGCGGCGCGCTGCCGGACATGATCCTGGATCTCGGCGATCAGCGCGGCGCTGGACTGGAAGCCTTCTTTCAGCACGATGCAGGCTTTGACGATTTCGGTGCGTTCTGGGTCCGGGACGCCGATGACGGCGGCCATGCGGACGGCTGGGTGGCTGAGCAGACAGTCTTCGATCGGCCCCGGGCCGATGCGGTAGCCCGCGCTGGTGATGACGTCGTCGCCGCGCCCCTTGAACCACAGATACCCGTCCGCGTCGCGCATGCCGCGGTCTCCTGTGACCAGGAATTCGCCAATGAAGGCGTCGGCGGTGGCGCGCGGGTTGGCCCAATATTGCAGGAACATCACCGGGTCGGGGCGGCGCACTGCGATGTGGCCTTCGGTGCCATCGGGCAGGATGCGTCCGTTGTCGTCGATGATCCGGACGTCATGACCCGGTACGGGCCGTCCCATGGCCCCCGCTCGCGGCTCGAACAGGGCCGCGCATGATGACACGATCATATTGCACTCAGTCTGCCCATAGAATTCGTTGATCGTGACCCCCAGGGTCTTGCGTCCCCAGGCGATCAGCTGGGCGCCCAGGGTTTCGCCGCCGCTGGCGACCGACACCAGCCGCAAGGCGCCGTATTGTTCCGGCGCATCCAGGGCGCGCAGCATCTTCAGCGCAGTGGGCGGCAGGAAGGTATGGCTGACTTGGTGCCTGGACATCAGCCGCCAGGCTTGTTCAGCGTCGAATTTGCCAAAGCGGTGGGCCAGGACGGGGACGCCGTGATGCCATGACGGCATCAGCACATCCATCAGGCCGCCGATCCAGGCCCAGTCAGCCGGCGTCCACATCAGGCTGGCCTGCTTGGGGAAGAAGTTGTGCGAGATCTCGACGCCGGGCAGGTGGCCCAGCAACATGCGATGGGCATGCAAGGCGCCCTTCGGTTTGCCGGTCGTGCCCGAGGTATAGATGATCACTGCCGGGTCATCGGCCAGTGTGTCGTGCGGCGTCAGGGCCTTGCCTCGCTGGGATTCGATGGCGCCCCAGAAAGCGGTTTCGTCCTGGGGTTCGGCATGAATGTTCAGGACGCAGCTCAGATCTGGCAGCGCGGCCCGTATGGCCGCGATCTTGCCCATGCCTTCGGTGTGGGTGACCAGCACCCGTGCGCCGGAATTCCCCAGCCGGTATTGCAAGGCGTCGGTGCCGAACAGCGTGAACAGGGGTACGGCAATGGCCCCAAGCTTATAGACGGCCAGGTGGGACAGAGCGGTTTCCAGCGACTGGGGCAGCAGGATGCCGACACGGTCGCCGGGTCTCACGCCGCGCGCCCGCAGGGCCAGAGCCAGTTCGTCGGACCAGTGTTTCAGCTGGTCGAAGGTATATTGATCGGGCGGCGAGTCGCCGCGGTCCACGATCAGGGCGGGACGACCGCTGCCGTCGGCCCATCGGTCACAGACGTCTGTGCCGATGTTGTAGTGCGCCGGTACCGACCAGGAAAAATCCCGGTACGTATGAGCATAGTCGTCTCGCGCCTGAAGCATGTGGGTCTCCGGTTCAGCCTTTGAGCAGTGAGCAGGTCGATTCCGATTCCGGTCCGTAAACCGATTCGGCGGGCAGGGTGCGCACGATGTTGTAGTAGTCCCAGGGCGCCTTGGATTGCTCGGGCTTTTTCACCTGCGCCAGGTACATGTCGTGCATCATCAGGCCGTCTTTGCGCACATAGCCGTTTTTGACAAACATATCGTTGATCTTGTGCGATTTCAGGTACTGCATGATGGTGTCGCCGTCATCCGTGCCAGTGGCTTTGACGGCTTCCAGGTAGTTTTTGGCCACGGAATAATCACCGGCTTGCAGGAAGGAAGGCGCGCGCTTGTGTTGGTCGAAGAAACGCTTGGCCCAGGCGCGCGAGTCGTCGGACTGGTTCCAGTACCAAGGCGTGGTCAGATACAGTCCCGCGGTACTTTCCAGGCCCAGGGCGTGGATGTCGTTGATGAACACCAGCAGACCGGCCAGTTTCATGGTCTTGGTGATGCCGAACTCGTTTGCGGCTTTGGCGGAATTGATGAAATCCCCGCCGGCGTTCGCCAGCCCCAGCACCTGGGCGCCCGAGCTTTGGGCCTGCAACAGGAAGGATGAAAAGTCCGATGTGGCGATCGGCGCGCGCACGGCGCCCAGAACCTTGCCGCCGTCCTTTTTCACGACCGCGGCGGTATCTTGTTCCAGCGAATGGCCGAACGCATAGTCAGCCGTCAGGAAGAACCAGGTCTTGCCGCCCTCGCGCACGACGGCGGACCCGGTGCCATTGGCCAAGGCTACCGTGTTGTAGGCGTAGTGCACGGTGTAGGGCGTGCATTTTTCATTGGTCAGTTGCGACGAGCCGGGGCCGACCGCCAGGAAAGGTTTTTTCTTTTCGGCAGCGACTGCGGCCATGGACAGCGCCGTGGCGGAATTGGTGCCGCCCACCAGCATGTCCAGTTGCTGGGTGTCGAACCAATCACGGGCCCGGGCCGAGGCGATGTCGGCCTTGTTCTGGTGGTCGGCGGTCAGCAGTTCGATCTTCTTGCCGTTGATCTCGCCCCCCATGTCGGCGATGGCCATGCGGATGGCATCGGCCCCCGCTTGTCCGTCGATGTCGGCGTATACCCCGGACATGTCGGCGATGAAGCCGATGCGGATGACGTCATCCGACATGCCGGCGGCGTGGGAAGGCAGGCTGGCGCCGAGGCCGAACACGGCCAGAGCAGCCGCCAAGGCGGTTTTTTTCATAAGTTTGTCTCCTGAGTATGCTGTTTTTATCCGCTCGCGCGGTATGGACCACGATACAGAGGTGCAGCCGCGCTGTCGAGGATTTGGAATACTTGGCGCACAATGGGCGCATGGATCAACAAGAACGGATAGATGTGATGGATGTACCCTGGAGCGCTGCCGATATGGCGGATCTGCGCGTGGCCCGTCAGTTGCTGGAAAATCCCGGCCTGGCCGCCCGTATGACCAACCTGGTCGGCACACCCATCGAGAAAGGCCTGGACATGCTGTCCCTGGGCTGGCAGGCCAAGCTTGCCGGCATCACCCGCGGCGCCCTGAGCAAGGCCGCCGACGCGGCGATTTTCACCCTGAGCGATACCCCCGGCGCGGGCAGTGCGGATCGCTGGCACAAATGGGGGGCGGCGCTCAGCGGCGGCGTCGGCGGATTTTTCGGCCTCGCCGGCTTGGCGGTGGAATTGCCGGTGTCCACGACGCTGATGATGCGCTCCATCGCCGCCATTGCCCGCAGCGAGGGCGAATCCTTGCAGGACGCCGATACCTGCAGGGCTTGTCTGGAAGTCTTCGCTCTGGGCGGCAAGGCCGACGCCGATGATGCCGCCGAGAGCGGTTATTACGCCGTGCGCGTGGCGCTCGCCCAGGCGGTGGGTCAGGCCGTGGACTATCTGGGCGCCAAGGTCGCGGTGGACAAGGCGTCCACCCCTGCGATGGCGCGCCTGATCGCGGCCATTGCGGACCGTTTCGGCATCCAGGTCACCGAGAAGGTCGCCGCCCAGGCCGTCCCTGCCTTGGGCGCAGCGGGCGGCGCGCTGGTCAATACCCTGTTCATCAACCACTTCCAGGATATGGCGCGCGGCCATTTCACCGTGCGTCGGCTGGAACGCAAATACGGAGAAGACGCGGTGCGGGCCGCCTATCTGGCGCTGGCGAGCGAATAGGGCACGGTTCCGGGCGACCCCTCAGCTGTCCCAACCCCCGCCGAGTGCCCGGATCAACTGCACGGCTTCGTGCGCGCGCAGGCCATCCAATTGCACGACGGCGCGTTTGCGCTGCAGCACGTTGCGGTCGGCGTCGATGACTTCCAGGTAACTGACCGAACCGGCTTCGTATTGGGCTTTGGACAGTTCCGCTGCGCGGGCGGCGGACGCCACGGCGGAGTCCTGCACCTCGCCTTGCTCGCCCAGCAGACGCAAAGAAGACAGGCCGTCTTCGACTTCTCCAAAGGCCTTGAGCACGCTTTGACGGTACAGGGCCACGTCTTCTTCGTAGCGGGCGCGGGCGCGATCCACGCCGGCCTGGCGGCGGCCACCATCGAAGATCGGCAGCGAGAGCGCCGTCCCCACCAGCGGACCCAGCAGGAAACTGCGGCTCGACCAGCGCAGCAGCTCGTCCAGTTCGGATGATTCGAATCCGAAGGCGCCCGTCAGGGTCAGTTGCGGGAACAGGGCGGCCTTGGCGGCGCCGACCCTGGCATTGGCGGCTGCCAGGGCCCGTTCCGCTGCGGCAATGTCAGGGCGCCTTTCCAGCAGGGAAGAAGGCAGGCCGGCGGGGATGGCGACCGGGATCCTGGCCAGAGGCTGACGCGACAGGGAAAAGTCCGCGGGCGGTCGCCCGAGCAGCAAGGCCAGTCCGTGCTCGGCGGCGGCGCGTTGACGATCAATGCCCAGCGCCTGGGCGCGCGCCGTCGCCAGTTCAGACCGGGCGCGCGCGACGTCCAGTTCGCTGATGTCGCCTTCACGGTAACGCGTCTCGACCAGATCCAGGCTCATGCGGCGCAGAGCAATCGTGTGCTCGTAGAGCAGGGTTTCGCCATCCAGTTGCCGGATCAGGAAATAGGATTGTGCGACGTCGGCCTGCAGCGCCAGCAGCACGGACTGGTAGAGGGCCTGTGCCCGCTGGGCGTCGGCGCTGGCGGCATCGACTTCCGAGGCGACACGACCAAAGAGATCGACTTCATAGGCCAGGCCGGTCTGCGCACGCCAGAGCGTGGCAGTGCCGCCTGGGTCAGCGGCGCCCTGGATGGCTTCCGATGTGCGCTGACGGTTGGCGGCCAGACCGGTCGTCAGTTCCGGAAGCCGGTCCGCCCGGGCGCGCCCCAGCAGTGCGCGCGCCTGCTTTACGCGTGCGGCGGCGGCCTGCAGGTCCTGGTTCGCCTGCATGGCTTGTGTTTGCAGGGCATCCAGCGCGGGATCCTTGAAAATGGCCCACCAGCGCCCTCGCGCCAGCGCATCGGCTGGCTGGGCCTGCTTCCAGCGCTGCTGTTCGGCGGCGCTCAGGCTGGCTTCCTTGAAGGCGGCGGGGACTTCGACGGCGGGCCGTTCATATTTGGGGCCGACGGCGCACCCGGCGAGCAGGGCCAGCAAGCTTGCCGTGGCAGCGAAAGAAATGCGTGTGATCATGAGCGGACTTCCACAGAGGGGGTTGCGGCGGGGGTGGATGGGTCCGGGTGCGCAGCGTCGGCGCGTCGGAACTGGAATCGGACAGCGAGCGCGCGCAGCAGCACATAGAACACCGGGGTCAGGTACAGACCGAACAGCGTGACGCCCAGCATGCCGAAGAAGACCGCGATCCCCATCGCGTGGCGCATTTCCGCGCCTGCGCCGGTGGACAACACCAGGGGCACGATGCCCATGATGAAGGCGATGGACGTCATCAGAATGGGGCGCAGGCGCAGGCGGCTGGCTTCCCGCGCGGCCTGCGCGGCGGACATGCCCTGGGCCTCCAGTTCGCGCGCGAACTCGACGATCAGGATGGCGTTCTTGCAGGCCAGGCCGACCAGCACCATGAGCCCGATCTGGGTGAATATATTGTTGTCTCCCTGGGTCAGCCAGACGCCGGTCAGGGCGGCCAGCGCGCTCATGGGCACGATCAGGATGACTGCCAGCGGCAGCGTCAGGCTCTCGTACAGGGCGGCCAGCACCAGAAAGACCAGCAGGACGCTGATGGGGAACACCCAGATTCCGGCGTTGCCGGCCAGGATCTGCTGGTAGGTCAGATCCGTCCATTCGAACTTGATGCCTTTGGGCAGGGTTTGCGCTGCGATGCGTTCAGCCACCGCCTGGGCTTCGCCGGACGAATAGCCGGGCGCCGGACCGCTATTGATGTCGGCGGCGGTGTAGCCGTTGTAGCGCACCACCATCTCCGGCCCATACGTCGGTGTCAGCGACACCAGGGAACCCAGCGGCACCATGGCGCCCGAATCGCTGCGCGTCTTCAGCCGCAGAATGTCCTCGGGGTCGGACCGGAAGGGCGCGTCGGCCTGGGCCTTGACCTGGTAGACGCGCCCGAAGCGGTTGAAGTCGTTGATGTACAGCGAGCCCAGGTAGATCTGCATGGTGTCGAACACGTTCGTGACGGGTACGCCCAGTTGCTTGGCCTTGACCCGATCCAGATCCACGTCCAGTTGCGGCACGTTGATCTGGTAGCTGGAAAATGCCGGCCCCAGTTCCGGCGTTTGCGCCGCCTTGGCCAGGTAGGCCTGGACCGCGTCGTTCAGGCGGTCATAGCCCAGCCCGGCGGTGTCCTCGATTTGCAGCTTGAAGCCGCCCACCGTTCCCAGGCCCATGACGGGCGGTGGGGGAAACACGGCGGTAAAGGCTTCCTTGATTCCGGAAAATTGCTGACTCAGCGCTGCCGTGATGGATTGGGCGGACGTTGCCGCGTCCTGGCGCTTGTCAAAGTCGTCGAGCGCGATGAAAACGACGGCTGCGCTGGAGCTGTTGGTGAAGCCGTTGATCGACAGGCCGGGAAACGCAACGACGTTTTTGACGCCCGGTTGGGACAGCGCGATGTCGCTCATGCGGCGGACCACGGCATCCGTGCGTTCCAGCGATGCGCCGCTGGGCAGTTGCGCGAAACTGACCAGATACTGCTTGTCCTGCCCCGGCACGAAACCGCCCGGGACGATATAGGTGACGCCCGCCGTCAGCGCGAGCAGGACCAGGTAGACGCCGAGGGTCGCGCCCTTGCGCCGCACGACGGCGCCCACGCCGTGTGCGTAGTGGTCGGAGGCGCGCCCGAAAGCGTGATTGAAGGCGCGAAAGAATCCGCCCAGGACGCGGTCCATGCCGCGGGTCAGCGCATCGGGTTTTGCTCCGTGGGGTTTGAGCAGCAAGGCGGCGAGCGCCGGCGACAAGGTCAGCGAATTGAACGCCGAGATGACCGTCGAAATGGCGATCGTCATGGCGAATTGCTTGAAGAACTGTCCGCTCAACCCCGTCATGAAGGCCAGCGGCACGAACACGGCGACCAGCGTCAGGGCGATGGCGATGATCGGGCCGCTGACCTCGCGCATGGCGCGGTACGTGGCGTCGCGGGGGCTGTGGCCGGCCTCGATGTTGCGTTCGACGTTCTCGACGACCACGATGGCGTCGTCCACGACGATGCCGATCGCCAGCACCAGGCCGAACAGGGACAGCGCGTTGATGGTGTAGCCGAACGCCAGCATCAGGGAGAACGTGCCGATGATGGAGATCGGCACCGCCAGCAGCGGGATGATGGACGCGCGCCAGGTCTGCAGAAAGACAATGACGACGAGCACGACCAGGGCGATGGCCTCCAGCAGCGTCGAGATCACCGCCTCGATGCTGGACCGGACGAACTGCGTGGGGTCATAGACGATGCTGCTTTCGAGCGATGCCGGGAAGTCGGCGGACAATTCCTGCATGGTGGCGCGCACTGCGTCGGAAATGGCCAGGGCGTTGGCGCCAGGCGCTTCCATGATCGCCATGGCGACCGCCGGTTTATTGTCCAGCAGGGACCGCAAAGCGTATTCAGATGCCGCCAGCTCGATGCGCGCCACGTCCCGCAGCCGGGTGACGCCGCCGTCGGCGGAAGACTTCAGGACGATGTCGCCGAATTCCTCTTCGGTCCGCAGGCGTCCCTGCGCATTGACTGAGAATTGCATGGCCACATCGGGGCTGCTGGGGGACGCGCCGATGACGCCCGCGGCCACCTGCACGTTCTGTTCCCGGATCGCGGCGACGACGTCGCTGGCGGTCAGGCCCCGCTCGGCGACTTTGCTCGGGTTCAGCCAGACGCGCATGGCGTAGTTGCCAGCGCCCCATACTTGTACTTCGCCCACGCCCGGGATGCGCGCCAGCTTGTCCTTGACGTTCAGGACGGCGTAGTTGCGCAAATAGGTCAGGTCGTAGCGCTGGTCGGGCGAGACCAGATGCACGACCATGGTCAGGGTGGGCGTCGCCTTGACCGTGGTGACCCCCAGACGCTGAACGTCCTCGGGCAGGCGTGGCAAGGCTTGCGCGACCCGGTTCTGCACCAGTTGCTGGGCTTTGTCGGGGTCCATGCCCAGGTGAAAGTTGACCGTCACCGCCAGGTTGCCGTCGCTGTTGGCCTGCGACTGCATGTACAGCATGTTCTCGACCCCGTTGATGGCTTCCTCCAGGGGCGCCGCCACGGTTTCGGCGATCACCTTGGGATTGGCGCCGGGAAATTGCGCGCGCACGACGACCGAGGGCGGCACGACCGCCGGATACTCGGAAATCGGCAGTCGGAAGACCGCGAGCAGGCCGGCCAACAGGATCAGGACAGAGAGAACCGCCGCAAAGATCGGTCGGTCGATGAAGAATTTGGAAATGTTCATGGGGCCGCTCAGGATTGGTGCTGTTCATCCGGCTTCGAGCCGGGCAGGGCGCCCACCGCGAGCGCGCCGTCATCGGTTTGGACCAGCGTCGGCGCCACGATGTCTCCGGGCCGGACGCGCTGGATGCCGTTCACGACGACGCGGTCTCCCGCCGACAGGCCGGTCCGGACGACGCGCCGACCGTCCCGGCTGGCGCCCAGCGTGACTTCCCGGTAGGCGGTCTTGTTCGCCTCATCGACGACCATGACGAAACGCTTGGCCTGATCGGTGCCGATCGCCTTTTCCTGCAGCAGCACGGCCTCGTGAGGAGCGCCGGCGCCCAGGCGGATCTTGGCGTAAAGCCCGGGCCGCAGAAGACCGTCCGGATTGTCGAACAGCGCCCGCACCCGGATCGTGCCGGTTTGTGGGTCGAGGCTGTTGTCCAGGAACGCCAGCGTGCCGTGGCGGGGGTAATCCTGCTCATTGGCCAGGCCCATGGACACAGGGGCGGCTGCCCCGGCGCCTGCGTCGTGCATCTGCAGGAAGGTTTGTTCGTCCACCTCGAACGAGGCGTAGAGCTGCGAGACCGAGACCAGGGTGGTCAGGGGCCGCGCGTTGCCCAGGCCGACGACATTGCCTTCGGTCGCGTCAGCTTTCGAGACCCGCCCGCTGATGGGGGCGGTGATGCGGGTGTGCTCCAGATCGAGCTGCGCCGATTGCAGTGCGGCCTGCGCGGCCTGCACACGGGCCGAGGCCTCGCGAGCCGCATTGCGCTTTTCCTCGAAATCCCGGCGGGCGATCGCATTGCCGGCCAATAGCCGTCGGCCCCGGCTCAGATCCGCGCTGGCGTAGGCGTCCTTTGCTTTGGCCGCCGTCAATTGCGCTTGGGCCTCGTCGACCGCAGCCTGATAGGGGCGCGGGTCGATGGTAAAGAGCGGATCGCCGCGCTGAACCAGTGCGCCGTCCTGAAAATGGACCTGGATCAGGGTGCCGGACACCAAGGGCCGGATGTCGACCCGATCCACGGCTTCCAGGCGTCCGGAATATTCATGCCAGTCCGTGATGGCCTGGTAACGGATCGTGGCGACGTCAACCTGAATAGCGGGTGCCGGAGGCAGTTTGCCGTCGCCGGCGGGTGTGCCGGTGCTGTCGCGCATCAGCAGCACACCGCCGGCGAGCAGCAGTCCGGCCAGTGCAAAGGCGACGTGTCGTGCGGGGAAAGAGGGCATGGCGGGATTCCTTTTGATGAGTGCGTTATTATTTGTTATTCGCGAATTTGGATAAATATCCAATTTTTGTTATCACTATTCAAATCCAGCAAACAATAGCGACGCGGTCAGCCTAGCCGCGCGCCGGGAGCACAGGGATGGATCATCTGCAAGCCATGCGCGTCTTTACGCGAGTCGTCGATGCCAACAGCTTTACTCAGGCGGCAGACAGCCTGGGCATGCCCAGGGCCACCGTGAGCACACTGGTTCGCAAACTGGAAAAATACCTGGGGACGCGGCTGTTGAATCGCAGTACGCGCCGCCTGAGCCTGACGCCGGACGGGGCGTCTTACTACGAGCGCTGTATCGGCATCCTGGCCGACGTCGAGGATGCGGAATCGTCCTTTCGCGACCGGGCGCGCGGCCCGCGTGGTCTGTTGCGTATCGATGCGCCGCCATTTCTGGGTCGGCAGGTGTTGGTGCCCAGGCTGTGTGAATTCCACCATCGCTACCCGGACATCGAATTGGTGGTCGGCATGAGCGACCGGGTGGTCGACATGGTCCAAGAGGCCGTCGATTGCGCCTTGCGCATTGGCGAACTGCAGGATTCCACGCTGGTTGCCAAGCGCATCGGCGTCTTCAGGACGCTGACGTGCGCGGCGCCGTCCTATATCGAACGCTACGGGAAACCAGAACGCATCGAGGATCTGGGCCGTCATCGGGCAGTCAATTATTTCCTGGCCCGGACCGGGCGCACGGTGGACTGGAGCTTCCTGGTGAATGGCGAAATCGTGAATGTACCCATGAAAAGCTCGCTGTCCGTCAACGATGCCGAGGCCTGTATCAGCGCCGGGCTGGGCGGGTTCGGCATGATTCAGCCGCCGCGCTATATGGTTGCGCCATACCTGGATTCCGGCGAGCTGATTGAGGTGCTGGAACCCTGGGCGCCGTCGCCGATGCCGATTTCCATCGTCTATCAGCAAAGCCGGCACCTGTCTTCCAAGGTCCACGTGTTCGTCGACTGGATTACCGAGGTCTTTCAGGGGTGTGCGTTGATGGAAAAATGCCGGGGCGACTATCCGCTGGATCAGGACTGCCGGTTTGCGTGCGAGGGGGAGATGTCCAACGGCCTGCAGGAAATCATGGCGCGGCAGAATCTGCTGGAAAGTGTATTCTAGGGAATCACCCAGCCCGTCGCGTGATTCCGGAGAGACCACGCCGACGGGGTGTCGATTGGGCTTGAATGTGACTTAACCCACTGATTTTGCTGGTTATTTATGTTATGCTATCAGCAATTTCAAGGCATCAGTGGTGCGAACGGAGAGACTTGAACTCTCACGCCTTTCGGCGCCAGAACCTAAATCTGGTGCGTCTACCAATTCCGCCACGTTCGCTAGGTTAGCCGGGCATTATAGCGTGAAACTCCCGGCGCTCCGGTGCTTCTACGCCGGCCTCGACTTTCCGCTAAAATAGCCCGTTCACTGTCCATTACTATCAATAGGTTCCGAATGCAGCCCGTGGTTGAAAAACTGTCCGGCCTGGAGCGCCGTGTCGATCTGAGCGTTTCTGTGGCCGACATCGAGAAAGAAGTCCAGGCACAACTCAAACGCGTCGCCCGCACAGCCAAGGTCCAGGGGTTTCGCCCCGGCAAAGCCCCGCTGTCCGTGATTGAACGCAGCCATGGCCCTTCGGTGCGCTATGACGTCATCAATACCCAGATCGGCAAATCCCTGGACAAAGTCATTGCCGACGCCAATTTGCGCGTCGCCGGTTCGCCCAGCCTGGAACCCAAGGTCGATGGTGTCGAAGAAGGCATCATGGCGTTTTCCGCCACCTTCGAAGTCTATCCCGACGTCGAACTGCCCGACCTGTCCAGCCTGAAGATCACCCGCAGTGCGGTGCAGGTGGGTGATGCCGAAGTCCAAAAGACCATCGACATCCTGCGCAGCCAGCGCACCATCTTCAAGGCCGTCGCAGATCGCGCCGCTCAGTCCGGCGACCGTATTACGCTGGATTTCGCCGGCACCATCGATGGCGTGGCCTTTGATGGCGGCACCGCCCAGGACTTCCCCTTTGTGCTGGGCCAGGGCCGCATGCTGCCCGAATTCGAAGCTGCCGCCACTGGCCTGAAGGCCGGCGAAAGCAAGGTCTTCCCGCTGGATTTCCCGGAAGACTACGGCAGCGCCGCTGTGGCGGGTAAACAAGCTGAATTCACCATCACGGTGAAAGAAGTCGCCGAACCCGAACTGCCCGAAGTCGATGCTGATTTCGCCAAGGCGCTGGGCCAGGCCGACGGCAACGTCGACGCCCTGCTAACCGAAGTGCGCGGCAACGTCGAACGCGAAGCTCAGGCCCGTGCAAAAAGCCGCACCAAAGGCAGCGTGATGGACGCCCTGGCTGCCGCCTGCACCTTCGATCTGCCCAAGGCCCTGGTAGACAGCGAAGTCGCCAGCCGCACCGCCGCCGCCCGCGAAGAACTGAAGCAACGCGGTCTGCCCAATGCCGATTCCATCCCCATCCCGGAAGACACCTTCCGTCCGGAAGCCGAACGCCGTGTGCGTCTGGGCCTGCTGGTGGGTGAACTGATCAAGTCCGCCGACCTCAAGGCCAAGCCCGAGCAGGTCCGCGAGCGCATCGAGGAATTCGCCAAAAGCTACGAGCAACCGGCCCAGGTCGTCGCCTATTATCTGTCCGACCGCCAGCGCCGTGCCGAAATTGAATCGCTGGTGCTCGAAGACAATGTCGTCGATCACGTCCTGGCCGCTGCTCAGGTCACCGACGAAAACGTGGATTTTGATACCTTGATGGGAACGCGTTAATGTCCAGGTTCACCGATTTCTATGCCTCGATGTATGGGGGAGATTCCGTCACCCCCACGGGCCTGGGCTATGTGCCCATCGTCATCGAGCAGTCCGGTCGCGGCGAACGCTCCTACGATATCTATTCGCGCTTGCTGCGTGAACGGGTGATCTTCTTCGTGGGGCAGGTCAACGATCAGTCGGCCAACCTGGTCGTGGCCCAGCTGCTGTTCCTGGAATCGGAGAACCCTGACAAAGACATTTCTCTGTACATCAATTCGCCGGGCGGTTCGGTCTACGCCGGCATGGCCATCTATGACACCATGCAGTTCGTCAAGCCGGCTGTGTCCACTCTGTGCACCGGCCTGGCCGCCAGCATGGGGGCGTTCTTGCTGGCGGCGGGTGAAAAGGGCAAGCGTTATGCCTTGCCCAATTCCCGCATCATGATCCACCAGCCGTCGGGCGGGGCGCAGGGTCAGGCATCTGATATCCAGATCCAGGCCAAGGAAATCCTTAGCCTGCGCGAACGCCTGAACGGTATCCTGGCAGATCGCACCGGGCAGGATATCGAGCGCATCGGCATCGATACCGAGCGCGACAATTTCATGTCCGCCGACGACGCGCAAGCCTATGGCCTGATTGACAAGGTCCTGGTTTCGCGCACCGACGAGACCAAATAAGTACAGGGTTGCCATGACCGAAAAAAAGGGATCCGGCGAGGATAAGGCCTTGCATTGTTCCTTCTGCAATAAAAGCCAGAGCGAAGTTCACAAACTGATTGCGGGTCCTTCCGTGTTCATTTGTGACGAATGCATCAGCCTGTGCAACGACATCATCCGGGACGAAAAGCAGGACGCAGCCCGCGATGCCGTGCGTAACGAATTGCCAACGCCCCAGGAAATCAAGACCTTCCTGGATGGCTACGTGATCGGCCAGGAAACGCCAAAACGCAATCTGGCGGTGGCGGTCTACAACCACTACAAACGCATCCGCTACGCCGAAGCCAAAAGCGGTGACGTCGAGCTGTCGAAAAGCAATATCTTGCTGATCGGGCCGACCGGTTCGGGCAAGACCTTGCTGGCGCAGACCCTGGCTCGCATGCTGGACGTGCCGTTCGTCATGGCGGACGCCACCACGCTGACCGAGGCCGGTTATGTGGGCGAAGACGTCGAAAACATCATCCAGAAGCTGCTGCAGAATTGCAACTACGAAGTCGACAAGGCTCAGCGCGCCATCATCTACATCGACGAAATCGATAAAATTTCGCGTAAATCCGACAATCCGTCGATTACCCGCGACGTGTCGGGCGAAGGCGTGCAGCAGGCCCTGCTGAAACTCATCGAAGGCACGGTGGCGTCGGTGCCGCCCCAAGGCGGACGAAAACACCCCAACCAGGACTTCGTCCAGGTGGATACCACCAACATCCTGTTCATCGTGGGCGGCGCCTTCGATGGGCTGGAAAAGATCATCCGCGATCGTAGCGAACGTTCCGGCATTGGTTTTTCAGCCACGGTACGGGCGCGTTCCGAACGCGGCGTGGGCGAATTGTTTGCCGAGGTCGAACCAGAAGACTTGATCAAATTCGGTCTGATTCCCGAATTGGTCGGTCGCTTGCCGGTGGTCGCCACGCTGGAAGAACTCAAGGAAGACACGCTGGTTCGCATTCTCACGGAACCGCGTAACGCCGTGGTGAAACAATTCCAGAAACTGTTCGAAATGGAAGACGTGGAACTCGACGTCACGCCCGACGCGCTGACGGCAATCGCCAAACGCGCCATCAAACGGCGTACGGGCGCTCGAGGCCTGCGTTCCATCATGGAACAGTCGCTGCTGGCCACCATGTTCGAGCTGCCCACCCGCCAGGACATCAACCGCGTGGTGCTGGATGCGGATGCCGTCGAGGGGCAGGGGGCGCCTGAACTCATTCAGGGGCCTCGGAACGCCGCTCATTCCGACGAGGAAAAGCCTCTGCGCACCGCAGCAGCCTGATCATCCACTCAGCGACCGGTTCTGCCTTTATACTGACTGACAGGCACGAGGTCTTGAAAGCCTCGCACCTGGCACCATATGGGTAGACAGGCAATACACGAAAAAGGAAGCCTGAGCTTCCTTTTTTATTGGAATCAATCGTTTTAGGAAGCAACCATGTCTGCTAGCCAGATTCTGACCCAGGAACCTGCGGATTTGCCGCTGCTGCCGTTGCGCGATGTCGTGGTCTTTCCTCATATGGTCATCCCGCTGTTCGTGGGGCGCCCGCGTTCCATTAAAGCCCTGGAACTCGCCATGGAAGGCGGCAACAGCATCATGCTGGTTGCTCAAAAATCCGCGGGCAAGGATGACCCCACACCGGATGATCTGTACGAAATCGGCTGCGCCGCCAGCATTTTGCAGATGCTCAAACTGCCCGACGGGACCGTCAAGGTCCTGGTAGAAGGCCAGCAGCGGGCGCGCATCCATGCGGTGTCGGATGCCGAAACGCACTTCGCGGCCAGCGTCAGCGGCATCGCCGAAGACGAATCCGACCTGGCCGAGGCCGAGGCCATGCGCCGCGCCGTGCTGGCCCAGTTCGAACAGTACGTCAAACTGAACAAGAAAATCCCCCAGGAAATCCTGACCTCGCTGACCGGCATCGAAGACGCCGGTCGTCTGGCGGACACGATTGCCGCGCATTTGCCGCTGAAGATCGAACAGAAACAGTCCCTGCTGGATATGGTCGGGGCCGTGCCGCGTCTGGAAGCCTTGCTGGCGCAACTGGAATCCGAAATCGACATTCTGCAGGTCGAAAAACGCATTCGTGGCCGCGTCAAAAAGCAGATGGAAAAGAGTCAGCGCGACTACTATCTGAACGAGCAGGTCAAAGCCATCCAGAAGGAACTGGGCGAGGGAGAGGAAGGCGCAGACATCGAGGAACTCGAACGCAAGATCGCCGCTGCCCGCATGTCCAAGGAAGCCCGCAAAAAGGCCGACAGCGAGCTTAAAAAGCTGAAACTGATGTCGCCCATGTCGGCGGAAGCCACCGTGGTGCGCAACTACATCGACACTCTGATCGGCCTGCCTTGGCACAAAAAGAGCCGGGTCGACAACACCCTGAAAAACGCCGAAGAAGTCCTCGACGCGGATCACTATGGCCTGGAAAAGGTCAAGGAACGCATCGTCGAATACCTGGCCGTGCAGCAGCGCGTCGAAAAGCTCAAGGCCCCCATCCTGTGCCTGGTGGGGCCTCCGGGCGTGGGCAAGACATCCCTGGGGCAATCCGTGGCGCGGGCGACCAATCGCAAGTTCGTGCGCATGGCCTTGGGCGGTGTGCGCGACGAGGCTGAAATCCGTGGTCACCGCCGCACCTACATCGGTTCCATGCCCGGCAAGATCCTGCAGAACATGAGCAAGGTCGGGGTGCGCAACCCCCTGTTCCTGCTCGACGAGATCGACAAGCTGGGCGCGGATTTCCGCGGCGACCCCTCGTCGGCGCTGCTGGAAGTCCTGGATCCGGAACAGAATCACACCTTCCAGGATCACTACATCGAGGTCGATTTCGATCTGTCCGATGTGATGTTCGTGGCCACCAGCAATACGCTGAACATTCCGCCGGCCCTGCTGGACCGCATGGAAGTCATCCGCCTGTCAGGTTACACGGAAGACGAAAAGGTTCACATCGCCTTTGACCATCTGCTGCCCAAGCTGATGAAAAACAACGGCGTGCAGGACGGCGAACTGACCGTGACGGACGCCGCCATCCGCGACATCGTGCGCTACTACACGCGCGAAGCAGGGGTGCGGGCGCTGGAACGGGAAATCTCCAAGATCTGCCGCAAGGCCGTCAAACGCCTCTTGTCGGCCAATCCGGTGGGCAAGGGGCGCAAGGTCGCCAAAGTCGTCGATTCCCTGACCGTGGATACCGACAATCTGGGCGATTACCTGGGCGTGCGCCGCTTCAGTTTCGGCGTGGCCGAAAAAGAAGACCGCGTCGGGCAGGTGACGGGGCTGGCCTGGACGGAAGTGGGCGGCGATCTGCTGACCATCGAAGTCGCCGACATGCCCGGCAAGGGCGTGGTCACGCGTACCGGTTCCTTGGGCGATGTGATGAAGGAATCCGTCGAAGCCGCCCGCACAGTGGTGCGGGCCCGCGCCCGCCGTTGGGGGATTGCCGATCAGGTCTTTGAAAAACACGACCTGCACGTGCACTTCCCGGAAGGCGCCACGCCCAAGGACGGCCCTTCCGCCGGTGCCGCGATCACCACGGCTATGGTGTCGGCGCTGACCGGCATTCCGGTGCGCGCCGACGTCGCCATGACAGGGGAAATCACCCTGCGCGGCGAGGTGCTGGAGATCGGCGGCCTGAAGGAAAAGCTGCTGGCGGCGCATCGCGGCGGCATCAAGACCGTGATGATCCCCGAGGAAAACATCAAGGACCTGGCTGAAATCCCGGATAACGTGAAAAACCACCTGGAAATCATCCCGGTGCGCTGGATCGACCGGGTGCTGGAAGTCGCTTTGCAGCGCATGCCCACGCCGCTGTCGGACGAGGAGGTCGCCCGCCTGGCTGCTGAGGCCCTGACGGCGGCCAAGCCCTCGGGCTCCGGGACCGGAGATGTGATCAAGCACTGACCCCTGCGTCCGGCTTGACGGCGCTATGACACTAAACAGGCCTCGCTTCTTTTCGAAGCGAGGCCTGTTTTTTTTGCCGGGGGTTGCCCCCAGGGCAAAAAGGCTCTATTGGGAGTAGCAAGCAGCCGTCAGTGCAGCGAGGTCGTGCGGATCAATCCCACGGCGATGCCTTCGATCGCGAAGTCGTCGCCGTCGCCCACCACGATGGGGGAAAAGTCGGGGTTTTCGGGTAGCAGGCGGATGTGCCGGCCTTGGTGATCCAGGCGTTTGACCGTGACGTCGTCGCCCAGCCGGGCCACCACGATCTGGCCGTGGCGGGCATCCGGTGTGCTGCGCACCGCCAGCAGATCGCCATCCAGGATGCCGGCATCGCGCATGCTGCTGCCGCGTACTCGCAGCAGGTAGTCGGGGGCGGAGTCAAATAGCTGCGGCGCCACCGGAATTTCGCGTTCGACGTGTTCCGCAGCCAAGATCGGACTGCCGGCGGCCACACGGCCAATCAGCGGGATCAGGTGCGGATCGGAATCAGCTGTCCAGATGGGCGCCCCAGGAGGGGGCTGGATCGCCCGCGCCGCCGTGATCAGCCCGGCGCTGGCGGGCGGTTGCGTGGCCTGAGGAGAGACGGGTGGGAAGGAGGATGCTCCGGCCTGCGCCTGTGGGGCTGCCGGCTGCGCCAAAGCAGTGAGCTGGATGCCGCGCGACGTGCCCGCTGTCAGCAGGACGTAGCCCTTGCGTTCCAGTGCGCGCAGATGGTCTTCTGCAGCGTTGGCGGAACGGAAACCCAGTGTCCGGGAGATTTCAGCGCGAGTCGGCGGGCGCCCCGTCTGGTTGATGGCCTGGGCGATCAGCGCCAGGATTTGAGCTTGCCGGGCAGTGAGCTTAAGAGACATAGCGGGCTACTGGATGAAAACACAGCCTGTATTCTGTCGGAATGCTCGGGATAAGGCAAGGCCCGGATGGAAGTCCGGGCCTTGTGTCGTGCAGCTATGGCGGTCAGGACACGCCTGCCTCGCGGCCTGTATGCCTTTTGGGTTCGCCAGGCATGGGGCGTCCTTCAGGACTGCACTATGACCGGACTCATCCTTTCAGCACCTGAGCGATGGCGCGGGCCACGTAGTCGATATTGGCGCTGTTCAGGGCGGCCACGCAGATGCGACCGCTGCCCACGGCATAGATGCCGAAGTCTGAGCGCAGGCGCTCGACCTGGGGCTTGGTCAGGCCCGAATACGAGAACATGCCGCGTTGCGCCTTGACGAAGCTGAAGTCGCGATCGACGCCCTGGGTGTGGATCTGTTCGACCAGTTGGTGGCGCATGGTGCGGATGCGGTCCCGCATGCCGGCCAGCTCTTCGGCCCACAGGGAAAACAGCGCCGGCGTGTTCAGCACCGTGGACACCAGGGCGCCGCCGTGAGTGGGCGGATTGGAATAGTTGGTGCGGATCACGCGTTTCAGCTGGCTGAGCACCCGGGCGCTTTCCTCGTCGCCGCTGGTGACCAGGGTCAGGGCGCCGACGCGTTCACCGTACAAGGAAAACGACTTCGAGAACGAGGAACTGATGAACATGGTCATGCCCAGGTCGGCGAACAGGCGCACGACGGCGGCGTCTTCTTCCAGGCCCGAACCAAAGCCCTGGTAGGCGATGTCCAGGAAGGGCACCAGCTGGCTGGTTTGCAGTGTCTGGGCGATGTCGCGCCATTGTTCCGGAGTGGGGTCCACGCCGGTGGGGTTGTGGCAGCAGGCGTGCAGCACGACGATGGTGCCGGCGGGCAGCGCCTTGAGCGAGGCCAGCATGCCGTCGAAGTTCAGGCCATGAGTGGCGGCGTCGTAGTAGTCGTAGCTGACGACCGGAAAGCCGGCGGCGGAAAACAGGGCTTCATGATTGGCCCAGCTGGGATTGCTGATGGCTACTTGCGCCTGAGGCAGGATCTGCTTCAGGAAGTCGGCGCCGACTTTCAAGGCGCCGGTTCCGCCCAGCGTCTGGACGGTAACGGACCGGTGCGCGGCCAGCAGCGGCGACTTGGCGCCCAGCAGCAGGGCGGCGGCGCCCTGGTTATAGCCGGGAATGCCGTCGATCGGCAGATAGTTGCGCGGGGCAGCTTGCTCGAACAGCGTGGCTTCTGCTTGGCGCACGGCCTTGAGCAGGGGAATGTGGCCGCCATCGTCCGTGTAGACCCCCACGCCCAGATTGACCTTGGTGGACCGGGTATCGGCCTTGAATTGTTCGTTCAGGCCCAGAATGGGATCGCGCGGAGCGAGTTCAACAGAAGCGAAAATAGAGGACATGGGGTTACCGTTTAGGCAGAAGGGAATAGTGCTTGGTCGCGTGGGCCAACGATGGGATAATAAGGGGTTTACCCGAATAGTGTCTAGACGAACCATGGAGAGCGGCATAAATACCCCAGGTTTTGTGCATTTCCCTGACAGCCCATTTCAGTTGTATCAGCCGTATCCGCCGGCCGGCGACCAGCCTGCCGCGATCGATGCCCTGGAAGCCGGGGTGCGCGATGGTCTGATGAGCCAGACGCTGCTGGGGGTGACCGGGTCGGGCAAGACCTACACCATGGCCAATCTGATCGCCCGCACCGGGCGCCCGGCCATCGTGCTGGCGCCCAATAAAACCCTGGCTGCCCAGCTATATGCCGAAATGCGCGAATTCTTTCCCCGCAACGCGGTGGAATATTTCGTGTCCTACTACGATTACTATCAGCCCGAGGCCTACGTGCCATCGCGCGACCTGTTCATTGAAAAGGATTCGTCCATCAATGAACACATCGAGCAGATGCGCCTGTCGGCCACGAAAAGCCTGCTGGAACGCAGGGACACCATCATCGTAGGCACCGTGTCCTGCATCTACGGGATCGGCAATCCGGCGGATTACCACGCGATGGTGCTGACCCTGCGCACAGGCGACCGCATTGGCCGCCAGGAAATCCTGGCGCGGCTGGTCTCCATGCAATACGAGCGCAATGATACGGATTTTGCCCGCGGGACTTTTCGCGCCAGGGGCGAGATCATTGATGTGTTTCCGGCCGAACACGCGGAACAGGCGCTGCGCATCACGCTGTTTGACGACGAAATCGAATCCCTGGACCTGTTCGACCCCCTGACGGGCAAGCTGGTGCAGAATCTGGTGCGCTTCACCATCTTTCCCAGTTCACACTACGTGACGCCGCGCGAAACGGTGCTGCATGCCATCGAGACCATCAAGGAAGAACTGCGCGACCGTCTGGCGGAACTGACTGCCGATGGCCGCCTGGTCGAAGTCCAGCGCCTGGAACAGCGCACCCGCTTCGATCTGGAAATGCTGCAGGAACTAGGTTTCTGCAAGGGCATCGAGAACTACTCCCGCCATCTGTCGGGGGCGGCGCCGGGCGAACCCCCGCCCACCCTGATCGACTACTTGCCGGCCCGGTCCCTGATGTTCATCGACGAAAGCCACGTCACCATCGGCCAGTTGGGCGGCATGTACCGAGGCGACCGCTCGCGCAAGGAAACCCTGGTGCAGTTCGGGTTCCGCCTGCCATCGGCCTTGGACAACCGGCCCCTGCGCCTCGAGGAATTCGAGGCCCGCATGCCGCAGTGCGTGTTCGTGTCCGCCACGCCGGGGCCGTACGAGGCCGAGCACGCCGATGCCGTCATCGAACAGGTGGTGCGTCCCACCGGTCTGGTTGACCCGGAAGTCGAACTGCGTCCCGCCGCCACCCAGGTCGATGATCTGCTGGGCGAGGCCAAGCTGCGCATCGCCGCGCGCGAGCGTGTCCTGGTGACGACGCTGACCAAGCGCATGGCCGAGGACCTGACCGAATACCTGCAGGAAAACGGCCTGAAGGTGCGCTATCTGCACTCGGACATCGATACGGTCGAGCGGGTCGAGATCATCCGCGACTTGCGTCTGGGCGCTTTTGACGTGCTGGTGGGCATCAACCTGCTGCGCGAGGGCCTGGATATCCCGGAAGTCTCTCTGGTGGCGATCCTGGACGCGGACAAGGAAGGGTTTCTGCGTTCAGAGCGCAGCCTGATTCAGACCATCGGGCGGGCGGCGCGCAATCTGAACGGTCGCGCCATCCTGTATGCCGACCGGGTGACGGATTCCATGCGCCGGGCGATGGATGAAACGGCCCGCCGCCGGGAAAAGCAGCAGGCCTTCAATGAAGAACACGGCATCACGGCGCGCGGGGTCAGCAAGGCCGTGCGCGATCTGATCGACGGGGTGTCGGTCGCCGCCGGTCCGGTGCTGGAAGCCTCGGGCTTTGATGCCAGCGTGCTGGGTGACGACAAGGCCTTGGCGCGGGAAATCAAGCGTCTGGAACATTTGATGAATGACCATGCGCGCAACCTGGAATTCGAGCAGGCCGCCGCCGCGCGCGATGCCTTGCGGGCGCTGAAAGACCAGGCCTTGCTGTCTTGATGGCCTGCGGCAGAGGCATGAATGCCCCTGCGTCGCAAAGTGACTGACACGACAGGAATTTTTGTGAATTTTCCCGGAAAAAGCTTGCCAATTTCCGGGTTTTCCCTCACACTTTCACCTATCATGCATAAGGTACTTTTTGTCTGCACGGGCAACATCTGCCGTTCCCCCTCTGCCCAGGGTGTATTCCAGCACCTGATCGATGAAGCCGACCTGTCGGACGCGATTTGTGTCGACTCGGCGGCTACTCACCAATTCCACGTGGGCGAGGCTCCCGATGCGCGTGCGCAGACGGCGGCCCGCAAACGCGGCTATGACCTGTCCACCCACGTGGCGCGGCAGATCACGTCCGACGATTTTCGCGATGCGGACCTGATCCTGTCCATGGATTGGGAAAACATGTCTGCATTGCAGCAGCGCTGCCCGAAAATCTATCAACACAAACTGATGCTGTTGATGCGCTTTTCCAACGAATACGAAGAAGCCACCGTGCCCGACCCCTATTATGGCGGCCCCGAAGGCTTCAACAAGGTCCTGGACTACATCGAAGACGCCTGTCAGGGGGTTCTCGAACTCGTGCGCAAGCGCGCCCTGCAATATCAGGCCGCCTGATTCTATCCGGCACCGTTCGCCTGCCCACTGCTGCATCTGATCGACGCCCTGTCTGACAGGGCGTTTTGTATTGTGCGCGGCACAAGCGCATTTCTGCGTGAGGTCGGGGGACAGGCCTGGCAATCACCCGCTCTTCAACGCTTGCGGCTTTCGAGCATGCGCTGAAGCAATGTCTGAAGCTGTTGCCGATCTGATGCGCCAAGCTGTTCCGTCAGTGGCGCCAGTGCCAGTTGTGTTTGTGCCTGCAGACGCTTGACTAGTTCGGCGCCGGCATCAGTCAGAAAAACATCGGTTGCCCTGCCGTCTTCCGTATTGGGCGCGCGCGCCACGAGTCCCTTCTTTTCCGCTCGGGCGATCAGCCCCGACATGGTCTGTTTCTCCAGCCCCAGGTAGTCGGCCAGTTCGCTCATCCGCGGGCGCCGGTCCCACAGAATGCCCAGCACGCGCATCAGCGTGAGAGACAGGTCATTTTCGGCGCCGAGCTTGTTGAGAACGGCCATCGTGACAAAGGCAGTCGGTACGAGCACGTCGGCCAGTCCTTCGTCGCTTGGGGGAGGCGGCGCCATGATTGTTTGCTGTTTCATGTTGGCTCTATCTTGACATAGTTCGTACTACGCATCAATAATAGATCGTAATACGAACTTTCAGGAATGCGTGTTCATCGCAGGAGAGTCCCTTGAAAACAGTCGCCATCATCCCATTCAAATGAGTCTCCGCCTGAGTGTTCGTCTATCTTCCCTGGCGCTGTCCAGCGGTCTGGTCCTGATGCTGACCGCATGCACGGGTATGCCGGTGCGCGCTCCGGCGGTCGTTGATCTGCCCGAGGCGTGGCGCGCGCCCTTGCCTCATGGCGGGTCGACAGTGGCGCTTGCGGACTGGTGGAGGGCATTCTCCGATCCCTTGTTTGTCTCGCTGATTGAACGCGCCCAGGCAGCCAACCCGAATCTGCAGGCGGCTGCCGCCAGGCATCGGCGGGCGCGTGCCCTGGTCACCGAGTCCCGCGCCGACTTGCTGCCGACAGTTGACCTCGACGCCACCTCCAGCCGTGGCAAGAACCTCAACAGCATTCCCGGCGTTTCCACCCAGTCGGACGCCCGATTCACTGCCAGTTGGGAGATCGATCTCTTTGGCGGCAAGCGCGCTGCGGCCGATGAGCAAGCGGCGCGGGCCGATGCCGCGCAATATGATTGGCATGCGGCACGGGTGACGTTGGCAGCCGATGTCGCCGGGGCCTATCTGGACTTGCGCTTGGCACAGGCGCGCGAGGAAGTCGCCGCACTCGATGGCTTATTGGCGGCGCAGCTGCTTGCCTGGGGCCGCCGGCAGCAGGCGGGCGGTCTCTTCAGTGCAAATGATGTCGCCGTGCTGCAGGCCGATGCTGCGTTGGCTTCGGCCCGCCGCAATGCCGAACGGGCAGAGGCGCAGGTGGCGTTGCAGGAACTGGCTTTGCTGCTGGGCATATCGGCGGCCCCCTTGGCGCTTGAACTGCAGGCCGCCGCCTTGCCCACAGCCTGGGCCTGGCCGCGCCGTGGGCTGCCCGGCGTCCCTGGGTTCGAAGTCTACGCGTTGCCGGCGCAGTTGCTGGCGCAGCGTCCCGATGTGGCTGCCGCCCACCAGCGTTGGCTGGCGGCACAGGCCCACTACCGCAGCGTGGATGCTCAACGGTATCCGCAGCTGAGTCTGGGCGCCCTGGCCGGTGAAGCCCGCCTCAGTGTGGGGGGGATGAACACACTGAGCTCTCTCTGGTCGATCGGCCCGAGTCTGACATTGCCACTGTTCGATGGTGGAAGGCGCCGGGCCCAAGGCCGGGCCGCGCAGGCGTCGATCGATGAAGCGGCGGCGGCGCTGCAGTCGACATGGCAAACCGCCGTCGCCGAGGTCGAGGAATCGCTGGAGCGCATGGTTGCTGCGCGCGATCGCAGACGTGAAGCCGAAACAGTGGCGCGCGAATGGCAAGGCGTGGCCCAACGTGCCGTTTTGCAGGCGAGAGTGGGCCTGTACAGCGGTCCTGAGCGCGTCGCTTCGCAACGCAATGCTCTGACTGCTCACGATGATGTGCTGACCGCGCAGGCGGATCAGGCCAGGGCCTGGTTCCGCCTGTACCGCAGTCTGGGTGGCGGTTGGAACGTCGATCCGGATGCCATCGATCAACTGGCCGCTCAGTCATGAAGCATCGTTTCGCCTATCTTTCGGCTGCCGCTGCGGTCCTTTCCATTGTCTGCGCCGCTCTGTTCGTGGCCATGCGTGATGCGGCTCCCCTTGTCTCTGAATCGTCCTCTGCGGTGCCGCCCGCCTTGACGGTCAAGCGCACCTTGGTCACCGCGCAGCAGTGGCCGCAAACATTGGACGCTGTCGGCAGCATCGCCGCCTGGCAGGAAATCGTGATCAGCGCTGAGATCGGCGGGCGGCGTCTGTCGCGCTTGCTGGTCGATATCGGTGACCGGGTGACGCAAGGACAGCTTATGGCGCAGCTTGGTCCCGGCACGCTTGAGGCCGATCTGAACGCCAGCCGTGCGGCGCTTCGAGAGGCCCAAGCCACTGCCGCAGAGGCGGGGCGTGCGGCGGGTCGCGCCCGTGCCTTGCAGGGTACCGAGGTCTTGTCTGCGCAGGCTATCGACCAGGCGCTGGTGGCCGGCGATGTCGCGCAAGCTCGTTTGGCTGCGGCCCGCGCACGCGTGCAGGCCGATGCGTTGCGGCTGGCCTACACCCAGGTGCGCGCGCCGGATGACGGCGTGATCAGCTTGCGACCTGCGGTGGCGGGTGCGCTCGTCCAGCAAGGGGAAGAAATCATGCGCCTGCAACGTCAGGGGCGGCTTGAATGGCGTGCTGAACTGCCGGGGCCGGAACTTGCGCGCGTGACGCCAGGTCAGACCGTACGGGTCACGCTGGACGGCACGCGGACTGTCGAAGGCCGTGTGCGCAACATCTCACCGCAGGTCGATCCGCAAAGCCGTACCGGCATCGTGTACGTGGATCTCAAGCCCGCCGCTCGGGTGCGGGCCGGGCTGTTTGCCCGAGGCGAGTTTCTACTGGATCCGCGTGCGGTGCTGGCGCTGCCCGCAACCGCCATCCTGCTGCGCGACGGCTTCAGCTATGTCTTCCGCATCGAGGGTGGTGATAGGGTGCGGCAGCAGAAAGTCATGCTGGGCGCAAGGCGCGGCGATCAGGTGGAGATCCGTGAAGGACTGGCTGCCGGCGCCGCTGTGGTTGAGTCCGGGGTCGGCTTCCTGGCGGATGGGGTGACGGTGCGTGTCACCGCGACCGCTGCGCCACCGTCCTCCGACACGGTGCGCTGAAGAGGGCGGCCATGAATTTTTCAGATTGGTCGATTCGCAATCCTGTTCCGACTATCTTGCTGTTTGCCCTGCTGACGGTGGCGGGGCTATTCGCATTCGGCGGCGCCAAAATCCAGAATTTCCCCGACGTCGATCTGCCCCTGGTGACGGTCGTGGCCAGCTTGCCGGGCGTGGCGCCCGCCCAAATGGAAACCGAGGTGGCGCGCAAGCTGGAGAATGCCATGGCCACCATGAAGGGGCTGCGGCACTTGCATACGACGGTGCAGGACGGCGTAGCCACGGTCTCGGCTGAGTTCCGCCTGGAGAAGCCCCCTCAGGAAGCCTTGGACGATACGCGGGCCGCCGTGGCCCGTGTGCGGGCGGACTTGCCTGCCGCCTTGCGTGACCCCGTCATCAGCAAGGTAGAGTTCAAGAATGCCCCGATTCTGACGTATACGGTGGCCTCGTCGCGCATGGATGAGGAAGCCTTGTCGTGGTTCGTCGATGACCAGATCACGCGGCGTCTGCTGGCCGTGCCCGGCGTCGGAGCCGTCAACCGTGTCGGTGGCGTCAATCGTGAAGTCCGCGTGGAACTGGACCCCGATCGACTGTTGGCATTGCGCCTGAGCGCGGCTGATGTGTCACGCCGGCTTGGCCAGATGCAAGGCGAGGCCTCCGGCGGTCGCATCAGGCTGGGTAGCGGCGAGCAGACGATACGCGCGGTCGTTGCGGCACCCTCGGCGGCGGCTCTGGCGGCGATTGCCATTCCCTTGCAGGATGGTCGTGTCGTGCGTCTGGACCAAGTGGCCTCCGTGACCGATACCGTGGCTGAGCGCCGTAGCGCCGCCTTTCTGAACGGCAATCCGGTCGTCGGCTTCGAGGTTCTGCGCACCACGGGCGCGGGTGACCTGGCCGTGGCCGATGGCGTGCGCCAGGCGCTCGCCGCATTGAAAGCCGAACAGCCGGATCTTGAACTGACCGAAGCATTCAACGCCGTCGATCCAGTTGTGGAGAACTTCGAAGGCAGCATGTCGCTGCTTCTGGAAGGCGCTTTGCTGGCGGTGCTTGTCGTGGGACTCTTTTTGCGCGATATCCGCGCGACGTTCATCAGCGCCGTGGCTCTGCCGCTGTCCATCATCCCCACTTTCCTGTTCATGCAATGGCTGGGGTTCACGCTGAACGTCGTCACCTTGCTGTCGCTATCGTTGGTGGTGGGCATCCTGGTGGATGATGCCATCGTCGAGATCGAGAACATCATGCGCCACTTGGCGCAGGGCAAGGATCCGCTGGAGGCTGCGCGGGAAGCAAGCGATGAGATCGGGATGGCGGTGATCGCCACCACCTTTGCGCTGATTGCCGTCTTCCTGCCCACTGCCTTCATGGATGGCCTGGCCGGCAAGTTCTTCGTGCAGTTCGGATGGACCGCGTCCATCGCGGTCTTCTTTTCGCTTGTCGTGGCCCGGCTGTGCACGCCCATGATGGCGGCCTATTGGTTGAAGAAGCCGGCCCGAGCCCATGCCGAACCATTCTGGATGCCGGCCTATCTGAAGGCTGCGCGCTGGGCATTCGCGCACAAGGGCGCGACGCTGACGATCGTGGCGTCTTTCAGCATCGCCAGTTGCACGCCGCTGCTGACGGGCGCGATCAAAAGCGATTTCATGCCGCCCGCTGACGTGAGCCAGACCCGCATCAGCGTCGAACTGCCGCCGGGCAGCACCTTCGAGCAGACGCGCGCTGTCGCTGATCAGGTGGGCGCAGCCGTGGCCGCGCATCCGCAGGTGACCACGGTCTATACCGCTGTCGGCGGCGGCAGCGCCGGAGATAGCCCGGTGCACAATGCAGCCGAAGCGCGCATGGCGAATCTGACGCTGAACCTGATGTCGCGCGAAGAGCGCCCAGACCAGAGCCAGCAGCTCATCGAGCGCGAACTGCGTTCCCGTTTGCTGGATGTGGCGGGCGCGCGCATCAAGGTGGCCGTGGATGAGGTCTATACCTTGGTGCTCTCCGGCGAGGATAGCGACCTGCTGGCGCAGCATGCGGCCAGGGTAGAGCAGGAATTGCGCGGTCTGGCAGGCATCGGCCAAGTAATCAGCAGCGCGAGCTTGCAGCGGCCGGAATTGATTGTGCGTCCGGATACGGCCCGAGCAGCCGATCTGGGCGTGAGCACGGATGCGATTGCAGAGACGTTGCGGGTGGCTGCTCTGGGCGACTATGAGCAGTTTCTGCCAAAGCTGAATCTGGACCAGCGTCAGGTGCCGATTGTGGTGCGACTGCCCGATGATGCGATGCATGACCTCGCCTTGCTGCGCCAGCTCACGGTGCCGGGCGCTCGCGGCCCCGTGCCGCTGAGCCATGTGGCCGAGATGACGATTGCCAGCGGGCCGGCGCAGATCAGCCGCCTTGACCGCCGGCGCAATGTGAACTTCGAGATCGAACTCAACGGTCAGGCGCTGGGCGATGTACAGCAGCGCGTCGCCGCCTTGCCCAGCCTGTCGCATCTGCCTCCCGGTTTGTTCAGGAACGACATCGGCGAGGCGGAAACGTCCAACGAACTGGGCCGGAGTTTCCTGCTGGCGATGGGCGCCGGCGTGGCCTGCATCTACATCGTGCTGGTGCTGTTGTTTCGTGCCTGGGTGCAGCCGGTGACGATTCTTGGCGCGCTGCTGTTATCGGTGCCTGGGGTGATCCTGGTCTTATTCGCCACCGGCACCAACCTCAGCATGCCTGTCATGATCGGGGTGATCATGTTGATGGGGATTTCCTCCAAGAATTCCATCCTGCTGGTGGAATATGCAATCATGGCGCGCCGCGGTCACGGCATGTCGCGGCATGAGGCATTGCTGGATGCCTGCCATAAGCGTGCGCGCCCCATCGTGATGACGACGCTGGCGATGGGCGTTGGCATGCTGCCCATTGCGCTGGGCTTGGGCGCCGATCCGAGCTTTCGTGCACCGATGGCCATTGTCGTGATCGGCGGTCTGATCACCTCGACGTTCTTGAGTCTGTTGCTTGTTCCGGTGCTCTATGCCGTATTGGACGATCTTGCTCAGCGTTTCACGCCGGGACCTGGGCCGGTGAGGCCGTCCCGCCGCTAGCCTGCGTCGCCGCGTTTTACTCACCCGCATCCACTAAAAACCTCAACTTGATGTTGGTCAATTATTTGCATACTATGCCCTTAAATCTGAGTGTTTTAGTCGGGTACTGGGCTATACTTGACTTTAATAGTCGGGTATAAATTTCCCGTGTGATTTGATTCAGAACCAAAAGGGGTTTCATCATGCGTTTGACGACCAAAGGGCGTTTTGCCGTAACGGCAATGATCGATCTGGCTTTGCGTCATCACAGCGGGCCGGTCACGCTGGCCGCCATCAGCGGGCGCCAGAATATTTCCCTGTCTTATCTGGAACAGCTGTTCGGCAAGCTGCGTCGTCACGAACTCGTGGACAGCGTGCGCGGGCCGGGCGGGGGGTATATGCTGGCGCGTCACGCCCGCGACCTGTCCGTCGCCGACATCATCTTCGCGGTGGACGAGCCGCTGGATGCCACCAGCTGCGGCGGCAAGGAAAACTGTGACATCGGGCGTAACGGTCGTTCGGGAAAGTGCATGACCCATGACCTGTGGGCGACCTTGAGTCGTAAAATGCTGGAATACCTGGATTCGGTGTCGCTGCAGGATCTGGTCGATCAACAGCGGCTACGGGAATGGCAGGAATCGGGGCAGCTGCGCAACGGCCGCCCGACGATCCCCATCACGCCCGTGGCCAGCGATGCCCAGCAATCCGTTTCCGCCTGATTGTTCTGGAGTCTTCATCAATGCCGCAAGGCCTATCAGCAGATCGCCCCATCTATCTGGATTATTCCGCCACCACGCCGGTGGATGAACGTGTCGCACAGGCCATGCTCCCCTGGCTGACCGAACGCTTCGGCAACCCGGCTTCGCGCAGCCATGCCTGGGGCTGGGACGCGGAAGAAGCCGTAGAACAGGCGCGCGCCCGGGTCGCCGGCCTGATCCACGCCGATCCGCGAGAAATCATCTGGACCTCGGGCGCCACCGAATCCAATAATCTGGCAATCAAAGGCGTGGCCGAATTCCACGCAGCGCGCGGACGGCACATCATCACCGTGCGCACCGAACACAAGGCCGTGCTGGATGCCTGTCAGGCCCTGGAACAGCGCGGCTTTCAAGTGACGTACCTGGACGTGGACGAGGGCGGTCTGCTCAGCCCCCAGGCGCTGCGGGCGGCTCTGCGCCCCGATACCATCCTGGCGTCCGTCATGCTGGTGAATAATGAAATCGGCGTCATTCAGGACATTGCCGCGCTGGCTGCCGTGTGCCGGGAACAGGGCGTCCTGTTCCATACCGACGCTGCCCAGGCCACGGGCAAGGTCGCCATCGACGTCGCTGCCCTGGATGTCGATCTGCTGTCCATGTCGGCGCACAAGACCTACGGCCCCAAAGGGATCGGGGCGCTGTACGTGCGGCGCAAGCCCCGTGTGCGCCTGGAAGCCCAAATCCACGGCGGCGGACACGAGCGCGGCATGCGTTCCGGCACGCTGCCCACGCACCAGATCGTCGGCATGGGCCAGGCGTATGCCTTGGCCGCCGAACTGATGGATCAGGAAATCCCTCGTATCCGGGCGTTGCGGGATCGTTTGTGGGACGGTCTGAAAGACCTGCCCGACGTCTACCTGAACGGGGCGCTCGACCATCGCGTGGCGAACACGCTGAATGTCAGCATCGCCCATATCGAAGGCGAATCCCTCTTGATGGCCGTTCCCGAACTCGCCGTTTCCAGCGGGTCGGCCTGCACATCCGCCAGTCTCGAACCTTCCTACGTGTTGCGGGCCTTGGGGCGCAGCGACCCGCTGGCGCACAGTTCACTGCGCCTGACGCTGGGCCGCTACACCACGCAGGAACAGGTCGATCGGGCCATTGGCTTGCTGCGCACGCAGATTCAGCGCTTACGCGAACTTTCGCCCTTATGGGAAATGCGTCAGCAGGGTACGCTGGCGGCTTGGGAAGGCGCTTTGTGATGGCGGGGACTGCATACGGGCCGCAGGTCCTGGATCATTACCTGCATCCGCGTCACGTGGGGTCTTTCGACCCCCAGGACAGCCAGGTGGGCACCGCGCTAGTCGGTTCGCCGGCCTTGGGCCAGGTGCTGAAGCTGCAAATTCGTTTGCAGGGTGCGGCCATCGAGTCCGCCTGCTTCCGGGCGTTTGGCTGCGGCGCCGCGATTGCGGCGGGGTCCTTGGCGACCGAATGGCTGCAGGGCCGCAGCCTGGATCAGGCACTGGCTATCCGCAGCCAGGATTTCGTCCAGGCGCTGGATCTGCCGCCTGCCAAGCTGCACTGCGCTTTGTTGGCGGAAGACGCGATCCGCGCAGCAGTTGCGGACTATACTGATAAGCATTCTTGAATACCGGTTTTATTGTCGAGGTCACCATGGCAGTCACACTGACACAACAGGCAGCCGATCATATCCGGCGCCATCTGGAAAAACGCGGCAAGGGCCTGGGCCTGCGCTTGGGCGTGAAGCCGTCCGGCTGCTCGGGCATGTCCTATCAGCTGGAATACGTAGACGACCCGATGGCCGAAGATCAGATCTTCGAACAATTCGGCGCGCGCGTGTACGTGGCGCCCGACAGTCTGACCTATCTGCAGGGCACCGAACTGGACTACGTCCGGGAAGGCCTGAACGAGGGATTCCGTTTCCGCAACCCCAATGAAAAAGCCGCTTGCGGCTGCGGGGAATCATTTACCGTGTAACGGGCGCCCGCGTCGCGGACATGCAAAAGGCCGGGGTGATTCCCGGCCTTTTGCATGGAGCGCCGGGATGTCCCGGGCTTCGGCGGCTTCGCAGGGAAGCCGTCGAGGTGTCAGCGGCGATCAGTCCTCGCGGCGCAGATGCGGGAACAGGATCACGTCGCGGATGTTGGGGCTGTCGGTCAGCATCATGACCAGGCGATCGATGCCGATGCCGCAGCCGCCGGTGGGCGGCATGCCGTATTCCAGCGCGCGCACATAGTCGGCGTCGTAGTACATGGCTTCCTCGTCGCCGGCGTCCTTGGCGGCCACCTGGGCTTGAAAGCGCGCAGCCTGGTCTTCGGGATCGTTCAATTCGGAAAAACCGTTGGCGATTTCACGCCCGCAGGCGAACAATTCGAATCGTTCGGTGATGCCCGCCTGGGTGTCGGATGCTCGGGCCAGGGGCGAGACCTCGATCGGATAGTCGATGATGAAGGTCGGGTGCCACAGCAGGGCTTCCGCCGTTTCTTCGAATAGCGCCAATTGCAGGGCGCCCAGGCCGGCGTTGGACAACACGGGGCCGTTGACGTCGGCGCCCAGGCGGCGCAGATCCTGGCGCAGAAAATCGATGTCCTGCAGCTGCGCAGCCGTGTAGGTCGGCGCATATTTCAGGATGGCTTCGGTGATGGTCAGGCGGTCAAAGGTGCGGCCCAGGTCCAGCGGCTGGCCCTGATACGTAAGATCGGTCGTGCCGCAGACGCGCAGCGCCGTGTCGCGGATCAACGATTCGGTGTAGTCCATCAGCCAGCGGTAGTCGGTGTACGCCGCATAGAATTCCATCATGGTGAATTCCGGGTTGTGGCGCGGACTGACCCCTTCGTTGCGGAAGTTGCGGTTGATCTCGAAGACCCGTTCAAAGCCGCCGACGATCAGGCGTTTCAGATACAGTTCCGGCGCGATGCGCAGGTACATGTCCATATCCAGCGCGTTGTGGTGCGTGGTGAACGGTTTGGCGGCGGCGCCCCCTGGAATCGGGTGCAGCATCGGGGTTTCGACTTCCAGGAAATCGGCGTCCGACATGAGCTGGCGGATGGCGCTGACGATGCGGCTTCGGGCCAGGAAAGTCTGGCGCGTTTCTTGCGTCATGATCAGGTCGACGTAGCGCTGGCGGTAGCGCAGTTCCTGGTCGGCCACGCCGTGGAATTTGTCGGGCAGCGGGCGCAAGGATTTCGACAACAGGCGCAGCGATTCCACGCGCAGCGACAGTTCGCCTTTGTTGGTTTTGAAGACCTGGCCCTCGGCGCCCACGATGTCGCCGATGTCCCAGGACTTGAAGGCCGCATAGGTCTCGTCGCCCAGCACGCCCCGATCCAGGTACAGCTGCAGGCGGCCCGTGGCGTCCTGCAGCGTGGCGAAGCTGGCCTTGCCCATGACGCGCTTGAGCATCATGCGTCCGGCCACGCGCGCGCGGCGGTTCTGGGCCAGCAGGGCATCGGCGTCCAGCGCGCCGTAGTCCTCGTGCAAGGTCGCGGCATGCGTGTCGGGCTGGAAGTCGTTGGGGTAG
This sequence comes from Castellaniella sp., assembly GCF_049673105.1. Taxonomy (GTDB): domain Bacteria; phylum Pseudomonadota; class Gammaproteobacteria; order Burkholderiales; family Burkholderiaceae_B; genus Castellaniella. The sequence continues at coordinate 83,723 of NZ_JBATXG010000003.1, forward strand.
GCGGGGCCGGCCTCGCGCAGGCTGGTCAGCTTGGCGCGCCGTTCGGCGATCAGGCGGTTTTCGTCGGGAGTGTGGGATTCTGTCTGCGCGGTCATGTCGGAAAATCAGTCGATCGTGGAAGGAGACCGGACGGCGGACGCCGGCCCGGTCTGAGCATGGCGGGGGCTTAGACCCCTTGTTTCAGGCTGGCGGTGATGAACGGGTCCAGATCGCCGTCCAGGACTTTCTGCGTATTGGAGATTTCCACCCCGGTGCGCAGGTCTTTGATGCGGCTCTGGTCCAGCACGTAAGAACGGATCTGGTGCCCCCAGCCCACGTCGCTCTTGGCGTCTTCCAGTTTCTGCTGTTCGGCCATGCGGTTGCGCATTTCCAGTTCGTACAGGCGGGATTTCAGCATCTGCATGGCTTCGGCGCGGTTGCGGTGCTGGGAACGGTCATTCTGGCACTGTACAACGATGCCGGTGGGGTTGTGCGTGATGCGCACTGCGGAATCGGTCTTGTTGATGTGCTGGCCGCCCGCACCGCTGGCGCGGTAGGTGTCGATGCGCAGATCAGCCGGATTGACCTCTATTTCAAAGGAATCGTCGATTTCGGGGTAGACGAAGACGCTGGCAAAGGACGTATGCCGGCCATTGGACGAATCGAAAGGGCTTTTGCGCACCAGACGATGCACGCCGGTTTCCGTGCGCAGCAGACCGTAGGCGTATTCGCCTTCGAATTTGATCGTGGCTGATTTGATGCCGGCGACTTCACCCTCGGATTCTTCCAGGATTTCTGCCTTGAAGTCCTTGCGCTCGCCATAGTGCAGGTACTGGCGCAGCAGCATGGAGGCCCAGTCCTGAGCCTCGGTGCCGCCCGCGCCTGCCTGAATGTCGACGAAGCAGTTCATGGAGTCGGCCGGATTGTTGAACATGCGGCGGAATTCCAGGGCTTCCAGGCGTTCGCCCAGTGCGTGGCAGTCGGCCTCGATGGCCTGCAGAGTCGCGTCGTCATCGTCGTCGCTGGCCAGTTCGAACAGGTCGCGGGCATCCAGCAGGCCGCGTTCCAGCTCGGTCAGCGTCTGGACGATGGTTTCCAGAGACTTTTTTTCACGCCCTAGTTCCTGGGCGTGAGTCGGGTCGTTCCAGACCTCGGGGCTTTCGAGTTCGGCATTGACGACGTGCAAGCGTTCGGCTTTGGCATCGTAGTCAAAGATACCTCCGAAGAATGGCCTGGCGCTCCAGATAGTCCTCGATGTGGGTGCTGATCTGGTTCTGGCGTTCGGCTTCCATGCGGGTTTCCTTTTTTCTGATACTGCGAAGATAATCTACCATTTTAACGCGCTGGGGCATCGGCATCGAGACCGGCCTGAAGCAGCCAGGAGAGTCGCATGGAAGAAGAGCAGGGCGCAGCTAGACAGGTGCCGGCGCCGCGGGCCGGTTCTACGCTGTTGGACCGCCGGGCGAGCCTCTTCGAGGGGCCGGTCGGGCGGCTGCGGGATCTGTCGCCGGCGTATTTCGGTCTGGTGATGGCCACCGGCATCGTGTCCCTCGGGGCGGACATGATGGGGCTGCCGCTGCTTGCTCAAGCGCTGTTCGTGCTGAATCTGTTGCAGTACGGTGCGCTGTGTGTCTTGTATGTCCTGCGTGCGATCTACCATCCCCGGCAGTTCTTCGGCGATATGGTCAGCCACCTGCGGGGGCCGGGCTATTTCACGGCGGTGGCGGCCACCGGCATCCTGTCCAGCCAGTTCCTGGTCCAGGCCGGCAACGTCGCGGTGGGCTTTTCCCTGTGGCTGCTGGCGGTCGTTCTGTGGATCGGCCTGATCTACACGATCTTTACCGCCTTCACGGTCAAAGCCGACAAGCCCACCTTGGACAAGGGCATCAGCGGCGGCTGGCTGCTGTCCGTGGTGGCGACCCAGTCGGTGGCGGTGTCCAGCGCTTTGCTGGCCGTGCACATCGGCCAGCCTTACCGGCTGGAACTCAATCTGCTGGCGCTGTCCATGTGGCTGTGGGGCGGCATGCTGTACATCTGGATGATGTCGCTGATCTTTTATCGCTACGTGTTCTTCCGTTTTTTGCCGGATGACCTGTCGCCGCCGTACTGGATCAATATGGGTGCGATGGCGATTTCCACCCTGGCGGGGTCGCTGCTGATCCTGAATGCCCCGCAAGCCCCCTTTCTGGTGTCGCTGCTGCCGTTTCTGAAAGGCTTCACCGTGTTTTATTGGGCGACGGGGTCGTGGTGGATTCCGATGCTGTTGTTGCTGGGCGTCTGGCGCTACGGTGTCCAGCGCTTTCCTTTTCGGTATGACCCGCTGTATTGGGGCGCGGTGTTTCCCCTGGGCATGTACGCGGCCAGCACGTGGCAGATGAACCGTGCCATGGAATTCGGCTTTCTGGGCGGCTTGCCGCATGTTTTCCTGTATGCGGCCCTGTTGGCGTGGATGCTGACGTTTGCCGGCATGGTGCGGTCCGTCCTGCGCGCAGGACGCCGCCCGCCGGGGACCGTCTAATCGGCGTATTCGATGGTCATGCCTGCGCTGGCGTCCAGCTGGAATTGCGCCAAAGTGCGGCGCAGCCTGCCCATGCCGGAATCCTGTTCGGCGACCGCTTGGGCCGTGCCTTCGGCATGGGTCGTGCTGCGGGCGCCCATGGCTTCCAGCAGGCGGGCGGCCTGCGCGGTTTCGTGGATCGCCTGCGCCTGCTGGTCCGTGGCCGCGGTGACTTCGTCCATGATCTGACGGCTGCGGCAAGTAGCCTGGACGACCTGGTCCATGGCCTGTTGCGCGGCAACCGCCAGTTGCGCGCCTTGGCGGCTGTTATCGACCGCCTGGGCGATGGCGGCATGGATGGTGCCGGCGGCGGCGTGACAGCGCTGCGCCAGGGATCGGACTTCCGCAGCGACGATGGCGAATCCCCGACCGTGAGCGCCCGCATGCGCCGCCTCGACAGCTGCATTGAGCGCCAGCAGGTTGGTTTGAAAGGCGATCTCGCCGATTTGCTTGGCGGCGGTTTCGATGTGCAAACCGTCTTCGGTGATCCCCGAGATGGCCCGGGCCAGTCGTGCAACGCTTTCAGACCCCATTCTGGCCTGTCGGTCGCCGGACTCGCTCAGGCGCCGGGCTTCCTGCGCCCGGTCGTGGTTCAGCTGGACGGTGTCGTCCAGATAATGCATGGCGGCTGATACCTGGCTGGCCATCTGGCGCTGCGCGTGACTGTCTTGCAGGGCGGCGCTCTGGCTGCGGGTCAATATCCCGACACTGGCATCCACGCGAGTGAAGTGGTCGGCCACTTCGCAGAGCGTGTCGTTCAGGCCCGTGCGGATGCTTTCCAGCGCGCTCATTAGGCGACCGATTTCATCGCGTCCGGCTTGCGGAATGCCGATGGTGAGATTGCCCGCAGACAGGCGGCCCGCGAGCGCCAGCCCTTGATCCAGGGGGCGCTTGATGGATCGGTACAGGCTGAGCAGCGCCGTCGTGCTGAATAGCAGCACCATCAGCACGGCAGCGATGGCCGTATAGCCCGCCGACTGCCCGGCAGCGCTTGCCTCCGCGATCTGGCGCGCCATGCGCTGCGACTGCTGGGCATCGAATGTCTGGATCAAGGTCCGGATGGCGGCTTCGGAGTCCATGTATTGCTGGCTGAAGACCAGGGCCTTGGCCAGCATGGCGTTGGGTAGGGCGATCTTGATGCCGCCGTTGCCATCGTCCAGTTCGCCCTTGGCGGTGCCGATGGCTTGTCGCTGGGTCTGGGTGAGCGCCAGCAGCTGTGCATGGGCTTCTTCGATCAGGCGCAGCTCCGTCGCATCGAAACCCGCCGTGCGAAAGCGGTTCAGGGTGTCCGCCTGGATGCCCTGGGCATCGGGCGCCTGTCCCGTCAGGATGGCGAGATCGCGCTGATGGTCTTGTTCGAATTCCGGCTGTTCGCTGGCGACGAACGCCAGGGTGTTGCGGGTCAGGGCGTCGACCAGGGCTTGGTATTGTGTGGCCAGCTGGGTGGCCTGGTAGCGCGCGGCTTCGGTTTGCTGCAAAGAATCCGCCGTGCGCAGCAGATGCAGCACGGCGCCCAGCATCAGGGCGGCGCACGCGGCCAGCAGGGTCAGAAACAGGATGAATCGGCTTTTCAATGTCGCATGCCGCATGCAAGAATCCCCCGGCGTGAACGCCTGGGTCGGAGGACCCAGGCAGCGCGGGGGATTATGGGTGTCCGATATGACACCCATGTGTCAGCGGTTTAAGCGAACAGTCCGGGCAGCCAGAGGCTGACGATGGGCACGTAGGTAATGAAGGCCAGATAGATCAACAGCAGCCCCAGCCAGGGCATGGCCGCGCGGATCACCTGGCCGATGCTCATTTTGGTGATGCCTGCGGTCACGAACAGGTTCAGCCCCACGGGCGGGGTGACCATGCCGATCTCCAGGTTGATCACCATGATGATGCCCAGGTGCACCGGATCGATCCCCAGTTCCGTGGCGATGGGAAACAGGATCGGCGCCAGGATCAGGATGATGCCGGTGGGTTCCATGAAGGCGCCGGCCACCAGCAGCAGGACGTTGACCACGATCAGGAACTGCCAGGCGCTCATGTCCCAGGCGATGATCTGCTCGGCGATGGCCTGCGGGATGCGTTCGGTGGTCAGCACATGGGCGAACAGCAGCGCGTTGGCGATGATGAACATCAGCATGATGGTCACCTTGGCCGCGTCGATCAGCACCTCGGGCACCTGCTTCATGCCGATGTCGCGATAGACGAACACGGCAATGCAGAAGGCGTAGACCGCCGCCACGGCAGCCGCCTCGGTGGGCGTGAAGACCCCGCCGTAGATGCCGCCCAGGATGATGATGATCAGCAACAGCCCCCAGATCGAATCGCGGGCGGCGGCGCTGACCTCGCCCAGGCTGGCGCGCGGCTGGCGCGGCATCTTGCGCACCCGCGCAATCACATAGATGGCGACCATCAGCAGCAGGCCCAGCAGCAGCCCCGGCACGACCCCGGCCATGAACAGCGCCCCGACGGAGGTTTCCGTGACTGCGCCGTAGACCACCAGCACGATGGACGGCGGAATCAGGATGCCCAGGGTGCCGGCGTTGCAGATGACGCCCGCGGCAAAGCCTTCGCTGTAACCGGCGCGCACCATGCCGGCGATGACGATGGAGCCCACCGCCACCACCGTCGCGGGCGAGGAACCCGAGACGGCGGCAAACAGCACGCAGGCCAGCACCGAGGCGATGGCCAGCCCGCCGTGCAGATGGCCCACCGCGGCGATGGCAAAGCGGATCATGCGCTTGGCCACGCCGCCCGTGGTCATGAAGGCCCCGGCCAGGATGAAGAAGGGAATGGCCATGAGCGTGAAGTGCTCGGAGGTCTCGTAGAGCTTGAGCGAGAGCGAGGCCAGGGAGTCCGTGCCAAACACCATGATGGTCACGAGCGAGGACAGGCCCAGGGCGACGGCCACGGGCATGCCCATGAACATGAACAGAAACAGCAGGATGAACAGGGCGGTGGTGGTCATGATGCGTCTCCGGCGTCGTCGCTGCGGTATTTCATGGCGTCGGCGACTTCGTCGCCCAACAGCGAGGCGTGGTCGCCCTTCATCAGGTGCCAGAGCACTTCGCCAAAGCGGTAGATGAGCAGCGCAAAGCCCAGGGGCATGACTGCGCGCGGCACCCACTGCGGGATGGGCAGATCCTGGGCCATGATGCCGATCATGTGGATTTTGCTGACGTAGATCCAGCTGCCGTAGAGCACGATGACGGCGTAGACCATGCACAGCACGGTGCTGGCCATCGCCAGGTAGCGCGCAGGGCGCGCCGGCAGCAGACGCACCAGCGCGTCCACGCCGATGTGCGCGCCCACGCGCACCCCGTAGGAAATGCCCAGAAAGATCAGGGCGCCAAAGAGGAACATGGTCAGTTCCAGGGCCCAGACAAAGCTGTAGTTAAAGACGTAGCGGGCAATGACCTGGGCGAAGGTCACCACGGTCATGGCCGCCAGCAGAAAGGCGATCAGGC
>NZ_JBATXG010000004.1:0-11219 GCF_049673105.1 Castellaniella sp.
TGGACGAATCACCCCGCGCGTTTGGCGAGCGCCCCGATTTTCATGCAATGACCGAGCAGTCCCGGCAAAGCCGGGACCGGCCGACCGGCGCCGGGAAGACCCGGCACCATCCAGCCGGCTTAAGAACCCAACAAACAACGAGCCCTCAAGCAGAAATCCCGTACCGATCCCGATAAGCCGCCACCGCCCCCCGGTATTCGGCCAACGCAGCATCCCCTTCCAGCAGTGCCATCACATCCACCAAAGACGCAATGCAGACCACCGGGATCCCGTAAGTCTGTTCCACATCCTGCACCGCCGAATGCGCCGACAAGGCGTCATCCGCCCCGGCGCGTTCCATCCGGTCCAGCGCGATCAGCACAGCCGCCGGCTGAGCGCCCGCCGCACGGATCATAGAGACCGATTCTCGCACCGACGTTCCCGCCGTGATCACATCGTCGATGATCACGACCCGGCCCTGCAAAGGCGCGCCCACCAGCACGCCGCCCTCGCCATGATCCTTGGCTTCCTTGCGGTTGAAAGCGAAAGGCACCGACCGACCGGCCAGAGCAGGCTGGCCCGACAAGGCGACCGCCGTGGTCGTCGCCAGAGGAATGCCCTTGTAGGCCGGCCCGAACAGCATGTCGAAACCCACGTCCGCATCCACCAGCGCCTGGGCATAGAACTGCCCCAGGCGGCCCACGCTGGCGCCGTCGTTGAACAGGCCGGCATTGAAGAAATATGGGCTTAGGCGCCCAGACTTGGTCTTGAACTCACCAAAACGCAAAACCCCCTGATCCAGGGCAAAGCGGACGAAGGCTTGGGCGTGCGAACCGGGCATGACGGCAATCTCGAAATCTGGGAAGGCCACATTATCGGATATTTCCCGGCGCCCCCTCAACGCAGACCCGGATTTCGACCCATCATTTTTCGTACCCGCCCTGCTGCACGGCTATGCTTTCCCCTCCGGGACGCCTATGATTTAGCCCTCGACCCCCCTCTACGCAGCACGAAGGAACACCCCGATGCGTCAGCCTGTCTATTTCATTTCCCACGGCGGCGGCCCCTGGCCCTGGATGCCGGACCCCACCAGCAACTATGCTGCGCTGACCGCTGCCCTGAAAAGCATTCCCACCGCGCTGCCGCAGCCGCCACGCGCCATCCTGATGATTTCCGCCCACTGGATCACCAGCGGTCGATTGAAAATCACCAGCCACCCGCAACCCGGCATGGTGTACGACTATCACGGCTTTCCCGCCAACACCTATGAAATCCATTATCCCGCGCCCGGATCACCTCGCCTGACGGCCAGACTCCAGGATATCCTGTCGGCCAAAAACATCTCTGTCACGGAAGATTCTCGGCGCGGCTACGATCACGGCGCCTTTGTGCCGGCCTACGTGATGTATCCCAAGGCGCAGGTCCCTATGGTGCAATTGTCCATCGAAGCCGGCTTCGATCCAGCCTGGCACCAGGCGCTAGGAGCCGTCCTGCAGCCCCTGCGTGACGAAAACATCCTGATCATCGGCAGCGGGCTGAGCTTCCACAATCTGCGCAGCTTCGGCCCGACAGGACGCGAGCCATCGGCCCTGTTCGATGCCTGGCTGCAAGACACCCTGATCAACTCATCGCCCGAGCAGCGCCAGGCGCAACTGCTGCACTGGGAAGACGCCCCCGCGGCACGCATCTGCCATCCGATGGAAGATCACCTGGTACCCTTATTCGTCGCCAGCGGGGCAGCCGGCAGCGATGCCGCCACCTGTTTCCACCATGAAACCAATGCATCCGGCGGACTGACCGTATCCAGCTTCCGATTCGGATAAAGGAATCCCGTGTTACGCATCACCTCACTGAACGTCAATGGCATCCGCTCCGCCTATCGCAAGGGGCTGGCGGACTGGCTACAGGTCCAGAAACCCGACATCGTCTGCTTGCAGGAAATCAAAATCCAGGACGCGGACCTGACCGACGAACTGCGCCACCCGGACGGCTACGTCGGGCATTTCCACCATGCCGAGAAAAAAGGCTACAGCGGCGTGGGTCTGTACCTGCGCCAGGCAGCCGACGCAGTGGCCATCGGCATGGACTGCCCGGAATTCGATGCCGAAGGCCGCATCCTGCGGGCCGACTGGCCTGGTTTCAGCGTCATCAGCGCCTATCTGCCCTCCGGGTCCAGCGGCGACGAACGGCAAGCCGCCAAATACCGTTTCCTGGACCATTACGAAAACTGGCTGGACGGCCTGATGCAGGAACACCAGGGCAGCGGTCGGGAATTCGTGATCTGCGGCGACTGGAACATCGCCCATCACGAAATCGATCTGAAGAACTGGAAAGGCAATCTGAAAAACAGCGGATTCCTGCCCGAAGAGCGTGCCTGGATGACCCAACTGTTCGACAAGCGCGGCTGGGTAGATGTCTACCGCCGCCTGCACCCGGATACCGAGGGCGAGGCCTATACATGGTGGAGCAACCGGGGCCAGGCCTGGGCCAAGAACGTAGGGTGGCGCATCGATTATCACATCGCCACGCCTGGCATCGCCGCGCGCGCCACAGCGGCTGCTGTCTACAAAGACGAACGCTTCAGCGACCACGCTCCCCTGACCATCGACTACGACATGGCATCAGGCGATTATGTGCAACCCGCATGATTTACCCTATAATCACATGAAATTGCAATACTGCAGCCCGATCTTCCAGGAGCACACACATGACTGATTCCGTTGAAAGCGCCGTCGCCGCTGCGTCCGGCCTACAGAACTGGGCCATGATGCAGGAAAACCAGAACCTGCTGCTGCGCAAGGTGCTGGACGGTCAATCCAACACCATCCTCAGCTTGGTGAATTCCGTGCCCAGCATCCCCCAGTTGGCCACCAGCGGTTCCGTTGGCACGTTGCTGCACACGACCGCCTGATTGGCGTCACCCAGGGCGCCGTCCCACACGACGGGCGCCAAGATGAAAAAACCCACTTCTGAACTGCCCCCCAAAAGTTGGACACTGATCCAACCTTTGGGGTGTTTTTCATGGCCCGGCATGCCCGTGGCACAAATCCATCGTACGTCCGCGGGATATCCCGCCGCACCGGCGCCGCCGTGCAGTCAGGCCGGCGACCGCCGCCGGCGGGCCTGATCATCCAGGCGCTGGTAATTCTGCGCCATCACCGCGCACACCATCAGCTGGATCTGGTGAAAGATCATCAGCGGCAGCAGCACCGGCCCGATGGCGCTGGCGCTGAACAACACACCAGCCATCGGCACACCGGTCGCCATGCTCTTTTTCGAACCACAAAAGACAATGGCGATCTCATCGGGCCGGTTGAAGCCCAATTTGCGGGTAGACCAGGTATTGAGCGCCAGCACAATGGCCAGCAGCACACAGCAGCAGATCACCAGCAGGATCAGGGACTGAGGCGCCACCTGCTGCCAGAGCCCGGCCACCACCGACTCGCTGAAAGCCGTATACACCACCAGCAGGATGGAACTCTGATCCACGCTGGTGATCAATTTGCGATGGCGGTCCATCCAGCGCCCGATCACGGGTCGCATCAGGTGTCCGGCGACAAACGGCAGGAAAATCTGCTGCCCGATGTGCAGGATCGACTGCAATAAAGAACTGCTGTCCAGCGCCGATGTGTCCGCCTGCAGCAGCAGCTGCAACAATAAAGGCGTGATGACGATGCCGACGATGCTGGATGCCGAGGCCGCGCACACCGCAGCAGGCACATTGCCCCGCGCAATCGAAGTAAAGGCGATGGCTGATTGCACGGTACCCGGCAGCACACACAGATACAGCATCCCCACATACAGAGGTTCGCCCAGCAGCGGCAGCAGCACGGGCCGCAGCCCCCAGCCCAGGATCGGGAAGATGACGAACGTCCAGATGAAGATCACCCCATGCAAGCGCCAATGCGTCGCCCCGGCCAGGATGGCTTCGCGTGACAGTTTCGCGCCATGCAGGAAAAACAGCAGAGCGATGGCCGCCGCTGTCAGGCGCTCGAAAAAGACGGCCCCCTGACCATGCGCAGGCAGCAAGGTGGCGGCCAGTACGACAGCGATCAGAATCAGGGTGAACCTGTCAAACAGCAAGCGTAATTTTGACACCATGAAAATGGGTGCTCCGATGATCCGAGACGAGGAAGTCAGAAGATTAAATGAGGCGTCTGTTCAGGTTTGGCTACAAACACCGGCAAAATGTGTTTGAACAGACAAGCGCCCGTCACGCCACGCTGGCAAAACAGTGGCGGCATCAAGCCGCCAAGTCGGCATCCAGCCGGGCGACCAGGCCGCGCATCCACCACAACAGGATCAGCCCCGGCACGGCGATGAACACCGTCATGACGAAAAACGACGGCCAGCCCAGATGTTCGACGAACACCGGTGTCAGCGGCCCGGCCAGATAGGTTCGGCCCACCGCGGACAGCGCCGACAACAAGGCGAACTGGGTCGCCGAGAACTGCTGCCGGCACAAGGCCATCAGCAAGGCCACAAACGCTGCCGTACCCAGACCGCCGCATAGGTTTTCCACCGCCACCACCAGCGCCATGGAATATAGATGCGGCGGCGTCACAGCCAGCATCCAGTATCCCAGGTTGGACACGGCCTGCAACAGGCCGAAAAGCAGCAGCGAACGATACAGACCCAGGCGCGTCATCAGGGTGCCGCCCGCCAAAGCGCCGACGATGGTGGCGATCAGGCCAAAGACCTTATTCACCATGCCGACCTCGGTCACATCGAACCCGGCGCCGCGGATCAGAAAGGTGGTGGATAGCGCGCCGGCAAATGCATCCCCAAGTTTGTAGAGCACGATCAGCAGCAGAATCATCCAGGCGCCTGGCCGGCTGAAAAATTCCCGCAGCGGGGCAATGACGGCCTGCTGCAGATCGCGAGGCGGCTGCGCGACCTGTTCCGGCTCGGGCGCCCATAGCGTCGCCAAAGACGACACGGCCATCAGCGCCCCCATCAGCATATAAGTGCGGCCCCAACCCAGCCACTGATCCGCCATGATCAGGGCAAGGCCTCCCGAAACCACCATGGCCAGGCGATAGCCCATGACCTTCAGGGCGGCGCCTGCCGCCCGTTCCTCGTGGCGCAGGACATCCGTGCTGTACGCATCGAAGGCGATGTCCTGGGTGGACGACAGGAATGCCACCCAAACCGCCAGCAGCGCCAGCGTCTGCAGCTGCGACCCCGGCTCGAAAAAACCCATCGCGGCGATGGACGCCGCCAGCAGCCACTGCGTCAAAAACACCCAGCCGCGCCGCCGCCCCAGCCAGGGGGGAGCATAGCGATCCACCAGCGGCGCCCACAGGAATTTTAAGGTATAGGCCGTCCCCGCCAAGGTCAGGAAACCGATGCTTTGCAGGGACACCTGTTCGACCGTGGCCCAGGCCTGCAGCGTGCCGGACGTCAGGGCCAGCGGCAGACCACTGGCAAAACCCAGCACCAGCAAAGGAGCGACGCGTCGGCGTCCGTAGACGCGCCAGCCGTCCATCATCCCTGTCTGCCCACCGGTGATTCGAAGCGATACACCGCCAGCGTGCTGCGCCAGCCGCGCAGCCAATGAATTTCCTGTTCACCCCGGAAAGTGGCCAGGTGCGTGATCCGCAGGCCCAACTGGGCCGCCAACAGCTGAAAATCGCGCAGGGTGCACAAATGGATATTGGGCGTGTCGTACCACTGATACGGCATCTGGTCATTGACCGGCATGCGCCCGCGCAGGATCGACCAACCATGCGGCCAATACCCGAAGTTGGGAAAGGACACGATGCCATACCGGGCGACCCGCGCCATTTCCCGCAGAATGTGTTCCGTATGGTGCATGGACTGCAGGGTCTGGGACAGCACCACCGTGTCAAACTGCTGATCGTCGAACAGCGCCAGGCCCTCTTCCAGATTCTGCTGAATCACCCGGACCCCGCGCCGCACAGCGGCGATGACCTGCTCGTCCGCCAGTTCCACCCCGGCCCCCTGAACCTGTCGGGTGTTCTGCAGATACGCCAATAGATGGCCGTCCGCGCATCCCAGGTCCAGCACCCGGCTGCCTGGCGCAATCCACTGGGCGATGCGCAACAGGTCAATGCGGGGCGCCTCATCCGCCGGCGATGCCAGGCCGCTGGTGTTGTGCGTGTCAGCCACCGCCTGCGTCATGCCAGCACCCCCGTTGTCTGGCGGCGATCGCCCAAACCCAGGCGCTGCGCAATCTGATCGTAATAGCCCTGCACAATGGCGTGATAGCGGACATCCCCCAGCAAAAAGGCATCGTGCCCATGCGGGGCGTCAATTTCAGCATAGGTGACTTCGCGTCGGTTTTTCAGCAAAGCCCGCACGATTTCTCGGGAATGTTCCGGGGAAAACCGCCAATCGGTGGAAAAGGACACCAGCAAGAACCGCGCCAGCGCAGGGGCCAGGGCCTGGGCCAGATCACCGCCTGTCGTCCGCGCCGGATCGAAATAATCCAGGGCGCGAGTCAGCAGCAGGTAGGTATTGGCATCGAACTGGCGGGAGAATTTTTCCCCCTGATGGCGCAGATAGGATTCGACCTCGAATTCGACGTCGTAGTTGTATCGGTAATCCCCATTGGCGTTGGGCGCGCGCTGGGCGCGCCCGAACTTGGCTGCCATGACCTCATCCGATTGGTACGTGATGTGCCCCACCATACGGGCCACCGACAGGCCGTGTGTCGGCACCACGCCCTGCGCCGCATAATCGCCCCCTCGGAAATCGGGATCGGTCAGGATGGCGCGACGGGCGACCTCGTTGAAAGCGATGTTCTGCGCCGTCAGGCGGGCGGTGCTGGCGACCACGATGCAATCACCCACCCTGTCCGGGCAGGTGATCGCCCAGCTGAGCGCCTGCATACCGCCCAGCGACCCGCCCATCACGGCAGCAAAGCGGTCGATGCCGAAATGATCGGCGACCCGCGCCTGGGCCCGCACCCAGTCTTCCACTGTCAGCAGAGGAAAGGATGCCCCCCAGAGCTTGCCGGTGGCCGGATTGATGGTCGTCGGCCCGGTCGAACCGAAACACGAACCTAGATTATTGATACCGATGACAAAGAACCGGTCCGTGTCCACGGCCTTGCCGGGGCCGACCATATTGTCCCACCAGCCGATCTGCGTCGGCTGGTCCGCATTCATGCCCGCTACGTGGTGGGATGCGTTCAGTGCATGACAGATCAGCACCGCATTGCTGCGCTGGGCGTTCAGTTCGCCATAGGTTTCCACCGCCAGCGTATAGGACTGCAGTACCTGTCCGCTGGACAAGGTCAGCGGTTCGTCGAAAGACAGGAACTGGGGCGCGACGTAACCGACGCTACCCGTCGGCACCGACGCGCGCGCGGAGTCAGCAGCCGTCACAGCGGCAGCGGGATCAGGAGAAAAGGCAATGGTGGTCATAGGACCTCTTTAGCTGGATTTATTGGAGCGCCCGCAAGCGGATCAGGCAAATCGGCGCCAAGTCGAAATCTATTCTAGCACCCCGGTTCCCGGACCCGACAGGGCTGCGCTGATGACGGATATCCATGCCAAGTCAGCATCCAGCCCTTTGTCGAGGCAGGCAAAATACCCCTGCTGCCACTGGGACTATCACATGCTCACTTTATGATACATTCGCTCACGTATACGCGCAGTAGCCAATGACAATATCTCTACGGGGACAACCATGACACCACTGACCGTTCGCGAACACGACTGCCTGTACTGGGCATCCCAAGGCAAGACCAGCTGGGAAATGGGCCAAATACTGGGCATCACCGAGCGCACGGCCAATTTCCACATCGCCAATCTTTGCGGCAAACTGGGTGTGAGCTCTCGCCAGGCGGCCATCACCCAGGCGCTGCAGCACAAACTGTTGGATCTGGACAAATTCACCTGACGTAAAGCCTGGATCAGGCCGGAGGCCGCCCTACCCAAGGCCGCAGGGACAAAAGCTCAGGTCAGCTAAAATCAGTTTATTCAGACCAACCCGGTACCCTTTATCATGACCCTGGCCTCCGACCGGCGCCGCCTGCTGGCAACACACCCGGAACTCCTGCACACCATCCGGCGCGGCATTGAAAAAGAAGGGTTGCGGGTGGATGCCGGCGGTGCGCTGGCCCGCACACCGCACCCCGTCTCGCTGGGTTCGGCCCTGACCAATCCTCACATCACCACGGACTATTCCGAAGCGCTGCTGGAACTGGTCACCAGCCCGGACCTGTCGCCCAACGCGCTGGTGCAGGAACTGACCGACATCCATGCCTTCGTCGCCTTGCGCAACCCTGGCGAAGCCATCTGGAATCAGTCCATGCCCGCCCATCTGCCGGCGCAAGCCGACATTCCGGTCGCCTGGTATGGCACGTCCAATACCGGCATGCTCAAGCACGTCTACCGTCAGGGCCTGGCGTGGCGCTATGGCAAAATCATGCAATGCATCGCCGGTGTGCACTACAACTTCTCTTTGCCGGAATCTGCCTGGGAACTGCTGGCCGCAGGCGACAACGAAAAAGAACGGCGCAACGCAGGCTACATGGGCCTGATCCGCAATTTCATGCGCCATTCCTGGCTGTTGATGTATTTGTTCGGTGCATCACCCGCCATGTCGCGCAGCTTTCTGCAGCATGCCGGCCTGGAATCGCAGCTGACCCGTCTCAGCCCGGACACCTACTGTCTGCCCTGGGCCACCAGCCTGCGCATGAGCGATCTGGGCTATAAAAGCCCCACCCAGTCCGAACTGCATCTTTGCTACAACGACCTGGATACCTTCACGGCGCGCATCCACACCGCCGTCACCACATCCTGGCCGGCCTACGAGGCCATCGGCACACACCGCGACGGCCAGCGCATCCAGCTCAATACCAATCTGCTGCAGATCGAAAACGAATACTACGCCACCATCCGGCCCAAACAGACGGCGGGGCGCTGCGAGCGCCCGAACACCATTTTGCACGAACGCGGCATCCAGTATGTCGAAGTGCGTTGCATGGATATCGACCCCTGGGAACCTGCCGGCATTTCAGCCGACACCTGCCGTTTCCTGGACGCCTTCCTGCTGTTTTGCGCCCTGGAAGACAGCCCCCTGTTCCCCGCCCCCGGCACCTGCCAGGAAAGCCAGGCCAATTTTGCGCTGGTCGCGCGGGAAGGCCGCCGCCCCGGCCTGATGCTGAAGCACGAAGAGCAGAACATCAGCCTGCAGGACTGGGCGCAGAACATCCTGGACCGCCTCGCCCCCTACGCCGAACTACTGGACGCACATACGGACGACCAGCAGCATGTGTCCTCCCTGCAACGGCAGCACATCAAAGTGCAGGACCCCGCGCAGACACCTTCGGCACGCCTGCTGGCCGCACTGCGCGACAGCGGCCAGGAATTCCATGACTGGACGCTCGCGCAAAGCCAGGCGCATTGGGCGACCCTGCAGGCACGCGGCCTGCCCGCCGACACCTTGGCGGCCTACGACCAGGGCGCCAAAAAGTCCCTGACGGAACAAGCCGCCCTGGAAGCATCGGACACGGAAAGCTTCGAAGACTACGTCGCCCGCTTCCATGCGGCGCTGGTCAAAACCGTCTGAAGCCGCGATCATGGAGATGACACAGTGGCTGGTGACACCGCCCACACAGATCCGCCACTTCCATCCCCGGGACGCCGGCGCCCTGGCTCAACTGCTCCACGAATCCGTCCGGCAGCTCGGCATCAAGGGGTACAGTCAGGCTCAAGTCCAAGCGTGGAGCCCGTCTCCCGTCAGCGCCCGTCAATTTCATGAGCGCGTATCGGATGGCCGGAAGGTCCTGATTGCAGTCTCGCCAGACGATGCCCCGCAAGGCTTCATCGAGCTGTGCTCAAACGGCCACATTGACTGTTTCTACTGCCACCCGCACAGCGCTGGCATGGGGGTCGGCACAGCCCTGTACGCGACTTTGGAATCCATTGCCCGAAATGAAGGCATGCCCGTGCTGACCGTCGATGCCAGCGAAACGGCCAGACAGTTCTTTTTGAATCAGGGTTTTATTTGTATCCAACGCCAGGACTTCAGGCGAAACGATGTGCTCATCCATAACTACAGGATGGAAAAGAAGCTCGTTTGAGAGGGTCTTGGCGCGCCTGACAGGAATCGAACCTGTATCATTCAATATGGGCGTGCTACGATGAAACTACGACGTAACACATAAAGGCAGTGAGATGAACGAAGCCACCTTCACATTTCGTGTCGACGAAAACCTGAAGAGCGAATTCGCCAACGCAGCCAAGGCGCATGACCGAACAGGTGCCCAGCTACTACGGGATTTCATGCGCAGCTATATCAAAGACCAACAAGAAGCGGCGCAATACGATGCCTGGCTGCAGGACAAAGTACAACGCTCGCGGGCGTCAGCCGACGCAGGCAAACTGATACCAGCAGCAGAGGTCGAAGCCCAATTCGCTGCCCGCCGCGCCAGAACGCGGCAACATATTGCGCACTCAAAGTGACAAGCCTGTTCTGGACACCAGACGCCGTTCAGGAACGTCACGATATCTATGATTACATCGAGATGGATAGCCCCGCAGCGGCTTATCATCTTGACGAGAGTTTCTCAGACAAGGCCGGCGTTCTGACCAGATACCCAGAACTCGGTCGGGCTGGTCGCGTACCCGGCACTCGTGAGCTGGTGGTGCATGACAACTACCTGCTGATCTACGATGTCGTTGATGACATCGTACGCATATTGAACGTAGTACATGTGGCCCGTCTATGGCCGCCGGACCATGGACAAGATTGAACAGTACCCTGCCCATTGGCGGGACTACTTCCTGACCCTATTATTCCGATGCCCTACGATCATCCGCAATCGATCTGCAGGTCTACGATGTGCACAATTTTCTGACCTGCGATGTGGGTCATGGCGACATCGTGATCGACATCACCTTTCCGGTATCTCTGGGGGATTACGGCTTTCCGGTTACAGCGCACTGGGACGGGAAAAGCGATTTCAAGCTTTGCTGCACGCCGCAGGCACGCATTGCACTGGATGACCCAGACTCTGCAGACAAGCGCAAGCGTGCCTGGCTTGGGGCATTGAATACCGAACAAGGGCTACGGATCCGAGAGGCCGGAATCCAGGAGATGATGGCGTATATTCACCATGATCAGCAGCAGCCTTGAGGGGCTCTACATCATTAACGGGGGACACCGGCATTCATTAGACTTGTTTTTGCGAAGAACACGTTTAATGGAGCAATGCCGATGTCCCCAATCGATTCTATCCTAGGGATCCACGGCCTGGTGGTCCA
>NZ_JBATXG010000005.1:0-85010 GCF_049673105.1 Castellaniella sp.
CGGTGGACGTGTTTGAGGAGCGCAGCGACGAGTT
Source organism: Castellaniella sp. (assembly GCF_049673105.1). Classification (GTDB taxonomy): domain Bacteria; phylum Pseudomonadota; class Gammaproteobacteria; order Burkholderiales; family Burkholderiaceae_B; genus Castellaniella. The sequence goes on from NZ_JBATXG010000005.1 coordinate 35, forward strand.
CGTCCACCGCCCTGGCGGACGAGGCAGATCCGGGAAGTCCGGCCACAGGCCGGACCGCTGGTTGGGGCGCATGTAGCCTGCTGGCTTCCCGGACAGCGTGCTGCCGGAAAATCACCGGACAGCGTGCTGCCCGAAGATCAGTTTTAGCCTAGGCCCACATCATGGCCCGCAGTCGGCTCCGCTGCCGCTTTGAGTTTGCGCAGCAGGATCGGCGCCAGCAGCACCAGCACCGCCAGAACCAGGAAGGTCAGTGACAGGGGGCTCGTGATGAACACGGACGGATCCCCGTTATTGATGGCTAAAGAGCGCCGCAACTGCGTTTCCGCCATCGGGCCCAGAATCAGGCCGATCAGCAGCGGGGCGATCGGAAAATCGTAGACCCGCATCACATAGCCTGTGACCCCGATCACGAACATGATGAGCAGATCCATCCAGGAAGTCGACAGCCCCCAGACGCCGACCATGGTAAAGACCAGGATGCCGGCGTACAGATAGGGGCGGGGGATCAGCAGCAGACGCACCCAGATGCCCACCAGCGGCAGGTTCAGCACCAGCAGCATGACATTGCCGATATACAGCGACGCGATGATCGCCCAGACCAGATCGTGACTGTTGGTGAAGAGGAACGGCCCCGGCTGCAGCCCGTAGCTTTGGAAGGCTGCCAGCAGCACGGCAGCCGTGGCGGAAGTCGGCAGGCCCAGGGTCAGCAGCGGCACCAGAATGCCGGCTGCCGCCGCATTATTGGCGGCTTCGGGGCCGGCCACGCCTTCGATGGCGCCGTGGCCGAATTCATCGGGCTTTTTGCACAATTTGCGTTCCGTCATGTAGGACAGAAACGTCGGGACTTCCGTGCCGCCGGTCGGCAAGGCGCCGATGGGAAAACCGAACAGCGTACCGCGCAGCCAGGGCTTCCAGGATCGCTGCCAGTCTTCCTTGGTCATCCAGGCCTTGCCCGACAAGGGATTGATCTGCGGCGGCATGCTGCGGTAGCGGCTGGCGACGTACATGACTTCGCCTACCGCGAACAGCGACACCAGCACGACGGTCAACTCGATGCCGTCCAGCAGCTCGAACGAGCCGAAGGTCAGGCGCGCCTGACCTGTCTGCGCGTCGATGCCGACCACACCTAGCGCCAGACCAAGCAGCAGGGCGATCAGGCCGCGTACGCGAGAGCTGCCGAGCACCACCGAGACCGACATCAGGGACAGTACCATCAGCGCGAAATAGTCGGCGGCAGTGAAGACAAAGGCCAGTTCAGCCACCAGAGGCGCGAAAAAGGTAATGCCCAGCGTCGCCAGCGTGCCGGCGACGAAGGAACCGATGGCGGCGGTGGCCAGCGCCGCCGCGCCACGCCCGGCCTTGGCCATTTTGTTGCCCTCGAGCGCAGTCATCATGGAACCGCTTTCGCCGGGGGTATTGAGCAGAATCGAGGTGGTGGAACCACCGTACATGGCGCCGTACAGCACCCCGGCAAACATGATGAAGGCAGCCGTGGGGGCGATTTGCACGGTGACCGGCAGCAGCAGGGCGATCGTCAGGGCAGGGCCGATCCCGGGCAGCACGCCCATGGCGGTCCCCAGGATCGAACCCAGAAAGGCCCAGAACAGATTGATGGGTTCCAGCGCGACGCTGAAGCCCGACATCAATGCGGAAAATGAATCCATGAATCACTCGCCCAGAAAGGGAAATACAGGGCCGAGGCTGACGCCTAGCGAAGAAAATCCGTACCAGCAGAGCAGGCCCAGCACCAGACCGATACACGCGTCCATCAGGATGCGGCGTGAGCCGAAGGCGCGTGTGACCAGGGCGAAGCTGATCATGGCCGTCAGGGGGAAGCCCAGCGGCTGCATGGTGAGCAGGGGGACGGCGGCGCCGCTGGCGGCCCAGAGCAGCGCGGGCCAGGACACTTTGGCGTTGGCCTCGGCGTCTTCGGAATCCTGGGGTTCGAAGGACTCGCCGCGCGCAATCTGGATGAGCAAGATGACCCCCAGCAGCACCAGCAAGCCCCCGATCACGATGACGAAGAAACCGGGGCCAATCGCGGCGTAGCCGCCCAGCTGCGGCAGACTGCGCCCCTGGAAAAACCACAACAGGCCGATGGCGACGATGACCAGCCCCAGCCACCAGGGACGCGAAGTCTTGGGTGCCATGATGCTTATTTGATCAGGCCGACGGATTCAAGCACCTTTTTCTGGCGGACTTTTTCCTGGTCCAGGAACGCGGAGAAGTCATTGCCAGCCAGGTAGGCATCGGTCCAGTTGTGGTCGGCCAGGGCTTTTTTCCATGCATCCGTGGCGTGCATCTTGGCGAAACGGTCCAGCCACATCTGCTTGCCCTTGTCGGACATGCCCGGTGCGCCCACGATGCCGCGCCAGTTGCCGATGACCACGTCCACGCCTTGTTCTTTCAGGGTGGGGACGTCGAGATTGGGCAGGCGTTTTTCAGAGGTGACGGCGATCAGGCGCAGGCGGCCTTGTTCGGCGTAGGGGCCGAGCTCGGACAGGCCGGAGATGGCGACTTTGAGCTGGCCGCCAGCCAGCGCCGTGATCATTTCGGCGCCGCCGTCATAGGCCACGTAATTGAGTTTTTTCGGGTCCAGGGGGATGGTCTGGGCCAGCAACGCTGCGGTGACGTGGTCGACCCCGCCGATGGAGCCGCCGCCGATCGGCATGGCGCCCGGATTGGCAGCCAGCGCCTTGGTGACGTCCTGGATGGTCTTGAGGGGCGAGTCCACCGGCACGGCGATGGCGCCTGCGTCATCGGTCAGGCGCACCAGCGGCGTGACGTCGTCCAGCGTGACCGGGGATTTGTTGAGGATGATGGCGCCGACGATGATCGAGCCCAGGGACATGATGCCGTTGTCGTTGCCTTTGGTCGTGCGCACGAATTCGGCCAGACCGATGGTGCCGCCCGCGCCGCCCTTGTTGGTGACCTGCGAACCATCGGTGAAGATGCCGGTTTCCTGCATGACCTGCAGCGGTACGCGCGCAGCGGCGTCGTAGCCCCCGCCTGCGCCGCCTGGCGCCATGACGATCGCAGGGGCGGCCATGGCCATGGATAGCGGCAATGCCGTGGTCGCGATGGCTGTGCAGAATTTTCGTATGAATGTCATCCGTGTCTCCTGGAATGGGGCGCGATTATTGAGGGGCCAGACGTTGGACTCTTGCGGCGCGATCCTGTTCTAGGATACAGCGGGCCATATGTCAAAACATATCGGGGAAATTCCTCGTTATATAAGGTCTGGCCTGGGTTGGCTGCATCCGTGCGGCTTAGCCGGCACGGCCCAGCAGTGCGTCCAGCTTCACCGCATCCGCCGTGAAGATCCGGATGCCTTCCGCCAGTTTTTCCGTCGCCATCGCGTCCTGGTTCAGCTGTGTGCGGAACGTGACTTCGTTGCTGGCCAGCCATTCCGGCGCCTGGGCTTTGGCGTGCGCCACTGTCAGCGCGGCGGGCAGCGGATCCTGGGATGCCGCCAGTTCCCCCAAAAGCGCCGGACTGATTGTCAGCAGGTCGCACCCCGCCAGCGCCCGGATCTGCCCGATGTTGCGGAAACTGGCCCCCATGACCTGCGTGGGGATGTCGTACGCCTTGAAATACTGATAGATCCGGGCAACCGATTGCACACCGGGATCATGCGCCCCTGCGTTTTCCGCCTCGTTCCAATCGGCCCCGGCAGCCTGCTTGTACCAGTCGTAGATGCGGCCCACGAAGGGCGAAATCAGCGTCACCTGCGCCTGGGCGCAGGCGATCGCCTGCGTCAGCGAAAACAGCAGCGTCAGATTGCAGCGGATGCCTTCGGTTTCCAGCACACGCGCCGCCTGGATGCCTTCCCAGGTCGAGGCCAGTTTGATCAGGATGCGTTCGCGGGCGATGCCGGCGGATTCATACAGCGCAATGATCTGCCGGGCGCGTTCGATGCTGGCCTGAGTGTCGAAAGACAGGCGGGCATCGACTTCGGTCGAGACCCGGCCGGGCACGATAGCCAGGATTTCCCGGCCGAAAGCCACCAGCAGCCGGTCCACCTGTTCCGTCAGCGGCGCCGAAGGGTGGTCGCGCAGCACCCGATCCAGCAGCGGGCGGTAAGCATCCTGCTGCACGGCCTTCAGGATCAGCGACGGGTTGGTGGTGGCGTCTGTGGGCTGGTAGGCCCGCATGGTTTCGAAATCCCCTGTGTCGGCCACGACGGTCGTCAGCGCGCGCAGGGCGTCGAGTTGATGGCTCATGAAGGCGGTACTCTCTGGTAGAAACAGTGAAAGACTCTTACTGTAGACCATTTCCGCCGAGCTGCGCCTCGAGCGGGTCAAGGAGAAACCCGTACGAGACTGTATAATAGGAAGGTTTATATATAGACTTTACAACTGGGGTTATCACTTTGCTGCCGTCACTCTTTCCCGAGGGGTCCACAGGACTCGTTCCAGCAATTCTCGCCTTGGCTGACGGTACCGTGTTTCGAGGCGTGTCCATAGGCGCCGATGGGTCCACTGTCGCTGAAATCGTCTTTAATACGGCCATGACCGGCTATCAGGAAATCCTGACCGATCCCAGCTACAGCGGCCAAATCGTTACCCTGACCTATCCGCATATCGGCAACACCGGCGTCAACGCCGAGGACGTCGAATCCAGCCGGGTGCACGCTGCCGGTCTGGTGGTGCGCGACTGCCCGGCTCGTGTCTCGAATTTCCGGGCGACGCAGTCTTTGCCCGACTACCTGAAAGCCCAAGGCATCGTCGCCATTTCGGGCATCGATACGCGCAAGCTGACGCGTATTCTGCGCGAACGCGGCGCCCAAGGCGCCTGCATCCTGGTAGGCGACGACGTCGAACGCGCCGTGGAAATGGCGCGCGGTTTCGGCGGCATGGAAGGCCAGGATCTGGCCCTGAAGGTCACGACGCCGCAGGCCGGCGCCTGGGTGCAGGGCACGTGGCAGCTGGGGCGTGGCTTCAGCCGCCAGGAAAAGACCGATTATCACGTGATCGCCTACGACTACGGCATCAAGACCAATATCCTGCGTCTGCTGGCAGACCGGCATTGCCGCATTACCCTGGTGCCCGCCACCACGCCGGCTGCCGACATCCTGGCGCAAAATCCGGATGGGGTGTTCCTGTCCAATGGGCCGGGCGACCCCGCCGCTTGCCAATATGCCGTCGATACCTGCAAGGCGGTGCTGGAACGCGGCATTCCCCTGTTCGGCATCTGTCTGGGCCAGCAGGTGCTGGGCCTGACCCTGGGCGGGCGCACGGTGAAAATGAAGACCGGCCATCATGGCGCCAATCACCCCGTGCAGGATCTGGACACCAAGCGCGTGTTCATTACCAGCCAGAACCACGGTTTCACGGTGGATGGCGACAGCCTGCCGGCCAATGCCCGCGTGACGCACGTGTCGCTGTTTGACGGCACGCTGCAGGGGTTCGAACTCACCGACAAGCCGGTGTTCTGCTTCCAGGGTCACCCCGAAGCCAGTCCCGGCCCGCACGACATTCTGGTGCTGTTCGATAAATTCATCGACCTGATGGCGCAGCACAAAGCCCAGTCGACCAAATAACCGATACCGTTCTCTCATGCCCAAGCGTTCAGACATCAAAAGCATTCTCATCATCGGGGCAGGTCCGATCATCATCGGTCAGGCCTGCGAATTCGACTACTCCGGCGCCCAGGCCTGCAAGGCCCTGAAGGCCGATGGTTTCCGTACCATTCTGGTCAACAGCAATCCGGCCACCATCATGACGGATCCGGAAACGGCGGACGTCACCTATATCGAACCCATCACCTGGCAGGCCCTGGAAAAGATCATCGAGATCGAAAAACCCGATGCCGTTCTGCCGACCATGGGCGGCCAGACCGCGTTGAACTGCGCGCTGGATCTGGATCGCAACGGTGTGCTGGCCAAGCATGGGGTCGAGCTGATCGGCGCCAATGCAGCCGCCATCGAAAAGGCCGAAGACCGCCTGAAATTCAAGGACGCCATGACCTCCATCGGTCTGGAATCCGCGAAATCCGGCGTCGCCCACAGCATGGACGAAGCCTGGGCCGTGCAGAAACGCATCGCCGCGGAACTCGGCACCTCGGGCTTTCCTGCCGTGATCCGGCCCAGCTTCACGCTGGGCGGCACGGGCGGGGGCATCGCCTACAACGCAGAAGAATTCGAAACCATTTGCCGTCGAGGCCTGGAAGCATCGCCCACGCGTGAATTGCTGATCGAGGAATCCCTGCTGGGCTGGAAGGAATTCGAAATGGAAGTCGTGCGCGACAGCGCCGACAATTGCATCATCGTGTGCGCCATCGAAAACCTGGACCCGATGGGTGTGCATACCGGTGATTCCATCACGGTCGCTCCGGCGCAGACGCTGACCGACAAGGAATACCAGATCATGCGCAACGCATCCATTGCGGTGCTGCGCGAGATCGGTGTGGATACGGGCGGCTCGAATGTGCAGTTCGCCGTCAATCCGGCCAATGGCCGCATGATCGTCATCGAGATGAATCCGCGCGTGTCGCGTTCTTCCGCCCTGGCGTCCAAGGCCACCGGCTTCCCGATTGCCAAGGTCGCGGCCCGTCTGGCCGTGGGCTACACGCTGGACGAACTGCGCAATGAAATCACCGGTGGCGCGACCCCGGCGTCTTTCGAGCCGACCCTGGACTACGTCGTCGTCAAGGTGCCGCGCTTCGCGTTTGAAAAATTCCCGCAAGCCGATTCCCGCCTGACCACGCAGATGAAAGCTGTGGGTGAAGTCATGGCCATCGGTCGCACCTTCCAGGAAGCCTTCCAGAAAGCCCTGCGCGGCCTGGAAGTCGGCGTAGACGGCCTGAACCAGAAAACCACCGACCGCGAGCGCCTGCAGATCGAACTCGGCGAACCCGGCCCGGAACGCATCTGGTACGTGGGCGATGCGTTTGCCCAGGGCTTCAGCCTGGAAGAAGTCCATCAGTTGACGAAGATCGACCCCTGGTTCCTGGATCAGATCAAGGAAATCGTCGACATCGAACTGGCGCTGGAACAGCGCACCCTGTCCGATCTGGATGACGAGACCATGCGCCGCCTGAAGCGCTACGGTTTTTCCGACCGTCGCCTGGCTTTCTTGCTGGACACGACCGAATCGGAAGTGCGCAAACTGCGTCATCAGATGAACGTGCGCCCAGTGTACAAACGCGTGGACACCTGCGCGGCGGAATTCGCCACGACCACGGCCTATATGTATTCGACCTACGAGGAAGAGGACGAGGCCGCGCCCACCGACCGCAAGAAAATCATCGTGCTGGGCGGCGGGCCCAACCGCATCGGTCAGGGGATCGAATTCGACTATTGCTGCGTGCACGCCGCGCTGGCCCTGCGCGAAGACGGCTTCGAGACCATCATGGTCAACTGCAATCCCGAAACCGTCTCCACCGACTACGACACGTCCGATCGTCTGTATTTCGAGCCTTTGACGCTGGAAGACGTGCTGGAAATCGTCCACAAGGAAAACCCGGCGGGCGTCATCGTCCAGTACGGCGGCCAGACGCCCCTGAAGCTGGCCCGCGCCCTGGAAGCCAACGGCGTGCCCATCATCGGCACCAGTCCGGATTCCATCGACGTCGCCGAAGACCGAGAACGCTTCCAGAAACTCCTGACCAAACTGGGCCTGCGCCAGCCGGCCAACCGCACGGCCCGCACCGAAAGCGAAGCCCTGGCCCTGGCCGGGGAAATCGGTTATCCCCTGGTGGTGCGCCCCAGCTATGTGCTGGGCGGTCGCGCCATGGAAATCGTGCACGAACCGCAAGACCTGGAACGCTATATGCGTGAAGCGGTCAAGGTCAGCAATGATTCGCCGGTGCTGCTGGATCACTTCCTGAACAACGCCACCGAAGTCGACGTGGACTGCCTGGCCGACGGCGAACAAGTCGTCGTGGGCGGCGTCATGGAACACATCGAACAGGCCGGTGTGCACTCGGGCGATTCGGCTTGCAGCCTGCCGCCGTATTCGCTGTCCGCAGAGATCGTGGACGAGATCAAGCGTCAGACCGCGCTCATGGCTCGCGCCCTGAACGTCAAGGGTCTGATGAACGTGCAGTTCGCCATCCAGGATGGCGACGTCTACGTGCTGGAAGTCAATCCGCGCGCCTCGCGCACCGTGCCCTATGTGTCCAAGGCCACGGGTCGCCAACTGGCCAAGATCGCCGCCCGCATCATGGCGGGCCGGTCTTTGGCGGCGCAGGGCGTGTCGTCCATTCCGTCGCCGGTGCACTACTGCGTCAAGGAAGCCGTCTTTCCCTTCGTGAAGTTCCCTGGGGTGGATACCATCCTGGGGCCGGAAATGAAGTCCACCGGGGAAGTCATGGGCGTGGGCGAAACGTTTGGCGAGGCCTTCGTCAAATCCCAGATCGCGGCGGGGGCCTGGTTGCCGGAATCGGGCAAGGTCTTCATCAGCGTGCGCGCTCAGGACAAGCCCCGCGCCGTCGAGGTCGCTCGCGGCCTGGCGGCCATGGGCTTCCAGCTGATCGCCACGCGCGGCACGGCGGCGGTCATCGAGGCGGCCGGCCTGGCGGTCGAGATCGTCAACAAAGTCACCGAGGGCCGTCCCAACATCGTGGACATGCTGAAAAACGGCGAGATCGCCATGGTCATCAACACCGTGGAAGAACGGCGCAACGCCATCGCCGATTCGCGCATCATCCGCACCCAGTCGCTGTCCAACCGTGTGACGTTCTTCACGACGATCGCGGGCGCCCGCGCCGCCGTTGAAGGTCTGCAGTACCTGCGTCATGGCGGCGGTCTGAAGGTCTACAGCCTGCAGGCCATGAACGCCGCGACGGTCGGCTGATGCATCGTGGCGGGCGACACCATCACGTCCGCAGGCCCCGAGTCCCCCGCTGTGCCGGGGGGTTCTGAACAACCCGTCCCGGCGCCATCACCAGGGCGGGTTTTCATGACCGGCGCCAGCAGCGGTATTGGCGCGGCGCTGGCGCATCAGTATGCGGCGCGGGGCGCCGTCGTGGGGCTGGTAGGCCGGCGCCAGGACGCGCTGCAGGCGGTCGCGGATGCTTTGCCGGGACAGGGGCACCAGATGTATGTCCTGGATATCCGGGATCGCGCGGCCCTGCAGGCTGCCGCTCAGGACTTCCTGGCGGGCGGCCCGGTGGACCGGGTGATTGCCTGCGCCGGCATCAGCGTCGGCACCCTGACCGATGCGCCCGAAGATTTCGCCGTTTTCCAGGCGATTTTCGACACCAACGTGCTGGCGATGGTGGCGACGTTCGAACCCTTCATTGCGGCGATGCGGGCGCGACGCAGCGGCGTGCTGGTCGGCATCGGCAGCGTGGCGGGGGTGCGAGGCCTGCCAGGCGCGGGCGCCTACAGCGCATCCAAGGCTGCTGTGCGGGCTTATTGCGAAAGCCTGCGGGTGGAACTCCACGGTTCAGGGGTGCAGGTCGTCACCCTGGCGCCTGGTTTCATCGCCACCCCCATGACGGCGCACAATCCCTACCGCATGCCGTTTCTGATGCCGGTGGACCGTTTCGCAGATCAGGCGGTGCGCGCCATCGAGGCGGGTGATCGGTATCGTGTCATTCCCTGGCCCATGGCTTGGGTGGGGCGCCTGCTGCGTCTGGTGCCCGATGCCCTGTATGACGCCGTGGCGGCGCGGCGCAAGCGCAAGCCCCGCATCGGCGAACATCCCTAGGGGGCCTGCCCGCCGGCGCGTCCGCGTCGCCTTCCAGACCGCTGCCGGCGCTCATGTGGGCGGGCCAATCCCATCTTGCGATGTGTGCAGATAGCACCGTACACTTGCGACGAAATTTCAACCTTCCATCTTCCTCTTCCGGACGGCCTTGGGCCGCACATCCATGACCACTTCCTATTTCCCCCGTTGGCGTCGCGTCTCAGGCACCGCTGACGGCGCCGTGGTGCAGCCCGACGAGACCATGCCCCTGCCGCAGACCGTGGCGATGGGCGCCCAGCACGTTGTCGCCATGTTCGGCTCGACCATTCTGGCGCCGCTCATCATGGGCTTTGACCCGAACATGGCCATCCTGATGTCCGGCGTGGGAACTCTGGTGTTCTTCCTGTTTGTCGGCGGTCGCGTGCCCAGCTATCTGGGGTCCAGTTTCGCCTTCATCGGTGGTGTGATCGCCGTCACCGGCTATGCCGGCAGCGGGCCGAATCCGAATATCGGTGTCGCGCTGGGCGCCATCGTGATCTGTGGCCTGATCTATGCCGGCATCGGCTTGTTGACGATGTTCATCAATGCCCGGCAAGGCGGCGCCGCCGACTGGATCGATCGCTGGATGCCGCCCGTGGTGACGGGCGCCGTGGTGGCGGTCATCGGTCTGAATCTGGCGCCGATCGCCGCCAAAGGCGCGATGGGCGGATCGCTGTTCGATTCCCTGATGGCGCTGTTGACGATTCTGTGTGTGGGCGGTGTGGCCGTCTACACGCGCGGCCTGGTGCAGCGTCTGCTGATCCTGGTGGGCCTGTTCCTGGCCTGCGTCCTGTATGCGGTGTTGAGCAATGGCCTGGGCTTTGGCACGCCCATCGATTTTTCCGCCATCGCGGCAGCGTCCTGGCTGGGTATGCCCAAGATGACGGCGCCCGTGTTCGAAGGCCATGCCATCAGCGTCATCGCGCCGGTCGCCATCATTTTGGTTGCGGAAAATCTGGGGCACATCAAGGCCGTCAGCGCCATGACGGGGCAGAACCTGGACCGCTACCTGGGCCGGGCCTTTCTGGGCGACGGCGTGGCCACCATGATCTCCGGCTCCATGGGCGGCACGGGCGTGACGACCTACGCCGAGAACATCGGCGTCATGACCGTCACCAAGATCTATTCCACCCTGGTGTTCGTGGTGGCGGCCCTGGTGGCGCTGCTGCTGGGCTTCTCGCCTAAATTCGGGGCGGTCATCCAGGCCATCCCGGCCCCGGTGCTGGGCGGCATGGCGGTGGTGGTGTTCGGCCTGATCACGATTGCCGGGGCGCGCATCTGGGTGGTCAACCAGGTGGACTTCAGCGACAACCGCAATCTGATCGTGGCGGCGGTCACCCTGATCCTGGGGGCCGGCAATTTCTCGATCGAACTGGGCGGCTTCAAGCTGGACGGCATCGGGACGGCAACCTTTGGCGCGATCATTCTTTATGCTCTGTTGCGAGGACGCAAGTCGGCGGCTTCTGTTGTGTAAAGCTCAGATTCTGGTGTGGGGTTATCAGCTGGCTGCTTCTGCTGTGCAAACCTGGCTTTGAACCGACGCCGTCCTTCGATGGTGCAGGGGTTGCGGCGGGACAGTCGGCCAGCGCCGAATGCTGACGAAGGGAGGGCGGGGGCAGTCGTCGGACGTGTCTGAGGCCGAAGGCCGAGTTCGTCCGACGCCCGCCCGTACGAGGCAGATTCGGGCAGTCCGGCCACAGGCCGGACCGCTGGCTGGGCCCGCCGCAACCCCTGCACCATCGAAGGACTCAGCAGGAACCGGAACGCGGCATCCGGGACGACCACCAGGGCTTGCATTTTCCCGTCAGATTGCCCACAATAGCCACAACACCCCGGTTTCGGCCGGGGTTTTTTACGAGCATGCGGATTTCGTATCTGGGTCAGCGCAGGGATGGATCCCGCCGCCAGTGGCTGTGAACAGCCCACCGTCCAGGCTGCTCGTATTCAGCATCCCGGGTCGAAAGCATATTTCGCACACCTCCGGATACGGCGACGGGTTTCACCCCCGTCTTTACTTTTTCGTGTTGTCAGGCGCCCCCGCGCATGGGGCGTCTTTTTACTTTGAGTCAGAAAACTATGGCTGCGATCCCTTTGACTGCTCGCGGGGCAGAACGTTTACGAGCCGAATTGCACCGTCTGAAGACGGTGGAACGCCCTGAAGTCATCAACGCCATCGCCGAAGCGCGGGCGCAGGGTGATTTGTCTGAAAACGCCGAATACGATGCGGCTCGCGAACGGCAAGGCTTCATCGAAGGCCGCATCCAGGAACTGGAAGGCTCTTTGTCCAATGCGCAGATCATCAATCCTGCGGATTTGGATGTCGAGGGCCAGGCCGTGTTTGGCGCCACGGTTGAAATCGAGGATCTGGAATCGGGCGAACGCCTGACTTACCAGATCGTGGGCGACCTGGAAGCCGACATTCGCGCCAATATGATTTCCGTCTCCAGCCCGGTTGCGCGCGCCCTGATCGGCAAGAGCGAGGGCGACGTGGTTGAAGTCCGCGCCCCCGCCGGCGTGCGTGAATTTGAAGTCTGTTCCGTCAGCTATCAGTAATCGCCTGCGGCCCGGCGCATCAGCGCGGGCTGCGGCTGCGCCGCGCACCGGCGCGCAGTGTCAGGGCGCTGCCGCTGCTGCGACGCGGAATCCCATGTGCTGCCGGGGCTCGGCTGGCGTCCGATGAACGGCTGCGGCGGGCGCTTGGGCGTCCGGCGTCTTCGACCTGGCCGCGACGGCGGGCATCGGCTGCCTTCACGTCGGGTTCGCCCGCTTTGCGCGATGTCTTGGGGGCGGCGGCTTTGCCGGCCCCAGGGTGCGCCGCCTGTTTTTTGGGCACATAAGGGTCGGATTTTTTGCGCACGGCGCGGGTGGCGTTTTCAGCCGCTACCGCTGCTTGTTGCGCAAGCACGTCGGGCCGGTAGATAATCAACGTCTTGCCCAGATGATGCACTGCAGCGCATGACAGGGCGTCACAGATGGCTTCCAGCATGGCGTCGCGATCCGGGCGCTCTGCGCCGGACACGCGGACCTTGATCAGTTCGTGGGCCGTCAGGCTGCGGTCGATTTCACCCAATACGGCATCCGTCAGGCCCTTGTCGCCAATCAGGACGACGGGATGCAGGGGGTGGGCAGCGGCCCGCAAATCGCGTCGCTGCTGGGGGTTTAGTTCAAGTTTCGGCATACTGGAATTGTACGGGAATGGCCAAGAAAAAATTCTCTAAAGCCTGGGTACAGCGTCATATTAACGACCCGTACGTGAAAATGGCGCAACAAAAGGGTTACCGGGCTCGCGCCGCCTTCAAATTGGCGGAAATCCTGGACACGGAAAAGCTATTGCGCCGGGGCGATGTCGTCGTCGATCTGGGCGCGACGCCGGGCAGCTGGTCGCAACTGGTGCGGGAACGCCTGCTGGCGTCCGGCGGGGGCATCGATGGGCGCATTCTGGCCCTGGATCTGCTGCCGATGGAACCCATCGCCGGCGTGGAGTTCATCCTGGGTGATTTTCGCGATGACCAGGTTCTGCATCAATTGCAGGATCGTCTGCAGGGGCAGGCGGTAGACCTTGTGATTTCCGATATGGCTCCCAACCTATCGGGTGTGGCCTTGGCGGATTCCGCCCGAATCGCGCACGTGTGCGAATTGGCGCTGGAATTTTCCTGTAATCATCTGAAACCGGATGGCGCTCTGGTCGTCAAGGCCTTCCACGGCAGCGGCTTTTCCCAGATCGTGCAGCTTTTTAAGCAGCATTTTGTACGAGTGGTGGAACGCAAACCCAAGGCATCGAGGGATGCCTCGTCGGAAACCTTTCTGGTTGCCCGAGGTCTGAAATCACCGCGCTGAGCGGCTGCCGGGGCTGGACACCCGACTGCTGGGGCAGAGGGGTGGATTCAGGTAGAATGAGACATTGACGAATTTGTCAGCTTGTTGTAACCACGCATTCGGGCGGGTGCCGGGCGGGCAAGCAGCAAAACCCAGGAGATTCGCTTTGAACAACTCGTTTTCCAAGATCGCGGTCTGGCTGGTGATCGCGCTCGTGCTCTTTACGGTGTTCAAGCAGTTCGACGGACGCCCGATGGCGGGCAGCGACACTGTCACCTACACGCAGTTCATGAATGACGCGCGCGCCGGCCGGATCAACAAGGTCGACATCCAGGGCGACACGATCTACGTGACGCCGGAATCCGGTCGCGCCTATAGCCTGACCTCGCCAGGCGACCTGTGGATGGTCCCCGAACTGGTGAAAGACGGCGTGCAGGTGTCGGGCAAGGCCCGCGAAGAACCCTCTTTCCTGGCCAGTCTTTTCATTTCCTGGTTCCCGATGCTGTTGCTGATCGGGGTCTGGGTGTTTTTCATGCGTCAGATGCAGGGTGGCGGCAAGGGCGGGGCGTTCAGCTTCGGCAAATCCCGCGCCCGCATGCTGGATGAAAACAACAACAACATTACCTTTGCCGACGTGGCCGGCTGCGACGAAGCCAAAGAAGACGTCCAGGAACTGGTTGATTTTCTGCGCGACCCCACCAAATTCCAGCGTCTGGGCGGTCGCATTCCGCGCGGCGTCCTGATGGTCGGCCCTCCGGGTACCGGTAAGACCCTGCTGGCCAAGGCCATCGCAGGCGAAGCCAAAGTCCCCTTCTTCAGCATTTCCGGTTCCGATTTCGTCGAAATGTTCGTGGGCGTGGGCGCAGCCCGTGTGCGCGACATGTTCGAAAATGCCAAAAAACAATCCCCCTGCATCATCTTCATTGATGAAATCGATGCCGTGGGCCGCCAGCGCGGCGCTGGTCTGGGCGGGGGCAACGACGAACGCGAACAGACCCTGAACCAGCTGCTGGTCGAAATGGACGGTTTTGAAACCGGCCAGGGCGTGCTGGTGGTGGCCGCCACCAACCGGCCCGACGTGCTGGACCCGGCTTTGCTGCGTCCGGGGCGCTTTGACCGCCAGGTGGTGGTGTCGCTGCCCGATATCCGTGGTCGCGAACAGATCCTGAAAGTCCACATGCGCAAGGTCCCCATCGCCCAGGACGTGGACGCCAACGTGCTGGCGCGGGGCACGCCTGGGTTTTCCGGCGCCGATCTGGCCAACCTGATCAACGAGGCTGCGCTGTTTGCCGCCCGACGCAATGGCCGCACGGTCGACATGAACGATCTGGAAAAGGCCAAGGACAAGATCATCATGGGCGCGGAACGTCGCTCTTTGATCATGCCCGAAGAAGAACGCCGCAACACCGCCTACCACGAATCCGGCCACGCGCTGGTGGCCCGCATGCTGCCTAAAACCGATCCGGTGCACAAGGTCACCATCATCCCGCGCGGTCGCGCTCTGGGCGTGACCATGCAGTTGCCGGAAGGCGATCGTTACAGCATGGATAAAGAACGCCTGCTGAACACCATCGCCGTCCTGTTCGGGGGCCGTATTGCCGAAGAAGTCTTTATGAATCAGATGACGACGGGCGCGTCCAACGACTTCGAACGCGCGACCGCGATCGCTCGCGACATCGTCACGCGTTACGGCATGACCGATTCCCTGGGGCCGGTCGTTTACGCCGAAAACGAGGGCGAAGTCTTTCTGGGCCGCAGCGTGACCAAGACCACGCACGTGTCCGAAGCCACCATGCAAAAGGTCGATGCGGAAATCCGCAGCATCATCGACGAGCAATATCGCATTGCGCGGGATCTGATTGAATCGAATCAGGACAAGATGCACGTCATGGCCAAGGCCCTGCTCGAATGGGAAACCATCGACGCCGAGCAGATCGAAGACATCATGTCGGGGCGTCCGCCGCGCCCGCCGCATGCGTCTTCCTCTGGCGGGGATACGCCGCCACAGACGCCGCCGTCGGCTGGGCAGGCGCCTGCCAACCCGGACAATGATCCTGCCACGACGCCCGTCTGATCGGCTTATTGTCTGACCTCTATGGTTGCCACTCTTCAATGCGGGCGTTTCCAGTTGTCTCTGGAGCGCCCGTTGGTCATGGGGATCGTCAACGTCACCCCGGACTCCTTTTCCGACGGTAATGCGCATTTTCAGGCCGATCAGGCGATCGAGCATGGACTGCGTCTGATCCAGGAAGGCGCCGACCTGCTGGACATCGGGGGGGAATCCACGCGCCCAGGCGCCCAGGCCGTTTCAGTGGGCGAAGAACTGCACCGCATCCTGCCGGTGATCCAGGGCCTGCGCGATGGCGGCGTGCCTTTGTCCGTGGATACCTGCAAGCCCGATGTGATGCGGCGCGCGCTGCAGGCCGGGGCGGATATGATCAACGACATCGGCGGGTTTTCGGCGCCTGGTGCATTGGACGCGGTGAAAGATGCGGATTGCGCTTTGTGCCTGATGCATATGCGCGGGGAACCCCGCACCATGCAGCAGGACCCGGTCTATGACGACGTGGTGGCCCAGGTGCATGATTATCTGACGGCGGGTGCGCAGCGTCTGCGCCATGCGGGGATTGCCGCTGATCGGATCGTGCTGGATCCGGGGTTTGGTTTTGGCAAGACAGTGGCGCACAATTACGCCTTGCTGCGCCATCTGCCGCAGGTCATGGGCAGCGATTACCCCAGCTTGCTGGGGCTGTCGCGCAAATCCATGATTGGCGCCGTCACCGGCCGGCCTGCCTCGCAGCGGCTGGGCGGCAGCATTGCGGCGGCGTTGGCGGGGGTGGCGCGAGGCGCGCATATTGTGCGGGTCCATGATGTGGCGGACACCGTCGATGCCCTGCGGATATGGTCGACGGTCGAACAACCGTCTGTTGAATAGGAGTCCGTGCATGAGCGCACGCAAGTATTTCGGGACCGATGGGGTCCGTGGTGTGGTGGGCGGCGAACGCATCAATGCGGAATTCGCGCTACGCCTGGGATATGCGGCCGGCTGCGTGCTGGCTCGCGGAGCAGTGACGACGGGCCGTCCGACGGTGGTCATCGGCAAGGACACGCGGATTTCCGGCTACATGCTGGAATCCGCCCTGGAAGCCGGTCTGTCCGCCGCGGGCGTCGACGTCTTGCTGGCGGGGCCGATCCCCACACCGGCAGTGGCCTATCTGACGCGCGCCTGGCGCTTGGCCGCCGGCATCGTCATCAGCGCTTCGCACAATCCGCATTACGACAATGGCATCAAATTCTTTTCCTCGGCGGGCACCAAACTGCCGGATGCCACCGAGGCCGCTATCGAGGCCATGCTGGAACAGCCCGTGGGCTGTGCGGATTCCGCCGGCCTGGGCCGGGCGCGGCGCATCAGCGACGCAGCCGGGCGTTATATCGAATTCTGCAAGAGCACCTTTCCCAACGAACTGGACCTGCAGGGCCTGAAGATCGTCGTCGATGCGGCCAACGGCGCGGCATATCACATTGCCCCCCCGGTGTTCCGGGAACTGGGGGCCGACGTCAGCGTCATTGGCTGCGAGCCCGACGGCTTCAACATCAATGAAAAAGTTGGCGCCACCCACCCGGAAACCCTGGTGGCGACAGTGCTGGCCCAGGGGGCGGATTTCGGCGTTGCGCTGGACGGTGATGCCGATCGCCTGCAGATGGTGGACGCCTCCGGGCGCCTGTATGACGGTGATGAGCTCTTGTACGCCATCGTGCGCGATCGGGCCAAATCGCACCCCATCGAGGGGGTGGTGGGCACTTTGATGAGCAATTTCGGCCTGGAACGCCGCCTGAAAGAATTGCGCATTCCGTTCGAGCGCGCCCAGGTCGGCGATCGCTATGTGCTCGAAGTCCTGCGCAAGCACGGCTGGTTGTACGGCGGCGAAAGCTCCGGCCATTTGCTGTGTCTGGACAAGCACACCACCGGAGACGGCATCGTGGCAGCCCTGCAGGTGCTGGCGGCGGTGCGGCATGCTCAAGTGCCACTGGCGGCGCTGGTGGCTGATCTGAAGATGTATGCGCAAAAAATGGTCAATGTGCCCCTGACGCCAGGCCTGGACTGGCAGTCTCACGCCGGTTTGCAGGCCGCGACGCAGGCGGTGCGCGCCGCCCTGGGGGATCGCGGGCGGGTCTTGATCCGCGCCTCGGGCACCGAGCCCAAGCTGCGTCTGATGGTGGAAGCCGACGATGCCGCCTTGGCTGACGAAAGCGTGCGCCAGCTGGTGGCCGTCAAACTGAGCTGATTCCAGTCTGTCTTATGGGTGTCACATTGTTCGGGCACAATCGTCCCCATTCCGTAGCTTGCTGGAGATCTTCATGCTCGTCCGTCATGCCTTGCCGCAAGCCGCGCCGATGGAACAAATAGATTGGCCTGGCGTCGAGGCGGGCGGCCTGACCCTGAGCATCGCCCGCACGCAGACCGAACTGGAAGCCCTGCAGCGCTTGCGCTTTCGGGTCTTCACCGAAGACCTGGGCGCATATTTCCCCCAGGCGGAAGGCGATCGGGACGTGGATCGCTTCGACCCCTGGTGCATGCATTTCATGGTGCAGGATGTGACCACGCAGCAGGTCGTGGGCACCTACCGGCTGCTGACGCCGGAATCCGCCGTCCGGGCGGGCGGCTACTATTCCGAATCGGAGTTCGATCTGGAGCCGCTGCAGGCCCTGCGCCCCTGGCTGGTGGAAGTCGGTCGTTCCTGCATCGATGCGCGATTCCGCCACGGCACGGCCATCATGCTGCTGTGGTCGGCCCTGAGCCAGGTGATGATGCAGGGGGGCTATCGCTACATGCTGGGCTGCGCCAGCGTCAGTCTGCGCGATGGCGGCGCCACGGCATCCGAGGTCTGGCGCCGGGCGCAGGCCCTGATGGACCGCCATCCCGATGTGCCGCAGATCCGGCCCTTGCATCCTTATCCGGTAGACCGTCTGGACAGCACGCTGCCGGCACGGGTGCCGCCCTTGATCAAGGGCTATCTGAAGCTGGGTGCGACCATCTGCGGCGCGCCTGCCTGGGATCCCGATTTCCATACCGCCGATTTTCCCATTCTGCTGGACCTGGAATGGTTGGATGCCCGCTACCGGCGGCATTTCGGTATGGAGTGACGGCCTGTGCGCGGCTGTCGTCGGGCCTTATTGCTCGACGACTTCCAGGGTGAATCCCGCTTTGCGCCAGACGTCGATCTCGCCTTTCAGCAGGAAACCGCTGAGCGGATGATCCGCCAGCCAGCCTTCGGGTACCGACAAAGCCAGATGCTGGGCGTTTGCCGTCAGTTTGAAAGGCCGTGTGTCGCGGGCTTCCCGGCGGCGCAGCAGCAAGACGGCCAGCCGCAGGCAGCATAGGGCCAGCCATTGTTCGCGGGTGGGTGTATAGGATCGGACCTTGGACAGCTTGCCCTGGTGGCCCAGCGCCAGAAAGGCCAGCAGCTGCTGGTCGTCGTGTGAAAAGCCCGGCATGTCGGCGTGTTCCAGAATGTAGGCGCCATGCTTGTGATAGTCGTTGCGCGCGATCGCCAGGCCGATCTCGTGCAGTTGCGCGGTCCAGCCCAGGGCCTTGCGCAGCTCGGTCGTCGCCAGTTGACGGCTGTCCAGGCCCAACTGATCGAACAGGGACAAGGCGGTCTGTTGCACCTGGTCGGCCTGGTCGGTGTCCAGTTGGTAGCGGCTGCTCATCTGGCGCACCGTCGCGTCGCGCTGATCGCGGTGGGAATCGCGGCCCAGCAGATCGTGCAGCACCCCGATGCGTAGCGCGCCGTCGCCGGCGTCCATGCGCGTGATGCCCAATTCCTGGAAGGCCGCCATCATGATGGCCAGGCCGCCCGCCAGCACCGGGGCGCGTTCGGCTTTCAGGCCGGCCCAGTCCTGCAGATGCACCTGCCCGGCCTTGATCAGCGCGGCGGCCAGGCGGTCCATGCCGTCCAGGGTGATGCTGCGGTCGCTGAAGCCATTTTCCACCAGGATGGCCAGCAGCCCCTTGGCGGTGCCTGACGAGCCGTAGGCTTCCTGCCAGCCGATGCGGCGGTAGCGGTGGGTGATGGATTCGATGGTGCTGCGGGCAGCCAGAATGGCCCGGTGCATCCGGGCTTTGGTGATCAGGCCGTTGGGAAAGAAGAGCCGCGTCCAGGTCGTGCAGCCCAGTTGCAGCGAGGCCAGCTGCAGGGGCTGCTTGCCCTGGCCGATGATGAACTCGGTAGACCCGCCGCCGATGTCGATCACCAGGCGCCGGTCATCCGTCAGGGGCAGGTCCTGAATGACGCCCAAGTAGATCAGCCGGGCTTCTTCCTGGCCGGAAATGACTTCGATGGGAAATCCCAGGGCGCGTTCCGCTTCGGGCAGGATTTCAGCCGCGTTGCGCGCCACCCGGAAGGTATTGGTGGCTACCGCCCGCACATTGGCAGGCGAGAATCCCTGCAGCCGCTCGCCGAAACGCTGCAAGGCGGCGATGGCCTGGGCCACGGTCGCAGCATTGATGCGCTGATGCTCGTCCAGTCCGTTCGCCAAGGCGACCAGCTCGCGCAGTTTGTCTTCTGTGTAGAGCTGGGTGCCGCCGTCGTGACGCACGATGCGCCCGATGGAGAGCCGGAACGTGTTCGAGCCGAGGTCAATCGAAGCCAACCGGTCGTCCATGGGGATACCTGAGAATGTCACACTGTGCGATTATAGTGGCCGTAACATGACAGGATTGGGAGTCCCCATGCACGGCGTCGACGCATCGCCACCTTTATTGAATCGCGAACTTTCGGTATTGAAGTTCAACGAGCGGGTATTGTCCATGGCAGAACGCCTGGACGTGCCGCCGGTTGAGCGGCTGCGTTACCTGTGCATCGTGGGGTCGAACCTGGATGAGTTCTTTGAAATCCGCATGGCCAGCCTCAAAGAACAGCAGCGCCAGACGCCGGAATTGATAGGCGCCGACGGCATGACGCCGGGCGAGGCCTTCGACCGGGTGCAAAGGGCGGCCCATGCCCTGGTGGATCGGCAAAACCGCCTGCTGACCGGCGAGGTCATGCCCAAGCTGATGGAATGCGGCGTGGGCTTGATCTATTCCACCGGCTGGACGGATCTGCAGCGCGAATGGGCGTATGGGGTGTTCCAGCGCGACGTCATGCCGCTGTTGACCCCGATCGGTCTGGACCCGGCGCATCCCTTTCCCAGGGTGTACAACAAAAGCCTGAACTTCATTGTGTCGCTGAGCGGCGAGGACGCCTTTGGCCGCGAGGGCCACATCGCCATCGTGCAAGCGCCCAGAGCCTTGCCGCGCATGATGAAGGTGCCCGCCGAAATCGCCGGCATCCCCGACGGCTTCATGCTGCTGACCACCATGATCAACGCCTTCGTCGGCGATCTGTTCCCCGGCATGGACGTGCAGGGCTGCTATCAGTGGCGGGTGACGCGCAATAGCGATCTGTTCGTGGACGAAGAAGAAATCACCAATCTGCGCCAGGCCTTGCAGGGCGAATTGTCGCAGCGCAATTTCGGGGCGTCCGTGCGGCTGGAAATCGCCCACGCCATGCCGCCCGATCTGGAACTCTTTCTGCAGCGGGAATTCAATCTGGGTCCCGCCGATACCTATCGCGTCAACGGTCCGGTCAATCTGGGGCGACTGATGCAATTGTGCAATCGGGTGGGGCGCGCCGATCTGGAATATCCCGTGTTCCGCCCCAGAGTGCCGGCGCCCTTCGATGGCGATCTGGAACGCCCCGATGCCCTGTTTGCCGCCATTGCCGCTCGCGATCATTTGCTGCATCACCCCTACCAGTCCTTTCAGCCCGTGCTGATGTTCCTGCGGGCTGCCGCTCTGGATCCGCAGGTGGTGGCGATCAAGCAGACCATCTACCGCACGGGCGAAGATTCCGAACTGATGGGGCTGCTGCTGTCGGCGGCCCGCGCCGGCAAGGAAGTCACCGTCGTGGTCGAACTGATGGCGCGTTTCGACGAGCAGACCAACATCAACTGGGCAGCGCGCCTGGAAGAAGTCGGCGCGCACGTCAGCTACGGTGTGGTGGGCCACAAGACCCACGCCAAGATGGCGTTGGCCCTGCGCCGTGAAGACGGTCGCATCCGCCGCTACGGCCACCTGGGGACTGGAAACTATCATCCGCGCACGGCCAAGCTCTATACCGATTTCGGCTTGCTGACGGCCAATCAGGCCATCTGCGAGGACATGGATCAGGTCTTTTCCCTGCTGACGGGGCTGGGCGCGCGGCGCGAATTGAAGCTGCTGCTGCAATCGCCCTTCACCCTGCACGACACCGTGCTGAACCTGATTCGCTCGGAAACCGAATTCGCCCGGGCCGGCAAGCGCGCCCGCATCCGCGCCAAGATGAATTCCCTGCTGGAACCCACCGTCATCCAGGCGCTCTACGAGGCCAGCCAGGCGGGGGTGCGCATCGATCTGATCGTGCGCGGCGCCTGCGCCCTGCAGGCGGGGGTGCCGGGGCTATCCGAACGCATTCGGGTGCGGTCCGTGATCGGACGCTTTCTGGAGCATTCCAGGGTGTTCTATTTCTACCAGGACGGGGCCGAGCCGCTGTACCTGTCGTCCGCCGACTGGATGGACCGCAATTTCCTGCGGCGCGTCGAACTGGCCTTCCCCGTGCTGGACAAAACCCTGCGCCGCCGCGTGATCGACGAGGCCTTCACCTTCGCCTGGCGCGACAACCAACTGGCCTGGGCAGCCCAGCCCGATGGCCGCTACCTGCGCGTGCGCAACCGCCGCGCCCCTGTGAACCTGCACCAACACCTGATGGCGAGATTGGGATGAGGCCGGACATAGGACAGTCCTGAGGACTGTCCTATGCCTGCCGAATCCGAGCGGCTTGCAAGCCGCGAGGTGGGGGAGCCGTGGCCCGAGCGGCTTGCAAGCCGCGAGGTGGGGGGCTGGAATTGTCATCAAACTGTCACCTCCGGTCTTTATCATCCCGTCCTGACGGATCAGAAACCGTCATCTCTCACCATCCTCACAGGAATTTTCCATATGTTCAAACGGATGCTGGTTCAATGCGCGACGGGCCTGACGCTGATGGCAGCCGCCGGTGCGACCGCGTTTGCCGCCGACTTGACGGGGGCGGGGGCTTCTTTCCCCTATCCGATCTATGCCAAGTGGGCTGCTAAATATCAGGAAGTCAGCGGTCACCGCGTCAATTACCAGTCGATCGGTTCCGGCGGCGGGCAGCAACAGATCATCGCCAAGACAGTCGATTTCGGCGCCTCGGATGATCCCATGAAGCCCGATGCCTTGCAGGAAAACGGTCTGATTCAGTTCCCGGCGGTGGTCGGCGGGACCGTCCCGGTGCTCAATGTCGAAGGCATCCAGGCAGGCCAGCTGAAGCTGACCGGTCCGGTACTGGCGGACATCTTCCTGGGCAAGATCAAGAAATGGAACGATCCGGCCATCGCCGATCTGAATCCGGGCGCCGAGCTGCCTGCCAAGGGCATCGTCGTGGTGCACCGTTCGGATGGGTCGGGCACGACATTCGGCTGGACCAATTATCTGTCTCAGGTGTCGCCGGCCTGGAAAGAGCAGGTCGGTCAGGGCAAGGCAGTCAAATGGCCCACGGGACAGGGCGGCAAGGGCAATGAAGGCGTGGCCGCCTACGTGCGTCAGCTGAAGAATTCCATCGGCTATGTCGAGTATGCCTACGCCCATCAGAACGGTCTGGCCTGGGCCCAGTTGCAGAACCGCGAAGGCCAGTTCGTGCAGCCGTCCCAAAAGACGTTTGCCGCCGCTGCCGCCCATGCTGACTGGTCGTCTGCGCCAGGCATGGGGCTGGTCCTGAACAACGAGCCGGGCGCCGAATCCTGGCCGGTGACGGCTGCGACCTTTATCCTGGTCCACGCCAAGCAGGAAGATCCGAAAAAAGCGCACGAAGTGCTGGCCTTCTTTGACTGGGCCTGGCGCGAGGGTGCCACGATGGCCAGCGAGCTGGACTATGTGCCGCTGCCTGATGCCGTGACGCAGCAGATCCGCGACCTCTGGACCCAGAAGATCCGCGGCGCGGACGGGGCAGCCGTCTGGCCCTGATCGTCTCGCTCATCGCCCCGATGCGCCGCCCGGACCCGCCGGGGACTGGGATCAGTGCAGGGGCTTGCCGCGGCGGGCAGTCTGATGACTGCCCGTTTGTGGGAAAATACGGTTCTTTGAATCCTGATCGGCTCGTCTGGCGACAGACGGCACTTTTTCACCGAAAGTCCCCCTCATGATCACACAACACCGCAGCCTGCTGGTGGACGCCGGATTCCGGCACCTGACGCGGGCATTCGCGTTCCTGGTTTTCATCCTGCTGGCCGGTATCCTGGTGTCGCTGGTGTATGGCAGCCGGGACACGCTGGTCCGGGATGGCTTGGCCTTTTTGTGGACCAATGACTGGGACCCCGTCAAACAGCATTACGGCGCGCTGGTGCCCATCATGGGGACGGTCATCAGCGCCTTGCTGGCCTTGCTGATCGCCGTGCCGGTGTCTTTTGGCATCGCCATGTTCCTGACCGAACTGGCCCCGGCCTGGGTGCGCCGGCCCCTGGGGATCGCCATTGAAATGCTGGCGGCGATTCCGTCCATCATCTACGGCATGTGGGGCCTGTTCGTGTTCGTGCCGCTGTTCCAGGAACACGTGCAGCCCCACATAGTGGATTTCTTCGACGGCATCCCGGTGCTGGGCGACCTGTTTGCCGGGCCCCCCATGGGGATCGGCCTGTTCACCGCCGGGCTGATCCTGTCCATCATGGTGATTCCCTTCATCACCGCCGTCATGCGCGATGTCTTCGAGCAGGTGCCGCCCCTACTGAAGGAATCCGCCTACGGCCTGGGCAGCACCACCTGGGAAGTCGTCTGGAAAATCGTTCTGCCCTATACCAAGCACGGCGTCATCGGCGGCATCATGCTGGGTCTGGGGCGGGCATTGGGTGAAACCATGGCCGTCACCTTTGTGATTGGCAATGCCTTCAACCTGCCGTCCTCGATCTTTTCGCCGTCGAACTCCATCGCCTCGGCGCTGGCCAACGAATTCAACGAGGCGGGCGGGCTGCAGAAATCGGCCTTGCTGGAACTGGGGCTGATCCTGTTCCTGATCACCACCATTGTTCTGGCTTTGTCGAAGTTCATGCTCTTGCAACTGACGCGCAAAGAAGGCGCTCATCACTGACCTGCCCATGCCCGCACCCGATTCCCCCATCGTCCTGAATAATCCGATCTACCGGCGCCGGCGGCGGTTCAATCGCCTCATGCTGGGCCTGTCGAGCCTGGCCTTGGGGTCGGGGCTGTTCTGGCTGGCCTGGATCATCGCCACCCTGCTGATCAAGGGCGGCGGCGCGCTGTCTATGACCCTGTTGCTGGAAAGCACTCCGCCTCCCGGCGAGGCTGGGGGCTTGCTGAACGCCATCGTCGGCAGCGTGCTGATGTCGGCGGTCGGGACGCTGATCGGCACCCCGATCGGTGTGTTGGCGGGCACCTATCTGGCGGAATACGGTCGCCGGGGGTGGCTGGCGCCGGCCACCCGTTTTCTGAATGACGTGCTGCTGTCCGCCCCGTCCATCGTCATCGGTCTGTTCATCTATGCCGTGTATGTGGCGCAGGTCGGGCATTACTCGGGCTGGGCCGGGGCTTTCGCCCTGGCGATCCTGGTGATCCCCGTGGTTGTGCGGGCGACCGACAATATGCTGTGCCTGGTCCCCAACAGCTTGCGCGAAGCCGCCGCCGCTTTGGGCTGCCCGCAGTGGCGGGTGGTGGTTTTCATTTGCTACCGGGCGGCCCGTTCAGGCATCATCACCGGCATTTTGCTGGCCGTGGCCCGCATCGCCGGCGAAACCGCGCCCCTGCTGTTCACCGCCTTGAACAACCAGTTCATGTCCCTGAACATGAACGCGCCGATCGCCAACCTGCCGGTGGTGATCTTCCAATACGCCGCCAGTCCCTTCGAGGACTGGAACCGCCTGGCTTGGGCGGGCGCTGCCCTGATCACCCTGCTGGTACTGGGGATCAATATCGCCGCTCGTAGCCTGTTCCGCAAATAATCTGTCTTCGCCCACTATGATCCTGTCCACGACCGCCGCCCCGGAACGCACCAAACTGGCCGTGCGCGACCTGAATTTCTACTACGGCAGTTACCATGCCCTGCGCGACATCAATATGGACATCGCTGAAAACAAGGTGACGGCGTTCATCGGCCCGTCGGGCTGCGGCAAATCGACTTTGCTGCGCACCTTCAACCGCATGTTCGAACTGTATCCCGGCCAGCGGGCCCAGGGCTCTATCGAACTGGACGGCGAAGACTTGCTGAATTCCCGCTTGGACATTTCCCTGATCCGCGCCAAGGTCGGCATGGTGTTCCAGAAGCCCACGCCGTTCCCCATGAGCATCTACGACAACATCGCCTTCGGCGTGCGTCTGTTCGAGCGGCTCAGCAAGGGCGAAATGGACGAGCGCGTGGAATGGGCCCTGACCAAGGCGGCCCTGTGGAACGAGGTCAAGGACAAGCTGGGCCAAAGCGGCAACGGCCTGTCCGGCGGCCAGCAGCAGCGGCTGTGCATCGCCAGGGGCGTGGCCATCAAGCCCGAAGTCCTGCTGCTGGATGAACCCTGCTCGGCCCTGGACCCGATTTCCACCGCCAAGATCGAAGAGCTGATCGCCGAACTGAAGGACGACTACACCGTCGTCATCGTGACGCATAATATGCAGCAGGCCGCCCGCTGCTCGGATTACACCGCCTACATGTACCTGGGCGAACTGATGGAATTCGGCCCCACCGACCAGATCTTCATCAAGCCCTCCCGCAAAGAAACCGAAGACTACATCACGGGGCGGTTTGGATAAATCCGGACACGCAATAGCCCCTGCGGGCTATTGCGCGCCAGAATTATCCGAGCGGCCTG
Source organism: Castellaniella sp. (assembly GCF_049673105.1). Taxonomy (GTDB): domain Bacteria; phylum Pseudomonadota; class Gammaproteobacteria; order Burkholderiales; family Burkholderiaceae_B; genus Castellaniella. The sequence continues at coordinate 26,431 of NZ_JBATXG010000005.1, forward strand.
CAGGCCGCGAGGTGGATAAGGCCGGACCAGAATCGGTCCCCTGCGGACCGATTTGCGCCTGCCGCATCCGAGCGGCTTGCAAGCCGCGAGGTGGAGGGATGCGCCAAACCAAAGATGTCTCTGTCGCCCCCCATTCACCCTCTGTTCATTTCCCTTCCGCTATCCTGCCCCCATCGAATCTGAAAGGGGCTTGTCCTATGCAACGTCGTCACGTATTGGCTGCCGTCCTGGCTCTGGGGGGGGTGTGGGCCACAGGCGCGCAGGCGCATAATCATGATCGTGAAAAAGCGGAACGCCTGCAGGCGATGGGTGAAGTGCTGCCGCTGCAAACCGTGCTGGCCCAGGTCGCCAAAGATTATCCAGGACAGGTTCTGAAGGTCGAATTCGACGAGGACGACGGATGCAAGCGGGGTGAAACCTGTCCGGATCGCTGGGTCTACGAACTCAAGATCCTGCAGGATGGCGGGCGTTTGGTCAAAATCAAGGTCGATGCCCGGACCGGGCAGGTATTATGGGTGGGGCGCCGTCCCTTGCACAAAGAAGGATCCCACTGATGAGACTGCTGGTAGCCGAAGATGAACCCTTGTTGGCGTCGCAGCTGAAAGCCGCTCTGGAATCCGCTGGCTATGTCGTGGACGTGGCTTCGGATGGCCCCGATGCGCAACATCAGGGGATGACCGAACCTTATGATCTGGTCGTGCTGGACCTGGGCCTGCCGGGGCGTGACGGCCTGTCGGTCCTGCGGGCTTGGCGCGACGCCGGTCGGCAGGTGCCTGTCCTGATTCTGACCGCGCGTGACAATTGGCACGACAAGGTGGCCGGCATCGACGCCGGGGCCGATGACTACCTGACCAAGCCCTTTCACCTGGAAGAACTGCAAGCGCGGGTGCGCGCCTTGCTGCGCCGGGCGGGCGGTCATGCCAGCACGGATATCCATTGCGGGCCGCTGACGCTGGATACGCGTCAGGCGCGCATCCTGCTGGATGGTGCGCCGCTGGACCTGACCAGCCACGAATACCGTGTGCTGGCTTATCTGATGATGCATCAGGACGAAGTGGTGTCCCGCAGTCAGCTGGTCGAGCATATCTATGCCCAGGACTTCGATCGGGATTCGAATACGATCGAGGTCTTTATCGCCCGCTTGCGGCGCAAGATTCCCGCGACCCTGATCCAGACCGTGCGCGGGCTGGGTTATCGCCTGGACGCGGCTGCCGCGCCATGAGACGGCTGCGGGCGCCCTACCGGTCTCTGCGCCTCAGGCTGCTGGCCGGGGTGCTGGCCTGGGTGCTGCTCAGCGTGGCCGTGGCGGGGTGGGGGATCCAGCAGTTGTTTCGCCAGCATATCCTGGCTCAGCTGCAGTCTGAATTGACGATCCATCTGGATCAATTGACGGCTGCCCTGCAGATCGGCGAGGACGGTCGGATCGCTCTGTCGCCGCTGCCCAGCGATCCCCGTTTCAGTCATCCCTTCTCGGGCCTGTACTGGCAGATCTCGGCGCCGACCCAGCATGACAAACCCGCCCAGATGCTGCGTTCCCGGTCTTTGTGGGACAGTTACCTGCCGGACGCGCCTGCCGAGCTGCAGCCGGGGCGGGATTTACGCACGACGGCGTCCGGTCCGGGTGATGCGCACTTGCAGGTGCGGATGCGCGAGATCGAGCCCGCCGAGGGGCCTTTTGACACGTTGGTGCTATCGGTGGCGGCGGATCGGGCCTTGTGGGCCGAGCCCATCAGCCGTTTCGACCGCATGCTGGGCATGGCGCTGGGCGTGCTGGTGCTGGGCATGCTGGTGGCGGCCTGGATGCAGGTGTCGTATGGCTTGCGCCCGCTGGTCCGTCTGCGCGGTCGGCTGGCGGATGTCCGCGAGGGACGGGCCGACCGGATCGTTGGCGCATTTCCGACCGAGATCCGACCGCTGGTCGAGGATTTCAATCAGGTCTTGCAGCGCAATGAACAGAGCCTGGAGCGCGCCCGTCAGCAGGCCGGCAATCTGGCTCATGCCCTGAAAACGCCGCTGGCGGTCATGTCCAATGCGGCAGCCGCCGCAGACCCTGCTTTGCCCCAGTTGGTGGTCGAGCAGGTCGACACAGCTCATCGCCAGGTGGATTATCACTTGGCCCGCGCGCGGGCGGCGGCCGCCGTGCGCGTGACAGGCTTGCGCAGCCCCATTTTGCCGTTGCTGCAAGGGCTGGTGCGGGTGATGCAGCGGGTGCATGCCGAACGCGGCCTGCGCTACGAACTGGATGGCGTCGATGCCGATCTGGCTTTTCGCGGTGAAGCCCAGGATTTTCAGGAAATGCTGGGCAATGTGCTGGACAATGCCGGCAAATGGGCTAGCCATCGGGTGTGGGTTCGCGCCAGCCGCCGCGATGGCGAATTGGAGATCCGCGTCGAGGATGACGGCCCCGGCTTGAGCCCGGAGCGGGCCGAGACGGTGTTTGAACGGGGCAAGCGCGCGGATGAGCGCACACCGGGATCCGGGTTGGGGCTGGGGATCGTACGCGATCTGGCGGACCTGTACGGCGGCTGGGCCAGGATCGAGAAAGGGGCTCTGGGCGGCGCCTGCGTGGTGATCACGTTGCCGGCGGCGTAATCGAATGAACAAGGCGCATTCGGCGCCCCGGAAACGACACTGCCCGCCGAAGCGGGCAGTGTCCGTGCGGGTCGGGAATCAGTTCCAGCGCCCGCCGCGACCGCCCAGGCTGTAGGACCCGGCGCCCAGCAGAGCCACGGCGACGCCGGCGAACAGGAACATGCCCTGCAGTTCCAGCGCCCAGCCGCCGCTTTTGCCGATGGCGAACAGTTCGCCCATGTGGACCAGAACGATGGCGAACAGCATGTTCAGGGCGATGATCAGACCGCCTGCGCGAGTCCACAGGCCCAGGATCAGCATCACGGGCGCCACGACTTCGCCGATGTACACGCCATAGGCGATGAAGCCGGGCAGGCCGCGAGCATCCAGCATGCCGGCAATCCAGCCGACGCCGCCATCCAGTTTTGCCAGACCGTGCAACAGGATCAGAATGCCCAGTGACAGACGCAGTACCAGTTTGCCAAGATCATCGGTAGATGTGGAAGACATGGAGGGTTCCTTGATTGTGTTGGTCGGGGCGACATGATTCGAACATGCGACCCTCTGCTCCCAAAGCAGATGCGCTACCAGGCTGCGCTACGCCCCGACTGAATCAGAACGGCAGATTCTACCATGCGTGCCAGGGTTATTCGGGTCGGCTGTGCCGCAATTCCGGCAGCGTATGGGCATGGTGGCGATAGGCCCAGGTGGGCCACAGCGCGTGGGCCAGGGCGATACGCGTCAGCGCGGGATCGGATTCCAGGGCAGTATAGCTGTCGGGTGCCGCGTAGCGGAAGAACAGCGGCTGTTGCTGGGGTGCCAGCACCGCGAGGGTGTCGCCGCGCAGGTAGCCGTAATGGTCCTCGTACTGCATCATGGCGCGCCCCCCGGCATCCTGGCGTGTCAGGTCGTGGCCGATCATGGGGTGGGCATCGTCGATGCCGATCAGGGACAGCAGGGTGGGCGGCAGATCGATCTGGCTGATGATGCGTTCATCGCGGCGCGGTGCGATGTCTGCGCCCAGGATCAACGCGGGGATATGGAAGTGGCGCAAGGGAATGCGCTGAGCGCCGCCGACGCGGGCATCGTGATCCGCGACGATCAGAAAGACAGTGTCCTGCCAGTAGGCGCTGGCCTGCGCCTGCTCGAAGAACCGACCGATGGCCCAGTCGGCGTAGCGCACGGTGTTTTGCACGGTGGCAGGGTCGCCTTGGACCGGAATCCGGCCTGCCGGGTATTCCCAGGGCGTGTGGTTGGTGACGGAAAACGCCAGATGCAGGGTGGGTTGCCCGTCATCCTGCGACAGCAGCGTGTGCAGCTTGTCGAACATATCCTCGTCGCTGGCGCCCCAGGTGCCGACGAAGGCCGGGGATTCGAAGGTCGGCAGGTCGTGCAGTTCGTCAAAGCCGTTGCCCAGGAAGAAGCTCTTCATATTGTCAAAGTGCGCTTCCCCGCCATAGATGAAACGCGAACGGTAGCCATGTCGGCGCAATAACTGGGCCAGGGTGAAAAAGCGGCTTTGCGCGTCAGTCAGGCGCAGGGCGGCGTCGGACAGGGTCGGCGGAAAGCCGGCGGTCACGGCTTCCAGGCCGCGCACGGATCGGGTGCCGGTCGCGTAGGCGCGGGTGAAGTTCCAGCCGGTGGCGGCCAGCGCGTCCAGGCAGGGGGTCAGACCTGCGCCGCCCAGATTGCCCACGTACTGCGCTCCCAGGCTTTCCTGGACGATCAGCACCAGATTGCGCGGTTTCGCCGGCTGCCGGCTGGCGGCCTGATGGTGCAGGGTCGGGATGTCCGGCGGGCCGGGCGGGATGCCGGCCTGTTCCTGGATGATCGCCTGCAATTCCTGATCGGGCAGATCGCCGTATACGTCGGCGGCGGATCGCTCGTTTTTGATGGCGTACAGGGCGAACAGCACGTTGTACAGGGAATTCAGGGGCAGGGTGTTCAGCAGGCTGTCGCCGCACCAGGCGACCGACGCCGGGTTGATGGGGCGGTGTCCCAGGGTGCCGCGGATGGCCAGCACGATGGCGGCGCCGATCAGCAAGGTCATCCCGATGCGCCAGGGCCAGGCGGGCAGGGGGGTGGGCTGGGCCTGGGCGAATAGCGCGTGGCCCAGCCAGGCGGCCAGCGCCAGCGCGATCAGGGCGGCGCCCAGCACCAGCTTATAGCCCTTCCAGAGCATGCCAAAGACTTCTTTGGGATATTTCAGATAGTCCAGGTACAGGCGATTCGGGCGGCTATCGTATTCCTGGATGAACTGGGGGGTGGAGATTTCCAGCAGCGCGAACAGCAGCCAGACCCCCTGCAGCCACAGACCTGTCAGAAAAATCGCAGTGGGATGGTCGCCCACCCAGGGTGCCAGCAGCAGTGGAATGCCGGCCCACATGGCGATCTGATTCAGATCGATGCGCAAGCCCCAGCGCAGGATCGGCCAGGGGCCGCCGGCAGCACGCACGCGCGGCCATAGCCAGGCGGTCAGCAGCAGGCGGCTGGCGGTGAGCAGCAGCAAAAGCGCCAGGATGAAGATGCCGATCTGGGTGAACATGCCGTGTCCTTGTCTTGCCCGGTCAGGGGACCAGGGCGATGCCGATGCGCACTTGCGGATCGCTTTTTTGTCGATAGCCCAACAGGGTTTCGCCGTATCCCTGGAAATACTGGACGTACAGGTGGCCGTTCATGTGCAGGAAGGTCCGTTGCAGCGGCCAGGCGGCTTCCAGCTGGGTGGCGTGCCCGCCGCTGCCCCGGCGGTACAGGCCGGATAGTACCAGGCCATTGTCCTGCGCCCAGCGCAGTTTCCAGTCGACGTAGCCCAGATAGTCCTGGTAGCGCATGTCTGGGTCGGTCGCAAAGTAGGCCTTGATCCGCGGCTGGAAGCTCAGGCGGCTGCCGCCGTCGAAACGGTAGCTGATTTCCGGCTGCAGGTAGGCGTCGTTCAGGGAACGCGAGTCGTCATCGTCCTTGCCGTTGGATTTGTGCTCGATGCCCGTGTTCACCCCCAGGGACCAGCGTTTGTCGGCGGTTTCCCAGAGCGATTCCTGCGCCCAGAACAGGCTGGGATTGTAGGTCGTGTCGATAAAAGGAATGGAATCCGAATGCAGATCCCACAGGGAAGTCTGGGTATAGCCGATGTACCAGTTGTCCATGAAGCTGGGGTGGGCCGGATCGGCGGGGCTGAAGGGCCGGTATTTGAAGCTCAACTGGAAGCGGGCGTTGGCGCCGTCGTTGCGGCCCAGTGCGAAATATACGGGCTCGTAGGGTGATAGCGCGTTGCGGAAGGTTTCAAAAGGGGACAGGCCGGCGGTGCTTGGTCCTGGGACCGGGGCAGAGGTGTCCGCCAGGGGCATCGGCGCTGCTGCCGCTGTCTGGATGCCGTCGGATGCATGGCCGACCTGCAGCGCCAGCAAGGTGTCGTCCGCGCCTTGGATGGTCAGGGTCACCAGCCCTTTGGCATCGCTGGGGACCGTGCCGGTCCAGGCCATGCGGGTAAAGGTATTGGCGGGCAGGTCAGCCGTATTGGCCGAAGTCCGCAGTTGAAACTGGGCCGGTGTGCTGCGGCCCTGCGCATCCGTCCATTGGCCGCTTAACGAGGCGGGGATGGGGCTGGCCAGCAGATTGCCGGTGTCGTTGACCAGCAGGCCTTCCAGGTCGACCACCGCCCCGGCGACGGCCTGGGGACTGCTTAACCGCAGGACGAGTTCAGCCTGTGCGGCAGGGGCCGCAGCGAAGCTCAGCAGGATCAGCAGGGAAAATACGGGGAAAAACCGGGGCGCGCGCATGGTGATAGTTGGAAGAGGACTCTTGCCCGGCACTGTAGCATTTGCGTGCCTCGGCCTAGCGGCTTGCGATCAGGAAAAATCTGGGAATCGGTAACAGAACGGCACCGTCCGCCTGGGCCGGGTAGTCCGGCGCCAGAGCGTCGCGGTAGTCCTGTAGAAAGGCGGCATGGTCCTGCGGGGGCAGCAGCGCCAGGAAGGGCCGCAGGGCGCTGCCTTTGAACCATTCCACGATGGCATCCACACCGCCGGGCAGGACGTGCCAGTAGGTGGTGCGCCAGATGTCCACCCGCTTGCAGTGCGGGGTGAGCAGGTCGTAATACCAGGTGGCCGGGTGGCGGGGGAAGCGGGTGCTGCGTTCGTCGCCGACGCGGTCTGCCCAGCGCGGGCTGGCAGCCACCTGGCGCATCACGGTTTTGACCGGCTCATCCTGATTGTCGGGCATCTGGACCGCCAGACTGCCGCCTGGCGTCAGGCAGGCCGCCAAGTGCGGAAACAGCGCCGCATGATCCGGAATCCACTGCAGCGAGGCATTGGCCAGGATCAAGTCATAAGGGTCGTCTGGCTGCCAGGCAGCGATGTCCGCCTGCTGAAAGCGCAGGCCGGGCAGCCGCTCGCGGGCGGCTGCCAGCATGTCGGACGAGGAATCCACGGCGGTGATGGCCGCATCCGGGCAGTGCTGCTGCAGGATCTCTGTGGAATTGCCTGGGCCGCAGCCCAGGTCCGCCGCCCAGGCGACTTCTTTCCGGGGTACCGCCGACAACAGATCCCGGACGGGGCGGGTACGTTCGTCTTCAAATAAGGTGTATTGCTTGGCCGACCAGCTCATGATGCGTTCCTCCTGGGGGATACTTTACGTCACCTTTGCATCCGTCGCTTCACCCGGATGGCCCCGGTCAAGCCCCGATAGACCTGTTCGCTGGTCTGGCCATGCGGGTGGGGGTGGTACCAGTACAGGCCTTCGACATCATCGGGGATCTTGAAGCGGTAGGTATGATTGGCCCCCGGCGCCACGGGGTCGCCGGGGTTGCTGTCCTGGTCGGGCCGCACGGGCAGACCGTGCCAGTGGATCGTGGTCGGTTGGGACAAATGATTTTGCAGCGTGATCTCGGCCTCGTCACCGGCATGCAGCGCGATCAAGGGACCTGGAAATTGACCGTTATAGGTCCATGCCTGGGTCGTGACGCCGGGCATCAGTTCGATGTCGGCGGGGGCGGCGACCAGCGTCGCCTTGAACAGGCCGGGCCGGGCGGCGGTGTTGGCCAGCATGGCCGGTGCGGCGAAAGGGCGGCCGGACGGGATGGCGTCGCTGGTCGCCAAGGCGTCATTGAGACATGCCAGAGGCCGATGCGTCGTGCCGCAGCGGGGCGCCGGGGGCGTGATGCAGGGCCTCTGCGCCCGGTGCGGATCGCGCCCCGGATGCCAAGGCCAGGCCGACCGAACCGGCCAGACTCGTCAGGAAGGTTCTGCGTCTCATGAATTCGCTCCTGGGTGTGGACTTGCGCCATCTGCGGCATCAGGTATCGAGCAGACAGTTTTCCAGTCTGATCCTTGCCATGGGGGTAAGGTCAAGGCGAATTTTGCTGTATGTATTGCGGCCCCGGGCGGGGCTGTTGGTGTTTGTCTGGCCCGCCCTACTGGATTCGAACCAGTGACCTACGGCTTAGAAGGCCGTTGCTCTATCCAACTGAGCTAAGGGCGGTCATGCGGGGCATCGGCGGGCCGCTGGAGCGCGGCTGCTGCGGAGTGCCTGCGAACCCTGAATTCTAACGTGCAATCCGGGTCGGTGTTTTCCCTGATCCGAGGCGGCGTGGTCGACAATGTAAGGTCTCCGTAAGACCCGGCCTCTACCTTGCTTGGCGATAAGACCCCATTGCCATTACATAAGTAGGAGACCGACATGGGAAACCCGTTGACACAAAACATCGTGTCCAACCCGAAGTATCAGCATCTGCGCCGTACCCGGCTGCGTTATGGCTGGACGCTGACCGTTGTGATGCTGATCGTGTATTACGCCTTCATCGGTGTAATTGCCTTCGATAAAGAACTGTTTTCTCTCAAGCTGGGCGCCGGCGTCATGACGTGGGGCATCCCGGTCGGCTTCGGGGTCATCATCTTCAGCGTGCTGATCACGGGGCTGTATGTGCGTCGCGCCAACAGCGAATTCGACCGCCTGACGCGCGAAATCGTGCAGGAGTCCTGAGCATGAAGCGGACAACTCTGCGCGCAGCCGGTGCCCTGGCTTTGATGGCGGCACTGGCGGGCACGGCTCATGCCGCCGGCGGCGATCTAGGCGAATTGAAGCAGCAGCCGACCAACTGGACCGCGATCATCATGTTCGGCGTGTTCGTGCTGCTGACCTTGTGGATCACGAAATGGGCGGCTCAGCGGACCCGGTCGGCGGCTGATTTCTACACGGCGGGCGGTGGCATCACCGGCTTCCAGAACGGTCTGGCCATTGCGGGCGACTATATGTCGGCGGCGTCCTTTCTGGGGATTTCGGCAGCCGTGATGATCAACGGTTACGACGGCCTGATCTATTCCATCGGGTTTCTGGTGGGCTGGCCGATCCTGACCTTTCTGATGGCGGAACGCCTGCGTAATCTGGGCAAATTCACCTTTGCCGATGTGGCGGCCTATCGCTTCAGGCAGGGGCCGATCCGGGCCTTTGCGGCGTCCGGCACGCTGGTGGTCGTGGCTTTCTACCTGATCGCTCAGATGGTTGGCGCCGGCCAGTTGATCAAGCTGCTGTTCGGTCTGGAATACTGGATCGCCGTGGTGGTCGTGGGCGTGCTGATGATGGTCTACGTGCTGTTTGGCGGCATGACGGCCACGACCTGGGTGCAGATCATCAAGGCGGCTTTGCTGTTGGGCGGCGCGACCTTCATGGCCCTGATGGTGTTGGCGAACTACGGTTTTTCGCCCGAACGCCTGTTTGCGGCGGCGGTCGAGGTCAAGACGCTGGCGGCCATGGATGCCGGCAAGGATGCGGCGCAGGCCGGGTCTTTGGGGCAGTCCATCATGGGGCCGGGTAATTTCATCAAGGACCCGATCAGCGCAATTTCCTTTGGCATGGCGCTGATGTTCGGCACTGCGGGTCTGCCGCATATCCTGATGCGCTTTTTCACCGTGCCCGATGCTCGTGAGGCCCGTAAATCGGTGTTCTGGGCGACGTCCTGGATCGGCTATTTCTATGTCCTGACCTTCATCATCGGCTTTGGCGCCATCGTGATGGTGTCCACCAATCCGCAGTTCCTGGATGCGGCCGGCACCTTGATCGGGGGCGGCAATATGGCCGCCGTGCACCTGGCCGATGCCGTGGGCGGCAATGTCTTCCTGGGCTTCATGTCGGCGGTAGCTTTTGCCACGATTCTGGCCGTGGTGGCGGGGCTGACCCTGTCCGGGACGTCCGCCGTGTCGCACGATATCTATGCGACGCTGGTGAAGAAGGGCAATGCCACGCATGCGCAGGAAATGAAAGTGGCCAAGATCACCACCATCATCCTGGGCATCATTGCGGTGGTGCTGGGCATCGCCTTTGAAAAGCAGAACATCGCTTTCATGGTGTCCCTGGCCTTTGCCGTGGCGGCGTCCGCCAATTTCCCGGTGCTGTTCATGTCGGTGCTCTGGAAGGGCTGCACCACGCGCGGCGCCATGATCGGCGGCTTTGCCGGCCTGATCAGCGCAGTGGGACTGACGGTGGTGTCGCCGTCCGTGTGGGAAGCCACGCTGGGCAATCCGGCGGGTTCCGCCTGGTTCCCGTATGCTTCGCCGGCGCTGTTTTCCATGACCATCGGCTTCCTGTCGATCTGGCTGTTCTCGGTCACGGATCAGAGCGAACGCGGTCGCATCGACCGGGCTGGTTTCGAGGCGCAGACCGTGCGCAGTGAAACCGGCATCGGCGCGGCGGCGGCCAGCGCCCACTGATCGATCGTCGCGCCGACATCGGGCCGCCTGAGGCGGCCCGATGTGCTTTGCGCCTCGCAGTATCATGAACTCCCTGACGCCCTTTGGAAGCCTTCTCATGGATTCGCATTCGCCCGACCCCGCCGCTATGGATATGTCATCCTGGCGCGAACAGACCGTCGTCCTGCATGGTGATGCCGCCTGCCATCATGATGCGGCGGTGGTGCCGCCCATTCATTACAGCGCGACATTCCGGGCCGAATCGGCAGAAGCCTTTTCCGCGATGGCGACCAGCACGCGGCCAGCCAATTTCTACACGCGCCACGGCAATCCGGTGAACAAGCACGTCGAGGCGATCCTGGCCGAACTGGAAGGCACCGAAACCGCCTTGCTGGCCGGGTCCGGCATGGGGGCGATCTGCACCGCCATCCTGGCGCTGCTGAAGGCAGGGGATCATGTCGTGGCCCAGCAGCGCCACTACATGAACACGTCCAAGCTCTTTTCCGAAGTCCTGACCCGCTATGGCGTCGAGGTCAGTTTCTTTGACCAGACGGATCTGGACAGCCTGACCGCAGTGCTGCGGCCCGACACCAAGCTGATCATGGTCGAAACCCCGGTCAACCCCAGCCTGTCGATCACGGATCTGGCGGCGGTGGCGCAGATCGCCCGCTCGCGCGGCATTCTGACGGTGGCCGACAACACCTTTGCGTCGCCCCTGAATCAACGCCCGCATGATCTGGGGATCGACATCGTCGTGCACAGCGCCACCAAATATCTGGGCGGGCACAGCGACATCATGGCGGGGGCCATTTGCTGCAGCCAGACGCTGGCCGAGCAGATCTGGAAAATGCACGTCACGCTGGGGGCGGTGCTGTCCCCCATGGACGCCTGGCTGTTGCTGCGCGGCTTGCGCACCTTGTCCTTGCGCATGGAACGCATCAACGCCAATGCCCTGGCCTTGGCGCAGTGGCTGGAAGCCAGACCGGAAGTCGAACGGGTGTGGTATCCGGGGCTGCCCAGCCATGCGCAGCATGCGCTGGCGGCTCGCCAGATGAAAGGCTTTGGCGCCATCGTGGCGTATTCGATCCGGGGCGGCTACGCCGTCACCCAGCAGTTTGTATCCGCGCTGAAACTGGCGACCCAGGCGGTCAGCCTGGGCGGGGTGGAAACCCTGGCCGTGCATACGGCGTCGATGTGGGCCAGTTCCATGAGCGAAGCCGAGATGCGGGCCGCCGGTATCGAACCCAATTTCGTGCGCATGTCGGTCGGGGTGGAGCATATCGACGATCTGAAAGCCGATCTGGCGCAGGCGCTGGAGCAGGCCAGGACAGCGGCCTGAGGCCTGCTGGCCGGCAGGGGGCGACCCGGTGGGCGCGGCCCCCCTGGGCCGGGTGGGGCTTAGTTCAGGCCGGCCTTGTCCAGCCCGTATTGTTTGTCTGCCGAGCCCGGCACCGACCGGAACGCCACCCCCAGGCGGTTCCAGCCATTGATGCCGACGACCAGGAATGTCAGGTCGGCCAGTTCTTGCTCGGACAGCTGTGCGCGCACCTGCTTGAACAGCTCGTCGGAGATGCCGTGGGGCGGCAGCTGGGTCAGGGCCTCGGTCCATTCCAGGATGGCTTTTTCCTTGGCGTCGAACAGCGGCGATTCGCGCCAGACGGCGACGTGATGCAGCCGCAATTCGCGTTCGCCCGCGAGTTTGCCTTCTTTGACGTGCATGTCCACGCAAAAGGCGCAGCCATTGATCTGCGAAGCGCGCAGCGTGACCAGATGGCCGATTTTGGCCAAAAATGGGTTTTTATGCAGCGTCTGGCTGAATTCGGAATATTTTTGGGCGGCTTCGGGCGAAGCCTGAAAATAATTGAGACGTTGAGTCATGGTGTCGATCCGAAAGGGTTCATCAAACGAACTTTTTCATTCTGCACTGTTTTGGTCCTGATTGCTGCAAAGCCCTTATGGCAAGCAGGCCTGGCCATATAAGGTCAGGGTATTACAGGTATGGGCTGGCCAGCCAGATGATGCGGTTGCGCAACTGCTTCAGAAAGGGGATGGCGTTCAGGGATTCCCGCGTGACAAGGTCCGCCTGGGCGATTTCGCCGTCGATGCGCTCGGCGATCTGGCGGGCCATCGCGGAATCGTAGATTTCCATGTCCAGCTCGAAATTCAGCCGCAGGCTGCGCGGGTCCATATTCGACGAGCCCACATAGGACCAGCCCTCGTCGATGGTGATCAGTTTGGAATGATCGAAATTGCCCCGACTGCGCCAGATCCGGCAGCCGCCGGCGATGACCTGCGCCAGCTGGGCCGTCATGGCGTAGTTCACCAGCCGCAGATTATTGCGCCCGGGGATCACGATATCCACCTGAATGCCTCGGCGGGCCGCGGTGTTCAGGGCGCCCATCAAGGTCTGGTCGGGCAGAAAATAGGGGGATTGAATGCGCACGCGCCGTTGGGCGACGGCCAGCGCGCCCAGCAGCACATTGTGCGTGGCGGCGATGAAGCGGTCCGGGCTGGACCGGACGCAGCGGGCAGGCACCTGCGGCTGCGGCGCTTCGGCGGTGCGCAAGCACCAGTCCTCGATGCGCAGCCGTTCGCGGGTAGTGAATTCCCAGTCGTTGGCAAAGACTGCGAACAACTGCGTGGCCGCCGGCCCTTCGACGCGGAAATGCGTGTCGCTGGCGGCGTGGCGCCCGGCCAGGGATGTCATGAAGCTCTCGCGGATGTTCATCCCGCCCATGAAGCCCAGGTGACCATCGACGAACAGGATCTTGCGGTGGCTGCGCAGGTTGGCGTAAGGCATGCGCAGGCCCAGCATATTGGACATGAACAGTTCCGTGCGGATGCCGTAGCGGCGCAGCAGGTGGATGATGGGCGGGCGGGAATATTTGGATCCCACCGAGTCGATCAGCACCCGGATGACGATGCCCCGTTCGTGGGCGCGGCGCAGCGCCTCGGCAAACTGCAGGCCGATCCGGTCGTGGTCGAAGATATAGCTTTGCAAGGCGATGCAGTGTGCGGCCTCGTCGATGGCCTGCAGCATGGCGGGGTAGGCTTGGTCGCCGCTGTCGAGCAGGGTGATGTGATTGCCGCCATGCAGGGGAAAGCGGCTGACGCGGTCGCATAGCACCCGCAGTGATGCGAACTGCGGACCGGCCAGCGGGGCGATATCGCCGGCAGGTTCGCTGGCGTGATTGACGTAGTCCTTGATCAGCCGGCTGCGCTGGGTGGACAACTGGTCGTGGCGGATGCGGTTGATGCCGGCCACCAGATACAGAAAGGGTCCCAGAAAGGGCGACATCAGGACGACCCCGACCCAGGCGATGGCGGCGCGCACGTCGTTCTTGTTCATGGCCGCGTGAATGGCGGTGAAGATGCTGATCGTCAACGATATCGCGGCAATCAGATGCGGCCAGTAATCGGTCAGGAATTGGGTGATGGCCAGCATGGTTCAGCTTCCGTCGGCGACGGCGGGACGCTGTTGCAGCGATTCCAGCCAGTCGGGGTTGGGGTGTCCCTGGCCAGCGTATTGCTGATTGCGGGAATTCGCGCGCCAGACCCCGCCGCCGATGCCGGGTACGGGTTCGGTCCGGTACCAGAACCAGCGGCCATCCTCGTCCTGTGCGGCCCAGTTCCAGTCCGGCGGCGCAGTGGACCAGTCGGGGTGAGACAAGGACGGGGCAGGACGATTCGGGCTCATGGGGTTCCGGGCGGGTAGGGCAGTTGCAGGCGCCCCGTACCAGCGCCTGGGGCGCCAAGGCGACCGTCAGGCCCGGCTAGTGCGCGGCGACCAGATTCTGACGAATCTTGTCATAACCCAGGTTGAAAAGAAACCCGTAGGGCAGGTAGAACAGCACGAAGCCGATATCCAGCACCAATGCATGCCACAGGGAAATGTCCAGCCACCAGGCGACGAAGGGAATGGCGATGATGATCAGGCCGCCCTCGAAGCCGCAGGCGTGGCCCACGCGCACCCAATAGGTGCGGTCAAATCCCCAATGGGCCTGCAGGCGGTCGAACAGCCAGTTGTAGAGCATGTTCCAGAGGACGGCGATGGTGGCGATGACGGCGGTCAGGACGCTCATGTCCATGATGGACCGGCCTGTGATCCAGGCCGCCAACGGGGCGGATATGCCGATAGCCAGGACTTCGAACGTGAGCGCGTGAAGAATGCGCTCGGACAGTGATCGATGATGAATCTGCATGCGGGATGCTTGCGATGGAGGCAGTGTCGTCACTGCATTCATGCATCACAGGCGGGGTCGTCCCCGCCTGGCCGGAAAACCGGAAGATAGATGGGGTGACCGATGGGGCTCGAACCCACGACAACCGGAATCACAATCCGGGACTCTACCAACTGAGCTACGGCCACCGCCGAAAGAAGAGGAATTCTAGCATGGTTAAAAACCTTTTGCTGAAATGCGGGTAAGCCCTTGATCAGCGCTGCATTTTCGGTCATGTTATGGGTTGTGGCTTGATCGGGCCGGCTCAGACAGTCGGGCCTCTTTCCAAGGAAGCGCTATATGGCACATATTTTCGTCGTCCACCCCGAAAACCCGCAATCGCGCCTGTTGCAACAGGCCGCCGACCTGCTCTCCGAGGGGGGGCTGGTTGCTGTCCCGACGGATTCCAGCTATGCCGTTGTCGCCAGGTTGGACGACAAGGCCGCCGCCGACAGCCTGCGGCGCCTGCGCGGCCTGGATGATCGCCATCACCTGACCCTGCTGTGCCGCGATCTGGCGGAAATCAGCCATTTCGCCAAAATCGAGAACACCCACTACCGCTTGCTGAAACTGGCGACGCCCGGCCCTTGGACCTTCATCCTGGAAGCCACCAAAGAAGTTCCCCGCCGGGTCTCGCATCCCTCGCGCAAGACCATCGGCATCCGGGTGCCCGACCACCGGGTGGCGCGTGCCTTGATCGAGGCCGTCGGGTCGCCGCTGCTGTCCACCACGCTGATTCCACAGGGCGAGGCCCTGCCGCTGAACGACGCCCAGGACATCCTGGCCCGCTACCAGCACGATCTGGCCGCCATCGTCGATGGCGGCGCCTGCCCCTTCGATCCGACCACCGTCATCGATCTGACCCAGGATGCCCCGCAGGTGGTGCGGGTGGGGCGCGGCGATCCGGCCACGCTGGGGCTGCAATAGCGGTTATGCTTGCGGGGATTGTCGGCGCGGGCCGACTCCCTTGTCTGCCGTTTCATGGATCAACTCATCCAGACCATTACGGTCTACGCCCTGCCGGTCTTGCTGGCCATCACGCTGCACGAGGCTGCTCACGGCTATGTGGCGTTGCTGTTCGGCGACCCGACAGCCAAACAGGCGGGCCGCATCAGCCTGAATCCGGTGCGTCATATCGACCCCATGGGCACCATCGTCGTGCCTCTGGTGCTGCTGCTGGTCACGCGCTTCATGGGCGGCGGCCTGCTGTTTGGCTGGGCCAAGCCGGTGCCCGTCGACTGGAGCCGCCTGCGCCGACCGAAACAGGACATGCTGTGGGTGGCGCTGGCCGGGCCGGCGTCCAACCTGCTGCAGGCGGTCCTCTGGGTGCTGTTCTGGCGCTTGATGCTGTCCACGGGCATCGCTCAGGGCAACGATAGCTTCTGGGTCCTGATGGCCCATGCCGGCGTGCAGGTCAATCTGATCCTGATGGCGTTGAATTTGCTGCCGCTGCCGCCGCTGGATGGCGGGCGTATCGTCTTCAGTCTGTTGCCTCCGCGTCTGGCTTGGCAGTACGGTCGGATAGAACCGTATGGGGTGGTCATCCTGATCCTGTTGATGATGATGGGATGGCTCTGGCCCCTGATGGTGCCCTTGCTGAAATTTGGCGAATGGATCGTCAACGGATTTTTGTAAGTCAGGCGCGCGAATCCGGTAAACTTGCTTTTTTCACCGCCTGGGATATCGCCTGGGCGTTTTTCGGAGACATTCTTCATCATGGCCGGTGCGGATTCATCCCTTCCAGTTTTTCAGGGCAGTATGGTCGCCCTGGTCACGCCCATGCATCCCGATGGGCAACTGGACCTCGATGCCTTTCGAAAGCTGATCGACTGGCATATTGACCAGGGGACCGACGCCCTGGTGGTGGTCGGGACGTCGGGCGAATCGCCCACGGTCACGGTGCAGGAACAAGCCGAATTGATCGAACTGGCGGTGCGCCATTCCAACGGGCGCATCCCCGTCATCGCCGGCACGGGCGGCAATTCCACCGCCGAGGCCATCGAACTGCAGCGTCACGCTTATGCGGCGGGCGCGGTGGCGGGGCTGACGGTGGTGCCCTACTACAACAAGCCTTCCCAGGAAGGCCTGTACCAGCATTTCCGCGCGATCGCCGAATCCGTTGAACTGCCCAGCATTCTGTACAACGTGCCTGGCCGCACGGTGGCTGATCTGTCCAATGACACCATCCTGCGTCTGGCTCAGGTGCCTGGCATCATCGGCGTGAAAGACGCCACGGGCAGTATCGCCAGGGGCGCGCAGCTCATCGCCGCCGCTCCGGCGGGTTTCCACGTCATCAGCGGCGACGATGCCACGGCGGCTGCCCTGATGCTGCTGGGCGGGCGGGGCAATATTTCCGTCACGGCCAACGTCGCGCCGCGGCTGATGCACGAACTGTGCGCCGCCGCGCTGCGCGGCGACGTACCCGAAACGCGGCGTTTGAATACGCTGCTGGCAGCGCTTAGCCATGTGCTGTTCCTGGAAGCCAATCCGATCCCCGTGAAATGGGCGGCGGCTGAAATGGGCCTGATTCAGCTGGGCTATCGCCTGCCTTTGACGCCTTTATCCGATTCCTTCCGCACGGTGGTGCGCCAAGCCTTGATTGATGCAGGTTGCCTCTGACATGATGATGAAACGTATGCCGCTTTCCCTGGTCAGCATCGCGCTGATCAGTTCGTTGGCTGGTTGCTCCACACTTGGGCAGTTGACCGGACAATCCGAGTCGATTGAATACAAAAGCACGGTGACGGGCGATCCGCTGTCGATCCCGCCTGATCTGACGCAGGCCAGCGACAATACCCACTACAAGGCCCCCGAGGGCACGGCCAGCCTCAGCGCCTATTCCGCCAGCCAGCGCAACCAAAGCGCCAATCCGGCGGATCGTGTGCTGCCCCAGTCCGCCGGTATCGAGGTCATGCGCGACGGCACGTTACGCTGGCTGGTCGTCAGCGAAGCCGCCGAAACCCTGTACCCGAAAATCATCGAATTCTGGGGACAACAGGGGTTCACCATCCAGTCGCAAAACCCCAAGGTCGGCCTGATCGAGACCGACTGGGCTGAAAACCGCGCCAAGGTCCCCGAGGGCTGGCTGCGCAGCGCCTTGGGCAGTGTGCTGGACCAGGTCTTCGATAGCGGCGAGCGCGACCGCTTCACGACGCGCCTGGAACGTGTCAATGGCAAGACCGAGGTCTACATCAGCCACCAGCACATGGAAGAAACCCCCACGATCGACGGCACCGCGTTCAAATGGGTCTTCGGCAAAGAAGATCCGGGTCTGAACGCCGCCATGCTGGCGCGTTTGATGGTGTATCTGGGAACGGATCAGCAAAAGGCCGCTCAGGACATCAAGAACGCGTCCCAGGATACCGGCGCCGGCACCACGGCCCAACTGGCTGACGGACAGGCATCGCTGATGGTGAATGAATCCTTCGACCGCGCCTGGCGGCGTGTCGGGGTGGCCATTGATTCGGCCCGCTTCACCGTCGAAGACCGCAACCGCGATCAGGGCGATTACTACATCCGCTATCTGGATACCGACACCGGCGAACAGATCCAGCAGCAGACCGTCTTTGGTCGCATGTTCGGCACCCGCAATGCCGCCGAACCGCAAAAGCTGCGGGTCCATCTGGCGCAGCAAGGCGGCGGCACCCAGGTCACCGTGCTGAACCAGGACGGCCAGCAGATGACCGACGCGACGGCGCGCCGGATTCTGTCGGTGCTGGACAATAACCTGAAGACTACACCGTAGGCTTCCCGACCGCCTCCGCCAATGCCACTGCATCCGCTCCGGCATATAGGCGGAGCGGGCCCGCCGGGTCGTTCGCCGCGCGCCACACGGCTTGCACCACATCCGCCGTGTGGGTGACCGGTTCAGTCGACTGTCTCCATCCCTCGAAGGTGCGCTGTGCCAGGGTGGAATAGGCATCGGGGATGCCTCCCATCCGGCGCTGGGAGTTCTCGCCGAAGCGAGTCTCGGGCGCTCGGCCTGGCAGTACCAGGCTCACGCGCACATTGAACTGCCGGAGCTCGAGCGCCAGCGATTCGGTGAACGCATTGACCGCCGCTTTGCTGGCGGTGTACACGGACAGTAGGGGCAATGGCTTCAAGGTCACACTTGACGTGATATTCACGATAGCGCCGGTGTTGCGCTTTCTGAACTGAGGCAGCAAGGCCTGGGTCATCGCAATCGTGCCGAAGGTATTCGCTTCGAATACCTCTCGCACGGTATCGATCGATGTGCCTTCCAACGCATTCAGTGTTCCGATCCCCGCATTGTTGACCAGAACGTCGATAGGTCCGGCGGCTTCCACCGCTAGGCGAATGCTTTCTGGATCGGTGACATCCAGGGCAAGCACATGCAAGTGTTCGGAGGTGGGCAGCAGTTCCTCGCGCGGCGAGCGCATCGTGGCGACAACTTTCCAGCCGTGGCGGAGGAAGTGTTTGGCCGTTTCGAGGCCGAAGCCGGATGAGCAGCCAGTAATCAGGACTGTTTTCATGGGATCCCAGTAAGTGAGTGTGGTACAGCAAGGATAGAGCCTCGTATCCGGATCTGCTACAGTAGAAAATCCATTTATTTCTTCTTATAGTCCAGTAATGATCGATCCATTCGCTGAAGTGGTCATGCTGTTGCAGCCTGAGGCTCCGTTCTCGAAGGTCGTCAGCGGGGCGGGGGCCTGGCGCGTGAGCCGCGAAGAATCCGGCCAGACTTTTTATTGCGCGATCCTCGAAGGTTCGTGCCTCATCCAGGCTGACGGACATGAGCCGATCACGCTTCAGGAGAATGATTTCATCCTCATTCCCTCGGCGCACCATTTCGCGATGTCGAGCCTCGAACCCCCACCAGAAGGTATGGACGCCACGCCGGTCGCATTGCCCGATGGTGAATTCAGGTTGGGTGCCACGAGTGCGCCTGCCGATGTCCGATACCTTGTCGGCTATTGCGTCTTTGGAGCGTCTGACGCGGCTCTGCTGGTGTCGCTCCTTCCTCGACTTCTCCTCGCGCGTGGCGGGCAGAGGTTGGTGACTCTGGTCCAGCTCGTGGCGGACGAATGCCGCGCGCGCCGCCCTGCGCGCGATGTCATCCTGACCCGTCTGCTGGAAGTGCTATTGGTTGAAGCGCTCCGGGCTGGCTCAGGGGGCATTGCTTTGCCCGGGCTTTTGCGTGGGCTTGCGGACGAGCGGCTGTCGGTTTCGATACGGTGGATGCATGAAATGCCGGCCCGATCCTGGTCGGTCGATCAGTTGGCGAAAGAAGCGGCCCTTTCGCGCTCGGCGTTCTTTGAGCGATTCAACCGCATCATGGGGATGACTCCGATGGAGTACCTATTGACTTGGCGGATGGCGTTGGCCAAGAACCTGCTGCGGCGCAGTGAATGCGGCCTTGCCGAGATCGCAGAGCGCGTAGGATACAGTTCTGTGAACACATTCAGCGTGGCCTTCACTCGCCATGTCGGGCTGCCGCCAAGGCGCTATGCGCGACAGAATCCCGATCTCAGCCAAACTTGAAATTTATCGGTTGTCATGGTGCCATGGCCGGCAACTGCCGCCTCTTTGCGCCAGGAGAAGCATCATGCGGATGCTTGCAGAGCAGCCGTCTCAGGCACCGCGTCGGCATGCTTCGTCTGGCCGAACCAGGCCAGTTCCGTTCCCAGCGCCGTGACCTCGCCCACCAGGACCAGCGCAGGGGACTGCACCCGATGTTCGGCGGCAGCGGCTTCCAGCGTGTCCAGTGTGGCGAACAGGGTACGCTGTTCCGGACGGGAACCGTTTTCCACCAGGGCGCAGGGGGTGTCCGGCGCCAGGCCGTCTTCCAGCAATTGGCTACGCAGCACGGACAGGCGGTTCACACCCATGTAGTACACCCGGGTCTGGCCGTCGGCGGCATCATCCCCCGATGCTGGCGCGGTTCGCGCGCGGCGGTGCGCGGTGGCCAGTGTCAGGGATTGCGCATGATCGCGGTGTGTCAGCGGGATTCCCGCATAGGCGCCGCAGGCCAGCGCCGCGGTGATGCCGGGCACGACTTCGTAGGCGATGCCGTGGCGCTTCAGATGCTGCAGTTCCTCGCCCCCCCTGCCGAATACCAGCGGGTCGCCGCCCTTCAGGCGCACCACGCAGCGGCCCTGCCGGGCGTGGGACACCATCAGGGCATGGATGCGCGCTTGGGTGGTTTCGTGCGGACCGCCCAGCGTTTTGCCCACGTCGATCACCTGCGCGTCGCGCCGCGCCAGCGCCAGCACTTCCGGGCTGACCAGACGGTCGGCCAGGATCACATCGGCCTCGTTCAGGGCGCGCAGGCCGCGCAAAGTCAGCAGGCCGGGATCGCCAGGGCCGGCGCCCACCAGCAGCACCTTGCCGACCGGGGCCTGAGTGGCCTGGGCCAGGGCCTGGTCCAGCGCCGCTGCGGCCTCGTCGGGCCGGCTGCGCCGCAAGGCGCTCAGGACCGGGCCGTCCAGCAGCCAGTCGTAGAAATCCCGCCGCGCGCGCAATTCAGGGCGGGCCTGGCGGATGGACAGACGCTTGCGTTGCGCCAGCGCCGCCAGTGCGCCCAGCGCCGGGTCGAACAGGGATTCGATGCGTTCACGCAGACGCCGGGCGATGACCGGGGCGCTGCCGCCGGATGAAATGGCGATGGTGATGGGCGCCCGGTCGACGATGGCCGGCACCTGAGCGCTGGACAAGGCCGCGTCGTCCACCACATTGCAAAACAGGCGCCGGGCGGTGGCGGCATCCGCGATGGTCCGATTCAGCTGCGTGTCGTTGGTTGCTGCGATCACCAGCCAGGCCTCGTCCAGCCAGGCCGGGTCGAAGGGCGCCAGGCGCAGTTCGATGTCACCCGCCTGCGCACGGGCCTGAACCTGGGGGTGAGCCGCATGGGCGCCGACGATCACGCGGGCGCCGGCTGCCAGCAGCAGGTGAATCTTGCGGTCCGCGACCGGACCTGCGCCGATCACCAACACGGTGCGGTCTTTCAGATCGGTGAAGAGAGGAAATAAATGCATGGTCACACGATTCCGGTACGCACCAGGAAATTGCCAAAGGCTTCCTGCGGCTGACGTCGTTGGGCGTAGTCGCCGAACAGGGCGTCCAGGCTGCCCAGGATTTCGTGTTCGTCGATGTTTTCCCGATACAGGCTGTTCATCCGTTCGCCGACGAAATCGGCCCCCAGCCGCAGGTCGTAGCGGCCCAGCGCCCGCCCGACCAGGGCGATTTCACCCAGGTACGGGCGCGAGCAGCCGTTCGGGCAGCCCGACAGGCGCAGCAGAATCGGTTCGTCGCGCAGGCCGTACTTGTCCAACAGGGCTTCCAGTTTGGGCAGCAGCACAGGGGCATAGCGCTCGCTCTCGGCCATCGCCAGGCCACAGGTGGGCAAGGCCACGCAGGCGATGTGGTGGCGGCGGATACCGCTTTGCTCCTTGTAGCCGTCCAGACCGTATTCCTGCACCAGCGCGTCGATGGCGGCGCGGTCGGCGTCGTCCACATTGGCGATCACCAGGTTCTGATTGCAGGTCAGGCGGAATTCACCCGTCAGGATTTTGGCGATCTCGCGCATGCCGGTTTGCAGGCGCAGCCCATCCCGGTCCCACAAGCGGCCAGAGGCGATATACAGGCCCAAATGCCAGCGGCCATCCTCGCCGCGTGACCAGCCGTAGCGATCGCCGTTGCGCTCGAACTGATAGGGGCGGGCGTCTTGCAGCGTGCGACCGCTGCGGATCTGGATCTGTTCGCGAAACCAGGCCACGCCCAGGCGGTCCACCGTGTATTTCAGGCGCGCGTGCTGGCGTTCCTGGCGGTTGCCGTGGTCGCGCTGCAGGGTGACGACCGCTTCGGCGACGGCGATCAGATCGTCCGGTGCGACGAAACCCACCAGCGACCCCAGGCGAGGATACGTGCTGGGATCGCCCGCCGTAGCGCCCATGCCACCGCCGACTGCGACGTTAAAGCCTTGCAATGCGCCGTTCTCGATGATGGCGACCAGGCCCAGATCGTTGGCGAACACGTCGCAGTCGTTGGTCGGCGGGATCGCGACGCCGATCTTGAACTTGCGCGGCAGGTAGGCGGAATTGTTGCCGTAGATGGGTTCCTCGTCCCCGGCCTCGCCCACCTGCTCGCCGCCCAGCCAGATTTCCGCGTAAGCCGTGGTGCGGGGCAGGAAGTGATTGGACAGACGCAGCACCCATTCCTGAATCAGGGCGTGCTGGCTGGACAGGTGCGGATTGACCGAGCTGATCACCTGGCGGTTGACGTCGCCGCAGGCGGCAATCGTCGTTGCGCGGGCGTCATGGATGCCCTGCATGAAGGCTCGCAGATTGCGTTTCAGGATGCCGTGCCATTGGAAGGTCTGGCGCGTGGTGATGCGCAGACCCCGGGTGGCGTATTGCTGCGCCAGCGCGTCCAGCGCCAGCCATTGCTGCGGCGGGATGACGCCGCCCGGCAGCCGGGCCCGCACCATGAAGTCATAGGCAGGCTCCAGTTTCTGTTTGCGCCGTTCGTCGCGAATGTCGCGATCGTCCTGCATGTAGCTGCCGTGGAACTTCAGCAGTTTGGTATCGGATTCCGGAATGGCGCCCGTGACCGGGTTGTTCAATTCCTGGGCGATCGTGCCGCGCAGGAACCGGCTGCCGGTCTTGATGTTTTCCAGGGGAGAGAGGGGGGAAATGCTCATCTTCGATGCTTCATGTCAAAAAGGGGGCCTGAGGGCCGGCGGCCCTGCAGGTCGTCAGAGGGCGGGCGGTTCAGTACACGTCCCGTGCGTAGCGGCCCTGGGCCGACAGTTCGTCCAGCCATTGCCGGGCGCCTTCTTCGCTGAGGCCGCCCTGATCGCGGGCGATGTCCAGCAAGGCGGCCTGCACGTCGCGGGCCATATGGTCTGCGTCCCCGCAGACATAGACATGCGCGCCGGCCTGGATCCAGTCGTAGACATCGGCGCCGCGTTCCAGCAGCCGGTGCTGCACGTAGATCTTGTCGGCCTGGTCGCGGGAAAAGGCCAGATCGATGCGGTCCAGCTGGCCGTCCTTCAGCGCCTGCTGCCATTCGGTCTGATACAGGAAGTCGCTGGTGAAATGGGGGTTGCCGAAGAACAGCCAGTTGCGGCCTGATGCGTCGGCGTCCGCCCGCGCCTGGACAAAGGCGCGAAAGGGGGCGACACCGGTGCCGGCGCCGATCATGATGATGTCGCGGGCGGGGTCGGTCGGCAGACGAAAACGCGTGTTTTCCTCGATGAAGATCGGCACCGTGTCGCCTTCGGCGCGTTCGGCCAGGAAATGCGAGGCCACGCCCCAGCGGGACTCCGCTTCGTGTTCAAAGGCGACGTGCGCCAGCGTCAGGTGGACTTCGTCTTCCGCCGTGGTGGCGCAGGAGGCGATGGAATACAGTCGCGGCGCCAGCGGGCGCAGGGCGGCGACCAGATCCTGCGCGGTCCAGCGCACCGGCCAGGCGCGTACCGCGTCGATCAGTTGGTGGCGCGCCATATAGGCCGACAGCGCATCCCGGGATTCAGGCTGCAGCAGCGTCGTCAGTTCGGCCTGGGCGGCGCGTTCGGCCAGCGCGGTCAGGAAGGGGCGGGTCAGGACGGTCAGCTCGCGATAGCGGCCCAGCCATTCTCCCAAGGGGCGTTGGACGCCTTGATGATCCACGGTTTCGGCGGCGTTCAGGCCGGTGGCCTCCAGCACGCGGGCGACCAGGGTGTCGTCCTGCACCGGCCAGACGCCCAGCGCATCGCCGGGTTCGTAGTTCAGTTTGCTGCCTTCCAGCGACAGTTCCAGGTGGCGGATGTCCTTGTCGCTGTCGCGCCCGGTGATCGGCTGGTTCAGCAGCACTTCCGCCTGAAAAGGATGGTCTCGGGTAAATTTTTCGGCTTGGGGGCGCAGCGGCGTGACCGTAGCCTGGGCCGCGCCGGGCGCGCCGGCTTTCAGCGCCTGGCTGGCTTGTTCCAGCGCCCGGGACTGCCAGGGGCCGGCAACGGTCTCGATGTCCAGATCGGCAGCGCCGGCGTCTTGCAGGCGCTGGGCGCCCAATTCAGCCAGCCGGGTGTCGATCTTCTGTGAAATTCCGCAGAAAGACGGGTAGCTGGAATCCCCCAGCCCCAGGACGGCGTATTTCAGTTTCGGCAGTTTCGGCGCCCGTTTGCCCAGCAGGAACTCGACCCAGGCGATCGAGTCGTCGGGCGGATCGCCGTCTCCCTGGGTGCTCATGACGATGTACAGCAGCTGTTCGTCTTTCAGTTCCTTGGTTTTGTATTGATCGGCCCGTACCAGACGCGCCGTCAGCCCCTGGGCCTGGATCTGATCATGCAGCTGCGTCGCGATGCGCTTGGCATTGCCGGTCTGGCTGCCGTACAGAATGGTCAGCCGCAGGGCGGCGTCCGGTGCGGGCGCCGCCGCCACCGTCAGGGGCGGGGCGGCTTCTCGCGCCGGCTGGCGAGCCTGGGCAACCCCGGCGAAATAACCCGACAGCCAATGCAGGCTGTTGGATTCGAGCGTGTCCGCCAGTTCGGCGATCAGTGAGTGATGGGCATCGGGCAGATAGTTCGGCGCGAGCATGGCGTGGCCTTGTCGAAACGAAAGAAGCGTCCATTCTGGGACGCTTCGGTCATGTCGGGAACGATCAGATGCTTATGTTTTTATGCGGATATAAGTAAATGAGGGAAAGGCCAGGGTCCGCCGGGTCCAGGGGCGACTGGTCTGCCGGCAGCGTGCGTGTCAGGTATCTTCCCAGTGCGCCCAGCCTTCCTGCAGCCATTCGTCCAGCAGCGCCAGGGTGTCAGGGCTGAGTGCTTGCAGATCCGCGGCAGGCAGGCTGCGCTGATCCGCCAGGGCGGCCAGCGCTGGCTCGCACGCCAGTTCGGCGACCTCGCCATTGATGAACAACTGCGGTCCGCTGTACATCAGGCGGGTGCAGCGGTCCAGCGCCAAACGACCGGTGTCGGGGACCGCAGTCGCCAGGGAAACCGGCTTGTCTTGCGGATCGAACAAAGCGCTGTCGGGCAGGTTCGTCAGCCATTGGCCCAGGAAGCGGGCGGCGACGGCCTCGTCCAGGCGGATGCGCCGCAGTGTGTCCAGCGTGGCCTGAATCAACCGGTCCGGCAGCGCCGCCGGCTGCCGGGTGGCCGGTGTATCGGCGTCGGTATACAGGGCGGATAGATCGGGTCCCGGCAGGCAAGGGTGCCCGTACAGGCCCGGATCGCCCAGGTGCTGCGCCGACAGTTGGTCGGCTGCCGATTCCAGCAGGCCCCGTGCCAGCGTCGCCTGGTTGGGCACGCGAAAGCCGATGGACAGCGTCATGCAGCCGTTGCCGACCGCCACGCCGTCATGACAGACATGCGGCGGCAGGTACAGCATATCGCCGGGTTCCAGGATATCGTCGGCATCCGGCTGAAAATCGGCCAGGATCTTCAGGGGCAAGCCCGGGACCAGGCTGCGGTCTTCCTGATTGCCGGTCCGCCAGCGCCGCCGCCCCCGGCCCTGCAGCAGGAACACGTCGTAGCTGTCGACGTGCGGCCCCACGCCACCGCCATCGGTGGCGATGCTGATCATCAGGTCGTCCAGTCGCGCATCGGAAATGAAGCGGAATTGCCGCAGCAAGGCGGCGGATTCGTCGTCGTGCAGGTCCACGCCCTGCACCAGCAGCGTCCAGTTGGGTTGAGACGCCGGGGGAAAGCCGCGAAACGGTCCGTGTTTCAAGGACCAGCCTTTGTCGCCGTGAGTGATCAGACGGGATTCGACTTCCTCGCGCCGGGCCAGGGTCTGCACGTCGCGGATCGTGATCGATGGCTGAAATCCGGGAATGGCCTGGCGGATCAGCAGCGGTTTTTTCTGCCAGTAGTCGCGCATGAATTCGCGGGGCGTCAGGCCGCCCAGCAGGGAGGTGGGCTGGTCGATGTCGGGGGTGGGGTAGGCGCGAGACATGGTGCGGTCTCCTGGCAGAATCTATGGCGGCGAGCACGCGCCGCCACAGAGAAATCGGATGGGGTCAGTGTAGGGGCAGACCGTTGAAAATCAAAGAAAGTCGCGGCGCAGCTGATAGATCAATTCCAGCGCTTCGCGGGGGCTGAGCTGGTCGGGTTCCAGCGCCTTCAAAGCGGCTTTCAGTGGAGCGTCCGGGTCCGCTTCTTCTTCCTCGACCTGCTGGATAAACAGCGACAACTGCGAATCCGCCCGGTTGCGGGCTTCCAGTTCGGCCAGTTCCTTGCGGGCGTGGCGGATCACCACTGGCGGGATGCCGGCGCGCTGCGCCACGTGCAGGCCGTAGCTCTGGCTGGCCGGGCCGGGGCGCACTTCGTGCAGGAAGACCACCCCGTCGGGCGCGTCGGCGGCAGCCAGATGCACGTTCAATACCCCGTGCGTTTTTTCCGGCAACCGGGTGATTTCGAAATAGTGCGTGGCAAACAGCGTCAGCGCCCGGTTATGCGTCAGCAGCCGGTAGGCGATGGCCCAGGCCAGCGCCAGCCCGTCGTAGGTGGATGTTCCACGCCCGATCTCGTCCATCAGCACCAGGCTGTGCGGGGTCGCAGCCGCCAGGATGACGCCGGCTTCCATCATTTCCATCATGAAAGTCGAACGTCCGCCTGCCAGATCGTCGCCTGCCCCGATGCGCGTGAAAATGCGATCGAGCGGGCCGATGCGCGCGTGACTGGCCGGCACATAGCTGCCCAGGCGAGCCAGCAGCGCAATCAACGCCACCTGGCGCATATAGGTGGATTTCCCGCCCATGTTCGGCCCGGTGATCAGCAGCATGCGGCGTTCCTCGTGCATGCGGCAGTCGTTGGGCGTGAAGGTCTCGATGCTGTGCTCGACCACCGGGTGGCGGCCAGCCTCGATGTCTAGGCATACGTCCTCGCACAGTTCGGGGGCGGTCCAGCCGTGGTGGCGGGCATGGTGCGCCAGCGCCGCCAGCGCGTCGATGCGGGCCAGTGCCGCCGCGCTGGCGGCCAGTGCCGCCGCGTAGTGGGCGGCCTGTTCCAGCATCTGTTCGAACAGCATTTTTTCGCGGGCCAGGCCGCGCTCGCGGGCCGACAGGACCTTGTCTTCCCAGGCTTTGAGTTCCGGCGTGATGTAGCGTTCGGCGTTCTTCAGCGTCTGGCGGCGTCGGTAGTCGTCGGGGACTTTGCCCGCCTGGCCGCGCGTGACCTCGATGAAAAAACCGTGCACCCGGTTGTATTCCACCCGCAGATTGGCGATGCCGGTGCGTTCGCGTTCGCGGGTTTCGATTTCCATCAGGAACGCGCCGTTGTCCCCGGCCAGCTGGCGCAGCGTGTCCAGTTCCGTGTCGTAGCCATCGGCGATGACGCCGCCGTCGCGGATCATCAGCGCCGGTTCGGACGCAATGGCCTGGGTCAGCAGATCTGCCAGCGCTGCATCTACCGGGACGGCCTGCAGGCTTTGGGCCAGCAGCCCGTCTGCCTGGAAGCTGTCCAGCGCCTGGGCGGCCAGGGGGGGCAGCGTCCCCAGCGCATCGCGCAGACTGGCCAGTTCGCGCGGACGGATCGTCCCCATCGCCAGCCGGGTCGCCATGCGTTCCAGATCGGGCAGGGCGCGCAAGCCGTCGCGCAGGCCATGCAGCGCTTGGTCTGGGGCAGCCAGCATCTGCGTGATCGCGTCTTGGCGCGCCTGCGCCTGCGGGTTGTGGCGCAGCGGCGCCTGCAGCCAGCGGCGCAGTTGGCGGCTGCCCATCGGCGTGCGGGCATGATCCAGCGTGCTGAACAATGTCGGTCCCTCGCCGCCGTTCAGCGGTTCGGTGATTTCCAGATTGCGCCGCGTCGCCGGGTCCAGCACCACATAGTCGCCGCCGGCATCCACGGCCAGACTATGGACGTGGCTGAGCGTCTGTGATTGCGTGGCGCCCACATAGCGCAGCAGAGCGCCGGCGGCGCACATCGCCAGCGGCAGGTGGTCCAGACCGAACGCCCCCACGTCGGCCACCCCGAAATGCCGCAGCAGCGTATCGCGCGCACCATCGGTGTCGAAGTGCCAGTCCGGCACCCGGCTGATGGTGGTGTCCAGGCCGGATGATTCCAGCGCCTGGGTATCCGCCTGTTCCGCGCAGACCAGCTCGACCGGGGCGATGCGCCCCAGTTCCGTATCCAGCAGTTCCGGCGTGCATTCGCAGGTCTTGAATTCGCCGTTGGCCAGATTCATCCAGGCCAGACCGATCTGGTCTTTGCCCTGGCGGCGGCTCGCCGCCCATGCCGCGATCACGCGGTCTTCGCGAGCGGGCAGCAGGGCCTCGTCCGTCAAGGTGCCGGGCGTGACCACTCGCACGATCTTGCGTTCCACCGGCCCTTTGCTGGCCGCCGGATCCCCCACTTGTTCGCAAATCGCAATGGATTCGCCCAGCGCCACCAGCCGCGCCAGATAGCCTTCCATCGCGTGATGCGGCACCCCCGCCATCGGAATCGGTGTGCCGTTGGACGTGCCGCGTTTGGTCAGCGTCAGGTTCAGCAACCGCGCCCCGCGTTCCGCGTCGTCATAGAACATCTCGTAGAAATCCCCCATGCGATAGAACAGCAGATGCGAGCCCGCCTGGGCTTTCAACGTCAAATACTGCTGCATCATGGGGGTGTGGCCGGAGAGATCTGGGGTGGTCATGCTAGGGGATCGGTCTGTGTGGATTGAGGGGGCAGGGGGTATTATCGTTCATGGAGGAGGATCGCAGTTGTCGTTGCAGTGGCGACACTCGGCACATCGTCTGGAGCGCTGAACTCATCCTACTTCACGGTGGGCACGATCTTGCCCTGGATATGCCCGCGCGCCGCGCGTGCAAGGGCCAACCTGAATGGCGAGGAATAGTTTGATCTGATTGCGGCACTCGCCTGGCTTCGAGAACAGCCAGCGCACGCACCGCGCGCTGACCGCATCCTGAGTGTGATTGCCAGTGCGATCCTGGTGAGTCCTGCTTGCGTCGACACGTCGAAGGGCCGTATCAATCGAGACGGATAGGTAGCAGCTAGAGTGGAAGACGGAGAGCAGAAATTTAAGGAACTGTATGTTTCGATAGAGACGAGCCAGCGCCATGATGTGCCTGATGCAGTGATCAATGGCGGTGGTGTGAGCCATTGGGGAGATCGTGATCCGGGCCGAAACATGATTGAGCAGGCCGAGGCCCAAGGGATGTCCCTGGAGCAATTTGCTTTGAAGTTCACTCGTACCCGGGTGCCAGCCAGTCAGGCTGGCGCTGGTACTCGGTGTTGGGGTTTACGGTGGAGAAGTGATGGGAAGCTATCTATGTGGGCAAAGATTCAATGGGTTGTAACGTTTCCAGCACAGTCTGTAATTGAGGATTCAGTTCAGCAGTGCGCAGGTCGAACGCCGTTTGAAGATTTAGCCAGGACTGCGCATCACCGCCGAAATAGTGGCTGAGCCGCAAGGCCGTATCAGCCGTGATGCCGCGCCGTTCGAGCAAGATGTCATTGATGCGGGAAGGGGTACAAGAAGATGGCGCGCCAGGGCATTGGCACTCATGTGGAGGGGTTTCAGGTAGTCCTCGCGCAAAACCTCGCCGGGGTGTACTGGCCGCATGCCGTTTTTGATCATGGTGTCGTCCTTGAACGCTCAAATGCCAAGCTTGCTGATAGGAGTAGCAGAGTTAGTGATAGTCCACGATTTCGACTTTCTCAGGACCCTTGTCGGTCCATATAAAGCAGATACGCTATTGAGCGTTGATGCGAATGCCGTGCCATCCCGTTCGATCGTCCATCTTCAAACGACAATTACCATGGCATCACCCCACTCGCTTGTTTGCCTAACACTATAACTGCCATCTCCTGTGTCACACCAATCCCTCCTAATGTCAAAATTGTCCTACTTGAGTAGAACTTGCTGTTCTACTAAAATAGAACTTATCGAGTTTTGGGTAAACGTAAACAGGAGGCGTCCATGCTTCAAACTCTACGCAAGGCGGGCGGCTCGCTTGTAATGACCGTCCCCAAGGTATTTGTTGATCAGAACAGCCTGATCGACGGTTCTCAGGTTGAGCTTCATCTTCAGGGAAAGAAAATGACTGTCGAGGCACCTAGCCGACCGCACTATAGGCTGGCCGACTTGATGGCAGAAATGCCCGAAGGGCTGCCTCGTGCCGAGGGCTGGGAGAAAATGCCTGCCGTTGGGCTGGAGAACGGTTAATGGCGTACGTGCCCAATCGTGGCGATATCGTGCATCTGGATTTCGACCCATCCTCAGGCCGAGAGATGCAAGGGCCGCACTTCGGTCTTGTGCTGAGTGGCAAAGTCTTCAACCAGCAAGGGTTGGCGATGATTTGCCCGATATCGCAGGGGGCTGCCGCAGCGGCCAGAACCTACGGCACGGTGGTCACGTTGATTGGGGCGGGCACGGATACCCAGGGTGCTGTTCACTGTCATCAGTTGAAGTCGCTGGATTGGCGCGCCCGCAAAGTGCACCTCAAGGAAGCCGTACCGCAGTTCATCGTTGATGAAGTCTTGGCCAGAATCGAAGCCATTTTGTTTGAGTGACAAGGTCTGGGCGACCGTCTCTTCCTTTGCCCCCCCCTTAGAGCTGCTGCGGCAGCCGGCTCAAACGCATCACACTGGCCAATTTTTATGCGGTGCATGCAAGTCTTTGATCAGATAGAAGATTCATGGATAACCCTGGGCTTATCCATGAGCTTGTCCACAGTCCTCGTGGACAACTCCGGCACGGTAAAATTCCCCGACGCTCATCCATAAGAAAACGGCCTACATCATGGAACAATTCCGAACCTTCTGGGCATCCATGCCTGACTTTCAAGACGCCGCTGTGCATCTGGCTGCCACGCTGCTCATCCTGATCATCGGCTGGATGATCTCCAATTTGCTGGGCCGCCTGGTGCGCCGCCTGGCCGATCATTCATCGCGCATTGATCTCACCGTCGTCCCGATTCTGCGCAGTGTGACCGTCTGGTCCGTGCGTACGGTCGTGCTGCTGGCGGTGCTGGCCCGCCTGGGCGTGCAGACGGCCAGCCTGGTGGCGATGCTGGGCGCTTCCGCTCTGGCCATCGGCCTGGCCTTGCAGGGGACTTTGCAGAATTTCGCTGCTGGCATCATGTTGCTGCTGCTGCGCCCGGTGCGGGCGGGCGAATTCGTCTCGGTGGAAGGCAAGGGCTCAGGCACGGTCGATGAGATCGGTCTGTTCATGACGCGGCTGGTCCAGGCCGATGGCATTCATCTGCTGCTGCCCAATTCCCTGGTCTGGGGCAATCCCATCGTCAACTACAGCCGCAACCAGACTCGCCGCTTGGACGTGATGCTGGGGGTGCGCCACGACGATGATCTGGAATCCGCCCTGGCGACCTTGCGGCGGCTGGTGGATCAGCATGCGGATGTGCTCAAGGACCCCGTGCCGGAAGTCATGGTGATGGAATACCGGGACAGCACGGTGATGCTGAATATCCGGGTGTGGACGCTGTCGGACAAATACTGGGACGTCCGGTTCGATTTGCAGCGCCGGGCGCCGCAGGCGCTGCGGGATGCGGGCATGCGCAGCCCGATTCCGCTGCGCGAGGTGCGCACCACAGCGGATGCGGCTTAATCCACCATCCGGTTCAGGCGTTCTACATCCAGCGGGCGCTGACCGTTTTCGACCCGCTGGCCCAGGTCTTCCATGGCCTGGCACAGACGGTGAATACGTTTGTCCTGCTGCGCGGTGTGATTGATCAGTTCGTGCAGCACCTTGACCAGGGGATCGTCGTCCGTGCGGCCC
Organism: Castellaniella sp.; assembly: GCF_049673105.1. Classification (GTDB taxonomy): domain Bacteria; phylum Pseudomonadota; class Gammaproteobacteria; order Burkholderiales; family Burkholderiaceae_B; genus Castellaniella. Next base: position 58,585 of record NZ_JBATXG010000005.1, read on the forward strand.
ACGCCATAGGCGGCGAAGTTGTCCGCTGGATCGGCCTTGGCAGGGCTGCTGTCGTCGACCGGCCGGCTGCGCTGCAGGAGTTCCTGCAGAGGCCGTGCGGTCCAGTCGGATTGGCAGGGCAGGTCGTCTGGGGCCGCCGGGCTTGATGCGGGTTCTGCGTCGGCGGCATCATCTGCTTTGTGGTCCTGGGGCAGGATGATGCGGGCCGGATTGCCCACTGCGGTCGCGCCGGCGGGGACAGGCTTGATCACCACGGCGTTGGACCCGATACGGGCGTGGGCGCCGACGGTGAATCCGCCCAGGATTTGCGCGCCGGCGCCGACCACGACGCCGGTTTCCAGAGTAGGGTGGCGTTTCTCGCCTTTGTACAGGCGGGTGCCGCCCAGGGTGACGCCTTGGTAGATCGTGCAGTCATCGCCGATTTCGGCGGTTTCTCCGATCACCACGCCAAAGCCGTGATCGATGAACACGCGCCGCCCGATCACCGCGCCCGGGTGGATTTCAATGCCCGTCAGCATGCGTCCCAGATGCGAGATGAAACGCCCCGCCCAGTACCAATTGCGCCGCCACAGGCCGTGCGCCACGCGGTGGATCAGGATGGCATGCAGGCCGGGATAACAGGTCAGGATCTCGAAGCGGCTGCGGGCGGCCGGATCGCGTTCGTGGATGCAGGCGAGTTCTTCGCGTAGCTGTTCAAACATCATGATTCAGGCAGGATCCTGGGGGTGGGCTAGTCGGGCTGTGCGGATCATGGCGGTGCACAGGCCGCGCAGCATGTCCACTTCGTCGGTGCTCAGGCGGGAGCGTGTCCACATCTGGCGCATGCGCGGCGCCAATTTTTTGGGGTGCTGCGGGTCCAGGAATTCGATCGCGATCAGCGCCTGTTCGAAATGATCCAGCAGGGCCTGGACACGGTCGCTGCCGGCCAGATCCGCGCCGGCGTCGTGGCGCCCGTGGGTCTCGGGCAGGCGGGCCTGATGGGTCAGCGGCAGCAGCGCGTAGCGCATTTCCCAGGCTGCCAGTTGCAGCGCCTGCGACACGTTCAGGGAACTATAGACCGGATTGGCCGGTATGTGGCAAACCTGCTGACACAGCATGATGTCGTCGTTGGACAGACCGGATCGTTCCGTGCCCACCACGATCGCGATCCGGGATTCGGCGCGTGTCAGTTCGGCAGCCGACTGCGTTGCGGCTTCGCGGATGTCGCAGGGCGGGGGGCCTAGCGCCCGCGCCCTGGCGGTCAGGGCAAAAGCCAGGGTGGTCGCACCCAGGGCCTCGGCCAGGCTGTCGTGGATGCGGGCATGTTCCAGTACGTCGCCCGCGCCGCTGGCCAGCGCCTGAGCGTCCGGGTGGCGCAGGATGTCGGGGTCGCCCGGGGCGACCAGGCGCAGGTCGTGAAAGCCCATCGTCTTGATGGCCCGCGCCGCCGATCCGACGTTGCCAGGATGGCTGGGGCTGACCATGATGAAGCAGGTTCGCGCAAAGATATCCTGCTCGCGAAGCGCCGAATCGGAGGAAATTGGTAGAGTCATCTAAAATGGAGTACTTGTTACCTGTGATCTTTGGAAACCTATGCATCCGATGCTTAACACCGCCATCAAGGCGGCGCGCCGCGCAGGCGCCATCATCAACCGCGCCAGTCTGGACCTCGAACGCCTCAACGTAGCGCGTAAAGGCCCCAAAGACTACGTGACCGAGGTCGATCGCGCTGCCGAGGAATCCATTATCGACATTTTACGCACAGCGTATCCCGAACATGGTTTTCTGGGCGAGGAATCCGGCGCGCATGCCGGGGCTGGCGGCGCCGAACCCGAATTCCGCTGGGTGATCGACCCCCTGGACGGCACCACCAATTTCATCCACGGTTTTCAGCACTACGCGGTGTCCATCGCGCTGCTGCACAATGGGCAGGCAGTGCATGCGGTGGTCTACGATCCGTCGCGCAATGAAATGTTTACGGCCAGCCGCGGCAGCGGCGCTTTCCTGAATGATCGCCGGGTGCGGGTGTCATCGTGCCTGCGCTACCACGAGGCTTTGCTGGCCTCGCACATCCCCCAATCCACCGCGCTGCCGGCAGGCTCGCCTTACATGCCGCTGCTCTCTGATTGCGCTGCCGCTCGGCGCACGGGTTCCACGGTGCTGGATCTGGCCTGGGTCGCCAGCGGGCGGCTGGACGGCTTTTGCGGCGTCGGCCTGAAACCCTGGGATATGGCTGCAGGCAACCTGCTCATCCTGGAATCCGGCGGTCTGGTGGCGGATTTCCAGGGGGAACAGGGCTGGCTGGCGTCCGGCAACGTGCTGGCGGCTGCCCCCAAGATCTTCACACAGATGTTGACCCGCTTGCAGGCCTGATAAGGAAACATGATGGAATGGTTGCTGGATCCGGCAGCCTGGGTGGGCTTGTTCACCCTGATAGTCCTGGAAATCGTCCTGGGCATCGACAATCTGGTCTTTATCGCCATTTTGGTCGACAAGCTTCCCCACAAAGAACGCGATCGGGCCAGGGTCCTGGGCCTGAGCCTGGCGCTGATCATGCGGCTGTTGCTGCTGACCCTGATGTCCCATCTGGTCAAGCTGACCACTCCTTTGTTTCACCTGGGAGACATGGGATTTTCCGGGCGCGATCTGATCCTGATCGTCGGCGGGTTTTTTCTGCTCTTCAAAGGCACCTTCGAGCTGCATGACCGCATCGAGGGGCGCACGCAGCATGCCACCGGGTCGCGCATCCATGCCGGTTTCGGGGTGATCGTCACCCAGATCGTCATTCTGGATGCGGTGTTCTCCATCGATTCCGTGATCACCGCCGTCGGGATGGTGGATCATCTGGCGATCATGATGGCGGCGGTGATCATCGCCATGGGCATCATGCTGGTGGCGTCCAAGCCGCTCACCGCCTTCGTCAATGCGCATCAGACCGTCGTCATCTTGTGCCTGGGCTTCTTGTTGACCATCGGCTTTTCGCTGGTCGCAGACGGGTTCAAATTCGCGGTGCCCAAGGGCTATCTGTATGCCGCCATCATGTTCTCCGTCCTGATCGAGGCCCTGAATCAGTGGGCCAAGCGCAATGTGCGCCGGGCGGAAATGCGGCGGCCCCTGCGCGAACGCACGGCTGAAACGGTGCTGCTGATGTTGGGGCGCAAGCCCTTGGTCGGCCCGGAACCTGAATTCGATCAGGCCACCACCCAGCCGTTGCAGGCCTTTGTCGACGAGGAACGCAATATGGTCAGCGGCGTACTCACGCTCAGCGACCGCAATGTGCATTCGGTCATGACCCCGCGCACGGACGTCTCCTGGATCAATCTGGAATCGTCTCCCGAAGAACTGCGTGAACAGTTGATCCGGGAACCCCACAGCTTTTTCCCGGTGTGCCGGGGCACGCTGGACGAAGTCGCGGGGGTGGGCAGGGCCAAGGAACTGCTGCTGGATTTGCTGGAACACGGCCATATCCGCGAAACCCGCTTGCGCGAGCCGATCATCGTGCACGAGACCATCCAGATCCTGCAGCTGATGGAAACGCTCAAACGCGCCCATGGCTTGCTGGTGCTGGTGGCCGATGAATTCGGCTCTATCGTCGGTGTGGTGACGCCCATCGATATCTTCGAAGCCATCGCCGGCGAATTCCCCGACGAGGACGAGGCCCCGGACATCATCGATCAGGGGCATGGCCGCTGGCGGGTGGATGGCGCAGCCGACCTGCATCACCTGGAACAGATCCTGCACACCGACGGCCTGGTGGGTGATGACGAGGAATACTCCACCCTCGCCGGTTATCTGCTCAGCCGTTTCGGGCGTCTGCCCGAGGTCGGCGACCAGTGCGAGCTGGTGCATGACTATGATGGGTTTCGCTTCACGGTCGCCGCGTTGGAAGGCCGCCGGATCGCCGCCGTGCAGATCGAACGTTTGCCCTTGCCGGGCGCGGAACCGGATGTCGAGGTCTTAGGCTGAAGCGGGCCAGGGGTGCAGGCGCACCCCGTCAGTCGCCGAAATCGAAATCCAGCCGCCACGGGACGGCTGGGCATGGTCGTATTCCCAATCGGGCAGTACGTATCGCTGCGCGCGGCGGCCATCCATATCCAGCGTATGCACCGCAGGCCGGTGCGTGTGTCCGTGTATCAGCACGTCGCAGCCCGCCGTTCGCAGCGCCTGCGTGATCGCGTCGGCATTGACGTCCATGATCCGCTGCGGCTTGCCCTGCTGGGCCTGACGGCTGCGGGATCGCGCCCAGTCGGCGATGCCGCGCCGCAGCGGTAGCGGCAGAGCCAGAAAGACGGACTGAATCCAGGGGGTGCGCACGATGCGCCGGAAGCGTTGGTAGGTCAGGTCGTCCGTGCAATACTCATCGCCGTGCGCCAGCAGAATGGGGCCGGCATCTGTGTTCAGCAGGACAGGGGCTGCGATCAGGCGCGCACCCAGCGATTGCGCCAAGGCATCGCCCATCAGGAAATCGCGATTGCCCTGGACCAGCCAGACGGGGATGGTGTGCGCGGTCAGGCGCAGTTCGCGCAACGCGGTATCCAGCCAGGCGGGTGGCTGGCGCAGGGCGTGATCGTCGCCGATCCAGGCATCGAAAATATCCCCGCACAGGATCAGGGCTTGCGCCTGGGTGCGGGCTTGCGCCAGAAAATCATAAAAGGCGCGAGCCGTCTGGGGAACGGCTGCGCCCAGGTGGATGTCCGAGGCGATCCAGAGATCGCCAGGCAGCGCCGCCTTATTCAACCAGCGTCGCGCTTTCGATGATCACGTCCTCGACGGGGACGTCCTGGTGAAAGCCTTTGCTGCCGGTCTTGACCTTTTTGATCTCGTCGACGACTTCGGTCCCTTCGATGACGCGGCCAAAGACAGCGTAGCCCCAGCCGTTGGACGTGGGGGCGGTGAAGTTCAGGAAGTCGTTGTCCGACACGTTGATGAAGAACTGCGCGGTGGCCGAATGCGGGTCGGACGTGCGGGCCATGGCCAGCGTGTAGCGATCGTTCTTCAGGCCGTTGTTGGCTTCGTTTTCGACGGGGGCATGAGTTTGCTTCTGTTTCATGCCGGCTTCAAAGCCGCCGCCTTGAATCATGAAGTTGTTGATGACGCGGTGAAAAACCGTGCCGTTGTAGAAGCCTTCCTGGACATAGCGCAGGAAGTTTTCGACCGTTTTGGGAGCCTTTTCGGCGTCCAGCTCGATCAGCATGTCGCCCTTGTTGGTGTGCAGCTTGACGTGCGGATTTGTGCTCATGGATGTGCCTTGGGTAGAGGGGGTAGGGTTGGTCTGGGCGCTAGACAGGCCAGGGGCCAGGATCAGGGCGCAGCCCAGGCTGAGGACGCGCATCCCGGTCAGGATGCGTGGAAATGACAATGGATGGGACATGAAATGGTACGCGGAAATGAAGAAGTCAGTTGGACGCCGGTGCCGGCGCGGCGGAAGGCTGGCCTTGTGCGGCACGCGCCTTGGCAAAGGATTCCTGGGCGAGCGCCATCTGCACGTGGCCCCGGTTTTCCAGGGCGGGGGCGAATGACGGGTCCGATGCCAGGGCCATGTTCAGGGCATTGAGGGCCAGCTGCAACTGGCCCTGGCGGACGTGTTCGATAGCCAGGGCATTCCAGGGTTCGGGCAGTTCGGGGTAGTTTTCAGTCATGGAACGCCACAGGCTCTGGGCCTGGTCATGCCGGCCCAGTGCCGCCAGGGCGCGGGCTTTTTGGTATTCCAGCTGGACGTCCGCGCCGATGGGGGCATCGGCGGCGCGCGCGGATTCGCGCTTTTGGATCAGGTCCAGCGCGTCCTGGGCGTGACCGCCGTCGATCAGGGCGGCGATGTGCGTCGTCACCTGCGAGGGCGTCAGGGGAATCCCGGTATTGACCGATGGGGTGACTTTCTGCAGCAGGTCGGCAAAGGCTTGCCAGCCGCCGTCGGGCGTTTCCGCCTGGGTGAATTCCCCGGTGGCCGGATCGAAGGTCAGGTCTTGGATCGTCGTCGCGGACGCGTTAGTATCAGGGGATGCGCCATGAGCCGGCCCCGCAGTCAGGCCGGCGCACACAGTCACGAGAATTAGAAAAAAACGGATCACAACACGTAGCGCCTAATGAGAGGGGTTTCAGAGATGAGGCCAGGGGACGGTATACTTAGCAGCTCATTTTACATCCCATCGCGTCGCCAGCGAGCCTGGCGCGCCGGGGTGGCTTGACCCTTATCAGACCACTATGCTGCACATTTATAACACCCTTTCGCGCCAGAAAACCCCGTTCAAGACAGCGGAATCCGGGGTGGTGCGGATGTATGTCTGCGGCATGACGGTCTATGATTTTTGTCACCTGGGCCATGCACGCATGCTGGTCAGCTTCGACGTGGTGCAGCGCTGGCTGCGCGCGTCCGGCTATCAGGTGCGCTACGTGCGCAACATCACCGACATCGACGACAAGATCATCCGCCGCGCCGTCGAGCGCGGGGTGCCGATCAGCACGCTGACCGAATTCTTCATCGCCGCCATGCACGCCGACGAACGCGCGCTGAATGTGCAGGCCCCGGATGACGAACCCCGCGCCACTGAACACGTGGCCGGCATGCTCGACATCATCGGCGTGCTGCAGGAAAAAGGCTTGGCCTATCAGGGCGGCGATGGCGACGTCAATTTTTCCGTGCGCAAATTTCCCGGCTACGGCAAATTATCCGGCAAATCGTTGGATGATCTGCGGGCGGGCGAACGGATTGCCGTGTCCGCCGGCAAACAGGACCCGCTGGATTTCGTGCTGTGGAAATCGGCCAAGCCCGATGAGCCTGCCGACACCCGCTGGGATTCTCCCTATGGGCCGGGGCGTCCGGGCTGGCACATCGAATGTTCGGCCATGAGCCGCAGCCTGCTGGGCATGCCGCTCGATATCCACGGTGGCGGACCAGATCTGAAATTTCCCCACCACGAAAACGAAATCGCCCAAAGCGAGGGCGCTTTCGGCGGCACGCTGGCGACCACCTGGATGCACTGCGGGCCGATGATGGTCGATGACGACAAGATGTCCAAATCTCTGGGCAATTTCCGTCGCATCCGCGATACGGTGGGCAACGCGGTGGCCGATGATGCCGCCAACTACACGGCCAATCCCCGCGAATCGGAAATGCTGCGGTTTTTCCTGGTGCGCAGCCACTACCGCAGCGTGCAGAACTACACGCCCGACAATCTGCAGGATGCCCAGCATGCGCTGGACCGCCTGTACCAGGCGCTGGCCAATGTGCCGCCGGCGTCTGTGACGATCGATTGGCAATCGCCCCAGGCGCAGGCCTTTCGCCAGGCCATGGATGATGATTTCAATACGGCGGGCGCTGTGGCGGTGCTGTTCGACCTGGCCAATCAGGCCAATCGCGATGCCGATGCCCAGGCCAGCGGCCTGTTGCGCGCGCTGGGTGGCGTGTTGGGCCTGCTGCAGGCTGATCCGCAGACCTATCTGCAATCGTCCACCCGGTTTCTGGCCGGGGCGGCGCAGGCGGCCCAGTTGTCGGCGCAGGCCATCGAGGCCCTGATTACCCAGCGCGCCCAGGCCAAGGCCGCGCGCGACTTTGCGCTTGCCGATCAGATTCGTGCCGATTTGCGCGCGCAGGGTGTGGAACTCGCCGATGCGGCGGGCGGCGCAACGCAATGGCGGCGGGTATAACATGGATATGTCTTATCCCGAATCCCGGATTCAGCGCCCCGTCTACTGGACGCAAGCCTGCCAGGATCTCATGCAGCGCGACCGCATCTTGCGCAAATTGATTCCGCTGTACCGCCAAGAATGCATTCAGGCGCACCAGGGCCCGTATGAGACCCTGATCCGGATCATCGTGGGTCAGCAGGTTTCTCTCGCGCTGGGGCGCAAACTATGGCATCAACTGGCGCAGGCTTGCGGCCAGGACCTGAATCCGGACTGCATTCTGGCGCATTCCGAATCCGATCTGCGGGCGATGGGCCTGTCTTTGCGCAAAGCCCAGTACGTCCGTGATGCCGCCCAGTACTTCAAACAGGGCGATCGCCTGGACCCGGACTGGTGGCAGGCGCAGGATGACGCTGCGGTCATGACGCAGCTATGCGACATCCGCGGGGTGGGGCGCTGGTCGGCAGAAATGTTCTTGATTTTCTTCCTGGGCCGCCCCGATGTGCTGCCCTTGGACGACACGGCCTTGCTCAAGGCCATTTCTCATCATTACTTCAGCGGCGAACCTGTGTCGCGTTTCGAGGCCCGCGAAGTCGCGCAGGCCTGGGCGCCGTGGCGCACAGTCGCCAGCTGGCACTTATGGCGCAGCATGGATGCCGCTGCCGTCGAATATTGATTTTTCCATTCTGGAAATCCCGTTCCCATGCGAAATACCTTTCTTGAATTCGAACAGCCCCTGGCCGAACTAGAGCAGAAAATCGAAGAACTGCGCTACGTGCAGACGGACTCCGCAGTGGATATCTCCGAAGAAGTCGGGCGTCTGCAGCAGAAAAGTCAGTCGCTGGCCAAAAGCATCTATGCCAAGCTGACCCCGTGGCAGACCGCGCTGGTGGCCCGCCATCCGCAGCGGCCTTACACGATGGATTATGTGCAGGCCCTGTTCACCGATTTCCACGAACTGCATGGCGACCGCATGTACGCGGATGATCAGTCCATCATCGGCGGGCTGGCGCGGTTCAACGGCACGCCTTGCATGGTGATCGGCCACCAGAAAGGCCGCGACACCAAAGAGCGCGCCATGCGCAATTTCGGCATGCCGCTGCCCGAAGGCTATCGCAAGGCCCTGCGTCTGATGCGTCTGGCCGAGAAATTCCGCCTGCCTGTCTTTACCTTTGTCGACACGCCGGGCGCCTATCCGGGCGTGGGCGCCGAAGAGCGCGGCCAGTCCGAAGCCATCGGCCACAATCTGTTCGCCATGGCGGGTTTGAAAGTGCCCATCATCGTCACCATCATCGGCGAGGGCGGGTCGGGCGGCGCGCTGGCGATTGCCGTGGGCGATACCGTCATGATGTTGCAGTACGCCACCTATGCGGTGATCTCCCCCGAAGGCTGCGCCTCCATTCTGTGGCGTAGCGCCGACAAGGCGGCCACCGCTGCAGAAGCCCTGGCCATCACGGCGCCGCGCCTGAAGGACCTGGGTTTGATCGACCGCGTGGTCAACGAACCGGTCGGCGGCGCCCATCGCGACCCGGACACCATGGCCCGCCAATTGCATCGCGCCCTGGCCGATGCGCTACGCGAGCTATCCGGTCTGGATACGGAAGAACTGCTGCGCCGTCGCCTGGAACGCATCCAGGCCTACGGGCGCTTCCAGGAAGCGCGCTGACCGGTTTCCGGCCTGATGCGGTGATGCTGCATTGCATTCGCGCGCCGCTCGCGCCCCGATCCCCTGGGACACGCCATGAATGCTGATCCTGCCGGGCAGTGGCGCGCCGCTTGCGATGATCGCCTGTTGTCCGCCCTGCGTCGGGCATGGGGCGATCTGCCTGCCGACGCCGGGATCGGGGTGGCGCTGAGCGCCGGGGCGGATTCCGCCATGCTGGCCTTGCATGCCGCCGTTGTCGTAGCCGGTACGGGCAAGCCCCTGCATTGCTTTCATATTCATCATGGTCTGCAGCTGGCGGCGGACGGCTGGCTGTTGCAGGCGCATCGCCTGGCCGGCCTGCTGGGCGCGTCCTGTCATAGCCGGCGTGTGCAGGTCGCCATCCAGGGTGATGGCATGGAAGCGGCAGCCCGTTCTGCGCGCTATGCCGCTCTGGACGAGCTGGCGGATCATGCCGGCGTGGGGTGCGTGTTGCTGGCGCATCATCAGGACGATCAGGCGGAAACCGTCTTGCTGCGGCTGTTGCGCGGCGCCGGGCCATTGGGTCTGGCCGCCATGTCCCCAGTGATGCAGCGTCAGGGGCGGACGTATTGCCGGCCTTGGCTGGATCAGCCCAGGGATCGGATCTTGCAGGCTGCCGACCGGTTTGCGGCCTTGAGCGGCTGGCATGCGGTGCAGGATCCCAGCAATCTGGATGCGCGCTACAAGCGGGCCGCCCTGCGTCAGGATTTGGCCCCTGTGCTGGATGCGCACTGGCCGGCCTGGCGTCAGGCCTTGACCCGGCATGCCCATCAGGCGCAGGATTTGGACCTATGGGCGCAGGATGCCGCCCGTCAGGACTGGCTGACGCTGGGCCTTTTTGGGGATGACGCCAGTTTTTCCCTGGCGGCCTGGAGGGAACTGCCCGCCGTGCGGCAGGCGCCGGCCCTGCGATTCTGGTTGCGGGAACAGGGTCTGCGCATGCCGACCGAGGCGCGTTTGCAAGCCTGGCTGAAACAATTGCGCGAGGTCCATGCGCTGGGACATGACCGCCAAGTGCGCCTGCGCCACGAAAAACACTGGATCGTGGTGCAAAAAGGCCGTGTTCGGCTGGTATCGGACCTGCCTGACGGAAACATCCGTAAAACCCAGTTAGAATAATCAGCTTGTTTTCCTGCCTGCGGGGGTTTGTTTCTCGCAGCGTTTCACTGCCTATCCATCATGCTCATCGTCCAGAAATACGGCGGCACCTCCATGGGTTCCGTCGAACGCATTCAGAACGTCGCCCGGCGCGTGGCCAAATGGCATGCCGCTGGTCATCAGGTCGTGGTCGTGCCCTCGGCCATGTCGGGGGAAACCAACCGCTTGTTGGGTCTGGCAAAGGAAATTTCTCCCCAGCCCGATCTGCGCGAATTGGACATGCTGGCCGCGACCGGCGAACAGGCCAGCAGCGCCTTGTTGGCCATCGCCTTGATGCGCCAGGGGGTGGCTGCCCGCAGCTACGCCGGCTGGCAGGTGCCGGTGCGCACCGACAGTTCCTACACCAAGGCGCGCATCAAATCGATTGATGACGCCAGGGTGCGGGCCGATCTGGATGCCGGACGGGTGGTCATCATCACCGGCTTTCAGGGCATTGACGATGACGGTCACATCACCACGCTGGGGCGGGGCGGTTCGGACACGTCCGCCGTGGCGGTGGCCGCTGCCATGAAGGCCGATGAATGTTTGATTTTCACGGACGTCGACGGCGTCTACACCACCGATCCGCGCGTGGTGCCGGAAGCCCGCCGCATGAACGTGATTTCCTTCGAGGAAATGCTGGAAATGGCCTCGTTGGGGTCTAAAGTCCTGCAGATCCGTTCCGTGGAATTCGCCGGCAAATATCAGGTGCCCCTGCGCGTACTGTCGTCTCTGACCGATCCCCTGATTCCGGTCGAGGTGGAAATGCATTCGGGCACGCTCATTACTTTCGAGGAAGATCACAAAATGGAATCCGCCGTTGTCTCCGGCATCGCCTTCAGCCGCGACGAAGCCAAAGTCACCCTGCGCAATGTCCCCGACACTCCGGGCGTGGCCTATTCGATCCTGGGGCCGGTGGCGGCTGCCAATATCGACGTCGACATGATCCTGCAAAACATCTCGCAGCAGGGCATGACCGACTTTTCCTTCACGGTGAACCGCAACGACTTTGCGCGCACCCTGGACCTGCTGGCCAACCAGGTCGGCCCGACCGTCGGCGCGGGCGACGTGGTGTCCGACGACAAAGTCGCGAAAGTGTCCATCGTCGGTATCGGCATGCGCAGCCATGTCGGTGTGGCCAGCTTGATGTTCCGCACCCTGGCCGAAGAAGGCATCAACATCCAGATGATCAGCACGTCTGAAATCAAGACGTCCGTGCTGATCAACGATAAATACATGGAACTGGCCGTGCGCGCTTTGCACAAGGCCTTCGAACTGGACCAGGAACCGGTCAAGGTCGAGGCTGAAGCCTGACGGATTCCTATGCTAGAATGCCGGTCTTGCTGGAGACGTGGCCGAGTGGTTGAAGGTACTCCCCTGCTAAGGGAGCATGCGGCTTATACCCGCATCGAGGGTTCGAATCCCTCCGTCTCCGCCAGCATTGATAAAGCCCCGAGATTGTTCGGGGCTTTATTTTTTCTGCGCACGATAGCTGACAAGGGTCGGTGGAAGCCCCCGGCTTGTCGTCAAAACCAGGGAACCATGTTGTCGTGTTCGTACATCGGGTCGGGTCCTGGGTGAAATTTCGTCACCTGATCGCCGTCGCGGCCCATGAAGACGTACATCAGCGAATTCCAGACGTGATCCTGTTTGTAGCGGTAGCTCCAGACAACCTGGCGAACATTGGGCAGGCCGGCTGAATCGATCACAGCGGGCGGGCCGAACTCGCAGCGCACCTGATCTGCCGTCCAGACGCCTTGTTTCAGCACCTGGAAATGCTCATCCGTCAGGATGGGCTGGACCGGCCCGACCTTGCCTTGGGGATCCACGCTGGCCGCCCAGGCGTATTGCCCGAACGGTTGCTGGGACCAGATTGCGCGGGCTTGTCCTTGGCGGTCCGTGCATTGCAGGGTCGGTGCGCCAAATTGCGCCGTCACCTGGGCTAGAGGCGTGCCTGGCGGCGTTTTGCTGATATTGGCGCAGCCGGCCAGCAGCAGGCTGGCGGTCGCGGTCAGGGCGATCAAAAAGACGGGGCGATGCAGCATACGGATCTCTGGCGGCGAATGACGGTCACAGCAGTCAGCATATCCCGAAAGCGCCCTGGCGCGAATACCCTACAATCAGCGCAGAACCCGCCGGCAGGGGGCTGGACGGGGCGGCATGGCGCAGGACACGAGCTTTCCTGCCCGCAGACCAGGAGAGGATCGTGGTATCGACCTTCATGCAGACCGTTCGCATCCGCACCGACGCGGCCATCGCTTCAGGGGATTTGCAGCCCATCCAGGCCGAGCAGGTCGTGTTGCAGGATCAGGGGCTGTCTTTCATTGTGCGCTGGGTGGCGGCGTTGGCCGCCAAGGACGCGGCAAGCAAACCGGGCTCTCAGGGTGCAGGCAGCGCATCCGCCGCCACGACGCTGCCGGGCGGGCCGCGTGACCCGAGCTTCAATCCTTTCCTGAATCCTGATCCCGCCCTGTTGGTCGGTCCGGTGGGCGACCACCATGTCGCCATCCTGAATAAATTCCCCGTCTGTCTGCACCATCTGGTGCTGGCACGGCGTGAATTTGCGGAACAATGTTCGCCGCTGGAGGCCATTGATTTTCAAGCGTTGGCGACGGTGCTGTCCGCCGAAGGCGGCCTGGGTTTCTACAACGGCGGCGCCGCCGCCGGCGCCAGCCAGCGGCATAAACACGTGCAGTGGATCCCCCCGTCAGACCAGAATGCATCCTTGCAGGCGCTGGGGGCGGGCATGTCGGATGATCTGGCGCCGGGGACGATGACCCGTCATCCGGCGCTGCCGTTGGCACATCGTTTCGTGCGCGTTGCGGCAGGACGGGGGGCGGATGTGCGGGCCTCTGCCGACAGCATGTTGAGGGCGTTTAGTCAAGCATGCGCCGCCTTGGATTTGCAAGTAGACACTGCCGGATTGTTGCCGCCTTGTAACATGCTGGTGGGGGATGACTGGATGTTGGTGCTGCCGCGCAGCCAGGAACACTTCCAGGGGGTGTCGGTCAATGCCTTGTCTTTTGGCGGCACTATTTATGTACGAAATGTGGCGCAAATAGATGCTATTCGTCATACTGGACCATTGCAGGTTCTGGCCAGCGTGGCGCTGCCTGCGCAGTAGTCAACCAGGTTTTAACAATTGTTAACCTCATTTATTTGTTTTTGATCGGTGTCAATACTGGTCACAAGCATGTCTAGTTTGTACAATGCAACGGTATTTGCAACACATAACTCAAAGATAAGACGCAAGTTCATGCTTCAAGAACACTGGCCGGAAGCCGGTGGCTCCGACTTGCCAATGGGCGCTCGCCCAGGTGCTCCCGATGTTTTGATGACACTGGTGTTGTTGTGGTCTTTTGACCGCTTCAGTATTACACCGGGCACGCATGGCTCTCTCGATTTTTGCCGTTCAGGACTCACATTCCGTCGTGTTCGTGTGTAGTTGATTCTGTTTTTTCTGGCGATACAAATCGTATTGTTCGTCCGGACGCGATCAAAACGCTCCCATGCGATTCAGGTTGGCGTCTCAGAGGAGAATTTACACATGAAAAACCATAAAACTACCCTCACTGTCCTAGGCGCCGCTATTGCGCTGTCGTTTTCCACGATGGCGCTTGCCGAAAACACCACATTGTCGCAGGCAGTGGAATCGGCTGTGCTCAACAACCCCGAAGTCGGCGCTCAGTTCCAGAATTTCCAGTCTGGCCTGGAAGGCCAGAAGGTCGGGCGCGGTCGCTTGTTGCCCGAGGTCAATTTGCAAGGCTGGACGGGTCGCGAATGGCGCGGTAGCAGCAGCAATAGCGGTTCGACCGACTGGTCGCGTTCGGGTTACAGCCTGTCGCTGCGTCAGTTGCTGTTCGATGGTTTTTCGACGATCAATGACGTGCGCCAGCTGGGCTTTGAAAAGCTGGCCGACTATTACACGCTGAAGGCGACGGTGGATGACCTGGCCCGGCAGGCCTCCCAGGCGTACCTGGACGTGCAGCGCTACCGCGAACAGGTGCGTTTGGCTGAACAAAACTACAAGCTGCACACCGATATCCTCAAGCAGATCGCCGAACGCAGTGATTCCGGCGTGGGGCGCGGCGTAGACGAAGTCCAGGCGCAGGCGCGGGTGGCGCTGGCTCAGACCAATCTGATGACGGCCACCGGTAATCTGAATGACGTCACTCAGCGCTATCAACGGATCGTGGGCAAGGTGCCTGCGGACATGATGGCGGCAGCTCCCGATGTCGACAAAGACCTGCCCCAGGACCCGAAAGATTTCACGCAATCCGTGCGCGTGAACCCCACCGTTTTGGCCAAACAGGCGCTGGTGCAGGCGGCGGAGCGCGGCAAGGCATCCGCTCAGGGGCGTTTCTCGCCCACGCTGGAACTGCGGGCCGCGACCGGGCGTGACCGCTCCGATCCGCCCTACATCAATGACCAGTCGGTGCAAAGCTCCAACGTCCAGTTGATGGCGTCCTTCAATCTGTTCCGTGGCGGCGCCGATAGCGCCCGCGTGCGCCAGACGGCGGCCCAGACCTATGCCGCTCGCGACGTGCGCGACTACACCTGCCGCAATGTGCAGCAGGAACTCGCGATTGCCTGGAATAACGTCGTTCGTCTGCGTCAGCAGATGCCCTTCCTGCAGGCGCACGAGCGGGACATTTCCCAGGTCCGTGTGGCCTATCTGCAGCAGTTCAAGATCGGTCAGCGCACTTTGCTGGACTTGCTCGATACCGAAAGCGAATTGTTCGATGCCCGCCAGGCGCTGACCAATGGCGTCTTCGATCTGCGGGTCGCGGAATTCCAATGGCTCAGCCTGTCGCATCGCCTGTTGCCCGCCCTGAGCCTGGCCGATCCCTACCAGGAACAGCCTGACGAGGCCGCCAAACTGGAATTCCCCGACGAAATCCTCACGGCCTGCCTGACTCCCCTGCCGGATACCTCCAAGCTTCAGCCTGTCCAGGTCAACTACCAGGGCAATATGAAGCCGCCGGTCCTGACTCCGGCAGGTCAACCAGGTGCGCAAGGCGCATCCGGTTGGAATTAAACGGGGCTTTCACAGCGGGCCTCGACGGCCCGCATCCACTGCAAAGATTGGCATACTGTCTGACGACAGCTTGCCAGTCTTTCTGTGCCAAGGAACATGCTGATGGCTTCCGATCGCGACCGCATCAAACAGGATTTATCCGATCTGGATTCCGGCTTCATCCGGGTCCTGGAGGACCTGATCGACGCCTTGATAAACAACGGCTCTTTGCGCCTGACGGATCTGCCGCCACAAGCGCTCGAAAAACTGAACCAGCGCAAGAGCGCCCGTCAGCGTTTGCATGACGCGCTGGATCTGATTCCCGACGATGACGACACCTTCTGATGCTGCCATGGCTGCGCGCCCTGACCCTTTGCCATCCGATCACCCTGCTGCGCCCGCATCCAGCGAAAAACCGGCGCAACCCGATAGCGTGCGGTCCGAATCGGCGCATGAGCAGCCGGGCGCGACGCCGCACCAGCTGCATGATGACCCGCTGCTGAGCAGCCTGGTGCTGGTGACCCAGCTGCTGGGCCGTCCTTGCACGGCGCAGCAGCTGTCGTCCGGCCTGCCGCTGGTCGATCAGTGCCTGACGCCGTCCTTGCTGGCGCGGGCGGCGACCAGGGCGCAGTGCAGCTCGCGCATCGTGCGTCGCGCGCTGGGCGGTTGGTCGCGCAGTGTGTTCCCCGCCATCCTGTTCCTGAAGAATCAGCGCACCTGTGTACTGATCCGCGAACGCGCTGATCAGTATCTGGTGCAGTATCCCGAATCCCCCGAACCCGTCGAGGTTCACAAGACCGACCTGGAACTGGAATACGCCGGGCTGGCCGCCATCGTGCGGCCAGCCTACCGCACCGAGGACCGTACCCAGGACGCCCATATGCGGGCGCGCAGCGGCCACTGGTTCTGGGCTGCCATGCTGGGCAACTGGAAGCTGTACCGCGATGCCATCGCCGCCGCCGTGCTGATCAATATCTTCGCTTTGGTCATGCCGCTGTACACCATGAACATTTATGACCGCGTGATTCCCAATAGCGCGGTCGAGACCCTGTGGGCGCTGACCATCGGTATCGCGCTGGCCATGGTGTTCAATCTGGTGCTGACCGGCATTCGCGCCTATGTGGTCGACATCGCCAGCAAACGCGTCGATGTCGAATTGTCGTCGCGGATCATGGAACAGGTGCTGGATCTGCGCATGGAAAGCCGTCCTGTGTCGGTCGGCTCCTTTGCGTCGAACCTGCGGTCTTTCGAATCCGTGCGAGATTTCATCGCGTCCGCCAGTCTGACCACCCTGGTGGATCTGCCCTTCGTCATCCTGTTCCTGGTGGTGCTGGCCTGGATCTCGCCCTGGATGGTGGCGCCCCCCATCGTGGCCATCGTGATCATCCTGATCGTGTCCTTGTTTTCCCTGGCACGGGTCGAAAAAATGACCCTGGAATCCTTTCAGGCCGGGGCGCAGCGCAACGCCGGCCTGATCGAGGCCCTGAACGGCATGGAAACCGTCAAGGCCCTGAACGCCCAGAGCCATTCGCAGCGCATGTGGGAAGAATCCACCCGCTGGCTGGCCGAATTGGGGGCGCATATCAAACTGACCTCGTCGGTCACGGTCAGTTTCGTGCAGACCTGCCAGCAGTTGGTCAATATCAGCGTGGTGGTGATCGGCGTCTATCTGGTCAAAGACGGCATGACCATGGGCGGCATCATCGCTGCGTCCATGATTTCCGGGCGCTGTCTGGCCCCGCTGGGGCAGGTTGTGGGCCTGATGATGCAATATCACAACGCCAAGGCATCCCTGAAATCCATCGATAACTATATGGCCATGCCGGTCGAACGGCCCGCAGGTCATGCCTTCATGCCGCGCACGCAACTGCGGGGCGGCATCGAATTCCAGGGGGTGACGTTCGCCTATCCCAATACTCAGGCGGCGGTGCTGGACAATGTCAGCTTCCGCGTTCAGCCAGGGGAAAAGATCGGCATCATCGGGCGTATCGGGTCGGGTAAGACCACCCTGGAAAAACTGATTCTGAAACTGTATGCGCCGTTGCAGGGGGCGATCCTGATCGATGGCGTCGATCTGAACCAGATCGACCCCGCTGATGTGCGCCGCACGATCGGCTATGTGCCCCAGGACCCGGTGCTGTTCTACGGCACTCTCAGACACAATCTGACCATCGCATCGCCGTTTGCCACCGACGAAGACGTATTGCGGGCGGCCCAACTGGCAGGTGTGGACGAATTCGCCGCCAGCCATCCGGAAGGCTACAACATGATCGTGGGTGAACGCGGCGATTCACTGTCCGGCGGACAGCGCCAGTCTATCGCCATCGCCCGCGCCCTGGTCAATGATCCCCAGATCCTGCTGCTGGACGAGCCCAGCAGCAATATGGATCACCAGAGCGAATCCCAGTTGAAGGCCCGCCTCAAAGCCGCCAGCCAGGGCAAGACCATGATTCTGGTCACGCACCGTACTTCTTTGCTGGATCTGGTGGACAGATTGATGGTCGTGGATCATGGGCGCATCGTGGCCGATGGCCCCAAGGCGCAGGTGGTCGAAGCCTTGCGCCAGGGCCGTATCGGCGGCGCCCGCAGGAGCTGATCATCATGGAATTCTTGCGCCATTGGTTTGATCGCTTGCGCGTCCCCTTCGCTTCTGAACAGCGGGGAGGCGACCGGGACATGATCGGGGACGCCAACTGGGCGCTCAGCCAGCAGCGCACCCGGGGGTCGCGTCTGCTGATCTGGGTGTCTCTGCTGACACTGGCTGTTCTGCTGTTTTGGGCCTCCACTGCGGAAATCGACGAAGTCGTGCGCGGCGAGGGCAAAGTCGTGCCGTCCCGCCAGGTGCAGGTCGTGCAAAGCCTGGATGGCGGGGTGGTGCAGGAAATCCTGGTGCGTCCGGGCGACAAAGTCATCAAGGACCAGGTGCTGCTGCGCATCGACCCGACGCGGTACTCCTCGTCGCTGGGCGAGAACCGGGCCGAGTCCCTGGCCCTGAAGGCCAAGGTCGCGCGTCTGGAAGCCATCGCCAACGACAGCCCCTTTCAGGCGCCGCCCGACGTCGTCGAGCAAGTCCCGCAGTTGGCGGAACAGGAACGCAACGTCTGGCAGGCGCGCACTCGCGAACTGAGCGCCAATCTGGAAGTCGCCAAGGAACAACTGAATCAACGTCAGCAGGAATTGCGCTCTACCATCGCCAACCGCGATCAAGCCGCCACGGCCTGCAGCCTGTCGTCGCGTGAATATTCCATGACCAAACCGCTGCTGGCCAGTGGCGCCGTATCCCAAGTGGATCTGCTGCGCCTGCAGCGCGACGTGGCGAAATTCTGCGGAGACCAGAAATCCGCTGCCGCCCAGATCGACAAGATCCAGGCCGGCATCCAGGAAGCCGAGGCCAAGCTCAATGAAACCGAGGTCACTTTCCGCAATCAGGCGCGCACGGAACTGTCCGATACCAGGGCAAAATTATCCACCCTGCTGGAAAGCCAGATCGCCCTGGCGGATCGCGTCACCTCGTCCAACATCCGATCGCCCGTCAACGGCACGGTCAAGACCCTGACGGCCAACACCATTGGCGGTGTCGTTCAACCGGGCAAGGACATCATGGAAATCGTGCCGTCCGACGACTCCCTGCTGCTGGAAGTCAAAGTCAATCCGCGTGATATCGGTTTTCTGTATCCCAGCCAGACAGCCGAGGTCAAATTCACGGCCTATGATTTTTCCATCTATGGCGGCCTGCAGGGTCGCGTGGAGGAAATCGGCGCGGATTCCATCACCGACGAAAAAGGCAATTCCTATTATCTGGTCAAGGTCCGCACGGATAAATCCTACGTCGGCAGCGACGAACGGCCCATCATCCCTGGGATGATGGCCGAAGTTCATATCCTGACGGGCAAACGTACCTTGATGCAGTATCTGCTGAAACCCGTTTTGCGAGCGCATTCCAACGCGTTCCGCGAACGTTGAGGGGGAATGATCATGACGTTACCGGTCCTGTTGCTCACTGCGGACGCGTCGCTCTACCGGCATTGGTCCGGCCTGACGGACGTGGGCTGGGCGCCGGCCCACGGCACCCGGCTGGCCGATCTGGCCCCCTGGGGCCGGCGGGGCGTGCTGGTCGTCATGGACGCTCGTCTGCTGCCTACCGCTGATGCATCGGTCCCGCCCATCCCCGCCGGCCTGCAGATCGTGGTGGCAAGCACCCATCCTGGCGACCCCGAAGGCCAGCGCGCCCTGGTGGCCGGCGCCGTCGGCTATGTGCATGCCTATATGCCGGTTCAGGGCCTGGACCGGGTCCTGCGGCACGTCATGGGGGGCGAGATCTGGGTCGGTAAAAGCATGCTGACCCGGATGCTCAGCCAGATCGGCCAGGCTGTGCCCGAACCCGATCAGGATTGGGCGCGAGACCTGACCGTGCGCGAACGCGACGTCGCCCGCTACGTGGCCCAGGGCCATTCAAATCAATCCATCGCCGACAGCCTGGGCATCACCGAACGCACGGTGCGGGCCCATATTTCCGCCATTTTTGAAAAAATGGGCGTCACCGATCGCCTGATGCTGGCGCTGCGGGTGCATGGAATCGACCAGCATGCCCCGCGCGGGGTGGATGTGTGACCTGAAGACGGATGAAAGGGTCACAGTGGCCTGGTACTGGCCCCCAGCCGCAAAAAACGGTTCAAAACGATTTTTTGCCATTTTTAAAACTTGTACCTTTGTTTTGCAAATCAAACTGTTGCCGTAGGTGGCCCGTTACGATTTCAGGGTTTCTACCTAAACAGGAGCCTGTTCGTATTGTCGTTTCCGCCAATATGGTGTCCAGGCTGGGCCTCTCTAGGATGGTCTCGTAGCTGACGCGCGAACGCGTCTTGTGTTCTCACGATCGGCTCGGAGCCTCTCGGGAGAACCATCATGGCTGCTGATACCGTCCTGATCACCCAAATCACAGGCAGAGCCTGGATGCGCACTGCCGATGGCGAGCTCATTGCGCTGCACCAGGGCATGCGCGTGCCCGCCGATGCGCACATCCTGACGGATGAAGGCGCCAGTGTCACCCTGCAGGCGACCGGTGTGCCGCCAGTGATCGTCGGTCAGAACACCGACATCCTGGTATCAGATGACCTCGCTCAGGCCCAGCCCCTGGCAGTCGATCACGCCGTAACGCCGCCGACCGACGGCATCGCCGACCAGGTCCTGGCGGCGCTGGATGCCGGGCAGGACCCATTCGGTGTTCTGGATCCGACGGCGGCGGTGCTGACGGGGGGCGAGGGCGGCGGTTCCAGTTTCACTCGGCTGGCTGCCATCACGGAAACCGTCACACCTCTGGATCTGTCCTACCCGCGCCAAGGGCTGGAAACCCCGGAATTCGTCCTCTTGGGCGGGGCGCCCGACCTTGCCGCAAGCACTGCGCCTGAAGCGCCTGTGCCAGCGGCGCCCACCCTGACGATCCCCGATGAAAATACGCATCCCGGCGGGGACGGCGAGGGCGGCCCGCTGCCGCCGGTCAACCTGCCCGGCACCATCAATCTGGTCGAAACGCAGACCCTGTCCAGCGGCGACCCAGGCGTGGGAGGGACCATTCTGTTTTCCGCCCCGGCCGGTCTGTCCGGCATCCATTTCACGTTCACCAATGAATCAGGTGTGCCGCAGCCCCTGGACGTCACCCAGGGCATGCTGGATGCTCTGACGAGTCCGGGCGCCAGCCCCATCGTGCTGGACACTCAGAAAGGCCTGCTGCACCTGGACGGCTACAACCCGGCGACCGGCGCCATCCATTACACCTATTGGTCCGATGGTCCGCAGGACCATACGGGCGCCTCGACCGATCCGGCTTTCGGCGGCGCGCCCGGCACGGATGATTATGTCATGGACGGCATCCAGGTTGTCGTGACGGACGATCTGGGGCGATCCACCACGCCGCCGCAGACTCTGTCCGTTGCCATCACAGACACGGTCCCCGCGCCGGAAGCGGACGCCAGCAGCGTCACCGAAGACACGGCCCTGTCGGCCACCGGTAACGTGATTTCCGGCGTCGGTAGCAGCGACCCCGCAGCCGCCGCAGACTATGCCTATGACCAGCCCGTGCATGTCGTCGGCATCCAGTGGCAGGGCGACACCAGCGCGGGCAGCTGGCTGCCGGCCGCCGCCGCCGATCACTCGGTCGATGCCACCACGCCTGGCGCTACCACCACGATACATGGTCAGTACGGCGACCTGCTGATCGATGCCCAGGGCGGCTATACGTACACCCTGGCGGTCGAAGGCGATGCCTTGGATCGTTACGCGACCGTTCAGGCCCTGGGTGTGGATTCGCATCCCACCGAGACTTTCGTCTATCAGCTGCGCGATGAGGACGGCGATATCCGGTCCACCACACTGACGATCACCATCAACGGCGCCAATGACGTGCCGACTGTGACCTTCGACTGCAATGGCCGCGATCAGAAGGCGGTGGTGTCCGAAGAGGGTCTGCTCCTGTCGGGTGGCAATTACGACAACGGCATCCCGGGGCACGGCCTGAACCAGCCTAGCGGAGATCAGACCAATCAGACTGCGGATTCCGGGCATTTCCAGATCGCCGATCCGGACACGGATCTGTCCGGCGTCACCGTGGCCTTTGGCAGCCCTGGCGCTACCGCGCTCAGCGTCGTGTGGAATCCCGCCTATGGTTCGGACCAGCCCGTTCTGCTGACATCGCACGGGCAGCTCGTCCAGTGGGTGACCAGCGGCAGCCTGGCCACGCATGACTACGCCCTGATCGGGACCGTCGCAGACGCGACCGTCCCGGGCGGCGTGCGCACCGTGCTGGAAGTCCATCTGGCCCAGGGATCCACACCCGGCGACTACAGCTATACCGTGGACCTGAAAAGCGCCCTCGACCACCCAATCACGACGAACGCCGCCGAAGACGTCCTGAATCTGAACATCCCTCTGGTGGTGGATGACGGCCAGGGCGGCGTCACGTCCAGCCACATCACCGTGCGGGTGGAGGACGACAGCCCGTACATCCAGGATCCCCAGGAACAGGGCGCCGCCACGGCGGAGCACATCCCGGACGTGTACGTCGGCACGGTCGATTTTTCCGGTGATTCGTCCGGCGCGTCGCTGAGCTTCGATCATGGGGCCATCCTGGTCACCGGGCAGGGGTTCGAGTCCGGCACGGATCCGACCCTGACGGTCGCCACTGTCGTGCAGACAGGCGGCGGCCTGGGGATCGGCAGCCCGGGCGAATCGTATTTTCCCCTGCCGGGTGAAATCGACTACCGCAACTATCATGATCAGCCGGGCGCATCCGAAACCCTGACCGTCGCCCTGCAGGACGGCAAGGTCGCCTACAGCGCCCACGTGGAGTTTTCCAAGATGTTCGGCGGCGAACTGGAAGCCGGCGTCGTGGAATTCTGGCGGGGCGGGACCAAGGTCGGCGAACAGGCGTTCAATTCCGATGCCGCATCCGGGAATTACGCGGCGGATTTCAATGCCGACGGCTTCGGAGGGTTCGACACATTGGTGTTTCGCGCCACCAGCAACGGCAACACCAATTTTTCCGACAACAGCGATTTCGCCGTCAAGAGCATCACGTTTGGCGGATCGGAACTGCCGCAGGCGATCGCCTACGGCACTGGCGACCTGTCGTACCAGTATGGCGCCGACGGCGCCGGCACGGTGCACTGGAATGCGCCGACGACCGCGGTGTACGTAAATGGCCAGGCGGTCACTGTCACACCCGACAGCCATGGCACCACCCTGACCGGCATGGCCGGCGGCGTCCTGGCGTTTCAGTTGATCCTGACGCCGGCCACGGGGCAATGGGAATTTTATGAATACAAACCACTGACCGATGCCTCGGGCGGGGCACTGATTGGCCTGCCGTTTTCCTATACCGTGACTGACGCGGACAAGGATCCAGCCGTGGGCAAGCTGCAGATCGGCCTGCCGGAAGCGCCGACGGTGGACGTGCCGGACACCAATGGCCAGATGGGCGGCGAACTGAGCGTGGTCGAACACGACGGCGCCGTCTCGGGTTCCTTCGCCATCGTGGCCCACGGCACGGGCCTGACCCTGGATATTCAGGAGACGGGCGGTGCGCACCATACCGTTGACCTGGCCAGCCTGCAGGGTGGGACCGATCAGGTCATCAATCTGGACGATGGCAGCGTCATGACGCTGACCGGTTACACGCCCAGCGGATCGGGGGGCGGAACGGTCTCCTATTCCTACCAGTCCAACCAGGCGCGCGACCATTCGGCGGGTGACGACAGCGTGCTGGATCATCTCGTCATCACGGCGCACGATTCGCAAGGGACCGGCGCGGGCAATCTGGACGTCCTGATCCAGGATACCCAGCCTAACCTGGCCCCCATCACGCAGACCGTGGCGGTCGGCTCTGGCGGGGTCAACATCATGCTGGTGCTGGACCGGTCCGGCAGCATGGATGAGGACAGCAGCATTCCCGGCAAGACCCGGATGGAGGCTCTGAAGGAGGCCCTGGATCACCTGTTCGATGCCTATCAGGATTCCGGCCAGGATGTCCGCGTCATGGTGGTGGGTTTCTCGTCCCATGCATCTGTCCTGGGTGACCAGACCTGGATGACGCTGGCCGATGCCCGGACAGTCGTCCAGAACCTCAGCGCTGGCGGCAACACCAATTACGACGACGCCCTGGACAAGGCTGAAGATCATTGGACAGATTCCGGCAAGCTGACGGGTTCAAACGTCGACAACGTCGCCTACTTCTTCTCGGATGGCGAACCCAACGAGCCCTCTGGGTCTGCAGGCATCAATTCCACCGAGCAATCGACCTGGGAAACTTTCCTGACCAGCCACAGCATCGATTCCTACGCCATCGGCCTGGGCGACGGCGCCCATGTCAGCAGTCTGCAGCCGATCGGTTACGATCCGGCGGCGGCCACGCATCCCGACGATCAGAACACCATCCGGGTCACGGATTACAGCCAGCTCAACAGCACGGTGCTGGATCTGGTGCATATCCCGGTCAGTGGCGACGTGACGGCAGGCGACACCCTGATCGGCGCCGATATCGCCGGGTCTTACATCGAATCGGTGACGGTGGATGGCCATACCTATACCTACGCCCACGATGGCGGCGTCACCACCACGGCCCCAGCAGCCGACTGGTTCTTCGATACGAATACCGACAAACTGACCATCCATGCCACAGGGGGTACATTCATCTTTGATCTGCAGGGCACTGAGCTGGGGCATTATAGCTATGTCGCCAGCCAGACCGGTACGGAAGTCGTGCAATACACCCTGCATGACGGCGACAACGATCAGCAGACGTCGACCATCACCTTCAATGCCGTCGCGGATGTGCCCATCGCCACGCAGGCGGCCAACGTCACCCTGTTGTCCATCGACAATTCCGCCAACTCCGACAGGACCCTGCATGGCGCAGTGGCCGATCCGAACGGGAAGGACGTGCTGGACGTCAGTCAGTTATTGCAGGGGCATGGCAGCGACCTGACCCAGTATCTGAGCACTCAGGGTGATAGCGCCAACCACACCACTACAGTCAATATCAGCACCGCCGGGAATGTCGGGACCGGCCATGACCAGCAGGTCGTCATCGACAACGTGGACCTGAGCGCCGGCGTTACGGATCAGACGACCTTGATCAACAATATGATCAGCGACGGCAAACTGAAGGTGGACCACAGCTGAAAACGCTGTGCAGCTTGAGCGTGATCCTGCGGCCCCTGCGGGGGCCGCAGGCGCTGAACATCAGATTACGGGTTTTCCCCTAGACAAACCTTTCACATACTGGCTGACCCGACAATAGGCGACATTCTCTTACATCGGTAGCATTCTTCCTCATGATTGCCTTCATGGCGTTAAGGCGTCCTGGCAGGCAAGACCAAATTCACACATGGGGAACCCACATGGCTACCGATACCGTCCTGATCACCCAAGTCACTGGCAAAGCCTGGCTGCGCAACGCCGATGGTCAACTGATCGCGCTGCACGAAGGCATGCGCGTACCGGTCGACGCACATATCCTGACGGACAGCGGCGCTAGCGTCACCCTGCAGGCCACCGGCGTGCCGCCGGTCATCGTTGGTCAGAACACCGATATGCTGGTGACGGCAGACCTGGCCCAGGCGCAGCCTCAGCCAGTCGATAACGCGGTTGCCACCCCGACTGATACGGTGGCGGACCAAGTGTTGGCGGCCTTGGATGCAGGGCAGGACCCGTTCAATATTCTGGATCCCACCGCAGCGGTGCTGACCGGTGGCGGCGGTGGCGGATCGTCCTTCACGCGTCTGTCCAGCGTCGTGGAAACGGTATCCCCCCTGGGTCTGGCCTATCCGCGTCCGGGCGTGGAAACGCCGGAATTCGTGCAGTTGGGTGGTGCGGCGCCGGCGGATGATGGGGGTGCGGCGGCTGCGTTGCCTCCTGCGCCGACCATCGATATCCCCGATACGAATAACGAACCGACAGCAACCCCAGGGAATTTCAATATTTCCGAAGCAGACACCACTGTAGGTGTGCCGGGCACTTTCACCATCTCTGCGGCAGGTGGTCTGCAGGCTTTGGTATTCAATTTCACACAAGAAAGTGGGATCGCTGGCGGGGCTGCTGCACCTGCAGCGGATGCCCAATCGGTGACGCTGGCTCAGTTGCTGGCGTCTTCTGGCACTCCGATCGAGATCAATACAGATCGTGGTCTTCTGGTGATCAATGGCTATAACCCCAGCACCGGAGCCGTCAGCTATCGCTATGTGTCTGATGGTTGGCAGGATCATCAACAGGGTGATGGCAATTCGGTGTTGGATAACATCGGTGTGACTGTGGTGGATAGCCAAGGAAGAGTAGCAACTTCGGAATTGGTGGCGAACATCACCGATACGCAGCCGGTGGCGGTGGGCGAGAGCCACACGATAGTGGAGGACAGCGGCAGCTACACGGTGGGCGGCGATGCGCTGGTCAACGACACGGCGTTTGATGGTCCGGTGGCCTTTGGTGGCTGGACGA
>NZ_JBATXG010000006.1:0-240536 GCF_049673105.1 Castellaniella sp.
CGGCCTGGTGGTCCAGCAGGTCCAGCGCGCCCAGGACATCCACGTCTGGGCCAGACCGCGCAAGCGCCCCGCCTGCCCGCACTGCACAGGCGATCAGCTGCGCATCAAAGCCACGCACCACAGGACGCTCAAGCACACCCGCCAGGGCAACCAGCTCATGGTCTTGCACCTGACAGTGCCCAAGTACCACTGCACCGACTGCAATCGCTACTTTCGCCAGCAGTTCCCCGGCATCCGCCCCCGACGGCGGGCTACCGAGGCCTACCGGATGGAGGTCTTCGAGGCTCATGACGGAGGCGTCAGTCAGCGCAAGCTCACCCGCACCCACCAGATCGCCAGCGCCACCGTCGAGCGCTGGTATCAGTCCTTTGTGAAGCAGCGCGTCGCGGAGTTGTCGGGCAGGTCCTGCCCCCAGGTGCTGGGCATCGATGAACACTTCTTCACCCGCAAGAAGGGCTATGCCACCACGCTGGTGGATCTGAAGAACCACAAGGTGTTCGATGTCGTGCTGGGGCGCTCGGAAGCCAGCCTGAGCAGCTACCTCAAGCGCCTGCCCGGCAAGGAGAACGTGCGAGTCATCGTCATGGATCTATCCGAGACCTACCGGCGGATCGCCCAGCAGTACTTCCCCAATGCCCTAATCGTCGCCGACCGCTTCCATGTCGTGCGCCTGGTCAATCAGCATTTCCTCAAGCTGTGGCAGCAGCACGATCCCGAAGGTCGCAAGAATCGGGGGTTGCTCAGCCTGATGCGTCGGCATCATTGGAAGTTGTCCGCCGTGCAGAAGGAACGGCTGCACCAATACCTGGCCCAAACGCCCGTGCTGCAGGCACTGTACTTCGCCAAGCAGCAGCTCAACGGCTTTCTGGTGCTCAAGTCTCTGAAGGCCAAGCGTGCCAGAAAGATGCTGCCCAAGTTCCTGGCGCTGATTCGTCAGTTCGAGCAAAGCCCAGCCAGGGCGCTGGCTGCTACGCTAACATCGTGGCTGGAGCCCATCGTACGCATGTGGCGCTTCTCCAAATCCAATGGAATCACCGAAGGATTCCACACCAAGATGGAGATGCTCTCGCGTAGGGCCTACGGCTTCAGAAACTTTGAGAATTACCGCATGAGGGTCTTGGCTCAATGCGGCTGGAACGGTGTCATCAACCGTGTCTGATGGATGTCCATCCCCCGTTAATGGGGTAGAGCCTGGCGGGCTCAAGCAAGATCGGTGTGTCAATTTTTCCCCCATCAAGTAAGCATGGCGATGGTGGTGGGGCACTGAAGAACCGCATGAATTCTGGTGGGCCCCCCGAGAGTCGAACTCGGCACCAACGGATTATGAGTCCGCTGCTCTAACCAGGCATGAGCTAGAGGCCCCCGACGGCAGCGGGCTTGCGTGGCCAGCCGCCGGGAAAACGGGGATTATCGCATAAGACGCCCTGGCGACGGCGGCGGGCGGATGGTAATCTGCCTGCATCGTCGCCTGGTCGCGTCAGCTTGCGCGGGGCCGGCATCAGCAGAACCTCCGAACAGGGCCGTCCCATGCATCTGATCCTCTCCCGTACTCTGCTGGCAGGTCTGGTGCTGGGCTGGGCTGCGTCGACCTCTGCGGCGCAGGTGGCGCGCTTTACGCCCCAGGGCGCAATGGCGCGGATTCTGCAGGTGCAGGTGGATTTCGACGTGCCGGCCATCGCGCTGGGCAATGATCTGGCGGCGGATCCGTACCGGATCCAGTGCGATTCGGATGCGGTGCGGGGGGCGGGCCGCTGGGTGGACCCGCAGCACTGGGTCTATGCGTTTGAAAAACCGCTGGCGGGCGCCGTGGCGTGCCAGGCCGCGCCGAATCCCGATTTCCGGGACCTGCAAGGCCAGCCGCTGGACAGCGGTAAAACCTATGCCTTCACCACGGGCGGGCCGCGCGCGCGGCTGTCATATCCCTGGGGCGGCCCGATCGCCGAAGACCAGGTCTTTGTGTTGCGCTTCAATACGGCGACGGATCCGCAGTCGATCCTGAAGCATGCGCGGTGCGAGGTGCAGGGGCTGGGCGAATCCGTGCCGGTGCGCCTGATCGACGGCGATCAACGGGATCAGATCCTGCGGTCCATTGGCTGGGATGACGAAGGCCAGCAAAGCCAGGCCCATGTCCGCTTGCTGCAATGTAAACGCCTGCTGCCGTCTTCGGCCCAGGTGCGCCTGGTGGTGGCCCCAGGGGTCAAGTCGCCGGATTTGCCGGGCCAGCCGGGGGTCGCCAGCCGGACGGCGCTGGCACAGGATTTCAAGGTGCGCGAACCCTTCCGGGCCTCGATGAGTTGCACTCGCGTCAACGCGCAGGCGCCGTGTTCGCCGTTGTTTCCCATCGGTGTGACGTTTTCCAGCCCGGTGCCGCGTGCGCTGGCCAGCCAGGTGACGCTCGACACCCCGGACGGTCTGCGGCGGGTGCAGACCGACGTGGACAACGCGGGCAGTGACGCCATCTCCAGCCTGACGTTTGGCGCGCCTTTCGCGGAACGGTCCACGTTGCGGCTGGTGCTGCCCCAGGACCTGCGCGACGATATGGGGCGCGCGCTGGCCAATGCCTCGCGCTTTCCTCTGAATATCCCCATCGATGCCTTGCCGCCGCTGGTGAAATTCGCCTCCGGGCCGTTCGGGATTGTGGAACGTTTCGCCGAAGGCGCGCCGGCCCAGGATCTGCCGGCCCTGGTGCCGCTGGCGCTGCGACGGGTGGGGCCGCAGCTGCGCACGCAGGAGCTGATGATTTCCGCCGGGCAGGTGGATGATCACGTCACGACGGACGACGTGCAGGCGCTGCAGTGGATGGCAAAGGTCCAGCGCCTGCAAGAAGGCGAATTGACGGCGGGTCAGTTTGCCGATGTGTTGGCCTCGCGCCCCATGCGCCGCGAGCAGCAGGGAGAACCGTGGATCGATGTACGCTCGCGTTCTGTGTTCGGCGCACAGGATGCGGCCCGTACGCTGACCTTGCCGGGGCTGCAGGATGCCGAGGGCAAAGATATCGAGATGATTGGCGTGCCGGTGGCGGAACCTGGCCTGCATGTGCTGGAAGCCGCATCCCCCCGCTTGGGGGCGGCCCTGTTGTCCGGCAAGGACCATCCGGGCGGCACCATGTATGTGCGCTCGGCGGTGCTGGTGACCAACCTGGCAGTGCACATCAAGACCGGGCGTGACGATGCGCTGGTCTGGGTGACGACGCTGGATGGCGGGCAGCCGGTACCCGACGCCCAGGTGGCGATCCTGAGCTGCGATGGCACGCGCATCCGTCAGGGGCAAACAAATCAGCAGGGAATTTGGCATTCTGTCGGGGCGGTGCCGGCGGATGCGTATTGCGAAGGCACCGGACAATCGGGCGTGTTCGTGACGGCGCGGGTCGCCGCCGACCATCCGGCAGCGCAGGGTCAGGCGGATTTTTCCTTTGCCTGGTCCAGCTGGGACCAGGGGATCGAGCCCTGGCGCTTCGATGTGCCCACCAGCCGGTCGTCGACGCCGGATCAGGTGGCCCATGCCGTCATGGATCGGACCCTGCTGCGGGCGGGGGAAACCGTTTCGATGAAACTTTTGCTGCGCGATCTGACGCGCGACGGGGTGCGCAATCCGCCGACGGACTGCCTGAAGGCGGCCAAGCAAGATTGCCTGCCCAAGACGGCGGAGATCGTCCACGAGGGTTCGGGCGATGCGGTCAAGCTGCCGTTGACATGGCAATTAAGCGCCAGCGGCGGGCTATACGCCTTGCTGGATTACGCGATTCCCCGCACGGCGCGGCTGGGGCAGTATGCCATCCAGATGGACGCTGCGGCCGACCCGGACGCGGGCTGGACGCCCACCTTGTACGCCGGCGGCTTCCGGGTCGAGGCCTTCAAGCTGCCCTTGCTGACCGGGTCGCTGAAAATCGCGGCGCCGGCGGCTGCGTCGAGCGGCAATGCGCCTGACGTGACCGGCGCCCTGATCGCCCCGGCGGCGGTGCAGGCCGATTTGCAACTGGCCTGGCTGTCCGGCGGGCCGGCACGGGATCTGGAGGCGACCCTCTCGGCAGTGGCCCAGCCGCTGTTCCCCGGTTTCGAGGCCTATGCGGATTTCAATTTCGGCGTGCCGGACAGTTTGCAGGATGCGACGGATCAGGCCGCGTCCGATAGCCTGCGCCGCCTGATTCTGGACAAGCAGCCGGTGCGCCTGGATGCGCAAGGGGCGGCGCGCGTCGATCTGAAGGATCTGCCTGCGGTGCAAGACCCGCAGTCCTGGCGCTTCGAGGCTTCGTTTGCCGACCCTAACGGGGAAATCCAGACCTTGTCGCACACCGCGCAAGTCTGGCCGGCAGCGGTGGTGGCCGGCTTGCAGACGGGGCGCTGGATGTCGCGCAACGAGACCGCGACCGTCAAACTGCTGGCCGTGGACCCGCAGGGCCGTCCGCTGGCGGGGGCGCCGGTGCAGCTGGATGGCCGGGTGCGCACCACCTATTCGACGCGCAAGCGCCTGGTGGGGGGGTTCTACACTTACGACACGCATGCGCAGATCGCTTCCCTGGGGACGCTGTGCCAAGGCAAGACCGATGCCAAAGGCTTGCTGGAATGCCCGGTCAGCCTGGATCGCGACGGGGAAATCCAGTTGTTCGCCCAGGCGCAGGATGCCCAGGGCCGCGTGTCCAGGGCGGCGACCTCGATCTGGGTCTGGGGCGGCGAAAACTGGTTTGCCGGGGGGGATGATGATCGCATCGATGTGATTCCGTCCCAGGCCAGTTATCAGCCGGGCGAGACTGCCGAATTCACCGTGCGCATGCCGTTCCGTCAGGCGCAGGCCCTGGTCGCCGTGGAACGGGAAGGCGTGCTGGAAACCCATGTCGTCGCATTGGATGGCGACGAACCTGTCGTGCGTCTGCTGGTCAAAGCGGAATGGGGGCCGAATGTTTATGTCTCGGTGCTGGCGGTGCGCGGTCGCATCCGCCATGTGCCCTGGGCTTCTTTCTTTGACTGGGGCTGGCGTCATCCCCTGGATTGGGCGCGTGCCCGGTCGGCGCAGGCGGATGATGCGCCGGCGCCGACCGGGTTGGTGGATCTGGCCAAGCCGTCCTTCCGGGTCGGCCTGGCGCAGATTCGAGTCAGCAGCGATGCCGATCGCCTGCAGGTGCAGATCAAGGCCGACCATGACACCTATCAGGTGCGCGACACGGCTCAGGTCGAGATCCAGGCCTTCTTGCCCGACGGCAAGCCGGCGGCGGGCGCCGGGGTGGCGTTTGCCGCTGTCGACGCTGCTTTGCTGGAATTGATGGACAACCGTAGCTGGGATCTGCTGGATGCCATGCGCGTGATGCGCGACGAGGGCGTGCGCACGGCCACCAGCCAGGGCCAGGTGGTGGGCCGCCGGCATTATGGCCGCAAGGCAGTGCCGGCAGGCGGGGGCGGGGGTTTTGGCGCCACGCGGGAACTGTTCGACACCCTGCTGCTGTGGCGCAGCGACCTGACGCTGGACGAGCAAGGCCGGGCGCGGGTCGCCGTGCCGCTGAACGATTCGCTGACGCGCTTCAAGCTGGTGGCCGTGGTCGATCATGGGCAGGGCAGTTTCGGCACGGGGTCGACCGATATCATCAGCACACAGGATCTGCAGGTGGTGTCGGGCCTGCCTCAGGTCGTGCGCGAGGGTGATCACTATCAGGCGCGCGTCACGGTGCGCAATCGTACTCAGGCGGCGCTGTCGTTGACGGTGTCGGCGCAGGTGCAGGCGGCGGACAGCGCCGGGCAGGCCTTGCCGGACCAGGCTCTGGATCTGGCGGCGGGCGCATCG
The DNA here is from genome assembly GCF_049673105.1 of Castellaniella sp. GTDB lineage: Bacteria > Pseudomonadota > Gammaproteobacteria > Burkholderiales > Burkholderiaceae_B > Castellaniella. The sequence goes on from NZ_JBATXG010000006.1 coordinate 5,773, forward strand.
GCCACCTTGCATTGGCCGGTGGATGCGCCGCTGCTGGGCAATCATCGGGACAGCGAGGCCCTGCAGTGGACCTTTGCGGCACAGAGCCAACAGGATGGCGGGCAGACCGCCGACCGGATCATGGTGCGTCAGACCCTGTTGCCTGCCGTGCCGGTGGCGGTGCGTCAGGCGACCTTGCTGCAGATCCGCCAGGGGTCGCCGCAGCACCTGCCGGTCGATGCGTCGGCGCAAGCTGTGCTCAATGCCCAGGGGGCGCCGCGCGGCGGGGTGACAGTGCGCCTGCAATCCAGTCTGGCGGGGACGCTGCCGGGGGTGCGGGACTGGCTGGCGGCCTATCCCTACACGTGCGTGGAACAGCTCAGTTCCAAGGCGATCGGCATGCAGGATGCGGCGGCTTGGCAAAATTTGATGCAGCGTCTGCCGGATTACCAGGACGAAGCCGGTCTGCTGGCCTATTTCCCCGGCGGACGCGGCAGCGTGATCCTGACGGCGCAGTTGATCGAGGTTTCGGCGCGGGCGCAGGCGATGGGGTGGCCCTATGCGCTGCCCGATCAGGCCCGTGTCCGCATGCTGTCGGCCCTGCAGGATTTCGTGCTGGGCCGCCTGAGCGAGACCGCCTGGGCGCCGGTGCAGGATCTGTTCTGGCGCAAGCTGATCGCGATCGATGCCCTGGCCCTGGCGGGCGCGTGGCAACCGGGCATGCTGGATTCCTTTGCGCTGGACGTCAGTGACTGGCCGACGCCTGCCGTGGTGACCTGGCTATCCATCCTGCAGCACGTGCCCGATCTGCCGGATCGCGCGGCCCTGCAGGCGCAGACCGACGCTGTCTTGCGGGCGCGGCTCAGTCGTCACGGCACGTCTCTGGTCCTGTCGGATGAGACGGCGGGCCAGGGCTGGTGGCTGATGAGCAATGTAACCACGGCCCAGGCGCGCTTGCTGATGACAGTTTTGCCGCGCCCTGAATGGCGCCCGGATCTGTCGCGCCTGATGACGGGGTTGCTGTCCCTGCAAAGCAAGGGGGCCTGGTCGACGACCGCCGCCAATGTCCTGGGGGTGCTGGCGGTCAACGACTATGCCCGGCGCGAGGAACGCCAGGCGAGGCAGGGAGCCGTGTCGGTGACGCTGGCGCCGGGGGCGGAAAAGACGCTGGCCTGGGCGGACATGCCCCAGACCGATGGCATCCATCGTCAGTCGCTGGATCTGCCTTGGCCGTCGTCCCGGAAGGGGACGCTGGATCTGGCGCAGCAGGGGGCGGGCGGTGGTTGGGCGACCGTCACGGCGCGCGCGGCGGTGCCGCAGACTCAGGCCGTGGATGCCGGCATGCGGGTGGAACGCAGCATCACGCCGGTGTCCCGCGCCCATCCGGATCGCTGGTCGGTGGGGGATGTCTACCGGGTCAGCCTGCGCATCCATAGCCGCGAACCGGTGGTCTGGTCGGTGATCAGCGACCCGGTGCCGGCGGGGGCGTCCATCCTGGGGGGTGGCCTGGGCCGGGATTCGGCGATCGCCGTCCAGGATGAATCCCAGGATCAGCCGTTCTGGGACAGGCCGACCTTCGTCGAACGGGACGCGGGCATGTACCGGGCGTATTTCGAGGTCCTGAACGCCGGCGTCCAGACCCTGGAATATACGGTGCGCTTGAATACGCCGGGCGATTATCAATTGCCCCCGACGCGCATCGAGGCCCTGTATCAGCCGGACGTATTCGGCAGTCTGCCCAATACGCCTTTCCAGGTGGTGGATTGAACATCTGGCGGGGCGCGGGGATCGGGCTGCTGGGGGCGGCTTTGTGGTGGATGCCAGTCTGGTCGGCGTCGGCGGCGGATCTTGGCGCATCGGCTGATTTGCCGGATTATGCGACGGTGCGCCAGTCCTGGCGCCCATCGGACGTCCGGCTGCTGGCGGCGGATGGCCGCGAAATCCAGCGCATCCGGACGGATTTTTCCGCCCGGCGTGGCGACTGGGTGCCGCTGCAGGATATATCCGCCGCCTTGCAGCGGGCGGTGATCCAGTCCGAGGACCAGCGGTTCTACGCGCATGGCGGGGTGGATTGGCTGGCCAGCGCCTCGGCGGCCTGGTCGGCGGCGTGGGGCGATGGGCGGCGCGGGGCCTCGACCCTGAGCATGCAGCTGGCGGCCATGCTCGATGCGGATCTGCGGCGCGGGCCGGATGGCCGGGGCGTCTGGCAGAAATGGGATCAGATGCAGGCGGCCCGTCAGTTGGAGTCGCGCTGGTCCAAGACGCAGATCCTGGAAGCCTATCTGAACTTGGCCAGCTATCGGGGCGAGCTGCGGGGCGTGGATGCCTTGTCGCGCGTGATGTTCCAAAAACAGGCGTCGGGGCTGACCTTGCAGGAATCCGCCCTGGCGGCGGTGTTGCTGCGCGGCCCCAATGCCCCGCTGTCCGTGCTGGCCCAGCGCAGTTGCGCGGTGCTGCGCGATCTGGGGCGCCCGGACGCGTGCGCTGGCCTGCGGGATGTCATCGCCTTGTCGTTGTCACGCGCGCAGGCGCGGCGTTTTGAAACCCCAGGCTTGGCGCCGCATTGGGCGCGGCAGTTGCTGCGCGATGGGCAGGTCGAGGCGGATGGCACGATCCCGTCCACGCTGGATGCCGAACTGCAGGCACTGGCGGTGCGGTCAGTGCGCCGCCACCTGCGGGACCTGCAGGGGACAGGCGTCACAGACGCCGCCGTGGTGGTGCTGGACAATCGTTCGGGGGCCGTGTTGGCCTATGTGGGATCGTCCGGGAATCTGTCCGAGGCGGCGGATGTGGACCACGCCCAGGCGCTGCGCCAGGCCGGCTCGACCCTGAAACCGTTTCTGTACGCCCAGGCGCTGGACGAACGGCGCCTGACGGCGGCGTCTCTGCTGGATGACAGTCCTTTGGGCCTGGATGGCGGCAGCGGTCTGTACATTCCTGACAATTACGATCATCGCTTCAGTGGCTGGGTCAGTGCGCGGGTGGCGCTGGCCTCGTCCCTGAATATTCCGGCGGTGCGGGCGTTGATGCTGGTCGGGCCGGATGCGCTGGCGCAGCGCCTGACGGCCCTGGGTCTGCCGCTGACGCAAGGCGGGGACTACTACGGCTACAGTCTGGCGCTGGGCTCGGCGGATGTGACGCTGCTGTCTCTCAGCAATGCTTACCGGGCGCTGGCGCGCGGCGGCGATTATGCGCCGGTGTCGACGCGGTCGGTGGATACCCATCGCCCGCAGAGCGGTCATGCCTTGTTTTCCCCCGGCGCGGCCTGGATCGTGGGCGATATCCTGGCGGATCGCCAGGCGCGGGCGCGGACGTTTGGCCTGGACAGCCCGCTGGCGACGGGAACCTGGGCGGCGGTCAAGACCGGTACCAGCCGGGACATGCGCGACAACTGGTGCGTGGGTTGGTCCGCCGCCTATACCGTCGGCGTCTGGGTGGGCAATAGCGCGGGGGCCAGCATGCGCCAGGTGTCCGGCGTCAGTGGCGCCGGGCCGATCTGGCACGATCTGATGGCATGGCTGGCGTTGCGGCCTGCTCAACCTCCTTTGCCGGATGGCGTAACCTCGGCGCGCATCCGGTTTGCCGATGGCCTGGAGCCTGCCCGTACGGAATACTTCCTGGGCGATACCGCCCAGGCGCTGTTCGCCCCGCCCAGCCGCGATCCCGCCCAGGCCGGTCGCCCCCGAATTGCCGAGCCGGTCGACGGCACCGTGATCGCTTTGGACCCGGACATCCCCTGGGACCGCCAACGCGTGCGGCTGCGCGCGGTGGATGCCTTGTCGCGCCCGGTCGCCGATGTCCGCTGGTTTTTGGATGGTCAGCGGTATGGGCCGGACGGCGCGCCGGATTGGGCGCCTCAGCCGGGGCGGCATGTGTTCGAGTTGCGGGACGCCGCCGGCAGCGTGCTGGATCGGGCGTGGGTCACCGTACGCGCCGGGACCTGGGCGGCATCTGGAAGTAATGGTCGCTAGCGTCGGCGTCGCGTGAGGGTGTCCGGCGAAGTATGTCATCATCGGGGGATAGGGATCAGAGCAAGGAGGTACGAAGCATGAATTCATTAGACAAACAGGGTGGCGGACGGTGGCGTTGCTGGCGGGCAGGATTGCTGGTGTTGTTGGTATCCGCGCTGGCAGCCTGCCAGACGGTGCCGGGGGCGGGGCGGGGATCCTCGTCCAGCCAGGCGGCGCCCGTCAGCGCGAAGCTTGGCGCATCGGCCCCGGCGCATGCCGATCCGGTCCGAGCCGTGACCGCCAGCCGCGAGGCTGCCGATTTGCGTGTGTTTTTGGCGGATACCCGTTCGCATCCGGGCTGGACTCCGGTGCCGCTGAAACCCTCGGGTCTGTTGTATGTGCGCACCGACGCCATCATCGACCGCAGTGACCTGATGGGTGTCCAGTCGGCCACGGATCAGGCTGGCGGCGGGGTACTGGTCCTGATCCTGAAGGACGAAGGGCTGGCAAAAATTCGCGCTGCCACGGCGGCGAACCCCGGCCTGCGCCTGGCGTTGGTGGTGGGGCAGATCATGCTGGCGGCCCCGGCCTATGCTGCTCCCATTCAGGAACAGCAGCTGGCCTTTGGTGTGGGGTCTGCGCACAATGCGGATGTGGCGGCTCGCTCGGTGGCCGGCGTGCGGTAATAAAATACTTGCGCTTCTGTTGTAAGTTCGGCGAAAATCTACGCATTGCGTATATAGGAGCCGAGCATGGCCGTTTCTCAGCAAGTTTTCCTGCGCGATGCCATGCGTCGCCTGAATCTGACCCGCGACGTGTTTGCCGCGCGCATCGGCGTCAAGCGCCGTGCGCTGGATACCTGGCTCTTGCCCGAAGGTTCCCAGGAAGCGCGCAGCATGCCGGAAGTCGTCTCGCGTTTCGTCACGGAAATCGTCGAAAACGGCGCGTTGATGGAAAAGTATGCGCAAAGCGCGCAGTCCGGTTCCCTGCGTGACCGCATCGCGATCGACAACAAGCATCAATTGCTGTCCGTGGATCAGTTCACGCGGGAATCCGTGGAAGAACTGTGCCGCGTGGCGGATTTGATGCAGCCCATCGCCCGGCGGCAAAAAGTCTCGCGGGTGCTGGAAGGCGCGGTGCTGGGCAATCTGTTCTTCGAGGCCAGCACGCGCACCCGGGTCAGTTTCGGGGCGGCCTTCTGCCGCCTGGGCGGTTCGGTCTGCGATACCACCGGTTTTACATTTTCCTCGATGGCCAAGGGCGAATCGATCTATGACACCAGCCGCGTGATGAGCGGCTATGTGGATGCGATGGTGATCCGTCACCCGGACAAAGGCTCGGTGGCCGAATTCGCCGCCGCCACCAATATCCCGGTGGTCAATGGCGGCGACGGGGCGGGCGAACACCCCAGCCAGGCCTTGCTGGACCTGTACACCATCCTGACGGAATTTTCCCGCTTGGGCAAATTGCTGGACGGCGCCCACATCGTCATGGCGGGCGACCTGAAATACGGTCGCACCGTGCATTCCCTGATCAAGCTGCTGGCGCTGTACCGGGGCATGAAGTTCACGCTGGTGTCGCCCCCAGGACTGGAAATGCCCGACTACCTGCTGGAACAGGCCAGCAAGAACGGCCATGTGATCGAACAGACCCACGACCTGGCCGCCGGGCTGAAGGGCGCGGACGTCATCTACGCCACCAGGGTGCAAAAAGAGCGCTTCAGCGGTGAAAACCTGGAAGGCTATTCAGCCGATTTCCAGGTGGACCGCGCCCTGGTGGATGCCTGCTGCGGGCCGGATGTCATCGTCATGCACCCGCTGCCGCGCGATAGCCGCGAAGGCGCCCATGATTTAAGCACCGACTTGAACCACGATCCGCGCCTGGCGATCTTCCGTCAGGCGGACAATGGCATTCCGGTGCGCATGGCGATATTTGCCGTCCTGCTGGGGGTGGAAAGCCTGGTGCAGCATTCCCTGCGCGACGTGACCTGGACGCCGCCGTCCCACATCGGGCCGGACGACAGCGTGTTTCACGGCATGTACTGATCAGGACGGCAAGCCGCAGGTAGCGGCGTAGGGCCCCTTTTGCCGCCGGGCCGCCCCAAGGTGGGGCTATCCCGCTACTTCGTATCCGCCTTCATTCCGCCCAGCGCCGCCACCAGGTCGTCCAGCATGCGGGCGATTTCGCCTGTCATCAAGGCGAAATCGGCCTCGAACTGTTCGGCCTCGTTGGCGGCTTGGGCGTCCTGGTGTTCTTTCAGGACGTCCAGGGGCGCGACGCGTTTGATGTCCAGGTTGTCGGTCAACACGAACGACACCCGGTCGTTCCAGGTCATGGCCAGGCGCGTGCATTGTTTGCCGGCCTGGATGTGGCGGCGCACCTCGTCGGCGTCCACGGTCTGGCGCACATAACGCACGGTGGCGCGGGATTCGCCGGTCGAGCGCAATTCGGTGTCCTGATCGATGGTGAAACCGGCGGGGGCTTCGTCTTCCGTCAGCCACAGCGTCATGGCGGCTGCGGGCGACATTTCCACGTGCAGCGGCACGATGGGAAAGGGCGTCAGCGTTTTCGCCAGCAGGCCCAGGACCTCGTCGCTGCGCGCCGTGGCGGCGGCGTCGATCGCCACCCAGTGATTCACGGTGTCGATCCAGATGTGCGTGTCATGGGCGATCACGAAGGCGCGCGGCAGCAGCTCCATCGTCATCTGTTCCTTGATTTCCTTTATCTGCTTGCGCCCAGGCTTATAGCCCTGCTGTTCCTCGATCTGCAGGGCGCGGGCGCGACTGGCCTGATTGACCACGGTGGTCGGCAACAGTTTTTTCTCGGTCTGCAGCCGCAGCAGAATCTGGCCATGCTGGGCATAGGCCAGGCCGCTGTCATCCCTGGGCGGCAGCCAGCCGGATACCTGGCTGTCCTGGCTGCTGCCGGGCTGGAAGGCCAAGGGTTCCAGGGCGGCTTCCAGATCGGCGACAGTCAGCTTGGCGTTGGGGGCGAGGCGATAGAGCTTGAGATTCTTGAACCACATGGTCGTGTGCGGATAGGCCGGCAAGCGGCGATGAAAAAGGGGCTTTGATTGTACGCGATGCTGTTCGCGCCGCTGCGCCGTCATCAGGGCCGGGATGACGGCAGGCCAGTAAAACAGAGGATAAAAAAAGGCCCGGTGTGTGGACCGGGCCATGAGGGGCAGCCGTCCGTGCACAAAAAGGCTCGCGGGGGGTGCAGGGACGGTGGCGCATCAATCGTGTGCAGGGTCGGGATGCAAGGGGGAACAGGATGCCGAGGCCTAGCATTGATGCACATCAAGATTCTACAGGATCATCCCTGACGAGACTCTGAATCAGACCGCATCCAGATCGTTGTGCCAGGTTTCGCGGATGAACAGCATGCCGATGATCAAGGTCATGGCGCAGATGACGATGGGATACCACAGGCCGTCGTACATATTTCCGGTGGTGGCGACGGTGGCAAAGGCCACCGGCGGCACGAATCCGCCGAACCAGCCGTTGCCGATATGGTAGGGCACGCTCATGGACGTATAGCGGATGCGTGTCGGGAACATTTCCACCAGCATGGCTGCAATCGGCCCGTAGACCATCGTGACCTGCAGCACCAGAAAGAACAGCAGCAACAGCACCATCGCGTAATTCATCTGCGAGGGATCGGCATGATGGGGGTAGCCGTGATCGCGGACCGCCTGGCGCAGCGTGTCTTGCAGGGCGGCGCTGCGCTGGGCGAATTCGGCGCGTGGCAGGATGGTGCCCTCGAAGGAATCGACGCGCTGGTCGCCGACCAAGGCATAGGCCACGGTGTCGGTCGGCGCGCTTTGGTTGATGTAGTGCACCGAATGGCTGGCCATGAAGGCCTTCAGCAGGTCGCAGGAACTGGTGAACGACGCGGTGCCGATGGGATTGAATTGCAGCGAACAGTTATCGGGGTCGGCCACCACGTAGACGGGGGCGCTTTTCTGCGCCCGTTCCAGCGCTGGATTGGCGTAATGGGTCAGGCCTTTGAAGACCGGGAAATAACTGAGGCAAGCAATCAGACAGCCCGCCATGATGATGGGCTTGCGTCCGATCCGGTCCGATAGCGCGCCGAACACCAGAAAGAAGGGGCAGGCCAGCAGCAATGCCAGGGCCACCAGGATGTTGGCGATATTGGCATCTACTCGCAGGGTTTCCGTCAGGAAATACAGGGCGTAGAACTGGCTGGTGTACCAGACGACCGCCTGGCCCGCCGTCAAGCCGAACAGGGCCAGCAGGATCAGGCGCAGATTGCGCCAACGACCAAAGGCTTCCTTGATGGGGGCGCGAGAAATCAGGCCTTCGGATTTCATGCGGGTGAAGGCGGGGGATTCGTGCAACCGCAGCCGGATCCAGACCGAAATCACCAGCAGCAGCACGGAAATCAGGAAGGGCACCCGCCAGCCCCAGGCTTCGAAGGCTTCCTGTCCCAGGGTGGCGCGGGTGCCCAGCACCACGACCAGGGACAGAAACATGCCGGTGGTTGCCGTGGTTTGAATCCAGCTGGTGAAAAACCCGCGTCGGTGATTGGGGGCGTGTTCGGCCACGTAGACGGCGGCGCCACCGTATTCACCGCCCAGGGCCAGACCCTGCAGCAGGCGCAGCAACAGCAAAATCATGGGCGCGGCGGTGCCGATCGAGGCCGAGGAGGGCAGCACGCCGACCAGGAAGGTGGACAGGCCCATGATCAGAATCGAGATGACAAAGGCGTATTTGCGCCCGACCATATCGCCCAGGCGACCGAAGACCAGGGCGCCAAAGGGGCGCACGGCAAAGCCTGCGGCAAAGGTCAGCAGGGCGAAGATGAAGCCGGCAGTGGAATTGGCGCCGGAAAAGAAATGCTGGGCGATGATCGCCGCCAGCGAACCGTAGACGTAGAAGTCATACCATTCAAAGACCGTCCCCATGGACGAGGCCAGGATCACCCGGCGCTCTTCGTGCGTCATGGGGCGCCGGGCGTCGTCCGTGGAGTCGGGCGTCATGAGGGGAGACTGGTTCACGTGCGGGTCCTGGGAACGTGATCGCGGGGGAAGGACACCCGCAGTCGGGTGCCGGCGCTGACCGGGTCGTGGTGGTTGCCGGGCGGCAGAAAGGCGATGCTGGCCTGGTGATGTTCGGCGACTTCGCGCACGATAGCCAGGCCCAGGCCGCTGCCTTCGGCTTCGTGACCCAGTATCCGGTAGAAGCGGTCAAAGACCCTGGGTCGTTCGTCCAGTGGAATGCCGGGGCCGGTGTCCTGTACTTCCAGGCAGGCCAGGTCGCCGTCGGCCAATGCCCGCACCGTGACCTGGCCCCCCGACGGGGTGTACAGCAGGGCATTGTCGATCAGATTGTTCAGCAGTTCGCGGATCATGGTGCGGTTGCCGAAGATAGGCAGGTCTTCGTCTGGGGATTCGAAGCCCAGATCGATGCCGCGCTGCAAGGCGGTTTCCACCCATGCGCCCGTGCCTTCGGCAGCCAGATCGTACAGATTCAGCTGTTCGGTGGTGCGGGATTGGTTGGGGTCCAAGGACTCGGCGCGCGCCAGCAAGAGCAATTGATTGACCAGCCGGGTTGCGCGCTCGGACCCGGTGATCAGTTGTTTCAGGCTGTCGCGCATGCGCGCGGGTTCCTGTTCGCGCAGGGCGATTTCGCATTGAGTGCGAATGCCGGCCAGAGGCGTTTTGAGCTGGTGGGCGGCGTTGGCGACGAAGCGCCGCTGCGAATCGATGGACGCCGACAGGCGCTGCAGCACGTTGTTCATGGCGGCGATCAGGGGCACGATTTCCGCCGGCGCCAGATCGTCGCGGATCGGTGACAGGTCGCTGGGTTTGCGCCGTCGCATGTGTTCTTGCAGCAGGCTCAGGGGTTCCAGGCCCTGTGTCAGTCCCAGGCCCGCGAGCATGGCCGCCAGCGGCAGGATGATCAGTTGCGGCGTCAGCATGCCGGTCAGGATTTCCTGCTGCAGGGTGGCGCGCGCTTCGCTGGGTTCGGCCACGACGGTCAGGAAGCCCGTTCCGTCGCGGTCGCGCCCGCCCCACAGATAGGCCAGACGGATCGTTCGGTGATCCATCGTGGCGTTGCGATAGCGGATCTGGTCGATGTCGTAGGTCCAGTTTTCCGGCGTGGGGATGTTGGGGTTGCCGGCCATCAGGTGGCCGTTGGCGTCCAGGATCTGCCAGGTGGTGGGGGTATCGTCGCTGTTGCCCGCCAGGATGGTCCGGGCGGATTCCGACAGCGCGATGCCGGTGGACAGACGCTGCTGTTCGACCTCGTGACGCAGCAGCCGCAGGTGGCTGGACAGGGTGCGGTCGTAGGGCGAGTTGGCGATGTTCAGGGAAATGAAATACGTGATGACGATGCCGATGGACCACAGCACGAACAGTGGCACGATCATCCACAGCAGAATGCGGCCCAGCAGGGTGGCATGGCGCCGCCGCCGGCGTCGCCGGACGTAGCCAGGGAGCGGGTCCGAGTACATGGGCGTCGTCAGTCGGCGGTCGCCGTGTCGGCCGTTTGGTTGCGGCTTTCCGGTTCCAGGCAGTATCCCAGGCCGCGCACGGTCAGAATGTGGATGTCCGCAGGTTCGATTTTCTTGCGCAGGCGGTGAATGTAGACCTCGATCGCATTCGTGGTGACTTCTTCGCCCCATTCGCACAGCAGATCCACCAGCTGGTGTTTGCTGATCATGCGACCGCTGCGCGACAGGAAGATTTCCAGCAGGCTGGTTTCGCGGGCGGACAGTTCGATCTGCGCATCGTCGATGGTGGCGATCCGGCCATTCAGGTCGAAGGCCAGGCGGCCATGGCGCAGCACCGATGCCCGCCCCGCGCCGTGGCGGCGGATCAGCGCCCGGACGCGGGCTTCGAGTTCGCTGAGCGCGAAGGGCTTGGACATGTAGTCGTCCGCGCCCAGATCCAGGCCTTCGACGCGTTGTTCGATGGAATCCGCAGCCGTCAGGATCAGCACGGGCAGGGGAGTACCCCGCTGGCGGAGTTTGCGCAGCACGGATAGGCCGTTCAGGCGGGGCAGGCCCAGGTCCAGAATCAGCAGGTCGAAGGTTTGCAGCTGCAGGGCGGAGTCGGCGCTGGATCCGTCATGGACGACGTCTACAGCATAGCCGTCGTAGCGCAGCGACCGGGATAGCCCATCCGCGAGAATACTGTCGTCCTCGGCAATCAGGATACGCATGGCGGGATTGGATCTAGGGAAACAGGGGCGGGTGACGAGTCACCAGTGATGCCGTGGATTGTCGCATGGGGCGCGGCGGGCCGTCATTTAGGGTTAACGATGGACTGGATGGACCGCGCGCCGGGTGGTCTTGCCGGGGCGGGATGGGATCGACTTGCTATATCTGGGTTTTTATACAGTATAATTAATGCCATAATTTCCCTATTTCATCTTCAGCATCCCGTAAAAGGAAACCCCCCATGGACGAACGCACCGGCAAGGCCAACCCCGAACGCGCCAAGGCGCTGGCTGCCGCGCTGTCGCAGATCGAAAAGCAATTCGGCAAAGGCTCCATCATGCGCTACGGCGACAATCAGATCGAACACGACATCCAGGTCGTGTCCACTGGGTCGCTGGGGCTGGATATCGCCCTGGGTGTCGGCGGCCTGCCGCGTGGCCGGGTGGTTGAAATCTATGGCCCCGAATCGTCCGGCAAGACCACGCTGACGCTGCAGGTCATCGCCGAAATGCAGAAAATCGGCGGCACCTGCGCCTTCATCGACGCCGAACACGCGCTCGACGTGCAGTATGCGTCGCGGCTGGGGATCAATCTCGAAGACCTGCTCATTTCCCAGCCCGACACCGGCGAACAGGCCCTGGAAATCACCGATGCGCTGGTGCGTTCCGGCTCGGTCGACCTGATCGTCATCGACTCGGTCGCCGCCTTGGTGCCAAAAGCCGAAATCGAAGGCGACATGGGCGATTCCCTGCCGGGTCTGCAGGCCCGCCTCATGAGCCAGGCCCTGCGCAAACTGACCGCCACCATCAAACGCGCCAATTGCATGGTGATCTTCATCAACCAGATCCGCATGAAGATCGGCGTCATGTTCGGCAACCCCGAAACCACCACGGGCGGCAACGCCCTGAAATTCTATTCTTCCGTGCGCCTGGATATCCGCCGCATCGGCTCCATCAAAAAGGGCGATGAAATCGTGGGGAATGAAACCCGCGTCAAGGTCGTCAAAAACAAGGTCGCGCCGCCCTTCAAGCAGGTCGAATTCGACATCATGTATGGCGCCGGCATTTCTCGCGAAGGCGAAATCATCGACCTGGGCGTGCAGGCAGGCATCGTCGATAAAGCTGGCGCCTGGTACAGCTATAACGGCGACCGCATCGGCCAGGGCAAGGACAACGTCCGCGACTACCTCAAAGAACGCCCGGCCCTGGCTTTTGAAATCGAAAACCGGGTGCGCGAACACCTGGGGGTGGTGCTGCGCGCCACGCCGACGGGGGGTGTGCCCGTCCCTGCGGCGGCGGATGGAGAATAAGCCCTCCCGGCCTGGTCTCAGCCTGAAAGCTCGGGCCGTGGGCTATTTGTCCAGGCGGGAACATTCCCGCCTGGAATTACAGCGCAAACTGTCCGCCTATTGCGACGACCCGGCTGAAATCGAAGCCGTCCTGGATGATCTGCAGCGCACCCGATGGCAGTCCGATCAGCGCTATGCCCAGGCGTACGTGCATCGCACGGCGGATCGCCAGGGCGCACAGCGCATTCTGGGCGCCTTGCGTCAGCAGGGGGTGGCAGACGAACAGCTGGTGGATCTGCAGGACACCTTGCGCGCGTCCGAACCCGAACGCGCCCGCGCTGTCTGGCAGCGCAAATTTTCCGCGCCGCCCGTGGATGCCCGCGACTATGCTCGGCAGTACCGTTTTTTAGCGGGGCGGGGGTTTGGCGGTGACGTCATCCGCCGTCTGTTGGCCGATCGCGATGGCGCTTTTGATCCGGACTCTGCCGATGCCGACGGCGGCCCGGCGGCGGATGAATCCGCCTGACGCGTCAGGCGGCCTGGCGGATGCCCGGCAAAGTCTCGAAACACGTGCGCTTGGCCTGTTCCAGAAACGCCTGCACATAGGCGGTATCCGCGTCTTCTGCGCGGATACCGGCCTGCAGTGTGCGCCAGATGCCATCGTCCAGCCGGCAGATATGCAAGCCCGGCAATGAACGGTATTCCTCCAGCGCCCAGTTGGGCAGGGCCGCCACGCCGCGACCGCTGGCGACCAGTTGCACGATCATGGGGGTCAGTTCCGCCGTGCGAACCCCGGCGGGTTCGACGCCGGCGGGGTCCAGCAGCGCCGTAAAGACATCCAGGCGACTGCGATCCACCGGATAGGTGATCAGCACCTGATCGCGCAGGTCTTCGGCCTCGATTCTGCGCGCGGTGCCCAGCGGCCCCTGGCTGGACACCGCCAGCACCAGTTCGTAAGCGAATAGCGGTGCATAGAGCACCCCATCCAGGGTGTCCGGGTCGGATGTGATCACCACGTCCAGATCTCCCCGGATCAGGGCGGGCAGGGGGGCGAAAGAAAACGCCGCGCTCAAGTCCAAAGACACGTCCGGCCAGTCCTTGCGAAAGGTGTCCAGCGTGGGCATCAGCCATTGAAAGCAGGAATGACAGTCGATGGCGACGTGCAGCCTGCCGGCGCGTCCGGCGGATAGACGGCGCAGTTCCAGTTCAGTGGCACGAATGCGAGGCAGGACGTCTTCGGCCAAGGCCACCAGGCGCAATCCCGCCGTGGTCAGGCGCGCCGGTCGGGTGCGGCGGTTCAGCAACGGGGTTTTCAGGCGGACTTCCAGATCGCGCAACTGGTGTGACAGCGCGGACTGGGTCAGGTGCAGGCGCTCGGCGGCTTCCTGCAAACTGCCGCCGTCACGGATCGCCAGCAGCGTTTCCAGGTGTTTGACTTCTATCATGAATTTTCCTCATGTTATCCGTGCAGGATTTGATTTTTTATTTTGTTTCATCCCATGCACAATGGCATTCATTGAATTTTATTAATGTTATCAGGGATTCAACATGACAATCATTCATAATCTTGGTTTTCCTCGCATTGGCGCCGATCGGGAATTGAAGCGGGCCCAGGAAGCCTATTGGGCCGGCAAGGCGGATCGGGACAGCCTGCTGGCGACCGGGCGTGAGCTGCGGGCCCGCCACTGGGCAGTGCAGGCGCAAGCCGGGCTGCAGTGGGTGCCGGTCGGGGATTTCGCCTGGTATGACCAGATTCTGGAATGGAGCACGCTGCTGGGCGCGGTGCCGGCCCGCTTTGGCCAGGACGAGTCCGCGCCGGTCGAACTGGATACCCTGTTTCGGATGGCGCGGGGCCGTGCGCCGTCGGGTACGCCCGCTGCGGCGTGCGAAATGACCAAATGGTTCGATACCAACTATCACTACATCGTGCCGGAACTGCATCCCGGCCAGACGTACCGGATTGCACGCGAATCCCTGTTTGAACAGGTGGCCGAGGCCCAGGCGCTGGGGCATCGCGCCCGCCCGGTCATTCCGGGACCGCTGACCTGGCTGTGGCTGGGCAAGGGTGATGCTTTCGCGCAGGGTGGCGCCGCCGACGAGGGCAAGCTGGCCTTGCTGGCCGCGCTGTTGCCGGTCTACGAACAGGTGTTGCAGCGTCTGGCCGCCCAGGGCGTGGATTGGGTACAGATCGACGAACCGGTTCTGGTGCTGGATCTGCCGGCGGCCTGGAAAAAGGCCTTTGCCGATGTGTATGCTCGCCTGACGGTACAGGGGCCGAAAATCCTGCTTGCCACCTATTTTGGCGGCATCGGCGATGCGCTGGATGTGGTGCAGTCCTTGCCCGTGCACGGCCTGCATGTGGATCTGGTGCGGGCGCCCGACCAGCTGGATGCGGTGTTGGCTGGGGTGCAAGGCGAGCAGGTGCTGTCGCTGGGAATCATCGATGGACGCAATGTCTGGCGCGCGGACCTGGATCGGATCCATGCGCAGGTCCAGGCGGCTGCCGCGCGCCTGAAAGACCGTCTGTGGCTGGCGCCGTCGTGCTCCTTGCTGCACACGCCGATCGATCTGTCTCTGGAAGCCGGCCTGGATGCTGAACTGCGCAGCTGGCTGTCGTTTGCCATCCAGAAACTGGACGAGCTGCGCTTGCTGCAGGCCCTGGTCGACGGCACCGCCGGCGCGGCCGAACAACAGGCGCTGGACGCCGCCCGTCAGGCGCTGCGCAACCGCGCCGCATCAAGCCGCATTCACCGGGCGGATGTGGCCGCTCGGCTGGCGGATTGCGGCACGATCAGCCGCAACCGGACGCCGTTTGCTCTGCGTATCCGTAGCCAGCAGCAACGCCTGGGGCTGCCGGCTTTTCCGACCACGACCATCGGTTCCTTTCCGCAGACCCCCGACATCCGCGCGCTGCGCCGTGACTGGCGCGCGAGCACGCTGGGCGATGCCGCCTATGAAAAAGCGATACGTGCGGAAATCGAGCGTGTGATCCGTTTTCAGGAAGAGGTCGGCCTGGACGTGCTGGTGCATGGCGAGCCCGAACGTAACGATATGGTGGAATATTTCGGCGAGCTGCTGGCCGGCTTTGCCTTTACCGCCTACGGCTGGGTGCAGAGCTATGGTTCGCGCTGCGTCAAACCGCCGCTGATTTTCGGCGACGTGGCCCGGCTGGCGCCCATGACCGTGGCGTGGTCGTCTTATGCGCAATCCCTGACCGACAAGCCGGTCAAGGGCATGCTGACCGGCCCTGTGACGATTCTGCAATGGTCTTTCGTGCGCGACGATCAGCCGCGCGACCAGACCTGCCGCCAGATCGCCCTGGCGCTGCGCGACGAAGTCCTGGATCTGGAAAAGGCCGGCATCACCGTCATCCAGATCGACGAGCCGGCGTTCCGGGAAGGCCTGCCGCTGCGCCGGGGCGACTGGGCCGCCTATCTGGACTGGGCGGTGGATAGCTTCCGTCTGAGCACCAGCGGGGTGCGCGACGACACGCAGATCCATACGCACATGTGCTATTCGGAATTCAACGACATCATCCAGGCGATCGCGGCGATGGATGCGGACGTGATCACCATCGAAACCTCGCGCTCGAATATGGAGCTGCTGGGCGCCTTCGAGGACTTCGCTTATCCGAACGACATCGGCCCGGGGGTCTATGACATTCATTCGCCCAATGTGCCCCAGGAAAACTGGATGGTGGATCTGATGCGCAAGGCGGCTCAGCGTCTGCCGGCGGAGCGCTTGTGGGTCAACCCCGATTGCGGCCTGAAAACGCGCGCCTGGCCGGAAACGCGGGCAGCCCTGGAATCCATGGTGCACGCAGCCAGGACCTTGCGCCAGGCCGCCTGATTGCGGAGCTCGTCGGACGGGGGCTCATAAGAGAATGCTTATGCACGGTATAATCGAAAGATTAAATAGATTCTGGCCTTTTGCATTCCCATGCCCTTGTCCCCGCCGACGAGCCCCCGTCAACCTTTGCATACGCGATCCATTCGCGTCCAATCCTATGCGCGGGAAGACGGCCTATGGGACCTGGAAGCCGAACTCATAGACACGAAATCCTACGAGTTCCCCCTGCATGACGGGCAAGTGCATCCCGCAGGCGCCCCCATCCATCACATGCATCTGCGCGTCACCATCGATGCGCAGTTCACCATCACCGATGCCCAGGCTGCTTACGACGCTGCTCCCTATGGGGAATTTTGCAGCGCGATCGCGCCGGACTACGGCGATCTGGTCGGCCTGAATCTGCTGCATCAATTTCGTCAGCGGGTGCGCGAACGCTTTGGCCGTACGGCGGGCTGCACGCATATCACTGAACTCACCAATGTCCTGCCGACTGCTGCCGTCCAGACGATGGCCGGCCAGCGGCGGCAGAACCCGGACGGCCAGCGCCCCTTTCAGCTGGACGGCTGCCACGCGCTTCGGGTGGATGGTCCGGCGGTGCAGAAACACTATGCACCCTGGTATGTTTCCCCGGCAGAGCGACATGAAAGCTAGACTTCCGGGCCTAGCCCAGGCTGGCGGCCCGAAACGGTCCGCTAGTGGTTTTCTTTTTTTCTTTACTGACAGGTAACTCATGAAAATTCACGAATATCAAGGCAAGGAATTGCTGAAGAAGTTTGGCGTGACTGTCCCGCGTGGCATCCCCGCGTTTTCGGTCGAAGAAGCCGTGACTGCAGCCGAAAAGCTGGGCGGACCCGTCTGGGTCGTCAAAGCGCAGATTCATGCCGGTGGTCGTGGAAAAGGCGGCGGCGTCAAAGTCGCCAAATCGCTGGACGAGGTCAAGACCCTGGCCGGCCAGATCCTGGGCATGCAGCTGGTCACGCACCAGACCGGCCCCGAAGGCCAGAAAGTACGTCGCCTGTACATCGAAGACGGCGCCGACATCCAGCAGGAATACTACCTGTCCGCCGTGACCGACCGTGCCACGCAGAAAGTGGCGTTCATTGCCTCCAGCGAAGGCGGCATGGACATCGAGGAAGTCGCGCATTCCACCCCGGAAAAAATCATCACCGTGATGATCGATCCGCTGCAGGGTTTCACCCAGGCCGATGGCGACAAACTGGCCAAGGGCGTGGGCATGCCGGCGGACTCCGTCGCTCAGTTCATCGACATCTGCCAGAAGGTCTATACCTGCTACATGGAGACCGATGCCGCGCTGGTGGAAATCAATCCCCTGAACCGCGACAGCAAGGGCAACGTCATCGCTCTGGACGCGAAGTTCAACTTCGATTCCAACGCGCTGTTCCGTCATCCTGACATTCTTGAATACCGCGACCTGGCCGAAGAAGACCCCGCCGAAGTCGAAGCCAGCAAATACGATCTGGCCTACATTCAGCTGGACGGCAACATCGGTTGCCTGGTCAATGGCGCCGGTCTGGCGATGGCCACCATGGACACGATCAAGCTGTTCGGCGGCGAGCCGGCCAACTTCCTGGACGTGGGCGGTGGCGCCACGGCGGAAAAGGTCACCGAAGCCTTCAAGATCATGCTGAAGAACGACGGCGTCAAGGCCATTCTGGTCAATATCTTCGGTGGCATCATGCGCTGCGACGTGATCGCGGAAGGCGTGATTGCAGCCTGCAAGGCGGTCAACCTCAGCGTGCCGCTGGTGGTCCGCATGCGCGGCACCAACGAAGAACAGGGCAAGCAGATGCTGGCGGCCTCGGGCCTGCCCATCATCAGCGCTGACACCATGGCCGAAGCCGCGACCGCTGCCGTCGCCGCTGTGAAATAAGCATTACAGGGAATAGAACATGTCGATTCTGATCAACAAGGACACCAAGGTCATCACCCAGGGAATCACCGGCAAGACCGGTCAGTTCCATACCCGCATGTGCCGTGAATACGCCAACGGCCAGGCGGCGTTCGTTGCCGGGGTGCATCCGAAAAAGGCCGGCCAGGACTTCGAAGGCATCCCCATCTACGCCTCCGTGAAAGACGCCAAGCAAGCCACGGGCGCGACCGTGTCCGTCATCTACGTGCCGCCTGCGGGCGCTGCCGCCGCCATCTGGGAAGCCGTCGAGGCCGACCTGGATCTGGCCATCTGCATCACCGAAGGCATTCCCGTGCGCGACATGCTGGAAGTGCGCAACCGCATGCGCGCCGAAAACCGCAAGACCTTGCTGTTGGGCCCCAACTGCCCCGGCCTGATCACGCCGGATGAAATCAAGATCGGCATCATGCCGGGCCACATCCATCGCAAGGGCCGCATCGGCATCGTCAGCCGCTCGGGCACGCTGACCTACGAAGCCGTGGCGCAAGTCACGGAACTGGGCCTGGGCCAATCCAGCGCCGTGGGGATCGGCGGCGACCCGATCAACGGTCTGAAGCACATCGACGTGCTGAAGATGTTCAATGACGATCCGGACACGGACGCGGTCATCATGATCGGTGAAATCGGCGGCCCCGACGAGGTCAATGCCGCGCAGTGGGCCAAGGACAACATGAAAAAGCCCGTGGTCGGTTTCATCGCGGGCGTCACGGCCCCTGCCGGCAAGCGCATGGGTCACGCCGGCGCCCTGATTTCGGGCGGCGCCGACACGGCCGATGCCAAGCTGGAAGTCATGGAAGCCTGCGGCATCCGCACGACGCGCAATCCTTCGGAAATGGGCAAACTGCTCAAAACCGTGCTGTAATTGATTGTGTATTGACGGGGCGGGAATGCTCGCCCCGTACCAGGAAAGGCCCGCCCGGCGGGCCTTTTTCACGAGCACTCCACCCCGGCACAGGGGCCGTCTGCCCGCGAGGATAAAGACAAACAGGAATTGACACATGCTGCTGACTTGGCTGGAGCAATTGCATTGGGGGGCGGTGCTGCAGATCGTCCTGATCGATATCTTGCTGGGGGGCGACAACGCCGTCGTCATCGCCTTGGCGTGCCGCAAGCTGGATCCTCGTCGGCGATTGCAGGGCATTCTGTGGGGAACGGCGGGCGCCATCGCCCTGCGGGTCATCCTGATCGCTTTTGCCCTGGCCCTGTTGACGGTGCCGTATCTGAAGATCGCAGGGGCGGTCCTGCTGCTGTGGATCGGCGTCAAACTCATGCAGTCCGACGATGATGCCTATGAGCAGGTCGGCGGCGCCCAGTCTGTCTGGGCGGCGGTGCGCACCATTATCGTGGCGGATTTCGTCATGAGCCTGGATAATGTCGTGGCGATCGCTGCTGCCGCTCAGAACACCATTGCCGATCACCAGATCCTGTATGTGGGTTTCGGCCTGCTGCTCAGCGTTCCCATCATCGTGTGGGGCAGTACGCTGGTGCTTAAACTGCTGGACCGTTTCCCGATGCTGGTTACGTTTGGCGCCGGCCTGTTGGGCTGGATCGCCGGCGGTATGCTGGTCACGGATATTGCGCTGGCTCCCTGGCTGGCGTCGGTGGATGGCGCGTCGCTGCGTTTGATCGCGGAAATCGCCGGCGCCTTGTTGGTGATCGGAACCGGTCTTTGGCTGGCCCGCCACCGTGCGGCGCAGGTGAAAAACAAGGTTGCTTCATGAAATTGAAACGCCCCTCTTTATTGCAAGCCCTGATGGCTCTGGCTGTCATCGGCTTGCTTGCCCGTTTGCTGCTTTCCAGGATAACGCTGTAATGTCTTTCGCTACGCCAGAAAAACTCGTGATCGCCACCCGGGCCAGCCGCCTGGCCCTATGGCAGGCCCATCATGTACGGGACCGCTTGCGGCAGCTGTATCCCGATTGCCGGGTAGAGCTGCTGGAAATGACCACGCGCGGCGACCAGATCCTGGATCGCACCCTGTCCAAGGTCGGCGGCAAGGGCTTGTTCGTCAAAGAACTGGAAACCGCTTTGCTGGATGGGCGCGCCGATCTGGCCGTGCATTCCCTGAAGGATGTGCCGGTTGACCTGCACGATCCGTTCACCCTGGCGGCGATCCTGGATCGCGCCGATCCCTGCGATGCGCTGGTGTCCAATACGGCATCCAGCCTGGATGATCTGCCTGCGGGCGCCGTCGTGGGCACATCCAGTCTGCGGCGCGAAGCGCAGTTGCGCACGCGCTATCCCGGCCTGGTCATCAAGCCCTTGCGCGGCAATCTGGATACACGGTTGTCCAAGCTGGACCGGGGCGACTATTCCGCCATTGTGCTGGCTGCCGCCGGCCTGCAGCGCCTGGGGCTGGGCGACCGAATCCGGGCCGTGCTGCCGGTGGAACTCAGTTTGCCGGCTGCAGGGCAGGGCGCTTTGGGCATCGAGACCTTGGCGGCGCGCGCCGACATGGCCGCCTGGCTGGCGCCTCTGGTCAGCGCCCAGACGACGGCTTGCGCGCTGGCGGAACGCGCAGTCTCGCGCGCGCTGGGGGGGTCCTGCCAGGTGCCGCTGGCCGCTTACGCCGTGGCGCAGGCAGATGGCCTGTGGTTGCGGGCGCTGGTCGGCGAACCCGATGGCAGCCGGGTGCTGCGGGCCCAGGCGCACGGCGCTGCCGATCAGGCGGAAGCGCTGGGGGCCGCAGTGGCGCAGGATCTGCTCGGCCAGGGCGCCGACGTCATCCTGGCCCGCCTGTCGGTCTGATGACGTGCAGGGCCAGCCATCCGCCGCTCAGGTGCTGCTGACGCGTCCACAAGGGCGCAACGAATCCTTGGCGCAGGCCTTGCGCCAAGCCGGCTTGGCGGTCCTCGAAGCCCCGGCGTTGGCGATCCACTGGCTGGATACCCCGCGTCCCTTGCCCAGCGCCGGCGATTTGCTGGTTTTTGTCAGCGGTCAGGCGGTGGCCGCCTATTTTTCGCAGCAGTGCGCCCCTTGGCCAGTGGGCGCCTGGGCGGGGGCGGTGGGTAGCGCCACGGCCCAGGCCTTGCGGACCCATGTGCCGCCAGCCCAGATCCTGGCGCCTGCGGATGGCGCGCCGCCGGATTCCGAATCCTTGCTGGCCGTGATCCAGGCGCAGGCATTGCCTGCCGGGCAGGCGCACATCCTGCGCGCTACTCGGGGGCGAGACTGGCTGGCGGACGGCTTGCGGCAACTGGGCTGGCAGGTAAGCTGCCATGCCTTGTATCAGCGGGATCCCTGCGAATGGGATGCCGTTGTTTGCGCCCGGCTGGCATCCCCGACGCCCCTGGTATTGCT
Source organism: Castellaniella sp. (assembly GCF_049673105.1). GTDB lineage: Bacteria > Pseudomonadota > Gammaproteobacteria > Burkholderiales > Burkholderiaceae_B > Castellaniella. The sequence goes on from NZ_JBATXG010000006.1 coordinate 27,257, forward strand.
GGTGACCAGCCTGGAAGCGCTGTCGGCCATCGAGGCCAGTTTACGGGCCTGCCATCTGGACTGGCCGCCAGTCCTGCATGTCGTCACGCTGCACGAACGCATCGCGCGGCGTTTACAATATCTCTACGCTGACCGGCCTGACGGAATGTTGCACATCACGATGAGCGGTCCCGATGGGGCTGCTTTGTTTCAGGCTATAGTGGCAGCATCCCGACAGCTTTCCTGAAGGACCTGAACGCCGTCATGAGCGAATCCGATCACAGCACGCCTTCCTCTTCCCCCGATTCCGCCGCGCCCGCATCGGTCCCGACCAGGGCGCAGGCCTCACCCCGGCGTTCAAGCGGCATAGGGCGCGTGCTGTTGGTCATATTCGTTTTGATGGCCTTGGTGCTGGCAGCGGCGCTATACGAACAAAACCGCCAATATCTGGCCCTGAAGGGCGATTTCCAGCGCCAGCATGACGACAATGCGCAGGCGATTCAGGATGCTCGCACCCAGGCCGCTCAGGCCCTGTCGCTGGCGCGCCAGCAGACTGCTCAGGTCGAAGAACTGCGGGGCGCGCTGGAATCCACCAGCAGCCAATTGCAGGAACTGGATCAGGCCCTGCAACTGATGACCGACAGCGGATCCGACCTGCTGCTGATCAATGACATTGACCAACTGGTCACCATCGCCCAGCAGCAGTTGTCCCTAGGGGGCAATGTTGCCAATGCGATCATTTCCCTGGAAGCCGCCCAGGCGCAGCTGGCGCGGGCCAACCGTCCCAATCTGGCCGCCTTGCAGCAGTCCGTCAATGGCGACCTGGATCGTCTGCGGGCCGTGGCCACGGTCAATCTGCCGGCTTTGTCGGCGCAGCTGGATCAGTTATCCGACCTGATCAGCACGGCGCCGCTGCTGGTGCCGGACGCCGCCACCGCGGCGGATCCAGCCATCACCGCCGCGCCCGCTGCCGCCGTGGCGCCGTCAGCCGTGGCGGACCAGGGGACGTCTCAAACCCCGGCTGCCACGGGATGGCAGGGTGTCCTGCAAGATAGCTGGCACTGGACGCAGGACGCGGCGGCGCAGGTGACGCAGGATTTACGCAGCTTGTTCGATATTCGTCGGGTGGGTGATTCCGCTGCCTTGCTGTTGTCGCCGGATCAGGCGCAGCGGTTTCGCGAGGGTCTGAAGCAGCGCACCATCACCGCGCAACTGGCGCTCATGATGCACCAGTCCCGCATCTGGAAGTCTGAACTCGACCGGGTTGCTCGGGCGATCGATCAGCGTTACGACATGCGCGCCGAAGCCTCGCGCCAGGCCCTGACGCTGGCCCGGACCCTGCACGACACGCCGATCGAGGCAAGCCTGCCGTCGATGAGCAATAGCCTGGCCGCCATCGCCGCCGCGCGGGATGCCGAGGCCGCACAGGACGACAATGCGTCCGACGATCCGGATGCGCCCATCCAGGACGACAGCGCCCCGGCTGTGCAGACGCCCGCTGGCGCCGGCGCGGTCTGATAGGGGGACGTGATGCGATCCTGGATCTGGACCCTGATTCTGCTGGCCGTCGCCGTGACGCTGGCCCTGATGGTCAACGACCACAGCGGCAATGTCATTATCGTGGCGCAGCCCTGGCGGCTGGAAATGTCCTTGCCGTTGGCGCTGGTCTTGGCCTTGGTGGCATTCATCGCGCTGCATTGGCTGCTGCGCCTGCTGCACTGGATGGGCAACAGTCCCGACCGTTTGCGAGCCTGGCGCGGTCGCCGCGCCCAGCGCCGAGACATCGTCCTGCTGGAAAGCGGCTGGATCAATATTCTCGAAGGCCGCTACGTGCAAGCGGAAAAAGATCTGTCCAGCTTGCTGTCGCGCACCCGCTCGGCGGACCGCAAGGTCCTGGCCGGACTCAGCGCCGCGCGGGCTTTGCATTTGCTGGGCGAGTACGCGCGCCGCGACCAGACCCTGCAGTTGGCTCAGGACGGTGCCGGGCAGGACAGCCGCCTGCGGCAAGCCGTCGATACGGTCACGGCGGAAATGTGGCTGGATCAGAACCGCGCCCAGGATGCCCTGGATCTGCTGGAACCCTTGCAGGATGCGTCCTCTCGCTTTTTGCATGCGACCCGCCTGTTGCTGCGGGCGCATCGCCAGCTGGGACATGCGGATCGCGTCTATGCCCTGACGCGGCTGCTGCTGCGGCGTAGCGCCATCGACGAGACTCAGGCGCGGCTGTTCATCTGTGAATCCGCCGCGCAGCGGCTGGAATCCGTCGACGCGTCCGGCTGGAATGCGCTCTGGGGGGATCTCAGCGCCGATGAGCGCCTGACGCCCTTGGTGGCGCTGGCCGGGGCGCGGGCGCAGGAACGCCTGGGCCACCCCGCTGAAGCGGCCCGCATCCTCGGGGCGGCCTTGAATCGTCAGCTGGACGACCGCTTGCTGCGGGCCTATGCGCAGTGTGATGCGGAACAAGCCCGTCAGCGGCTGGGCCATGCCGAACTCTGGCTCAAGTCCCATCCGGATCATCCCGGTCTGCTGGCAGCGCTGGGCCAGCTGTGCCTGGCGGCGCAGCTATGGGGGCAGGGCGAACATTATCTGGAACGCAGTCTGGCGCTGCGGGCCGATATCCATATCCATGCGCTGTTGGGCAATTTGCATGATGCGCTGGGGCATCCCGATCGGGCGCTGCAGCACTGGCGGCGGGCCTGCGAGGCCGCCGACACGGAACTGCCGTTGATCCATCGCCCCTTGCCGGCTGCCGATACCCGCGCGGATCCGCAATTTTTGCGTAGCCCCGCGGGCGCGGTGGTCGCTGCGCCCATCATGCCGATAGCGGCCAGCGCGGCGTATCTGCAGGACAGCAACGAGGAATCGCTGGAAATCGTGCCGCCGCCCGTCACGCCTGCGCCCGCGCAACGCCCGCCGCCATCCGCCGCCGAAGACGATTATTTCGACACCGCGCCTCTGCCGGGCGTCGATATGTCTCTGACCTCTGATCGCAGCGGACAAAAATAGTTTTGTTTTATAGACTGACAAACCAAGGAACTTCATGAGCCTAGATCGTGTGCCGGCCGGCGACAAGCTGCCCGAAGAATTCAATGTCGTCATTGAAATCCCCATGAATGCGGATCCCGTCAAATACGAAGTCGATAAGGCCAGCGGCGCCGTGTTCGTCGACCGTTTCATGTTGACGGCCATGCATTACCCCTGCAATTACGGCTATATTCCGCAGACCCTGTCCGAAGACGGCGATCCCGTGGACGTGCTGGTGATCGCGCCGTTTCCCATCCAGGTGGGGGCGGTGATCCGCTGCCGCGCGCTGGGCGTGATGAACATGGAAGACGAAGCCGGCAAGGACGCCAAGCTGCTGGCCCGTCCGGTGGATAAGCTCTACCCCCCGTATCGCCACATCGACTCCACGGCGGATCTGCCTGCCGAAGAACTGCAGCGCATCCAGCATTTCTTCGAGCACTACAAAGACCTGGAAAAGGGCAAATGGGTCAAGGTCCAGGGCTGGTCCGGGCTGGACGCCGCCAAACAGGAAATCCGCGCTTCCGCCGAGCGTTACGAGCAGGGCAAGTAATCGTTTTGATGCCTTACCCCGGCCCGGCCTTGAGTCGGGCCTTTTACTGAAGGAGTTCTGATGGAAGACACCGTCATTCCCCGCCCGACCCCGGCATCTCTGGCGGTGCAGGGGACACAGGCGCGCTTTCCGGTGCGCCGCATTTACTGCGTCGGTCGCAACTACGCTGAGCATGCCCGCGAAATGGGTGACACGGGCCGCACGCCGCCTTTTTTCTTCGGCAAACCCGCCGATGTCGTGCTGAACGTAGCTGACGGCGCCGAAGGCGTCCTGCCTTATCCGCCCGCGACCAGCGATCTGCACCACGAGATTGAACTCGTGGCCGCTCTGGGTAGCGGGGGGCGTGATCTGACCGTCGATCAGGCCGCCAGCGCGATCTGGGGCTATGCCATCGGTCTGGATATGACGCGTCGCGATCTGCAGGCCGAGGCCAAAAAGGCCGGTCGCCCTTGGGATACCGCCAAAGGTTTTGACCACAGCGCGGTGCTGGGACCCGTGCATCCGGTGTCCTCGACAGGGTCGAAGACATCGGGGGCGATCAGCTTGACCATCAACGGCCAGCCGCGCCAGTCCGGCGACCTGTCCGACATGATCTGGTCCGTGCCCGAAGCCATCGCCTATCTGTCCACCCTGTTTGAACTGAAGGCAGGCGATCTGATCTTTACCGGTACACCGGCGGGCGTTGGCGCCGTGGTGGTCGGCGACCGGCTGCGCGGCGAGATTGACGGCCTGGGCGCTTTGCAGGTGCGTATCGGCTAAGGCATCAGCAGGCACAAGAGCCGTCCGGCGTCCAAGGCTTTTTTGGATACCGGACGGCTTTTGTCCTAGTCGGGAAGTGCGAATAGGCGGGCAGGCCGGGGCGGGGCACACTGGGTTCCTGTCTTGTTTTGCCGGAGTCCGCCATGTCCGCCTGCCGTCATCGCTTCCTGTCTTTATTCAGGCGCTTGAGCGCGCCTGCGCCATTCTTCCCCGGATTCCCCGCCTGCCGCCGTCCTTTTGTCAGGCCGCGCAGTCGATTGGCAGCCCATGTCCGTCAGCGGGGGCAAGCCATGGTCGAGTATGTCGTGGTGGTCGCGCTGGTGGCCGTGGCGGCCATCGCCGTTTATCAGTTGTTCGGCCAGGTCATCCGCGCCCAGACGGCGGCCATGGCGCGGGAAATCGCTGGCGAGGACGGCAGCGAACAATCCCGCATGGCGCAGTCCGCAGCCGAATCAGCGGCGTCCCAGGCTGCCGCTAAAAGCCTGAAATCCTTTACCGGCAACGCAGCGGCGGGGCAATAGCACATGGCTACCCCTCATGCCCAGAAAGGGCAGATGCTGGTGCTGGGCATGCTGCTGGTGGCGGTGCTGGGCCTGGCCTGGGTCCGATATTTTTCCACCGGCCAGGTCGTGGCCGCCAAGGCCAGGATGGTGCATGGTCTGGACGCCGCTGCGTATAGCGGGGCCCTGGTTCAGGCCCGCACGCTGAACTTCCTGTCCTATCTGAATCGCGCGCAGCTGGCTCACCAGTTGGCGATGGCGCATCTGTTGACACTGGGTTCGTGGGCGCATTATGGCGGGACACAGGCGCAGCGTTTGGGTCAGGGCAATCCCCCCGCGCATCTGATCGGTATGTTGTTCGGTGCGGACCAGGGGCGGGCCTATCTGTCGGCGGCCTCTGCTGTTGGGATGGATGTTCAGGCCCAGGCAGGCGAATCGTTGGGGCGGGCCTTTGCCGCGCATGAATCCTTTGTCCACGACTACGCGCAGGATCTGTCTCGCGCCTTGGTGCGGGGGCTGCCACAGGCGCGCCTGGACGCCATACGCGCCGTGTTGGCGGCTCATTATCCCGATCGGCCTGCCCAGGCGCTGCTGCCCGTCGTGTCGGATGACGCGTGGCCGGGCCTGTTGCGCGCGCGGCCAGCGGATGCCGCTTTGTTTCAGCTGCTGCGGGACATGGCGGGCCTGTACGCTTTTTTGGGGCCGCGTCACGCCACGGCGCAGAACGCCTGGTCGGTCGATCCACGCTGCCCTGGGCTGCGGCACGAACTGCGCCGCCGAGGCGACACGGCGCTGGATGCGTCCGGGCGATGGCAGTCCGGGGATACGCAATCTTTTCATGCCGTGCGCTCCAATCGCTGGATTGGCTGCTATTACCGCGAATATGCCATGGGCTGGGCCTGGATGCCGGCGCAGCCGGGGCAGGCCATCGGCGCGGATCATGCGCAGGATGCGCCGCAGGATTTCTCCGAACAGGACTTCTGGCGCTGGGTGCAGGCCGCGACGCAATGGGATCTGCTGGGCGGCCAGGCCAATCCCTTGGCAAATTCCTATGCCATGCAAAGCCGCCAGGCCTGGCCCTCGCGCGGGCTGGCGGGCTATCTGGACGTCGTGCCTGGCAAGGGGCAGCAGGCGGCGGCGGGGTTTGTGGTGCGCCTGACATTGGATGATCCGGCACAGGGGCCGGTCCATGCCCGCAGCGCGGCGGAAACCCTGTTTTCGCGCCCCGATCGCCGGACGGATGGCAGGAACGAATCCGCTCATCTGTTTCAGCCCTATTGGCAGGCGCGGCTGGCGGCGCCGCTGCTGCTGCTCCCCGGAGACTGAGATGGCGCGGATGAGCGATCAAACAGGTCAGGCCTTGGCCGAAGCTCTGGTGGTGCTGGGGGCGCTGGCCAGCCTGTGGCTGGGCGTGGCCTGGCTGGGGCGCGTCCAGGATGCGGCGCTGCAGTTGTCCCATGTCAGCCGTCAGGCAGCCTTTGCCTGGGCGCACCAGGGCGTCCCGGATGCCGATGTGACGGTTCAGGCGCTGGATGACGGCCTGGCCGCTGGCCAGCGCGGTCAAGATCGTCAAGGGAGAGACCTGTTGCCGCACGGCATCGCGCTGCGCCAGGAACCTTTGCCGGCGCGCCCGGGCCGTGGACCAGGGGATCCGGTGGCGGGAGCAACCCAGGCTCGCCAGGAATTGCGGCTGGGGGATGAGACCGTGCGGCGGTTCCAGGCTGGCGCCCGCACCGCCGGTCGGGAGCAGGTGTCGGGCAGTTTGCGGGATTTCGATCAGCTGTCCTTATCCCTGCAGCGTCACACTGCGATCCTCAGGGGCGCCGGAGCGGCTGACGGGGATGACGCCGTGCAGGCGGTGCTGGGCGGTAGTGAGCAGGTCTGGGGGCGTTACGCGCGTGATTCGCAGGCAGCGGGCAGGGTGGCGGATCAGCGTTTGCAGGGCGTCGACGCCGCCTGGGGGCGGGATCGCCCGCGATGGGATTGGCTGGCCGCCTGGACCGGCAGGATTCCAGCACGGCATTTGCAGGCGGAGGGTGCGCCATGAGACGGCTGCGTGCAGTGTTGGGGTGGGGGCTGGCCCTGGCGGCGGCTGTTTTGCCGGGGATTGCTGCCGCGCAGACATGGGACCCGGCAGAGGCGATTCGGCAGGCTGGGTGGGTCTGGGCGGCGCCCGAGCAGTTCGATCTGCAAGGGGCGCAGGTGTCGCTGCAGCGCTTCCAGGCGCCAGGGGATCCTGCGCACGCTGCCCGTCGGCTGGCAGCTGTCTCCGAGGGGCGGTTGACGCGGTTGCAGCTGGATGGGACCGCGCTGTTTCTATCCGGTGGACGAGGGGCGGAACACTGGCTGGCGCAGGTGCAGCCGGGGGCGGAGGGGACCATCGGACTGGTGTCCCGCCTGGTGCCTGTCGCTGCCGCGTCGGCGGCGTTTGATCCTGTCAGCCTGGCGCCTGCCGGTGCTCGCAGGATGCTGCAGATGTCCAGCCGTCCGCCCGCCGATCTCGCGTTGCTGAGCAGCTTCGATTGTCCAGGCACGGTGACGCGGGTAGCGGCTGCCGTGGGACAGGCCTTGCAGGCCGCCCGCTGGTCTGTCGCCGATCTGGTTCAAAACGCGGACTATGCCGCAGGCGCGGATGTTTCGCTGCCAGCGCAATGGCGGCATCCCGATGGCAGCCGTTTGTCCGTCCATCTGCATCCGCGCCGGCAATCCGTTGGCCTGACCTTCCTGTATCGCCCCAAGGAGTCCTCATGATATTGCCCTTTATCCGCCTTCCCAGAGCGGCTGTGTTGGCCGCTCTGGCGCTGGGCCTCGGCGTCCTGGCGGCTGTTTTTCTGGCTCTGCACGTGCGCGAACGGGTCAAGCTGGCCGAAGACCTGGCCCGCCTGCCGATGGTGGAGCGCATCGTGGCGTCGCAGGACTTGCCGGTCGGTACACGGCTGTTGTCCGAACATCTGGCTGTGCGCAGCTTTCCGGCGCAGTGGGTGGGGCATGACAGCCTGCCCGCCGCCCGCTACGCCGATCTGGAAGGCCGTGTGCTGGCGGCGCCCCTGAAGGCGGGCGATGCCATTTTGGCAGCGCATGCCTTGCAACCGCACACGGCGTTTTCCACGCATCTGGCGCCGGGCCGCCGGGCGATCACCCTGCCGGTGGATCAGGTCAATTCCCTGTCCGGCCTTTTGCAGCCTGGCGATCTGATTGATTTGTATGTGTCTTTCGATCATCAGCGCAAACGCTTGACCGCCCCTTTGCTGCAGGGTGTGCTGGTGCTGGCGACAGGCCGCGAAACCCGCACGACCGGATCCGGCGTCGATGAGGCGTCCTATTCGACGGTGACGCTGGATGCGGCGCCTGCGGACGTGGTCAAACTGGTGGCCGCCCGGCAGGCGGGCACGCTGACCGCCATTTTGCGTCATCCAGAAGACGACCAGGCAGACCGGCGCGCTGCTCGGGGCGACTTGGCTGCCTTGCTGGGGATCAATGCACCGGCGGCGCCTGCCGTGCGCAAGGCGGTGATTTTATATGGCGGTTCCAGGGCTCAAGGCATGCCTGCCTGGGCGCGCGCCGGAGGCGGCGCACCTGCCGGTGCCAGGAATGGCTTGTTTGATCTGCCGTCCGGGCAATCCCTGAGCAGCGCCTGGCGGCGCGGCGGTCTGGAAGGGGCAACGACGGGATCCGGCGCGGCGACCGGTTTTCCAATGGATGACATAGACGGCCTGCTGCAGGAAGCGCCCTGGCCGGTGGCTTCCCCGATAGCGCCCGATCCGGAGACGCAGCCATGATCCGCGTGTCGCGTGCGCCTGGGTCGTCTGTCGTCGACAAGACGGCGCCAGGCAGTCACCGCCGTCCGAGGGCATGGCGCTCATGGACCGGCTTCTGGCTGAGCGGCGTGCTGGCGGTGGTCTGGCCCGTCTGCGTGTCAGCAGCGGCGTCCGAAACACGGGTGTCCCTGCAGGCCGGAGAAGTCCGTGTGCTGGGAATTCCGGGGGTGGCGCGGGTGGCGGTGGGGGATGGCCAGATCATCAATGCCGTCAGCACGGACGACCGCGAGGTCATCCTGTTTGCCCGCAAGCCTGGTTTTAGCACCCTGCATGCCTGGACGGCGGATGGGCAGGTGTCCCGCTATGCCGTCGAAGTCTCTCCGGAAGGCGCCCGCCAGCTGCAGGATGAACTGCGCACGGTGCTGCAGCGTATTCCGGGCGCCAGGGTCACGCCCTTGGGGGACAAACTTCTGATCGAAGGCGACGATCTGTCCGATGCGGACCGGCAGCGTTTGTCGGAACTGGGTCGCCGTTATCCGCAATTGCTGGACTTCACCGGGACGGTGGGGTGGGATCAGATGGTGCTGCTCGACGTTCAGGTGGTCGAAGTGCCCAAGACCCTGATGCGGGAACTGGGTTTGCGCTGGGATCCGCAGAGTGCAGGCGGCATCACGGCGGGCCTGGGCTGGGACGGCGGGTCGCGGCGCTTTGCCGATCGGCCCGGCGAATCCGTGTTGCCGCTCTTGTTTCCGGCGGCGCAGGGGGCAGGGTATTTCGGCATCAATGCGCTGCTCTCGGCCAAGCTCAATGCCCTGGCTCAGGAAGGCCGGGCGGTGGTGCTGGCGCAGCCGCAGTTGCTGGCCCGCAGCGGGGCGACGGCAGAATTTCTGGCGGGGGGCGAAGTCCCCTACAGCACCGTGGATCGCAACGGCAATGCGCAGACGGCGTTTAAGCCGTATGGGGTGTCGCTGCGCATCACGCCCTCGGTAGAACGCAGCGGCGCTGTGCGTTCCCGTATCGAGGTCGAGGTCAGTTCCGTCGATACGGCGCTGTCCGTACCCGGCGGGCCGTCTCTGAAGACGCGGCGCACGGCCACGGAATTCAATGTCCGATCGGGGCAGACGCTGGTATTGGCCGGTTTCCTGTCCCGCGATACCGCCGATAACGTCGATCGTATTCCCGGTCTGGGGTCTTTGCCGGTGCTGGGCGCTTTGTTCCGCTCGGTCCGCTTCCAGCGTAACGAGACGGAGCTCGCGATTCTGGTGACGCCGCAGCTGGTGACGGCGGACCATCCCGATGTGCATACCCGGGTGGCGCGCACGACTGCCGTGCTGCGGCAGGCTTTCCCCCAACCGGCCAGCCTGATGAATCCCATCCGCTCGCTGGGGGCTGAACGGCCTCTGGTGGGCCGGGCGGGCTGGAATCCGCGCACCCGCGGTTCAGGGTCTCAATGGCAAGAGGCGCAGCCATGAATGATGTAGAACTTGATCTGCATTTCGAAGATGGCCGCCGTGTGCGCGAACATCATGCCTTGCCCCTGCTGATAGGCCGCGAGCTGGATTGCGGGCTGGTCTTGAAGAGCTGGCGGGTGGCCCGTCATCATGCCCGGCTGTTGTGCCGAGACCATGAAATATGGGTGGAAGATCTGGGGTCGATCTTCGGCTCCTGCGTCAATGGTCGGCGAGTGGCTTCTTATGGGCCTTTGCAGCCGGAAGACGAATTGCTGATCGGGCCCTGTCTGATTCGAGTCCATCTGCTGGGCAGTGGCGGTGCGGGCGGGGGTGACGGTCTGGGCGGGCGACCGCCGCAGCCAAACGATCTGCGGACCCTCGAGATAACGGTGGGTCCCTCGATCGCCGGCAGTGCGCTCGGTGTGGCTGAACCCGCCGCCGCTTTCGGAGACCGCACAGCGTCGCAGGCGCCAGGGCATGCTGCCCGGCAGGGGGGCGATCCGGTACCGTTGCATGGCGCCTCAGCCGTGGCGATCAAGGTGGAACCCGTCCCGGACTTGGATGCCGTGGCGGCACCGCCGCCGGGCCGGGACATCCATCGGCGCCGTCTGCATGAGGCACTCATCGGGGCATTGCAGCTGCGCCGCCGGGACATCGGCGGCATGAGCGATGCCGCCTTGAGGTCCGAGGCGACGCGGGTATTGGCCGAGCTGCTGGAAACAGACGACAGCCTGCCCCGCAATCTGGATCGCGAAGGCTTGCTGCGGGACCTGGTCGACGAGGCGGTCGGCCTGGGGCCGCTGGAACCTTTGCTGGCCGATCCGGGCGTGACGGAAATCATGGTCAACCGCCATGATGAAATTTTCGTCGAGCGGGCCGGGCGTCTGGTGCGCGATCCGGCCAGCTTCAGCAGCGAACAAGCGGTGCTGGGCGTCATCGATCGTATCGTCGCGCCGCTGGGGCGCCGCATCGACGACAGCTCTCCTATGGTGGATGCGCGTTTGCGGGATGGCTCGCGGGTCAATGCCGTGATTGCGCCGGTGGCCTTGCGGGGCGCCAGCCTGACCATCCGGAAATTTCCCGCGCGCCGCCTGGAGATGCAGGATCTGCTGGCGGTCGGCGCCCTGGATGAGGCCATGTCGGCTTTTCTGACGCATTGCGTCCGGCAGCGGAAAAATCTGTTGGTCTCCGGCGGCACCGGATCGGGCAAGACCAGTCTGCTGAACGTCCTGTCCAATGCCATTCCGGCCGACGAACGCATCATCACCATCGAGGATGCCGCCGAGCTGCGGCTCAATCACCGCCATCTTGTCAGTCTGGAAGCCAGGCCGCCCAATCTGGAAGGCCGAGGCCGCGTTGAAATCCGCGACCTGGTGCGCAACGCGCTGCGCATGCGGCCCGACCGTATCGTCGTCGGCGAATGCCGAGGCGCCGAGGCCTTTGACATGCTGGCTGCCATGAACACCGGGCACGAGGGGTCGCTGACCACCCTGCATGCCAACAGTCCCAGGGACGCCTTGAGTCGCCTGGAAACCATGATTCTGATGGCCGGCATGGACTTGCCCCTGGCGGCAGTACGTGAACACATCGCCGCCAGTATCGATCTGATCGTGCAACTAGTGCGGACCGCCGACGGGCGGCGCTTGCTCAGCGCCATCGTCCAGGTCACGGGCATGGAAAGCGGTCGTATCCAACTGCAGGAACTGTTCATCGCTCAGGTCGGCCCGCCGGCGGTCTTTACGGGGTGCGGACTGATGCCGGAGGGATTCCAGGGCGAAGCGGCGCTGGATATCCAGCTTTTTTCTCAGCGCTCGGTATGCCAGGGACAGGCTGCGTTGGGCGATTCCGTGCAGGCGGCGCTATGTTAGCCGCCCTGTTGGTCCTGGTGCTGGGGGCCTGCGTGGCGCTGGGCGCTTGGCTGGCGCTGGGCCGGATCTTCAGGCTCTGGCAGGATTATGACGCGCGCTTGCAAGACGAGGCGCGGCGCACTTTGGATGCCTCTTTCCTGTTTGTCGATGCGGAACGACTGCGACCGCTGTGGTGGGCGGCAGGGGCTGCCGTGTTGCTGTCGGCTGCTTGGCTGGCCGGGCAGTGGTGGGGCGTCTTGCCCGTGCTGGTGGGGCTTGTCATGGCGCCTTCCCTGGTATTGCGGCAGATGCGGCAGCGCCGCGCCCATCAGTTCGATGCGCAATTGCCGGAATTGATGCAGGCGCTGGCGGGCGCGCTGCGAGCCGGCGCGGGCTTGCAGCCGGCCTTGCAGCACATCGTGTCCCAGTCGTTGCCGCCGCTGTCCCAGGAATTTTCATTGATGCTGCGGGAACAGCGTTTGGGCTTGGGGTTCCAGGATGCGCTGAGGCAATTGCATCAGCGCATGCCGACCGAATCCTGCAGCCTGGTGGTATCGGCGCTGGGAATCGCCGCCCAGACAGGCGGCAGTCTGGCCGACACGCTGGAACGCATCGCTCAGACGCTCAGGGCTCGTCACCATTGGTTGGGGCGGGTGAGGGCCTTGACCGCCCAAGGGCGGATGCAAAGCCACATCATGGCGAGTTTGCCCGTGTGCTTGTTGCTCGTGCTCAACCGCCTGGAACCCGAGGCGATGGCTTTGCTGTACCAGACCTGGTATGGCTGGCTGGTATTGCTGGGCATCGTGGTCTTGGAAGGGGTAGGCATCGTCTGGATACGGCGGGTGGCCGCCATCGACGTCTGAAATACCCGGGGTGGAAGGCTTCCTCAGGGGGGGAACATGGTGTGGTTCTGGATGGGGCTGTGGCTGGCGGTCGTGGCGGTTTGCCTGGGGTGCTGGGTGCTGGGCTGGCCCTGGGTCGCTCAGGCGACCAGAGGCGCAGGGATATCGCCCGCGGCGTTCTGGTGGCCTTGGGTCCAGGCCCTGGCGCCCAGCTGCACGGCCTGGGTGACATGGCCCATGCGCCGCCGCTTGCGGCGTTGGGGGCCGCGCGCGGGCTTGTCGGACGCCTGGCGCGCCGAGCATTGGCTGGCGGCGCGCGTGTTGCTGGCAGGGGCGGGGCTGGTGCTGGGGGGCGGCATGGCATGGGTGCTGGGCCTGTCTTTGCGCGCCGGAATCGTGTTGGTCCTGGCGGTTGCCGGGGTGGCCTATCTGTGGCCCGATCAGCGTCTGCGACAGCGGGCGGCGGTGCGACGTCAGGCCATGCAAAGAGAGCTGCCGTTCATGCTGGATCTCATGACCTTGTGCGTGGAAGCTGGTCTCAGCTTGTCAGCCGCCTTGCGGCAGGTGGCGGATCACGCGCCCGCAGGACCCTTGCGCCAAAGCCTGCGCGATGCCAGTGCCCTGGAACGCACTGGGGTGGATCGCAGCCGCTGGCTGGCGCAGTGGGCTGACGGATCGGATCTTGCCGGTGTGCACAGCCTGGTGATGACTCTGGCGCAGGCGGACCGTCTGGGCATGAGTCTGGGACCGTTGCTGCGCGCCCAGGCGGAACGTCAGCGCAGCGAACGTTTTGTGCGTGCAGAAACTCTGGCGCTGCAGGCGCCGGTCAAGATGCTGTTCCCCATGGTGCTGTGCATCTTTCCCTGCACGTTCCTGGTGATTGGCTTCCCGGTGGCGGTCAAATTGCTGGATGCCGGTCTATGAAGCGTTTGGGCGGCCCACGTGATCAGCCTGCCTGGGTGCGGTCTGCGCATGCGCTGCATTTGCGAGAAACCCGCACATTCCGGCAGCGCCTGTTGGGCCTGCACGCCTGGCAGGCGTGGGGCGATACGCCTTGGGGGTTGCTGCTGCCGCGTTGCCGCGCCGTGCAGGGATGGGGCCTGGCGCAGCCCGTGGATCTGCTGTTTCTGGGCAAGGCGGGGGAGATCCTGCGCGTCTTGCCGCAGTGGTCGCCGGGGCGGTGCGCTGTCTGCCCACGCGCCTGGGCGGTGCTGGAACTGCCGCCGGGATATTGCCGGCAGGCTGCTTGGGATCGCAGGATCGCCCAGGCCTGGCGGCGCTGGGCCGGCGCAAACGCTTACGAGACGCTGTCCCGGAAGATCGTGGCGTAGATCGGGTAGAAGCTGCAATACAGCAGGGCGGTGATCAGGATGTCCATGATCAGCGACAGCCAGATCAGCACCGTGGTCGACAGGCCGGTCGCCGCCAACATATCCAGCACCTGATGCAGGCCGAAAAAGACGGCGGCCCAGCTGGCGACGTACAGCACGATGGCCCATTTATTGCGCCAGCAGGCCACCATGGAATAGAACAGGGCGCGGCGTAGCGGCAGCCGATGCCAGCCCATCAAGGCCGGCGCATGCCAGAACAGGGCGGACAGCAGCACATAGAAGCCGCCAAACACGATCATGGGCCGGGTCATGACGCCGGCCAGCGCCTCGTAGTCCGGCTGCGCCTGGTTGCCGATGGCATCCAGCAGTTGCGGCAAAAAGGGCAGGATCGCCACCACGGCGGCCAGGAACGTGCAGCCCAGATAAGCAAACCCCAGACGCAGCAGCGTGCCGGTGACCCCGGCGGTCTGCAGGGGGCGCAGCCACAAGCCGGGCAGCATGCGCTGGCCCAGGCTTAATTGACGGCAGGCGCACAGGGTCAGGAACGTCAGCAAAGGCGTCAGGCTGACCAGCAGGATCTGGCCCAGAATGGGGATGGCGCTGCCCAGATTGATCAGGAAACTGGTGGTGGTGCTCCAGAAGATCATGGCCAGCGGCTGGCGGCGGAACAGGGCATAGCCCTGGACGATCCAGCCCCAGCCGGCGCTGGGCGGCAGAATGGCGGCTTGCAGGGAAAGGGGGTTCATGCGTGGGCCTGAGGCAAGACGGGAGCGTCCTGCGTATCTCGCAATCGCAGGATACGCTCGAAATGGCGCGGATCGTGGGGTTTCAGGGTTTGCGCCGGGCGCGGCAGATAAAAATCATACAGCCTGGAAATCCAGAAGCGCAGGGCGGCGGCCCGCAGCATGGTCGGCCAGGCGGCCTGCTCGGCGGCGGTAAAGGGGCGCTCGGCATGGTAGGCCTGCAGCCAGGCCTGCAGGCGCCGCCGCACGAAGGCGCCGGTGGACCGTTGGATGCACCAGTCGTTCACACTGACCGCCACGTCGAACAGCCAGGCGTCGCAGCCGGCAAAATAAAAATCGATGAAGCCGCCCATGTGCGGCGATTCGAACGTGCCGTCAAACAGGACATTGTCACGGAACAGATCACAGTGCGCGGGCCCCGATGGCAGCGCAGCCAGCGCCGGGCTGGCGGCAAAGGCGTTTTGTTCCTGCACGCAACGGGTCAGCAGGGCGGCCTGGTCCGCATCCAGGAACGGCAAGACTTTGGGCATCGTTGCCTGCCACCAGGGCAGGCCGCGCAGATTGGGCTGATGCAGGGGGAAGTCCTGAGCGGCCAGATGGGCGCGGGCCAGGGTCGCTCCCGCCAGCGCGCAGTGGGCCGGGCCGGGTTCGGGTTCGTAGCCGCCTTTCAGGCGCGTGACGATGGCCGCGGGCTTGTCGTGCAGCACGGTCAGGCGGGTGCCGTCGCGCAACGTTTGCGGTTGTGGTACCGGCACGCCACGGCTGGCCAGGTGGTGCATCAGTTCGATGTAGAAAGGCAGCTGTTCGGCCGTCAGCACTTCGAACAGGGTCAGGACATAGGCCCCCTGCGTCGTATCCAGGAAATAATTGGTGTTTTCGATGCCGGCGGTGATCCCGCGCAGCGCAACCAGCTCGCCCAGGTCGTAGCGGTGCAGCAGGGTGCGGGCGTCGTCGTCAGAGACAGAGGTGAATACGGCCATGAGCGAAACAGGCGGCTGGATGGCCGCAAGGGGGTTGATTCAACGCGGCATTTTAGTCGAAAGTAAAATAGCGGTTCCTTCTGACTGAATTGTGACAATGGCTGATTGGCGTTTGTGTGTGGCCCCGATGATCGATGTGACGGATCGCCACTGCCGGTATTTTCACCGGCTGCTGGCTCCGCGGGCCCGCTTGTATACCGAAATGATCACGACCGGGGCTTTGCTGCATGGCGATGCCGCCCGTCATCTGGATTTCGATGCCGCCGAGCATCCCGTCGCCTTGCAACTGGGGGGCAGCGATCCCGATGCCCTGGCACGCAGTGCCCGCCTGGGGGCCGACTGGGGCTATGACGAAATCAATCTGAACTGTGGCTGCCCGTCGGAACGGGTGCAGAGCGGCGCTTTCGGCGCCTGCTTGATGGCCGAACCGCAATTGGTGGCGGATTGTGTGCGAGCAATGCAAGAGGCGGTGCCGGTGCCCGTGACGGTCAAGCACCGCTTGGGGCTGGACTACGATGAATCCTATGATTTTGTGCGGGATTTTGTCGGGGTCTTGTACGAAGCAGGCTGCCGGGTGTTCATCGCGCATGCCCGCAATGCGGTCCTGAAAGGCCTGTCACCCAAGGACAACCGGGAAAAACCGCCCTTGCGCTATGCCGAAGTCCTGCGCCTGAAACAGGATTTCCCGGATGCGCGCATCGTGCTGAACGGCGGTCTGTCCGATCCGGAAGATTGCCTGGATTGGATGCGGCGCCTGGATGGGGTCATGCTGGGCCGTGCCGCCTGGCATCACCCGGATATCCTGGCTGTTCTGGATCGCCGGATGGGCCAGCAGGGGGACGCGTCCCCCGTAGCGACCGAACCGCTGGACGAGGCGGCCTGGGCCGACGACGTGTTGCAGCGGTTTCTGGCCTATGTGACGCGACAGCATGCCGCGGGTGAACCTTTGCATGTGCTGGTGCGCAGCCTGCTGGGCTGGCGTTCAGGCCGACCGGGGGCGCGTCAGTGGCGTCGGCTGCTGTCCGACCCCAAGGCCCTGCGGGCCGGCGGCCCCGAGGGGCTGCGCCGAGCCTGGGATGCTCTGGTGAGCGGCGGGGATCAGGATTTGCGAGCGGAGGCCCCGACGTCCTCGCTGGGCCAGTCGCGGATATAGGCCTTGAGCATATTGTTTTCGAACTGCTGCGCCTCGACGATGGCGCGGGCCATGTCGTAGAAAGAAATCACGCCCATCAAAGTGGGGCCGTCCATGACGGGGATGTAGCGGGCGTGCTTGTCCAGCATCAGGCGCTGGACTTCGTCGGCGTCCGTATTGGGCGTGACGCTGACCGGAGCATCGTCCATGATGCTGCGCACGGTGAAGTCCCCTGTCTGGCCGTCGTGCTGGTTCAGGTGGTTGATGATTTCACGAAAGGTCAGCATGCCGACCAATTGGCCGTGTTCCATGATGACCAGGGATCCGATGTCCAGCTGGCTCATCGAGGTAATGGCCTCGTGGACGAGCATGTCGGGGCTGCCGGTGTATAGCGTGTGCCCCTTCACACGCAGGATTTCAGAGACTTTCAGCATATTGGATTCCTATGGGCTGTTTTTTTTAATGATTTCCTGGGGAATTTCCGGAAAAAGCCCCCTGTATGCTTATTGTGCATCATCATCCGGATTTGCGGTAGCCGATTGCTGGAAGAGCACATCCAGCGTGGGCGGCTGATGGCGCAGGGTGGCGGCGAGCGCCTCGGATATCGGGGGGCTTAATCCCGACTGGCTGCGATCCAGCAGCAGGCGATCGGTCAAGGGCCCCAAGGTGGCTTGTTGAGGATCGCAGGCCAGGACCCAATGATCGCTGTCCGCGGTCGGGACCGCATAGCCCAGTTCGCGCAGCATGGCCAGAATGTCGTGCAGCGCATCGGGATGAACCCGCAGGTGCTTTTCCAGGAACTCCAGGCTGCGGCCAGGGGGAGAGGTGTCGCGGGCTCGCCACAGCAGACGCAGAATCCCCAGGGCGTCCACGATCTGGGCGCCAGGGTGTCTGCGCAGCGCCCAGCGGTGCAGGCGCAGGGCGGGCAGCAGGGACGCGACCGTGGCCCCCAGCAGGACCACCAGCCAGGACAGATAGATCCAGAGCAAAAAGATGGGCAGGGTGGCGAATGCCCCGTAGATCACGGTGTAGGACGGGAATTGCGTCAGATACCAGGTGAAGGCCGCCTTCATCAGGGTGAGGATGATGGCGGTACCCAGACCGCCCACGAGCGCATCGCGCCACAGCACACGACAGTTGGGCACGAACACGAACAGCGCCGTGAAGCCCAGCACCGACAGCAAAAAGGGCAGCAGCCCCAGTAGAAGGCCCAGCCCTTCGGGCAGATTGCCGATGTAGCCTAGCGACTCGCGCGCCAGTACCGATGTTGCCCACAGACTGGCGCCGGTGAAGATCGGCCCCAAAGAAATGATGGCCCAGTAGACCAGCAGGCGCTGGCGCAGCGGGCGCTGGCGGGCGACGTTCCAGATTTCGTTGAAGGCCTCGTCGATGGTCATGATCAGCAGGATCGACGTCACGACCAGGAAACCGCCCCCCACCGCCGTCAGCCCCGAGGCCTGGGCGGCGAACTGATTCAGATACCGCATGATGGTGTCCGAGACCGACGGGGGCAGCAGACTTTCGCTTAAAAATGTTTCCAGCGCCTGGTGAAATTGGGCGAATAGGGGAAAGGCGGTGAACAGCGCCAGGACCACCGCCAGCAGCGGCACGATGGCCAGCACGGTGGTGAACGTCAGGCTGGACGCGACCCGGGTCAGTTTGCGATGGCCGGCAAAGTCCAGGGTGAATCGCAGAATGTCGAGCGCACGGGTGCGGCGTTCGGTGGTGGAAACAACAGTTGGCTGCGTCATCATCAAGAGGCAGAGGACAGGTTTCGAGCCATAATAGCAGCATGGAAACGAAACTCAATTCAGGCCTGCACCGGCTGGCTTGCTTCTGCCTGATCGCGCTGATCGTCTTGAGCGTGGGCTGGGAACTATGGTGGGCGCCGCTGCGACCTGGGGGGACCCTGATGGCCTTGAAAGCGTTGCCGCTGCTGTTTGCCGTGGGCGGGGTGCTGAAAGCCAGGCTGTATACCCTGCAGTGGGTGGCGATGCTCAGCCTGCTCTATCTGATGGAAGGCGCGGTGCGGGCCTGGTCGGATGCCTCGGCGGCATCGGCTGCTCTGGCCGGCCTGGAAATCGTCCTGTCCCTGGGGCTGTATGCCAGCGCCATCCTGTATGTCCGGCCCGCCAAACGGGCCGCCCGCCGCAAGACAGCGGAATAGGGTGACATCATGCGTCGCACGGACCCTTCACCATCCCGGACGGATGCGCTGGCGCCCGACGATCTGTTTGCGGGCCAGGCGGGGGCAGGCTGTTCTTTTGCCCAGGAACTGCCGCCGTCTTTTTACACCAGGGTGGCGCCGCGCCACTTGAGAGAACCCCGTCTGCTGCATGTCAATCCAGCGGTGGCGGCCTTGTTGGGGCTGGATGCTGCGGCGCTGGACGCGCCCGCCTTTCTGGCTTTGTGCGCTGGCAGCGGGCGTCTGCCAGGGGTGGAGCCTGTGGCGACCGTCTATAGCGGCCATCAGTTCGGCGTCTGGGCCGGGCAGTTGGGGGATGGCCGGGCGCATTTGCTGGGCGATGTCGCCGGGCCGCAGGGGCGTTGGGAAATCCAGTTGAAAGGGTCGGGGCGCACTCCGTATTCGCGGATGGGCGACGGCTGGGCGGTGTTGCGCTCCAGCGTGCGCGAATATCTCGCCAGTCAGGCCATGGACGGCCTGGGCATTCCCACCACGCAGGCCTTGGCGCTGGTGGCATCCCGCGATCCCGTGATCCGCGAAACGCCCGAAACCGCGGCGGTCGTGACGCGGATCGCGCCGTCTTTCGTCCGTTTCGGTCACTTTGAGCACTGGGCGCATTCGGCGATCGAGCAGGCGGCGTTGCTGGATTATGTGGTCGCGCACTGGTTTCCCGATTGCCGGGTCGGGCCGTCCGCCGATGCCGACAGGCCGGCCACGGCCTGCCGGCTGTTGGCGGAAGTCACCCGCCGCACCGCCCGCCTGATGGCCCAATGGCAACTGGTCGGGTTCTGTCATGGCGTCATGAACACCGACAATATGTCGATGCTGGGCCTGACGCTGGATTACGGCCCCTATGGTTTCATGGACGCCTTTCAGGCCAATCATGTCTGCAATCACAGCGACACCCTGGGGCGCTATGCCTGGAATGCGCAGCCGGCAGTGGCGCAGTGGAATCTGACCCGGCTGGCGGAAAGCCTGCAGGTGCTGGGCTGCCTGGCGCCTGATCTGGAAGCCGCCCTGGCGCCTTTCGAGTCGGTCTTTTTGCAGGCCTATTACGCCGGCATGGCCCAAAAATTCGGCTTGAGCGATTGGCGCCCGGAAGACGCCGACCTGGGTAATGCCTGGTGGAAACTATTGCACGAGCAGCGGGCGGATTTCACGCTGGCTTTCCGTCGTCTGGCCGATACGGACGGGGATGCCCGATCCTGGCTGGACCTGTTTGCCGACCCGCAGTCCGCCCGACAATGGTTGGACCGTTATCAGGCACGACTGGCGCAAGACCCGCGTCCGCAGCCGGATCGCAAAGCCGCCATGGACCGCGTCAATCCGCTCTACGTGCTGCGCAACCACCTGGCGCAGCAGGCCATCCAGGCGGCTCAACAAGGCGACGCCTCGGAAATCGATCGCTTGATGGAACGTCTGCAGGATCCCTATGCCCAGCGCCCTGGCGATGAACGCTACGCGCAGCCGCCCACCGCCGACACGCCGCCGGTGGCCGTCAGTTGTTCGTCCTGATCTGGAACAAGACCGATCTTCGTGTCATGAATTAGGATTGTGCGGCGGCTCGGGGCAATGACCGTCCCGGTCAGGTCAACAACGGAATACCAGCATGAAGATCAGCGAATTTGCACGTGCCAGTGGCGTGGGCATCGAGACGATCCGCTACTATCAGCGGCGCAATCTGCTGCCGGTGCCGTCGCGTTATCCTGGCAGCCCGCGACGCTATCCAGATGTCTGGGTGCGCGATGTACAGCAGATACGCGGCTTGCAGGCCGTGGGTTTGTCGCTGGACGAGATCCGCCTGCTGCTGCGATCTCCGGCGCCGGAATGTGCGGACATGCAGCAGACGCTGGCGCGGCACATCCAGGCGACGCGCGCCGAATTGGCGCGTCTGAAGCACCGCCTGCGCCGCCTGCAGGCGGCCTTGCCGGGATGTGCGGAAGGCCCTGGTCGACGCGGCCAGTGCGGCTTGGCATGCCTGCTGGGGCCTGACGGCGGCGACCCGTGTCAGGCGCGCAAGAGCGTCGGCAGCGCGTCTGCCTTGACGGACCGCAGCTGAAAGGAACCGACGGTCGTGACCAGGGTGTGGGCCTGTCGGGCCAGGCTTCTGGAAGCGGCGGCGGATTCTTCGACCAGCGCGGCATTGTCCTGCGTGATGTCGCTGAGTTGCCCGATAGTGGTGTTGATTTGCCGCAGCCCTGCGGCCTGTTCTTCCGTACTGGCCTGTATTTGCGCCACCGATTGATTGAGCTGGCCGATCTGCTCGCCGGACAGGCGGATGTCCGCAGCGGTTTGCTGGATGCTTTGCGCGATCAGCGCCGCATAGCGGGTGTTGCCGTCGATCAGCGTGGCGATTTCTTTGGCGGCATCGGAACTGCGGCGGGCCAGTTCCTGGACCTGTGCGGCGACCACGGAAAATCCTTGACCGTGAGTGCCGGCATGCACGGCCTCGACAGCGGCGTTCAGGGCCAGGATATTGGTTTGGAAGGAGATGCCTTCGATCAGGCTGGTGATGCCCTCGATGGCGCGCGAGTTTTCTTCCTGGCGGCTCAGGATGCGCTCGATTTCCTGGACCTGGCTCAGGCTGCGGGAGACGGCGGCGTCGGCTTGCGCCGTCAGGGTGGTGGCGTCGCGGGTGGCGGCGGCGTTGTTCTGCATCGTGCCGGTGATCTCTTCCACGGCAGCAGCGGCTTCGGCAATGTCGCAGGCCTGGCGCTCGGTGCGTTGGGCCAGATCGGTATTGCCCAACTGGATTTGCTGAGATCCCGTGGCGATGTGGTCGCTGCTGACACGAACTTCGGTGACGATGCCTTCCAGGGCCTGCTGCATGTGCGCCATGGCATCCAGGATGCTGTGACGCGGCGCGCGCCGGGTATCGATGGTCTGGCTGAGATCGCCGGCGGCAATGGTTTGCGCAATCTGCATGACCTCGGCGGGCTCTGAACCCAACTGGCGCATGAGGCCTCGCGCCAGGACGATCCCCAAGACAAAGGCGCAGAGTGCGCCGGCCAAGGTCAGGCTGATAATCAGGAACAGCGTCTGGCCGTAGATGGTGCGCGTCTCTTGACTCAGCGCCAGCGCCTGTTCTTGGCGATGCTGGATCAGCCGTTCCATCGATGTTTCAATCTGATTGGCCAGGGGCACGATCTCTTGGTACAGCATGGAAACCGATGGGCGCACGGCAGGCAGGGCTTCCCGAGAGATCAGGTCGGCCACCTGGCGAATGCCGCTGGCATAGCGGCGAGAGGCCTCGATCGTGCCCAGCAGCAGGGTCTGGCCATCCTGGTTGGTGTCCACTGAGGTTGCGCGGGACAGCTCGCGATCCAGCGCCTGCAGGTGCGTGTTGACGGCGGATAGCTGCGTGTTCCGGATCTCCCGCGTGGGTGCCAGGGCGGCGATCCGGATGGCGCGGGCGGTCAGCAGCAGTTGCTGATTGGCCTGGGCGGTGATTTGCAGGCCGTGCAGGTCGCGGTTGTACATGGATTCCGCAAGGGTGTTGAGCCGCTGGCTGGCATAGAGCCCGATGCCGCCGATGCACAGGGCGATGAGCGCAACGGCCAGAAAGCCGAGCGTCAACCTGGCGGCGACGCCCAAACGAGACAAAGAGGGCAAAAACATGGCCGTGTGCCTTGTAAAAATGATCACGTGTTGCGGACACTATGGCCTACGGACCTGGGTACGGAGTGAAGTCGGGTTATCCCTCGATCATGGCATGGCGGCGCCCCCAGGGCTGGAGGCGGCTGATACACCGAAACGCTGGACATGCCATAATGAATTTCGAACTCTCCATTCACTTTTCCCACTGCATACCGACCATGTCTGGCAATACCCTGGGCACCTTGTTTTGTGTCACTAATTTTGGCGAATCTCACGGCCCGGCCATTGGCGCCGTGATCGATGGCTGCCCCCCAGGCATGCCGCTCTCCGAGGCCGACATCCAGACCGAACTGGACCGTCGCCGGCCTGGGACGTCGCGCCATGTCACGCAGCGCCGCGAACCGGATACGGTGGAAATTCTGTCCGGTGTGTTCGAAGGCCAAACCACCGGCACGCCCATCGGTCTGCTGATCCGCAACACCGATGCGCGCAGCAAGGACTACAGCGCCATTTCCGATACTTTCCGGCCCGGCCATGCCGATTACAGCTACTGGAAAAAGTACGGTATCCGCGACCCGCGCGGCGGCGGTCGCTCATCCGCCCGCCTGACCGCGCCCACCGTGGCCGCCGGGGCCGTGGCCCGCAAATGGCTGATGCAGGAATACGGCGTGCGCATCCGCGGCTACATGAGCCAGCTGGGGCCGATCCCGATTCCCTTCGAATCCTGGGATGCCGTGTCTGAAAATCCGTTTTATGCGCCCAATGCCGCCATCGTGCCGCAACTGGAAGCCTTCATGGACCAGCTGCGTCATGACGGGGATTCCATCGGCGCGCGCATCGAAGTCCAGGCCGAAGGCCTGCCTGCCGGCTGGGGCGAACCGCTCTATGATCGCCTGGATGCGGATATCGCTCATGCCATGATGGGGCTCAATGCAGTCAAAGGCGTTTCCATCGGATCGGGATTCGAGTGCGTCGCCATGCGCGGCTCGGAACATGGCGATGAACTCAGCCCGGACGGCTTCTTGGCCAACCACGCGGGCGGTGTTCTGGGCGGGATTTCCTCGGGGCAGCCGCTGCTGGTGTCTCTGGCGATCAAGCCCACGTCCAGCATCCGGGTCGAACGGCGGTCGGTGAACAAGGCCAACGACCCCGTCATGGTCCAGACTCTGGGGCGGCACGACCCCTGCGTGGCGATTCGGGCTACCCCCATCGCCGAGGCCCTGTTGGCCATCGTGTTGATGGATCACGCTTTGCGCCATCGGGGGCAATGCGCCTGAATCACTCTGGGGAAATACGCATATGTTCAGATCAGCCCCCGTCTTTATCCGATCCCGCCAGACCGTACGCTGGGCGGCCAGTGCCGGGCTTGCCGTGGCGCTGAGCGCCTGCGCCCCCGTGCAGACCACCCAGTCGGGGCAGATCGGCATCCATCGGACCCAGTACATGTCCAGCCTGGTCTCAGAGGCTGAGCTGAACCAGGAAGCCGCCAGCCAGTATCAGCAGATCCTGGCCCAGGCGCGGGCCAAGCAGGCGCTGGATCCGTCCGCTGCGCAGACTCAGCGCGTGCAAGCCATTGCCAAGCGCCTGATCGCGCAGGTAGGCGCTTTTCGCCCGGATGCCAAAAACTGGGCCTGGGAGGTCCACATCCTGAAGTCCGACGAAATCAACGCCTGGTGCATGCCGGGCGGCAAGATGGCCGTCTACACCGGGATGCTGGACAAGATCAAGCCCACGGACGCCGAACTGGCCGCTGTCATGGGACACGAAATTTCCCACGCTTTACGTGAACATGCGCGGGAACAGGTGTCGCGCCAGATGGGGACCAGCATGGGCATTTCGATCCTGGCCGCCGTCACGGGCAGTCAGGCCGTGGCGGACCTGGGCTCGAATCTTAGCCAGGTGATGTTTACGCTGCCCAATAGCCGGGCCAATGAAACCGAAGCCGACCGCATGGGGGTCGAACTGGCTGCGCGGGCGGGCTACGATCCGCGTGCCGCCATCACGCTGTGGCAAAAAATGGGGCAGGCGGGCGGCGGCGCGCCCCCGGAAATCCTGTCCACGCACCCATCGTCGCAAAGCCGTATTCAGGATCTGGAGCAGGCCTCGGCCCAGGTGCTGCCCCTGTATCAGCAACGGCAGTGACACGCGGGGGCCTGGCGCCCGCCGTGCCTTTTGCCGAGTGACGCGCCCGACGCGGCGGAAACGGGTACCAGTTACCTCTGATACTAGGATAATGACTGGTCTTGCGACGAGATATCACACTGGCATAATGGTTTTCAGTTGCCGGCGGCGACCGGCGCACCTTTCCGATTTTAGAGATCACGACCATGCCCCAAACCCTGTATGACAAGCTCTGGGATGCCCATGTGGTGCATCAAGGCCCGGACGGTACCTGTCTGCTGTATATCGACCGCCATCTGGTGCACGAAGTCACCAGCCCGCAGGCTTTCGAAGGCCTGGAGCTGGCGGGCCGCAAACCCTGGCGCATCGCCGCCAACCTGGCGGTGTCCGACCACAACGTGCCGACCACTGACCGTTCCCAGGGCATCCAGGATCCGATTTCCCGTCTGCAGGTCGATACCCTGGACAAGAACTGCGATGCCTGGGGCATCACGCAGTTCCGCATGAATGATCGGCGTCAGGGCATCGTGCACATCATCGGACCCGAACAGGGCGCGACGCTGCCGGGCATGACGGTGGTGTGCGGCGATTCGCACACCAGCACCCACGGCGCCATGGGCGCGCTGGCGTTCGGCATCGGCACATCCGAGGTCGAGCACGTGCTGGCCACCCAGACGCTGCTGATGAAGAAAAGCCGCAATATGCTGGTGCGCGTCAATGGTGCCTTGCCCTTTGGCTGTACGGCGAAAGACTTGATCCTGTACGTGATCGGCCAGATCGGGACGGCGGGCGGCACGGGCTACGCCATCGAATTCGGCGGCAGCGCCGTGCAGGCCCTGTCCATGGAAGGCCGCATGACCATGTGCAATATGGCGATCGAGGCCGGTGCGCGCTCCGGCATGGTGGCCGTGGACCAGACCACGATTGATTATTTCAAGGGCCGTCCCTATGCGCCGGAAGGCGCTTTGTGGGATCAGGCCGTGGCCTACTGGAAGACGCTGCACTCCGATCCCGATGCGGCCTTTGACTTGGTCGTGGAATTCGATGCGGCGGTCGTCCAACCGCAGGTCAGCTGGGGTACGTCGCCTGAAATGGTCACGTTCGTGGGCGGTCAGGTGCCCGATCCCGCGGCGGAAAGCGATGCCGTGCGCCGCAAGGGCATGGAACGCGCGCTGCAGTATATGGATCTGAAGCCGGGCACGGCCATCAGCGACATTGCGATCGATAAAGTGTTCATCGGTTCCTGTACCAATGCCCGCATCGAAGATCTGCGGGCCGCTGCGGCGGTGGCCAAGGGCCGGCGCGTGGCGTCCAACGTCAGTCTGGCGATGGTGGTGCCGGGTTCCGGGCTGGTGAAAGAACAAGCCGAAAAAGAAGGCCTGGACCGCATCTTTCTGGATGCCGGTTTCGAATGGCGCGAACCGGGGTGTTCCATGTGCCTGGCGATGAATGCCGACCGGCTGGAGCCGGGCGAACGTTGCGCCTCGACGTCCAACCGCAATTTCGAAGGGCGGCAGGGGCAGGGCGGGCGTACGCATCTGGTCAGCCCGGCCATGGCGGCTGCCGCTGCGGTAGCCGGTCATTTTGTCGACGTGCGCACTTTCCAATAGGATCATCATGCAAGCCTTTACCACCCATCAGGGCCTGGTGGCCCCTCTGGATCGCGACAACGTCGATACCGATCTGATCATTCCGAAACAGTTTCTGAAGTCGATCAAGCGCACCGGCTTCGGCCCCAATCTGTTCGACGAATTGCGCTACCTGGATCATGGCGAACCGGGCATGGACAACAGCGGTCGGCCCCTGAATCCGGATTTCGTGCTGAATCAGCCGCGCTATCGGGGCGCTTCCATCTTGCTGTGCCGCAAGAATTTCGGTTGCGGGTCCAGCCGCGAACATGCTCCCTGGGCGCTGCAGCAGTACGGCTTTCGGGCGTTGATCGCGCCGTCCTACGCGGATATTTTCTTTAACAACAGTTTTAAAAACGGCCTGCTGCCCATCATCTTGCCGGAAGATGTGGTGGACCAGCTGTTCAAGGCCGTGGCGGCTGCTCCCGGCTATCAATTGACGGTCGATCTGGCGCAGCAGCAGGTGACGGCGCCCGATGGCGCGAGCTGGGCCTTCGAAGTGGATGCCTATCGCAAGAAATCGCTGCTCGAGGGCCTGGATGAAATCGGCCAGACACTGTTGCATGCCGATCAGATCCGCGACTTCGAATCCCGCCGGCTGGCGCAGCATCCCTGGCTGGTCAAAGCTGCGCCCAATACCCCTTGAATCTGTTTCATCAAATCCCGGACCCGGCCACAGGGGCGGCATGGCTTTGCCGCCCCTGGCCGGGTTCTTGTGACCTGGAATCCCCATGAGTTCAAAAATTGCAGTCCTGCCGGGCGATGGCATCGGCCCGGAAATCGTCGAACAGGCCGTGCGTGTGCTGCGCGCCCTGGATCTTGACCTGTCGTTTGCCGAAGCGCCTGTTGGCGGCGCGGCGTATGCGGCTCAGGGGCATCCCTTGCCGCAGTCCACGCTGGACCTGGCCCTGCAGTCGGACGCCATTCTGTTTGGTGCGGTGGGCGACTGGAAATACGACAAACTGGAACGCGCGCTGCGCCCGGAACAAGCCGTCCTGGGGCTGCGCAAGGCCCTGGGCCTGTTCGCCAATCTGCGTCCGGCCATTCTGTACCCCGAACTGGCCAATGCGTCTTCGCTGAAACCCGAAGTCGTCGCCGGCCTGGATATTCTGATCGTGCGCGAACTGACCGGCGATATTTATTTCGGCCAGCCGCGCGGTGTGCGCACCCTGGATGACGGCCCCTTTGCGGGCGAACGCCAGGGCTTCGACACCATGCACTATGCGGAAAGCGAAATCCGCCGCATCGCGCATGTCGCCTTTCAGGCCGCCGCCAAACGCCAGGGCAAGCTCTGCAGCGTGGACAAGGCCAATGTGCTGGAAACCTCGCAGTTCTGGCGTGACATCATGATCGATGTGGCTGGCGATTACCCCCAGGTCGAGTTGTCCCATATGTACGTGGACAATGCCGCCATGCAATTGGTGCGCGAACCCAAGGCCTTTGACGTGGTGGTCACCGGCAATCTGTTCGGCGACATTCTGTCCGACGAGGCCGCCATGCTGACGGGATCCATCGGCATGTTGCCGTCGGCCTCGCTGAATGCCAGCCGCCAGGGTCTGTACGAGCCCAGCCACGGCTCGGCGCCGGACATCGCGGGGCAGAATATTGCGAATCCCCTGGCAACGATTTTGTCGGCCGCGATGATGCTGCGGTATTCTCTGGATGCGGGCGCGGCAGCGAATCGTATTGAAGCCGCCGTGCAGGCCGTGTTGGCGCAAGGTTTACGCACTGCCGATATCTTCGAGGCCGGCACCACGCGGGTTTCGACCTCGGAAATGGGCGATGCCGTGCTGAAGGCATTAGAATAAAGAACTCTGTACTTTTATTATTTGGTTTGGGCGGATATTTATGGCGCAGGCAGTAGGTTTGGTCGGTTGGCGTGGCATGGTGGGCTCGGTGCTCATGCAGCGCATGCGTGAAGAAAACGATTTTGCTTTTTTTGAACCCGTGTTCTTTTCCACCAGCAACGCTGGCGGGCCGGCGCCGGAATGGGCGACGGGGGCGGGTCCTTTACAGGACGCTCACGATATCGACGCGCTCAAAAAACTGCCCATTATCGTCACCGCTCAGGGCGGCGACTATACGTCCGCCGTCTACCCCAAACTGCGCGCCGCCGGCTGGACAGGCCTATGGATCGATGCCGCCAGCACTCTGCGCATGAACGACGATGCCGTCATCGTGCTGGATCCGGTCAATCGCCCGGTGATCGATGCGGCCCTGCAACGCGGCGTGCGCGATTATGTCGGCGGCAATTGCACGGTCAGTTGCATGCTGATGGGGCTGGCAGGCCTCTTCAAGGCCGATATGGTCGAATGGATGAGCTCCATGACCTATCAGGCAGCGTCGGGCGGCGGTGCGCGCCACATGCGTGAATTGCTGACGCAGTTCGGTATTCTCAATCAGGCGGTCGGCGCGCAGTTGGCCGACCCGGCATCCGCCATCCTGGATATCGACCGCGGCGTGCTCCAGGCGCAACAGAATCCCGATCTGCCGCGCGACAATTTTGGTGTGCCGCTGGGCGGCAGCCTGATTCCCTGGATCGACAAAGACTTGGGCGATGGCATGTCGCGCGAAGAATGGAAGGGCGGGGCGGAAACCAACAAGATCCTGGGCCGTGGCCCCGGCTTTGGCTCGACCCCCGTGCCGGTGGACGGTCTGTGTGTGCGCATCGGCGCCATGCGCTGTCACAGCCAGGCCTTGACCATCAAATTGCGTGGCGATATTCCGCTGGACGAAATCAACGACGCCGTGCGCACCGGGACTGACTGGGCGCGTCTGGTACCCAACGACAAGGAATCCTCTATGCAGGCTCTGACTCCCGTGGCCGTGACCGGCACCCTGGATATTCCCGTTGGCCGGCTGCGCAAGATGTCCATGGGGCCTGAATACCTCAGCGCCTTCACGGTGGGCGATCAGTTGTTGTGGGGGGCCGCCGAACCGCTGCGCCGTATGCTGCGCATCGCACTGGGTGAACTTTGATGCAGTCCGCCGCCCGCCTGATCGGCAGTAGCGCGCTGGCCCTGGCCGCATTGGCTGCCGGGTCCGTCCAGGCAGCTGATTTCGGTCACGCTCGCTTAGCCTCGGCGGTCGGCGAACCCTTGCTGATCCTGGTACCCGTCTCCGACCTGACGGCAGCTGACCTGCAGGCCTTGTCTGCGCGCCCGGCGCCCGTGGCCGACTGGACGGCTGCCGGGCTGACGCCGCCGGTGGCGCTCGATAGCCTGAACATCACGGTGACGCCCAGCGCCCAGGCCGGGGCGCGGCGTGTTCTGCGGGTAGCGTCGACGCAGGCGTTTTCCGGGACGCTGGCGGATTTGCTGCTGGACGTCCAGATGGCCACTGGCGCGCAGCGCTACCAGGTGTCGCTGGTGGCTCCCGGCCCCTTGCGGGTGGATGCGCCGGCCAGCCAATCGGCTGCGCCTGCCCAGGCCGGCACGGCGCCCGCCATCGGTGCCGCCGCCAAGCCCAGCAGCATCCGCAGGGTGCCTGCGGGCGCCATCGCCGTGCGCTCGGGCGATACCATGTTCGCCATCGCGCGCCGACATGCGGTGGATGGCGTATCGGTCTATCAGCTGATGATGGCCTTGCAGCGCGCCAATCCACAGGCCTTCATTCACAGCAACATCAATCTCGTGCGTGCGGGCGCTTCCTTGGCGGTGCCGTCGGTGGATGACATGCTGTCGATCTCCGATGCCCAGGCCCGCCAGCAGTTTCATGATCAGACCGTGGCCTTCGCCCGGCTGCGGGGCCGGCAGGCCGATGCGGCAGCCAATGTCGGCGCTCAGGCCGCTGGCGGGGCGGTATCGTCGGATGCCAAGACGCCCGCGCAGTCGGCGGGCGCCGGGGCGGGGGATCGTGTGCAGCTTAGCCAGGGCGGCGCATCCAGCGCTGCCGATGCGCGTGCCGCGCAAGGCCATGCCCTGCAGGATGCGGAATCCCGCGTGGGTCAATTGCAGGACAACGTCCAGAATCTGAACAAAGCCCTGCAATCCCAAGGGGAAGCCGCTCGCACGGCAGCCGCCCACGGGGCCCAGGTGCTGGGCCAGTCCCTCGAACAGGTCGCCTCGGCCATCAGTGAAGCAGGTCGTGAATCAGCCGCCCAGGCCAATCCCCAAGCCAGCAGCCCTTCTGCTTCCGCAGACGGGCAGCCGGCCCGTGGCGCAACCACCGCTCAAGCCGGCGACGCCGCCACAGCCGCTGGGGCAACTGGTGGCGCGGCAACAGGCGGTGCGGCGGGGTCGTCCGGCGCTCAGGCCGGTCAGGCGGGGGCGCAAGCAGGCGCTGCCGGCACAGCCGCCGGGCAGTCCGGCAAAGACATAGGCGCGGGACCTGGTCTGGCGCCTCAGGGGCCTGCCGCCGCGGCGGCGAGCGAGCTACAAGCTTCTCCGCAGGCCGAACATCGTGTGTCCTGGATTCAAGATCATCTGCTGTGGGTGATGACCGCGTTGCTGGCCGTGATTGTCTTCATCATCGCCTGGCTGTTGCGGCGCGCCAATACGACGCGGGACGATACCGATGACAGCCCCCAGATCACCGAAGCCATGGTGCGCGACAAGCTCCAGGGCGTCGATCTGGAACTGCCGTCGCGGGATGACGGACAGGCTCCTCCGCAGGCCTGACACCCCGTGTCCAGAATCGTCCTGGGCCTGAGCTACGATGGCTCGGGCTGGCACGGCTGGCAGACCCAGCCGGGGGGCCGCACACTGCAAGACACCCTGGAAGCCGCCTTGGCGTCGTTTCTGGCGACGCCCTCGGTGGCCACGATCTGTGCCGGGCGCACGGATACCGGTGTGCATGCGCTGCAGCAGATCGTACATCTGGATACCGATGCCGTTCGCCGTGACGAGTCCTGGGTGCGGGGTTTGAATGCGCACCTGCCGCCCAGTATCTCCGTACAGTGGGCGCGGTGTGCCGCGATGGATTTTCATGCCCGTTTCGATGCCCGCGCCCGCACGTATTTCTACGTATTGCGCAGCGCGCCCGTGCGTTCGCCTATGCTGCATGGCCGCATCGGCTGGGTGCATGATCCGCTGGACGATCAGGCCATGCGGGCGGCTGCCGAATGCTTGTTGGGCGAACACGATTTCAGCGCCTTTCGTTCTTCCGAATGCCAGGCGGCCAGCCCGGTGCGTACCATGCAGGCGCTGAATATCGTCCGTCAGGGGGATTTCCTGATCTTCGAATTTCGGGCCAATGCATTTCTGCACCATATGGTGCGCAATCTGATGGGAACCCTGGTGATGATCGGTCGCGGTCGGCGTCCGTCCGACTGGGCAGGGGATCTACTGGCTGGCCGCGATCGTAGCCAGGCGGCGCCGACCTTCATGCCCGACGGCCTGTACCTGGCCCATGTGGATTATCCTCAGGCGCCGGATTTACCCATTTTGCCGCCCGCCGCCGCCTTGCATCGCCACCTGGGCGCCTGGTGGCGGATAGCGCAGGAATGATATGGCCTGGCGACCGTTTCCGGGTCTTTCCCGTGGTGAACGGCCTGGCCTATCGGATAGAATTGGACGTTTTGCGGTGATCCGGAGCCGAATGATGTCCCTTGCTTGTCCGTTCGGGCTATATTGCCTGCCGACAAACAACTGCGGTATGTCGTGTTCTGTAGGCGAACAATGAAAATCCTATTAAAGATGGCGGGCTGGATTGATGCCCTGAATATAGCGGTAGGCAAGACAGTGACCTGGCTGATCTTGATTGTCGCGCTGATCAGTGCGGGCAATGCGGTGATGCGCAAATTCTTCAGCTTGAGTTCCAATGCCTGGCTGGAATTGCAGTGGTATCTGTTCGGCGCCATTTTTCTGCTGGCGGCGGGGTATACGTTTTTGCGCAACGAGCACGTCCGGGTCGATGTGCTGTCGCAGAAACTACCGGAACGCGTCCAGGTCTGGATCGAGATGTTCGGTGTGGTGTTTTTTCTGATGCCTGCCGCCTGTCTGGTGTTCTGGCTGTCGATTCCCTTTTTCTGGGAATCCTATGTGCTGCATGAGCTGTCCTCAAATACCGAAGGCTTGATCCGCTGGCCCGCCAAATTGCTGATTCCCGTAGGTTTCGGGCTGCTGATCCTGGCGGGTGTGTCACACCTCGTCAAATGCGTGGGTTTTTTGCGCGGCGCGTGCTCCAACCCTATGCGGGTATCGGACGGCAAGAGCGACGAGGAAGCGCTCGTCGAAGATATTTTGGCCCAGCAACAGGCCAGCCAACCTGCTGAATCGGTGCGGGGGCGCTGAAGATGGAATTTCTCGCTAATAATCTTGCGCCGATCATGTTCGTCAACCTGATCGGATTCCTGCTGCTGGGTTTCCCCGTCGCATTTTCGCTGGCGGCCACTGGCGTGGTGTACGGCCTGGTCGCCATCGATTTCAATCTCATGAGTCCGCTGCTGTTTCAGGCCTTGCCCCAGCGGATATTCGGCATCGTCAGCAATGATTCTTTGCTGGCGGTGCCGTTTTTCACCTTTATGGGGCTGATCCTCGAACGCTCCGGGATGGCCGAAGACTTGCTGGACACCGTCGGGCGGTTGTTCGGCCCTCTGCGCGGGGGGCTGGCGATCGCCGTGGTATTTGTCGGCGCCTTGCTGGCGGCGACCACCGGCGTGGTGTCGGCCTCGGTGATTTCCATGGGTTTGATTTCCCTGCCCATCATGTTGCGCTATGGGTATGACCGGCGCCTGGCGACGGGCGTGATCGCAGCATCGGGCACGCTGTCTCAGATCATCCCGCCCTCGCTGGTGCTGATCGTGCTGGCCGACCAGTTGGGTCGATCTATCGGCGATATGTACCGGGGCGCCATGTTGCCCGGCCTGTTGTTGGCAGGCTCTTACATGCTGTACGTGTTTGTCGTGGCGTTCCTGCGGCCCAATCAGGCGCCGGCGCTGCCACCGGAAGCCAGGGGCGAGATCGATGCGTATGGTCGTCGCGGCCTGCGCTCTTTGCTTGTCCTGACGGTGATCGCCGCTGCGGTGGCGTACTGGGGATCTCAGTATTATTTCCGGTCTCATGCCGATATTCCGGTGGACGAGCGGGTCGTCATCGTTTTGCTGATCTGGGGCGTGGCCGCGCTGGTCATGGCCTTGGGGAACAAGCTCCTGCACCTGGGTTGGCTGTCGTCGCTGGCCGAACAAGTCGTCTTTGTCATGATTCCGCCGCTGGCCCTGATCTTCCTGGTGCTGGGCACGATCTTCATTGGCGTGGCGACCCCCACCGAAGGCGGCGCCATGGGCGCCGTGGGTGCGCTCGTCATGGCGCTGTCGCGCGGGCGGTTTTCCATGCAGCAGCTGCGCCAGGCCATGGAAAGCACGGCGCGCCTGACGTGTTTCGTGATCTTCATTTTGGTGGGCTCGACGATCTTCAGCCTGAGCTTCCGGGGGATCAACGGCGATCTGTGGGTCGAACAGCTGCTGCTGCACGTGCCGGGCGGGGAACTGGGCTTTCTGATCGTGGTCAGCCTGGTCACGTTCTTCCTGGCCTTCTTTCTGGATTTCTTCGAGCTGGCCTTCATTATCGTGCCGCTACTGGGGCCGGTCGCCGACAAGATGGGCATCGATCTGATCTGGTTCGGTGTGCTGCTGGCGGTCAATATGCAGACCTCGTTTGTGCACCCGCCCTTTGGTTTCGCTCTGTTCTATTTGCGTTCCGTGGCGCCGAAAGAGGACTATCACGACCGGGTCACCGGCAAGCTCATTGCCAAGGTCACCACGGCGCAGATCTATTGGGGTTCCATCCCCTTTATCGTCATCCAGATCCTGATGGTGATCGCGGTGCTCAGCTTTCCTGGCATGGTCACGCACTATAAGGGCAACGCCCCCACGGTCAATCCCGATTCCGTCACCTTTGGCCAGAATAGCGCCTACGGCCAGGATTCTTACGGCAGCGGGGATGCGGCGGGGGCGTTCCAGTGACCCCCCTCAGTCGCACTCGCGTCAAGATCTGCGGCCTGACTCGGCCCGCCGATGTGCTGGCGGTTGTTCAGGCCGGGGCGGATGCCGTCGGCCTGGTGTTCTATCCTGCCAGCCGACGCTGTGTGACCTTGGAGCAGGCCGCCGCTCTACGCGCGCAGGTCCCCGCCTTTGTGTCGGTGGTGGCCTTGTTCGTCAATCCGCAGCCTGACGATGTCCGACAGGTGCTGGATGCTGTGCGTCCCGATTTGCTGCAGTTCCACGGCGAAGAATCCGCCGATTTCTGCGGGCAGTTCGGCGCGCCTTACCTGAAGGCTTTCCGCGTCGGCGCGCCGGGCCTGGATTCAGCCGCCGGTCTGGCGGCGGCCTGTGCCGGCTACTCTCGGGCGAGCGGCTGGCTGTTCGACAGCTACAGCCCCGCGTATGGGGGCAGCGGCTGCCGTTTCGATACGGATCTGTTGACGCAGCTGCCTAGAGACGCTCACGCGCCGGCCCTGGTGCTGTCTGGCGGCCTGACGGCAGCCGGGGTGGGGGTGGACATCGCGGATCAGCGGCCTTTTGCGGTCGATGTCAGTAGCGGGGTGGAATCCGCGCCGGGCATCAAGGACCCCGCCAAGATTCAGGCGTTCATGCAGGCGGTACAGGCCGCCGACCGTCTGCGCTGCGGGTTAAACTAAGCGCCGTCACATAATACGAATACCCATGCTTCATCCTCAAAGGAGCCTTACATGATGAATCTGCACCCCGTTCTTCGCACATTGGCAGGCGCCGCCGCGGTCGTCGGCGCCCTGGCTGTCACGCCGGCGCAGGCTCAGTCGGTGGCCGTGACCTCGATTGTCGAACACCCGGCGCTGGACGCGGTGAAGGACGGCATCCACGAGGCGCTGACCAAGGCCGGCTACACCGAAGCAAAAGGCCTGAAATGGCAATTTCAGACGGCCCAGGGCAATACGGCGATTGCTGCTCAGATCGCCCGCAAGTTCATTGGCGACAAGCCCGACGTGATCGTGGCGATCGCCACGCCGTCCGCGCAGGCCGTGGTGGCCGCCACCAAGACCATCCCCGTGGTCTATGCCGCCGTGACGGATCCGGTGGCCGCCCAATTGGTAGCGGACTGGGGGCCGTCGGGCACCAACGTCACGGGGGTGTCCGATGCGCTGTCGCTGGAAAAGCAGATCGAACTTATCCAGAAAGTCGTGCCCAATGCGAAAAAGGTCGGCATGGTCTACAACCCCGGTGAAGCCAATTCCGTGGTCGTGGTCAAGCAGATGCGCGAATTGCTGCCGAAGGCCGGCATGAGCCTGGTCGAGGCAACCGCCGCCCGGACGGTGGACGTGGGCGCTGCCGCCCGCAGCCTGGTCGGCAAGGTCGACGTCATCTACACCAACACCGACAACAACGTCGTGTCCGCCTACGAATCCCTGGTCAAGGTCGGGAATTCCGCCAAGATCCCGCTGGTCGCCTCGGATACCGACAGCGTGAAACGCGGTGCCATCGCCGCGCTGGGCATCAATTATCACAATCTGGGCTTGCAAACCGGTGCTGTCGTGGCGCGTATCCTGAAAGGCGAAAAGCCGGGCGACAT
Organism: Castellaniella sp.; assembly: GCF_049673105.1. GTDB lineage: Bacteria > Pseudomonadota > Gammaproteobacteria > Burkholderiales > Burkholderiaceae_B > Castellaniella. The sequence continues at coordinate 63,169 of NZ_JBATXG010000006.1, forward strand.
CGCTTCGGAAACCAGCGCCAAACAGGAATTGTTCGTCAATCCCGGTGCGGCTGAAAAACAAGGCGTGACCTTGTCGGATGCGCTGATCAAATCCGCCGCCCAGGTCATCAAGTAATCCGCTGTTGCGCTCATGTCCATTTATTCGATGTGGGGCGCCTTCGAGATCGGGCTGATTTTTGGCCTGGTCGCCTTGGGCGTCTTGATTTCCTTTCGTGTCCTGAATTTCCCTGACCTGACGGTCGACGGCAGTTTCCCCCTGGGGGGGGCGACTGCCGCCATCCTGATTCATCACGGCATGGACCCTTTTCTGGCTACCCTGATCGCCACCCTGGCGGCGGGTTTTGCCGGCATGATCACCGGCTGGCTGAACGTCAGTCTCAAGATCATGGATCTGCTGGCCAGTATCCTGATGATGATCGCGCTGTATTCGATCAATCTGCGCATCATGGATGCTCCCAATGTGCCGCTGATCACCGATCCAACGGTCTTTACCGTGCTGCAGCCCGAAGGCCTGGACGACTTCATCGCCAGACCGCTCATCTTGTTGGTGCTGGTGGTGGCCGTCAAATTGCTGCTGGACTGGTTTTTTGCCACCCAGGTCGGTCTGGCGATGCGGTCCACCGGGTCGAACCCGCGCATGGCGCGTTCCCAGGGTATTCATACAGGGCGCATGATTCTGTTGGGCATGGCTATTTCCAATGCGCTGTGCGGCCTGGCGGGGGCTTTGTTCGCCCAGTCGCAGGGCGGGGCGGACATCTCGATGGGGATCGGCACGATCGTGATCGGTCTGGCCGCCGTCATCATCGGTGAATCCATCCTGCCCACGCGCCGCCTGATGGTGGCGACGCTGGCGGTGGTCATCGGCGCGGTGCTGTACCGTTTCTTCATCGCGCTGGCGCTGAATGCCGATTTCGTCGGTCTCAAGGCCCAGGACCTGAACCTGGTCACGGCGGTGCTGGTCACGGTGGCACTGGTCATTCCGCTGGTCAAGCAGCGCTTGTCAAAAAAGAGGGCCTGACATGCTGAGCGCACAGAATCTGCATCTGACCTTCAACCCCGGCACGCCCATCGAAACCCAGGCCTTGCGCGGCATGTCTCTGGATATTCCCGCGGGCCAGTTCGTGACGGTGATCGGCTCCAACGGGGCGGGGAAATCCACTTTTCTGAACGCCATTTCGGGCGAGCAGGCCATTGATGGCGGCGCCATCCTGATCGACGATGAAGACGTGACGCGCCAGCCCGTCTGGGATCGCGCCCGCAAAGTCGCTCGTGTGTTCCAGGACCCGATGGCGGGCACCTGTGAAAACCTGACCATCGAAGAAAACATGTCCCTGGCCCTGGGCCGGGGTCAGTTCCGCAGCCTGCGTCAGGCGGTGCGCGAAGAAATGCGCGTGCTGTTTCGCGAGCGTCTGACGATGTTGGGCCTGGGCCTGGAAAGCCGCCTGACGGACCGCATCGGCCTGTTGTCCGGTGGCCAGCGCCAGGCCGTCAGCCTGTTGATGGCGGCTCTCAGGCCGTCGCGCATTCTGCTGTTGGACGAGCACACCGCGGCGCTGGATCCGCGCACCGCGCAGTTCGTGCTGGATCTGACCGCCCGCATCGTGGCGGAACACGGCCTGACGACCATGATGGTCACGCACAGCATGCGTCAGGCGCTGGACGTGGGCGACCGTACGGTCATGCTGCACCAAGGACGGGTCGTGCTGGATGTGTCCGGCGATACCCGGCGCGGCATGGAAGTCTCGGATCTGCTGGCCATGTTTGAACGGGTGCGGGGCGAGGAACTCTCGGACGATACCTTGCTGCTCGGATAATTTTGACAAAAAACATGTTTTTTGTCAAAATGTCTGGATGTCACAAAAACTGAGTCCGGATGCCCAGGCAGAACGGCGCACCCGCATCCTGGATGCGGCGCGCTGGTGCTTCCTGAATTTCGGCTTTTCCCGCACCAGCCTGGAAGACATCGCCCAGCGGGCGGTGATTTCTCGTACGCTGCTGTATCGCATCTTCAAAGACAAAGAAGACATCTTCATCCAGTGCTTCGATGCCTGGATTCTGTCGCGCGTGCAACCCGCCAGCCAGGCGGCCCGACAGCGCGGCACCGTTCGCCAGCGTTTGCGGGCCGTCTGCGATTGTCTGGTGCTGGATTCCTGGTCGGAAATGGTCGCCGCCCCCATGGCGGATGAATTTCAGGATGTTTATGAACGTCTGCGCCCCACCGTTGCCTGGAAGCACCGGGAAGGCGTGCTGGGATGTGTGCTCCAGGTGCTGAACGATGCGGATACCGCGCAGGTTTTCTTGCTGGCGCTGGAAGGTCAGTTCGCGGATCGCCCGTCGCTGGAAACGATGAAAGCCCGCATCGATATTCTGGTGACTCATTTTGCAGAGGGTTCCGAGTAATGTCCTTATCCTCAAATTCCCCTTCTGAGTCGCGGGGTTTCCTTTTATACTTTTGGATTGTCCAGGACAGCAGCGGCGTCATGACCTGACGTGGCGGGTGTCCCGGTCATACCCGAGACGGTCTTCTTTTCTGCCTTTCCTCTAAAAATTATTCATTCGGGAGTTTTCTTATGGCCTTTCTGCAACTGTCCGCCAGTCGGGCTCTACGGCCCTTGTCACTGGCGCTGCTGCTGACATTGGCCGCTTGCGGCAATGAAGCTCAACAGGGCATGCAAGGCATGAAAGTCCCGGTCAGCGTCGTCCAGATCCAGCCCCAGAAGGCAGTCGTCAATACCGAGCTGCCAGGCCGTGTGCAGGCCATCGAAGACGCCGAAATCCGCGCCCGGGTGACAGGCATCGTGCAAGGCATCGAATTCGAGCAGGGCGGCACAGTCAAAGCCGGCCAGCTGCTGTTCACCATCGATCCGGCGCCTTATCAGGCTGTCCGCGATCAGGCGGCAGCCCAGCTCAAGAACGCTCAGGCAGCCGCGACCACCGCCAAATTGCAGGCGCAGCGTTTTGGCAAACTGATCCAGCAGCATGCCGTCAGTCAGCAGGACTATGACAATGCCGTGGCCGCCGCGCGTCAGACCGAAGCCGGCGTCGCCGCTGCCAAGGCCGCCCTGGAAGCCGCGGCCATCGATCTGGGCTACACCAAAGTCACGTCGCCCATCGACGGACAGATCGGAAAATCGCTGGTCACGGTCGGGGCCTTGGTCAGCGCCAGTTCCGCTACTCAGTTGGCCACGGTCCATCGTCTGGATCAGGTCTATGTGGACATCACTCAGCCGGTGGCGCAGATCTCCACCTTGCGCCGGCAGATTGCCGATGGCGTGGTGACGCCCGATGCCCAGGGCAATACCCAGGCCGAAGTCCTGCTGGACGACGGTGGCGTATACCGCCATGAAGGCAAGCTGCTGTTCTCCGGTGTGGCGGTGGATCCCGGCACCGGGCAGGTCAACTTGCGAGCGCTTTTCCCGAATCCGGAACAGATTCTGCTGCCGGGCCTGTATGTGCGAGTGCGCCTGGCTCAGGGCACGGACCCCAAGGCGTTGATCGTGCCGGAACAGGCCATTCAGCGCACGGCGGACGGCAACAGCACGGTGGTGCTGGTGAAAGACGGTAAAGCCATGTTCACCCCCGTCCAGATCGGCCCACGCACAGAGCAGGGTTATATCGTGTACGAAGGCGTGCAGGCCGGTGACGAACTGGTGGTCGAGGGTTTCCAGAAGATCCGTCCAGGTGCGCCAGTGCAAGCCATGCCCTGGAAAAAATCGCCGGATGCCGCGGGCGGAGCTGGCGCGGCTGCGCCGGCTGACGGCCAGCCATCGGGGCAGAAACCTGCCGCTGATTCAGATTCGCAGGCCAAGGCCGGCTAAACGCCAGCCCATCCGCCCTTTGTCCGGTTTTCACGCGAGCTCTCATGCCACAGTTTTTTATTGAACGGCCGATCTTTGCCTGGGTAGTCGCGCTGGCCATTGCGCTGGCCGGCATCCTGGCCATCCCCAATATGGCGGTGTCGCAGTATCCCGACGTCGCTCCGCCCACCGTGACCATCAGCGCCACCTATCCGGGCGCCTCGGCATCCGAGGTCGCCACTAGCGTGGCCAGCGTCATCGAAAATGAGTTGAACGGCGCCAAGGGCTTGCTGTATTACGAATCCGTCAGCGATTCCAACGGCCAAGCCCAGGTCACCGTGACCTTCGTGCCTGGCACGGATATCGACCTGGCTCAGGTGGACGTGCAAAACCGCCTGTCCAACGCAACAGCCAAACTGCCCGCCGCCGTGACGCAGCAGGGCTTGAAGGTCAATCAGTCGAGCTCCGGCTTCCTGATGGTAGTCACGTTGTCGTCCAAAGACGGTTCCGTCGACCAATATGCGCTGGCGGACTACATTACGCGCAATATCCAGAATCCGATGTCGCGGATCAAGGGTGTGGGCCAGTTTCAGCTATTTGCCGCCAGCCGGGCCATGCGCGTCTGGGTCGATCCCCAGAAACTGGTCGGCTACGGCCTGAGCATGTCTCAGGTCAATAGCGCTCTGGCATCCCAGAATCTGGTGATTTCCGGCGGTCTCCTGGGGTCTCCCCCGAATCCTGATACCCAGCGCACCGTGGCGCCTCTGGTCGTCAACGGTCAGCTCACGACGCCGGAAGAATTCGGCGATATCGTGTTGCGGGCCAATCCGGATGGATCTTCGGTGCGCATTCGCGACGTCGCCCGAGTCGAGCTTGGTTCGGACAATTATCAGTTCGGCGCGCGCTTGAACGGCAAGGCGACGGCTGCTTTCGCTCTGTCGCTGACGCCCTCGGCCAACGCCCTGGAAACGGCTAAATTAGCCAAAGCCAAAATGGCCGAGCTGGCCGAGTTCTTCCCGGACAACATCACCTATCAGATTCCTTACGACACGTCGCCGTATATCAATCTGTCCATCGAACAAGTGATCCACACGCTGCTTGAAGCCATGGTGCTGGTGTTCGTGGTGATGTACTTGTTCCTGCAGAACGTGCGCTACACCCTGATCCCCGCGCTGGTCGTGCCGGTGGCCATGATGGGCGCATTCACCGTGATGCTGGCCCTGGGCTTTTCCATCAACGTGCTGACCATGTTCGCGATGGTGCTGGCCATCGGGATTCTGGTGGACGATGCCATTGTGGTGGTGGAAAACGTCGAGCGCATCATGGCCGAAGAAGGCCTGTCGCCCAAAGAAGCCACCAAAAAGGCCATGCCGCAGATCAGTGGCGCCATCGTCGGCATCACCCTGGTGCTGACCACCGTATTTCTGCCGCTGGCCTTTATGTCCGGGTCCGTGGGGGTGATCTATCGCCAGTTTTCCGTGGCGATGGCGGTCTCCATCCTGTTTTCGGCCTTGCTGGCGCTCACCTTCACGCCGGCGCTGTGCGCCACTATTCTCAAGCCTATCCCAAAGGGGCATCATGCCGCCAAACGTGGGTTTTTCGGCTGGTTCAACCGCAGTTTTGATCGCACGACGCAGGGATATACCCACTGGGTCACGCGCAGCCTGAAGCGAGCCGGGCGCATGATGTTGATGTTCGCCGTGCTGGTAGGGGTGCTGGGCTGGTTGTTTGTGCGCCTGCCCACGTCCTTCCTGCCCGAAGAAGATCAAGGCTATGTGATCGCCAATATCGAACTGCCGTCGGGGGCCTCGTCCAACCGCACGGTGGAAATCATCGAGCAGGTCGAAAAATACTTCATGGCCTTGCCGCAGGTGGCCAACATCATCGCCGTTCAGGGCTTCAGCTTCAACGGCAATGGCTTGAACGCCGCCATCGCTTTCGTGCCTCTGAAGGACTTTGCAGAGCGCAAGGGGCCGGGCGACTCGGCGCAAGCGATTTCCGGCACCGCCATGGGCAAGCTCCTGTTCGGTTTGCCGGACTCGATGGTGATTTCCATCACGCCGCCTGCCATTTCCTCGCTGGGCAATGCCTCGGGTTTTGACCTGCGCCTGGAAGACCGCAGCGGCGTGGGCAGCAATGCGCTGCAGGATGCCACGCAACAGTTGCTGATGCTGGCGTCTCAAAGCTCCATCCTGACGGGTACGCGTGTCACCGGCCTGGGCGCGGGTCCCCAATTGAAAGTGGATATCGACCGCAACAAGGCCGCTGCTTTGGGCGTGGATTTCTCGGAAGCGGCTCAGCTGATTTCCACGGCGATCGGTTCGTCCTACATCGGCAAGTTCACCAACCAGGGCTGGGTGCAGAATGTCTGGGTCCAGGCCGACCAGGACGCCCGGATGAATCCGGACGATATTCTGCGGCTCAATGCCCGCAACGCCAATGGCGAGATGGTGCCGCTGTCCTCGTTCGTATCTTTGGAATGGACGCGGGGGCCAATCCAGGTCGTGCGCTATAACGGCTATGAATCCATCCGGATCGGCGGTTCGGCAGCGCCGGGGTATTCCACCGGCCAGGCCATGGCCGAAATGGAACGCCTGATCGCTCAGTTGCCGCCCGGCCTGGGCTATGAATGGACCGGCCTGTCCTACCAGGAAATTCAGGCGGGCAGCCAGTCCACGATCCTGATGGCCTTGTCGATCCTGGTGGTTTTCATGGTGCTGGCCGCCTTGTACGAAAGCTGGGCCATCCCGCTCTCGGTGATGCTGGCGGTGCCGCTGGGCATGCTCGGCGCCGTGTTGCTCAGTAGCTTGATGGGCAAAGATAACGATGTGTATTTCATGGTCGGGATGGTGACCGTGATCGGTTTGGCTGCGAAAAACGCCATCCTGATCATCGAATTCGCCAAAGACCTGTATGCCAGCGGGGCAGGCCTGCAGGAAGCCGCCATCGAGGCTGCCCGCCTGCGTTTCAGGCCTATCCTGATGACGTCCTTCGCCTTCATCCTGGGTGTGTTGCCGCTGGTGCTGGCCAATGGCGCAGGCGCAGCCAGCCAGAATGCCGTGGGCCTGGGTGTGTTCGGCGGCATGCTGGCTGCCACGCCGCTGGCGGTGCTGTTCGTGCCGACCTTTTTTGTAGTGATTTTGAAATTGTTCAAGACCAAACCGAAACTGCTGGGCCATCAGGCGCCGCATATTCCCGCCGCCGGGGAAGCAAATACCGGAGACCGATCATGACATCCTGGACGCGACGAGGCCGCCTGGGGGCCATGACGACCCTGTGCCTGGCTCTGGGGGCTTGCTCCCTGGCGCCTACCTACAATCGACCGGTGGCGCCGGTCCCGGACCAGTTCCCCCTGACGGCTGATGCCGTCAACCAGGCGGCGCTGCCGGCTTGGCGCGACGTCTTCCTGGACCCCCGCCTGCAGGCGCTGGTCGAGCTGGCCTTGAACAACAACCGTGATCTGCGCATCGCCGTCGAGCGCGTGGAAGAGGCCCGCGCCCAGTTCGGCGTTGCGCGTAGCGACCTCTTGCCCACGATCGGGGCGCAGGGCACCGAACAAGCCTCCCACCAACCGGCCAATATGCGCAATGGCGGGGAAAGCAGTCCCGCCGTCAACCGCAGTTTTGTGGCCGGCGTGGGCATGACAACCTTCGAACTCGATTTTTTCGGTCGGGTGCGCAATCTCAGCGAATCCGCCTACCAGCAATTCCTGTCTACCGAACAGGCCCGCCGCACCGTGCAGCTGGGCTTGATCGCGCAGACCGCCGAGGCCTATTTTGGTTTGCGTACCGCACAGTCTCTGCATGAGCTGATGGACAAGACGCTGCAAGCGCGTCAGGGGTCCCTGGACCTGGTGCAGGCGCGCTTTGACGTGGGCGTCGCATCGGACCTGGATCTGGCGCAGGCGCAGGCGCAGCTGGACTCCGTTCGGGCGGACCTGGTGGCGGCGGAACGCGCCATGGCCCAGGCGACCAATGCCTTGCAACTGATTCTGGGTACCCCGCTGCCGAACGACCTGCCGGCGCCGCTGCCGTTTGGCCGCGATCAGTTGCTGCAGGCCATTCCCGCCGGATTGCCGTCCCAGTTGCTGGAACGCCGTCCCGACATTATTGGCGCCGAACACGGCCTGAAAGCCGCCAACGCCCAGATCGGCGCGGCGCGGGCCGCCTTTTTCCCGCGCATCAGCCTGACCGGGCTGCTGGGTTTTGCCAGCCCGGAATTGGGCGGCCTGTTTGGCGGCAGCCAGCGGTACTGGCAGTTCTCGCCGCAGATCCAGGTCCCGCTGTTCGCGGGCGGCGGGCTGAAAGGCAATCTGGACGTGGCTGAAGCACGCAACAATATTGCGGTGGCTACTTACGAAAAAACCATTCAAACCGCCTTCCGCGAAGTCGCCGATGGTCTGGCAGGCGAGGCGACCTACAGCCGCCAGCTCGATGCCCTGCGCGCGACGGAATCCGCAGCGCTCAGAACCCTGAAGCTGGCGGAAGTGCGCTATGAGACCGGGGTTGACAGTTTCCTGCAGGTGCAGACCGCCCAGGTCAATTTGTATGGTGTGCAGCAGCAATTCATCCAATTGGGAGCGGCTGCCCTGGCGAACCGCGTCGAGCTTTACAAGGCATTGGGCGGGGGCTGGTCGCCTGACGACCTGCCTGCAAAGGAAGGATGATGGAACTGGGTGTCAACATCGATCATGTGGCCACGTTGCGTCAGCAGCGGATGACCACTTATCCAGATCCCGTGCAGGCTGCGCTGCGGGCCGAAGAAGCCGGCGCCGACCTGATCACCCTGCATTTGCGGGAAGATCGGCGGCATATTCAGGATGCCGATGTCTGGGCGATCCGGCCGGTGCTGCGCACCCGCATGAATCTGGAATGCGCCATCACGCCGGAAATGCTGGACATCGCTTGCCGCGTGCAACCCCACGACGTCTGTCTGGTGCCGGAACACCGCCTGGAATTGACCACCGAAGGCGGTCTGGACGTGCTGGGCCGGTTCGACGAGGTACACGCAGCGGTGTCGCGTTTGCACGATGCCGGCATTCGGGTCTCGTTGTTCATTGACCCCGAAGCCGATCAGATCGCTGCGGCGGCGCGGGCAGGCGCGCAGATCGTTGAATTGCATACCGGGGCCTACGCCGATGCGCCGGACCCCGCTCAGCAGGCGGCTCAGCTGGAACGTCTGCGGGCTGCGATTGCGGTGGGCGTGGGCGAAGGGCTGCGCGTCAATGCCGGGCATGGCCTGCACTACGGCAACGTCCAGCTTGTGGCGGCGCTGCCGGGCATCAGTGAACTGAATATCGGCCATGCCATCGTGGCACAGGCTGTCTTCGATGGCTGGGAACCCGCCATCCGGCAGATGAAAGCCCTGATGGTGCAGGCTGCCGGTCGCTAGCGCTGCGTCGGCGGCGCAGCGCCGACGTGCATTCTTGATCTCTTGAGTTCTGGCCCGATGGGCCGGCCATTAGGAGCGCCATGTCCCCCGTGTTGGAATCCCCCGTTCTGGAAACTCTGTTAAGCCGCCAGTCGGTGAAATTCGTGCAGGCCCCCGGACCCGCCGAGCCGCAGTTGGACCTGATCTTGCAGGCAGCCATGCGGGCGCCGGATCATGGCGCCATCCGCCCCTGGCGCTTTGCTTTGGTGCGCGGCGCCGACGTGCCGGCTTTGGTGGATGTCGCCGTGCGTGTGGCGCTGGCCGAGGGCAAGCCTTTGCCGGATCACAAGGCGGCGAATGCCCGCAAATGGCTGGCGAAGGTCCCTCTGGTGATTCTGCTGGCCTGCCGCCCGGACCCGAATGGCCGCATCCGTGCCGAAGAAAGCCATCTGTCCGTCGCATGCGCCGTGATGAACATGCTCAATGCCGCTCACGCGCTGGGGTTCCATGGTTTCTGGAGCACCGGCATGGGTACCTATCTGGATGGTATGGGAGAAGCACTGGGCTTTGACGCCCTGGACGAACAGTTCATGGGATACCTGGCCATCGGCACACCGATCGATGCGCCGACGCCTGCACAACGGCCTGATTACCGGGCATTCGTGCGCGAATGGCGCGCGGCCAAGCCTTCCAGAATCGGGCAGTCAGGACGCGCATCGCCATGACAGTGTTGCGCCAGGGTCCTCAAGGTATTGGCCATGCTCTGCAATAGCGCTGCCTTGGCTTCCAGGTCCTGGATGTGGGTCAGGGCCAGGCGCTTGACCTCGGCGCTGGCGCGATGACGATCGTGCCACAGGCTGATCAGGTCCGCGATCTGGGCCAGCGAAAAGCCTAGTTCCCGCGCACTGCGGATGAAACGCAAGGCATGCAGATCGGATTCGTCGTACAGGCGGTAGCCGGCGCTGCTGCGCCCCTGGGGGGTGAACAGGCCCTGGCTTTCGTAATAGCGGATCATCTTGGGCGTCAGGCCGGTTTGATCCGCGGCATCGCCGATGGTGTGCATATCAGTTTCCCGTTTCCAGAGATTGAGTCTTCAAGCGCAAGGCATTGGTGACGACGAACACGCTGGACAGCGCCATCGCGCCCGCGCCCAGCATGGGCGATAGCTGTAGACCCGTCCAGGGATACAGGGCGCCCGCGGCCACGGGAATCAGGGCGGCGTTATAGGCGAAGGCCCAAAACAGGTTCTGGCCGATGTTGCGCAGGGTCTTGTGCGACAGCGTGATGGCGCGTGCGATCGATTCCAGGTCCTCGTTCATCAGCACGACATCGGCGGATTCGATGGCTACATCCGTACCGTGTCCCATCGCGATACCGACATCCGCTGTGGCCAGGGCGGGCGCATCGTTGATGCCATCGCCTACGAAAGCCAGTGGGCCGATGGATTGCTGCAGTTCGCGCAATAGATCCGCCTTGTGTTCGGGCAGAGTTTGGGCGTGCACGATATCGATGCCCAGGTCCTGGGCTACGGCATGCGCGGCAGCTTCATGGTCGCCGGTGATCAGGGCGGTCTTCAGCCCCAGGGCGTGCAGCCGCTGGATCAGGGCGCGCGCCGAGGGCCGCAAGGTATCGGCTACCGCGACGATGCTGCTCAATTGTTCATCCCGGGCCACCAAAAATGGCGTCTTGCCGGCTTGAGCCAGGGTCTGCATGCGGTCCAGCGCGGAGGCGGACACGGGTACTCCGGCGTCTTGCATCAGGCGCACAGACCCCATCAGGTAGCGGTGTCCCTGCACCTGAGCCCGTACCCCCGCGCCGGTGACGGCCTCGAATTGCGTGGCGTCCGGCACGGCCAGCGATTGTTCCTGGGCGCTTGAGCGGATGGCGTGGGCGATGGGGTGTTCAGAGCCGGCCTGGACAGCCGCCAAGGTCGCCAGCAGTTCGGTCGTGTCGCCGCCATCCAGCGGCAGCAGGTCCGTCAGGACGGGACGCCCCAGCGTGAGCGTGCCGGTCTTGTCGAAGGCAATCAGACGGGCATCGCGCAAGCGCTGCAGGGCGTCTCCTTGGCGAAACAGGATGCCTCGGCTGGCGGCCCGGCCGGTGGCGACCAGAATGGAAATCGGTGTGGCCAGACCCATGGCGCAGGGGCAGGCAATGATCAGCACGGCCACCCCCGCCACCAGGGCGTGGGCGAGGGCGGGGTCCGGGCCCCAGATCCACCAGGCGGCGAAGGCCAGCGCCGCCAGCACCATCACGACCGGCACGAACCAGGCGGTCACCCGGTCGACCAGTTGCTGCACCGGCAGCTTGCCGGACTGCGCCTGTTCGACCAGGCGGATGATCTGGGCCAAGACGGTCTGGCTGCCGACTTCAGTGGCCTGCAGAATCAGACTGCCCTGCGTGTTCAGGGTGCCGCCGATCAGACGGTCGCCTGCGCGCCGGCTGGCAGGCAGCGGCTCGCCGGTGATCATGGATTCATCCACCCAGGATTCGCCTTCCAGCACGATGCCGTCCACCGGGATTTTTTCACCGGGGCGCACGCGAATCTCGTCGCCGCTGATCAGCTTGTCGAGGGGGGTTTCCGCCCAGTCGCCGTCGCGACGCACCCAGGCCGTGCGCGGCTGCAGACCCACGAGTTCGCGGATGGCGGAACCCGCCCGGCCTTTGGCTCGGGATTCCAGCCAGCGACCCAGCAGGATCAAGGTCGCGACCACGGCGGCAGCTTCGAAATACAGGTGCCGGGAGGCGGCGGGGAAGATCGTCGGCGCCAGCGTCACCAAAGTGGAGTACAGCCAGGCGCTGCCGGCCCCCAGGGCCACCAGGGTGTTCATGTCCGGGCCGCCGTGCGCCAGAGCCTTGAAGCCGCGCGTGAAGAAACTGCGGCCCGGCCCGGCCAGCACCGCCGTGGTCAGCACGAGCTGCAGCCAGGCCAGCGTCTGGGCGGGGATGGTTTCCTGAATCAGGTGATGCAGGGCGGGAATCAGGTGTCCGCCCATTTCCAGCACGAACACAGGCAGGGTCAGGATCGCTGCCCAGGCAAAGCGCCGTCCTGCCAAGGCGTCTTCAGCCGTCATGTCGTCTGCCGCGGCAGGCTGCTCGGTGTCGATGATCTGAGCCTCGTAGCCGCGCTTGCTGACGGCGGCCAGCAGCGCTTGGGGGTCGGCCCCTTCGGGACCCAGGGCAACAAGCGCTCGGTGCGTTGCCAGGTTGACGCTGGCTTCGGTCACGCCTGGCACGGCTTTAAGCGCGGTTTCAACACGTCGCACACACGAGGCGCAGGTCATGCCTTCGATGTGCAGATCGAGGCTGAGGGGGAGGGAATGAGTGCTCATAATAGGACTCTTGATCATGATGATGATTGTATGATCAAGCTTGACCTTATGGTAAGGTCAAGCACGAATGTGCACTTGAGCTTACCATCGTGTCAGGGTTTAAGATGCTCTTATCTTTCATCTGGAGCTTTTCATGGAAACCGCCTTTCTCGTATCCGACATGACCTGCAATCATTGCGTGCAGACCATCACCAAAGCCGTCCAGGCCGTTGCGCCTGACGCGCAGGTTTCCACGGACCTGAACGCTCGCCGGGTCGTCATCGCGTCGACGGTCGCTGCCGACGTGCTGCGGGCCGCCATCGTCGACGAGGGCTACGACGTTCAAGCTGCCTGAGCGGAGACTGCCATGCATCAGCGTATCGAATGTGACGTCGCCATCATCGGCGCGGGGTCGGCGGGTTTGCCGGCGTACCGCGAGACCATCAAAGCGGGCTTGAAACCCCTGCTGATCGAGAGCGGCCCGCATGGCACCATGTGCGCCCGGGTGGGGTGTATGCCGTCCAAGCTGCTGATCGCTGCCGCCGAGGCGGCCCATGCGATTCGTCACGCGCCCGGGTTCGGTGTCGGAGCGACCGGCGCCGTGCAGGTGGACGGGGTGGCGGTCATGGACCGCGTGCGACGTGAGCGGGATCGTTTCGTGGGATTCGTGGTGGATGATGTCCAGGCCATGCCGCCCGAACATCGTCTGGATGCCCGTGTGGAATTCCTGCGCGATGGTGTGCTGCAAAGCGACCAGGGGCATGAAATCCATGCCTCGCGCATCATCATCGCCACCGGCACCCAGCCCGTGGTGCCGGATATCTACCAGTCCCTGGGCGATCTGGCCATCGTCAACGATGATGTCTTCGATTGGCGGGATTTGCCGCGCAGCGTATTGCTGGTTGGCTCCGGTGTGATCGGTGTCGAACTGGGGCTGGCCCTGGCGCGCCTGGGGGTGCGTGTGCGCGTGCTGAACCGTTCGGCCAGCTTTGCCCACCTGTCCGACCCCGCCGTGCGCGAGGCCGCCGTGGCGCTGCTGGCGCCGGAACTCAATCTGGTGCGTCATGCCCAGGTCAGCAGCGTGCGGCGGGATGGCGATCAGGCGGTGGTCGGCTGGACGGTGGGCGAGGGTCCCGAAACCCAAGAGCGCTTCGATCATGTGCTGCTGACGGCAGGGCGCCGACCTGTGCTGGCGTCCCTGCATCTGGAACGCACCAGTATGTCGCTGGACGAACGAGGCATGCCCCGGATCGACCCGGCGACGCTGCAGGTGCGCGGGCAGCCTGTGTTTCTGGCCGGCGACGTCACCGGGCGGCATGCGATTCAGCACGAGGCATCGGACGATGGCCGCTTGGCAGGCCGCAACGCGGCAGCCTGGCCGGATGTGCAGGCGCCGTCGCGCCGGGCGGCGATGGCCGTGGTATTCAGCAATCCGCAGATCATGCAGGTGGGTGGGGGCTTTGGCGCCTGCGATCCTGATACCGTGGCGATTGGCGAGGTCGACTGGACCCGTCAAGGGCGCTCGCGCGTCATGCTGCGCAATCAGGGTCTGCTGCACGTATATATGCGGCGCGCCGACCAGCGTTTCCTGGGGGCTGAAATGGTCGGCCCGGATGCCGAACACGTGGCGCATCTGCTGGCATGGGCCTTGCAGATGGAATTGACGGTGCCGCAGATGCTGGCCTTGCCGTTCTATCACCCGACCATCGAAGAAGGCATTCGCACGGCGCTGCGCGACGCCTTGCGTCAGTCGGCTTAGCGCAGCAGCGGTTGGATGGCGGCGAGCAGGTCTTCCTGCGATTCGCCATCCGCTGCCAGCCAGACGGCCTTGCCCTGCTGGTCAAAGGCGTAGATGCCTCGGCTGTGGGCGACCTCGTAGGACGCCTCGGGGTGTGCGGGGTCGGGCGCTTCGATCTGATAGGCCACCCGATAGCGGCGGGCCAGGGCGGCAATGGCGGATTCGTCGCCCGTCAGGCCGATGGCATGGCGGTCGAACTGATCCACATAGGCTTGCAGGATATCCGGGGTGTCCCGGTGCGGGTCGACACTGACGAACAGGATGCGGACCTGGTCCGCCTTGGCCCCCAGGGATTCCGTCACCTGAGCCAGTTGGGCCATGGTGGTGGGACAGATATCGGGGCAGCTGGCGTAACCGAAGAACATCAACACGATCTTGCCGGCAAAGGCCTGCTGGGTGACGGTGACATCGCCCGCGCCTTGCAGCTTGAACTGCAGGTCCGGCAGGAAGCCGCGCACCGGATGCACGGCGGCCAGCGCCAGACTCAGGCCGCCCGCCCACAGAGCCAGCGCAGCCAGCAGACGCCGGGCGAAGCCCCTGCCCGTTGGGCGTGAGCGGCCCGCAGGCCGCGATTGTTTGCCGCTCAAGAAGGCCTTTTTGCAGCCGGGCCGCCCCAAGGCAAAAAGCACCCCCTTGGGGGGCAGCAAGCGGGCGAAGCCCGCGCAGCGTGGGGGCTTGTTACCCATTATGTTTCGATCAATCCGCTGTGGCGCAGCAACGCGTCCAGCGAAGGGTCCCGGCCCCGGAAGGCCCGGAAGGAATCCGCCGCTGGACGGGCGCCGCCCACGGCGATGATCTCGTCCAGGTAGCGCCGGCAAGTATCCGCATCGAACACATTGCGGGTGCCGTCGGCTTGCGCCTGAGCGTGTTCCTCGAATGCCGCGAAGGCGTCGGCGGACAGCACTTCGGCCCATTTGTAGCTGTAGTAGCCCGCGCCGTAGCCGCCGGCGAACAGGTGCGAGAAGGCATGCGGGAAACGATGCCAGGCGGGCGGAATCAGCAGAGCGACTTCCTGACGTACCTGATCCAAGGTGTCGAGCACCGCGCTGATCGACAGGCCGTGATTCTGCGTGTGGATCAGCATGTCGAAGAGCGAGAATTCCACCTGGCGCAAGGTTTGCAGACCGCTTTGGAAATTGCGGGCCGCGGTCAGCTTGTCGTAGAGCGCACGGGGCAGGGATTCGCCGGTGTCGATATGACGGGTCAGGGATTTCAGCACGCCCCATTCCCAGCAGAAATTTTCCATGAATTGCGACGGCAGTTCGATGGCGTCCCATTCCACAGCGGCAAAAGCCGATGCGCCCGGCTCGTCGACCCTGGACAGCAGTGTGTGCATGGCGTGTCCGCTTTCGTGGAACAGCGTGATGACGTCGTCATGCGTCAGCAGGGCTTCGCGACCATCGTGAGGGGCCGAGAAATTGCAGGTCAGCCACGCCAGGGGGCGGTGCAGCACATCGCCATGACGGCGACGGCTGCGTTCGCTGTCCACCCAGGCGCCGCCCTGTTTGCCGGGGCGGGCATACAGATCCATGCCCAGACGGCCCAGTTCTTGTCCCTGGCCGTCGAGCACCTGATAGATGCGAGCATCCGGGTGCCAGGCAGGGGCGTTGCAGGCTTGCAGCCGCACGCCAAACAAGGTGTGGATGACGTCGAACAGGCCCTTCAGTACCTGGGATTCAGTGAAATAGGGGCGCAGTTCCTCGTCGGAATAGGCATAGCGCTGTTCGCGCAGCCGTTCGGACGCGTAGGCGATGTCCCAGGGTTCCAGCGTATCCAGTCCCAGATGCTGCGCGGCGAAGCGGCGCAGTTCTTCCAGGTCGCGCTGGGCGCTGGGCCGTGCCTTGGCGGCGAGTTCGCGCAGGAAACCGAGGACCTGCGGGGCGCTGTCGGCCATACGGGTTTCCAGTCGCAGGGCGGCGAAATCGGCGTGGCCCAGCAAAGCGGCTTCTTCGGCCCGCAGCGCCAGCAGCGATTCGATGGATTCGGAATTGTCGAATGCCAGGTCGCCCTGGTCCGAGGCGCGGGTGGCATAGGCGCGATAGACCGTCAGGCGCAGATCGCGATCTTGGGCGTGCTGCATGACGGGCAGGTAGCAGGGCATGTGCAGCGTCAGTTTCCAGCCGCTTTCGTCGGCGGACTGCGCCAGTTGCCGGGCGCTGGCGACCACGCTGTCGGGCAGGCCTTTCAGGCGGCTTTCATCCGTGATCAGCAGGGACCAGCCGTCCGTGGCGTCCATCACGTTTTCGGAAAATTTCTGCGATACCTGGGCCTGGAGGTCTGCGTTGCGGGCATAGGTCTCGCGGGCCTGTCCCTGCAGTTCGACGCCGCTCAGGCGGAAATCGCGCAAGGCCAGATCGACGATGCGCCGCCGGGTGGCGGATAGTTCGGCGTATGCAGGGCTGGCGGCCAGCATACGGTAGCGTTCATACAGCCCCTGGTGCAGGCCCACCCAGGTGGAAAATTCGCTCATGAGCGGCAGGCAGGCGTTATAGGCCGCCCGCAGTTCCGGGGTGTTGACCACGCTGTTCAGGTGGCCGGCGATGGACCAGGCCCGGTGCAGGCGCTCGGACGGATCTTCGATGGATTCGACCAGGTTTTCCCAATTGGGCGGTTCGGCGCAGCCGGCAGCCGAGTCGATGGCGGCACGGGTCTCGGCGATCAGTTCGCGGACGGCGGGCTCGATGTGCACGGGACGGACCGCACTGTAATCGACGGCGGCCTCGGCGGGCGCCAGGAGGGGATTCTGAGTGGAAATCGAAGAAGAAGTCATAAACGGCACATGAGGGCGGGGGGCCCGAATTTCAAGAGTTCAGCGTGCGCTCGGCGGCTTCCAGGGTGTTGACCAGCAGCATGGCGATGGTCATGGGACCCACGCCGCCAGGCACGGGCGTGATGGCGGCTGCCACCTGGGCGGCGGAATCGAAATCCACGTCGCCGACCAGCTTGCCGGAGGGCAGCCGATTGATGCCGACGTCGATCACGATCGCGCCCGGTTTGATCATGTCGCCGCGGACGATGCCGGGTTTGCCGGTCGCCACGACCAGCACGTCGGCGCGTCGCGTCTGGGCGCCCAGATCCT
The DNA here is from genome assembly GCF_049673105.1 of Castellaniella sp. Classification (GTDB taxonomy): domain Bacteria; phylum Pseudomonadota; class Gammaproteobacteria; order Burkholderiales; family Burkholderiaceae_B; genus Castellaniella. The sequence continues at coordinate 80,524 of NZ_JBATXG010000006.1, forward strand.
GGGTTTTGGAATTGCACAGCGTGACGGTGGCGCCTGCGGCCAGCAGCAGCATGGCCATGGGTTTGCCAACGATGTTGCTGGCGCCCACGATGACGGCCTCGGCGCCGCGCAGCGGCACGTTTTCCGATTCCAGCATCTTCATGACGCCATACGGGGTGCAGGGACGGAACAGGGGGCGGCCCGTCATCAGCAGACCGGCATTGCTGACGTGGAAGCCGTCCACGTCTTTGGCGGCGCTGATGGTCTCGATGACCAGGCCGGTGTCGATGTGTCCCGGTAGCGGCAGCTGCACCAGGATGCCGTGGATGGCCGGGTCCTGGTTCAAGGTATCGATGACTGCCAGCAGTTCGCCTTCCGGCGTGTCCGAACCCAGGGGGATGACGCGCGACAGCATGCCGGCGGCCTCGCAGGCGGCGGCCTTGTTGCGCACATAGACCTGAGATGCCGGGTCGTCGCCCACCAGCACCACGGCCAGGCCGGGGGTGACGCCGCGCTGCTTCAGCGCCTGGACCTGTTTGGCGACATCGGCGCGCACCTGCGCCGACAGGGCCTTGCCATCGATGATGCGGGAATTCATGAGCCGGCTTCCTCGGTACGGGTCAGGGCGATTTTCATCAGATCGGCCACCGTGGTGACTTCCAGTTTTTCCATGATGTTGGCGCGGTGCGCTTCGACGGTCTTGATGCTGATGTTCAGATCGCCGGCGATCTGCTTGTTCAAGCGGCCCGCCACAATGCGTTCCAGGACCTGCTGTTCGCGGGCTGTCAGACGCCCCAGCACGGCCTGTTGGTCGCGCTGGGCTTGCGCTTCGCGCACACGGTCGTCCGCCTGGGCCAACATGCCGGCGACGATGCGCCGCAGGTCCGCTTCGTTGAAGGGTTTTTCCAGAAAGTCCACTGCGCCTTTTTTCATCGTCGACACTGCCATGGGCACGTCGCCGTGGCCGGTGATGAAGACGATGGGCAGGGGGGCCTTGCGCGCGATCAGGGTTTCCTGCAGTTCCAGGCCGCTCATGCCGGGCATGCGCACGTCCGCGATCAGGACAGCGGTCTGGTCCGGGTTGTAGGAGTCCAGGAATTCCTCGGCACCGGCGAAGCTGCGGACGGTGTAGCCGTTGGCTTCGAGCAGCCAGCGCAAGGAGTCGCGGACAGCCTCGTCGTCGTCGACGATATAGATGATGCTGGAGACTTGAGGGTCGGTCATGCTTGCGTTTCCTCCGTGGATTCTGCCTGTGCGTTCGCGGGCGCCTTGGGCAGGGTGAAGCGGAATATGGTTCCGCCTTCGGGGTTCGGGCTCGCCCAGAGGCGCCCGTGATGAGATTCGATAATGGTACGGCAGATATTCAGGCCCATGCCCAGGCCTTCGGATTTGGTGCTGTAAAAAGGCTCGAACAGGCGTTCCGGGTTGCGCAGGCCGTGGCCTCGGTCGATGACGGCGATCTCGATCTGAGGGTCCTGGTCAAGGATATTGACGTGCAGGCTGCGGTAGTCGCTGTGCTCCATGGCCTCGACGCCGTTTTTCAGCAGGTTCAGCAGCACCTGTTCGATCAGGATGGGGTCGGCCAGCACGTCGGGCATGGGATCGGGCAGGCTCTGGACAATATCGATCTGTCGCTTGCGCGCGTCGATGTCGGCAAAGCCCACGGCGTTTTCCACGATGCGGGCGAGGCCCACGGCCTGGCGGCGAGGCTCGCTGCGTTTGACGAACTCACGAATGCGGCTGATGATCTTTCCCGCCCGCTCAGCCTGCTGCGATGCTTTTTCCAGGGCCTGCAGCAGCGATTCGGTGGGCGCCTTGCCGGATTTCACCATGGCGACGGCGGCCATGTTGTAGTTGCTGATGGCCGTCAGGGGCTGGTTCAGTTCGTGCGCCAGCGACGAGGCCATTTCGCCCATGGTGGTCAGGCGGCTGGTCAGCTGGGCCTTTTCCTGTTGCACGCGGGATTCTTCTTCGTGTTTGCGCCGCTCGGTGATGTCGCGGGCGACCTGCAGGCGCACGCGCCGCGAATCCGTCCAGGCCAGCATGCGGTGGTGGACTTCGAACCAGCGCTCGGCGGTGGGCGAGAACAGTTCCATGGTCTCGTCGGTGAACCGGCCCAGGCGCCCGCCCAGCAACTGCGCGTGGCCGTTGGTCTGGGCGCCAAACAGGCGCCGATAGGTGCGGTTGGCAAACAGCAGTTCCAGGCCTTCGGACGTATCGGCGACCACCGAAATCGCATCGTCCAGGCCTTCCAGCACTGTCATGAAACGCTCGTGGGCGGCGGTCAGGGCTTCGCGGATGCGTTTGGGTTCGGTGATGTCGGTCATGGACGTCATCCAGCCGATCTGTTCACCGTTGGGGTCGCGCAGCGGCGACACATACATACGGGCGGTGAAGCGCGATCCGTCGCGGCGCTGGGCCTCGATTTCCAGGCCGCTGCTGGGCGTACGGCCCGACAGCAGCTGGGCTAGGGTTTCGCGATGATGGTCGTGGCGGCCCGGCAGCCAGTAGGGAAAGGGGGCGGTGCGTCCGATCAGATCGGCCTCGTTCCAGCCTATCATGCGGCAGAAGGCCGGATTCACATAGGCGATGCGGCCCTGCATGTCGAACACCCGCATGCCGGTGGACATGGAATTTTCCATGGCGCGGCGAAAACCGGTTTCGGCGATCAGGGCGGCTTCGGCCAGGGTGCGAAAACGGGTATAGCGCCACAGCGCCAGCAGGCTGAAGACGATGACCAGCGACAGCGCGAAGACCACCATCATCAGGCGTTGCTGGCGGGTTTCCTGATCGATGGTGACGAACATCACGCTGTCGCTTTGCAGGCGTTGCAGCCAGATGAAGGCGCCCATGACGCAGAGATACAGGACCAGTACGATGGCCGGGGTCAGCCAATACAGACGGCGGCTATGGCGGGCGTGCTCATAGAATGTCGTCGGAATCAGGGACTTGCGATTGGGATTTGCCATGGCCGGGAAGGTCTTGCGATGGTGCCATTTTAGACGGGAAATAGCTATCCATCATTTCACATAATAAAAATTCATACCACGAGATGAAATTTTGCTTGTCTTGTGCCGGTGTCTTTCCTAGAATGGGCGCAGGTGCCGGACCCCTGGATGTGTTCGTGTTCAGGACATTTCTTGATATCCGGCTAAATTATCAGGCGGGCGCGCTATGTGGTTGCGCCCTCGACTCACACCCCAGGAGACACGCACTATGTCCTCTCTTGATCAAGTCCAGGCCGCCGCGGCGGATCCCGATCACCAGGAAACACAGGAATGGCTCGACGCCCTCGAAGCCGTACTCGACCGAGAAGGCGCTGAACGGGCTCATTTCCTGATCGAAAAACTGATCGATCTCGCCCGTCGTTCTGGTGCGCACATCCCGTATTCCCTGAATACGGCCTATGTGAATACGATTCCTCCTGGGCTGGAACCCCCGCATCCCGGCAATATGGTGCTGGAAGAGCGCATCCGCTCGTACATCCGCTGGAATGCGATGGCGATGGTGGTCAAGGCCAACAAGGTCGAACCCGCCGATGGCGGCAGCCTGGGCGGGCATATTGCGTCCTTCGCCTCGCTGGCCACCATGATCGAGTGCGGTCAGAATCACTTCTGGCGCGCCGAGTCTCAGGATCACGGCGGCGATCTGATCTACTTCCAGGGCCACTCGTCTCCGGGCATGTATTCACGCGCCTTCCTCGAAGGCCGTCTGACCGAAGAAAATCTGGACTACTTCCGCCAGGAAGTCGGCGGCAAGGGCAAGGGTCTGTCTTCCTACCCGCACCCGAAACTCATGCCCGGTTTCTGGCAGTTTTCCACGGTGTCGATGGGCCTGGGGCCCATGATGGCCATCTACCAGGCCCGTTTCCTGAAATACCTGCACGCCCGTGGGCTGGCCAATACGGCCGAGCGCAAGGTCTGGGTGTTCCTGGGCGACGGTGAAATCGACGAACCCGAATCCCTGGCCGCCATCGGTCTGGCTGCGCGGGAAAAACTCGACAACCTGATCTTCGTCGTGAACTGCAACCTGCAGCGCCTGGACGGTCCGGTGCGCGGCAATGGCAAGATCATCCAGGAACTGGAAGGCGCCTTCCGCGGCAACGGCTGGAACGTGCTGAAGCTGATCTGGGGCGGCTATTGGGATCCGCTGTTCGCCCGCGACAAAGAAGGCATCCTGCGTCGCGTCATGGAAGAAACCGTCGATGGTGAATACCAGGCCTACAAGGCCAACGACGGCAAGTTCGTGCGCGAAAAGTTCTTCGGCAAGCATCCCAAACTGCTGGAAATGGTCAGCCGCATGAGCGACGAAGACGTCTGGCGTCTGAATCGCGGCGGCCACGATCCCCACAAGGTCTACGCCGCGTTTGCAGCCGCCTCCGGCCACAAGGGCCAGCCGTCCGTGATTCTGGCCAAGACCATCAAGGGCTACGGCATGGGCCACGTGGGCCAGGCTAAAAACCCGACTCACCAGCAGAAGAAACTGGACATCGATTCGGTGCGTGAATTCCGCGACCGCTTCAATATCCCCATCCCCGACGATCAGGTCGAGCACATCCCGTATTTCAAGCCGGCCGAAGATTCCCCGGAAATGAAATACCTGCACGAACACCGCAAGGCGCTGGGCGGCTATCTGCCGCACCGCCGCGCCAAGGCCGATCAGTCCCTGCCGGTGCCGCCCCTGGATGCCTTCAAGGCCGTGCTGGAACCCACCGCGGAAGGGCGGGAAATCTCCACGACCCAGGCTTTCGTGCGGGTGCTCAATCAGATTCTGCGTGACAAGGACCTTGCCCCGCGCGTCGTGCCCATCCTGGTGGACGAGTCGCGTACCTTCGGGATGGAAGGCCTGTTCCGACAGATCGGCATCTACGCCCCCGAAGGCCAGAAGTACGTGCCGGTCGACAAGGGCCAGGTGATGTACTACCGCGAAGCGGAAAACGGTCAGCTGCTGCAGGAAGGCATCAACGAAGCCGGCGGCTTCAGTTCCTGGATTGCGGCGGCGACCTCGTATTCCGTCAGCAACACCATCATGATCCCGTTCTTCATCTACTACTCGATGTTCGGGTTCCAGCGCTTTGGCGACCACGCCTGGGCGGCGGGCGACATGCTGGCGCGCGGCTTCGTGCTGGGCGGCACGGCGGGGCGCACCACCCTGAACGGCGAGGGCCTGCAGCACGAGGACGGCCATAGCCACATCCAGGCATCCCTGATTCCCAACTGCGTGGCCTACGATCCTTCGTTTGCGCACGAAGTGGCGGTCATCATTCGCAGCGGCCTGCAGCGCATGATGCACGACCAGGAAGACGTGTTCTTCTACATCACGGTGATGAACGAGAACTACCCCCATCCCGGCCTGCGCGCCGGCGACGAAGAAGGCATCCTGCGCGGCATGTACAAGCTGCAGTCCAGCGCCAAAGCCGCCAAGCACCATGTGCAGCTGATGGGTTCGGGCACGATTCTGCGCGAAGTCATGGCGGCCCAGGAACTGCTGGAAAAAGACTGGGGCGTGACCTCGGACGTCTGGAGCACGACCAGTTTCACCGAACTGCGCCGCGACGGCCTGGACGTCGAGCGCCACAACCTGCTGCACCCGACCGAGCCGGCCCAGGAAGCTTACGTCACCCGGCAACTGAAGGGCACCCAGGGTCCGATCATTGTCTCTACCGACTACATCAAGGCCTATGGCGACATGATCCGTCCTTTCATTCCGGACGGGCGTCACTTCAAGGTCCTGGGCACCGACGGCTACGGTCGTTCGGATTTCCGTTCCGAACTGCGCAAGCACTTCGAGATCGATCGCCACTTCATCGTCCTGGCCGCCTTGCGCAGCCTGGCCGACGAGGGTTCGATCGATATCAAGAAATGCGCCGAAGCCATTGCCAAATACGGGATTGACGCCGACAAGGCCAACCCGCATCACGCCTGAGGAGGACGAGGAACATGAGCATCGTGGAAATCAAAGTCCCCGACATCGGTGACTTCGACCAGGTCGAGATCATCGAAGTCCTGGTGGCCGTAGGCGATACCATCCAGGCCGAGCAAAGCCTGATCACCGTGGAATCCGACAAGGCCTCCATGGAAATCCCCGCCTCGCAGGGCGGGGTGGTCAAGGCTCTCAAGGTCAAGGTCGGCGACAAGGTCGCGGAAGGGACCGTCATCCTGGAAGTCGAAGCCGCCGAAGGCGCCGCTGCGGCGCCGGCAGCCGAGACGCCCAAGGCAGCCGAGCCTGCTTCAGTTGAGGCATCCAAGGCCGCCGAGACGCCCAAGACAGTCGAAGCGCCTGCCGCTCCCGCGCCTGCCGTAGCGCCGGTGATGGCGTCCAGCACGCCGGACCGCACCTCACCCACGGCAGCTTTTGCCGAGGCCGACGTGCCCTTGCGCAACCTGCCCCATGCCTCGCCGTCCGTGCGCCATTTCGCCCGCGAACTGGGAGTCAATCTGGCTCAGGTCACCGGCAGCGGCCCGAAAAATCGCATTACCGCCGATGACATTCGGGCGTATGTGAAGCAGGCCCTGTCCACTGGCGGCGCCAGCCCGGTGGGGTCCACCTTGCCGGCAGGCGAGGGCTTCAGCGTGCTGGGCTGGCCCAAGGTCGATTTCGCCAAGTTCGGCGAGATCGAATCCAAGCCCCTGTCGCGCATCAAAAAGATCTCCGGCGCCAATCTGCATCGCAACTGGGTCATGATCCCTCACGTCACCAACAACGACGTGGCCGACATCACCGACCTGGAAGCCCTGCGCCAGCAGTTGAATGCGGAAAACAAGAAGGCCGGCATCAAGGTCACCATGCTGGCCTTCCTGATCAAGGCCGTCGTGGCCGCCCTGAAGAAATTCCCGGAATTCAACGCGTCTCTGGACGGCGACAATCTGGTTCTGAAGCACTACTACCATATCGGCTTTGCCGCCGATACGCCCAACGGGCTGGTCGTGCCGGTGATCCGGGATGCCGACAAGAAAGGGGTGCTGGAACTGGCGAACGAAACCTCCGAACTGGCGGCTCAGGCGCGCGAAGGCAAGCTGTCGCCTGCGCAGATGCAAGGCGGCTGCTTCTCGATCTCGTCCCTGGGCGGAATCGGCGGCACCGACTTCACGCCCATCATCAATGCGCCTGAAGTCGCCATCCTGGGCGTGTCGCGTTCCGCCATGCAGCCGGTTTGGGATGGCACCGCCTTCCAGCCGCGTCTGATGCTGCCGCTGTCGCTGTCCTACGATCACCGTGTGATCGACGGGGCGTCCGCCGCGCGTTTCAATGCCTATCTGGCCGGTCTGCTGGCGGATTTCCGCCGCATCATCCTGTAAGGGGGTCGCATGAGTCTCAAGGACGTCAACGTACCGGACATCGGCGACTTCGATCAGGTGGATGTGATCGAAGTCCTGGTGGCCGTGGGCGATACCATCGCTCCGGAGCAGAGCCTGATCACGGTGGAATCCGACAAGGCTTCCATGGAAATTCCGGCCGATCAGGGCGGGGTGGTCAAGGAAATCCTGGTCAAGGTCGGCGACAAGGTTGCTCAGGGCGCCACGATTCTGCGGGTCGAGGCCGGCGGCGCGAGCGCCGAGCCGGCAGCCAAAGCCGCTGAACCTGCGCCTGTTGCCGCGTCGGCTGCTCCGGCAGCCGTTCAGGCCGCGCCGGCACCTGCCGCGCCTGCGCCGGCGGCAGCCAGCTTCGGCGGCACGGCGGACGCGGATTACGATGTGTTGGTGCTGGGCGCCGGGCCGGGTGGTTATTCGGCGGCTTTCCGCGCCGCCGATCTGGGCCTCAAGGTGGCGCTGGTCGAGCGCTACGCCACCCTGGGCGGGGTCTGCCTGAATGTGGGCTGCATTCCGTCCAAGGCGCTGCTGCACACCGTGGGCGTGCTGGAAGAAGCCAAGTCCCTGGCGGAGCATGGCATCAGCTTTGGCGAACCCAAGATCGATCTGGATGCCCTGCGCGGCTACAAGGACGGCGTGGTGGGCAAGCTGACCGGCGGCCTGGCCGGCATGGCCAAGGCCCGCAAGGTCACGGTCATCCAGGGTGTCGGCGCCTTTGCCGACCCGCACCACCTGACGGTGAGCAAGGCCGACGGCGGCCAGACCACGGTGAAGTTCGCCTCGGCCATCATCGCCGCGGGCAGCCAGTCCGTGAAACTGCCGTTTCTGCCCGAAGACCCGCGCATCGTCGATTCCACCGGCGCGCTGGCGCTGCAAGCCATTCCGCAGCGCATGCTGATCATCGGCGGGGGCATCATCGGTCTGGAAATGGGCACGGTCTATTCCGCGCTGGGCGCCCGCCTGGACGTCGTGGAAATGCTGCCCACCCTGATGACGGGCGCTGACCGCGACCTGGTCAAGGTCTGGGACAAGATGAATGCCAAGCGCTTCGACCACGTCATGCTGAACACCAAGACGGTGGCCGCCGAAGCCAAGGAAGACGGCATCTGGGTGACCTTCGAGGGCGATTCGGCCCCGAAAGAACCGCAGCGCTACGACCTGGTGCTGCAAGCCGTGGGCCGTTCGCCCAACGGCAAGAAGATCGGCGCGGAAAACGCCGGGGTGGCGGTCAGTGACCGGGGCTTCATTGCGGTGGACAAGCAGATGCGCACCAATGTGCCGCACATCTACGCCATCGGCGACATAGTGGGGCAACCCATGCTGGCCCACAAGGCCGTGCACGAAGCCCACGTCGCCGCTGAAGTCATCGCCGGTGAAAAAGCCTATTTCGATGCTCGTGTGATTCCGTCCGTCGCCTATACGGATCCGGAAGTCGCCTGGGTCGGCCTGACCGAGGAAGACGCCAAGAAACAGGGCGTTGCCCTGAAGAAAGGCCTGTTCCCCTGGCAGGCGTCGGGCCGGGCCATCGCCAATGGCCGCGACGAGGGTTTCACCAAGCTGCTGTTCGACGCCGAGACCGGTCGCATCCTGGGCGGCGGCATCGTCGGCACCCATGCGGGCGACCTGATCAGCGAAGTCGCTCTGGCCATCGAAATGGGCGCGGATTCCGTGGATATCGGCAAGACCATCCACCCGCACCCGACGTTGGGCGAATCGGTCGGCATGGCCGCCGAAGTGGCCGACGGCCACTGCACGGACGTGCCCCCGGCCCGAAAGAGGTAATCCGCCCACCTCGCAGCCTGCAGGCTGCTCGGATTTACCAGGCACGGGGCAGTCCGCAAGGACTGTCCCGTGTCCGGGTTCATCCCGGCGGTCGGAGCCTCTATGGCGGGCCGCACAGGCAGTAGCGGTATCCGGAAGCCTCTATGGCTGGCCGTACAGGCAGAGGGGATGTCCGGGTTTCTTTTCAACGGCAGGTGCTAACATCGGCACCTGCCGTTTTCTTTTTGTGTGATTGTCATTCTTATGTCATCGATTGCTCCCGCCCAAGGCGCTGCGCTGGCCGACTGGCTGGCCTATCTGGAAACCCTGCATCCCAAAACCATCGATCTAGGGCTGGATCGCATTCGGGCGGTAGCCCAGCGTTTGGATCTGTCGCTGGGCTGCGTCAAGATCACCGTTGCCGGCACTAACGGCAAAGGCTCTACCTGCGCCATGCTGGAATCCATTTTGTTGGATGCCAACTATCGGGTCGGCCAGTACACCTCGCCGCACTTGCTGCGTTTCAACGAACGCATCCGCGTCAACGGTCAGGAAGCGTCCGACGCCGACATCGTGGCGCAGCTGGAACGTATCGAGGCAGTGCGAGGCGATACCACCCTGACGTATTTCGAGATGACGACGCTGGCGGCCCTGCTGTTGTTCCAGGCGTCGAATCTGGATGTGGTCGTCCTGGAAGTCGGTCTTGGGGGGCGCCTGGATGCCGTCAATCTGATCGACACGGACTGCGCCATTCTGACCAGCGTGGATCTGGACCACACGGCCTATCTGGGCGACACGCGCGAGGCTATCGGTTGGGAAAAGGCGCATATCTTCCGTCCCGGTAAACCGGCGGTCTGCGCCGACCCTGTGCCACCCCAGACCGTCATCGACTATGCCGCTGAAATCGGTGCGGATCTCTGGCGTTTCGGCATCGACTTCAATTATTCCGGCGACCGCCAGCAGTGGGCCTACGGGGGGCGCAATCAGCGCCGCAACGCCCTGGGCTATCCCGCTTTGCGTGGCGCCAATCAACTGCTGAATGCCGCGGCGGTTCTGGCCGCGCTGGAAAATCTACGTGACCGGCTGGTGGTGACCCAGCAGAACGTGCGCCAGGGCCTGCTGCACGTCAGCCTGCCGGGTCGCATGCAGATCCTGCCGGGCCTGCCGGCCACGATCCTGGATGTGGGCCACAACCCGCATGCAGCGGCGGCGGTGGGCCAGAATCTGGACAGCATGGGGCATTACCCCCACACCTACGCCGTGGTCGGCATGTTGCACGACAAGGACATCGAGGCCACGTTGTCGCGCCTGGCGGGACGGATCGACCGTTGGCTGTGCGCGACGCTGGAAGGGCCGCGCGGCACGACAGCTCAGGAACTGGCGGACGTCATCCACCGTCTCACCGGCGATACTGCGCCGCTGGATCCCTTTATCGCCCAATCGGCGGAAATCAAACGCGCCGACGGCAAGCCCGGCGTGCGCGCCGCCCCGCGACCGCCTGTTGCGGTGCGTGATGTGCAGGTTTCCACATTTGACAGTCCGGAACAAGCCTTTGCCGAAGCCCGTAAGCTGGCGACCGACAATGATAGAATTCTCGTGTTCGGGTCCTTTGCGACGGTTGGCCCGGTATTGCAGGTCCTGCGCCAGGAAGGCCGGGACGTCCTTTCTTGATCGGGCGGGAACGTCGGCCCGCCTTTAGCTAACGGGTAAGCTGCACGATGCTTTTTCGTCAAGGGACCGACGCGGGAAAACGCGCCGGCACACGCTCCGGCGGCGCGACCGAAGCCCAACTGAAAGAACTGCGCAGCAAGGCCCGCCGCCGCCTGATTGGCGCGTTGGCCTTGGTGCTGGCGGCCTTCATCGTGGTGCCCTGGTTGTTCGACGAACCTGCGCCAGACGATGCGCATGCGCCCGTCGTCGTGCCCGCTGCGCCGGCAGGTCTGCCGCCGACCTCCAGCATCCCGGCGCCTGTGGATGCCGCCCCGCATGCCGGTGATGACGCCGCCGCCAACCCGAACCAAGGCAGCGTGTCCGCGCCCGATCCGGCAAATGAGCCGAACAGCGCGCCGCATGCCCCGGAACCCGCCGCTGCGCAGCCCGAGTCGCCGGCAGTCGCCGTGCCCCCCATCCAGCCGCCTGCGCCGCCGCCCGCTGTCGACAAACCCGCTGAAGAACCCGCCAAACCAGCCAAGCCGGCAAAATCGATGGAACGTACCGACGATGGGTCTGTGGCGCTGGCGCTGCTGTCGGGAAAATCCCCGGACAATAAGGCTGCGTCGGCATCCGGGCAGGGACGCTACTACCTGCAGGTGGCCGCCTATACGACCGAACAGGACGCCCAGAGTCGGCGCGACAGCCTGCGTCAGGCTGGCGTCACGGATGCTTATGTCGAACGCGGTCAATCCGGCGGTCGCACCGTCTACCGGCTGCGTGTCGGGCCGTTTGGCTCGCACGAGGCCGCCCAGGCTGCCCAGGCCCGCCTGCGAGCCCTGGGATACCAGAACGGCCTGATCTCCGACAAGTGACCAGCTTCGACTACATTGTCCTGTCGATCGTGGTGGTGTCCTGCCTGATCGGCTTGCTGCGCGGCTTCTTGCGAGAAGTCCTGTCGCTGGTCGCCTATGTGGTGGCCTTTCTCGCCGCCATCTGGTGGGGGCCGACGGCATCCGTCTGGCTCGATACCCTGATAGACAACGGTTTGCTGCGCACCCTGGCTGCGTATGGCGCGATCTTCATCCTGGCGCTGCTGGCCGTCGGCCTGCTGAACATGGCGCTGGGCGCGCTGGTGGATCGCACCGGCCTGACCCCGGCCGATCATGGTCTGGGGGCTGTTTTCGGTGCAGTGCGGGGACTGGTGCTGGTGCTGGCCCTGGTGGGCCTGGCCGGTTACACGGAATTGCCCCAAGAACCCTGGTGGCAACAGGCCCGCACTTCTCAGGCCCTGACCAAAGGTTTTCAACAAGTCAAACTGCTGCTGCCCGTCGATGTGGCTCAGCTGCTTCCCTATTAGCCCGGAACTCAATCATGTGCGGAATCGTCGGTGTGATGGGCAAAAGCCCAGTCAATCAACTGATCTATGACAGTCTCTTGCTGCTGCAACACCGGGGTCAGGACGCTGCCGGAATAGCCACGGCGCACGAACAATTTTTCAGCATGCACAAGGCGCATGGCCTGGTGCGGGATGTCTTTCGCACCCGCAATATGCGCGCGCTGCCCGGCAATAGCGGGGTGGGGCAGGTGCGCTATCCCACGGCAGGATCCAGCGCCAGCGTGGATGAAGCCCAGCCTTTTTACGTCAATGCGCCGTTCGGCATCACGTTCGTCCACAACGGCAATCTGACCAACTGGCGCGAATTGCGCGAAGCCCTGTTCAAGCACGACCGGCGCCACATCAATACCAATTCCGACTCCGAAGTCCTGCTGAACGTGTTCGCTCACGAACTGCAACAGGCTTCCAACGGCGGCACGCTGGATGCCCATGCGGTGTTTCAGGCGGTGCGCGCCGTGCATCGTCGGGCCAAGGGCGCCTATGCCGTCATCGCCCGCATCAGCAGCTTCGGCCTGGTGGCGTTTCGTGATCCGCACGGTATCCGCCCTTTGTGCCTGGGCCGTCACGAGACGGAAGCGGGCGTCGAGTGGATGCTGGCGTCCGAATCGGTCGCGCTGACCGGCAGCGGATTTTCTCTGGTGCGCGATATTGCGCCTGGCGAAGCGCTGGTGATCACCGAAGACGGCGAGGTCAGCCACGAATTGTGCGGCGACCCGGATGCCGTCCAGACGCCTTGTGTCTTCGAATACGTATATTTTGCCCGCCCCGATTCCATCATGGACGGGGTCTCCATCTATGATGCCCGTCTGCATATGGGGGAATATTTGGCCGATAAAGTCGCCAAGACGCTGCGCCTGGGCGATGTGGACGTGGTGATGCCGATTCCCGATTCTTCCCGACCGTCCGCCATGCAACTGGCCTCGCGGCTGGGCTTGAACTACCGCGAGGGCTTCATCAAGAACCGCTATGTCGGGCGTACCTTCATCATGCCCGGCCAGGCGGTGCGCAAGAAATCCGTGCGCCAGAAGCTCAGCGCGATCGATCTCGAATTTCGCGGCAAGAACGTGCTGCTGGTGGACGATTCCATCGTGCGCGGCACCACCAGCCGGGAAATCGTCGATATGGCCCGCGCCGCCGGCGCCAACAAGGTCTATTTCGCCTCGGCGGCCCCGGCGGTACGCTATCCGAACGTCTACGGCATCGACATGCCGACGCAGACCGAACTGATCGCCACAGGCCGCGACACCGATCAGATCGCCCGCGAGATCGGCGCCGACAGCCTGGTCTATCAGGATCTGGACGATCTGGAACAATCGCTGCGCGACTTGAATCCCGCCTTGCAGGTCTTCGAGTCGTCCTGCTTCAACGGTCGCTACGTGACGGGCGACATCGATGCCGCCTATCTGGAACGCCTCAGCCAGTCGCGGGGCGGCCAGCCCATCCGCTCCGGCGCGATGACGCCAGCCGTGTCCGACGATAGTTGATATAGGCCTCCGACCTTGGGGGGCAGCAAGCAGCCATCAGGCTGTGCAGCGTGGGGGCGCTCCGACCGCCGGGCCGCCCCAAGGTCGGAGAAGCCCCCTTGGGGGGCAGCAAGCAGCCGTCAGGCTGCGCAGCGTGGGGGCTTTTACTTCCCCCTGGTCAGCACCCACAGGCACAAGGCCGTGCAGATCACGAACAGCATCAGCCCCCACAGCGCATATTCGATCCCCAGCAGGCTGACGCGCGCGTCCGCACAGCTGGCGTAGATGCCAAACAGCCAGGGCACGGCGGAATCCAGCCCTGATCCGGCAATGAAACGGTCCGCGAAGGTCTGTGCGCAGGAAAACGCATTGCTGGCCACGGAATACTGATACCAGGCGGCGATGATGCCGCCGATCCCTAGCGCTGCTCCCAGCACCGCGCCCGCCCGCCGGGCCAGGGCGGACCCCCAGCCGGTGCCGGCCAGACCGCAGACCGCCGCGATGGCGAGCAGGATCAGGCGCTGCAGCACGCACCAGGCGCATGGCTGCATACCGAACAGGTGCTGCGACACCAAGGCAAAGCCCACGGCGGCCAAGCACAGCAGGGATATGGATCTCAAGATGCGGTCGGATCGATTTTTGTTCATGAGGGATTGATCGGTGAAGTGGCCGGATGCGATCCGGAAATCGAGGGAGTATCGGCGTTGGCTGCCAGGGCGTCGAAGATATGGCGTTCGAACTGCATCTGGCCGCGCGTCTGTTCCAGGACGGCCCCTTGCAGGATGAAAATGTCTTCGACCCGGTCGCCCAGGGTCATGATTTTCGCCATTTTCAGACTGACGCCGTGGCGGGTGAAAACACGCGCCAGATCGTGCAGCAAACCGACGCGGTCCGCCGCGGTGACCGACAGACGCCAGATGCCGCCCTGCTCATCCGCCTGCAAGGTGATGCTGGGCATGATGGGAAAGACCCGCGAGCGCCGCGATCCCCGCCGCTGCAAAGTAGACGGGCGGGGCGAGGTGCTGGGCGGCGCCGCGAGCGCCGCTCGCAATTCGTGTTCGATGACACTGGCGTGGGCGCGATAGTCGCGGTCCCCGTCGGGCAGCAGCACGATGAAGCTGTCCAGCGCCCAACCTTGGCGTGTCGTATGGATGCGGGCATCCTGGATGCTCAGCCCGTGCCGGTCGAAATAGGTGCAGATGTCCATGAACAGATCGGCGCGGTCGGGAGCGTAAGCCAGAATCTGCAGCGCTTCGTTCTGCCCGAGAACCCGCGCGCGCACCACGGGGTCCGGCCCCTGAAAGCGGTGATACAGATGGCGCGTGTGCCAGGCGATTTCATTGGCATCGTGGCGCAGGAAATAGGCGACATCGAGCTGCGACCAGAAGGCATCGCGGCTCTCGTCGCGCAGGCCCAGGCGGCGGATCTCGGCGGCGGCGGCTTCTTTGCGCAGCGCCAGGATGGTACCGGTATCGGGCCTGGCGCCGCCCAGGGCTGCCAATGTCTGGTGATACAGATCGTCCAGCAGTTTGCCTTTCCAGGCATTCCAGACGCGGGGGCTGGTGCCGCGGATATCGGCTACCGTCAGCAGATAAAGGGCCGCCAGGCGCCGCTGTGTGCCGACCCGAGTGGCGAATTCGTGGATCACGCCGGGGTCGCTCAGATCGCGCTTCTGCGCTACCTGGGAAAGCGTCAGGTGCTCACGCACCAGGAATTCCAGCAGATCGGCTTGTTCGCGCAGTAGCTGATGCTGTCGGGCGAAACGGCGGACTTCGGCGGCGCCTAGCTGAGAATGATCGCCCCCCCGGCCCTTGGCGATGTCATGGAACAAGGCGGCCACGTACAGTAGCCAATGCTCGTCCAGGTCCGCGATGAGCTGGCTGGCCAAGGGATATTCCTGAGCGTGCTCCGGCATGGTGAAGCGCCGCAGATTGCGGATCACCATCAGGATGTGCTGATCCACCGTATAGGCGTGGAACAGATCGTGCTGCATCTGGCCGACGATGCGGCGAAAGACCGGCAGATAGCGCGGCAGGATATTCCACATCGTCATGTCGCGCATAGCGTGGACGATGCCGCGCGGCTGCTGCAGGATCTGCAGGAACTGCCGGCGGTTGACCGGGTTGTCGCGGAACTGCTTGTCGATGCGCCGCCGCGCATGCCAGATGGCCCGCAACGTGCCGGCTGCCATGCCTTGCAGCTCGGGATGCTGCTGCATGACCAGAAAGACACGCAACAGCAGGGCGGGATTGCGTTCGAACGCATCGGGGCGCTGCAGCGCCAGGTGGTCTCGGCGGATGCAGAAATCATCATCCAGGGCGACGGCATCGGCCTGCGGCAGGGGGAATAGATGCTCTTCCAGGCTTTGCATCAGCAAGCGATTCACCTGGCACACCACCCGCGCCGCCCAGTAGTAGCGCTGCATCAGCAGTTCGCTGGCGCGGCGGTGCGGCTGATCGGTAAAGCCGTAGATATGCGCCAGGCGCGGCTGCAGATCGAACAACACCCGGTCTTCGCGACGCCCCGCCAGCAGGTGCAATTCGATGCGCAGGCGTTTGAAGGCGCGTTCGGCCCGGCGCAAAGAACGGAATTCGGTCGGTGTCAGCAGATCGGTGCGGGCCACGGCCTTCCAGCTGACCCCCAAACCGGCAGCGCGTGCCAGCCACAGCAGCACCTGCAGGTCGCGCAGGCCGCCGGGGGCTTCCTTGCAGTTGGGTTCCAGCGCATAGGGCGTGTCCTGGTGGCGCGCGTGGCGCTGCTGCATTTCGGTGCGCTTGGCCAGATAGAATTCGCGCGGATCCAGATCTTCCTGCATCTGGGAGCTGAATGCCTGGAACAGATTTCGACTGCCCGCCAGCCAACGGGCCTCCAGCAGGGAAGTCTGCACCGTGATGTCTGCGCCGGCCTCGTGGCGGCATTGCGCCAGTGTGCGCACGCTATGGCCTGGTTCCAGGCCCGCATCCCACAGGGCGGCGATCAGAGCCTCTATCTGCTTGCGGTCATCGGCGTTCGGACTGCGTTCCAGCAGGATCAGGATGTCCAGGTCCGAACCAGGATAGAGTTCGCCGCGCCCGTAGCCGCCGACGGCAGCTACACAAGCGTCTTTAGGCAGCGGGTGGAGCTTCAGCAGTTCGCGGACCGCCTGATCGGCGATCCGACGCAAGGCGGTCAGCAGGGTTTCGGCGCGCAGCTGCTGGCGATATGTCGCGACGGCTTGCGCGCGGCGCGCCTGCAGGCGGCTGCGCAAGGCGGTCATGCCGTCTTGCGACGCGGAGATCATGCAGAGGCAGCGGCTTTGACGAGGGCCGGGGGCGGCGGCATGCCGGGCGAGACTGTCAGGACTTCGTAGCCCTGATCCGTCACCAGGATGCTGTGCTCCCATTGGGCCGACAGACTGTGGTCGCGAGTGACCACCGTCCATTGATCCGCCAGGGTGCGGATTTCGCGCCGTCCGGCGTTGATCATGGGTTCGATGGTGAAGATCATGCCGGCTTCCAGGCGCTGGCCCGTACCCGGTTTGCCGTAGTGCAGCACCTGCGGGTCTTGGTGAAAACGCCGACCGACGCCGTGGCCGCAGTATTCACGCACGACGGAAAAGCCGGCGGCCTCGGCATGCTGTTGAATGGCATGGCCGATGTCGCCCAGCGTGGCGCCGGGGCGGACTTGTTCGATGCCCAGCCACATGCATTCGTAGGTGGTTTCGGTCAGGCGCTTGGCCAGGATCGAGGGTTCGCCGACGTAGTACATGCGGCTGGTGTCGCCGAACCAGCCGTCCTTGATGATGGTGATGTCCATGTTCAGGATATCGCCGTTTTTCAGGACCTTATCGCCGGGGATCCCGTGGCAGATGACATGATTGACCGAGATGCAGATCGAGGCCGGGTAGGGCGGGTAGCCTGGCGGTGCGTAGCCCACCGTGGCGGATTCGACCTTCAGCACATTGGTCAGGTAATCCATGCACAGACGTTCAAGTTCCCCGGTGGTGACGCCGGCGCGCACATGCGGTGCCAGATAATCCAGGATGCTGGCGGCGGCTTGGCAGGCGGCGCGCATCTGGGAGAGTTCCTGGGGGTCTGTGATCAATGGAATCATGGGGAAAACTTGCTGAAAAGATAGGAAGAATAGTAGAATTATAGGCTTCGCTGTAAATAGCGTGCATAGCCACCCATGGGTGTCTGGGACGTGGGCCTTAATGCAGGTCATGTTAGTCCCGGATGCTGGCTATGTACAAGACCAAACCCTTTGGAGAATTTCCATGAGCCTCATGCGTGAAATGCTGGAAGCTGGTGTGCACTTTGGCCACCAGACCCGTTACTGGAATCCGAAAATGGCCGAATACATTTTCGGCCAGCGCAACAAGATTCACATCGTCAACCTGGAACGCACGGTTGCGAAATACCTGGAAGCCACGCAGTTCGTGCGTCAGGTGGCAGCCCGTGGCGGCAACGTGCTGTTTGTCGGCACGAAACGTTCCGCCCGCGAATTGCTGGCAGCCGAAGCCCAGCGTTGCGGCATGCCTTACGTCGACAGCCGCTGGCTGGGCGGCATGATGACCAACTTCAAGACGGTCAAAACGTCCATCAAACGCCTGAAGGACATGGAAGTCCAGCAAGCCGAAGGCGCGACCGAACACATGAGCAAAAAAGAAGCGCTCATGTTCGAACGCGAACTGACCAAGCTGAACAAGTCCATCGGCGGCATCAAGGACATGAACACGCTGCCCGAAGCCCTGTTCGTCATTGACGTCGGCTACCACAAGATCGCCGTGGCCGAAGCCCGCACCCTGGGCATCCCGGTGGTCGGCGTGGTCGATACCAACCACTCGCCCGAAGGCATC
Organism: Castellaniella sp.; assembly: GCF_049673105.1. GTDB lineage: Bacteria > Pseudomonadota > Gammaproteobacteria > Burkholderiales > Burkholderiaceae_B > Castellaniella. The sequence continues at coordinate 98,923 of NZ_JBATXG010000006.1, forward strand.
GATTACGTCATCCCCGGCAACGACGACTCGTCCAAGGCGATCACTCTGTATGCCCGCGGCATGGCCGATGCGGTGCTGGCCGGTCGTGAACAAAGCATCCACGGCTTGGTCGAAGAGCTGGCCGAAGGCGAAGAATTCATCGAGGTCGAGCAGGACACGCACGAGGAATAATCCTCTTCGTCCCCCTCATCTCACCGGCGCGGGTCCGCCCCGCGCCTGTCAGCCCGATACCGGCGCCTGCCGGTATCCGCATTGATCGAACAGGAGAATCTAATGGCTCAAATCACCGCCGCCATGGTCAAGGAACTGCGCGAAAAGACCGACGCGCCCATGATGGAATGCAAAAAGGCCCTGACAGAGGCTGATGGCGATCTGGCTCGTGCCGAAGAGCTGCTGCGCGTCAAGCTCGGCAGCAAGGCCTCCAAGGCCGCCAGCCGCGTTACCGCCGAAGGCCTGATCGGCCTGCACATCGCCGCCGACGGCAAAACCGGCGCACTGGTCGAAGTCAACTGCGAAACCGACTTCGTCGCTAAAAACGACGACTTCGTGGCATTCGTCAACGATCTGGCTCGTCTGGTCGCCCAACAGAATCCGGCTGACGTGGCCGCTCTGGGCCAATGCGCCATGGGCGAGGGCACGGTGGAATCCACCCGCGCCGCCCTGATCGGCAAGATCGGCGAAAACATGACTGTGCGTCGCTTCCAGCGCTTCGAGACCGTGGACGGTCTGAACAGCTACGTGCACGGCGGCCGTATCGGCGTGCTGGTTGATTTTGCCGGTGCGGACGAAATCGGCAAAGACCTGGCCATGCACATTGCCGCCACCAAGCCCCGCGCGCTGGACGCAGGCGGCGTGGATCCGGCCCTGATCGCCGCCGAACGCTCGGTCGCCGAGCAAAAAGCCGCTGAATCCGGCAAACCGGCTGAAATCGTCGCGAAAATGGTCGATGGCGCCGTGCAGAAATTCCTCAAGGAAGTCACCTTGCTGTCGCAGCCGTTCGTCAAGAACGATAAACAGTCCGTGGAACAGATGCTCAAGGAAAATAGCGCGCGCATCAACCGCTATACGCTGTTTGTCGTGGGCGAGGGCATCGAGAAGAAATCCGAGGATTTCGCAGCCGAAGTCGCCGCTGCCGCCAGCGGTTCCTGATTCCCTCTGATTCAGGTACGATGGCATCGCGCCGCGTGCGCGATGCCGTTTCACGTCTGTCCCGGACGTTTTCCTTTCTTTCTTCGTCCTTCCAGGAATCTGGTGCATGTCAAATCCAGCCTACAAGCGCGTCCTGTTGAAACTCTCAGGCGAGGCGCTGATGGGGGGTGATGCCTTCGGCATCAACCGCGCGACCATTCTTCGCATGACCGAAGAAATCCACGGCATTGTGTCGCTTGGCGTGCAGCTGGCCGTCGTCATCGGCGGCGGCAATATTTTCCGCGGTGTTGCGCCCGGCGCCCAGGGGATGGACCGCGCCACTGCCGATTACATGGGCATGCTGGCGACGGTCATGAACGGCCTGGCCCTGCAGGACGCCCTGAAGAATCACGGTGTAGACGCCCGCGTCCAATCGGCCCTGAATATCGATCAGGTGGTCGAACGCTACATTCGCCCGAAGGCCTTGCGCTACCTGGAAGAAGGCAAGGTCGTGATCTTTGCCGCCGGTACCGGCAACCCGTTTTTCACGACGGATACCGCCGCTGCCCTGCGCGGGGCCGAAATCGGCGCCGAAATCGTGCTGAAAGCCACCAAGGTCGACGGGATCTACAGCGCCGATCCCAATAAGGACCCCAGCGCCACCCGCTATTCGCGCATCAGCTTCGATGAGGCCATCGTGCGTCGCCTCGAAGTCATGGATGCCACCGCCTTCGCCTTGTGCCGCGACCAGAAACTGCCAATCAAGGTTTTTTCGATCAACAAACCGGGAGCCCTGCGTCGCGTCGTCTGCGGCGAAGACGAAGGCACCCTGGTGCAGGTATAGGAATCCTCATGAGCCTTTCCGACCTTCGCCGCTCGACTGACGAGCGCATGGGCAAGACCATCGAATCCCTGAAGACCAACCTGGGCAAAATCCGCACTGGCCGCGCACATGCCGGCATTCTGGATCACGTGCAGGTGGAATATTACGGTTCTCCCGTGCCGGTCAGCCAGGTGGCCAACGTCACGGTGATCGACGCCCGCACCCTCAGCGTCCAGGTCTGGGAAAAATCCCTGGCCGCGGCGGTGGATAAGGCTATCCGCGAATCCGATCTGGGGCTCAACCCCATCGCCATGGGCGACAACATCCGGGTGCCCATGCCGGCCCTGACCGAAGAGCGCCGCCGCGATCTGACCAAGGTCGTGCGAGGCGAGGGCGAAGACGCCAAGGTCGCCGTGCGCAATCTGCGCCGCGACGCCAACGACACCCTGAAAAAGCTGCTCAAGGACAAGGATATCTCCGAAGACGACGAGCGCCGCGGCCAGGACGAGATTCAAAAGCTCACGGACCGCTACGTGGCCGATATCGACAAGCTCGTCACTCAGAAAGAAGCCGAGATCATGACGGTCTGATCGCCGCCACTGGATTGATCGCAGCCGCATGACCGACAGCTCCACACGCAGCATTCCCGAGACCGGGCAAACCCCTCGACACGTGGCCATCATCATGGATGGCAATGGACGATGGGCGACGCAGCGCCTGCTGCCGCGTACGGCAGGTCATGTGCGCGGCGTGCAGGCAGTCCGCCGCGCCGTCGAGGCCTGCGGAAACCGGGGCGTCGAGTACCTGACGCTATTCGCCTTCAGTTCCGAGAACTGGCGGCGCCCGGCCCAGGAAGTCTCGCTGCTGATGAAGCTGTTCGTGCGCACCCTGGAAAAAGAAGTCGATAAACTCATCGCCCAGGGGGTGCGCTTGCGCATCGTGGGGGATTTGACGCCTTTCGATCGTAAATTGCAGGATCTGATCCGCGACGCCGAAGCCCGCACCGCCGGGCAATCGTCGCTGGTGCTGACCATTGCCGCCAACTATGGCGGGCGCTGGGATATTCTGCAGGCCACCAGGGCCTTGCTGGCGGATCGTCCCGATCTGGCCGCCCATCCGGAACAATTGGACGAGGACGCCCTGAGCGCCCATTTGGCGATGGCCTATGCGCCGGAACCCGACCTGTTCATCCGCACGGGCGGCGAGCAACGCATCTCCAATTTCCTGGTGTGGCAGCTCGCCTATACCGAACTGTATTTCACCCCCTGCTACTGGCCTGATTTCGGCGCGCAGGACATCGATCAGGCCTTTGCCTGGTATCGTGACCGGGAGCGGCGCTTTGGTCGCACCAGCGAACAGTTGCGCGCGTCGACCTGAAGGAAGCCCCATGCTGCGTCAAAGAATCATTACCGCGATCATTCTGTTGCTGATTGTCGCGGGCGCTGTGACGGCGTCCACCCCCTGGCCCATGCTGTCGTTGCTGACCATCATGACTGCCTGCGCTTTGTGGGAATGGTGGCGGCTGGTGTGGCCGCGCCCGCTGGTGCGGGGTGTGGCGGCCTTTCTGACGGCCTGCATCCTGGGGGTGGTGTCTCGGCTGCTGGTAGATGGTCAGGCGGATTTGCAGCGCGTGTTTCAAACGATCCTGCTGCCGCTGGCGGTGCTGTTCTGGGCCGTGCCGGCGCTCTGGATGGTGGTGCGGGCCCAGGTGCCGGGTCGCTGCCCGGCGGCAGGGCTGGCGCTGGCCGGCGGACTGACGCTGCTGGCGACCTGGTATGCCCTGGCATGGATTTTCGTGCAGTATGGCGCGGCGGCGCTGATCAGTCTGTGGGCTTTGATCTGGTGCGCCGATATTGCTGCTTACTTTACCGGCCGCAGTCTGGGGCGCCATAAGCTGGCGCCGCGCGTCAGTCCGGGCAAGACCTGGGAAGGGGCGCTGGGTGGCGTGCTGGCGGCCACGCTCTGGCTGCTGGCCACGGCGGTCTGGTGGCCTGACAGCTATGGGGCCTTGCTGCTGCCGCGCCTGGGGTGGCCGGGCCTGGTCCTGGTCGGCATTGTTCTGGCCGCCTGGTCTATCATCGGGGATCTGTTCGAGTCCCTGCTCAAGCGCCGCGCCGGCGTCAAAGATTCCAGCCAGCTGCTGCCGGGGCACGGCGGGGTGTACGATCGGATTGATGCCGTGCTGCCGGTCGCGCCGGCGGCCATTCTTTTGTTGCTGCTCGGGTAAGGCCATGTCTGCTGTCCAACGTCTGTGTATCCTGGGTTCCACTGGGTCCATCGGGGTCAGCACCCTGGACGTCGTGGCCCGCCATCCGGATCGGCTGTCGGTTCACGCACTCAGCGCTCATAGCCGCATGGAATCGCTGGCCGCCCAGGCGGCGGAGCATCGCGCCCGGGTCGTGATCGTGCCCGACGACGCTGCGCGACAGCGCTTTCTGGCCGCCTGGCCCCCCGGCCTGCCGATCCCCGAGATCCGTCAGGGCGCGCAAGCGCTGGCCGACACGGCTGCGGATTCCGAGGTCACCACCGTCATGGCCGCCATCGTGGGGGCTGCCGGCCTGCCGGGCGCTCTGGCGGCGGCTCACGCCGGCAAGCGCGTGCTGCTGGCCAACAAAGAGGCGCTGGTGGCCGCCGGCACCCTGTTCATGCAGGCCGTCCGCGATGCGGGGGCTGAACTCCTGCCCATCGATAGCGAACACAATGCGATTTTCCAGTGTCTGCCCCAGTCCGCGGATCGCGCGCGCGCGCCGGCCCAGCCGGCGGCTGGCGTGCGCCGGCTGCTGCTGACCGCGTCGGGCGGCCCCTTTCGCTGTACGGCGCTGGACCAACTGGAACACGTCACCCCCGAGCAGGCGTGCACCCACCCGAACTGGAGCATGGGGCGCAAGATTTCGGTGGATTCCGCCACCATGCTGAACAAAGGCCTGGAAGTCATCGAGGCGCATTGGCTGTTCGCCATGCCGATGGAACGCATCCAGGTCGTGATTCATCCGCAAAGCATCGTCCATTCGATGGTGGAGTACACAGACGGGTCCATCCTGGCCCAGCTGGGCCAGCCGGATATGCGCACCCCCATCGCCTTTGGTCTGGGCTATCCGGATCGCATCGATAGCGGGGTAGGGCTGCTGGAACTCACCCGCCTGGGGCGTCTGGATTTCGAAGCCCCTGACCTGCAGCGCTTTCCCTGCTTGAAACTCTCGCTGGACGCCTTGAAGCAAGGGCAGAACGCCTGCATCACCCTGAACGCCGCCAACGAGGTCGCCGTCGACGGCTTTCTGCAGGGGCGCATCCGATATACTCAGATACCCGCCATCATCGAACGCTGTCTGGACGCATCCGGCAGCGTCGGTGCCCGGACACCTGCCTCGCTGGACGAAGTCCTGGATCTGGATGCTCAGACCCGCCGGACCGCTTCCAGCTACTGCCAGATGGCCCTGCGCTGATCCTGCATGTTATTGACGCTGCTTTCCTTCATTCTGGCCCTGGGCCTGCTGGTTACCTTTCACGAACTGGGCCATTATTGGGTCGCCCGTCGGTGCGGGGTGCGCATCCTGCGCTTTTCCGTGGGGTTTGGCCCGATTCTGCTGCGCCGCACCGACCGCCGCGGAACGGAATGGGCGCTGTCGGCCATCCCGTTGGGCGGCTATGTGAAAATGCTGGACGAGGCGCCCCCCGGCGCAGATGCCGCCACGCAACGGTCCGCTTTCAATGCCCAGCCTTTGTCCCGCCGGGTAGCGGTGGTCGCGGCAGGGCCGATCGCCAATCTGGTGCTGGCGGCGCTCATCTACGCCTTCCTGGGGATGTGGGGCGCTCAAGAACCCGCCGCCATTCTGGCCAGTCCCGCTGACGGCACACCGGCGGCCCAGGCCGGCTTGCAGGCGGGCGACCGACTTGCGGCCGTGAACGGCGAGCCGGTGGCTTCCTGGACCCAAGCGCGTTGGCAGTTGCTCGAACCCCTGGCCCAGGGCGGGCGGGTGACGCTGCTTGTGCAGACTCCCGGTCAGGCGGATCGCCAGGCGACGCTGCAACTGGCTGCGCACAATTTTGGCCCGGACGGCCCCGATCCGCTGGTCCAGGCGGGACTGGCGCTGCAGGCGCCGCAGGCGGTCATCGGTCCCCTGAGCCCCGATGGGGTCGCCCAGCAAGCCGGCCTGCTGCCGGGCGACGTCATCCTGGCAGTGGCAGGAAAGCCACAACCGTCTGTCCAGGAATTCGTGCAGATCGTCCAGGATCACGCCGGCCAGCCGCTGTCGCTGACCGTCGAACGGCAGGCGACCGTGCTGAATCTGCACGTGGCGCCGGCGTCCGTGACCGAGGCCGGGCGGGAGATCGGTCGGATCGGCGCGCTGGTGGAGGGCCGCCAGCCCCTGGTGCTGGTGCGCCTGGGGCCGCTGGACAGCCTCTGGTCGGGTGTACGTCGAACCTGGGATACGAGTGTGTTCACCGTGCGCATGATGGGCCGCATGGTGGTGGGCGCTGTTTCCTGGCGTAACATCAGCGGGCCGGTCACGATCGCCGAATATGCCGGCCAGACGGCTCGCATCGGGCTGGAAGCCTATCTGCACTTTCTGGCGCTGATCAGCATCAGTATCGGCGTCCTGAATCTGCTGCCCATTCCCATGCTGGATGGCGGCCATCTCTTGTTTTATTTGATCGAGGCCTTGCGTGGCGGGCGGCCGGTATCAGAGCGTGTCCGCGACCTCGGATCCCGGATCGGCATCAGTGTGGTATTCGGTCTGATGTTTCTTGCCTTGTTCAATGATTTTTCGCGGCTTTTCAGGTGATCGGATTGTGACTTACAATCGCGCATCACTTATCCCATGTCCCTGCTACGGCTGAAAAGGATTGCCAGGATGTCGTCTCTCCGGAACTCTCGTCTCATCAAGCGTGCCATTCCCGTGGTGCTGGCTGCATTGCTGGCGCCGACCGTGGCCGCCGCCTTTACCCCGTTTGTCGTACGCGATATTCAGGTTCAGGGCATTGAACGGGTCGATCCGGGCACGATCTTCACGTATCTGCCCGTCAAGATCGGACAAACATTTACTGAAGAAGAAGCCGCCAGCGCCATTCAAAAGCTCTATGGCACGGGCTTCTTCAGCGACGTCAAGATCGATTCGCGCGCCGACGTGCTGGTGGTGTCCGTCAAAGAACGGCCGACCATCGCGTCCCTCAACTTCAACGGCATGCGCGAATTCGATGCCAAGGCGTTGACGAAATCCCTGTCCCAGGTCGGTTTCGGCCAGGGGCGGATCTTCGATCAGGCCATGCTGGACCGCGCTGTCTTCGAACTGAAACAACAGTACCTGTCCAAGGGCAAGTACGGGGTGCAGATCAGCCCCGTCATCACGCCGCTGCCGCGCAATCGCGTGGGGGTCAGCTTCGATATCTTCGAAGGCGATGTCGCCACGATCGCCAAGATCGAATTCATCGGCAACAAGGCGTTCTCGGCAGGCACCCTGGAAGACCAGCTGGAGCTGACCACCGGCGGCTTCATGACCTGGTATACGGGCACCAATAAATATTCGCGCGAAAAGCTCGAAGGCGATGCCGAGCGCATCCGCTCGTACTACCTGGATCGCGGCTACCTGGAATTTTCCATGGAACCCCCGCAGGTCACGATCTCACCGGATCGCCAGAATATCTACATCACCATGACGGTGCATGAAGGCGAACCCTACAAGCTGGGCCAGATCGACATGGCTGGCGACCTGCTGGGCCTGGAGGACAAACTCCAGCCGCTGCTCACCGTCAAAGAAGGCGAGACGTTCTCGGCGGAGAAAACCAACGCGGTCGCCAAATCCTTGACCGATTATCTGGGTTCGCTGGGCTACGCCTTTGCCAACGTCAACCCGAATCCGGTGCTGGATCACGACACGCACGTCGCCAAGCTGACCTTCTATGTCGATCCGGGCCGCCGTGTTTACGTGCGCCGGATCAACGTCGGCGGCAATACCCGCACCCGGGATGAAGTCGTGCGCCGGGAAATGCGCCAGCAGGAAGCCGCCTGGTACGATGCCTCCAGCATCAAAACCTCAAAGGAACGGATCGACCGCCTGGGATATTTTAGCGAACTCGACGTCAAGACCGAGCCGGTGCCGGGTTCTCCCGACGAAGTCGACGTCAATGTGGACGTCAAGGAAAAGCCCACCGGCATGATCAATCTGGGCGTGGGCTATGGCACCACGGACAAACTGATGCTGTCGGCCGGCATCAGCCAGGACAACGTCTTTGGCAGCGGCAATTCCTTGTCGCTGAACGTCAATACCAGCAAGACCAACCGGGCTGCCGTGCTCTCGCACACCAACCCCTACTGGACGCAGGACGGCATCAGCAAGACCACCTCGATCTACTACCGCCGCACCACGCCGTACGACGTGGCCGACAGCGGTTCGCTGGGCTGGTACACCGTAGAAGCCATGGGCCTGGGCCTGAATTTCGGGGTGCCGATTTCCGAAGTCGACCGTATCTTCGCCGGCGTGACCTTCGAGCGCAATTCGCTCAAGGACATCAATCGGTGCACGACGACGAATTGCAACCCGGCACCGCTGGCCTACCAGGATTTCGCAGACCAGTATGGCGAAACCACCAATGCCGGCATCTTCAACGTGGGCTGGGCGAAAGACACCCGCGACAGCGCACTGGCGCCGCATCGGGGCAGCTTCACACGTCTGTCCGCCGACGTGTCCACCATGGACTTGCGTTACTACAAGCTGTCGGGGCAGCAGCAGTACTACCTGCCCCTGGGCCGCGCCTTTACGCTGGCATTCAACGGCCAGATGGACTGGGCCAAGGTTTACGGCAACAGCAACAAGCCTTTCCCGGTGATCAAGAACATGTATGCCGGCGGCATCGGTTCGGTGCGCGGCTACGAGGGTTCATCGCTGGGGCCGCGCGACACCTTGACCGACACCTACCTGGGCGGCTCGAAACGCATCGTGGGTAATATCCAGTTGTATCTGCCTTTCCCCGGCGCGACGCGTGATCGTACCCTGCGCTGGTTCATGTTCACCGACGCGGGGCAGATCTCCAACACCGATGGCTCCCCATGCGCCCAAGGGCAGTCTGGTCAGGTGGCCGATCCTTGCGGCTGGAAATACTCCGCAGGTCTGGGCCTGTCCTGGGAATCGCCGCTGGGTCCCTTGCAGCTCTCGTTTGGCCGGGCGCTGAACGCCAAGGAAGGCGACCAGAAACAAGCATTTCAATTCCAGATCGGGACAGGTTTCTGATTCGATCGTTTAATGGCACAATAGTCCTCTTTTATCGCAGCGTTGATCGCAGGTGGTTTTGTCATCATGACTCTTTCAGGTTTGAATGTTTCAACTTTGGCGCAACGCGCCATGTCCAGCCACCGTGCTTTGGCGGTAGCTGCTGCGATCGGCTTGGGCGCGCTGTTTGTCGCCCCGGCGTATGCTCAGGCAACCAAGATCGGCTTCGTCAGCACAGAGCGCATCCTGCGGGATTCCAAGCCCGCCAAGGCCGCCCAGACCAAAATCGAATCCGAATTCAAGAAACGCGACCAGGATCTGCAGAAGCTCTCGGACAGCCTGCGGTCCCAGGCGCAACAACTGGACAAGGACGCGCCCGTGCTGTCCGAGTCCGAACGTGTCAAGCGCCAGCGTCAATTGCAGGACATGGATTCCGATCTGCAGCGCAAGCGCCGTGAGTTCCAGGAAGACTTCAACCGTCGTCGCAACGAGGAATTCTCCGCCATCGTGGAAAAGGCCGACGCTGCGATCAAGAAAATCGCCGAACAGCAGAATTACGATCTGATCATCCAGGACGCCGTGACCGTCAGTCCGCGCGTGGACATCACCGATCAGGTCATCAAGGCGCTGGGCGGCTGATTTCCAATGCCGGTGTTGCTTGCGCCCCAGCGGGCTCCTGCGCTGCCACAGCTTTTGCAGGCTGCAGACTCGGTCGGGCTGGGGTGCAGCATCACCGGTACGGTGTCGGCTGATGCCTTGCGCATCGCGGGCATAGGCTCCCTGCATACCGCCGGGCCGACGGAAATCAGCTTTCTGTCCAATCCGCGCTTGCAAGGACAGTTGGCCGAATGCCAGGCTGCCGCCGTGATTCTGCGCCCTCAGGACTGGGCGGAATTCCAGGCCCAGCATCCGGAATCTCCCGCTTGGGTCGCCGTGTTGTGCAGCCAACCCTATCTGATGTACGCCCTGCTGGCGCAGTGGTTCGATCAGCATCGCCTGGCCGGTCTGCCTTCGGGCATACACCCCAGCGCGGTGGTGGCCGACGATGCAGTCCTGGAAGACGGCGTGCATGTCGGGCCTTTGGCTGTGATCGAATCGCGCACCCGGATCGGCGCCGGTACCCGGATCGGCCCTGGCTGCGTGATCGGGCCGGACTGCGTCATCGGGCGCGACAGTCTGCTGCATGCGCACGTCACGCTTTATCATGGGGTCAAAGTAGGCGACCGGGCCATTTTGCATGGCGGCGTGGTGCTGGGCGCCGACGGTTTTGGTTTTGCTCCCGACCCCAGGACGCCAGGCGCCTGGGCGAAAATCGCTCAACTGGGCGGTGTGCAGATCGGCAATGACGTCGAGATCGGCGCCAATACCACGGTGGATCGTGGCGCGGTCGAGGACACGGTTTTGGGTGACGGGGTCAAGCTCGATAACCAGATCATGATCGGCCATAATTGCCGCATCGGAGACCACACCGCCATGGCTGCCTGCGTGGGGGTGGCAGGATCCACCATCATGGGCCAGCGGTGCGTCATCGGCGGCGCGGCCATGTTCGGCGGCCATCTGACGCTGGGAGACGATGTCCATATTTCCGGCGGAACGGCGGTGACATCCGATATTCTGACTGCCGGTCGTTATACCGGCGTCTTTCCTGTGGCCGAGCATGGGGCATGGCAGCACAATGCAGCGGTCATCGGCCAGTTGGCGCAATTACGCAAGCGCGTGCGCACGACAGAGCGGCAAGCAGCCAGCCTGGCTGAATTGATGAATTACAAGCAGGACACATAATAATGGAACTCGATATCAAAGACATCATGGAACGGCTGCCGCACCGACAGCCGATGCTGCTCGTGGACCGCGTCCTGGAAATGGATCCAGGCAAGAGCATCGTCGCCATCAAAAATGTCACCTATAACGAACCGTTTTTTCAAGGACACTTCGCGCATCACCCTGTGATGCCCGGCGTGCTGATCATCGAGGCCCTGGCACAGGCCGCCGCCTTGTTTTCTTTTGCCGATGCAGGCGCCCCCAATCTGGCCAGCACGAAAATCGCCTACTACCTGGTGGGTGTTGACGGCGCGCGTTTTCGCCGTCCCGTGGTGCCGGGCGATCAGCTGCGCATGGAAGTCTCGGCGGATAAGCTCAGCCGCTCCATCTGCAAATATACGGCCGTGGCCAAAGTGGGCGACCAGATCGCGGCAGAGGCCAAGATCATGTGCGCGGTGCGCATCCTGGAAGAATAATGACGGCGGCGCAGATACATCCCACGGCGATCGTGGCGCCGGGGGCGCAGCTCCACGAGACCGTCAGCGTCGGCCCCTACAGCATCATCGGGGAACATGTCCGCATCGGGGCAGGGACGCGCGTCGGCCCGCATTGCGTGATCGACGGCCACACGACCATCGGCCCCGACAATCATTTCTACCGTTTCTGCTCGATCGGCGGCATTCCCCAGGACAAAAAATACCAGGGAGAACCCACGACGCTGGACATCGGCGCCGGCAACACCTTCCGTGAATTCGTGACGGTCAATATCGGCACGGTGCAGGACGTGGGCGCCACCCGGCTGGGCGATGACAACTGGATCATGGCCTATGTGCACATCGCCCATGATTGCCAGCTGGGCAGCCACATCGTCATTTCCAACAGTGTTCAGCTGGGCGGGCACATTCACATCGGCGACTGGGCCATCGTGGGCGGCCTGTCGGCCATCCATCAGTTCGTCCGCATCGGGGCGCATGCCATGATCGGCGGCACCAGCTCGGTGCGTCAGGATGTTCCACCCTATATGATCGGGGCAGGGGATTCCTTCCGTCCGGTCGGCATCAATTCCGAAGGCCTGGGCCGGCGCGGCTTTACCCCCGCAGACCTGCAGGTGCTGAAAGAAGCCTACAAAATCCTGTACCGCCGCCAGCTCGACATCGACCAGGCCATCCAGGGCCTGGCAGCTTTGCAGGCCGACCATCCCGACGAGGCCCCTGCCGTCCAGACCTTGCTGGATTTTCTGCGGACTTCCAGTCGGGGCATTGCGCGTCCGTGATCCCCATCGTCGTCCCGGACCGCCCCTGGGTCGGATTCCAGGCACCCGGAAGCCTGCTCTGATGGCCAGCGGCATCCGCGCTGCCATCGTGGCCGGCGAGCCTTCCGGAGATCTGCTGGCTGCCCGCATGATCCGGGGTCTGCAGGCGCGGGATCCCGCTGCCGCGGCGTCCGGCATCGGCGGGCCGGCCATGGCACGAACCGGTTTTCAGGCCTGGCATCCCATGGATGCCTTGTCGGTGTTCGGCTATGTCGATGCCTTGCGCGCGGCGCCGCGTTTGATCCGTACGTGGCGCGACACGCGCCACCGGGTGTTGGCCCAGCGGCCCGACGTCTTCATCGGCGTGGACGCGCCGGATTTCAATCTGCGCCTGGAAGAAAAAGTACGGGCGGCGGGTATCCCGACCGTGCACTTCGTCGGACCTTCGATCTGGGCCTGGCGGTTCGAGCGCATCCATCAGATTCGTCGTGCCGTGTCGCACATGCTGGTGCTGTTCCCCTTCGAGGTGGATCTGTACCGCGAACAGGGCGTGCCCGTGACCTACGTCGGCCACCCCTTGGCCGAATTGATTCCTACACGGCCGGACCGTGCGGCAGCCAGGGCCGTGCTGGGCCTGGACCCTGCAACGCGTGTGCTGGCCGTGATGCCGGGCAGCCGGGAATCCGAGTTGCGTCTGCTGGCGCCTAGATTCCTGCAGGCGGCCCAGATCCTGCGCCGACAGGACCCTGATCTGCAAATTATCGTGCCGGTCGTCAATGCGCAACGACGGGCGCAGTTCGAAGCCATCCTGGCCGACAACCCGGTGCCGGGCTGCAGAGTGCTTAGCGCCTTGCCCGCCGCGTCGTCTGCCGGTGCGCGCGCGGATGGCCTGGATTCCAGCGAATGGCCGATTGCCTGGCATGCGATGGAAGCCGCCGACGCCGTGCTGGTGGCCAGCGGCACCGCGACCCTGGAAGCGGCGCTATTCAAGCGGCCTTTGGTGATTTCCTACGTCATCAGCCCCTGGATGCGGCGCATCATGGCCTGGAAGTCCGGCCAGCAAGCGCCCAGCCTGCCTTGGGTGGGGCTGCCCAATATTCTGGAAAGAGATTTCGTCGTCCCGGAACTGCTGCAAGAAGCCGCAACGCCCGAAGGGCTGGCGGAACAGACCTGGATCGCCTTGAGCGACCGCGAACATGGCCAGCGCGTCGCCCAGCGCTTTACCGCGCTGCACGCCAGCCTGAGCCGCGACACGCCGGGCCTGGCGGCCCAGGCGATTCTGGATGTCTGTCATGGCCATGCAGCCTGATCTGTTCGCCGCAGCCGGGCCGTCGGCGGACTGGATCGCCGGGGTCGACGAAGCGGGCAGAGGGCCTTTGGCAGGGCCTGTCTTTGCCGCTGCTGTCATCCTGGACCCGGACCGGCCCATTGAGGGCCTGAATGATTCCAAGAAGCTCAGCGCCAAGCGTCGGAAAATGCTGGCGGTGCAGATCCGCGAGCGCGCCCTGGCGTGGGCCGTCACCCAAGCGGATGTAGAGACCATCGACCGCGTGAATATCCTGCAGGCGACCTTATTGGCCATGCGCCAGGCCTGTGCGGATCTGTCCCGGACGCCGCAGCTGATTCTGGTGGACGGCAATCGTCTGCCGCTGGGTTTGCCGTGTCCCGCCCGTGCCGTCGTCGGCGGGGATGCGTTGGAACCGGCGATCTCCGCCGCCTCGATCCTGGCGAAAACGGCTCGTGACGCCTGCTGCCTGGCCTTGCATGCGCAGTACCCATGCTACGCTTTTGATCAACACAAGGGATATGGCACGGCCCTGCATCTGGCCCGCCTGACGCAGTTCGGTCCTTGTCCCGCGCACCGGCGCAGCTTTGCCCCGGTTCAGCGGCTTTTGCGGGATACCCCGGCATGAGTTCCATCGTCCCTGTGCGGCATATCGCCTCGCGCGACAATCCCGATTACCGGCTCTGGCTGCGCCTGGCCCAGGGACGCACGGCGCATATCGAAAGCCGCATTCTCTTGGAAGGCGAGCATCTGTGCCGCGCTTGGCTTGAACATTACGGGCTGCCCCAGGCGCTGATCGTCGGCGAGGCCGTCCAGGCGCAGTCCCCCGGCTGGATCAAGCCGCTCTGGCGCGAATGCGAACGCACCCGCCGCATCGTGCTCGAGGACCGTCTGGCGCGAGGCCTGTCTCAGGTCGAACATGGTCCTGCCGTGTTTTTCCTGGTCGAACCGCCGGTCGCGACCTTGCCCGAGCGCATCACAGAAGGCTGTCTATGGCTGGATCGCGTGCAGGACCCCGGCAATCTGGGCACGTTGCTGCGCACGGCTGCCGCTTCCGGTCTGAAGGCCGCCTTTCTGTCCATCGGTTGCGCTGCCGCCTGGTCGCCCAAAGTGCTGCGCAGCGGGCAAGGCGCGCATTTTGCATTGCAAGTGCACGAGCGGGTGGATTTACTGGCTTTGCACAGTCACTTGCAGATTCCTTTGGCGGCGACCACCCTGGAACAGGCTCAGTCCTTGTACCAGCAGGATTTGCGCTCGCCGTGCGCCTGGCTGTTTGGCAATGAAGGGCGGGGCGTGACGCCGGATCTGCTGCGTATCGCCGACTGGCGGGTACATATTCCGCAATCGGACGGTGTCGAATCCCTGAATGTCGCCGCCGCCGCCGCCATCTGCCTGTTCGAGCAGCGCCGGCAGCAGCTCGCCTGATCTCTGGCGCGGATGCTGCATCGGCTGCGGGGGTCGGGCGTCAATAGGTGGTGCGATCCAGGCCGACTTCATCCAGGATTTTGGTAGAGATTTCCTCGATGGAACGCGTCGTGGTCGACAGCCAGGGGATATTTTCCATGCGCATCAGGCGTTCGGCATCGGCGATTTCCTGGCGGCACTGTTTCAGGGATGAATAGGTGCTGTTGGGACGGCGTTCGTTGCGGACTTCCGACAGGCGTTCGGGCTGAATGGACAAGCCGAACAGCTTGCGCCGGAAGGGCAGCAGCGTGGCGGGCAGGGCGCCGCGGTCGAAGTCTTCGGGGATCAGGGGGTAGTTGGCGGCCTTGACCGCATACTGCATGGCCAGGTACAGGCTGGTAGGCGTTTTGCCGCAGCGCGAGACCCCCACCAGGATGACGTCGGCCTGTTCCAGCCCCTGGATGTATTGACCGTCGTCGTGAGCCAGACTGAAATTGATGGCCTCGATGCGGTTGTTGTATTGCTTGGACAGGCCATTGGTGTGTGACCGGCCCACCGAGCGGCTGGATTTCACCCCCAGCACGCTTTCCAGGTGTTGCACAAAGGCGCCGAACAGGTCCAGAAAGATGCAGGGGGCCTTGCGGATGCGATCGGCGATGTCGGAATCGACCAGGGTGCTGAACACCAGAGGCGGCGGCCCGCCCTGATCCGCCCGCTGGGTGATGCGGCGGGCGGCGGCGTCCGCCTTTTCGACCGAATCGATGAAGGGCAGACGCACGGCCTGGAAGGCGATTTCCTCGAATTGCGACAGGACGGCGTGACTGAAGGTCTCGGCGGTGATCCCGGTGCTATCCGAGACGATGAAGACGGGGCGTTCGGTGACGGGATTGATCATGGATGTTGAACCATCAAGCCTTAGAAACGGTACAATCCGCGAAGGTTACCAGTCACCTGATGGTCAGGCAAGGCTGGTTTGCCAGACGCATGCGGTTCATCGCATTGCGTGCGTCGGGCAAACACGCTTTCTCTATCTCAAAGGTGACATCATGTCGTACGTTGTATCGTTCGAGCAGCTCCGCATGTCGGATGTGGACTCGGTAGGGGGCAAGAACGCATCTCTCGGTGAAATGATCAGTCAGCTGGCCGGCGCCGGGGTACGGGTGCCGGGCGGCTTTGCGACCACTGCAGATGCGTTTCGCGATTTTCTACAGTCCACCGGGCTGGATGCCCGCATCAAGGCGCGTCTGGATGCGCTGAATGCCGACGACGTGCGCGAATTGGCCGCCGCTGGCGCGGAAATCCGCCAGTGGGTGATCGACACGCCGTTCCCGGCTGCTTTTGAACAGGCCATCCGTGGCGCTTTCGCCCAGCTGGATGCCGATGGCAAAGGCTCGTTTGCCGTGCGTTCGTCGGCCACCGCCGAAGATCTGCCGGACGCCTCTTTCGCCGGCCAGCAGGAAACCTACCTGAACGTGGTCGGCATCGACGACGTGCTGGAAAAGATCCGCCACGTCTTTGCATCCCTGTACAACGATCGCGCGATTTCCTATCGCGTGCACAAGGGCTATGCGCACGCCGAAGTCGCTTTGTCGGCCGGCATCCAGCGCATGGTGCGTTCGGACAAGGGCAGCGCGGGCGTGATGTTCACCCTGGATACCGAGTCAGGCTTCAAAGACGTGGTCTTCGTCACCTCGTCCTACGGTCTGGGCGAAACGGTGGTGCAGGGCGCGGTGAATCCCGACGAATTCTATGTATTCAAACCCACGCTGGCGGCGGGTCACTATCCCATCATCAGCCGTCGCATCGGCTCGAAACTGATCAAGATGGAATTCGACGAGCAGCGCGCGTCCGGCCATGCCGTGCGCACGGTCGAAGTCCCCGCGTCCGAACGCAATCGCTATTCCCTGACCGACGACGAAATCATCGAACTGGCGCAGTACGCCACCATCATCGAACAGCACTATCAGCGCCCTATGGATATCGAATGGGGGCGTGACGGCATCGATGGCAAGCTCTACATTCTGCAGGCGCGTCCGGAAACCGTGAAATCCCAACAGGGCCACCACGACGTCCAGGAACGTTATCGCCTGAAAGCCACTGGCGAAGTCCTGGTGCGCGGTCGCGCCATCGGTCAGAAGATCGGCTCGGGCACCGTACGGGTGGTCGCCGATGCGTCCGAAATGGACAAGGTCCGGGCAGGTGACATTCTGGTCACGGACATGACCGATCCCAACTGGGAACCGGTCATGAAGCTGGCCTCGGCCATCGTCACCAACCGCGGCGGGCGCACCTGCCACGCCGCCATCATCGCCCGCGAACTGGGCATCCCGGCGGTGGTCGGCTGCGCCGACGCCACGGATGTGCTCAGCAATGGTCGCGAGGTCACCGTATCCTGCGCCGAAGGCGACGAGGGTCACATCTATGACGGCCTGATCGAAACCGAAATCGAAGAAGTCCGCTGGGGCGAAATGCCCGATATCGGCCTGAAGGTCATGATGAACGTCGGCAACCCGCAGCTGGCCTTCGACTTTTCGCAGATCCCCAACGGCGGTGTGGGGCTCGCCCGGCTGGAATTCATCATCAACAACAACATCAACGTCCACCCCAAGGCGATCCTGGACTATCCGAACGTGGACAGCGACCTGAAAAAGGCCGTCGAATCCGCCGCCCGCGGCTATGCCAGCCCGCGCGCTTTCTTCGTGGAAAAACTGGCCGAGGGCATCGCCACCATCGGCGCGGCCTTCTACCCGAAGCCCGTCATCGTGCGCCTGTCGGACTTCAAGTCCAATGAATATCGCAAGCTGGTGGGCGGTTCGCGTTACGAACCCGAGGAAGAAAACCCCATGTTGGGGTTTCGCGGGGCGTCACGCTACATCTCCGAAGACTTCGCCGAGTGCTTCCGCATGGAATGCGAAGCCCTGAAGAAAGTCCGCGACGAGATGGGCCTGACCAACGTGGAAATCATGGTGCCTTTCGTGCGCACTCTGAAACAGGCCGAACGCGTGGTCGAGCTGCTGGCTGCGCACGGCTTGAAGCGCGGTGAAAACGGCCTGCGCCTGATCATGATGTGCGAAGTCCCCACCAACGCCATCCTGGCCGACGAATTCCTGCAGTATTTCGACGGTTTCTCGATCGGTTCCAACGACATGACCCAGTTGACCCTGGGCCTGGACCGCGATTCGGGCATGGAACTGCTGGCAGCCGATTTCGACGAACGCGACCCCGCCGTGCAATTCATGCTGAGCCGTGCCATCCAGGCCTGCCTGAAGGCCGGGAAATATGTCGGCATCTGCGGCCAGGGCCCCAGCGATCACCCGGATCTGGCCCAGTGGCTGCGCGACGAGGGCATTCTGTCCATGTCCCTGAACCCGGATACGGTGGTGGACACCTGGCAGCGTCTGGCCGACACCAAGGCCGCTGCCTGATTGGTCTGACGCTCCGGCGCCTGTCGAGGCGCTGATCCGACCCCCAGCCTTTGCATCCTCGGCTGGGGGTTTTCCGGGACCCACGCCATGTCGTTTCATGCACTGCTTTCATCCCCTCTGGGTGACATCCTGTTATCGGCTGACGAACGGGGTCTGACCGGTCTGCATTTCACGGATCAGCGGGATTGTCCGCATCTAACGGGACTGGCCGCTGCGCCCGAAGCCGACGTCATCTCCCAGCCCTCTGCGGGTGTCGTTCAGGGCAGGGCGGCGCGGGCCTTGAAGGCCGTCAAAAGAGGCGCGGCAGCGGCCACAGGTGAACTGTTCCCGGCGGACACGTCTGTGGCGGAACTATCCGCCAGTCAGCCGTCGATGCTGCGCATGCTGCAGGCCGATACGCCCGCTGGCGCCTTGGCCGTTCTGGAGCAGGCCCGCCAGGAACTGGATGAATACTGGCGCGGAAAACGCCAGGTGTTCGACGTGCCGCTGGCACCCCAGGGCACGGCCTTTCAGCAACGCATCTGGCAGGCGCTGCTGGGCGTGGCCTGCGGGGATACGCTGTCTTATGGCGAACTGGGTGAGTGCGCCGGACTGGGGGCAGGGCATGGCCGAGCGGTGGGAACCGCTGTGGGCAGCAATCCCATCAGCATCATCATTCCCTGCCACCGCATCCTGGCGCGCAACGGCACTCTGAACGGCTACGGCGGGGGCTTGAGCCGCAAGGCGCAGCTATTGGCGCTGGAAGGGTTTGCGATTCAGTGATCGCGCCGCCACGGCAGGCCGTTGTGTTCAGGCCTTACGTTCCTGCCGGGTGTCGTGCTTCATCAGGCGTTCTTTTTCGCGCGCCCAGTCCTTGTCGCGCTGGGTGTCGCGTTTGTCGTGCAATTTTTTGCCGCGTCCCAGGCCGAAATCCAGTTTGATGCGCCCGCCCTTGTAGTGCAGGTTCAGCGGTACCAGGGCATAGCCGCGCTGTTCGACCTTGCCGATCAGTTTGCTGATTTCCTGGCGGTGCAGCAGCAGTTTGCGAGTGCGCGTGGCATTGGGGTGGATGTGAGTGGACGCTGTAGGCAGGGGGCTGATGTGCATGCCCAGGATCCACAGCGCGCCATCGCGCACGATGACGTAGGATTCTTTCAATTGGACGTGGCCCGCGCGAATGGCTTTGACTTCCCAGCCTTCCAGGACCAAGCCGGCTTCGAAGCGTTCCTCGATGAAGTAATCGTGGGTGGCTTTGCGGTTATCTACAATACTCATGAGTCCGGTCTTTCTGGAAAAGGGCGCAGGCGCTGATAAAATCCCCCCATTCTAGCCTAAGCACCCGTCTTGCCGATGCATTCCATTCAACGTTCCGTTCTAGTTCCCTACCGCTGCGAACAGATGTTCGACCTGGTGGCCGATGTCGCGCGCTACCCGGAATTCATGCCCTGGTGCGGCGGGTCGACAGTGCAATGGGAAAACGAAGACGGCATGCAGGCGACCGTGCAGATCCATTTTGCCGGTATCCGCCAGAGCTTCACCACGCGCAACGAGCATCACTATCCGAACAAGATCGTCTTTCATCTGGTGGATGGGCCGTTTTCCAACCTGACCGGACACTGGGCATTCCAGGCCTTGGGCGAAGACGGCTGCAAAGTCCTCTACACCATGGAATACGCGTTTTCCAGCCGCGCCTTGTCGGCCGTGATCGGGCCGGTGTTCAATCGCATCGCCACAAGCTTCATCGATTCCTTTACGCAGCGCGCTCACGCGGTTTACGAGGGCTAGGATGCGCGTGCATCTGGCCTTTGCGGCGCCGACGCGCCTGTGGCGTTTGACGCTGGATGTCCCTGACGGCGCCACGGTCGAGCAGGCCATCGCCCTGGGCGGATTCGCCCAAGAATTCCCGGAATTCACCGATCGGGACCTGAGCACGGCCATCTACGGCGAGCGCTGCGACCCTCAGCGTGTGCTGCAGGAAGGCGATCGTGTGGAACTGTGCCGTCCCCTGGTATTCGACCCCCTGGAATCCCGGCGCCGCCGGGCGGCGCATCGCCGGGCGAAAAGCAAGCGGCCCGCCTAGGCGCTTTGGCTGTTTTGCCCCGCTAAGCCGGGGTGGCGCAAGAATCTTGTGCTGCAGGCTGCTGCGTGTGGGCCAGCGGTTTGCCATACAAACCGATGTGTTCGTCCCCCCAGGATTTCAGCGCCAACAAAATAGGGGTCATGCTGTGCCCGAGCGGCGACAGGCAGTAGTCCACCCTGGGCGGCACCTGGGCGTAGACGGTGCGCTCGATCAGGCCGTCTTCTTCGAGTTCCCGCAATTGGCGCGTCAGCATGCGCGGCGACACATTCACAATCTGGCGGCGGATCTCGTTGAAACGCAGGGTGCCGCCCAGCAGATGAAACAGGACGACGGATTTCCACTTGCCATCGATCAGGCCGATGGCGGCCTCGACGGCGCAGCCGGGGCTGCAGTCGAAACGTGAATGTCTGGATTTGGCCATCACAGTATCCTTTTTGTCACTATAGGCTGATTTTGTGCGTAGAGACAAAATCATAAATAACAGTATTCTCCAAGCATGTTCAATGCCAGACAAGCAGGAGTTCTCATGAAAGCGATTGGATACCGCCAAACAGGTCCTATCGACAGGCCGGACGCGCTCGTGGATATCGAGCTGGATCGCCCCGATCCCGGCGGGCACGATGTGCTGGTTCAGATCGAAGCCATCGCCGTCAACCCGGTGGACACCAAGATTCGCCAGCGCGTCGGCCCCGAGGGCGCGGACTGGAAG
The DNA here is from genome assembly GCF_049673105.1 of Castellaniella sp. Classification (GTDB taxonomy): domain Bacteria; phylum Pseudomonadota; class Gammaproteobacteria; order Burkholderiales; family Burkholderiaceae_B; genus Castellaniella. The sequence goes on from NZ_JBATXG010000006.1 coordinate 119,974, forward strand.
GTGCTGGGCTGGGATGCCTCGGGCCGGGTGGTGTCGGTGGGCGCCGAGGTCAGCCGCTTCAAACCGGGCGACGAGGTCTTTTATGCAGGCGCCTTGACCCGGCCCGGCACCAACAGCGAATTCCATCTGGTGGATGAACGGATCGTCGGGCATAAACCCGCCACGCTGGATCATGCTCAGGCCGCCGCTTTGCCCCTGACGACATTGACTGCATGGGAGATGCTGTTCGATCGCCTGGATGTGCGCCGGCCCGTGCCTGGCGCGGCGAATGCGGTCCTGATCATCGGCGGGGCGGGCGGCGTGGGATCCATGGCGATTCAACTGCTCAAGGCGCTGACTGATCTGACCGTCATCGCCACGGCCTCTCGTTCCGACACACAAGAATGGGTGCGGTCCCTGGGAGCCGATCATGTCGTGAACCACCGCCAGCCCCTGGCGCCGCAACTGAGCGCGTTGGGTCTGGGATCGCCGGCCTTTGTGTTTTCCACCACCGCCACTGCGCAGCACCTGGCGGATGTGGTGGAACTGATTGCCCCCCAGGGGCGCTTCGGATTGATTGACGACCCGGATACCCTGGACATCAGCGGCTTCAAGCGAAAGTCCGTCTCTGTCCACTGGGAATTCATGTTCACCCGCTCGATGTTCGGCACGGCGGACATGGATGCGCAGGGCCGCCTGCTGGACGAGCTTGCCCGCCTGGTCGATGCCGGGCGCGTCCGCAGCACCCTGACGCAGCGCATCAGCCCGATCAATGCGGAGAATCTGAAGCAGGCGCATACCGTGCTGGAAAGCGGTCGCGCCTGCGGCAAGATCGTCCTAGAAGGGTTCTAGGCCACCGCTGGGGATTGTCGCCCGATTGACAGCCGTTGCGCTTGGGCTGATTTAAGGTGGTCCTGTTCAAACAGACGCTGACGCCAAGTGCTACAGTAAGTTTGCAACGCAGTGGCGGGCCTTGATCAGGTCCGACCACGTCGGATGACGCTACCCGCGTCCCGCGACCGTGACGACCATGAATCCGGAGACAAGCACTATGGATTTTCGCCTCAGCGAAGAACAACACGCTTTTGCGCAGGCTGCCCGCGAATTCGCCCAAGGGGAATTGGCCCCGTATGCGGCGCAATGGGACGAAGAACACATCTTCCCGCGCACAGCCTTTGCCAAAGCCGGTGAACTGGGGTTTTGCGCCATGTACGCGCCGGAATCCATCGGCGGCTTGGGGCTTCCCCGCCTGGACGCCACTCTGGTATTCGAGGAAATGGCGGCAGTGGACCCGTCCACCGCTGCCTTCATCACCATCCACAATATGGCGACCTGGATGGTCGGCAGCTGGGCGCAGCCGGCGGTGCGAGATCATTGGGGGCCGCTCTTGGCCAGCGGTGAAAAGCTGGCGTCCTACTGCCTGACCGAACCCGGCGCGGGTTCGGATGCGGCGTCGCTGATCACCAGCGCCCGCCGTGACGGCGATCACTACGTGTTGAATGGCGCCAAAGCCTTTATTTCCGGGGCAGGGGACACGGATGTGCTGGTCGTGATGGCGCGCACAGGCGGCGAGGGCGCACGCGGCATTTCCGCCCTGGTCGTGCCGGCTGACTGCGCCGGCATCACCTATGGCCGCAAGGAAAATAAAATGGGCTGGAACAGCCAGTCCACGCGCCCCATCACGTTCGAGAACGTGCGCGTGCCGGTGGAAAACCGCTTGGGCGACGAGGGCGAGGGCTTTAAATTCGCCATGAAGGGCCTGGACGGCGGGCGCATCAACATCGCCACCTGCTCGGTGGGGGCGGCGCAGGGCGCCTATGAATCAGCCCGCCGCTACATGACCGAGCGCCATCAGTTCGGGCGCCCGCTGGCGGACTTCCAGGCGCTGCAGTTCAAACTGGCCGATCTGCTGACCAATATCGTGGCGTCCCGCCAGATGGTGCGTCTGGCCGCCGCGAAGCTGGACGAGGGCGATCCCCAGGCCAGCGCCTATTGCGCGATGGCCAAGCGTTTCGCCACCGATCTGTGCTTCCAGTCCTGTCTGGATGCGCAGCAGATCCACGGCGGCTATGGCTACCTGAAGGACTACCCGCTGGAACGCCTGGTGCGCGATACCCGCGTCCATCAGATCCTGGAAGGCACGAACGAAATCATGCGCGTCATCCTGGCGCGTCATATCCTGACCCAAGAGGCGGACCTGAGATGAGCGCTGTGGATGCTTCCGCCGACCATGATCTGGAACCTGTGCTGTTCCAGGAATTAGCCGGCCAGAACGGCAAACGGATCGGCGTAGCCACGCTGAATAGTCCGCAGACGCTCAATGGCCTGTCCCTGGCCATGTGCCGTTTGCTGGACGAGCGGCTGCAGGATTGGGCCGATGACGATCGGGTCGTTGCCATCGTGCTGCGCGGGGCGGGGGACAAGGCGTTTTGCGCAGGCGGCGATCTGCAGGCGCTGTATCGCAGCATGCTGGACAGCCCATCCGAAGACGCCTGGGCCAATGTGCATGCCCGCAGTTTTTTTGAAACCGAATACCGCCTGGATTACCAGATTCACCGGTATGCCAAGCCTATCCTGTGCTGGGGCAGCGGCATCGTGATGGGCGGCGGCGTCGGGCTGATGCTGGGGGCCAGTCATCGCCTGGTCACCGACACCACCCGGTTCGCCATGCCGGAAATCAGCATCGGCCTGTACCCCGACGTGGCGGGTACCTGGATGCTCAGCCGTTTGCCGCGCGGCATCGGCGAATTCCTGGCCTTGACCGGCGCGCAACTGGGGGCGGGGGACTGTCTGCACTATGGTCTGGCCGACCGGCTCTGCTCAGCCGACGGTTTCGAGGCGCTGACGGACGCCCTGGCCGCCACCGAATGGTCGGGCAATGCCGCCGCTCATGCTGCGCAAGTGGATGCCGTGCTGGATGGGCTGCAGATGCCGGCCCCTGAGCCCGGCCCTTTGCAATTGCATGCCGCCCTCATCCGCCAGACATGCGGTCGTGCCGATCTTCAGCAGATCGGGGCGGGCATCGCCGGCTGGAAGCGCCATGCGGACCCCTGGCTGTCTCGGGCGGCCACCACCTTTCTGGCAGGGTCGCCCGGCTCCGCGCGACTCGGTTTTATGCTGCTGGCCCGAGCGCGGCACCAGTCCCTGGCCGACGTCTTCCGCATGGAATACATCGCGTCGCTGCGCTGCTGCGCCGAACCGGATTTCCGCGAAGGCATCCGGGCGCTGCTGATCGATAAAGACCGACAGCCCCGCTGGCGGCCTGCCTCTCTGGAACTGGCCACGGCGGACTGGGCGCGACGCTTCCTGTCACAGCCCTGGCCGGCGGGACAAGAACACCCGCTGGCCGATCTCAGAGGCTGACGAGACTTCACCGAACTGACACGCACGATCATTTCAAGGAGACATCGATGAGCAGCACGATTGGTTTTATCGGTCTGGGCCACATGGGCGGTCCGATGGCGCAGAACTTGTTGAAAGCGGGCCATGCCCTGAAGGTTTTCGACTTGGTCCCCGCCGCGCTGCAGGTAGCGACCCAGGCAGGCGCGACGGCGACAGCGTCCGCCGCTGAAGCGGCCAGCGGCGTGGATCTGGTCGTCAGCATGCTGCCGGCCAGCCGCCATGTCGAAGGCCTGTACCTGGGCGACCAGGGCTTGCTGAACACCATCGCCAAAGGCACGCTGGTTCTGGAGTGCAGCACGATTGCGCCGGAATCGGCGCGCAAGGTCTCCAAGGCCGCCGCCGGGCGCGGCATCCGCATGCTGGATGCGCCGGTGTCCGGGGGGACCGGCGGGGCAGTGGCAGGCACCCTGACCTTTATCGTCGGCGGAGCGGCTGCCGACCTGGAAGCAGCCATGCCTTATCTGCAGGTCATGGGCAAAAACATCTTCCATGCCGGCGAGGCGGGGGCGGGGCAGGTCGCGAAGATCTGCAACAATATGCTGCTGGGCATTCAGATGGCCGGCACGGCGGAAGCTCTGGCCTTGGGCGTGGCCAATGGCCTGGATCCCAAGACTCTGTCGGACATCATCGCCAAAAGCTCAGGACGCAACTGGGCGACGGAACTCTACAACCCCTGGCCCGGCGTCATGGACCATGCACCCGCTTCGCACGAATACGAGGGCGGCTTTGGCGTGGATCTGATGCTGAAGGATTTGGGTCTGGCGGCGGAAGCATCCATGCAGGCGCGCGCCACGACGCCTTTGGGGGAACTGGCCCGCAATCTGTATGCGCTGCACAGCACCCAGGGGCACGGCACGCTGGATTTTTCCAGCATCCTGAAGCTATACCATCAGCCGCGCAATAAATAGCGACCGATCAGGCGGGGGATGCGTCCGTCTCCTGCGGCGCTTGCAGTGTCAGTACCGGCCCGTCCGGCGATCCTACGGCGTATGTCATGGCAGGCCAGTCGGACAGCGTGATTTCGGCAGCCGCATATAGCTGTTCGCGCCAGACGGCGACCTCGATCAAACGCCCCACGGGCCGACCGGCATCGCCGCCGGCAGCGTACAGATCGCTGGCAGCGGCGGGAGCGGGCCGTTCAGCGGGCCAGGGGGCGGTGCCGATGGCCATCCGACGTTTGACCGTGCCCCGGTAGTGGCTGCGGGCCACGACTTCTTGGCCGGGATAGCAGCCCTTGTGGAAATCGATACTGCCGTTCAGGTCCATGTTCAAGGCGCTGGGCAGGAAAATATCCTGACTGGCTGTCCGTATCCAGGGCCAGCCCTGGCTTAAACAAGCCGCCCGCCATGCATCTGAATCGGCAGCAGGGGAATGATCCGCCGGCGCGGACCCGGCAGTCGGGGCGGCGATACGCCAGGCTGCCGGCGCGTGACTGCTGGTATGCGCGGCCATGATCCAGGTGTCGCCCGCCACGTCGCGGCGGGACCAGGCCGGCAGGCCGTGCAGGGCTGTCGGCATGTGGGATGCGCCGCATACTCCCATAATCGGGCGCGTGTCGTCCAGTGTCAGCGTGACTTTCGCCCGCAGCACGAACATGCGCAGGCGCCGCAGCAGGCCTTCGGCGAGGTCGCGCGATACCATCAGGTCCAGGGCTTGCGGCCCTGCCGACCACAGGATGCCGTTGGCCAGCAATCGGCCCTGAGCCGTGCAGTAGCCGGCAGGCCGAGCCTGGTCGTCGGGCAGACCCTGAACGGCGTTGCTCAATTGCCCATGCAGGAATTCAACCGCATCCGGCCCCTCGAGACGGATGACGGCCTGCTCGGGCAAGCGCCATTGCCCTTCGACACCAGATATGCTCATGATCCAACCCTGCAGAACAAGTTCAAAAGAAGCTCCCATCATAGCGGTCCGCCCGCGGTCTTCCAAACCAAGACCTTGTTTTCCAGATGCCTTTGCGGATGCCGGCACCGGCGTCGCGGCCTGAGGATATGGAACATCCGGACATCTGAGGAGACGATCCCTCGGGTAAACTGGCGTCCATGAAAAAGTTACTGCGATTGTTCATCTGGTTGCTGATTGCAGGCTTGGCCCTGATTGGCGTCGGCATCGGCGGTGCGGCCTGGTGGGGCTGGCAGCGGCCCGTCCCCATGAGCACGCCCGTGGTGGATTACCTGATCGATGCGGGCAGCACGCCGCGCCAGATCGCTCAGGCCATGCAGACGGCCGGCATCCAGATCGAGCCGACGGCGTTTGTCTTGCTGGCGCGCATCAGCGGCCGCGACACGCTCTTGAAGGCCGGCGCTTACGAGGCGCGGGCAGGGGATACGCCCTGGCTGCTGCTGGAACGCATGGCCAATGGCGATATGACCCAGGTGCGCCTGACCTTCCCCGAGGGCTGGACCTTCGCCCAGATGCGCGCAGCCCTGGATCAGAATCCCCAGGTGCGTCACGATACCCTGGGCATGGACGAGGCTGCCATCGCCGGCAAGCTGGGCCTGGAGCGGACCGAGCTCGAAGGCTTGTTCTATCCGGATACCTATGTGTTCACCCCTGGGTCTTCCGATCTGGACATTCTGCGCCGCGCGGATCATGCCAGCCGCCAGACGCTGGAGCGCCTGTGGGCGCAGCGAGACAAGGATCTGCCGCTGGCAGATCCTTACCAGGCCCTGATTCTGGCCTCAATCGTGGAAAAAGAAACCGGGCATGGCAGCGACCGGGCCCGCATCGCCGGGGTCTTTGTTAACCGGCTGCGCATCGGTATGCCGCTGCAGACCGACCCCACCGTCATCTACGGCATGGGCGAACGCTATCAGGGTCGCCTGCGCAAGAAAGACCTGGAACAGGATACGCCCTGGAACACCTACACCAGGCCCGGCCTGCCGCCCACGCCCATCGCCAATCCCGGCAAGGCAGCGCTGATGGCCGCGCTGCATCCGGAACAGCATGACTATCTGTATTTTGTCTCGCGGGGCGACGGTACCAGCGAATTTTCCAAGAACTTGTCGGCGCATAATCAGGCCGTCGGCAAATATATTCTGAAACGGAAGTGATCTCATGACGCGGCGCGGCTGTTTCATTACCCTGGAAGGTCTGGACGGGGCCGGCAAAAGCACGCATGCGGGCTGGATGGCCGACTGGCTGCGCCAGGCCGGGGTCAGCCTGCTGGAAACCCGCGAACCGGGCGGCACCCCGGTGGGTGAACAGTTGCGCACGCTGGTGCTGCATCAGTCAATGGACCTGCGCACGGAAACCCTGTTGATGTTCGCGGCGCGCAACGAGCATTGGCGCACCCGTATCCTGCCGGCCTTGGAGCGCGGCCAGTGGGTGCTGTGCGATCGCTATACGGATGCCTCTTTCGCCTATCAGGGCGGCGGTCGTGAACTGGGCGCGCCTGCCGTGCGCTTGCTGGAAGACTGGGTGCAGCAGGGCCAGGGGCCGGATTGCACCTTTCTATTCGACGTACCGCTGGAAACCGCCCGGGCCAGGCTGCAACAAGGGCGGGACACCGCCGATCGCTTCGAACAGGAAGGCGCAGCGTTCTTCGAGCGCACTCGCCAGGCCTACCATGCGCGGGTGGCCGAAGACCAGGCGCGCTTCCGGGTGATCGATGCACGGCAAAGCATCCAGGACATCCGGGTGCATCTGGATGCCAGTCTGCGGGACCTGCTGCGCACACATGGGGACCCCGCCATGCATCGCCGAGTGCAAGACGCATGACACTCTTTGATTTCCTGCCCTGGCAGCAGTCCCTGGCCAGCGACTGGCTGGCGGATCGCGAGCGGTTTGCGCATGCCTGGTTGATTCATGGCTTGCCGGGCATCGGTCAACAGGAATTCGCGGCGGCGGGCGCGGCCAGCTTGTTGTGCGAGTCTCCGCAATCCGGCCTGGCCTGCGGGCAGTGCCAGGCCTGCCGCTGGGTGCAGGCGGGCAACCATCCCGATCTGCGCCGGATCCGCCCTGACGCGGTGGCCGTCCAGGAAGGCGAGGCCGCCGAAGACACCGAGGAATCCAGCAACAAAAAACAGCCTTCCCGAGATATCCGCATCGAACAGATCCGCAGCCTGCTGCCCTGGTTCAATACGGCGACGCACCGGGGAGGCTGGCGGGTGGCGCTGCTGTATCCCGCTGAATCGATGAATATCATCGCAGCCAATGCGCTGCTGAAAGTGCTGGAAGAACCCCCGGCCCACACGATTTTCCTATTGGTCGCGCAGGCGCCGGACCGGCTGCTGCCCACTCTGGTCTCGCGCTGCAGGCGCCTGCCGCTGCCGGTGCCCGATACTGCTCAGGCCCTGGCCTGGTTGCAAGCGCAGAATGTGGATCATGCCGCCGCGCGGCTGGCGGCAACGGGCGGCGCCCCTTTGTCGGCTTTACAGCAAGCCAGGGCGCAGCAGCCGGTCGCCCCGGTCTGGTTGAGCCAATTCCTGGACCTGGCCGGCAGCGGTGGGGCGTCGGCGCCCTTGGCCGATGCCCTGGCGGCACTGGAACCGGCAGTCTGGCTGGATGGCTTCCAGCGGCTTTGGCTGGATCTGAGTCTAGCCACGCATGGCCTGCCGGCGCGATACTATCCTGAACAGGATGCGAGCATTCGCCGGATTGCCGGCGCAGTGGATAAGCAGGCGCTGGCCCGCACGGCTCAGTGGCTGCAAGCACAGCGCCGCTTGGCTCAGCATCCCCTGAATCCCAAGCTGCTCAGCGACCACGCCGCCCAGCGCTTGCTGCAGGCCGTGCGCCCTGTGGCAAGCGGCCATTCATCCTGATTGCTCGATCCTGATATGTACGTCGATTCTCATTGCCACCTGAACTTTCCCGACCTGACGGCCAAGCTGCCGGAAGTCTTGAGCAATATGCAGGCCAACAACGTCGGCCACGCTTTGGTGGTCAGCGTCAATCTGCGCGACTGGCCGGGGCTGATGGCGCTGGTCGAGGCCCACCCCCATCTGTATGCCTCGGTTGGCGTGCACCCGGACAACGATGCCGAAGACGACGATACGGCAGAGCCGACTTTGGACGACCTGCTGACCAGGGCGGCGCACTCCAAGGTCGTGGCCATCGGCGAAACCGGGCTGGACTACTACCGGCTGGCGGAACCCCTGGATTGGCAGCGCGAGCGCTTTCGCACCCATATCCGGGCCGCCCGGCAGACGGGGCTGCCGCTGATCATCCACACCCGTTCCGCAGCCGACGACACGATCCGCCTGATGCGCGAGGAACACGCCGATCGCGGGGTGATGCACTGCTTCACCGAATCGTGGGAAGTCGCGCGGGCGGCCATGAATCTGGGTTTTTATATTTCCTTTTCGGGTATCGTGACGTTCAAGAACGCGGTGTCGCTGCAGGATGTGGCGCGCAAAGTGCCGCTGGATCGCATGCTGATCGAAACCGATTCCCCGTACCTGGCGCCGGTGCCGTATCGCGGCAAGCTCAACGATCCGTCCAAGGTCATTCACGTGGCGGAAAAAATCGCTGAATTGCGGGGCGTGCCGGTCTCTGCCATCGAACAGGCCACGACGGACAACTACTTCGCCTTGTTCGATAAAATTCCGCGCTAGCGGCACCCGGTCGCTCACGCGCCCGGCAGCGGGGCGGGCAGCGTTCATGCGCCGCCTGCACTTTTCTTGTTGGAGGTCTTTCGCCATGTCGTTTTATCAAGAAACGCCATATCCCTGGATGTCCATCCTGCGGGCGCCGGTTTCGCGCATCGCGACCGTCGTGCGGATCGGAAGCGCGCGGCTGCTGATGCTGGCGCTGGTCGGTTTGCTGAGCGCGCCGGCGGTCCACGCTCAGACGGCGCCGACCTCGGACTGGTGGTCGGCCATCCGCCGCGATGACCTTTCCACTGTCCAGGGCATGTTGCTGCGGGGCACGGACCCGACCGCGTTTAGCCAACAGGGCAATCCGGCCTTGACGCAGGCCGCCCGCGATCAGTCCTGGCGCGTCTTCGATGTGCTGCTGATCGCGCCCGGCGTGCAAGTCGATCAGCCCAATGCCCGCGACGAGACCGCTTTGATGTACCTGTCCATCCTGGGGCAAACGGGTCGTGCGGCAGCCTTGATCCGCGCAGGCGCCCAGGTCAATCGCCTGGGGTGGACGCCGCTGCATTACGCCGCGTCCAAGGCGCAGATCGCCATGGCCCGTCAACTGATCGACTGGGGCGCGATCGTCAATGCGCCGGGGCCGGACGGCACTACGCCCCTGATGATGGCGGCCCTGTCGGGCAATCCGGACATGGCGCAGTTGCTGTTGTCGCATGGCGCCGATCCAACCATGTTCAATGCGGCGCACGAAACCGCCGCCGCCTGGGCGCTCAAGCGCAATCACACGGCGCTGGCGGCCCAGCTGGAAACCCTGGCTGACAAGGTGGCGCAACGCCGGCAAGGGCCTGCAGCCAGCGCCCCGACAGCGCCGGATGCCGCGGTCAATCAGGCGACGCCTAAAGCGGTTCCCAAGGCGGCAGAAGAGCAATCCTCGTTCTCGCGTTATTTCGACCTGAACCGTTTCGAGGATACCCCGTGACGCAGGGGCATTAATTCAAAAAAATACGGGCATGACGGGGCCGGGCGATGAAGCGTCGATGGCCCTGCGCCCGGATCTGGTCGAATTCCCGGCTGGGCATCACGACTTCGATGATTTCCTGCGTGTCTTCGCGCCGCAGTTCCAACTGGGCCAAAGGCCCGAAGGCATGAGCGCGCTGCAGATCGACCAGCAGGCCTGTGTCCGAGGGCGACTGCCCAGCCGTCGGCACCGGTTCGATCTGGATGTCGTGAGGCCGCACATAGGCGGTGCCCGGCGCGTCGGCAGCGCCATCCAGGCCCGGCATTTCAAACGCGGCGCCCCCCGTATGCAGCCGCCCGTCGCGCACACGGCCATGAAACAGATTCACATGGCCCAGAAAGCCGTAGACGAAGGCGGTTTCCGGCTGGTCATACACGGTTTGCGGCGCGCCGCACTGCTCGACCCGGCCCTTGTTCATGATGACGACTTCATCGGCGACTTCCAGGGCTTCTTCCTGGTCATGAGTGACAAACAGGCTGGTCATGTGCAGTTCATCGTGCAGCCGCCGCAGCCAGCGGCGCAGTTCTTTGCGGACCTTGGCATCCAGTGCGCCAAAGGGTTCGTCCAGCAGCAGGACGCGCGGCTCTACCGCTAGCGCCCGCGCCAGGGCGATACGCTGACGTTGCCCGCCCGATAAGGCTGCCGGACGGCGGTCGGCCAGCCAGGCCAGTTGCACCAGATCCAGCAGTCCCATGACCTTGTCCCGAATCTGGCGTTCGCAGGGCCGATCCCGGCGCGGCTTGACGCGCAGGCCGAAGGCGACGTTCTCAAACACCGTCATATGTTTGAACAAGGCATAGTGCTGAAAGACGAAGCCGACCTGGCGCTGGCGCACATGCGTGCGAGACGCATCCAGCCCGTGCAGCAGCACCTGGCCCTGGTCGGGATGCTCCAGCCCGGCGATGATGCGCAGCAGGGTGGTCTTGCCGCAGCCCGATGGCCCCAGCAAGGCCGTCAGGCGGCCATCGGGAAAGGCCAGAGACACATCGTTCAGCGCCGTGAAAGCGCCAAACTGCTTGTGGATGTGGCGGACTTCAATGCTCATGAGGACAGTTCCGATGCGGTGTGGGCGGCCTGAGCATGCAAATGCCATTCCGCCAGGGATTTCAGGGCCAGGGTCAGCAACGCCAACAGCGCCAATAGGGATGCCACGGAAAAGGCCGCGGCGAAGTTGTATTCGTTGTATAGAATCTCCACGTGCAAGGGCAGGGTGTTGGTCAGGCCGCGAATATGGCCGGACACCACCGATACCGCGCCGAATTCGCCCATGGCGCGGGCGTTGCACAGGATGACGCCATAGAACAGGCCCCAGCGGATATTGGGCAGGGTAACGTGCCAAAACACCCGCCAGCCGGATGCGCCCAGCACGATGGCGGCTTCTTCCTCGTCGCTGCCCTGAGACTGCATCAGCGGAATCAGTTCGCGCGCCACAAACGGAACCGTGACAAACACCGTGGCCAGCACGATGCCGGGCACGGCAAACAGGATCTGGATGTCGTGCGCCTGCAGCCAGGCGCCGAACCAGCCCTGAGCGCCGAACAGCAGCACGTAGATCAGGCCCGCAATCACGGGGGATACTGAAAAGGGCAGATCGATCAGGGTGATCAGCAGGTGCTTGCCCCGGAATTCGAAACGGGTGACCGACCAGGCCGCGCATACCCCGAACACCAGATTCAGGGGCACGGCAATGCCTGCCGCTGTCAGGGTCAGGCGGACGGCGGCCAGCGCATCGGGGTCGGTGATCGCCGCCATGCAGGCCGCCCAGCCCTTGGCCAGTGCCGCGTGAAAGACTGCCAGCAGGGGAATGAACAGAAACAGCAGCAGAAAGACAAAGGCGGTGCCCATCAGGATCAGACGGACCCAGCGGCCTTCAGCATCCGGGCGCGTTGCGCTCAGGCTGACGGGATCGAGTGCGATGGCAGTCATGGCGTGGGGTGCATCCTTAATCCGGACGGGCAGTCGAGTGTTGGCGCACCCAGGCCTGCAGCAGGTTGATCAGCAGCAGCAGGGTAAATGAGATGCCCAGCATCACCACGGCGATGGCCGTGGCGCCCGCGTAGTCGTACTGCTCAAGCTTGGTGATGATCAGGAGGGGCGCGATTTCGGACACCATGGGCATGTTGCCGGCGATGAAAATGACCGATCCATATTCACCCGCTGCTCTGGCGAAGGCCAAGGCGAAACCCGTCAGCAGCGCCGGCAGGATGGTCGGGAATACCACGCGGGCGAAGACCTGCAGGCGCGAGGCCCCCAGGCTGCTGGCGGCCTCCTCGTATTCGGCGGCCATGTCTTCCAGCACCGGTTGAACGGTGCGCACCACAAACGGCAGGCCGATGAAGATCAGCGCCACCACGACGCCCAGCGGTTTGAAGGCGACCTGGATGCCCAGCGGCGCCAGCAATCCTCCCAGCCAGCCTTTGGGGGCGTACAGCGCGGTCAGGGCGATCCCCGCGACGGCGGTCGGCAAGGCGAAGGGCAGGTCCACCAGCGCGTCGATCAGACGTTTGCCGGGAAAGCGGTAGCGCACCAGCACCCAGGCGACGATGCCGCCAAAGGCGACGTTCACCGCCGCCGCCAGCAAAGCGCTGCCGAAACTGAGGCGGTACGAGGCCAGCACCCTGGGGGCGCTGACCGCTCGCCAGAAGGCGTCCATCCCCATCGTGCCGGCACTCAAGACAACGGCGGACAGGGGCAAGAGGACTATCAGCCCCAGATAGCTCAGGGTCAGACCCAGGGTCAGATTGCGCCCTGGCAGGACGGGACGCACGAAGGCGCGCAAGACAGGCGGGCGCGGCATGGTTCAGTGCTCGCCCGGTTGATAGATTTGATCGAAGGTACCGCCATCGGCGAAGTGCCGCTTTTGCGCCTCGGCCCAGTTGGCCGCCACATCGCTCAGTCTGAACAGCTCGACCGGCGGGAACTGCCCGGCATGACGTTGGGCGACTGCGGGCAGGGTGGGGCGATAGTAGTGTGTCGCCGCAATTTCCTGGCCGGCCTCGGAATACAGGTAGCTCAGGTAGGCCTGCGCCACAAGACGGGTGCCCTTGGCATCCACGACCTTGTCCACCACGGCCACAGGCGGTTCGGCCAGGATGCTGACGGATGGCACGACGATATCCACCTTGTCGGGGCCCAATTCCTGGATGGCCAATAACGCTTCATTTTCCCAGCTCAACAAGACATCACCGATGCCGCGTTCGACGAAGGTCGTCGTCGCTCCGCGCGCACCGGAATCCAGCACCGGCACCTGCCGGTAGATCTGGCTGACGAACTGCCGCGCCTTGGCTTCATCGCCCCCCGGCTGGCGCAGGGCATAGCCCCAGGCCGCCAGGTAGTTCCAGCGGGCGCCGCCTGAGGTCTTGGGATTCGGGGTGATGATCTGCACGCCTGGCTGGATCAGGTCGGGCCAGTCATGTATGCCTTTGGGATTGCCCTTGCGCACCAGGAACACGATGGTGGATGTGTAGGGGGCGCTGTGTTCGGGCAGTTGCGACTGCCAATCCGCGCGGATGGGCCCACGGGCGGCAATCGCGTCGATATCCGGCGCCAGGGCCAGGGTGACGACATCGGCCTGCAGACCGTCGATGACGGAACGCGCCTGCTTGCCGGATCCCCCGTGTGATTGGCGGATCGTGACGTGATCCCCGGTCTTGTCCTGCCAGTACTGGGCGAAGGCCTGGTTGTAGGCCTGGTACAGTTCGCGGGTGGGGTCGTAGGAAACATTCAGCAGCGTCAGGTCGGCGGCATGGGCCATGCTCGCCAGGCCGACAGCTGCTGCCAGGGTCAGCAGCAAGCGCAATCGCATCAAGGGTGTCTCGTCATTCCAGTGAATCGAGATACCAGCTTAAGGAGTTCCGGCCTGAGATTGAACGAATCGTTTCGTCAAACGATATGAAGGGCGCGCATAATGCGGCCCTGCTATATAGGTATACCCCGCCGGGGATGGCGCCGACGCCGATCAGGTGGGCGGCAGGAAGGCCGGGCGCAGAATGCCTTGCAGCGCGGGGTAGGGGATCAGCAGTTCGGGCTGGCCCCAGGCATAGGGGGCGATTTCATAGGGCTGGTATTTCACGACCACGCCCTGGTCGGTCAACGCCACATTGTCGCTGGACACGAAAGGCCACATGCGGGAAAAGGTGTCGAGGCTCTGGACGGCATCGCGGTGGCTTTGCAGCCAGATGGCATGTGCTTTTTTCAAGGCCTCGTCGAAGGCCGGGCGTGCGCCGGGCGCCAGCAGATGATCAATGGTCAGCGCTTTTTCGGTTTGGTTGTCCCAGTTCAGAAACTGCGATCCCGTCATCCCATGCGCCATGCCGGTGCGGTACTGGCCGGCATTCAATTCGACCACGGTCAGGCGGTTGTTGCGATAGCGGGTGCGGGCCGCGAGCTGGGTTTCATCGCGCAATCCAGCGGTTTTCCAGAAATAGTCCTGGTAGGCCAGCACGGTATCGTATGGCGCCGGGCGCTGTGCATCCAGCCAGGTCATGGCGGCCAAGGCATGATCCACGAGTTCCGTCAGGCGTGGGTGCCCCGGGAAGGCCAGGGAATCGACGACCAGCTTGGGGCAGTCGCCTGTGCAGCCAGGGCGTTGCGCCGTCCATTTCACGGGCTGTACGAACAGGCCTTGCTGCTGCGTTTGCTGATCCAACTGCGCCGGGATCAAGGAAAGGTTGTCCTGCGGCCCGCTGGCGCAACCAGCCAGCGCCAGCGCCGTCGCCAAGACGGGCAGGGCGACGCGCCAGGCAAACGGCGAGCGGGGTGTAGACGGCGAGTGTATCGGCATGGGGCTCATCGAGGAGGGTGATACGTGTGCAAGATCGTTGGCGGAGAGAGGGTTTCAGCCAGCCTAATCGTGGATAATATGGGCTTTCCATCCGGGAGAGTCCATGATCAGAATCTACCACAACCCGCATCGCAGCATGCCAGCCTGAACATATCCAAGCCACCTCCTCCAGCTTCCAACCACTCACGAGGCGCCCGTGTTCGAGTTCATCCATCTGCTGCCCGCATGGCTCAAGTTTGTGGCGTGCGTGCTGTTTGTCGGTCTGATTACCGTTGCTGCCCTGGGCATGATGAGCGCCTTGCGCCGCTTCTGGCCGCCCGGACCCCACGGGCACAATATGGTCGCTACCATGCTGTCGGGCATTCTGGTGCCTACGGGCATGGTCGTTGCCTTGGTGGCGGCGGATATCTGGCAGCAGGATGCCAAGGGTCATGCCGCCGTCGAGCACGAGGCCAGCGCCGTGATCGACGTGCTGCGCGTTGCCAAATTCCTGCCTGGCGATCAACGTGAAAACGTCACGGGTTTGACCGACGACTACATCCGCGAGGTAGTCGAAAATGAATGGCCGATCATGTCGTCAGGTCGTTGGAGCCCGGCCGCCGAGGACTTGCTGGAAGCGCTGGTCGTCGCATCCGTGCAGATCGAGGCCGCAGCCGATCGGCTGGGCCAGCGCCGCGCCGCAGAAGAACTGCGGCGCTATGCGCATGACATCGAAAGAGCTCGCGATGATCGGCTGCTGATTGCGCGCAGTCCGGGGATCATGTCCGCAAAAGGAACCGTGGTGCTGATGCTGCTGTTCGTCGCCGCCTGCGTGCTGTGTGAACTGCATCTGCACCAACGGCGGTCGCTGGCCATAGCGATGTTGCTGTTTTCCCTCAGTTTCGGCGCCACGCTTTACCTGATCATGTCGTTCGACCGCCCCTTCATGGGCACCAACCAGATCCAGCCGGAATCTCTATCACTGCTGCTGATACGAGGATGAGTCCGGACGCAACACAGCCCCCTGCGGACTGTGTTGCGCCTGATGAATCCGCGCCGCATGCAGGCGGCGAGGTGGGCGCGTAATCAAGCAGCCGGCGTCTCGCGGTGGATCTTCAACCCCGCAAAGGACTGCGATACCGGCATCAGTTCCAGCGTATTGATGTTGACGCGGGCTGGACGGGTGGCCGTCCAGACGACGGCATCGGCAATGTCGTCCGCCGTCAAGGGATCGGCGCCTTCGTAGACGGCAGCCGCGCGGTCGGTGTCGCCCAAGCGCACCAAAGAGAATTCAGTGCCGCCGCACAGCCCCGGTTCGATATTGGTCACCCGCACCTGGGTGCCCCACAGATCGGCGCGCAAATTCAGGCTGAGCTGCCGCACGAAGGCCTTGGTCGCCCCGTAGACATTGCCGCCCGGATAGGGATGGCTGCCTGCCGTGGACCCGATATTGACGATATGCCCCTGATTGCGCTTCACCATGCCAGGCAACACCGCGTGCACCAGTCGCGTCAGACCCAGCACGTTGGTGGCGATCATGCGTTCCCAGTCGTTCAGGGAGGCTTCTTGTGCGGGCGCCACGCCCAGCGCCAAGCCAGCGTTGTTCACCAGCAGATCCAGGCCTGGAAATTGTTGCGCGATCCAGGCGCAGCCCTGGTCGATGGCTGCGGCATCGGTCACGTCCATCACCAACGGGTGAAAGGCGCTACCTAGTTCCGCCTGCAAGGTGTGCAAGCGATCCAGGCGGCGCGCCGCGCCGACAACGGTATAGCCTTCGGCAATCAGGCGACGGGAAATGGCGGCGCCGAAACCGGCGGACGCGCCGGTGACCAGAGCGATCTTAGACATGGTGATCCTTTGCGCAACAAACGGGATGAATGAAAAGCATCATCCTAGCAGAAGGATTCGCCCGGCATCGGCGGGGTGCCGGGCCTTGTCCATCAGGGCTGGACCGAGGGTGCCCCGGCAGGGAACTGGCGCAGTTTGTGCGTGACGGGCAGGCCGCGTCCCTTGATCAGGATATTCCAGTAGAACCAGGGCAGCAGCGAGCGTTTGAGCCACCAGTAAAAGCGCCGGGGCACACGCGGGTCCAGCGGCAGGCTGGGGGTGATCGTGCCGCCGTAGGTGAATTCCGCCAGCAGCACCTTGCCCCGCGAGGTCGTCAAAGGGCAGGCGGCATAGCCGTCATATGATTCCACATTGCCCGCGCCGCGCAGGGCGCTGAGCAGATTGCAGGTCAAGACCGGCGCCTGGCTCTTGATGGCAGCCGCTGTCTTGCTGTTGGGGGTGGACGTGCAGTCGCCCAGCCCGAACACGTTCGGATAGCGGGGGTGGCGCAGGGTCTGCTTGTCGACTTCCAGCCAGCCATTGGCATCGGCCAGCGGGCTTTCGCGAATGAAATCAGGCGCACTTTGCGGCGGCACCACGTGCAGGATGTCGTACGCGACTTCCTCGCGCACGGTCTGACCGTCCACCACGGATTCGAAGACGGCGATTTTGTCCTCGCCGCGCACCTGGATCAGATTGTTGCCGTAATGCGGATCCGCTCCGTAAGACGCCATGACCTTATCCAGCGCCTGGGCATAAAAGGGGATGCCAAAGATCGATGCTCCGCCCGAGCGGAATTGCAGCTTGGCGGATGTGATGCCGCGGCGGCGAAGATGATCCGCTGCCAGATACAAGGCTTTTTGCGGCGCGCCAGGGCATTTCACCGCGCCTGCAGGCTGAGTGAAGACGGCATTGCCGCCCTGGAACTGGCGGACCAATTCCCATGTATAAGGGGCCAGATCATAGCGGTAGTTGCTGGTGACGCCGTTTTTGCCCAGCGCTTCGCTGAGGCCGTCGATCGCCTGCCAGTTGATCTGAATGCCAGCGGCCACGACCAGATAGTCATAGGTCACTCGGCTGTCATCGTCCAGCACGATCTGGCGTTCGTCAGGCAGCAGACGCTCGACGCGATGAGCAATGTGACGCACGCCGGCGGGCAGGCAGTCGTGCAGGGTGCGCCGCGTGTCTTCCGCCCGATAGGCGCCGCCGCCCACCAGCGTCCAGGCCGGCTGGTAGTCGTGGTGGCGGGAAGGGTCGATGACGGCGATATCCAGATCGGATTGATTGCGGCGCAGGCGGGCGGCCACGGCGGCTCCGCCGGTGCCGGCGCCGATAATCACGACCGTGTGCTTGCGGATGGACGACGCGGGTTTGCTCATGAAGGCCTCGAATGGGTCAGGGGAGCCTGGTGCGGACGGCACGGCAGGCGATGACGCCATTCTAGGCAGTCAGCAGATGAAACAAAACGATGGATGGGCTATGTCGATATGACTGATTTCGACAACAACCCATCCTGCGTCAGGGGGATACGCTATTTGCGCGGCGCGGGCAGGGCATGCCGGATGGCACCCGGCTGGCCGGCATGAGCGCCATCCGCCGACTGCGCATCCAGCCGGAAGCCTGCCACGGCCCGCGCCAGGGTCTGCGCCTGGTCGCGCAGGCTGTCGGCAGCGGCTGCGGATTCCTGCACCAGAGCAGCATTTTGCTGAGTGGCCCCATCCAGTTGCTGGACGGCGATTTCGATCTGGCTGATTCCCAGGCTCTGCTCGTTGGTGGCGACCTTGATCTCGTTGATGATATCGGTCACGCGCTGCACTTCGGAGACGATCTTGTCCATGGCCGCGCCTGCCTGACGGACCTGTTCGCCGCCATGCGACACCTGGGTGACGTTGGTGTCGATCAGTCCCTTGATCTCGCGGGCAGACTGGGCGCTGCGCTGCGCCAGGGCGCGGACCTCGGATGCCACCACGGCAAAGCCTTTGCCATGTTCGCCCGCGCGGGCCGCCTCGACCGCGGCGTTCAGCGCCAGGATATTGGTCTGGAAGGCGATGCTGTCGATCACGCCGATGATGTCGCCGATCTTGCCGGCGTTGTCGTTGATGGCCTGCATGGTTTCGACGACCTGGTTCATCAGGGCGCCGCCCTGGTTGGCCGCGTCGCGCGCGCTGTCGGCCAGGGCCACGGCGGCGTTGCCGGCATCGGCCGTCTGTTTGACCGTGCTGGAGAGTTCTTCCATGGAGCTGGAAGTTTCCTGCAGGCTGGCGGCAGCGCCTTCGGTGCGGCGCGCCAGATCGGTATTGCCGGCGGCAATCTCGTCGGATGCGATATGCACGGAATCCGTGGTCTGGCGGATGCTGCGCAGCGTGCCGGCGATCTTGTCCACGAACTGGTTGAACGAGGCGCCGACCTGGGCCAGTTCGTCCTGGCCGGTTTGGTCCAGGCGCCGGGTCAGGTCGCCTTCGCCGGAAGCGATGTCCTGCAAGGCGTCTTTCAAGTTGCCCAGGCGACGCAACAATACGCGTGTCAGGGTTGCCAGCACTGCGGCGGCCAGCAGAATCATCAGCACGCCGGTGATGATGGCTTGGGTGCGCATTTGGCGCACCCCGGCCAGCACGTCATCTTGGTTCAGCGCTATCACCAGCGTCCAGTCCGTACCCTGGATGCGCGTGGCCGATAGCCAATAGACGGGGCCGGCGATGATGGTGTCGCCCATCTCGCCTGGGTGATCGGCCAGTGTGCGCAGGCGTGGGACGTCGTAGCGCGGGAACACATCGGTGGCGGGCTTCAGGGTAAGCCCCGGATCGGGGTGGGCGATGATTTTTCCGTCGCCCGCCACCAGATAGGCGAAGCTGTTTTCAGTCGGGCGCAGGGCGCGCGTGCTGGCAATGATGTCGTCCAGGGTGATGTCGCCGGCGATTACTGCCTGGGTCTTGCCATTGGCCTGCAGCGGCACGGCGACGCTCAGGACCAGGGCGTCGGACGCGGCGTCCTGATAGGGGGTCGTCAGAATGGGTTTGCCGGCCTTGGTCGCGTCCATGTACCAGGGGCGTTTGCCGGGGTCATAGTCCGGCGGCAGATTCATCGGCGCATTGGACTTCATCTGCGGGATTCCCGCCCGGCCTACATAAGTCTGCAGGAAGCGCCCCGATTGCTGCGCTTGTTGCAGGTATGATTCGGGTTGCTCCGACAAGGCCACCGGGGTCAGCGAGACCAGGATGTCGGTCTTGTCTCGGGCCCAGCTTTCGATTTCGCGCGCGTTGCTGTGGATCAGGCTGCTGGTCTGTGATCCGACCAGGTCTTTGATGGTTTGCTGAGCGGACAGAACGTTAGCCGTCGCCAGCAAAATCATGGCGACCGCAATCGTCAGTGTCGACGCCAGCACAACTTTGGCGCGAATGGATAAGGAACGAATACCCACGGCCTAATTTCCTATAGATATAAAGAAGAATGAGTTTATTGAAAGTCCTGATAAGGAGTTACGACAATCCTGAGGACCGGGCGTATTGTAGTGATTGCCTTGTCGTCGCCTTTGGCTGATTAACGCGTATTCCTTGCCCCACCTCGTCCTGCTGACCATGAAACATCTGCATCCTTCTCATACGCTCGAAACCCTGTCGGTCTTCATCGAAGGCAAAGTCCAGGGGGTGGGATTCCGGGCGGCCACCGTGCGGCGCGCGCACGATTTGAAGCTGGGCGGCTGGGTGCGCAATGTGCCCGATGGCCGCGTGGAAGCGCTGCTGCAGGGGAATCATGCGGAAGTCGATCAGATGCTGTCCTGGTTGCTGCAAGGGCCGCCGGCGGCACAAGTCACCCACGTTCAGCACCAGGAAATCCAGACCGAACGGCACTATGATCGTTTTGAACAAATGTAGGGATCAGGGGCTGTTCATCACGTTACAGGAACTAATCCGCGTCAAGTGCGTCCAATCCTGCATCCTTTCCACGACCAAGAAATACATCTTATGAAATCCCTTTCACTGTCCGGCCTGTTGGCCATCGGCACGCTGGGCATGGGCCTGAACGTCCATGCAGGCCAAGCCATCACGGTTCACCAGGATCCGAATTGCGGTTGCTGCCACGGCTGGGCGGAACACATGCGGGCCGAAGGCTTCGACGTCCGCGAGGTGTTGACGAACGATATCGTGCAGATCAAGACCCAGTCAGGCGTCCCGATGGAACTGGCGTCCTGCCATACGGCCAAAATCGAATCCAGCGGCCAGATCGTCGAAGGCCATGTGCCGGCATCGGTGGTGCGCAAGCTGCTGGCCGCGCCTCAGGTGCGAGGTGTGGCTGCGCCCGGCATGCCCCAGAACGCGCCCGGCATGGGCGCGCTGGACGGCAATCTGGTGACAGTGGACTTCCAGGGCAAGCCGTTTTCCCGGGACTAAGCCCCGGTCCGGGCTGATCCCGACGGATCAGTTCGGGCGTCCCGCGCCAGGCGGCGCCCCATCGGCAGGCTTGGGCTGGGCCGATGCCTTGGGCGCATCGCCAGCTGCGGGCTTTTCAACGACCAGTTCCACCCGGCGGTTGCGCGCCCGCCCATCGGCTGTCCGATTGCTGGCGATCGACCGGGTATCCGCATAGCCGACCGCCTTCAGGTGCGCCTTGTCGATGCCGTTGGCTTCGAGATAGCGCACCACGCTGCCCGCCCGGGCGGTGGACAACTCCCAGTTGGACGGGTAGCGCCCGTTATTGCGGACCGGCACGGAATCGGTATGCCCCTCGACCACGATGTCGTAGCCGTCCTTGGATAAGACTTCGGCCATGCGCTTGAGCACCGCCAGCCCGTGCGGGCTGAGATCCGCCTGGCCGGTGCCAAAGAGGATTTCATTATTGATGCGCAGGCTCACCGAGCGCTGATTGATGATGACCTCAACCTCGCTGCCCAGTTCGTCCAGCGGCAGGGCCGCCGCCAGGGATTCGCCTTCGGAATGCGAGTCATCCGCCGGCGGCGCGGGCGGGGCGGATTGTGCATGAGGGGCCGGCGGGGGCGTCTGGGACGTGTTCTGCACCGACGCTGGTGCGGCGGTCGGCGGTGTCTTGGCTTCCGCCGTTGGCGGTGTGGCGGATTCCGCTGCCGGGGAAGCGACCGCCGCGCCGTGAGGCGCAGGCGTCGCGGCGGGTTCTGTGGCGGCAGGTGCAGCGGCGGGCGCGGGTTCTGATGCAGGCGGGGCTGTCTGAATAGCGGGTTCGGGCGCCGGTTCAGGAACCGGTGCGGGTTTCGGCGCCAGGTCCATCGGCGTCGGATAGGCGGATGCCAGCGCAGCGACAGAAGCCGGGGGATAGCCGGATTGCTCGAAGGCGGAATCGGGAGCAGCCGGGTAGGGGGACGCAACATCCGGAGCAGGGATGTCGGTCGGCAGCGTGTCGGCTGGTGTCGGGTCGGGCAGGGCGGACGCAGCCTGCGGGGCGGGGTCTTTCGTGGATGCGGGGGCCGCCGCCACGATGGGAGCGGGCGCCGCTGCGCCTGGCTGGTCGTGTCGCGCCAGGGTGCCGGAGAACGCCAGCATGACGATCATGGCGACCAGCAGCAGCGTCATCATGTCCAGATACGTCAGAAACCAGCCTTCTTCCTGCTGAAGCGGCGCACCGGCTTCCAGCCCCCAGCGTGCGGCGGAATCGGGATGGGCCTTCAGGCGGCGCTGCGCCTGGCGGGCCCGCTGCAGTTCGGCCTCGAGTTCGTGCATGCGCTGCGCGAACTCGCGGGCGGGTTGCAGTTCAAGCGGCCCGGATTTCATGAGGTCTGTTCCGCCGTGCGGGGCGCGGAATCACTGTCCTTGATTTCGTCGCGCACATCGGCGACGAAGGCTTTGAGCGTTTCGCGCATCAGCGTGGGGCTGCGTTTCTGGCTCATCATGGAAATGCCTTGCATGATGGTGTTCATCAGCACCAGCCGCTGTTCCGTGCGGCGTTCGAGCTTGACGGCGATGGGTTTGAAGACCAGATTGGCCAGCAGCACCCCGTAGAACGTGGTCATCAGGGCCAGAGCCATCTGCCGCCCGATGGCGGTAATGTCGCCGCCGCCCAGCAGGAACAGCAGATTCACCAGGCCGACCAGTGTGCCGACCATCCCAAAGGCCGGCGCAAAGCCCGCCATGACGCGAAACAGCTGTGCTTCGGCGTGTTCTTTGGCTTTCATGCGGGCGGTGCGCCATTGCAGCAGATCGATGATGTCCTGTTCCGGGACATTGTCGATGACCAGCTGCACGCCGCTGCGCAAAAAGGGATTGGAGACTTTTTCCAGCGCCTGTTCAACAGAGCGGATGTCGCTTTGCATCCAGATCTTGGCGATGGCCACCAGATCTTCCAGGTCGCGGTCCACATGCAGTTTTTCGTTGTGCACGACGCTGCGCATCAGGCCGAAGATGCGCATGACTTCACGCAGCGGATAGGCGATGAACGTCGCCGCTGCCGTACCCAGCAGCACGATACCCAGGCCGGGCAGATCGATGAACAGCTGGGGATCTTCCGTGGAAAACGCCAGGACGACAGCCAACAGCAAGATGCTGGCGACGATGCCGATCAGAGTCGAAGGATTGATACGCATGGCGGTCAGCAAGGCCTGCAGAAGAACAAGGAAGTTAGCATCTTACCGTGATCCGCCTTGAGGCCATACCGGCAATGAGCGTCACCATCGGCATGCTGTTCAAGCAGGAATGCCCGGATGAGCTGGATTCCAAGCCCTCAGGTAATTCGTATAATGTGTATTATGTAAAGTCATAAATGGCAGTGGCCATGCATGGTCATGCCGTCCTGTCGCTGCCGATCAGAACGGCATATCGGCGGGACACCGGCATCGACATCACGCCCGCTGCCTTTCGTTGAAGCCCACCCAGCGCTGCACCGAGGATCTGGCCCACTGGTGGTGCACATAGTCGGCCAGTCTTTGTGGCACCGTATCCCCGCCTGACACTAAACGGTTCAGCATGAACGCCAGATCGAAGTCGGCGATGCACCAGGCGCCGAATAGTGATTTGCCTGCCGCCGGCAGCAGTTGTTCGGCGACCTGAATCAGTTTGTCGGCGGCCTGGCGGGCGCCGTCGCCAAGAGGTGGCAAAGTTTGGGATGGGCGCTCGAACAAAATTTCCGATGATCGTTCCTGACGCAAGGGCATCAGGTCCGAACGCACCCAGGCCTGAATCTGGCGAGCCCTGGCGCGCTGCCGGGGATCCTGAGGCAACAGCGCCGGCCCGGCAAAGGCTTCGTTCACGTATTCGATGATCGCGGTCGATTCCGCCAGGCCGTAGCCGTCATGCACTAGCGCCGGCACCTTGCCCGTCACGGACAGCGCGCCGTAGGCGGCCTGACGCTGCTCTCCCCGCCCCAGGTCGACCGGAGTCATCTCGAACGTCAAGCCTTTTTCGGTCAAGGCCACGAATACCGACATGGCATACGGGCTGATGAAGCGGGAATCGGTGTACAGCATCAGGGAATCAGACATGGCGAGGCTCCATGCAAAGGAAATGGTCAGCGTAGTTTAGTGGTCGTGCATGAATCGGTTCTGAATACATGATCCCAGAACGGGGTCGTGACGCCATACCAGCCCTCGACGCCTGGGTGGTGGTGCCGTGCATGGTCTTTTTTACGAGCCTGCATCCAGGAACCAGAGCGCGCTTTCCAGTGATGCGAGGCATGATGGACGATGGTGTACAGCAGGTAACCCGTCACCACGCCCAGCGTGGCGGCCAGCGCCACCCAACGATCGGTGCCCAGCGACAGCGGCCAGAACACCAGCACGCCAAACAGCAGCAGGCTCGCGGGCGTGGACGTGCCGATCAAGGCAAAGGGGCGCTGGTGGTGCTGTTCGTGCCACCTCTTGAAAGGCTGCAGACCGTGCAGCACGAACCGGTGCAGGCCGTATTCGATCAGACTCCAGGCAAAGAACCCCAGGATCGCCGCCAGCAGCAAGACCCAGACCGGGCCGGGATCCCGCCACAGCATGATCCCGATTCCCCCGGCAATGACAGTGGGGTACAGGACAAAATCCGCAAAGTACACGACCCGAGGTTGTTCCAGCTTGAAAAGCGCCATGGCGAACTCATATTCGATGGACTGTTACCAGTATAGGGTGTCCCTCGGGAAATCCCTAACCTTAAACGTCGATTGATGACTCCATCGTATAAAGAATGCGAGTTTGGTCGAGCGGATGCGCGCCCCGCAGTGGGGATGGCCGACATGCCCAGTGGCTTTGTCGTATGATCGTTGGGTTCATTTTCTCTTTTTTTAAGCTTGCATCCATCATGCCTTCAGGTACCCGAATCGTTGAATTCGACCGCCCGGACATGGCCAGCGGAACCCTGGGCGTCGCCGAAGCCTGGGCCCGGGTCAACCCTCCCCTGTCCCCCGAAGACCGCGAATTCCAGAAAGACCGCATCCGCGCCCTGCTGAAATCACGCAATGCGGTGTTGGTGGCTCACTATTATGTCGATGCCGATATCCAGGACCTGGCCGAGGAAACCGGCGGCTGCGTGTCGGATTCGCTGGAAATGGCGCGCTTCGGACGCGATCACGCCGCCGACACTCTGGTGGTGTCCGGGGTGCGGTTCATGGGCGAAACGGCCAAGATCCTCAGCCCTGAAAAGCGCATCCTGATGCCCGATCTGGATGCGACCTGTTCCCTGGACCTGGGCTGCGATCCGATCGCCTTTCGCCAGTTTCGGGCGCAACACCCGGATCGGGTCGTCGTGGTCTATGCCAATACCAGCGCGGCGGTAAAAGCTCAGGCCGATTGGATGGTAACGTCCTCGATCGGGCTGGACATCGTGGCGGACCTGCATCGCCAGGGGAAAAAGATCCTCTGGGCGCCGGATCGCCATCTGGGTTCCTACATCCAGCGACAGACGGGCGCCGACATGGTGCTTTGGCAGGGTTCCTGTACCGTGCACGATGAATTCAAAGGCATCGAACTCGACCTGCTGCGTCAGGAACACCCCGACGCCCTGATTCTGGTGCACCCGGAATCCCCGGCGGGCGTGGTGGCCCAGGCGGACGTCGTCGGTTCCACGTCACGCCTGCTGGCTGCCGTCACGGAATTTCCGGCCACGACCTTCATCGTCGCCACCGATCAGGGGCTGCTGCATAAAATGCGGCTGGCCGCGCCCGGTAAAACTTTCATCGCGGCCCCCACCGCCGGCGAATCGGCCACCTGCAAGAGCTGCGCCCACTGCCCCTGGATGGCCATGAATTCCCTCAAGGGCATTGCAGATGCGCTGGAATTCAATCACAACGAAGTCCACTTGGACCCTGCCCTGGGTCGGCAAGCCAAGGTCTGCATCGACCGGATGCTGGATTTCGCGGCGACCCATCGCCGTCAGATCCGCCCCAGCGCCGATCTGGCGCAGGAACAGGCCCTGTTCGCCAAGGTAGGCCCTGCATGAGCACTTCTACCTTGCGCAATCCCCATGCACCCTTCCCTCCTGGTCTGCAAGCGGCATTCGATGCCCATATCGATCAGGCCTTGGCGGAAGACATCGGTACCGGCGACGTCACCGGGCTGCTGATCCCCGAAGAGCAGGTCGAAGCCGCCCAGGTCATCGTGCGCGAACCGGCGGTGCTGTGCGGCGCCCCCTGGTTCGAAGCCGTCATGCACCGGATCGACGAGCGCATCCTGCTGGATTGGGCGTATGCCGAAGGCGACTGGATGGAAGCGGGTTCGGTGGTCTGTCGGCTGCACGGTCCGGCCCGCGCTCTGCTGACGGCGGAACGCACCGCCCTGAATTTTCTGCAGTTATTTTCCGGTGTGGCGACCGCCACTCGTCGCTATGCGGATCTGACCAGCGGTACGCGCGCTACCGTGCTGGATACGCGCAAGACGTTGCCCGGCCTGCGCCAGGGGCAGAAATATGCCGTGCGTGTCGGCGGCGGTCGAAATCAGCGCCTGGCCTTGTATGACGGGGTATTGATCAAGGAAAACCACATCGCCGCTGCCGGTGGGATCGCCCACGCGCTTCAGGCGGCCCAAGCCCTGCCCTACGATGTGCCGGTGCAAATCGAAGTCGAAAGTCTGGACGAATTGCAGCAGGCTCTGGATGCCGGTGCGGTATCCGTGCTGCTGGACAATTTCACCCTGGACGATCTGCGGGCAGCGGTGGCATTGAACCAGGGCCGCGCCCTGCTGGAAGCGTCCGGCGGCATCACGCACGAGACGGTCCGCGCCATCGCGCAGACGGGCGTCGACCGGATTTCGGTCGGCAGCCTGACCAAGGACATCAAAGCGGTCGATTATTCGATGCGGATTCTTTGAATCCGCATCCTGTCAGCGAAAGCCCTCTTCCGGCGTCATCACCGTGGGCAAAGCCCGCGGCAGCGTCCAGGGGTAATCCTGACAGTAGTGCAGCCCCCGGCTTTCCTTGCGCGATAGCGCCGCCGCCACGACCATCGCCGCCACCTGGATCAGGTTGCGGCATTCCAGCAGATCGCTGGTGACGCGGTATTCCTGGTAGTAGGCCTCGATTTCCTGTTCCAGCAGATTGATGCGCTGGCGGGCGCGGTTCAGGCGCTTTTGCGTGCGCACAATGCCCACATAGTTGGACATCAGGCGACGGACTTCGTCCCACGCATGGGTGACCAGCACCGCTTCCGCGCCGTCTCGAGCGCGACTGTCATCCCAGTCCGGGACCTGCCCTGCAATGGCCTCGGGCCTTGCCTGGGCGTCGATCGCGTGCGCGGCATTGCGACCGATCACCAGGCATTCCAGCAGTGAATTGCTGGCCAGGCGATTAGCCCCATGCAGCCCCGTGTACGCGGTTTCACCCACTGCGTACAAGCCGGGGATGTCCGTGCGGCCATCCAGATTGATCACCACGCCACCACAGGTGAAGTGCATGGCGGGCACGACGGGAATCGGCTCGCGCGTCATATCGATGCCGAATTCCAGGCAATGCGCATGGATGGAGGGAAAGTGTTCGCGGATGAATTCAGGCGACCGGTGACTGATGTCCAGTTCCACGTGCGTCAAGCCGCGTTTTTTGATTTCGAAGTCGATGGCGCGGGCCACCACGTCGCGCGGGGCCAGCTCCAGTCGTTCATCGTGCCATTGCATGAAACGTTCGCCCGCCTGTGCCCCCGCGCCTGCGGGAAGGCGCAGCACCCCGCCCTCGCCGCGCACGGCTTCGGAAATCAGGAAGGATTTAGCCTGCGGGTGGTACATGCAGGTCGGATGGAATTGCATGAATTCCATATTGGCGACCCGGCAGCCGGCGCGCCAGGCCATGGCAATGCCATCCCCCGTGGAGGTATCGGGATTGCTGGTGTGCAGATAGACCTTGCCCGCGCCGCCGGTGGCCAGCACCACATGGCTGGCCAGGATGGTGCGCACCTGGTCGTTGTGTTCGTCGTAGACATACGCCCCCAGGCAGCGCGCCGGCGCTTCGGGACGGGCCGGCGCCTGGGGTTCCAGGATGCGGCTGGTGATCAGCTCGACGCCGGAATGGTATTCCAGCAAGGTAATGTTGCGGTGCGCGCGAACTTGTTGTTCCAGTGTCAGCTGCACCAGATGGCCGGTCTCGTCGGCGGCGTGGATGATGCGCCGCTGGCTGTGCCCGCCCTCGCGGGTCAGGTGAAAGCCCAGTTCGGCGCCCTGATCAGGCGTAAAGGGCACACCCAGTTCGATCAGCCAATCGATCGCCGAGGGGCCTTGTTCGACGATGTGGCGCGTGGCTTCCACATCGCACAGACCGGCGCCGGCCACCTGAGTATCACTCATGTGCTTGTCATGGCTGTCCTGGGAATCCAGCACGGCGGCAATGCCACCCTGCGCCCAGTTGCTGGCGCCGTCGAGCAAGGCCTTTTTCGACAGCACGGCCACCTTTTTATCGGCAGCCAGATGCAGGGCGACGGTCAGGCCGGCCAGGCCGCTGCCGATGATCAGGACATCGTAATGAGCTTGGTTCATGGGTTTACCCACATACCCCCGTGTAGCCGCAGTTGGTGCAAAACTGGCAGCCGTCTTTTTTGATCACCCGGTGCAGATGGCATTCCGGACATTCGCTGCCCTGCAGCACCGGAGCAGCCGGCACGGGAGTGACGGCAGCGCTGGGGTCGGTTTCGGCCTGCACCACGCCCATTTGCTCGATCGGCATGCCCTGCTCGTCCAGAATGCCCAGCATGGCGTAACGATGAATCAGCAAACGGGCGATATAGGCTTCGGTGGAAGGGAAGGCGCGGGATTTTTCGCTGCCAGGTTCCCGTGCCAGGAAATCGCCCTGAGGTTCGGCGTATCGCATCAGCTTGCGCAGCTTCATGCTGATCCAGGCCGGATCGACGATCCGCATGTCCAGGCTGAGCAGTTTGAACAGGCCCTCGAAGGCCCTGGGGAATTTTCCGGCGCCCCAGACGGAATACGGTCGGGTCGAGCCGTCCGGCATGCGCAGTTCCTTGACCATCAGGACGAAATCGTCTCCGGTGACGGGGTTCAGCACATCGCAGATCCAGCCCATGGTGCCGTCGGTCCCCGTTTTGGGTTCGCGTGGCGCGATCAGGGCGTCCATCATGGCCGACGAGGCGTCCGCCTGGGCGGCGATGCCCAGTGTGCGGTGCCGGAAGGCCACCAATCGGGCCAGCGCCGCAACGGTGGATGGCATCCAGACGGATTCGCCAGTTTCCGGGTCGATGATCGGGAAATCCGCGCCGCCATTGGTGCGGGCCAAGACTTCCAGCTTGCGGTTCAACCAGGGGAAATCGTCGGTGTACATGTCCAGGCTGAGCATTTTCGCCACGGAACCCAGCCCGCGTGGGGGCCGCGCGCCATTGACCCAGATTTCAAAAGGCCGGTTCTGCAGGTCGGACACGAATACCACGAAGCTGCCTTCGGCGGTTTCGATGGCGTCGGACGCCCAGCACGACGCGCCGCGCGGCAAGCGGGGACGGTTAGGCCAGCGCAGGCTGTTCAGGACCGGTTCGATGGTGCGCTTGAGCACCAGACGGCGATCGGCTTCAGACAAGGAGATGGCTTCAGGCTGCGCCGGGGCGCCGGCGGTCGGCGCCACCGACAGCACGGCGCCGCGCTTGCCGCTGGGGCGATAGGTCGTGATGCCCTTCAGGCCCAGCTTCCAGGCCTGCAGATACAGATCCTTGAAGTCGTCGTAGGGATAGTCCACCGCCACGTTGACCGTTTTGGAAATCGCCGCATCGACGTGGTCTTTGACCGCCGCGACCATCAAGGCGTGATCCTGGGCGGAGATTTCCAGCGCCGTGCGGAACGCCGGCGGCAACTGCCCCGAGACGTCTCCGCCCATCAGGCGGTACAAGCGGTAAGCGTGATCCTCGACCGCATAATCCTGCTTGCTGCCGTCGGCCATGCGCTTGGTGCGGGTATAGGTCCAGGAAAACGGCGGTTCGATGCCATTGGATGCATTGTCGGCAAAGGCCAGGGAAATCGTGCCGGTGGGGGCGATCGAGGTCAAATGGCTGTTGCGGATGCCGTGTTCTGCGATCGAGGCCCGGATGTCTTCCGGCAGGCGCTGAGCGAAGCCGCTTTGCAGGTAGTCGCGCGCGACAAACCCCGGAAAGGCGCCCTTTTCCTGCGCCAGGGCCGACGATGCGCGATAGGCCGCATGCGCGACCTCGCGGGCGAAACGCGCCGCCATGCTGCGCGCCGGGTCGCTGTCATAGGCCAGCCCCAGCATAATCAGGGCGTCGCCCAGACCGGTGACGCCCAGCCCCACCCGGCGCTTTTGGGCGGCTTCGGCAGCCTGCTCGGCCAGGGGCCAGACGGTGGCGTCCAGCACATTGTCCAGCATCCGGATCGCGACGCCGGTGACTTCCGCCAGGCCGTCCCAATCGACGTCCGCTTCGCCTTGCAGGCCAAAGGGGTTGCGCACGAAACGGGTCAGATCGATGGAACCCAGGCAGCAGCAGCCATAGCCGGGCAGCGGCTGTTCACCGCACGGATTGGTGGCGTCCAGCGTTTCCATGTAATGCAGATTGTTTTCGCGATTGATCTGATCATGGAACAGCACGCCGGGTTCAGCGTAGTCGTAGGTCGACTGCATGATCAGGTCCCAGAGCTCGCGAGCGCGGATCTCGCGGTAGACCCATAGGCCGTCCTGACGCTGATAGGCGCCTGCGTCCTTGATGTCCCGGCTAGGTTCGGCTGGGTGCGTCAGGGGAAACAGGGCGTCGGCTTCGACTGCCCGCATGAAGTCGTCGGTGACGCTGACCGAGACGTTGAAATTGGTGAGCTCGCCCGGGGTTTGTTTGGCCCGGATGAAAGCCTCGATATCGGGATGGGTGACGCTCAGGACCCCCATTTGCGCGCCCCGCCGCGCGCCGGCGGACTCGACGGTCTCGCAGGAGCGGTCGAAGACCCGCATATAGGACACCGGCCCCGACGCCTTGGATGCCGTGCCCTTGACCGCGGCCCCTGCCGGCCGGATGTGGCTGAAGTTATAGCCGACCCCGCCGCCTCGGCGCATGGTTTCGGCTGCTTTTTGCAGGGCGTCGTAGATGCCTGGACGCCCGTCGACGGCGCTGGATACGGAATCGCCCACCGGCTGAACGAAGCAGTTGATCAGCGTCGCCGCCAGGTCGGTGCCGGCGGCTGAATTGATCCGCCCGGCAGGGATGAAGCCGCGCTGCTGAGCATCCAGAAATACGGCCTGCCAGTGCTTGCGTTGACGCGGTTTTTCAACGGCTGCCAGCGCCCGTGCGACCCGTTGCTGGATCTCGGTGATCGTGGTTTCACCGCCTTTGGCGTATTTTTCCAGCAGGACTTCTGTGGAAATGGACTGGGGCTCCAGCCCCTGGGTGATCTGCGCACGTTTCATGCTGGCTCCGGGAAATTCAGGGATTCAAGCAAAAACCCTGCGGCAGCCTGTGGCCACGCGCAGGGTTCGATGGACAGCGGTAATCAGTTGGGGGCGCCTGCCACCAGCCATTCGACCACGGTCTTGATGTCGGCATCCGAAATACCGGCATTGGGCGGCATCGGGATCGGGCCGTACTGGCCGCTGCTGCCTTCCTTGATGCTCTTGGTCAGAACGGCGACCGCATCCGCTTGGCCTTTGTGTTTGGCGGCGACTTCTTGGTAGGCGGGACCGATGACTTTTTTATCAACGGTATGGCAGGCCAGACAGGCGTTTTTCGTCAAGATGTCCTTGACTTGAGCATAGTCGGGCGCCGCCACGGCGGTCTGGCCCAGGGCCAACAGGGGAATGCACAAAGCCAGTGCAGACAGTTTCATGAGCGATATCTCCGTACGCAGAAGGTAATGTCAGTTTGCAATCGGCAGCTAGGATAGGCTAGCCGTCGCCGACAGGCAAGCCACTTAAGGAATGCATCCAGATTACACCATAGCTTGGGGTGAAACATAAAAATACTACTATAAATTGTAGGTCTTCCCTTGAACAGACAGGCGACCTATGATGGGAAAGCAGCGCAATCTGGAGAAACGCGATGATCTCGGGCGACATGGCTCCCGAATGGGATGTGGCCAGCTGGTTGAATACCGACAATCCGCTGTCGCTGACCGAGCTGCGAGGATCGGTCGTCGTCGTGCATGCCTTCCAGATGCTGTGCCCAGGCTGCGTGTCGCACGGCATCCCGCAGGCCAAAGCCATCCACCAAGCCTTTCCGCCCGGTCGTGTGCAGGTCATCGGCCTGCACACGGTGTTCGAACACCACGCCGCGATGACCGAAGTCGCCCTAAGAGCCTTTCTGCACGAATACCGGATTCATTTCCCGGTCGGCATCGATCGCGCCGACCCCAAAGGCAATCCCATTCCCCTGACCATGCAGGCCTGGCGCATGCAAGGCACCCCTACCCTCTTCATTCTGGACGAGCAGGGTCGGATTCGCCTGCATCACTTTGGTCAGCTGGACGATCTGCGGGTGGGCGCGGTGATTGGTCAACTGCTGGCGGAAGCGGATGCGACCGCCCCATGAAACCGGCCAGCAGATCGATCGGAATCGGAAACACCAGCGTGGATGACTTATCCCCTGCCACTTGGGTCAGGGTTTCCAGGTAGCGCAGCTGCATGGCAGACGGCTCTCGAGCCAGGGTATTGGCGGCCTCGGCCAGCGCCTGGGCGGCTTGGCGTTCGCCTTCGGCGTGGATGACCTTGGCTCGCCGGTCGCGTTCGGCCTCGGCCTGCCTGGCCATCGCCCGCACCATGGTTTCGTTCAGATCGATATGCTTGATTTCGACGTTGGTGATCTTGATGCCCCAGCCGTCGGTCTGAGCATCCAGAATGGTCTGCACGTCCAGATTCAGCTTTTCGCGCTCGGTCAGCATTTCATCGAGTTCGTGTTTGCCCAGCACGGCCCGCAGCGTCGTCTGCGCCAACTGGCTGGAGGCTTCCAGATAGTGTTCCACCTGAATGATGGCCTTGCTAGGATCCACCACCCGGAAATACACGACCGCATTGACCTGCACCGAGACGTTGTCGCGGGAAATGACATCCTGAGGCGGAATATCCAGTGTCACGACGCGCATGTCCACGCGGACCATCTGCTGCAAAAACGGGATGACGATGATCAGGCCAGGCCCCTTGATGCCGGTGTAGCGCCCCAGGGTGAAGATCACTGCTCGTTCGTATTCGCGCAGAATATGGAAGAGCTTGAACAGCACCAGCAATAGAAAAATCAGTACCAGCAGGCTCATGCCCGAGCCCAGATCCAGAAACATCATGTGGATTCTCCTAAGGAATCATGAGAGGCATCGACGGGTTCCACCCACAGCGTCAGGTCGCGTGCGCGGATGACACGCACCGTCTGTCCCTGTTGCAAAGGAGCTTTGCAACGTATCTGCCAGATTTCGCCGCGCACCAGCGCCCGCCCTCGCCCGCGGGCATCCGGCGGGTCAGTGACTTCGCCCAGCATACCGGGCAGTTCTTCGTTACCGCCCTGTGCCCGGCTGCGATGCGCCTGGATGGCGATCACCACCCCCAGCAGCAGCACCAGAGCCAGCAGACTCAATGCCCAGGCCGATTGAGCACCGAAATAGACCAGCAGCATTCGATCTCCTGCTTGCCGCAGGCCAGAAGCCTGCATGCGTAGCGCCTGTTACGGCGACGTGTCCTTGGCCCGGCGGCGGGCGCGATCCTGCAGCGCCTGCGCCAACACGACGGCCTGATTGTGTTCCGTGTCGCGCGCGCCGTACAGCAGCGTCACGGGACGGCCCTGCGCAGTCGTCAGGATCTCGTCCATCAGACCCAGCGCGGCGTGGGATCGAAGTTCAGCCCGATAGTCGCGCTGAAACTGTTCCCAGCGTTCGGGCTGATGCCCGAACCAGCGGCGCAGTTCGGTGCTGGGCGCCAGATCCTTGCACCACCGATCATGCTGAAAGGATGCTTTGGACAAGCCCCTGGGCCACAATCGGTCCACCAGCACACGCAAGCCGTCGTCGTCAGCCGGCGGCTCGTAGGCACGCTTGATCTGCACAGGGGTGTTCATGGTTCAGCCTTTGCTGGGATGCGTCATATCCAGAGGGACGATCCATTCATCGTACTGCGCATCGGTCAGGAAGCCCAGCGCCAGCGCGGCTTGGCGCAGGGTGCTGTGTTCCTTGTGGGCCTTTTTGGCAATGGCGGCGGCCTTGTCGTAGCCGATATGCCGATTCAGGGCCGTGACCAGCATCAGGTTCTTGTTCAGGTTTTCCTCGATGCGCGGGGTGTTGGGTTCGATCCCCTGGGCGCAGTGCTCGTCAAAGGACAGGCAGGCATCGGCCAGCAGTTCAATGCTTTCCAGCACGTTGTGCACCATGACGGGCTTATAGACGTTCAACTGAAAATTGCCCTGAGACCCGGCAAAGGCGACCGCCGCATCATTGCCGTACACCTGCACGCAGACCATGGTCATGGCTTCGCACTGGGTCGGATTGACCTTGCCCGGCATGATGGACGAACCCGGTTCGTTTTCGGGAATGACCAGTTCGCCGATCCCGCAGCGCGGGCCGCTGGCCAGCCAGCGCACGTCGTTGGCGATTTTCATCAGGGCGCCGGCCAGGGTGCGCAGGGCCGCCGACAGATTGACCAGGGCGTCGTGGGCCGACAGGGCGAAGAATTTGTTTTCAGCGCTGCGGAAAGGCAGACCCGTGATATCGGCGATGCGGGCGGCGGCCAGCTCGCCAAAGCGCGGATGAGCATTCAGGCCGGTGCCGACTGCCGTGCCGCCGATCGCCAAATCATATACGCCGGGCAGCGCCGCCTGGACGGCGTCCAGGGCGAAGTCCAGTTGCGCGACCCAGGCGCTGATCTCCTGCCCCAGGGTGATGGGCGTGGCGTCTTGCAGGTGGGTACGTCCGGTCTTGACGATGTTCTGGTAGGCCTTGGCTTTGGCATCCAGCGTGGCGCGCAACTGGCCGACCGCCGGGAAGAATTTCTGCGCCAGTTCCGTGGCCACCGCAATGTGCATGGCGGTGGGGAAGGTGTCGTTGGACGACTGGCCTCGGTTCACGTGGTCGTTGGGGTGCACGGGGGTCTTGCTGCCGACGACGCCGCCCGCCAGTTCGATCGCGCGATTGGCGATGACTTCGTTGGCATTCATATTGGACTGCGTACCCGAACCGGTCTGAAAGACCACCAGCGGAAATTCCGCATTCAGCTTGCCATCGATGACTTCGTCGGCGGCGCGCACGACCAGATTGCCGATGTCGGCAGGCAATTCACCTAATTCGGCATTGGCCTGGGCCGCCGCCTTTTTCAGCACGCCCAGGGCATGAATGATCGGGGCCTGCCAGCGAAAGCGATCCACGCCAATCGGAAAATTCTGGATGGATCGCTGTGTCTGAGCGCCCCAGTAATGTGCGGTGGGGACCTCGATGGGCCCCATGGAATCGGTTTCGGTGCGGCTGTCTGCCATGATGTGAGACTCCTGTGTCATGTCGATAAAAATCCTTATCCGGGGTAGCTGACCGGCTTGAATAGGCCCGCCCAGACTTTGGCGATGTCCAACATGCGATTGGCAAAGCCCCATTCATTGTCAAACCAGACCAGCAGATTGGCGAAACGCCCGTTGTTCACCCGCGTCTGCCCCAGGTCCAGGATGGCGGAATGCGCATCATGGTTGAAGTCGACCGAAGCATGCGGCTGCCGGGTACAGGCCAGCAAACTGGGACAGGCCTGAGCGGCATCGGCCAACAAGGCATTCAAGGCCTCGACCGATGTGTCCCGAGACAGGTTGACCGTCAGATCGATGGCCGACACGTTCAGGATCGGCACCCGGACGGCCTTGGCCTGGATGCGACCGGACAGCTGAGGCAACAGGCGCTCTACGCCCTGGGCCAGCCCTGTCGTCACCGGCACGATGGACTGCATGGCCGATCGGGTGCGCCGCAGATCGGAATGGTGATAGCCGTCAATCATGGGCTGGTCGTTCATCACCGAATGCAGCGTGGTCAGGAAAGCGCTTTGCACCC
The DNA here is from genome assembly GCF_049673105.1 of Castellaniella sp. Lineage (GTDB taxonomy): Bacteria > Pseudomonadota > Gammaproteobacteria > Burkholderiales > Burkholderiaceae_B > Castellaniella. Next base: position 155,853 of record NZ_JBATXG010000006.1, read on the forward strand.
CCAGATGGCGGTCCAGCAGGCTGAGCACCGGCACTATGGCATTGGTGGTGCATGATGCCGCCGAGACGATGTGCTGCCCGGCCTGCAGATCGGCATCGTTGATGCCGTGCACGATGGTGCAATCGACATCGGTGGCGCTATGGCCGGGATTCGAAACCAGCAGGCGTCGGCAACCCGCATCCAGAAACCCCTGCAGCTGCTGACGCGTGCCGTAGATGCCGGAGCATTCCAGCACCAGATCCAGGTCTAGCGACGCCCAGGGTACGTCAGCGGGTTCCCGCGCATGGAAAATCCGGATATCCCGTCCTTGGACCCGCAAGCCATCGTCCAGGATCTGCACCTCGCCCGGAAACACTCCGTGCGTGGAATCGAATCGTGTCAGATAGGCCATGGATTCCAGATCAGCCGGTTCGTTGATGGCAACGATCTGGATGGCATCGGGGTCCGCCGATTCCATCCAGGCCCGCAGCACACAGCGCCCGATGCGGCCATAACCGTTGATGGCCAGTCGTAAAGGCAGAGACATGGCTTCCGTGTCAGTGCGTCCTGGGTCGCTCAATCGCAGATTGCTGTTGTCCATCGTGTTCAGCCATGAAAGCCGGCCACCACATTGCGCGGCGCGTCGCGGCAAAAGGCCTCGATGTTGTCGCGCACCTGAGTCGCCATCGCGCGAATGGCTTCCTGGCTGGCCCAGGCCACGTGCGGTGTCAGGATGAAATTGGGAAAGCGCAGGAGTTTCATGATCGGATGATCGGGGCCTGGAGGTTCCTGGGTGGCGACGTCGAAACCCGCGCCGCTGATCTGGCCGCTTTCCAAGGCATGTTCGAGCGCTTGTTCATTGACCAGGCCGCCTCGGGCAGTATTGATCAGCAAGGGCCGGCGTTCCATCAGCGCAAATTCCTCGGCGCCGATCATGCCCCGCGTTTGTTCGTTCAGCGGGCAGTGCAGACTGATGACGTCGCTGGTGCGCAGGAAGTGCGTGAATGATGTGTAGTCGTCCGCCGGCGCTCCGGCATCCCGTCGGGCGGCAAACTGCACGCGCATGTCAAAGGCCCGGGCGATTTCCGCCACAGCTTCGCCCAAAGCGCCCCGCCCGATGATGCCCAGCGTGGCGCCGGCCAGATCGCGCACCGGATAATCGAAATAGCAAAACTGACCGCTGTCGTGCCAACGGCCATCGACCACCGATTGCCGATAGGCCAGCAGATTGCGCCGCAGCGCCAGGATCAGGGAAAACGTATGCTCTGGCACAGTGTGCGCGGCATAGTCGCGCACATTGGACACGATGATGCGGCGCAGGTTGCAGGCATCCAGATCGATGTTGTCGGTGCCAGTGGCGGCCAGCGCGATCATGCGCAGGCGGGGGGCGTGCTGCAGCATGGCCGCAGTCAGGACGACCTTGTTGGTGACGACGATGTCCGCATCCCGGATGCGCTCGACCACCTGTTCGGCGGTGGTGCGCGCATGGACTATCCATTCGTGTGGCACGCTGGGCGCAGGGATATCGATGGATTCAGGGAAGGTGTCGCGATCCAGAAAGACGATACGCAGTGGGTCCATGTGCAGGGCCTTTCAATGAACATGAAGTATTCAGGGAAACCCTAGTCTACTCTAGTCACGCGGTGGTATAACGGGGACGGGTGTTGAACCTCTTACCGAGAATCACATGAAACTTTATTATTTCCCGGGCGCTTGCCCTCTGGTGTCTCATATCGTGCTGGAATGGATAGGCAAACCCTATGAAACCGAGCGCCTGACTCGCGAACAAACCAAGGAACCGGCCTACCTGAAACTGAACCCCGCAGGCGCCGTGCCGACTCTGGTGGACGGTGATTTTGTGCTGACGCAAAGCGCGGCCATCCTGGACTATTTGGCCGAATTGAATCCCGAAGCCAAACTGCTGGGCGACACCCCCCGCGCCCGCGCGGAAACCCGCCGTTGGCTAAGCCTGTGCAATTCCGATATTCACCGAACCTTCAATCTGGTGTTCGCAGCCCCCTATTTCAGCGGCGGCGACGAGGCAGTCGGCAAGGTCCTGATCGCCAAGGCCAGTGAAAAACTGAAAAGCCTGTTCGTTATCACCAACGACCGCCTGAAAGGCCGCAACTGGCTGACGGGCGAACGCTCGGTGGCGGACGCCTATCTGTTCGTCATGCTGATGTGGGCCGACTTCAAGCAGGTCACCCTGCCCGGCATGGAAGAACTGCGCAAATTCCAGCAGCGCATGCAGGCCGACCCAGGAGTCCAGGCAGCGTTGAAAGCGCAGGGATTGATCTGACACCAGCTAACAGCCCGCGCAGCCTTACGGCTGCTCGCTGCTCCCCGAGGGGGCGTTTTTGCCTTGGGGCGGCCCGGCGGAAAAAAATGCCCGGCAAAGCCGGGCATTTCCGTACCTGCAGAGACGGTCAAGCCCCCAGATACGCCTTGCGGACTTCGTCGTTGCTGAGCAGGTTTTCGCCGGTGTCGGCCAGCACGACTTTGCCGGTTTCCAGCACGTAGCCCCGATCAGCCACCTGCAGCGCCTTGTTGGCGTTCTGTTCGACCAGGAACACCGTGACGCCTTCGTCACGAATCGTGCGGATGATGTCGAAGATCTGCGCGATGATCAAAGGCGCCAGCCCCAGCGTGGGTTCGTCCAGCAGCAACAGTTTCGGGCGAGTCATCAGCGCCCGCCCAATAGCCAGCATCTGCTGTTCCCCCCCGGACATGGTGCCGGCTCGCTGGTTGGCGCGTTCCTTCAGCCGTGGAAACAGCTCGAAGATGTGATCCATGCTTTCCGCTGTCTGGGTTTTGTCCAGAAAGAAAGCCCCCATGTTCAGGTTTTCCGCCACGGTCAGGTCCGGAAACACGCGGCGGCCTTCCGGAGAGATCGCGATGCCGCGCTGCATCACGGTATGGGTGGGCTGTTCGGTGATGTCCTCGCCCAGAAAGCTGATGCGCCCCGAGCGAGCCCTGGGGTTGCCGCAGACCGTCATGAGCAAGGTGGTCTTGCCGGCGCCGTTGGCGCCGATCAGGGTGACGATCTCGCCTTGCTTGACTTCGACCGAGACCTCGTTCAAGGCCTGAATGGCGCCGTAGAACGTGCTGACGTTTTCCAGTTTGAGCACGGTTATTCCCCCAGATAAGCTTTGATGACGCGGGGATCCGTGCGGACCTCCTGGGGCAAGCCGGTGGTGATGGGCTTGCCGTGTTCCATGACCAGAATGCGGTCCGAGACTTCCATGATCAGGCTCATGTCGTGCTCGATCAGCAGCACCGCCACGCCGTATTCACGTCGCAGCTGGTCGATCAGCGCCGATAGGTCGCGTTTTTCCTGGGGATTCAGACCGGCAGCCGGTTCGTCCAGCATCAGCAAGCGCGGCTGGGTGATCATGCAGCGGGCGATTTCCAGGCGGCGCTGGTGACCGTAGGCCAGGTTGCCGGCCTCGCGGTTGGCGTACTGGCGGATATCCATGAAATCCAGCCACTGCACCGCACGCTTTTTGGCATCGGCCTCGGAATGCCGGAAAGAAGGCAGCTTCAGCAAGCCCGACAGCAAACCGGTCTGCATCAGCGTGTGCTGGGCCACCAGCAGGTTTTCGAGCGCGGTCAGGTTTTTGAACAGGCGCACGTTCTGAAACGTGCGCACCAGACCATGCCGCGCCACCCGGTGACTGGGCAGACCGGTAATCGATTTGCCATCCATCGTGATGGAGCCTGTCGTGGGCTTGTAGAACCCGCCCACGCAGTTGAACACGGTGGTCTTGCCGGCGCCGTTGGGGCCGATGATGGCAAAGACTTCGTTTTTACGAACTTCGAATGCTACCTGATCGACAGCCAGCAGGCCGCCAAAGCGCATGGTCAGTCCGCTGACTTCCAGCAAAGATTCACTCATGATTCCAATTCCACTTGCGGACGTTTCACCGGCAGCAGGCCCTGCGGGCGCCACACCATCATGACCACCATCACCAGACCGAAGATCAACATGCGATATTCGGCGAATTCCCGGGCGATTTCCGGCACCACCGTCAGCAGCACGGCGGCCAGGATGACCCCCAGCTGCGAACCCATGCCGCCCAGCACCACGATGGCCAGGATCAGAGCCGATTCGATGAAGGTGAAGGATTCCGGGTTGACCAGCCCTTGGCGCGCGGCAAAAAATGCCCCGCCGAAACCTGCGAACATCGCGCCCAGCGTGAAGGCGGACAGCTTGATGTTGCGCGGGTTCAGACCTAGCGATCGGCAGGCGATCTCGTCTTCGCGCAGAGCTTCCCAGGCGCGCCCGATCGGCATGCGGATCAGACGGCTGGTGACGTACAGCGTGATCAGGACCAATATCAAGGCCATGAGATACAGATAGGTCACCACGTCTTGGCTATTGAAAGACCAGCCCATCATCTCGTGGAAAGTCGGGGACCCGTCCACCGAGCGGCGCACCATCTGGTAACCGAAGAACGAGGGCTTGGGAATGCCGGAGATCCCGTCGGGGCCGCCGGTGAAGCCATACAGATTGATCAGCATCAGCCGGATGATCTCGCCAAAGCCCAGCGTGACGATGGCCAGATAGTCGCCGCGCAACCGCAGCACCGGGAAGCCCAGCACGTAACCGAACAAGGCCGACACCATGCCGGCGAACGGCAGAGCTTCCCAGAAGCCCCAGCCCGCCCAGTGATACAGCAGTGCGTAGGTGTAAGCGCCGGTGGCATAGAAGCCCACGAACCCCAGATCCAGCAGACCGGCGAAGCCGACCACGATGTTCAAGCCCAGGCCGAGCATCACGTAGATCAGGACCAGCGTCGCGATATCCACCTGGGCGCGCCCGGTAAAGAACGGCCAGATGACGGCGAAAAGCACCAGCACCAGGATGGCTTTGTGACGCGTCTTGTCAGAGAACGTGGGCAGCGAGAAGCGCGGCGCGGCGCCGGTTTTGCGGCGTTTGATCAGGGGGCGCAGCATCTGGACGGCGAACACCAGCAGCATGCCGCCGATGATCATCTTCCAGTCCGGCTGCAGATAGGTTTCCTGGCCGCGGCGCAGGATCTGCAGACCATAGACGGGCGCGATGATGACGCCCGCCATGATGGCGGCGATCAAGGAATTTTTGAAGTTCTGCATCATCAGACCTTTTCCACCTCGGGTTTACCCAACAGCCCCGTGGGACGGAACATCAGGATGAAGACGAGCAGCAGGAAGGCCACGATGTCCTTGTACTGCGAGGAAATAAAAGCAGCGGCAAAGGTTTCGGCCAGCCCCAGCAGAATCCCGCCCAGCATGGCGCCGGGAATGCTGCCGATGCCGCCCAGCACGGCGGCTGTGAAGGCCTTGATGCCGGCGATGAAACCGATGAAGGGGTTGAGCTTGCCGATGGCCAAGGCGATCAGCACACCGCCCACGGCGGCCAGCATGGCGCCGATCACGAACGTGAGGGAAATGATTCGGCTGGTATCGATGCCCAGCAGGTTGGCCATGTGCAGATCCTGGGAGCAGGCCCGCGAGGCTTGACCGGTACGCGAATATTTGATGAAGAGCGTCAGCCCCAGCATCATCAGCACCGTCACGACGATGATCAGGATGCGCGAATACGGCGCAGTGACCGAGAAATCACTGACGCCGATGGTGAAATCGATCGAACCGCTGATCAAGGCAGGCACTGCCATGTCGCGGGCGCCCTGCCCTGTGGCGACCCAGTTCTGCAGGAAGATCGACATCCCGATGGCGGAAATCAGAGGCACCAGCCGCGGGCTGCTGCGCAAAGGAGCATAGGCGATCTTTTCAACGGCAAAGCCATAGACGGCAGTGACGAGGACCGCGACGATCAGCATGATCAGGATCATCAGGGGTAAAGGCAGGCCACTATTGACCCCGATGGCGGACAGCGTCACTAGGCCGACATAGGCGCCGATCATATAAATTTCGCCGTGCGCGAAATTGATCATGCCGATGATGCCGTAGACCATGGTGTAGCCAATTGCGATCAGCGCATAAATAGCGCCCAGCGACAAGCCGTTAAACAGCTGTTGCGTCAATAAAGGAAGCAAGTCGGACATAATAGCGGGGGACTTTCAGGATGAAGACCGGGCCTGACGGCCCGGTCAGGGAAACAGCCCCGGCGCATGCCGGGGCCTGCCGAGCCCTTAGGGCTGGATCTGGGTCAGGTTGCCGTTGGCATCCCAGCGGAAGACCGCGAACTCGAACTGCTTCAGGTCGCCCTTGGCATCGTAATCAACTTTGCCGATGGCCGTATCGAAGCTGTTGCTGTGCATGTAGTCGGCGACTTTCGCCGGGTCGGTGCCCACCGCATTGATGCTGTCGGCCAGCACCTGCATGGCGGCATACGCCGTCATCGTAAAGGCGCCGTCGGGGCTGCGATTATATTGCTTGAATTGTTCCAGGATCTGCTCGTTGCCCTTGCGCTTGGTGAAATCGGCCGGCAGTGTCACCAGCAGCTTGTCCACCGCCGGACCGGCGATGGCGGCCAGGTCCTTGTTGGCAACGCCTTCGGGGCCCATGAACTGGGTGTCCAGCCCTTGTTCGCGCGCCTGACGCAGCAACAGACCCAGTTCGGGGTGGTAGCCGCCGAAATAGATCAGGTCGGGCCCCAGGGCCTTGAGTTTGGAAATCACTGCGGAATAATCGCTGTCGCCGACGTTGATGCCTTCGAACATGGCGATGTTCACGCCGTCTTTTTCCAGAGCTTTCTGCACCTGAGAAGCCACGCCCGAGCCATAGGTCTGCTTGTCGTGCAGGATGGCGATTTTCTGAGGCTTGAGCTGCTTGGCGATGTAGGCCGCGGCGAACGGGCCTTGCTGGTCGTCGCGCCCGATGGTGCGGAAGAAGAAGTGCGGTTTGATCGTGTCCGTGACCAGGGGCGAGGTGGCGCCCGGGGTGATGGCGACGATGCCTTCCTGTTCGTAGACGTTGACGGCAGGCACCGTGGTGCCGGAGCATGCGTGCGCAATGGCGAATTTCGCCCCCGCGTTCACCACGCGGTTGGCTGCCGGCACGGCCTGTTTGGGTTCGCAGCCATCGTCGATCAGCAGGGGTTCGATTTTCATCCCCTTGATCCCGCCAGCAGCATTAAACGCATCGATGGCGGTAAGAGCGCCAGCCTGAATCTGATCGCCGTACTGGGTGTTGGGACCGGTCATCGGCTGGGGGATGCCAATCTTCAGTGTATCGGCATGAGCGCCAGCAGCCAGCGACAGCGCGCCAAATGCCAGAACGACGGGGGTGATGCGCAAGGTGAACTTCATTAGGTATGTCTCCGGTAGAGGCGCCACTGGCCGTAGTCATGCCGGATACGGCACTGTAGCCAGGAGCGTCAAGCCTTGGTTTTTTGCTTCCGCCCTGAGAGGCAGGCGTATTCTGACGACTTGACCCGGACGTGTCACTACGGTTAATCCCTGATGAGCAGGTGTAACGGGCTGCACGTCTTGACGCAGCGCAAGATGACGAATCGCCCGGCGGCAGATGGTCTGTCGGTCAGGCGGCAAATTCGCGCGCCAGCTCGCCTGCTCGTTTGGCGGCGGCGGCGACGGCGTCGCACACGATGGCTGTCTGGCCACGCTGCTGGAACACAGCCAATGCCGCTGCCGTGGTGCCGCCCTTCGAGGTCACTCGTTCCCGCAGCACGGCGGGCGAGTCCGGAGACAAAGTCGCCAGTTGCGTGGCCCCGTGGAAGGTCGCGAGCGCCAGCTGCCGCGCTTGTTCAGGCGTCAGGCCCTGATGGATGCCCGCCTCGATCAGGGCTTCGAGGAACAGAAAGACATAGGCGGGGCCGCTGCCGGACACCGCAGTGACGGCGTCGATGGCGGCGTCATCGGCCACCCACAACACATCGCCCACCGCGCGCAGCAGTTCTTCGGCCAGCGCGCGGTCGTGGGCATCCACCCCGGCCAGGGCAGCCATGCCGGTCATGCCGCTGGCGATCAGCGCCGGGGTATTGGGCATGCAACGCACCACCCGCTCGTAGGGGGTGTCTTGATCTCCCAGCCAGCGGGCAATGGCAGCCCCGGGAATGCCGGCCGCGATGCTGATGATCAGGGTGTCGGGCTGCAGCCAGGGGCGACATTGCTGGACGACTTCCGCCATGATCTGCGGTTTGACGGCGAAGAACCAGACGCGGCAATCCGACAGCCTGTCGTCGGGCGCCGGCGCGGTCGTCGTGCCTAGTGCATTCCAACGGTCGCGGGTTTCTTCGCCCGGATCGATGACATGCACGCCAGCGGCGGCGCAGCGCCGCCCGATCAGGCCGCTGGCCAGGGCGTTGGCCATATTGCCGCCGCCAATCAATGCGAGAGAGAGTCCTTTTTCCATAGCGGATCATTGTACGATCATGTCTGCGATCCGCAGAATGCTTCTTTTATTTCTGCCCGCTTTTCCGGACATGTCCGACCATTCATGCTACAACGACGCCGATTGTTCGCCAGGGATGGCGAGTATTGCGGCAAACAGGGATTGTCAAAGCCGACATGAACTGGTCACAATACTTGCCTACAATCCCCCCGCCGCCACCTTGGCGTTACCGGGGTGGCATACACAGGAGACTCTGATGGCACTTTCTCTTTCCCGCATGACCGTCTTGGCTGCCCTGCTGGCCAGCGCCGGAGCTGCCCAGGCAGCGACCGACATCACCTTCTGGCATTCCATGGAAGGCCCCCTGGGTGAACGCGTCGACTCGATCGCCAAAGCCTTCAATGCCAGCCAATCCGACTATGTCGTGCATGCCGTCTACAAAGGCGCCTACGGCGAATCCATGAATGCCGGTATCGCGGCGTTCCGGGCGGGCAACGCCCCCGACATCCTGCAGGTCTTCGAGGTCGGCACCGCCACCATGATGTACGCCAAGGGCGCCGTCAAACCTGTGCAGGAACTGTCCGAATCCATCGGCGATCCGATCGATCCCAAGGCATTCCTGGGCGCCGTCGGCGGCTACTATTCCTCGCCGGAAGGCAAGCTCGTGTCCATGCCGTTCAACAGCTCGACGCCCGTGCTGTACTACAACAAGGACGCCTTCAAGAAAGCCGGCCTGAATCCGGATGCGCCGCCCAAGACCTGGCCCGAACTCGCCGATGCCGCTAAAAAACTGCGCGCCGCCGGCATGGAATGCGGCTATTCCAGCGCCTGGCCGTCCTGGGTACTGCTGGAAAACTTCGCCGCTTGGCACAACGTCCCCTACGCCTCCCAGGACAACGGTTTCGGGGGCCTGGATGCCCGCTTGCTGCTGGACAGCCCCTTGTTCAAGAAGCACCTGACCTTCTTGGCCAATATGGCCAAAGCGGGTGAATTCACCTACGGCGGCCGCGGCGACGCTGGCAACGCCCTGTTCACTTCCGGCAAATGCGGCATGTACACGGGTTCCAGCGGCATGCGCGCGTCGGTCATCAAGAACGGCCAGTTCGCCTTTGGCACCTCCACCCTGCCCTATTACCCGGACGTCCAGGGCGCTCCCCAGAACTCCATCATCGGTGGGGCTTCGCTGTGGGTGTTCAGCGGCAAATCCGACGCCGCCTACAAAGGCGTGATCAAGTTCTTCAAATATCTGGCCAGCCCGGAACAGTCCGCTGCCTGGCACCAGGGCACAGGCTATGTTCCGGTGACCAAGGCCGGCTACGAGCTGACGAAAAAATCCGGTTTCTACGATAAGAACCCCGGTACGGAAGTCGCCGTGCAGCAGCTGAACGCCGACACCACGGCCAATTCCCGCGGCATCCGCCTGGGGTATCTGCCGCAGATCCGCGATATCGAGGATGCCACGATGGAACAGATCTTCGCCGGCAAGACGACGCCGGAAGACGGTCTGAAGAAAATGACCACCGAAGGCAACGCTTTGCTGGAACGTTTTGAGAAAAGCGTGAAGTAAACGATGGAAAAACGCGTCGTCTTCCGCCACCGGACCCTGCCTTGGCTGTTGCTGGCTCCCCAGCTAGCCGTGACTTTGATCTTTTTCTTCTGGCCGGCTGGGCAGGCCATGTGGCAGTCGTTCCGTCTGGAAGACCCGTTTGGCCTGTCCTCGCAGTTTGTCGGGCTGGCCAACTTCGCCGACTTGTTCTCCAATGCGGATTACCTGGCCTCGTTTCGCACGACGGCCTGGTTTTCCACTTTGGTGGCGGTCGGCGGTCTGGCCATTTCGCTGCTGCTGGCGGTGATGGCGGATCGGGTGGTGCGCGGCGCCGCGATCTACAAGACCCTGCTCATCTGGCCGTATGCCGTGGCAGCGGCCGTGGCAGGTGTCTTGTGGCTGTTTTTGTTTTCTCCGTCCGTGGGCATCCTGGCGGTCGCCATGGTGCAAATGGGCTGGGGCTGGAATCCCCGTCTGGACGGTCAGGACGCCATGGCGCTGATCGTCTTTGCCTCTGTCTGGAAGCAGATCTCGTATAACTTCCTGTTTTTCCTGGCCGGATTGCAATCCATTCCCAGGTCCCTGATCGAAGCCGCCGCCATCGACGGAGCCGGTCCGGCACGCCGTTTCTGGACGATCGTGTTTCCGCTGCTGTCCCCCACCAGTTTCTTTTTGCTGGTGATCAATTTCATCTACGCCTTCTTCGATACCTTTGCCGTCATCGACGTCGTGACCCAGGGCGGCCCGGGCCGGGCGACCGATATTCTGGTCTACAAGGTATACAACGCCGGATTCAAAGGACTGGACCTGGGCGCATCCGCTGCCCAGTCCGTCATTCTCATGCTGATCGTGATTGCTCTGACCGCCATTCAGTTCCGCTACGTAGACCGCAAGGTCAATTACTGATGAGGACCCATCGTCATGGTTGAACGTCGTCCTCTTCTGGATCTGATCTCCCACGCTGTATTGATCCTGGGCGTGGCCGTGGTGGCCTTTCCGATCTACGTGGCGTTTGTCGCCTCGACACAGACGGCCCAGGAAGTCGCCCAGGCCCCCATGTCGCTGATTCCCGGCAGCCACTTTTTCAGCAACTACTGGACGGTCCTGACCGGCAGCGCCGTCAATACCCCGCCGGTGGGCCGCATGTTGTGGATCAGCACCTTCATGGCGCTGGCGATTGCCGTCGGCAAAATCGTGATTTCCATGATGTCGGCCTTTGCCGTGGTGTATTTCCGCTTTCCTTTCCGCATGCTGTGCTTCTGGATGATCTTCGTCACCCTGATGCTGCCCGTGGAAGTGCGTATCGCCCCCACTTACGCGGTGGTCGCTGATCTGGGCATGCTGAACAGTTACGCCGGCCTGACGCTGCCCTTGATCGCCTCGGCCACGGCCACGTTCCTGTTCCGGCAGTTCTTCCTGACGGTGCCCGACGAACTGGCCGAGGCCGCGCGCATCGATGGCGCCGGCCCCATGCGGTTCTTCAAGGACATCCTGTTCCCTCTGTCGCGCACCAGCATTGCCGCCCTTTTCGTCATCCAGTTCATCTACGGCTGGAATCAATACCTGTGGCCGCTGATCATCACCACCCAGGAAAACATGTACCCGATCGTGGTCGGCATCCGCCGCATGATCGCCGGAGGCGACAGCGTGACCGAATGGAATCTGGTCATGGCCACCGCCTTGCTGGCCATGATTCCGCCTGCGGCGGTGGTCATCCTGATGCAGAAATGGTTCGTCAAGGGCCTGGTCGACACAGAAAAATAGGATAAACGTTTACATGGCAACCCTGAGTTTTCGCAATGTGCGCAAGACCTACCCTGGCGGCGTCGCTGTCATCCATGGCATCGATATGGAAATCCAGGATGGGGAATTCGTCGTGATCGTCGGCCCGTCAGGCTGCGGCAAATCCACGTTGATGCGCATGGTCGCAGGCCTGGAAACCATCACCGAAGGCGAAATCGCCATCGGCGACCGGGTCGTCAATACCTTGGAACCCGCCGAACGCAACATCGCCATGGTGTTCCAGAATTACGCGCTGTACCCTCACATGAGCGTGTTCGACAACATGGCTTACGGCCTGAAGATCCGCCGTATGGACAAAGCAGAGATCCGCCAGCGCGTCGAGGACGCCGCCCGCATCCTGGAACTGGACCATCTGCTGGATCGTCGCCCGCGCCAGCTCTCAGGCGGCCAGCGCCAACGCGTGGCCATGGGCCGCGCCATCGTGCGCGAACCCTCTGTTTTCCTGTTCGACGAGCCTCTGTCGAACCTGGACGCCAAACTGCGCGTGCAGATGCGCCTGGAAATCCAGAAACTGCATCAACGCCTGAAAACCACCAGCCTGTACGTCACCCACGACCAGGTGGAAGCCATGACGCTGGCGCACCGCATGATCGTCATGAATCAGGGCATCCCTGAACAGATCGGCACCCCGGCCCAGGTCTTCGAGCGTCCCGCCACCACGTTCGTCGCCAGCTTCATCGGCTCGCCGCCCATGAATCTGTTGCAGGTGAATATCGACGCCCAGGGCCGGGCTGTGGGCCTGGATGGCGCCGCCCTGCCCGTACAAGCCCCCGCCTCGGCGGCGCGCTCGTCGCGCTTGACCCTGGGTCTGCGCCCGGAACACCTGCGCTTGAACGCGCCCGGCCTGCAGGTTCTGGTGGAAACCGTCGAAATCCTGGGATCGGAACAGCTCATCCACGCCCGTTGGGGGGATCAACCCCTGATCCTGCGTTGCGCTGTCGCGGAAACCCAGGACCGCCCCTTGCGGCACGGCGACGTCATCACCTTGGGCCCTGACGCGCAGCACGCCCCCCATTGGTTTGATGTCGATTCAGGCAAACGCATCGACGCCTGATACCGGTGGCGCTCTGCACCTGGGGCGCACCATGAAAAAGGGATCCCGATCGGGATCCCTTTTTCATGCCGTCACAAGGACTTATTTGAAGACGGATTTCGAGCCGTCGGCGTGCCAGGTGAAGACGTCGAACTTGAAGGACTTCAGGTCGCCCTGCTTGTTCCAGGAGATTTCACCGATCGGGGTCTTGACCGAATTGGCATGCAGCCAGGCCGCGACCTTGGCCGGATCATCCTTGCCCACGCCCTTGATGCCTGCCACGATCGATTCCAGTGCGGAATAAGCAGTCAGCTGGAACGCGCCGCCCGGATTGCGGTTTTTGTCCTTGAAGGCCTTGACCACGGATGCGTTGGCGGGGTCGGTCGTGAAGTCTGCGGGCAGCGTGACCAACATGCCTTCGACAGCCGGGCCGGCGATGGCGTTGATGTCGGGATTGCCCACGCCTTCCGGACCCATGAATTTGGCCTGCAGGCCTTGTTCGGCGCCCTGGCGCAGCAGCAGACCCATTTCGGGGTGGTAGCCGCCGTAATAGACGAAGTCGGCGCCCGCGGATTTCAGTTTCGTGATGACGGCGGAATAGTCGCTGTCACCGGCGTTGATGCCTTCGAACAGCACGACCTTGATCCCGGCCTTTTCCAGGTCGTTCTTGACGGCGGTCGCGATGCCCTGGCCGTATGACTGTTTGTCATGCAGCACGGCAACTGCGGTGGGTTTGATTTTTTGCGCGATGAATTCGGCAGCGGCGGGACCTTGTTGGTCGTCGCGGCCGATGGTGCGGAAAATCATGTCGTAGTTCTTGCCGTCGGTCACGGCGGGCGAGGTCGCGGATGGGGACACCATCACGATGCCTTCGTTGTTGTAGACGGGCGCTGCGGCAATCGTCGCACCCGAGCACACGTGGCCGACCACATAATGGATCTTTTCATTGACGACGCGGTTGGCGACGACCGGACCCTGTTTGGGTTCGCACGCGTCATCCATGACCACGGCTTCCAGCTTGTTGCCCAGCACGCCGCCATTGGCGTTGATGGTTTCGATTGCCGTGTCCACGCCTTCTTTGACCATATCGCCGTATTGCGTCAGTGCCCCGGTGTAAGGCCCCGCAATGGCGATCTTGATTGTGTCAGCGTTCGCCGCGGAAGACATCATCAGACCGGTGGCGAGCCCAAGAGCGGCAACCATCGGCGTTAAGCGAATGTTCATACAACCTCCTTTGAAAGACCCAGAAAGAATACACGAAACCCCCGTAAGGCGGATCATGCCACATACGGGGGTTTTCCCGACACTCAGGTGCAGACGGGCACGTCTGCGCGCATGAATCAATCAGGCCAGCAAGCTGCGCAGCATCCAGGCGTTCTTCTCGTGGACGTCCAGGCGCTGGGTCAGCAGATCCGCGGTCGGCTGATCATTGACGGCATCGGCGCGCTGGAAGGCTTTGCGGGCGGTCTTGGCGACGGCTTCGTTGCCGGAGACCAGCAGGCGCAGCATTTCTTCCGCCGACGGCACGGCGGCGGGTTCCTGGATCGAGCTGAGACGGGCATATTCTGCATAGGTGCCCGGTGCGTAATGGCCCAGCGCGCGGATACGCTCGGCAATCGCGTCGAGCGCCTGCCAGGCTTCCGTGTACTGCGTCATGAACAATTGATGCAGGGTGCTGAACATGGGGCCGGTCACGTTCCAGTGGAAATTGTGCGTCATCAGGTACAGCGTATACGTATCAGCCAGGGTATGCGCAAGCTCCGCCGCAACGGCGGCGCGGTCCTTATCGGAAATACCGATGTCGATCGGCAGACCGGACGGGATTGTATTGGCCTTGAGGGACGTGGTCTTTTTGGCAGCTTTTGGCATGAAGTACTCCGTTAAAACGTGGTTGTTCCAGCATAGCACGCAGCGATGGCGCGCCACCGGGGGGTAAACCGGCGGCTTGCCTCAGGTCAATCCACCGCCACGGCAGCCGCGATCGGGTCTTGCGCCATCGTGACGCCGGGCATGCCGCAGCCTCGGATGGCCTCGACCAGCGCCTCGATGGCCGCCAGCCGGGGAAAGCTCTTGCGCCAGATCAGGACCACTCGCCGGTCAGGCGCTGGCGGTGCGAACGGAATGAAGCGCAGCAGCTTGCTCTCGGCGCCCTGCATGCCCAAGGCGCTCGCCGGCATCACGGTGATGCCGATCCCGGCTGCCACCATATGTCGAATGGTTTCCAGCGACGAGCCTTCGAAGGTCCGTTGGATGCCTTCGCTGGATGCCGAGTAACGGGACAGTTCCGGGCAGACCTCGAGCACCTGGTCGCGAAAGCAGTGGCCGGCTCCCAGCAGCAACATGGTTTCTTCTTTCAGGCGCTGCGAAGCGATGCGTTTTTCATGCGCCCAGGGGTGATCGTGCGGCAGAGCGACATAAAAAGGCTCGTCATACAGAGCGCATTGCGCCAGACCGGTTTCCGGCAGCGGCAGCGCCACGATGGCGCAGTCGATTTCGCCCTGGCGCAGGAGTTCCAGCAGCCGCGTCGTATAGTTTTCCTGCAGCAGCAACGGCATCTGCGGCGTGCGGCGAATCTGCTCCGGCACCAGATGCGGCAGCAAATAGGGGCCGATCGTGTAGATCACCCCCACGCGCAGCGGGCCTTCCAGCGGGTCGTGTCCCTGGCGGGCGATTTCACGCAGATTCGCGCCCTCTTCCAATACCTTTTGCGCCTGGGCCACCACCCGCAGACCGATGGGCGTGATGCCGATCTCGGCGCCGCCGCGTTCGAACAGCACTACCCCCAGTTCTTCTTCCAGCTTGCGGATGGCCACGGACAAGGTCGGCTGACTGACGAAGCAGGCCTCGGCAGCCCGACCGAAATGGCGTTCCCGCGCCACGGCGACGATGTATTTCAATTCGGTCAGAGTCATGACATCCCCGTTTTATTGTGTGATCTCAACTGCGCAGATACTGAGTGGCGCCGGCCATCCAGCGCTGCTGGTGCGCCTGGGCCGCATCCGGAAAATCGCGGGCCAGCCAGCCGGCGGCGGCCCGCGCCTGGTCCAGCAGATCTTCGTCCTCATTCAAATCGGCAAAGCGCAGCAGCGTCTGCCCCGACTGGCGCACCCCCAGCAGTTCGCCGGGCCCTCGCTGCGCCAGGTCGCGCCGGGCGATTTCGAAGCCGTCCGTGGTCTCATACAGGGCGCGCAGACGTTCTCTGGCCAGAGCGGACAGCGGCGGCTGGTACAGCAAGACGCACGTCGATTCACGCGCCCCGCGCCCCACCCGGCCCCGCAACTGATGCAGCTGGGCCAGACCGAAGCGCTCGGCGTGCTCGATCACCATCAGGCTGGCGTTGGGCACATCCACCCCGACTTCGATCACGGTGGTGCTGACCAGCAGGTCGAGTTCGCCTCTGCGAAAGGCCGTCATGGTGTCGGTTTTTTCCTGTGCGGGCAGGCGCCCGTGCATCAGGCCGATGCTCAGATCCGGCAGTTCGGCCCGCAGATGTTCCCACGTATCGACCGCGGTCTGCAGTTGCAGGGCTTCGCTTTCTTCGACCAGGGGGCACACCCAGTACGCCTGTTGCCCTTCGCGCACGGCGGCGGCCACGTGCATCAGCACTTCATCGCGCCGCTGATCCGCAAACAAGCGGGTGCGCACCGGCGTGCGGCCCGGCGGCAGTTCGTCCAGGACCGAGACGTCCATGTCGGCGAAAAAGGCCATGGCCAGGGTGCGCGGAATCGGGGTGGCGCTCATGCTGAGCTGGTGCGGTACCTGCGCGAGCATGTCGCCCTTGCGGTTGAGCGCCAGGCGTTGACCGACGCCGAAACGGTGCTGTTCGTCGCTGATCACCAGCCCCAGCGCCTGGAACTGCACTTTGTCCTGGATCAGCGCCTGGGTGCCGATGGCCAACCGGGCCTGCCCAGAAGCGATATCCTGCAGCGCCTGGCGGCGTTTGGCCGCCGGCAGAGCGCCCGTCAGCCAGGCGATGGACACGCCCAGGGGTTCGAACCATTCAGAAAATTTCCGCCATAGCTGTTCCGCCAGAATCTCGGTGGGCGCCATGACGGCTACTTGAGCGCCGGCATCGATAGCCTGCGCGGCAGCCCAGGCGGCCACCAAAGTTTTGCCGCTGCCCACATCGCCTTGCAACAGCCTGTGCATGGGATGCGCGCAACTCAGGTCGGCCTGAATCTCGCGAATGGCGCGTTCCTGCGCCGCCGTGGGACTAAACGGCAAAGCAGCTCGCAACTGCCGGCTGAGCTGCCCGTCGCCCGTCAAGGGCTGGCTGCGCATGGCGCGCCGCGCGGCTCTGGCATTGGCCAGGGCCAGTTGCTGCGCCAGCAGTTCGTCGAATTTGATGCGCCGCCAGGCTGGATGTTCGTGTTCCGCCAGCGACGCCAGGGAAATCTCCGGCCCCGGATGATGCAACAGCCTCAGGGACGTCTCGAAATCCGCCAGATCATAGGCCTGGCGCACCGCCTCGGGCAGCGTGTCGCCCAGGTCGGCCTGGTCCAGCGCCCGCGCGATGGCCTTTCGTAAGCTGGCCTGGGATAGGCCCTGCGTCGTGGGATAAACAGGCGTCAGGGTGTCCGGCAGAGGCGTGCCGGGTTCCGTCACCAAGGGATGGATCATCTCCAGCCCCTGGTAGCCTAGACGGACTTCTCCGCGGATGCGGATGCGGCGCCCGGCCCGCAGCCGCGCCTGCTGCCCAGGATAGACATGCAGCCAGCGCAACTGCAACTGACCAGTCTCGTCGGCCAGCGTGGCATACAGTTCACGACGCGGTCTGAGCCGGATGTCGCTGTCGAGGACATCGCCCTCGAACAAGGCATAGACCCCCGGCCTGGCCTGGGCGATGGGCGTGACGCGGGTTTCGTCCTCGTAGCGCAACGGCAGATGGACGATGAAATCCGCTGGTGAGCGCAGGCCCAGGCGTTCGAACAGGCGTGCCTGTGTACTGGCGGATGGCTGTCCCGAGCGCTTGGGCGCCCGGGTAGCGCCGACCGAAGCCATGACGGCGATCCGGGAGACGCAATCAAAGCGCCAGAATGGCCTCGACTTCGAACTGGGCGCCCTTGGGCAGGCTGGCGACTCCGAGAGTGGAGCGCGCCGGATAGGGCTGGGGAATGATTTCCGCCATGATGGCGTTGGCGCTGGCGAATTTGCTGAGGTCCGTCAGGAACAAGGTCAGTTTGACGATGTTGTCCAAAGAACCGCCAGCGGCCTCGATGACTGCCTGCATATTGGCGAAAGACTGGCGCACCTGGCCTTCGAAGTTTTCCGAGACCAGTTCGCCGGTGCCGGGTTCCAGCCCGATCTGCCCCGACAGGAAGACCAGGCGGCCCGACGTGGTGGCGACTGCCTGAGAGTACGGACCCACGGCGGCCGGCGCAGCGTCGGAGTGGATGATGGTCTTGCTCATGATGGACTTCCCTGAGTGAGTTTTATAACTATCAGAGTTTACTGATCAATAGCAAAAAATAAAAGTGGGATTATTTTTCGGCAAAGGCGCGCTCGAACACGTAATCACCGGGTTCGCCGACGCCAGGAGAGACGACGAAGCCGCGCGCATCGAGCATGGCCCGGATATCGGCCAGCATGGCGGGGCTGCCGCAAATCATGGCGCGATCGGTGGCGGGGTCCAACGGCGGCAGGCCGATATCCTGGAAAAGCTGACCGCTTTCCACCAGCGTCGTCAAGCGCCCCTGGTGTTCGTGGGGTTCGCGGGTCACGCTGGGATAGTAAATCAGCTTGTCCCGCACCAGTTCGCCCAGGAATTCATCCTGCGGCAGTTCGCGCGTAATGTAGTCCGCATAGGCCAGTTCGCTGATGAAGCGCACCCCGTGCATCAGGATGACCTTGTCGAAGCGGTCGTAGACGTCGGGATCCTTGATGATGCTCATGAAGGGCGCCAGGCCCGTGCCGGTCGCGAACAAATACAGATGGCGGCCCGGCTTCAGATCGTCCACGACCAGGGTGCCGACCGGTTTCTTGCTGACCAGCACGGCATCGCCGGGTTGCAGATGCTGCAGCCGGGACGTCAGCGGACCGTTGGGGACCTTGATGCTGAAGAATTCCAGGTTTTCCTCGTGGTTGGCGCTGGCGATGCTGTAGGCGCGCATCAACGGCTTGCCTTCGACTTCAAGGCCGAGCATGACGAAATGACCGTTGTGAAAACGCAGACCGGGATCACGGGTGGTCTTGAAGGAAAACAGCGTGTCATTCCAGTGATGCACGCTGAGGACATGTTCGGAAAGAAAAGCGGCCATGAGAAAGGTCGAGTGGAATTCAGAGGAATGGAAATGGTACAGCGCAGGCTGTCAAAAACCAGGATAACCCCGTATAGGCGGGAGGTTTCTTGATCTGGCGCAAGATCATGGGCCGACAGCGGGCAACGGCGGTTGTTTTTAGGGCATTGTAGCGTGGTGCGCTTGCTTTCGGCCCTTCGACATGCTAAATTTTCGTGCTGATTTTGAGAATCATTATCATTCATTGTATCCAATTCACGGAACCACGACCATGACGCATCGCTTCAATCCGTCCGCCCTTGCTCGCCGCCTATCCCTGTGGGCTGTCGCACTGCCCTTGCTGGCAGGCAGCGCGGCCATGGCGGCTGAAGTCAATCTGTATACCACGCGCGAGCCCAAACTGATCGAACCCCTGCTGGCCGCCTTTACCCAGGACACAGGCGTCAAGGTCAATACGGTATTCGTCAAGGACGGCCTGTTGGAGCGAGTGCGCACGGAAGGCGCACAATCCCCGGCGGACGTCCTGATGACGGTGGACATCGGCAATCTGCTGGACCTGGTCGATGGGGGCGTCACGCAGCCCGTGCAGTCCGCCGCCCTGGAATCCGCCATCCCCGCCCACCTGCGGGGTGCCGATGGCAAGTGGTTCACCCTGTCGCTGCGCGACCGGGTCGCCTATGTCGCTAAAGACCTGGACATCCAGGCCATGAACTATGAAGACTTTGCCGATCCGCGCTGGAAGGGCAAGGTCTGCATCCGTTCCGGCCAACATCCCTACAACACGGCCATGATCGC
Organism: Castellaniella sp.; assembly: GCF_049673105.1. Taxonomy (GTDB): domain Bacteria; phylum Pseudomonadota; class Gammaproteobacteria; order Burkholderiales; family Burkholderiaceae_B; genus Castellaniella. The sequence goes on from NZ_JBATXG010000006.1 coordinate 175,540, forward strand.
TGCCATGATCGCCCATGACGGCGCAGAGGCGACCGAACAATGGCTGCGGGGTGTGAAGGCCAATCTGGGGCGCGCGGCCACCGGCGGCGACCGCGATGTGGCACGCGACATTCTGGGCGGGATCTGCGATGTCGGCATCGCCAATGCCTATTATGTCGGTCGCATGAAGAATGCCGAGCCCGGTACCGATGCCCGCCGCTGGGGCGACGCGATCCGCGTCATCCGCCCGACGTTCAAGGCGTCTCAAGGCACCCACGTCAATATTTCCGGCGCATCGGTGGCGCAGCATGCCCCCAATCGCACGCAAGCCGTTCAACTGCTGGAATACCTGGTATCCGACAAGGCGCAGAGCCTCTATGCCCAAGCCAACTACGAATACCCGGTCAAGGCAGGCGTCAAGCTGGACCCGACCGTCGAGAGCTTCGGCCCCTTGCACATCGATACCCTGCCGCTGGGCGAAATCGCCCGTCACCGCAAACAAGCCAGCGAATTGGTTGATCGCGCTGGTCTGAACCAGTAGGCATCCGCGATGCCGGCAGTCGACATCAGGTCTTGGCCATGGCATGCCGGCATGCTGGTGGCCGCCCTGGCCGTTCTGGCGCCGATCCTGGCGCTGGTCGGCCAGGCCACCCAGGGCGGCAGCGAACACTGGAGCCATCTGCTGCAGTTCGTGTTGCCCGATGCCTTGGCTCAGACCCTGACCCTGCTGGCCGGTGTCGGCTTGCTGGCCGGCGCCTTGGGTGTAGGCGCCGCATGGCTGGTGACCGCCCATGATTTCCCTGGGCGCGCCCTGCTGTCCTGGGGGCTGTTGCTGCCGCTGGCCGTGCCGACCTATATCGTCGCCTACGCCTACCTGGATATTTTGCACCCCATCGGTCCTGTCCAGGAAGCCATCCGCGGCCTGCTGGGCTATTCCAGCCCGCGAGAATTCCGCCTGCCCGATGTGCGCGGCCTGGCCGGGGCCAGCGTGTTGCTGGCGTTTGTCCTGTATCCCTACGTCTATCTGACGACGCGCAGCATGTTCGCCAATCAGGCGGCGCATCTGATGGAAGCCGCCCGCCTGCTGGGTCATGGCCCCTGGGCAGCGTTCTGGCGTGTGGCCCTGCCCATGGCCAGACCGGCCATCGCCGTCGGCCTGTGCCTGGTGCTGCTGGAAACTCTGAATGACATCGGCGCATCCGAATTTCTGGGCGTCCAGACCCTGACGGTGGCGATCTACACCACCTGGGTCACGCGATCCGATCTGGCCGGCGCCGCGCAGATCGCGCTGGTTGCGCTCGCGCTGGTGACGGCGCTGATCGCCATCGAGCGCCACGGTCGCCGCCATCTGCGCTACACGGGCAGCCGACGTAGCGCCGCCATCCACCCGCGCCGGCTGCACGGTTCAGCCGGATGGCTGGCCACCGTGCTCTGCCTGGTGCCGATCCTGATCGGCTTTGTCGCGCCGGCAGGATATTTGCTGGCGCTGACGCTGGAACGTCTGGGATCCGGGCTATGGCCCTCATCCGCTTTGCTGAACGCGGCCTGGCAAACCGTCAGCGTGTCCGCGTTGGCCACGATCGCCGCCCTGGCAATCGGCCTGATCGTGGTCTGGAGCCGGCGCATTATGCACCGCGTCCCGGCCTGGCTGCGGGCCTTTCCCCGATTGGCGACCCTGGGCTACGCCCTGCCCGGCACCGTCCTGGCCATCGGGCTGCTGTTTCCGATCATGGCGGCTGAACACGGCCTGGCCTGGCTGCGCACCGTCATGGGTCAGGACCCTGTCGGCCTGATTTTGCTGGGCACGCCCGTCGCGCTGACGCTGGCCTATGTGATCCGTTTTCTGACCATCCCGGTAGGAACGCTGGAATCCGGGCTGGATCGGATTCCCCCTTCTTTTGAGCAGGCCGCCCGCCTGCTGGGCGAAAATGTGCATGGCACCTTGAGACGCGTGCACCTGCCGCTGCTGCGCCCGGCCCTGATCGCCTCGGCATTGCTGGTGTTCGTCGATGCCATGAAAGAGCTGCCGGCCACCTTGCTGCTGCGCCCTTTAAACTTTGACACGCTCGCCACCTGGTTATATGGTGAAGCAGCCCGGGGGTCTTACGAAGAAGGCGCCATCGCGGCGCTGGGCATCGTCGCCGCGGGCCTGATCCCTGTCCTTATCCTGGCCCGGCTGCTTGACCGCCCGAACGCCTGAGAAACCACGATATGCTGGAACTTGATCACATCTCTCTGAGCTACGCCACAGATCACGGTCGCAACACCGTCCTGCGAGATCTGAATCTGTCTCTGGACAGCGGCGAGATCGCCTGCCTGTTGGGCGCCTCGGGGTGCGGCAAGACCAGTGTGCTCAGGGCCATCGCCGGCTTCGAACCGCTGGACGCCGGAACGATCCGCCTGGACGGCTGCCTGCTGTCCGATCAGAAATGCTGCATGGCGCCTGAATTCCGGCGCGTGGGCATGATGTTCCAGGACTATGCGCTGTTTCCCCATCTGAACATCGCCGACAACGTGGGCTTTGGCCTGCGCCGCCAGTCCAGTCACGAACGGCGGCAGCGTATCCACGACATGCTGGCTCTGGTCGGCATGAGCGGCCTGGACAAGCGCTATCCGCACGAGCTATCCGGCGGTCAGCAACAGCGCGTCGCGCTGGCCCGGGCGCTGGCGCCCGCCCCCGCCCTGCTGCTGCTGGACGAGCCGTTTTCGAATCTGGACGTCGATGCGCGGGAACGACTGGCGTTCGAGCTGCGCGATCTGCTGAAGGCCGCCGGCAGCACTGCGCTGGTGGTCACCCACAATCAGGCCGAAGCCTTTGCCGTCGCCGACAGGATCGGCATCCTGCAACAAGGCCACCTGATCCAATGGGCGACCCCTTACGACACCTATCATCATCCGGTCAGCCCGGAAATATCGGCCTTCGTCCGCCGCGAGGCGCTGCTGGCCCAACGCACCCAGGCCTGCCTGCGCGGCGCGCCTGCGGCCTGCGCCGCCGCCTGACCGCAGCCGGCTGAACGCTGTTTCTCAGGCGCCCGGCGGTTCCTGAGGATCCAGCCCCAATTCCTGGCATTTGCGCGTCAGCGTATTGCGGCCTATCCCCAGCATCAGCGCCGCCCGTCCCCGTTGCCCGCCCGCCAGCGCCAAGGCCTGGCGCAATAGCACGCGTTCAAAATCCTGCCGCAAGACATCCGTCAGATCAAGGTCCTGCCGCTGCAAACGGAGCCTAACCTCGTGGGCCAGAGCAGCCTGCCAGTCATTTTGCGGCTCCGCGTCTGACCGCCCCCCAGGGGCGCCGCCGTCCGCGTGGATGTCCGGCGGCAGGTCCTGGGCGTGCACCTGGGGGCTGGCGGTCATGACGGTCAGCCATTGGCAGATATTTTCCAGCTGGCGGATATTGCCGGGATAGTCGAACTGCTGCAGGGCCCGCAGGGCGTCAGGGTCGAGCGTGCGCACAGGCACACCCAGCTGGGCTGCGCTGCGCGCCAGAAAATGGCGTGCCAGCGTCTCGATGTCTTCGCGCCGCGCCCGCAGGGCCGGCAGACGCAAACGGATGACGTTCAGGCGATGGAACAGATCGGCGCGAAACAGGCCGGCCTGCACGCGGTCTTCCAGGGGCTGGTGCGTGGCTGCCACGATGCGGACGTCGACCTGAATGGCACGGCTGCCCCCTACCCGGTAAAAGCTGTTTTCCGCCAACACACGCAGCAGGCGCGTCTGCAGCTCGGCGGGCATATCGCCGATCTCATCCAGAAACAGTGTGCCGCCATCGGCCTCTTCGAAGCGGCCCTTGCGCATCTGGACGGCGCCGGTAAAAGCGCCACGCTCGTGGCCGAACAGCTCGGCTTCCAGCAGATCGCGCGGAATCGCCGCGGCATTGACCGCCACGAATGGCCCAGCCGCGCGCCGGCTGTGCTGGTGCAAGGCTCTTGCCACCAGTTCTTTGCCGGTGCCCGATTCGCCGGTAATGAGCACCGTGACGCTGGACTGGGCCAGGCGTCCGATGGCGCGAAAAACTTCCTGCATGGCTGGCGAATGCGAAAGCAGCATGCCGCTTTCTTCCGTGCGCTCGATGTCCGCCGACACCACCGGGCTACCGGCTTCCTGTTCAGGCGCGGACGGGACGGTCGTCGAGTCCCTCGCCGCCTGCGCCGCGCGGCTGATCAAATCCATAGCCGCCTGGATATCAAAGGGCTTGGCCAGATAATCGAAAGCGCCCTGGGAAAATGCGGCGACGGTGGTGTCCAGATCGGTATAGGCCGTCATCAGAATGACCGGCAGATCCGGCAGACGGGCGCGAATTCCGGCCAGAACCTCGAAGCCGTCCATCCCTGGCATCCGGACGTCGGATAGCAGCACGACGGGACGCTTCGGGTCTTGCAGGTCATCCAGATCGTCCAGGGCCGCCAGCAGGGCTGCACCGTCGGCAAAGCAGTGCGGCTCCCAGCCTGCCTTGCCCAGGGCGCGTTCCAGCACCCAGCGCATGCCGGGCTCGTCATCCAGGACCCAGACAGGCTTCATGGCGTCTCCAGAGGCAGCAGCAGACGGAATTCGGTATGACCCGGCCGCGAATCGAATTCCAGTACGCCGCCATGCAGTTGCAGGCAGGCCTGGGCCAGATTCAGCCCCAGCCCCGTGCCCTGGGCGCGACCCGTCACCAGGGGATGAAAGAGCTTGTTTTGCAAGGCTTCGGGCACGCCGGGGCCGTTGTCGATCACCGTGATCATCAGCCCCATGCGATGCGGGGTGCGCAACAGCACTGGCTGGTGCACGATGCGCGTGCGCAGTTGCAGCACAGGCGCGGACAGATCCGCAGCCTCGGTCAAGGCCTGCGCCCCGTTGCGCACCACGTTCAGCAGCGCTTGCAACAGGCGGTCGCGGTCGGCGACGATGTCGGGCACCGAGGTATCGTAATCGCGCACCAGCGTCAGCCGCTGGCCGAATTCCAGCTCGATCAGGGCCAGCGCCCGCTCGCAGATCTCGTGCACATTGAAGCAGTGCGGTTCGATGTCCTGCCGCTGGGGCGACACCAGCCTGGCGACCAGATTGGCCAGGCGATCGGCTTCTTCGATGATGACCCGGGTGTAATCCTGCAGGTTGCGGTCGGCCAATTCCATCTCCAGCAACTGCGCGGCCACGCGCAGACCGGTCAGGGGATTGCGAACCTCGTGGGCCAGATTGCGCAGCGTTTCGCGTTGCGCGGCCTGATCGGCCAGCGCCTGCTGCTGGTCGTCGAAACGGGCCGCCTGATGCACCGGAATTTCCAGCAGCCAGGCCCAAGGCTGCCCCGACAGCGGAGTCTTCAAAACGCTGGTCAGGCCGCCGAGAAAGATCGCCGGACTTTGCCCGACCAGCTGCCGCCTGGACGCCCCCAGCAGTTCCTCGGCGGCGCTGTTGGCGTACACAATCCGTTCGGATTCGTCCAGCAACAGCACCGCCGTTTGCAGCAGCTCGAAGCCGGACGGATCCATGGGGACGGCCTTTTACAGGGCGTAGTACATGTCGAACTCGACGGGATGCGGCGTCACGCGCAGGCGATTGAGTTCGCTTTCCTTCAGGTGCAGGTAGGCATCCAGCAAGTCGTTGCTGAAGACACCGCCGCGCGTCAGGAATTCACGGTCGCGGTCCAGGGCTTCCAGGGCTTGTTCCAGCGAGGAGCAGACGGTCGGGATCTTGGCGTCTTCTTCGGGCGGCAGATCGTACAGGTTTTTATCTGCCGGGTCGCCCGGGTGGATCTTGTTCTGCACGCCGTCCAGACCCGCCATCATCAGCGCCGAAAACGCCAGATAGGGATTGGCCAGAGGATCCGGGAAGCGGGCTTCCACCCGGCGGGCCTTGGGATTGCTGACGTAGGGGATGCGGATCGAGGCCGAACGGTTGCGGGCCGAATACGCCAGCTTTACGGGGGCTTCGTAGTGCGGCACCAGGCGCTTGTAGGAATTCGTGCCCGGATTGGTCAGGGCGTTCAGGGCGCGGGCATGATGGATGATGCCGCCGATGTAGTACAGCGCGAATTCCGACAGGCCGCCGTAACCGTTGCCCGCAAACAGGTTCTGGCCGTCCTTCCAGATCGACTGGTGCACGTGCATGCCCGAGCCGTTATCGCCGACGACGGGTTTGGGCATGAAGGTCGCTGTCTTGCCATAAACGTGGGCGACGTTGCGGATCACGTATTTCATGATCTGCGTCCAGTCGGCGCGCTGCACCAGCGTGGAAAAGCGGGTGCCGATTTCCAGCTGGCCGCAGTTGCCGACCTCGTGGTGGTGGATCTCGACGGGTACGCCCATCTGTTCCATCAACAAGCACATTTCGGAGCGCATGTCGGCGAAAGAATCGATGGGCGGCACGGGCACGTAGCCGCCCTTGACGGCGGGCCGATAGCCTTGGTTGGTGCCGTTGGCATCGTCCGCATTGGACCAGGCGCCTTCGTTGGAATGGATCTTGACGAAGCTGCCCGCCATATCGGAATTCCAGCTGATGCCGTCAAAGACGAAGAATTCGGGTTCCGGGCCGAAATAGGCGGTATCGCCCAGACCGCTGGATTTCAGATAGGCTTCCGCGCGGCGCGCCAGGGAACGCGGGTCGCGGTCATAGCCCTTCAGGTCGGAAGGCTCGACCACATCGCAGGTCAGGATCAGCGTGCTTTCCTCGCGGAAGGGATCCATGCGGGCGGTGGCGGCATCCGGGACCAGAATCATGTCCGAGGCTTCGATGCCCTTCCAGCCGGGCAGCGAAGAGCCGTCGAAGGCCACGCCGGATTCCATGCGGTCTTCGTCCACCAGGCCGGCGGGCACCGTCAGGTGGTGCTCACGGCCCAAGGTATCGGTAAAGCGGAAATCCACGAACGCGACTTCGCGATCGACAATCATCTGGACGACGTTTTCAGGGGTGGACATACGGGCTCCTGCGCCAAAAAATAAAAAGGATGCAAGCCCGGGGGCTTTGCCATGTGCGACGGTGCGAGGCGTCGTCGGTTTTTCATAAAGCAAATGCCGTGCCAACTATCGAGCACCGTGCGAGCCGTCGCTGCTGCCCGCGCCAGCCAGGCGCAGGATCCTGATTCAACGGCGAAACGCACCAAATTGGTGCACATTTTAAAACAGGATGCACCGCATCAGGGCAAAAATTCCATTTGCAAATCATTCAAAAAGCGCCAACCCTGAGAAGTGGCCTGCACGCGGTCCAGCCCCGGCTGCAGCAAGCCCCGATCCACCGCGCGGCGCATGGCCGGCAAGATGGCCATCAAGGACAGGCCGGTGCGTTCGATGAACAGCCCGCCTTCGACCCCCTGCTTCAATCGCAAGGCATTGAGCATGAACTCAAAGCCCAGATCCCCATGATTGAGTTCGCGCTGCTCGACGATGTGCTTGCCCTGGCGTTCCTGAGCCAGGCGCATCCAGGCGTCGGGCATGCGCGCACGGGCCTGACGAATGATGCGATTCTGAAAAGAAATCTTGGAATGTGCGCCTGGCCCTATGCCCAGATAGTCGCCGAACTGCCAATAATTCATGTTGTGCTGGCAGACCTGGCCGGGCCGCGCATAGGCGGATACCTCGTAGCGCTCGAATCCGGCGGCCTCGGCCAAGGCCGCCACCCTATCCTGCATGACCGCGCTCTGTTCGTCGTCGGGCAGTCGCGGCGGATATTTGGCGAATACGGTATTGGGTTCCAGCGTCAGGTGATACAGCGACAGATGCCCGGTCTCGAACGCCAGCGCCTCGCGCACGTCCTGTTCACATTGGGTCAACGTCTGCTGCGGCAAGGCGAACATCAGATCCAGGTTCACACGGTCCACGGCGCGCTGCGCCATCTCGATCGCCGCCTTGGCCTGAGCGGCATCGTGAATGCGCCCCAGGCGCTTCAATTTGTCATCGTCGAAGCTTTGAATGCCCAGCGAAATGCGATTCACGCCGGCCTTGGCATAGCCCTGGAAACGGGCCGCCTCGGCCGTGCCGGGATTGGCCTCCAGCGTGATTTCCGCATCCGGCGGCAGGCTGAGCGTCGCGCGCAGCAGGCTGATGATCTGGTCTACCGCATCGGCGGACAGCAGGCTGGGGGTGCCGCCGCCGAAAAATACCGTGGACACCTGTCGCCCCCAGACATCGGGCAGCGCTTGTTCCAGATCTGCCTGCAGCGCCTGCAAATAGGCCTGTTCCGGGATGTCTCCGTTGCGCTCGTGCGAATTGAAATCGCAGTACGGACATTTGTGCACGCACCAGGGCACGTGGATATAAATGGACAGCGGCGGCAAGGCCGCCAGACCGGGCCGGCCTCGCACGCCGGGACGGCCATCGCTGGCTGGCTCGGCCTGCGGTACACGGACAAGTTTTTTCATGGAAGCACCTTCAGCAGGGCAAGTCGCCGTATTCGCTGCGCAAAGCCTGCAGCAACTGGCGCAGCGCGCGCGCGCGGTGACTGAGCCGGTTTTTCTGTTCCAGCGGCAGTTCAGCCGCCGTCATGCCCAGATCGGGCAGATAAAAATACGGATCGTAGCCAAAGCCATTGGCGCCTCTGGGCGCCATCAGGATTTCGCCGTCCCAGCTGCCCTCGACGACGATGGGACGCGGATCGTCGGCGCTGCGGATGTAGACCAGCACGGCAACGTAGCAGCCGCGCCGGTCCGGCTGGTTTGCCAGATCGGCCACCAGGCGCGCATTGTTCGCCGCATCCGAGCGCGTGCCATCGGCGGATGCGGCATATCGAGCCGATTGCACGCCAGGCGCGCCGCCCAGGGCCCGGACGCACAGCCCGGAATCATCGGCCAGCGCGGGCAGGCCGGTGCTTTGGCTGGCATGCCGCGCCTTGGCCAGAGCATTTTCCACAAAGGTGCCAAACGGCTCTTCGGCCTCGGGGACCCCCAGCGCGCCCTGGGGCACCATGTCGATCCCTGCCGCTGCCAGGCTGGCTGAAAATTCCTTGAGTTTGCCGGGGTTATTGGACGCCAGGACGACGCGCTTCATGACGCGGACTCCAGGGCCAGGGACTGGGCCTGGATCAGTTGGCGGATCCCGCCATCGGCCAGATCCAGCAAGGCATCCAGCTGTTGACGCCGGAAACTGCCGCCCTCGCCCGTACCCTGGACTTCGACGAAATCCCCGGCGCCGGTCATGACGACATTCATGTCGGTATCGCACTGCGAGTCCTCGGCGTAGTCCAGATCCAGGACAGCCGCTTCGCCGATCAGCCCCACCGAGACCGCCGCCACCTGACCGCGCAAAGGATTGGCCGTCAATAAGCCGCGCGCCTGCAGGCCGCGCACCGCCAGCGCCGCCGCCAGCCAGGCGCCGGTGATGCTGGCGCAACGCGTGCCGCCATCGGCCTGCAGGACGTCGCAATCCAGGTGCAGGGAACGTTCCCCCAGCGCCTGCAGATCGAACACCGCCCGCAGACTGCGACCGATCAAGCGCTGGATTTCCTGAGTGCGCCCGCTTTGCTTGCCCCGGGCGGCCTCGCGTTCGCCGCGGGTGTGCGTGGCGCGCGGCAGCATGCCGTATTCCGCCGTCACCCAGCCCTGGCCTTTGCCCTTCAGGAACGGCGGTACTTTTTCCAGCACGCTGGCGGTACACAGCACGCGGGTATCGCCCATACAAGCCAGCACGGACCCTTCGGCATGGCGCGTATAGCCGGTCAGCAGCTGAACCGGACGCAGAGCGTTGGCCGCTCGCCCGGAGGGGCGGGCAGCGGAGACGGATAGAGGGGATTCGGACATGAGTGGATTTCCAGGCTGAAGGAGCAGACTACAATGACGCCCTTATTGTAGAGAATCCCGAGAGCGCCCCGATGATCCGTAGCATGACTGCCTATGGCGCCAGCCGCCTGGAAGCCGAACAGGGTGTCCTGGCCGCCGAAGTGCGCAGCGTCAACAACCGCTTTCTGGACCTGAACCTGCGGATCCCCGAGGACCTGCGCTTCGCCGAAGGCGCCGTGCGCGAGCTGGTCAATCGCCATGCCCTGCGTGGCAAGGTCGAAATCAAGCTCAGCTACAGCGTCGTTGAACGAGATGCGCTGCGCCCCTTTGACGAGGCCGCCGTCCAGGCGTTGGCCGGGCAACTGGCCTGGGCGCGCCGCCATATCCCCGATCTGCCTGCCCCGACCCTGGCCGAACTGCCCCGTGAAGGCCTGGCCCGCAGCGGTCTGGATGCGGCAATCTGGCAACCGCTGTGCGAACAGGCCTGTACCCAGGCTCTCAAGGAATTCCAGGCCGCCCGCGAACGCGAAGGCGCCCGCCTGGCCCAGGCCATGCTGCAGATGGCCGAGGACATCACGGACATTGTGGACCGTGTGCAGGCCGAGCTGCCCGAGCTGGTGCGGCAGCATCAGGACCGCATCGCCCAGCGGCTGCGCGAAGCTCTGCTGGCGGCCAGTCCGGAAGGGTTTTCCGCCATCAGCGGCGCCGAACTGACCGCCCGCATCGCCCAGGAAGCCAGTCTGTTCGGGCTGCGCGTGGATGTGGCCGAGGAAATCACCCGCTTGCGTTCGCACCTGCAGGAACTGCGCGATATCCTGAACGGCGCCCATGCCTCGGCGACGCGCGGCAGCGGCAAGCGCCTGGACTTCCTGTTCCAGGAAATGAATCGCGAAGCCAATACCCTGGGTTCCAAAGCCGCCGCCCTGACTGTGACCCAGGCCGCCATCGACCTGAAGCTGCTGATCGAGCAGATGCGCGAGCAGGCGCAGAACATCGAGTGATCCGCCGTCCAGGATACGGCGTGCGCCCGCCTCTGGAATGCTCAGACTAATGGAAAATCCCTGTTTCCTTGCAGACTTGATTCGAATCAAGGTGATGATTTCTCATCTGCGATAATCCCATGTCGGCGTGCACAGTCGTGCCGCACTTCCCTCTTCCTCGTGGCTCGGCAACTGACATTGCAATGCAATATTAAAAATCAACGTCTGTTGCAAACCGGGCTCGTTCTGTAGCGCGCATTCCCCAAGCCGCCAGTAAGGGCATCTGCGTTTCCCCTCGCCCACCTTTCTAGACTAGCCCGACCATCAGCCCGATCGGGGAGGAAGACATGGCGCAGCGCATCATTGATCTGGTCTTATCCGCACTGGCCAGTCTGGTCAGTGTTCTGTTGTCCTGGCCCTATTGGCGAGACTTTGAATATTGGCCGGAATCCCCGGCCCTTTGGTGGCTGTATTTCATCCTGGGATACTGCCTGGCGGTCTACGTCTTCTATGCCTTCCTGGGCAGTCTGCGCACCTTGTTCCTGCATGACAGCCAGGGCCGACAGGAAACGGCTCCTGACGCCTCTTCCGGGGAGAAACGCTCATGAGCTGCCTGAACGGAACCGACTGCCGGGAAACCGCCAAACGCCGCACGGCGCTGGCCATCCTGGCCCTGATGCTGGCGATTTTCCTGATTCTTTCCCTGTGGTCATTCCTGCCATCGCGCCAGCAGGCCCTGCCCACACTCATCCATTACGGCGAAGCCGATGCCGTCCAGGGGAAACGCGTCTTTCAGGCCTATAACTGCATGGGCTGCCACACCATCGTGGGTAACGGAGCCTACTTCGGCCCGGATCTGACGCGCATCTATGCAGACGCGGGGCCGGCATGGCTGGCGGCGTTCCTGCCCTCGGCGGCGGGCTGGCCGACGGCGACCGCAATTCAGGTGCAGCTGCAAAACGCCACGGTCCAGAAAGAAGCGGGCACAGCGGATCCGCAGGAATACCTGACCCGCTATCCAGGGGCCGCCGAGCGCGTGCAGCAACGCGGGGGCCGGCACACGTTGATGCCCAACCTGCCGCTACAGGCGTCCGAAATCACAGCCCTGATGGCGTTTCTGAAATATACCTCCGCCATGAACACCGAAGGCTGGCCGCCGAAACCGCACACCGACCGGCGCCTGCCCGCCCCGGCGCAATCAGTGGCCGCAGCCGCCGCTGCTGGTCCGACATCGGCGCCGGCCCCCGCCGCTGCCGCTGCCGACGCTCAGGACCCTGTCGCGCTGGGTAAAAGGCTGGTCGGGGAGCTGGGCTGCGTCGCCTGTCACGCGACCGATCAGAACCGCCTGGTGGGACCGGGCTGGGGCGGTCTGAGCGACTCCACGGTCGCACTGGCGGACGGCACCTCGGTGACGGCGGATGACAATTATCTGATCGAATCGATCCGCCAGCCCGACGCCAAACTGGTGGCGGGTTATCCGCCCCACGTGATGCCGCCTTATGACAGCACGCTGATCAACGAGTCCGACATGAAGGCCATCGTGGCCTATCTGCGCAGCCTTTGACGGGGAAGCCATCATGATCAAGATCGAATACCGCACGCAGCGCCTGAGTCTGCGATTCTTCCTGCTGATGCTGGTCCTGTTTCTGTTCCAGATGCTGTTCGGCCTGCTGATCGCCATCCAGCACGCGGATCCTGCATTGCTCGCCGGCATTGCCAATTTCAATATCCTGCGGGCGGAACACACCAATCTGGGAATACTCTGGATCTTGTCCGGTTTTATCGGCACCATCCTGTTCGTCGGCCCTTTGCTATCGCGCCGTGAACTGGCCGCCCCCTGGCTGATTCACATTCTGTTCTACGCCTTGATCGCGGTCACCGTCTGGAATGTAGCCACCCAGGCTCTGGCTGCGGATGGCATAGCCGGCTGGTGGATAGGCCAGCCCTGGCTGCAGGAAGGACTGGAATATCTAGAAGCAGGCCGCACCGCCGATATCGTGATTTTCATCGGCTTCGCCATCCTGGCCTACGTCGTATTGCGCACCTTTCCGCCGCGTCGTGACTGGAACGAAATCCACTGGGGGCTGGCGATCGGCGTCACCGCTCTGACCTTCGTCTGGCTGTTCGGCGTATTTTTCATCGACCGTCTGGATATGCAGGAATATTTCCGCTGGTATGTCGTGCACTACTGGGTGGAAGGCGTCTGGGAAGTCATCCACATCAGCCTGGTAGGTTTCCTGCTGGTGTTGATGTTCAGGGCGGAAGTCAAAGCAGTCGGCTACGCCGTGTTCTGGGGTGTCGCCATGGTGTGGCTGTCGGGCCTGATCGGCAATGCGCACCATTATTTCTGGATCGGCACACCCGAATTCTGGCAGTTCTGGGGATCCCTGTTCAGCGCCCTGGAACCCTTGCCCCTGGTGTTCTGCTTCTGGCACATCTATCTGGACGCCCACCAGGACAAGCGCCCGCTTGAAAACGCACCGGCCTTCTATTTCATCCTGGGCTCGGTGGTGTTGGAACAGGTCGGCGCCGGCATCCTGGGCTTTACCATGACCTTTGCCTTGACCAATGTCTGGTCGCACGGCACCTGGGTGACGCCCAGCCATGCCCACCTGGCCATGTTCGGCACCTTCGGCATGTTGGGTATTGCCGCGGCCTACTACGCCGTGCCACTGCTGCGCGGCGTCAAGGAATTCGACCAACGCCTGGGACGGGTCGCCTTCTGGCTGGTGCTGACCGGCATGCTGGGCATCGCCTTCGCTTTTGCCATCGGCGGCACGGTCCAGGTATTTCTATACCGTTCGATGGGGCTGAGCTGGTTTGGCGGACAGATCTTCCCAGCCATGCAGTTCTTCAAGGTCCTGATCCCGCTGTTCGGTCTGGTCTTCGCCGTAGGGGCCGGCCTGCTGGTCTACGATCTGTTGACCCTCGGCCTGCGGCAGAGTTCGACCGCAGCGCGTGACCTGCCTGTCCGCGCCAGAACGGCGCCCCTGACCGGCTGGCGGTCTACCCTGCGCGGCAGCGAAGCCAGTCTGTGGCTGATGGGCATGTGGATCTTCGGCGCCATCATCACCCTGGGATTGCTGAGCTTCAATCTGGAATCCGTGGCTCTGGGCGATCCCACCATCCCCTATGTGCTGGCGGGGCTGGGCTACCCAGGACTGCTGCTGATCACATTGCTGTTCGTCTGGCGGTTCCTGGCAGCGCTGCAGGCGCGACCCGATATCCAGCCAAGGCCCGTCGCCCTGGGACAAGAAGCCGTGGCTCAAACCTGAGGACCCTCACAGGGCGGCCCTGCGAGCCGCCCTGTGGCTTACCGGCGCACGCGATACACACCGCAGGTCAACCAGGTGGCCAGAACGAACGGCGCAGTCAAGGGCGGCAAATCCAGCCACTGGAATGCCCGCATGAACAGCAGGCTCGCGCACACCCCCAGACAGAGGGCGGAAAACCGACCGGGAAGCGCCTGATGCACGGCTTCTACCAGCAGGACGGCATTGAAACCATACAGCCCCAGCAGCACTGCCTCGTCGGGAAAACCGCCCGCCCAGGCCAGGCCAGACGCCGCCGCGCTGGCCAGCAGCGCCCGGATAAGGACACGCGGGCCTGCCAACGCCAAGCCTAGCAGACACACGGCACCAGCCCAGGGATCCGCCAGGAACATGACTTGGCCGACACCCCGCAATACCGCGTTCGCCACGCCACCCCACCCATCCGCCGGCAGACCCGGCGGCACGACATCCGCCGTCAGCCAGCCCGTCAAGGGTATCAAGGCCTGCAGCAACCAGATCATCAGGACGAAGGGAGCCGTATAGGGCGATACCGGCAGATGACGGCGCCATGCCTGAGCCAGCCACGTCGCCAGACAGGATAGGACGATCACCAGCGCCCAGGCCAGTCCCGTGGGCGGCAAGACGGTCAGTACGCCGATCCCCACCAAGGCCCCGTTATAGCCATGCAGGCCCGCATCATCGGCATCCACCCGAGCGCCCAGGCGCTGGCCGCACAATGTACCGGCCAGCGCGCCCAGCAAGCAGCCCAGCGCCAACAGCAGAGATTGCCAGGCAACCGCCGCCAACAGACAGCCCCCCATCCCGGCATGCGCCTGCAGAAACACCTGAGACAGGCCCCGCAGCACCCGCTGGCTCACCGCGGTTGTCCAGGCAAACACACGAACCGTCACGACACTCACTCCAGCAAAGGGCGGCAGAGCCGGAAAATCCGCCATCGTACTCCTGCAGCCTCCTCTCTCCATCACCCCTGGCATATACCCGCCATATGCGATTCATGGGCGATCCCCCCTCCCCGGACGCCACTGTCTCGGCCTGGGCTTCCCGGCGTACAATCCGGCAGGTGCGCCTCTGCCCGGATCTCTTATGAAAAACTCGCTTGCGCCCGCAGCGCCCCTGATTCGCCCTGACTCTCCACCGGCCCAGGGTGTCGCCTATCCGGTGCTGGGGGCGATCAGCCTGACCCACCTGCTCAACGATATGATGCAGTCGGTGCTGCTGGCTATTTATCCGGTCTTGCAGGGGCGGTTCGATCTCAGTTTTGCGCAGGTCGGCTTCATCACCCTGGCCTTTCAGTTTTCCTCTTCGTTGCTGCAGCCGCTGGTGGGGCGTTTCACGGATCGCCGCCCGATGCCGTATTCCCTGCCTATCGGCATGGGCTTCACCTGCTGCGGTCTGCTGCTGCTCTCGCAGGCCTGGAACTTCCCGCTGGTCGTCCTGGCCGCTACCCTGGTGGGCGCGGGTTCTTCGGTATTCCATCCTGAATCCTCCCGCGTAGCCCGCATGGCGTCTGCCGGTCATCACGGGCTGGCCCAGTCGATCTTCCAGGTCGGCGGCAATATCGGCTCTTCCATCGGCCCACTGCTGGCCGCCTTGCTGATCGTGCCGCACGGCCAGAGCAGCGTGGCCTGGGTGTCGCTGGCGGCACTGGCCGGAATCTGCATCCTGGTGGGCGTCAGCCGCTGGTATGCCGCCAACCTGTCCAGCAGTCGCGGACGCAGTTCCCTGAGCAAGGTCGACAACGGCCTGTCCCCTCGACAGGTCCGGGGGGCGCTGTTGATTCTATTGCTGCTGATTTTCAGCAAATACTTCTATCTGGCAGGCCTCAACAGCTACTTCACCTTTTTCCTGATGGACCGATTCGGTTTGAACATCCAGCAGGCGCAATATTCCCTGTTTGTCTTTCTGGCCGGTGTGGCCACCGGGACTCTGGTGGGCGGCCCCGTGGGTGACCGCATCGGTAGAAAGCGTGTCATCTGGGGCTCGATCCTGGGTACCGCGCCGTTTTCCCTGGCGCTGCCTTACGTCGATCTGCAATGGACGCTGATCCTGGTATTTTGCGCCGGCGTCATGATCGCCTCTGCCTTCCCCGCGATCATCGTCTATGCGCAGGAACTCATGCCCGGTAAAACCGGTACGGTGTCCGGTCTGTTCTTCGGGCTGGCCTTCGGCATGGCCGGCATCGGTGCAGCGCTCCTGGGCAGCCTGGCGGATGCCACCAGCATCGCCTTCGTCTACCATTTGTGCGCCTTTCTGCCCCTGCTCGGCATCGCCGCCTTTTTCCTGCCCGACATGCGGCGCCGCCCTGCATGAACGTCGATAAATCCGCCGCGCCTGGACGCTGGCTGATGGCGGCCAGTCTGCTCCTGCTGGCTGCCAATCTGCGACCGTTATTCCCCAGCACCGCGGTGTTGCTGCCGGACATCAGCCAGGGCCTGGGGCTGACGCCAGCCGCCGTCGGCTATCTGACCACTCTGCCGGTCCTGTGCATGGGGATCTTCGCCCCGCTGGCGCCGCGCTGCGCCCGACACATCGGGGTGGAACGCACGCTGCTGCTGGTCCTGGTGTTGATTCTGATCGGCACCGCGCTGCGCGGCGTGCTGGATGCCACCGGCCTGTTCCTGGGCACCGCGCTGGGCGGGGCAGGCATCGCCCTGGGCAATGTGCTCTTGCCCAGCGTGGTCAAGCGGGATTTCTCTGACCGGGCGGCGCTGATGACGGGGCTCTACACCATGAGCCTGGTCGGCGGGGCCGCCCTGGCGGCTGCCACTACCCTGCCCTTGACCGACGCTCTGCAGGGGCAATGGACCTGGGGGCTGGCGATCTGGTCGATCCCGGCTTTGCTGGCGCTGCTTGCCTGGGCGCCCGTTGCATGGAAGGCCGGCGCCCGCCAATCCAGCGGCCCCCACATCCTTCCAGTCCGGGGGTTGCGCCGTGACCGTCTGGCCTGGGCGGTCACGCTATTCATGGGCCTGCAATCGGCGCTGGCCTACTGTGTGCTGGGCTGGATGGCGCCCATGCTGCGCGATCGGGGCCTGAGCGGCACCGAATCCGGCCTGATCACCTCTGCCTCCATTCTGCTGCAGGTCGTGTCCTGCCTGCTGACGCCGCTACTGGCTGCGCGGGGGCGTGACCAGCGCAGTCTGGCCGTCTGGCTGGCCGTCACAGCCACACTGGCACTGATTGGCATGGTGCTGGGACCGTCCTGGGCGATCTGGCCGCTGGCCATCGTGCAGGGTCTGGGCCAGGGCGGCCTGTTCGCTCTGGCGCTGATGCTGATCGTGTTGCGTTCCCGCGATGCGCACGTGGCAGCGCACCTGTCCAGCATGGCGCAGACGACGGGTTATATGCTGGCCGCCAGCGGGCCGCTCTTGATCGGCATCCTGTATGCCTGGACCGGCAGCTTTCGGGCCGCCACCGGGCTGATCGGCTTCCTGGGGCTGGCGACCGCCCTGGCCGGATGGTATGCCGGGCGCAATGCCCTGGTGCAGGCGCACACGGTCACGGACAGCAGCGGCGCCTAAACGACTGGACGCCCATGTGAAAGCAAAAAGGCCTGCGATATATATCGCAGGCCTTTTTGCTTTTCCGGGCTAGCCCGGAATACGCACGGCGTTACAGATCCGCGCGCGAAAACACCAGCGTCGCATTGGTGCCGCCAAAGCCGAAGCTATTGGACAAGGCCGTCTGGATGTTGGTGTTGGACAGGGTTTCGCGCAGGATGTTCATGCCTTCGGCTGCCGGGTCCAGCGTGTCGATGTTGGCGGATGCCGCCACGAAGCCATGCTTCATCATCAACAAGGTGTAGACCGCCTCGTTCACGCCGGCCGCCCCCAGGGCATGACCGGACAAGGACTTGGTCGATGCGATCCAGGGTTGGTCGGCACCGAACACCGCACGGATGGCTTCCAGTTCTTTGACATCGCCCACCGGCGTGCTGGTGCCGTGGGTGTTGATGTAATCGACCTTGCCCTGGAAACCGGCCAGGGCCTGGCGCATGCAACGTTCGGCGCCTTCGCCGGACGGTGCAACCATGTCGTAGCCATCGGACGTCGCCCCATAGCCGACGATTTCAGCCAGGATGTTGGCGCCCCGGGCCTTGGCGTGTTCGTATTCCTCGACGACAACGATGCCACCGCCGCCGGAAATCACAAAACCGTCCCGATCCGCGTCATAGGTGCGCGAAGCGCGGTCCGGCGTGTCGTTGTAGCGCGTGGACAAAGCCCCCATCGCATCGAACATGAACGACAAGGACCAGTGTTCTTCTTCGGCGCCGCCGGCAAAGACGATGTCCTGTTTACCCAACTGAATCTGTTCCACGGCATTGCCGATGCAATGCGCGCTGGTGGAGCAGGCCGAGCTGATGGAGTAGTTCACGCCCTTGATCTGGGCGCCGGTCGCCAGGCAGGCAGACACGCCGCTGGCCATGGCCTTGGTGACCATATAAGGGCCGACGCGGCGCACGCCCTTGTCGTGCAGGACCTGGATGCCGTCATTGATGGCGGAATGCGAGGCGCCACCCGCACCGACGATCAGGCCGGTACGAGGATTGGACACCAGTTCCGGCGTGAGGCCGGCGTCCTGGATGGCTTCCTGCATGGCCAGCCAGGCATAGGCATGGCCATCGGCCATGAAGCGGCTGAGCTTGCGGTCGATCTTCTCGAGCGCATCCAAATGGACGGAACCCGCCACATGGGAACGCAGTCCCTGCTTGGCGTATTCGGATTGATAGGTGATGCCGGAACGGCCTGTGCGCAGGCTGTCGAGGACTTCGGACTGATTGTTGCCCAGGCTGGATACGATGCCCATGCCGGTGATAACCACACGACGCATAATCGGGCCTCCTAGAAATTGTCCGTGCGGGTGAAAAGCCCCACCCGCAGATCATGAGCCACGTAGATTTCGTGGCCGTCGACTTCCATGCGCGCGTCCGCAATCCCCATGACGAGCTTGCGCATCATGACACGCTTCATATCGATGTGATAGCGCACTTTCTGCGCCGTCGGCAGGACCTGGCCGGTGAATTTGACCTCGCCCACACCCAGGGCGCGACCGCGCCCCTGGCCGCCGCAACAGCCCAGGAAGAACCCGACCAGCTGCCACATGGCGTCCAGGCCCAGGCAGCCCGGCATCACCGGATCGCCCTGGAAATGGCAGCCAAAAAACCAGAGATCGGGGCGAATATCGAGTTCGGCGATGATTTCGCCCTTGCCATGCGAACCGCCCTGGTCATCGATATGCACGATGCGATCACACATCAACATGGGTGGCAACGGCAATTGGGCGTTGCCCGGACCAAAGAGTTCTCCGCGTCCGCACGCCAACAATTCGTCGTAGCTGTAGCTGTTTTTTTCCATGATGCCCCGTGTCAAAACCGGTGTGCCAGCGACTGCGCCCATTGGTCGGACGCAAGCCTACAAAGTAAATAAGCCTAGCAGTATAACCCGAGGCTTCCCGACACCCGATCAAGGCGGATCCAGGACATACCAGACGGTCACCGTCCCGCGCACGAACAAGGGCGGGCTGTCATTGCCCCAGCGCAGCACGCGGTGCCTGAGCAGCATGGGCGCCTGGGCCGAGCGCCCCTCGAAGGCGCGCGTCGTCAGATGCCTGCCCTGCAGGGAAACGCAAGGCCCCTGCCCCGAATCCCAGCACAAGTCGGTAGCAACCTGGGCGGACCCCGCATAGTCGCGCGAGGCATAGACACGGGTGATGCGCGCCCCGGAAGGAATCGGCGCATCCGTTTTTCCAGGCTGAAAAACCACCGTCACGGCTCGATCCACAGATTGCAGGCCGTGGCTGACCTGATCCCTGGTCCAGGCCTGCTCTGCAGACGCTGATGCCGCCAGACCAGACCAGACCGTCGCTCCTGCCAGAACCAGCAGCCGAACGAGTATATTGTGCCTCATGTGCATCGCCTATTTATCGCTGGGCCATCCGCAATGGCCTGTCCTGATCGCCGCCAATCGGGATGAATTTCACGCCCGCCCCACGCGGGCGGCGGGTCCTTGGCCTGCCCGCCCTGATGTCATCGCCGGCCAGGACCTGAGCGCCGGGGGAACCTGGCTGGGATGGGCGGCGGATGGACGCTTTGCCCTGCTGACCAATTATCGCGAACCCGGCTTGCCGACGCCGCCTGGCGCGCCGTCGCGCGGTGTGCTGGTGCGCGACTACCTGCTGGGCCAGACCAGCGCTGCCGATTATAGTCGGGCCTCGGCCCTGCGGGCGCAGGATTGTGCTGGCTTCAATCTGATTGTGGGCGATGCGCGCCAGGTCTGGTATCTGGGCAACCGGGACCCTGCCGGCACCGCCCGTCTTTTGGCGCGGGGGCGCTACGTGCTGTCCAACCATCTGCTGGATACCCCCTGGCCCAAGGCCAAACGCCTGCGCGCAGCATTGGATGCCCTGCCCGCCGATCGCTGGGCCCAGGCGCCCGATGCCGTGTTCGCCTTGCTGCGCGATACCACCCAGGCTCAGGGGGCCGATCTGCCGGCCACGGGACTGGCGGCGGATCAAGAACAACTGTTGAGCAGCCCCTTCATCATCAGCCCCGACTATGGCACGCGCTGCTCGACCCTGATCGCCATCCGTGCAGACGGCGCCACGCTGTTTAGCGAACAGAACTTCGATGCTGCCGGCCAGCCGACCGAACGGCACGACTGGCGCCTGACTGCCCATTACCCGCATCTGACGGCACAGGCCTGATTTCAGCCGGATCGCAAACGCTAAAATACCGCTTTACACCCCTACAGGACACTACTCATGAGCACCGGCCTTGCCAGTCAGATTTCGGACGCCATCAAATCCGCCATGCGAGCACACGACAGTGTGCGCCTGGGAACGCTGCGTCTCTTGCAGGCGGCCATGAAACAGAAAATGGTGGACGAGCGCATCGAGCTTGACGACGCCATGATCATCGCCATCATCGAAAAGCAGGCCAAGCAGCGCCGTGAGTCCATCGCTGCCTTTGATTCTGCCGGACGTACCGACAGCGCCAATCAGGAACGCGCCGAACTGGACATCCTGAAGGAGTTTCTGCCCCAGGGGGCCACCCCGGAAGAGATCGCTGCCGCCATCGACGCCGCAGTGGCGCAAGTGCAAGCCAAGGGCCTGCAAGGCGGAGCCGCCATGGGCGCCATCATGGGCCAACTGAAAACCGCGCTGGCCGGACGCGCCGATATGGCAGCCGTGTCGGCGCAGGTCAAGACCCGCCTGGCAGCATAAATTTCAGCACACTAGGCGACGGATGCCGCTTCGGCACAGGGCCGCAGCGCGACGCCGTCCGCCAGGCGCTGGACCAGGTCGGGATTCGACACAAAAGCCCGACCAAAGGCCACGGCGTCGCCCTCGCGGGTTTCGACCGCCTGTTGCGCCAACTCCAGGTCGTAGCCCTCGTTCAGGATCAGCGCCCCGCCAAAGGCCTGGCGGATCACCGGCGTCAAGGCATCGGCACCGGGATATTCCCGCACGCAGATGAAGGCCAGTCGCCGCTTGCACAGTTCGCTCGCCACATGGCGGTACAACGCCACCGGGTCGGAATCCCGCATATCATGCCGATCGCCTCTGGGCGACAGATGCACGCCAATGCGCCCGGCGCTCCAGACACCGATGCAGGCGTCGATGACGTCCATCAGGAAGCGGCTGCGATTGCCGATCGACCCGCCGTATTCGTCCTGACGCCGGTTCGAGCCATCATGCAGGAACTGATCGATCAAGTAGCCGTCGCCGGCATGGATTTCCACCCCGTCGAATTCCGCCTGCCGCGCATAGCGCGCCGCCTGATCGAAATCCGCCACGATGCGACGGATTTCATCCGGATGCAGGCTGCGTGGCACTACATATCCGGCAGCATCGACCGAGCTGCAGACGCCGGTTTCCCGACACGGAATGGCGCTGGGGGCCACCGGCATTTCTCCCGACAGGAATTCGGGGTCCGATACCCGACCGGCATGCCACAGACGCAGGAAAATGCGCCCGCCGCGCTCGTGGACGGCTTCGGTGACGCGACGCCAGCCCTGAACCTGGTCGGAATTCCAGATGCCGGGCATGTTCGGATAACCCAGCCCCAGAGGCGACACCGATGCCGCTTCGGTCACGATCAGCCCCGCCGCCGCTCGCTGCGCGTAATATGTGCGCAAGGCGTCACTGGGCACACGCCCCTGGGCGGGCCGGATGCCTGCGGATGGCGCCATGATGATGCGGTTGCGCAACCACACATCGCCCAGCAGCAGCGGATCAAGCAAACTTGTCATATCATGCGATCAAAACAAGGAACCCCGGAACTGCGACACAGTTTGCTGCAACGCACAATCCAGACATCAAAAATCTTTAAAAAACCATCAGGGTTTTTACCAGATTTTTCACCATTTGACTATTGGAGAGGCCGTCGAAACCTATGGGACAGTTTGCCGTCATCGGATTGGGGCGCTTTGGCTCCGCCACTTCGCTGGAACTGATGCGCCTGGGCCATTCCGTGCTGGGCGTGGATGCGGACAACCGTGTGATCGACCAGCACGCCGACCAGCTGACGCGCGCTGCGATCGCCGATGTGACCGACCGCAATGCCCTGACCGAACTGGGATTGCAGGAATACGATGTCGTCCTGGTGGCGATCGGCGAAGACCTGCAATCCAGCCTGGTCTGCACGGTGCACTTGAAGTCCTTGGGGGTCAAAGAATTATGGGTCAAGGCCTCGTCCCGCGCCCATCACCTGATCCTGACCAAGCTGGGCGTCAACCGCGTCATCCACCCCGAAGAAGAAATGGGCATCCGCATCGCCCAGGTGCTGAGCTACCCGATGGTCAACGATTACATCGCCCTGGGCAACGGCGACTTCGTCGTCGAGATCGAGGCCAGCGAACAACTGGCCGGACGCACACTGGGCGACGCCTTGACCACGGAACCCCGGGGGCTGATCCAGGCACTGCTGGTCAAGCGCAAGGGCACAGCCACCCCGCGCCCCCCTGAACAATTCGTCCTGCAGGCCAAAGACACCCTGATCTTGTTCGGCCCCCTGCAGCAACTGAAGCGCGCCGCCCCGAAACTGAGCTGAAGCCGCCTCATGGCCAGACTGACCGTCCATCCCCTGCGCGCCTACCGTCATGCCCGGCATACGGGACAGCTGCAGGCCAGCCCGCCCGCCGTCCTGGCCGGCAGCTTTCTGTTCCTGATCCTGCTGGGCACCGCGCTGCTGTTGCTGCCGGCGGCGCAGCAACGGCCCCTCAGCATATTCGAAGCGTTGTTCACCGCGACCTCGTCGGTGACCGTCACCGGCCTGATGGTCATCGATCCCGCCCGGGATCTCAGTCACCTGGGGCAGGCGGTCGTATTGGGGCTGGTGCAGGTGGGCGGCATCGGTTTCGTCACCTTCGCCATCATCGCCTCGCTGACGCTGGGTAAACGCGTCAGCCTGAAGTACCAGGCGCTGGCCCTGGAAGCCTTCAATCAGACCAGCGTGGCGCGCATCCGCCAAACCGCGCTGACCGTCCTGAAGTTTTCCCTGGCGATCGAAGGCGCGGCCATCCTCATCCTGACGCTCTGGTGGTGGCGCACCAATACGCTGGAACACGCCTTTCTGATGGCGGGCTTTCATGCCATCTCGGCATTCAACAATGCCGGCATCAGTCTGTTTCCCGACAGTCTGGCGGGTTTCGCCGGGGACCCGGTCACGACCTTCGTCATCACCGGCTGCATCATCCTGGGTGGCCTGGGCTTCAGCGTCCTGGCGGACATCTACCAAAAACGGGCCTGGCAGACCCTGGCGTATTACACCCGCCTGATGCTGATCGGCACGCTGATCCTGAATCTGGTCGCCCTGGCGATCTTCTGGCTGATCGAATCCCAGAATGCGGCCACCTTGGCGCCCCTGCCCCTGCCCAGCCAGGGCCTGGCTGCCTGGACCCAGGTGGTCGGCGCGCGCACGGCGGGGTTCTCCAGCATGGACGTGGATCAGCTGCGCGACAGCTCGCGCCTGCTGCTGATGGCGCTGATGTTCATCGGCGGCGGGTCTCTGTCCACCGCCAGCGGGATCAAGCTGGGCACCTTCATCATCTTGCTGGCGGTGGTCCGCACCTATGTCCTGCAGCGCAAGGAAGTCGTGCTGATGCACCGCACGATTACGCCGGAAACCATTCACAAAGCCCTGGCGCTGTTGATGGTGTCGGGCCTTTTGGTGTGCATCGGCATCTTTCTCGTCAGCCTGTTCGAATCCCAACCCTTCATCGCCATCGCCATGGAAGTCATGGCGGCCTTCAGCACCACCGGCCTCAGCCCCGATCTGACGCGCTCATTGAGCCTGCCCAGCCAGATCGTGCTGATGCTGCTGATGTTCATCGGTCGCCTGGGCCCCCTGACTCTGGTCTACAGCCTGGGCACTCAGCGCTACAGCCGCGTCCGCTATCCGGAAGCGTCCATGCAGATTGGCTGAGGCCGGCATCGATGTACTACTATTAGCTCTTTCCCGACCCTCACACTCAAAGGATCATCCATGGTGACAACCATTGCACGACAGGCGGTGCTGTGCGCCGCACTGGGCCTCGCGGGCCTGGCCACTGCCGCTTCGGCGGCCACCCTGAAGATCGGCACCGAGGGCGGCTATCCGCCCTGGAGCATGGTCGACGCCCAAGGCAAGGTCACCGGTTTCGATGCCGACGTCGGCGCCGCCCTGTGCCAGAAACTCGACATGAAATGCCGTTTCGTGGTGCAGGCCTTCGACAGCCTGATCCCGGCGCTCGAAGCAGACCGCTTCGATCTGGTGATCTCCGGCATGTCCGTCACGGCGGAACGCGCCAAGGTGATCTCCTTCAGCATCCCCTACGCCACCGAAGACTCCGCCTTCGTGTTGCCCGCAGGCAGCTCGCTGCTGAAAGCCGCGGACCAGAAAGCCCTGCTGCAAGGCCTGGCGGGCAAAACCGTCGGCGTGCAAAGCGGCACCACCCAGGGTGCTTTCCTGCAGAAATATGCGCCGGACATGAAGCTCAAGAGCTACGAAACCCAGGACCAGATGCAGATGGATCTGTCCGCCGGCCGCCTGGACGCCACGTTCTCTGAAGTCACGCCGCAAAGCCAGTTCCTGGATACGACGGGCAAGGGCAAATTCGCCCTGGCCGACTACGTCGTGAAGAGCAGCGCCGACCCCGAAATCCTCGGCCTGGGCATCGGCGCCGGCATCAACCAGAAAAACACCGAACTCAAGGCCAAGGTCGACAAGGCGCTGTGTGAACTGATCCAGGACGGCTCCATCAAGACCTCCAGCCAGAAATGGTTTGGCGTGGACCTGTCCAACTACGCCGCCTGCAAGTAAAATCCGGTTCTTTCAGCAGCCTTGGCCGCCCTCTGGCGTATGTCAGACAGCAGCCAAGGCTGTCCTGACTGCCAACCTGCTACCCTCCGACGCGGCGTTCCCGCGCCGCTGATTCGATGAACGCTTCCCTGTACGACATCCTGAGCGCTGGCTGGGGCACCCTGCTGCTGCGCGGTGCCGGCATGACAGTGTTCATCAGTCTGTGCGGCATCGCCCTGGGCATGTGCATCGGCATCGCCGGCGCTGCCCTGAAATCGAATGGCGGCTGGCTGACCCGAGGCCTGATCAGCCTCTATACGCTGCTGGTGCGCAGCGTCCCCGAACTGCTCATCATCTACCTGCTGTTCTTTGGCACGGTGCAATCGGCGGCCAATCTGGCGGATTGGTTGGAATGGGACGACCTGATGAGCAAAGTCTTCCCGATGCTGGTGGGCATTCTCGCCATCGGCCTGATTTCCGGCTCGTACAGCGTCGAGGTCTTTCGCGGCGCGTTCAAAGCCATCAATCCGGGCCAGATCGAAGCCGCCCGATCCACCGGTATGCGCCGCCACCAGATACTGCGCCGCATCACCCTGCCGCAACTGTTCTGGTACGCCTTGCCGGGCGCCAACAACGTCTGGCAAAACGCATTGAAGGACACCGCCCTGATTTCCCTGGTCGGCCTGGTGGAACTGATGCGCGCCGCCGTGCTGGGAGCGGCTGCCACCCGAGCGCCGCTGACGCTCTATTTGCTGGCCGGCATCCTGTACTTTCTGATCGGCGCCTGCAGCCAGGCGCTGTTCGTCTGGGCTGAACGCCATTTCGGGCGCGGCATGCAGGGGTCGGCGTCATGATCGAACTCTTTGGCAAAGCCGTCCCGGTACTGGTCGAGGGTTTCTGGATCACGCTGCGCATCGGCCTGTTCTCGATTCTGTGCGCCTCGCTGCTAGGACTGGCCGCCGCCTTGATGCGCACCTCGGACAATCGCCTCGTTGCGGGCCTGTCCTTTGTCTACAGCACGGTGTTCCGCGGCACCCCCTTGCTGATTCAACTGTTCCTGCTGTATTACGGCATCGGCACCCTGAGCTTCGTGCGCGACCAGCCGCTGCTGTGGTGGTTGTTTTCCGACGGCGCCCGCTGCGCCATCCTGGCCATCAGCCTGAACAGCGGCGCCTACATGAGCGAAGCCATCCGGGGCGGCCTGCAATCCGTGCCGACCGGGCAGATCGACGCGGCGCTGTCCTGTGGCATGAATCGCCTGCAGGTGCTCCGGCGGATCCGTTTTCCGCTGGCCATCCGCCAGGCCTTTCCCGCCTACAGCAACGAACTGGTCCTGGCCATCAAAGGCACCAGCCTGGCCTCGACCATTGCCGTCATGGAACTCACCGGCTTCGCCCGCCGCCTGATGAGCCAGAGCTACCTGATCGTCGAGACTTTCATCATCGCAGGCCTGCTGTACCTGGCCATCAACATCACCCTGCTGGGCTGCGCATGGCTGGTCGAGCGTAGTCTGGGCATCCAGGCGGAGCGCTGAGCATGGGCTTCCTGTCTCTGGAATTCGCAGGGGCCTTTGCGCTGTTTCTGATCCCCTACTGGGCCTGCCGACGATTCCCGGACATACAGAATCTGCTGACGCTGGCTGCCGGATACTTTTTTCTCGCCAATCTGCACCCCTGGTTCGCCTTGATCCTGGGACTCTACACGCTGGGCATCCATGCCTGCGCCTGGCTGATCCAAAGCAGGCCGGGCCGCATCGGCCTGATCGTTTCCCTGGCCCTGGCCGTCCTGAATCTGGCCATTTTCAAATACTTTGATTTCTTCCGCGACGCCATCAATGCGGTGCTGACCGCCTGGGGCCTGACGGCCTGGGTACCCGCCATCCAGATCATGGCGCCATTGGGCATTTCTTTTTATACCTTTCATTCAGTCAGCTATCTGGTGTCCGTCTGGCGCAAGGAAATCCCCGCCGTCCCCCTGGCCGATCTGGCCTTGTTCCTGGGGTTCTTCCCCAGCGTCGTGGCCGGCCCCATCAATCGGGCGCGGGATTTTCTGCCGCAGATCCAGACCACCGCCCCCCGCAGCCTGACGCAATACCCCAAAGCCCTGCTGCTGATCGTGCTGGCCATCCTGAAAGTGGTGTGGCTGAGCGCCTGGCTGGCCAACACCTGGGCCGATCCGGTATTCGCCAACCCGCAGCAATACCACGCCCTGGATGCGCTGCTAGGCCTGCTGGCCTACACCTGGCAGCTGTACCTGAATTTTTCCGGTTACACCGACCTGGTCACAGGACTGGCGCTGCTGCTGGGGTTCCAGCTGCCGCCCAATTTCCGCGCCCCCTATCTGGCGACCAATCTGCGCCATTTCTGGTCACGCTGGCACATCAGCCTGTCGACCTGGATCCGCGACTATCTCTATATCCCCCTGGGCGGATCGCGCCGGGGCTTCACACGCACCCAGATCAATCTGATGGTGGCCATGGTGCTCTCGGGCCTGTGGCACGGCGCCAGCGGCAATTTCCTGATCTGGGGGGCCGTACATGGGGCGGGCATGGTGCTGCTGAACCTGGGCGACCGCTTGTGGGGGCGGGACCAGGTGGCGGCCCGCCTGCCCGTCCTGGCCAATACGACGACCTTTCTGTTCATCGCACTGGCCTGGATCTTCTTTCGCAGCCCGACCCTGGATCAAAGCCTGTTGTTCCTGCAGACGCTGGGCACGCAGTTCGACCAGCCCTTGCAGTTCAACTCACCCCTATACCTGCTGCTGATGTGGCTGGCGCTGCGCAGCTACCCCCTGATCGCGCAGAGCGGCGACTGGCTGCTCGATCACATCGGCCGCCTGCCCTGGGGACTGCAGCCGCTGCTGCTGACGCCCTTGGCCTGGGTGGCGTTGTTCTTGTCTCCTGCCGGCATTCCCGGGTTCATCTATGCAGGCTTCTGAGGCCTTTGGCCCCCCTCTGCCACCTGGCGGCCTCGACGTCGGCGAGCCCGCAGCCGCAAGTGCCCCGGAACCCCATCCGCAGCATCCCGCACCGCTGGGACGGGCGCTGGCCGTCCTGCTGCTATGCGCCCTGCCGCTGGCCTGGTTGATGCAGGATTCCATCCGTCTGTACTGGCAGCAGACATATCACAGCCCCCTCGCCCCAGCCGATACCAGCGCTGCGGATGCAGCGGACCTTCGCACCGCCCTGCTGGCGGCATGGTGGACGGCGTGGCGGATCGGCGGTCACTGGCAAACCGCGTGGGACACCTGGCGCGCAGACCGCGCACAGGATCTGTCCCGCTTCGATGACAAGGCCATCGCCACCCTCAACCAGATCTGGATCGCGCCGCCGCCCGTGCTTCCAGAGCCGGCATCCGCGGACCAACCCGCCCCGGCAGCGCCGGGCAAGCCTGCTCCGGTATCGTCGAACAAGGCCACTTCTGCATCCTCGAGCAAGGCCACTTCTGCAGCGCCAAACAAGGCTGCCTCTGCATCATCCCGTCAATCTGTCTCTGCATCGCGGAGCAGACCCGCCACTGCCGTCGCCGCGCCCGAACCGGTCATTGACCCGCTGCCGCCCCAGGACGCGGCAGGCCGGATTACGCTGACCGCCGGCGATCAAGTCTTTTTCGTCGGGGATTCCATGATGCAGGGGGTCGCCCCCCATGTCCGCCGCGCCCTGCTGAAGAAACACGGCATCGACAGCATCGATCTGAGCAAGCAAAGCACCGGCCTGTCCTATCAAGGCTTTTTCAACTGGCCGGCAACCGTGGAAAAAGCCTTCGAGCAGCACCCGCATATCGCTCTGATGGTGGTATTCCTGGGCCCCAACGACCCCTGGGATTTTCCGGTCAAAAAGGGTGAAACCTATCTGCGATTCCGTTCCGAACAATGGGAAACCGTCTATCGGGAACGCATCCGCCTGCTGCTGAGCACCGCCGCAAAACATCACGCCCGTGTGTTGTGGGTGGGTGCGCCGCCGATGAAAAGAGAGGTGCTCGACAAAGGCATGCGGTATTTGAATACCTTGTATCAGGCCGAGGTCGAACAGGGCGGAGGACAGTTCATTCCTGGCCACCTGGCGCTAGGCTATCCGGATACCGATTTTTCCTTCCATGCTCTGGTAGAGGACAAAAAAACCAAGGTCAGAATCGACGATGGCGTGCATTTCACCCTCAAAGGCCAGCGTCTGATCGCCCAGGCGATCCTGGCCCACATTGATGCGCCGACGCTCGAACCGCAGCCGGCCCCAGCGCCCCGGCCCGCCGGCTCGGTCGCCGCCCAGACAGGACAAACCAGACCATGAAAAACAGCCTGCGCCTGCTAGTGCTGCCGCTGCTGGCCGCCACGCTGCTGACGACCGCCAGCTGCCAAACCCGTCCGCCGGACACCATTCCCGCGTCGGCTGCCGGGCAGACGGACCGGGCCGCCGTCCGAGCGCCCGGCCTGCAGGATTTCGGCGACCCCAACGCGGCACGCCTGGCGGATCGCTACCGCCTGCTGGCCGCCGCGCACCGCGCGCGTACCCGCGCCGAGCCATCCATTCTGACCGTCATCCAGCTGGGGGATTCGCACACGGCCTCGGACACACTGACCGCGGACCTGCGCACGCGGCTGCAAGCGGATCTGGGCGATGCCGGTATCGGCTGGATCACGCCGATGAACGTGCGCGGCATGAGCCATCTGCGGCTCAAGACCCAATCCCGCCAGTGGCACCTGAGCAGCAGCCGCACCGACGAAAACCCCGATTTTCCCCTGGGGGGCTATATCGCCACGCCGGACAAACCGGGCGCCACCATCCGCGTCGAATCCCGGCAAGCCGATGCTGCGCCCTATCTGGCACGCGTTCTCATACAGACGGGTGCCGCGCCCGACGCGCTGACGGTGGACAGCGCCGGCGGGCGACAGCTGCTGGCAGCACCGTCGGGTCCGACACACCCGCCCGGCAGCTGGCAGACGGTCCACGTTCCCGTTCGTCTGCCCTTCACCATCACGGCCCGGCACACCCAGGCGGTCGCCCTGGGCGGCATCCAGCTGATCCGTCAGCGGGCGCAAGGCGCTCTGGTGTCCCCCATCGGCAGCAATGGCGCCCGCCAGACGATCTGGGATCGCTGGTCGCCAGACTGGCTGTCCCAACTGGCCGACACGCAGGCCGACCTGATCATCCTGGCCTACGGCACTAATGAAGCCTTTGACGAGACGCTGAACCCCGAGGCCATGCGCAACAGCCTGACTCAGGGGATCCGCTCGGTGCGCAGAGCCTTGCCTCAGGCCGCGATTCTGCTGATCGGCTCTCCCGATGCGATGGTCGTCTCCAGCGACCCGTCACTGGCTTGCGCGGCGCGGCGCCCTACGGGGCACGATGTCGTCAAGCGTATCCAGTTGGACGTCGCCCAAGCCGAACGCACCTTGTACTGGGACTGGCAGCAGGCCATGGGCAGGGACGACTGCCCCATGCTGGCCTGGCAGCAGCGCGACTGGGTAGGCCGCGATCTGGTGCACTTCACCCTGGCGGGCTACCAGGAAAGCGCTCGACGCCTGTACCTGGATCTCAGCCGCTTCCTGCGCCGCGACCCGGCGTCTCCCTGACGTCGCGCCGTTACCCTTCCATACAGCGGACCTGGCCCGGATGCCGGACAATGTCTGCGCCCTTTCCTGCCGACGATCCCTCCCATGCCCAAACCGGATCGTCGGCCCAGCTTCAGGAGCCGTCCCCATGCGCTTGCCCTTCCCGCTGCATTCCCTGGCCTGCCTGCCCTTCCTGTTGACCGCCTGGCTGCCGACCCCTTTCGCGTGGGCAGGCGGCACCGCGCAAGTGCAGGCAGGCGGCAACACCGCGCAACTGGCCTGGCAAACCCAGGGGGCCGTGCGCCTGGGGCAGACGTCCAGACCGGATTATCTGCTCGTGCGCGATGGCAAGGCCTATTCCGTGTCTGTACGGGGCGGCGCCCCCGTGGTCATGGAAGTCGGCGGGCTGCTGCAGGGCCTGGACGCGCTGGCCCAGTCGCGCCCCAATCAATACCTGCCGGAACGGGTCGAGCAGATCAAGGACCTGCGAAAGACCGAAACCGTCGCAGGCATCCTCGGGCACACCTATCAACTGACCGTGGCGGATGCTCAGGGCAAGACGCATGTCACCGACGCGGTCCTGACGGACGACCCTCGCGTCGTCGACATGAGCAACAGCTACCTGGACAGCATGCGGACCTTGCTGGGTCCGGCCAAGGTTCAGCAACTGGCCGGGGCCTTGCCCGCCGACCGGCGCGGCATCCTGCGCCTGGGAAATGATTTCGTCCTGCAGTCCATTTCCGGCCAGGAACCCGCCGCTGATCGGTTCGTCCTGCCGGCCCAGCCCGTCAATCTGCAAAATCTTCTACAAGGCCTGCAGGGCTTGCAAAAGCAGTAGTAGACTGGGGGCATGCCCGACTCGCCCAGCCCCGCCATCCGCCGCATTCCAGTCTTTATCACGATCTCTCTGGCGCTGCTGATGATGTCGGTGGACGCCACCATCGTCGCAACCGCGCTGCACGAACTGCAGCAGGGCCTGGACACATCGATCAACTGGGCGGGCTGGACCATCACCGCCTTTGCCTTTGGCTTCGTCCTGATGTTGCCGGTCAGCGGCAAACTCAGCGAACGCCTGGGTCGACGGCGTGTGTTTCTGGCATCCATTGCCCTCTTTACCCTGGCTTCTCTGCTGTGCGGGCTGAGCAACAGCATCGCCGCCCTGATCGTGCTGCGGGCGCTGCAGGCAGTCGGCGGCGCCGGCATCACGCCCTCGGCGACCGGCATCGTGGTGGATTATTTCGGTGACAGCCGTGACCGGGCGGTCAGCCTGTTCGGCAGCATCTTTCCCATCGGCGCCATGATCGGCCCGATCTTCGGCGGTCTGTTCGTCACCTACTGGAACTGGCGCGGCATCTTCTTCGTCAACGTCCCCATCGGCCTGCTCATCCTGTGGATGACGCTGCGCTATATTCCGCCCGACCCGCCCAAGACACAGAAGACCCGCTCAGGCATGGATTACCTGGGCCTGGGATACATGGGGCTGTGCCTGCTGGCCGGCATGCTGGCCACCAGCTTTCTAGGCGAAAAAAACCTGCCCTTTACCTCGCCCCGGATTCTGCTGCCCGCCGCCGTGGCGCTGGTGGCAGGATGGCTGTTCTTCCGCCACATCCATCGCAACAGCCACCCCTTCATTGCCCCGCATCTGATCCACGGCCCCGGCTTTGGCGTCGTCAACCTGATCAATATGCTGTTTGGCGGCGTCACCATCGGCGCCGTCGCCTTGATCCCCTTGTATGCGACCAACCGCTACGGCATGGGAGTGCTGGATTCGGGGTCCCTGCTGATCTCCCAGGGCGCTGCCGCCATCCTGTTCTCGCTGCTCTGCACCCTGGCCATCCGGCGCACCGGCTACCGCCGGCCCCTGTATGTCGGCGGCGCGTTGATCGCCCTGGGCATGGTCCTGCTGGCGCTGCCGCCCGTTCCGGGCGCGCCGCCCTTTGCCTGGCTGGCTGCCACGGCCTTTCTGCTGGGCATGGGCACCGGCACGGTCAACCCGGCCAGTCGCAACGCCGGCCTGCAACTGGCGCCGCAGGCTGCCTCTACGCTGGCCGCCTTGCGCACTCTGGCGATCCAGATCGGCACCATCACCTTCGTCTCGGTCGTGACCATGGTGCTGTCCACGTCTTCCGACCCGGGCCTTAGCCAGGCCTGGATTTACGGCACCTGGAGTGTGCTGGTCCTGGCTTCATTGCCCTTGATCGCTCGCGTGCCCGAACACCGGGGCGCCTGGTAAAGTCCGCTGAATCAACCCCGCCACCGGCGTGCATACTGGTTCGCGCCGGCTGACAGGGTGGCATCATAGGCCTGGTTCTGAAGGAGTCCCCATGCACAGACGCAGCATCTCTCTTGGCCCGGCCCTGGCGCTGGCCCTGAGCGCCTTTTCGGCAACAGCCGCCCCGATTTCCGACGATGTGATCCGCATCGGATTCATCACCGATATGTCCGGCGTGTATGCCGATGGCGACGGCCCCGGCGGCGCGCATGCCATCCGCATGGCGATCGCCGACGCAGGCGGCGCCATCGATGGCAAAAAAATCGAGCTGCTGGTCGCCGACAGCCGCAACAAAGCCGATGTGTCGTCCGCCCTGGCCCGCGACTGGTTCGACACACAACAGCTGGACCTGCTGATCGGGGGCACCAATTCCGCCGCCAGCCTGGCCATGTCCGCCGTCGCAGCGGAAAAGCAAAAGCCGTTCATCACCTCCGGCGCAGGGGCATCGGCCTTTACCAACGCCCAATGCAACCCCTACACCATCCAGTACACCTACTCCACCCGAGGCCTGGCCAGGGGGACGGGATCCGCCCTGGTCCAGCACGGCGGCGACACCTGGTTCTTCCTGACCACGGACTACACCTTCGGCCATGAACTGGAACGCGATACCAGCGCCGTCGTACGCGCGGCAGGCGGCCAGGTCCTGGGGTCGGTGCGCACTCCCCTGGGCGCAGCGGATTTTTCATCATTCCTGCTGCAGGCGCAGCAGTCGGGCGCAAAGGTATTGGCGCTGGCCAATGCCACCGCCGATTTCGTCAATTCCCTGAAAACCGCAGTGGAATTCGACCTGACCCGCACCATGACGCCAGTCGGTCTGACGGCCACGCTGCTGGATATTCACGCGCTGGGATTGGAAGTCACCCAAGGCATGTATTTCACCGTGCCCTGGTATTGGAACAAAAACCCCGCATCAGAAGCCTGGTCGCAGCGCTATTTCGGCAAGATGGGGCGCATGCCCACCTACGGTCAGGCCGGCGACTATTCAGCGGCCACCGCCTATCTGAACGCGGTGCGTCAGACCGGCACAGACGATGCAAACACCATCATGGCCTGGCTGAAATCCCATCCCGTGCAGGACTTCTTCGTCGACCACGGCGTCATCCGCGCCGATGGCCGCATGATGAACGACCTGACGCTGCTGCAGGTCAAGACCCCCGCCGAGAGCACCGGCCCTTGGGATCTGCATAAGGTCGTCACCACCATCCCGGCCGAAACCGCCTACGGCCCCTTGAGCGAATCGACCTGCCCCTATCTGCATCACACTGCCCCGGCATCCTGAACCATGCTGCGTCAGTCGCGTTAGACTGCTGCATCCGCCCTTTTTTGCGAAACGCCATGCAACGCTACCTGACGCAGATCTCCGATGGCCATCTTCACGTGACGGCACAGGACACCCCCCTGCCATTCGCCGGCCCCCAGCAGTTGCTGGTGCGGGTCCAGGCCGCCGGCCTGAACCGGGGGGAAATCCTGACGCTGCGCCAGTCCCCCGCCGACACCCCCGTCAGCCTGGGGATCGAAGCCGCCGGCGAAATCGTCGCGGTCGGCACGGGCAGCGGCGCTTTCCAGGCCGGGCAACGCGTCATGGGGCGCTGCAAAAATGCCTTTGCCGACTACGCCCTGATGGACGCGCACGACGCCATGCTGGTGCCCGAGACCCTGTCCTGGGTCCAGGCAGCGGCCATTCCCATCGTCAGCATGGTGGTCTACGACATGCTGATCGCCCAGGGCCGCCTGGCCGCGCATGAATGGCTGCTGATCACCGGCATTTCATCCGGCGTGGGCGTGGCGGCGCTGCAGCTGGCCAAGACACTGGGCGCCCGAGTGATCGGCACCTCGGGGTCGGCGGCCAAGCTGGCGGCTCTGGCGAGCCAGGGATTGGACTTGGGCATTCCCACGCGCGCCCCCGACTTTCACGATGCCGTGATGCAGGCCACCGATGGCCGTGGGGCCAATCTGATCGTCAATATCGTCGGCGGTTCGATGCTGGCCGAATGCGTGCGTTCCCTGGCATTCCAGGGGCGTCTGGCCATGGTCGGCCACGTCGATGGCGTGCGCAGCAGCCCGCTGGACCTGGGCGCCCTGCATGGCAGGCGCCTGCAGTTGTTCGGCGTGTCCAGCAAAGGCCTGGACGCCGCCCAGCGGCGGCAGATCGTCCAGGGCGTCGTCAACGACATGCTGCCCGCCATCGCTGGCGGACGCATGCCGCCGCTGATCGACCGGGTGTTCTCTTTTGACGATCTGGCGCAGGCCATCACCCTGATGGAATCCAACACCCAGATCGGCAAGATCGTGGTCGTCCATCAGCAGGCCGGCCAGGCGGCAAGCGCCGCCTGACACCGATCAGGCGGCGCCATCGTCGGCACCGCCCCATTCCTCCAGCCATGCCTGGAACATCAACACTCCCCACAGGTGGTACTGCCAATTGCGGCGGCCCGCCAGATGCTCATCCCATTTTTTCCGGATGGGTTCCGGGCGGAAAAAGCCTTCTCGCCGCAGACGCGAGGCGTCCAGCAGCTGTTCCGCCCAGTCGCGCAGAGGGCCGCGCAGCCAACTGCCGACCGGCACGCCAAAACCCATCTTGGGCCGTTCGATCAATTCCCTGGGCACATGCCGGTACAGCACCTGGCGCAAAATCCATTTGGCGGCGCCGTCGCGCAGTTTCAGGGATTGCGGCAACTGCCAGGCAAATTCCACCACCTCATGATCCAGAAAGGGCACACGGCTTTCCAGCGATACCCCCATTGCCGCCCGATCCACCTTGGCCAGGATGTCGTCGGGCAGATAGACCAGCGCATCCAGCGCCATCAGGCGTTGCATCGGGTCCAGGCCGTCCAGCGCCGGCGGCTGTCCATTCAGATAGGTCATGGGTTCACGTCCACCGATCACAAGATCGGCGGGATCCCAGCGGGAAATCGATTCCAGATACAGCTCGTCGATACGCCGGGCAGCCAGCATGCCGGCGCCCTGATGCAGCTTTTCGCCCAGATGGGCGCGCCGCAACGAAGCCGGCATCAAAGGACGCGCAGGCCCCAACACCGCCTGCCAGGCCGCCGGCGACAGGCTGCGCATCCCGGCAGCCGCCACGCGGCGCAGCCCGTACGGCAGGCGCGCCACCTGCGCCCAGCGCCGGCTGTTGCGCGCATAGCGGCCATAACCGGCAAACAGTTCATCGCCCGCATCACCCGACAGCGACACCGTCACCTGCCGGCGCGCCAGTTGCGACACCAGAAAGGTCGGAATCTGCGACGAATCGGCAAAAGGCTCGCAGTACAGGCGAGGCAAACCGGGAATGACATCCAGCGCCTGCTGCGCAGTGACATAGAGTTCGGTGTGATCGGTACCCAGATGCCGCGCCACGGCCTTGGCATGCTCGGCCTCGTTGTAGGCGTCTTCGCGGAAACCGATGGAAAAGGTCTTCACCCGGCGGCTGGATTGCGCCTGCATCAGAGCCACCACCGTGGAAGAATCAATCCCGCCCGACAGAAAAGCGCCCAGCGGCACGTCGGCCATCATCTGCCGGCCCACGGCGGACATCAGCAGATCTTCCAGCGCATCGGTAGCCTGCTCGGCAGAACCGGCAAACGGCGCCCGGACGCCCGCGACGGCGACATCCGCCAAGGACCAATAGCTCTCGATCCGCGGTTCGCGCTGGCGCTGGGAAACCGTCAACAAGCAAGCCGCCGGCAGCTTGCGAATTCCCTGATAGATGGAATGCGGCGCCGGAATATAGTTGTGGCGCATCAGCAGGCACAAAGCATCCCGGTCGATCGCCGCCGCGAAACGCGGGTGCGCCCGCAGCGCCTTCAGTTCCGAACCAAACAGAAAGCAGGCGGCATCCCCCTGCCCTTGCCAACCGTAGTACAGCGGCTTTTCCCCCAGGCGGTCCCGCCCCAGGGTCAAGGTCTGATCCTGGCGGTCCCAGACGGCAAATGCAAACATGCCCGTGCAACGTTCGACCGTCGCCCGGATGCCCCAGGCAAGAAAACCCGCCAGCAGCGTTTCCGTGTCGGAATGGCCGCGCCAGGCCAGCGCACCGGCAGCATCCAGTTCCCGCCGCAAGTCCAGGTGGTTATAGATTTCGCCATTGAAGACGATCATGTAGCGGCCCGACGCGCAGGCCATGGGCTGATGGCCGGCGGGCGACAGATCCAGAATCGACAGACGCCTGTGGGCCAAACCGATGCCGGTCTCGTCCGACCAGGCCCCGGCGTCATCCGGCCCGCGCGACACGATGGTGTCAGCCATGCGTTCCAGCACGGCGTTCGCCGCAGCCCGGTCGCTGCCCCGCACGCTATTCAGAAATCCTGCCAACCCGCACATCCGGCCTTCCCCTTGATTTTCGCGTCCCGACGCTCATGACCGGCCTGCCCGGATCATCGACGCGACATTTTAAGGCGAATGCGGCTCAGGCATGGCCCCTGCGCGATTCGCCAGCGGACCGTATTCCTGCGTACACTGCCGACATGCTACGCATCGACAATCTCAGCAAACGCTACGGCGATCATCTGGTCTTCCAAGGGCTGACCCATCAGTTCCCCCCTGGCTGCATAGCGTTTTGCGAGGAGGACAGCACCGGAAAATCCACCCTGCTGGGCATCGTCGCGGGCCTGATCGCACCGGATACGGGGGACGTATGGATCGACGGCCATTCCCTGACCCTGACGCCACAACAAGCCAAAGCCCGCCTGGCCTGGGTGCCCGACGACTGCCTGGCATTCCCCGAACAGACCGGACGCGGATTGCTGGAACAGATCGCTGCGCAAAAGCGTGTTTCCCTGGACGACACAGCGCTGAATCTGGCGGACCGCCTGGGCCTGACGCCACACCTGGACAAACGCTTTGAACAAATGTCGACCGGCACGCGCCGCAAAGTCTTTCTGACGGCGGCCGCCCTGGGCGACCCCGCCGTCATCATCGCGGACGGCCCCAGTAATGGCCTGGATGCCAAAGCCTGCGCCGTCCTGGCCGAGCAGTTCAGGATCTGGGCCCAGGGCCGCGTCGTGCTGTTCGCCAGCCACGACCGTGAACTGGTGCGGGCCTGCGGGGCGCGCATTGTAGACGTGGCGGCGCTGCTGCGTTAGGCGTCAGCGCTGCCTGAGACCGCCCGTTATGCTTATTTAGCCGGCTTGAACGCGGCGACCGTGAGCTGAGCGGCGACTTCGTCGATATCGTCGATTTCGTCGCCATTGGCCTCGGCTTCTTTCAGGCAATCCCTGATCGCCAGAAACTGCCCGACGACCCTGGCTGCGCGCGCCCGGCTCTTTTTGCTGATTCTGCTTTCTTTGATCTTGTCCTGCGGTCCTGACATACGGGCCTCCGTGTGAATGGGTTGGGGGGAGTATGCCATAAGGGGGGAATGCTGCGGATTGGGGGGGTCATGGGCCTGCGATGACAAGCCATCCCCTACCCTTCGCCAAACTGGCAACAGATCGAAATGCCCTCAACCTGACACAATCCCCAACAGAAGCCGAGCTGGAAATCGGGTAACCCCATTCAAATACAAATCCATAATCTCCTATAAAAATGTCAGAAACTGATGTATAGTTTCTCTGTCAATGAGGTGCCTTATGAAATCGCTGCCCAAAGCCATCCTGAAACACGCGCTATCCCTGCCCGAAGGGGGGGTACTGTCGCCCAAAGAGTTCCTGCACCTGGGCAGCCGATCCGCCGTAGATCAGGCGTTCTGCCGTTTTGCCAAGGAAGGCAAGCTGCTGCGTGTTGCACGGGGCACCTACACAGCCCCCGTCACTAGCCGTTTCGGCTCGCGGGCCCCTGCCCCAGAAAAGATCGTCCATGCGCTGGCCGAACACCATGGCGAAGTCGTCGTGTCTCATGGTGCCAGCGCAGCAAACTCGCTAGGGCTCACACAGCAGGTTCCCATCCGCGAGGTCTATCTCACATCCGGGCGCACGCACAAGCTGCAGCTCGACCACTCTGAAATCCTGGTCAGGCATGCCCCCCGCTGGATGCTGGCCCTGGGCACACGACAGGCAGGGGCCGCCGTCCGGGCACTGGCCTGGATAGGCCCCGGCCTTGTCCAACAGTCACTGGTTTCGTTGCGGCAAACTCTGCCTGCTGCAGAATGGCAGGCACTCGCATCTTCGCGGGCCATGCTGCCTGGCTGGATGGCGCAAGCCATCGGCAAGGAAGCCGCTCGTGGCTGACTCCTTCTTCAGCTTGACTGAACAAGACCGGCGCGAGGCACTGGAATATGGCCGCGCCAAAACGGGGCGGCCTGCCCACCTGCTCGAAAAGGATATCTGGGTCGTCTGGGCACTGGGTGCGATTTTCCGGTCATCGCTTGCAGCGGATCTGACCTTCAAAGGCGGCACCTCGCTATCAAAAGTCTACAAGGTCATCGATCGGTTTTCAGAAGACCTGGACCTGACTTACAACATCCGCAAGCTCATTCCCGACCTGATCGGCCAGCATAGCGATCTTCCCGCCAGCCGTAGTCAGGCCAGCAAATGGACCCAGGCGGTACGGCATCGGCTACCTGAGCGACGAGAACCTGACCACGCTGCAAGCGATCAAAGTTCTGCCCGAACGGACCGTTCAGGACTACCGATCCATCTACAACGACATCCGTGATTGGCAGCGCCGCCAAAAAGACGCTGACGAAGAAGACAAATCCACCATCGACTGGGACGATGTGGTCTTCGAAGTGGATCTGCTAAAGTCCCAAGAGATCAATCTGGATTACATCCTGGAACTGATCTTCGAAAACAACAAGAAGACGAAGGACAAAGCCGCTTTGGTGGAAGACACGCGCCGTGTGATCCGCGCCAGCCTGGGCAATCGCGCCAAAGAAAGTTTGGTGGTCGATTTCATCAATCAGACCGACCTGAACCAGATCGACAACAAAGCCAGCCTGATCGAAGCCTTCTTCACCTTTGCTCAGGCCGAGCAACGACGCGAAGCACAAATGCTGATCCAGGACGAGCAACTGAATGCCGAGGCCGCCAAGCGCTACATCAGCGCCTCACTGAAGCGCGAATTCGCCAGTGAAAACGGCACAGAACTGAATGCTATCCTGCCCAAGATGAGTCCACTCAATCCGCAGTACCTGACGAAAAAGCAAGGTGTATTTCAGAAAATCGCCGCCTTCGTGGAAAAATTCAAAGGCGTGGGCGGCCAGATCTAACGCGGCCCGTCGATTAATCCGCCCCCCGCAACTCCAGCCAAATCTACCACCAGTCACCCGGACGCAACTGCTTCCGGGTGACAGCCCCTCCCCTGTCAGTTCCTGAATCGCTAGAGTGGACCATGTCATGACCGGGCAATACAAAGAGCCATCCTGATACCATACCCCCATTTCCGCTACGCTAAACCCCATGAAACTCGCCACCTGGAACGTCAATTCCCTGAATGTCCGCCTGGGGCACGTCATCGATTGGCTGCAGGCCAATCCCGTGGACGCCCTGTGCCTGCAGGAACTGAAGCTGCCCGACGAAAAATTCCCGCACGCCGCGCTGCAGGACATCGGCTATCACGCCTGCTGGGCGGGGCAAAAGACCTATAACGGCGTGGCCATCATCAGCAAGGCCGAACCGCTGGACGTGCAGCGCAACATCCC
Source organism: Castellaniella sp. (assembly GCF_049673105.1). Taxonomy (GTDB): domain Bacteria; phylum Pseudomonadota; class Gammaproteobacteria; order Burkholderiales; family Burkholderiaceae_B; genus Castellaniella. The sequence continues at coordinate 216,150 of NZ_JBATXG010000006.1, forward strand.
CGGCTATGACGACCCCCAGCAGCGCATCATCGCCGCTACCCTGCCTGATCATCAGGGGCGGCCTGTGCGCATCATCAGCGCCTACTGCCCCAACGGCCAGGCCGTGGACAGCGACAAATACGCCTACAAGCTGGACTGGTTCGGCGCGCTGCGGCACTGGCTGGATCAGGAAATCAGCGCTCATCCGGATCTGGCGATTCTGGGGGACTACAACGTGGCCCCGGCGGATGCCGATGTCCACGACCCGGCGGCCTGGGCGGGCGGCATTCTGGTCTCGGACCCCGAACGCGCGGCCTTTCAGGACCTGCTGGACCTGGGTTTGAAAGACACCTTCCGCCTGTTCGACCAGCCGCCGAAGATCTTCAGCTGGTGGGATTACCGCATGATGTCCTTCCGGCGCAACGCCGGGGTGCGCATCGACCATATTCTGACGACGGCGGATCTGACGGCACGCTGCACTGGCTGCGTGGTGGACAAAGAACCCCGTGGTTGGGAAAAACCGTCGGATCACGCGCCCGTGGTGGCCGAATTTGCGCCATCCGACCGTCTATAATTGTAGTAAGTATCAACTACAAATCTCATCCTCATGCCGCTTGACAGCCGATTGATCGCCCACCTGGACCAAGGCATGGTCCTGGACATCACCCTGGAAGACCTGCCTTTCCGCGTCTATGTGGCGCAGCGCCAGGCTGATGTCGAACAGGTGGCGGATCTGGTGCCGGCGGAACAGTTCCAGGGCGAAGGCGATGTGCACGTGGCGGCGATCCACGATGGCGACGATGCGTCGGAACAGATTCAGGACGTGCTGTTCAATCTGAATCCAGGCGATGCCATCGTCTTTCTGTGCACCGGGCCGCAGGCCTACGCGGATGCGCTGGCCGAACTGGGCCAGGCGCCAAGCCCGGATGCGCACGAAGGGGCGCCGCAATGACGACCGACACGCACACCTCGCCGACTGCCGGCAACCTCTTCATGGTGGTCGCGCCCAGCGGGGCCGGCAAATCCAGTCTGGTCAATGCCCTGCTGGCCCAGGACGACACCCTGGGCCTGTCGGTTTCTTGCACGACCCGCGACCCCAGGCCCGGCGAACTCGACGGCGAACACTATCGCTTCGTGTCGACGGATACTTTCCTGGCGCTGCGCGACCGGGGCGACATGCTGGAATGGGCGGAAGTCCACGGGCATTTCTACGGTACGCCGCGCGACCGGGTCGCCCAGGCGATTGCCGGCGGCACCGACATCATTCTGGAAATCGATTGGCAGGGCGCGCGCCAGGTGCGCCAGCACTATCCCCAGGCCATCGGCATCTTCATCCTGCCGCCTTCCATCGAGGCGCTGGAAACCCGGCTGAACAAACGCGGCCAGGACGCCCCCCAGGTCATCGCTCGCCGTCTGCTGGCGGCTGGCGGCGAAATGGCGCATGCGTCAGACTGCGAATATGTTATTATTAATCAAGACTTTAGCGTCGCGTCACAGCAGTTGCAGGCAATCGTTGCCGCTGCTCGTCTACGTTATGCGTCGCAATCCGTCCGCCATGCTGATCTATTCATGCAGCTAGGCATCCGCAAACCTTACATCAACGCTAGCTGATCAGGAAACCTATGGCCCGCATCACCGTCGAAGACTGCCTCGAGCAGATCCCCAACCGCTTTGATCTGACTCTGGCGGCCACCTACCGCGCCCGCGAACTGGCCCAGGGCCACGAATCGCGTATCGACAGCCACAACAAACCCACCGTGACCGCCTTGCGCGAAATCGCCCAGGGCCAGGTCGGCGTAGAAATGCTGCGCAAGGTCCCGACCTGATCGGATAAGGGCGGCTCATGGCGTTTTCCGGCATACGCGGCGCATCATCAGGCCTGCTGGCGGTCCTCCGCAAAGGCCCCAGGCTGCGCCGGCGAAAACCCCATAGCGCCCCGGCCTCGCTGCCCGCCGCTGCGCCCAGCCCGATCGCCTCGCTGGCAGGGCTGCAGCAAATCATTTCCGGCTATCTGTCGCCCCGCGATATCGAACGGGTGCGCGAGGCCTATCGCTTTGCGGATAACGCCCACCTGGGCCAGTTCCGCGAAAGCGGCGAACCCTACATTTCCCACCCCATCACGGTCACGGAAATCTGCGCCGGCTGGAAGCTCGACGCCGATTCCCTGATGGCGGCGCTGCTGCACGACGTGATCGAGGACCAAGGGGTCACCAAACAGGAACTGGCCGAGAAATTCGGCGCCGACGTCGCAGACATCGTCGATGGCCTGACCAAACTGGAACGGCTGGAATACGCCACCAAAGCCGAACAGCAGGCGGAATCCTTCCGCAAGATGCTGCTGGCGATGGCGCGCGACGTGCGCGTCATCCTGATCAAACTGGCCGACCGGCTGCACAATATGCGCACGCTGGACGCCGTCGTGCCCGAAAAGCGCCGCCGGGTGGCCCGCGAAACCCTGGATATCTACACGCCGATCGCGCATCGCCTGGGCTTGAACGCCCTGTTCCGCGAACTGCAGGATCGCTGCTTCAAAGCCATCTACCCGAACCGCTACGACGTCCTGTACAAAGCCATGATGGCGGCGCGCGGCAACCGGCGCGAGGTCATCACCAAAATCGCAGAATCCGTGCGCACCGCACTGCCGGCGGCAGGGCTGGACGCTGAAGTCAGCGGTCGCGAGAAATCCCTGTACAGCATCTACAAAAAGATGATCGAGCAGAAAAAGTCGTTTTCCGACGTGCTCGATATCTACGGCTTTCGCATCGTGGTGCATACCCTGCCGGAATGCTATCTGGCGCTGGGCACGCTGCACCAGCTGTACCGGCCTGTGCCAGGCAAATTCAAAGACTACATCGCCATCCCGAAAATCAATGGCTACCAGTCCCTGCACACCACGCTGATCGGCCCCTATGGCACGCCAGTGGAATTCCAGTTCCGCACCCGGGACATGGACCACATCGCCGAAGAAGGCGTGGCATCCCATTGGCTCTACAAAGAACAGGGCACATCCCTGAACGACCTGCAGAAACGCACCCACCAGTGGCTGCAATCCCTGCTGGACATCCAAAGCCAGACGGGCGATTCCGGTGAATTCCTGGAACACGTCAAGGTCGATCTCTTCCCCGATGCCGTGTATGTTTTCACGCCACAGGGGAAAATCCTGTCGCTGCCGCGCGGCGCCACGCCGGTGGATTTCGCCTACGCCATTCACACCGACGTCGGCAACCACGCCGTCGCCTGCAAAATCAACGGCGATTTCGTGCCGCTGCGCACCGAACTGCACAGCGGCGATGCCGTCGAGATCATGACATCCGCGGCCTCGCGGCCCAGCGCCCAATGGCTGAACTATGTGCGCACCGGTCGGGCGCGCTCTGAAATCCGCCACTACCTGCGCACCGAACGCTACGAGGAATCCGTGGCCTTTGGCCGGCGCCTGCTGAATCAGGCTTTCGACCAGCTGGGCATCCCCTACCCCAAGGACGACGATCCCCAATGGGAACGCCTGGCCAAAGGCTCGGGCGGCGCTTCGCGCACCGAAATCCTGGCTGATATCGGTCTGGGAAAACGTCTCGCCGCCGTCGTGGCGCGGCGCTTCGCGCCCGAAAACGCCATGCTGGAAACCACCGCCATGGCGGTGGACGAATTCAACGCCGTCAGCGGCGCGCCCATCGTCATCCACGGCAACGAAGGCCAGGCCGTGCAGTTGGCGCCGTGTTGCGGCCCGCTGCCGGGCGATGCCATCATCGGCGGCATCCGTCTAGGCCACGGCCTGGTGGTGCACATGGCCGACTGCCCCGTGGCGCTACGCCAGCAGGCAAAAGAACCGGAACGCTGGATTCCCGTCATCTGGGACTCCACCACGGCCCGACACCTCAGCACCCGCCTGGACGTCACCGTCCTGAACGAACGCGGCGTGCTGGGGCGCCTGGCCGCCGAAATCACGGCAGCGGATTCGAACATCACGCAGCTGACCATGCCCGACGAGGCAGCCTCCACCGCCCTGCTGCACCTGACTGTCCAGGTCGACAGCCGGAAACACCTGGCGCAGGTCATCCGGGCGATCCGGCATGTCCCTCAGGTCCAGAAGATCGTCCGGGCAAAAGGATAAAAACTCAGGCATGAAAACAAAGACCGCTTCATCATGAAGCGGTCTTTGTTTTTCCGGCATGAATGACACGCCGGGATCAGGATGGCTGCCCCTGGAGCAGCCCCCTATGGCAACGACGATCAGTTCGATCCGCTGTCACCCTGTTGAATCAGTTTGCGGCCTTCCTCTGTGACCTTTACCCCCAGGGAACGGCGCAGGTCCGTCAGCACGGCCTGCTCTTCGACGCTGCCCCAGACGCGGGCCAACTGAGCGCCCAGGCCGGCCAGCGCGGGCTGCTCGATCGTGCCTGGCTTGACCTGATCCACCAGGATGACGGCATAGGCGTCGGGCAGAGACACCCCGCCATAAGTCGGCAGAGGCTGACGGGGCAACGAGAAGGCCGCATCCATCACGGATTTGCTCAGGCCGGCAGGATCCAGGCGGCTGATCGTAATCGGGTCCAGAAAGCCCTCGGTCGAGGCGGTTTCCTTCAGCTGCGCCAAGGCTTTTTCACCGGCGGCCACTGCAGCGGCTTGGGCCTGTTCGGCTTCCAGTTGCGTCTGGATATGCGCCTGCACCTTGTCCAGATCCGGCACATGAGCCGGCGTCACGGTGTTCACGCGCACCACCACCATCGCATCGGGGGAAATCTCGATCACGCCCGAATTCTGCTTGTCGGTCAGCACCTGGCGGCTGAACAGGGCCTGGCGCACTCGCACATCGCCCAGCATGGCGGCATCCGGGGATGCGGCAGCAGCCTGAGGGCCGGCTTCGTCGGCGCTCAGCAGGCGGTCGCGGGCGATGCCTTGGACCTGCCGCACCTGCAAGCCCAGTTCCTTGCCAGCCGGGTCCAGGCTGGACGGATTGTCGTAGACCAGGCCGGTCAGCTTGGTCGCCATATCGGCGAAACGCTCGGCGGCCAGTTGTCGGCGGACTTCGGCTTCGACCTTGGTGCGGGCTTCGTCAAAGGTTTCACCCTTTTCAGGCTGAACCTCGTTGGCGATGAAGACGTGATAGCCGTCCGGGCCTTTGACCGGGTCGGAAATCTCGCCTTGCTTGAGCGCAAAAACAGCTTGTTCCATGGGCAGCGGCAAGGTGCCGCGCTGGATCCAGCCTAACTGACCGCCATCGCGCGCCGTGCCCGCATCCTGGGATTCCTTGCGGGCCAGATCCCCGAACTGCGAAGGTTCCGTGCGCGCCCGGCGGCTGATGTCCTGGGCGGCCTTCAGCGCGGTCTTGTCGGCCTCGTCCGAGGCCCCGGCAGGCAGCTTGACCAGAATATGGCTGACATTGACCCGCGCCGGGACCACATAACGGGTCTTGTTCTGTTCGTAATAATCCTTCAGCTGAGCCTCGGTGACATCGGACACGCTGGCCACGGCAGCGGCTTCGTCCAGCACCAGATAGTCGGCGGACACCTGCTCGGGCAGGCGCAGATCGTCTTGGTGCGCGTCGTACCAGGCCTTGATGTCCTGGGGCGTGACCTTGACGTCTTTGGCGTAGTCTTTGGCCTGAAACACCCGCAGGCGCACCGTGCGTTCTTCCGTCAGCGCCTGCTTCAGACCATCCAGCACCGGCTGCGGCAAGGCGGCGGTATCGCGCACCGGCCCCAACACGGTATCCAAAGCCAGTTCAGCCCGTTGACTGGCTTCGAAATCCCGGGGGCTCGCGCCAATCGATGCCAGGACCTCGTGGTAGCGGTCAGCGGAAAACTGGCCGTCCACCTGCACCTGCGGCATGGCGGCGATGGCGCGGCGCAGGGTATTGTCCGAAATACTGAAGCGTTCCTGCGTCGCCACGGCGATCTGGATCTTGCGATCGATCAACTGGTCCAGCAAGGCCTGGCGCGCCTGGGGATTATCCAGCAAGGCCGGATCAAAGCGCCCCTGGGTGCTTTCCTGCATCTGCTGCAACTGATTGCGCTGCGCCTGGATGAATTCTTCCTTGGTCACAGACAAGGTGCCGATCTCGGCGATGGCGGGATCGGCAGTCGCGACGGAATACCCGCTGATGCCAAGAAACACAAAGGACGGCACCACCAGGATCAAGAGGATCAACTGCATCAGGCGCTGGTGCGTGCGTATGAAATCGAACATGGGCGAAGGTCCCGCAAAGAATGGCGAACGACAGAGCCGGGGTCATTCGAAACAAAAAAGGCGAACACCGTCGCCCCACCGGCTGAGCAAAGCGACAGCCTGAAATGCCACGCAGTTTAACACTGTGAGGCCCCGGCTGCGTGAGTCGCGCCCATCCAGGCGGCTCTCTGCAAAAAGGATAGAGAGGCCTGCCGAGCAAGAGCCCGTCTGCTGCGCTTCACGGCAAACCGCTAAAATACAAGGGTTTCCTTCATTTCGCCATGCCCATCACCATGACAAGCTCGCATCCTGCCTGGCCCTGGCCCGCCCTCATTGCCCATCGCGGCGGGGGTCGCCTGGCTCCTGAAAACACCCTGGCGGCCATGCGCACCGGCGTCGCCCGCGGCTTTCACATGGCGGAATATGACGTCAAGCTCAGCCAGGATGGGGTGCCTTTCCTGCTGCACGATGACCGGATCGACCGCACCTGCGATGGCCAGGGTCTGGCCAGCGAACTGGACTGGAAAGATCTGGCCCGCTTTGATTTCGGCGCCTGGAAAGGGCCGAATTTCGCCGGGGAACCCGCACCGACCCTGTTGTCGATTGCTCGCTACACGCTGGCAAACGGCATGCACAGCAATATAGAAATCAAGCCGACCACCGGCGTAGAACACGACACCGGCCTGGCCGTCGCCCAGGCAGCCGCCCAGCTATGGGCCGCTGCCCCACTGCCGCCGCTGCTGTCCTCGTTTTCCGAAACCGCCCTGGAAGCCGCCCGCACTGCCGCGCCGGACCTGCCCCGCGCCCTGTTGATCGAAGGCCCGGTGCCGTCGGATTGGCGCGCCCGCATGAACGGCCTGGGTTGCATCGGCCTGAACATCGATACGCGTCACGCCGATCAGGCCGTGGTGCGCGACATTCTGGATCAGGGCGCCACCCTGTCGGTCTGGACCGTCAACGACCTGGACCGCGCCCGCGAGCTGCTTGCCTGGGGCTGCCAGGCGATCTTCACCGACGCGCTCGATCTGCTCAGCGCCGATACTCTGGCCCCGTCCCGCTAGGAAAGCCATGTTCAGCTACCGCCATGCCTTTCATGCCGGCAATCACGCCGACGTCCTGAAGCACGCCATCCTGGTGCAGATTCTGGATTATCTGAACCGCAAGGACACCCCCTACTGGGTGATCGACACGCATGCAGGCGCCGGGTTGTACGCGCTGGACGGCGACTGGGCGGGCCAAAGCGGCGAGGTCACCGATGGCCTGGACCGCCTGCTGGGCGCCGCGCACCCGCCCGCGCTGATCGAGCGCTACCTGCGGGCCATCCAGGATTTCAACCCGGATGGGGTGGCGAATCTGTATCCCGGTTCCCCGTGCCTGACCCTGCATGCCATGCGCCCTGACGATCGCTTGCGCCTGTTCGAACTGCACCCCACCGAAGGCCAGGTGCTGGAAGAAACCCTGCACCATCAAATGAATGCCTCGCGCCGCCAGGTCGCGGTCGCATTCGAAGACGGTTTCACCGGCCTGAAGCGCCTGCTGCCCCCGCCGTCCAGACGCGGCCTGGTCTTGATCGACCCGTCATACGAAAACAAGCAGGACTACCGCTCCGTCCAGCAGGTGTTGCGCGATGGCTTGCAGCGTTTTGCCCAGGGCTGTTTCGCGGTCTGGTACCCGCTGGTGCAGCGCGTCCAGGCGCACGACATGGTGCGCGCCCTGGAACGCCTGCCGGTGGATTGGATCAATGCCAGCCTGACGGTCTGCAAGCCATCCGCCGACGGCCTGGGCCTGCACGGCAGCGGCATGTTCATCGTCAATCCGCCCTGGACACTGGAAGCCGAACTGCGCGATGCCTTGCCCTGGCTGCAAACGACGCTCAAGCAGGATAACCAGGCGAAATTTAGCCTGACGAGCCGCGCCAAGCCTGGGGCCGGAAACCACCGCACCGCGATGGCCCAGGGCCCCGCCGCCGGCGGATCACCCGCCCGACCGGATCGCCCCGCGCGGCCAGCGGCGGGGCGCAGCCCGCATCAGAAGCGCTCGCCTTCGCGCAAATAGCGCCACTGGCCCATGGGCAGATCGCCCAATACGATCTGCCCCATGCGCACTCTTTTCAGACCGACGACCTTCAGACCGACCTGTTCGCACATGCGCCGGATCTGCCGTTTACGGCCTTCGTTCAGAATGAACTGCAGCTGGTCTTCGTTCTGCCAGCGGACCTTGGCCGGGCGCAGCGCCTGGCCATCCAGCATCAAACCGTGGTTGAGCTGCGCCAGACCGCCCGACGACAGGCGGCCTTCGACCCGCACCAGATATTCTTTTTCGATGCCGGAATCATCGCCGATCAATTGGCGGGCGATCCGCCCGTCTTGCGTCAGCACCAACAGCCCCTGAGAATCGATATCCAGGCGGCCAGCAGGCGCCAGACCGCGCAGATGCGCCGGGTCGAAGACGCGGCGCGCCCGATCGGCATGAAACTGGGTATCGGCCCGGATCAGCGAGGCCGCCAGACGATAGCCGTGATCCGCCTGATGCGAGACATAGCCCACGGGCTTGTTCAGGATGATGGTGGCCTTGTCGGTCTGACGGCGGGCCGCCTGGCGTTCCAGCGAAATGCGCGCGTTGGGCATGGCCTTGGTGCCCAGCTCTTTCACGATCTGGCCATCGACCCGCACCCAGCCGCGCTCGATATAAGCGTCGGCCTCGCGGCGGGAACACAGGCCGCGCTGGGCCATTAATTTTGAAATTCGAACGGGTTCCATGATGAAGCGCATTGTAGCGTCCAGCATGTTATCGTGTCGCCCCGATGATGCCCCAAACTGCCTGCCCGCGCGATTGGCGCCCCGAACCGGCCCCCAGCCTGGGCCGCCGGCAGCAGGCGTGGCTGCGCCAGCCGGGTGCTCTGACGGCCGGTTTGCGCCGACTGGGCGAAGTGCGTCTGTTCGTGCGCGACGAAGCCGTGCTGGCCCTGCCCCGCTGCTGGGCGATCGAATCCGGCTTGCAGGCGGGCGCGACGGTCTGGTGGCGTGAGATTCTGATGACGATCGACGACATCCCCTGCGTGCAGGCCTGCAGTTTCACGCCCTGGACGGCCAGCCTGGGGGCCTGGAAGGCCATGCGCGGCCTGGGCAGCCGACCACTGGCCGACATCCTGTATCAAGACCCCCGCATTCTGCGCAGCGCTTTTCGCTTTGGATCCCTGCACACCCGGCGTGCCGATCAGCCCTGGGCGGTACCCAAGATCCACGCGCCCATCGAGGCCCGGCATTCCGTCTTTACCCTGAAAGGGGCGCCACTGCTGGTGGCGGAGTATTTCTTGCCGGCCTTCTGGCTGCTGGCCGAGCAGCCCGGCGCTACAGCACCTCGGCGCCGCTTTCCCCGGTGCGGATGCGGATCGCCTGCTCGACCGGCGTGACGAAGATTTTCCCATCGCCGATTTTGCCGGTACGAGCCGCGCGAATGATGGCCTCGATGACGCCGTCGGTCTGATCGGCGGCCACCACCACATCGATACGGATTTTCGGCAGAAAATCGACCACGTATTCCGCCCCGCGATACAGTTCGGTATGACCTTTCTGGCGACCGAACCCCTTGACCTCGGTGACGGTCAAACCATTGACGCCCAATTCGGACAAGGCCTCGCGCACTTCGTCCAATTTAAAGGGTTTGACGATGGCTGTAATCTGCTTCATGTCGGGTTGCGCCATGATCTCCGGCTTCCGCTGAAAAGCTTTTAATATAGCGCAGGTCGCGCCTCCCTTATAATTTCCGCACTATGCCTAATACCCAGCCCCCCCACAATCAGTTCGACAACAAGTCCCAGGCCTGGTCGGCCCGTTTTTCGGAACCGGTTTCCGACCTGGTCAAACGCTACACCGCGTCGGTGAACTTTGACCAGCGCATGGCCGCCTTCGACATCCAGGGTTCCCTGGCGCACGCCGACATGCTGGCTGCCGTCGGCGTCATCAGCGCCACCGACCTGGCCGACATTCAACGCGGCATGGCGCAGGTCCTGCAAGAAATCCAGGCGGGACAATTCCAGTGGTCGCTGGATCTGGAAGACGTCCACCTGAACATCGAAAAGCGGTTGGTGGAACTGATCGGCGACGCCGGCAAACGTCTGCACACCGGGCGTTCGCGCAACGACCAGGTCGCCACCGACATCCGCCTGTGGCTGCGCCATGAAATCGACCTGGCCATCGATCTGCTGGCCCAATTGCGCGCCCGCCTGGCCGCGCTGGCGCTGGAACACGCCGACACCATCCTGCCGGGTTTCACCCATCTGCAGGTCGCGCAGCCCGTGACGTTCGGCCACCACCTGCTGGCCTATGCCGAAATGTTTGGCCGCGATGCTGAACGCCTGGCCGACTGCCGCCGCCGCACCAACCGTCTGCCGCTGGGCGCCGCCGCGCTGGCGGGCACCAGCTATCCCATCGACCGCGAACGGGTCGCCCGCACCCTGGGCTTCGACGAAGTCTGCCGCAATTCCCTGGACGCCGTGTCCGATCGCGACTTCGCCATTGAATTCTGCGCGGCGGCGGCGCTGATCATGACGCACATCTCGCGCCTGTCCGAAGAACTCGTCCTGTGGATGAGCCCGCGCGTGGGCTTCATCGACCTGGCCGACCGTTTCTGCACCGGCAGTTCCATCATGCCGCAAAAGAAAAACCCCGATGTGCCCGAATTGGCGCGCGGCAAGACCGGTCGCGTGCATGGTCACCTGGTGGCCCTGCTGACCCTGATGAAAGGCCAGCCCCTGGCCTACAACAAGGACAACCAGGAAGACAAGGAAGGCCTGTTCGACACCGCCGACACCATCCGCGACACGCTGACGATCTTCGCCGACATGATCGGCGGCATCCGCGTCAAGGCCGATGCCATGCGCGCCGCCGCCCTGCAGGGCTACGCCACCGCCACCGACCTGGCCGACTATCTGGTCAAACGTGGTCTGCCGTTTCGCGATGCGCACGAAACCGTGGCGCTGGCCGTGCGATCCTGCGAACAACGCGGCTGCGACCTGGCTGATCTGTCCCTGGACGAACTGCGCAGTTTCCACGCAGACATCCAGGACGACGTATTCCAGGTGCTGACGCTGGAAGGCTCGGTCGCCGCTCGCAAGCATATCGGCGGCACCGCACCCGAACGCGTGCGCATCGAAGCGCAACGGGTGCTGGACCAGACGGGGGGCTAAACCGCCGCGACGGCCAGATCCGTCCCCAGCACTTCACGTTCATCGAAGACGAAACAACTGCCCTCGAACCCCGGACCGCCGGTTTCCTCGAAATATTTGAGGATGCCGCCTTCGAGTTGAAAAACATGGTCGAGTCCCTCCTCGGCCATGAAAATGGCGGCTTTTTCGCAGCGGATGCCACCGGTGCAGAAACTGACCACGGTCTTGCCTGCCAGTTCGGCACGGTGCTCTCGCACTGCGGCGGGAAATTCTGAAAATTTCGTCAGCCGCCAATCGATGGCATCGGTGAACGTGCCGGCATCCACCTCGAAACCATTGCGAGTGTCCAGCATGACGACCTCGCGCCCTTCGTCATCCCGGCCCTGCGCCAGCCAGCGCGCCAGAGTCGGCGCATCCACCGCCGGCGCCCGCCCTGCTTCGGGCCGGATCGCCGGATGATTCATGCGGATGATTTCATGCTTGATTTTGACGCGTACGCGCTGGAACGGCACGGTATCGGAATAGCTGTATTTGGCCTGCAAAGGCGCAAAGCGGGCATCCGCGCGCAGCCAGCCCAGAAAGACCTCGATAGCGTCTTTGCCGCCCGCCAGAAAGACATTGATGCCTTCCGGCGCCAGCAGCACCGTGCCTTTCAGATCCAGCGCCACGATCCGGGCCAGGATGCGCTCGCGCAGATCCGGCAGATCATCCAGGGAAACAAACAGGTAGGCGGCAATATTGGTGATGGGCGGCATGACAGCAAGCGAATAAAAGATCAGGCCGCATTTTAGAGGGAATCAGGGTTCAAATACCGCGATCGACTCCACGTGCGCCGTATGAGGGAACATATTGATCGCGCCTGCTGCCTTCAGCGACCATCCGCCTACATGACACAGCACCCCCGCGTCGCGCGCCAGGGTGGCGGGATTACAGGAAACATATACGATGCGGCGCGGACGTTCGCCCGGCGCCAATTCAGCCAGCGCCTGCGCGACGGCCAGCGCGCCCTCGCGCGGGGGATCGATCAACATGCGATCGAAATAACCCAGGCTGCGCAACCAAGCCGCGTCCACCTCGAACAGATTCAGCTCGGTGAATTCGACCTTGTCCGCCAGCCCCTGGCGGACAGCATCCTCGCGGGCGCGGGCAACCAGCGTAGCGCTGCCTTCGATGCCCACGACTGCGCGGCTGCGCGTCGCCAGCGGCAGACTGAAATTCCCCAGGCCGCAAAACAGGTCGGCCACACGATCGTTTTGCTGAATAGCCAGCAGATCCAGCGCCCGCGCCACCATCGCCTGATTGATGTGCGGATTGACCTGGGTGAAGTCAGCCGGTCGATAGTGCATGCGCAGGCCGTAGGCCGGCAGCGCATAGGCCAGCACATCGATCCTGGCCGGGTCCAGCGGATGCGCGGTTTCAGGCCCCTTGGGCTGCAGCCACCAGTCGATGCCGTGCTGCGCGCCGAAGGCGCGCAACCGATCCAGATCGGCGGGGGTCAAAGGTTCCAGGTGGCGCAGGCAGAAGACAGTGGCTTCGTCGCCCACCGCCACTTCGATCTGCGGCATGCGGTCGGGCCGCGACAGGCCGCCGATCAGCCCGCGCAAAGGCACCAGCAAAGCGGACACATGGGGCGGCAGCACCAGACAGGACTGCATGTCCGCCACGTAGCTGCTGGCGCGCTCGCGAAAACCGACCAGGACGCCGCCTTTTTTTTGCACCAGCCGCACCGACAGCCGGGCGCGATGTCGGTAGCCGGCGGTCGGTCCCTGCAGCGCAGGCAGGATCTGCGATGGCCTGACTTTGCCGATATGTTCCAGCGCGTCTTCCAGGGAACGCTGCTTGACCGCCATCTGGGCGGCGGGTTCCAGGTGCTGCATGGCACAGCCCCCGCATACGCCGAAATGCGGACACGGGGGCTGCGTGCGCTGCGAAGAAGGCCGCAGGACTTGTTCTACGCGCGCTTTGTCGTAAGACGGTTTGCGCCGTGTCTGGCGCGCCAGGACGCGTTCGCCCGGCAAGGCACCCGCCACGAAAACGACTTTGCCTTCGTGGTGGGCTATCCCCTGCCCCTCCAGATCCAGCGATTCAATATCCAGGGGGTACAGAATGGGTTCAGACATGATGCCAGGCAGATAGAAATTCTTTCCAGTGTGGTGCGTCAATGGCGGCGAGGGTGTCGCGCACCAATTCAAGTTCGGCGGCGTAGGACGTGGCATCCAGTTCGCCCTTGATCAGGCGATAGCGGCAATACACCAGCCAGGTATTGACCACGTCGGTTTCGCAGTAATTGCGCACGTGATCCCGGTCGCCGGCATGCCAGGCCTGCCAGACCTGACCGCCATCCATATCCAGTTTTCCAGGAAAACCGCATAGTTTGGCCAGTTGATCCAGCGGCGCATTGGCGCGGCCATTGAATTTTGCCAGCACGTCCATCAGATCGACGTGGCGCGTGTGGTAGCGATTCAAGTAGTTGTTGAAGCGGAAATCGCGGTCGTCCTCGCCCGTATCCCAGTAGCGGGGGGCCGCCACGCCGTGGATCAGGCTGCGGTAATGCAGCACCGGCAGATCGAAGCCCGATCCGTTCCAGCTGACCAGGGTTGGCGTGTAATGGCCGATGGTCTTGAAAAAGCCCGCGATCAGGGCGTCTTCCGGGTCGTCGGCCTGGCCCAGGGTGCGCACCCGAAACCCCTGATCGTCGCGAAACGCGCAGCCGACCACCGCGATCTTCTGCAGGTGCAAGGGCAGAAAATCATTGCCATGCGTTTCGCGCCGCTCGGCCAGTGCGGTTTCGATCAGTTCGGCGTCGGGCAGATCCGCCCACTGGGGATTCAAGCGCCGCAGCCCTGCCGCGTCGGGAATGGTTTCCAGATCGAACACCAGAATGGGCGTCATCGTGCAGGCAGATAGGACAAGGGATTGACCGGCGTGCCTCGGCGGCGGATTTCAAAGTGCAGACGCGGCGACGTGGTGTCGGACTGGCCGATGGTGGCGATTTTCGCGCCTTTTTTCACCGTTTCACCGGTCTTGACCAGCAGGGTCTGATTATGCGCATACGCCGTGATGAAGCCATTGTTGTGCCCCAGCAGGATCAGGTTGCCCAGGCCACGGACCCCATTGCCCGCGTACATGACCTTGCCGTCGCTGGCCGCCACCACGGGCGAGCCGATGGCGCCGTCGATGTCGATCCCTTTGGTGGTATTGCTGAAGCCCTGGATGATCTTGCCGTTGGCAGGCCAGCCCCAGGACACCAGATTGGCGTCGCTGGCGCGGGCGGACGATGTCTCCGGCGCAGCAGCCGGCTCGGTCGCTGCCGGCGTTGTGCTGGCGGGACCGCCCTGGACCGGTGTGGCCACCGCCGTGGCCCCGCCCGAAGGCAGCGCCGTCCCGGAATCCAGGCGCAGCACCTGGCCGATCGCCAGCTGCTGAGGATTGGAGATATTGTTCAGTTGCGCGAGGCGCGAGACCTCCATGCCGTGAGCCTGCGCGATCTTGTAGAGCGTATCGCCCGCCCGAACGACATACGTTCCGCGCGCAGCTGCCTGCGCGCTCGACGAGGACGAGGCGTTGGAATGATCAGCGACCGGAGCCCGCTGCGAACGCGATGCGCAGCCGGCCAATACCACGGTCGACAAAACAGCGGCCAACAGCAGTATGCGCCCGGTGCGCGGCGTTTGGGTGAACGGAGCATCTGTCACCAGCGTCCCATCGAGCATATGGTTCTCCTACTTAGGGCTGCGTGCCGGGACGCAGCGGTACGAATCGAACATCTTCGAGTTCCACCCGGTGCCAGGAAGCAGC
Organism: Castellaniella sp.; assembly: GCF_049673105.1. Taxonomy (GTDB): domain Bacteria; phylum Pseudomonadota; class Gammaproteobacteria; order Burkholderiales; family Burkholderiaceae_B; genus Castellaniella. The sequence continues at coordinate 231,256 of NZ_JBATXG010000006.1, forward strand.
GCCGGTGCGCTCGAAGAGAATAAGCCTTTGATGCGTCGTGCCTTCGGGGGCGACCAAACGCGCGCCGATAGCCAGCTGATGCAGCAGGACTTCAGGGATTTTAACGCCCGCAGCCGCCACGACAATGCCATCGAACGGCGCTCGGTGTTCCAAGCCCTGCATGCCGTCGCCAAACGACAGGCGCACACGCCCCCGCGAGCGACCACGCGACAGGTTCAGGCGCGCCTGATCGTACAGTCCGCGAATCCGCTCCACCGCGTAGACCTCGGGCACGAACTGCGCCAGCACCGCCGCCTGGTAGCCACAGCCGGCGCCGATCTCCAGCACCCGCTGGGGGGTGCGGCCATCGGCCATCATGGCCAGCATGTACGCCACGACCCAGGGCTGGGAAATCGTCTGCCCATAGCCGATCGGCAGCGCAGCGTCTTCGTAGGCCCGGCTGGCCAGCCCCTGATCCACGAAGTCGTGGCGCGCAACCGTTTGCATGGCCGCCAGCACCCTGTCATCGGTGATGCCCTGCTCACGCAGGCGGCGCACCATCTGAGTACGCAGACGATCAGAATTCAGGCCCAGATTGGCCGGTGCGGCAGGCGCCGCCGCCACGCCGGTCGCCGCCGGCAGACGCGGCCCCAGAATGCGGGTATTGCTGTTGGCCGCCGAATAACCCGGCCCCAACGTAGAGCTGCGAACCGGGCTGCGGCTAATCCGCAGCGACGAGTCCAACGGGCGACGCGGCTTGGTCATTGAGCACCCACCCAGTGCGCCACCGCCTGGGTCTGAGCGTGGTCGGTCAGATCCAGGCGCAGCGGCGTCAGAGAGACGGCAAGATCATCGATGGCGCCGAAATCCGTATCCGACCCGCTATCCAGGGCGGTGCCAACGGGCCCGATCCAATAGACGGTTTCGCCGTACGGCGTCGTGCTGCGAACCACGGGTTCCGACGGATGACGCCGCCCCAGGCGCGTCGCTCGAAAGCCCTTCAACTGCCGATATGGCACAGCCGGAATGTTCACGTTCAGCAGCAAGGGTTCTTGCCAGGGCTGTTCCCGAAAGCGCGTCACCAGTTCGCGGGCCACCTGGGTGGCGGTATCCAGGTGCTTCCAGTCGCGCTCCACCAAGGAAAAGGCCATGGCGGGGATGCCGAAAAGATAGCCTTCGGATGCTGCCGCCACCGTGCCGGAATACAGGGTGTCCTCGCCCATATTGGCGCCGTTGTTGATGCCCGACACCAACAGGTCCGGGCGAAAATCCAGCAGACCGGTCATGGCGATGTGCACGCAATCCGACGGTGTGCCGTTGATGAAATGAAAGCCGTTGGGCGCCTGGCGCACCGACAAGGGGCGGCGCAGGGTCAATGAGTTCGACGCGCCGCTGCAATTGGTTTCCGGCGCCACCACCGTGATGTCCCCGAACGGACGCAGTGCCGCCACCAGGGCTTCGATGCCCGCGGCGTTGTAGCCATCATCATTGGTGACCAAAATGCGCATTGCCTGCCCTACCTGACTGAAACCGGATGGTGCGAATTGTACTCGGGGATATCCCCTGTCTGGGTGACGTGACGGCTCGCGCACTTTAGAATGGCCCCCATTCCAATTTTCTGCGGCGACTGAATCGCCGCTACGTCCATGTCCGAGTTCTTTTTTGCAGGCAGCATCATCCTGGCCCTGGCAGCAGGATACCTGATGGGATCCGTGTCCTTTGCCGTCGTGGTCAGCCGGATCATGGGCCTGCGCGATCCGCGCAGCTTCGGTTCGGGCAACCCTGGGGCCACCAATGTGCTGCGCGGCGGCAATAAGCTCGCTGCCGTGCTGACGCTGCTGGGGGATGCCGCGAAAGGCTGGCTGGCCGTCGTCCTGGCCGCCTGGGCCATCAGCCGGGGCTGGCTGCCGGATGCGGCGCTGCCGCTGGCAGGCCTGGGCGCCTTTCTGGGCCACTTATACCCCGTGTTCCTGGGCTTTCGCGGCGGCAAAGGCGTGGCCACGGCGCTGGGCGTGCTGTTGGCCCTGCAGCCCTGGCTGGCGCTGGCCACGGCACTGACCTGGGCGATCGTCGCCGCCGTGACTCGCTATTCTTCGCTAGCAGCCATCATCGCCGCCATTTTTGCGCCGCTCTATTACATCCTGGGCGGCAACGTCGCCTGGCGACTGGACACCCTGGTGGCCTCGGTCATCGTCGCCATCAGTGTGCTGCTGCTGGCGCGCCATCATGAAAACATCGCCCGCCTGCTGGCCGGCAAAGAAAGCCGCATCGGCGCCAAGAAAAAGTAAATCAGACCGGGACGCACACGTCCTGCAGATCCCAACGCGGACGCACGGCGAAACCGGCATGGCGCAGGGCGGGCAGATCGACCAGCCCGGCCCGCAGCCGCTGCACCGCAGCCCAGGCAATCATCGCGCCATTGTCGGTACACAGGTGCAGAGGCGGGAAATATACTTGCCCGCCCAGATCGCTTAACGCCGTCTGCAGGTGCTGGCGCAGATGACGATTGGCGCCGACACCGCCGGCCACGACCAGCCTCTTCAGTCCTGTGCGGCGCAAGGCCTGCAAGGATTTGGCCGCCAATACATCGACAATCGCGGCCTCGGTCGACGCCGCCAGGTCGGCGCGCGCCGCCAGGTCGGTTTCCCGACCCTCGGCCTGCAAGGCCCGCATGCGCGTCAACACCGCCGTTTTCAGCCCGCTGAAACTAAAATCCAGATCACCGCTATGCAGCATGGGGCGCGGCAAGGCGTATGTTTTGGGATCGCCCTGCTCTGCCAGACGGGACAGTTCCGGCCCACCCGGATAACCCAGCCCCATCAGCTTCGCGCTTTTATCAAAAGCCTCGCCGGCGGCGTCATCCAGTGTTTCGCCCAGCAACTGGTAGCGCCCCACCCCATCCACACGCATCAACTGGGTATGCCCGCCCGATACCAGCAGCGCCACAAAAGGAAAGGACGGCACCTCATCGGCCAGCAAAGGCGACAACAAATGGCCTTCGAGATGGTGAATCGGAATGGCCGGCAGATCTCGGGCCCAGGCGAAGGCGCTGGCAAAACTGGCCCCCACCAAAAGAGCCCCGGCCAGACCAGGACCCGCCGTATAGGCCACCGCGCCCAGATCGGCGGGCTGCGCCCCGGCTTCTTTCAGCACCTGGCGAGTCAGCGGCACGATCCGCCGGATGTGGTCGCGCGACGCCAATTCAGGCACCACGCCGCCATATTCCCGATGCATGGCAATCTGGCTGTGCAGCGCATGCGCCAACAGACCGCGTTCCGTGCAGGCGACGGCCACCCCGGTCTCGTCGCAGGAGCTTTCAAATCCGATGATCAGCATAGACCGCCAGTGTACTGCTGTTCACAAAAGGGTTTCAGCCGCTTTAGAATGGGCAAACGTAAAAATACGTCGTGAATAAATCGCTACCACCCTTGGGGACAAGATCATGTTCGAACGGCTTTTCAAGCTCAAAGACCACGGCACCAACGCCCGCACCGAACTGCTCGCGGGCCTGACCACCTTTCTGACGATGTCCTACATCATCTTCGTGAATCCCGACATCCTGTCCAGCACCGGCATGGACAAAGGTTCGGTATTCGTCGCCACCTGCCTGGCGGCGGCGCTGGGGTCGCTGATCATGGCCTTCTTCGCCAACTGGCCCATCGGCATGGCGCCGGGCATGGGCCTGAACGCCTTTTTCGCCTTCACGGTGGTCGCCCAGATGGGCTATACCTGGGAACAGGCCCTGGGGGCCGTCTTCATTTCGGGGGTGATCTTCGTCATCCTGACCGTCACCGGCGCCCGAGAATGGTTGGTGGCGGGCATCCCGGCATCCTTGCGTTCCGCCATTACCGCCGGGATCGGCTTGTTCCTGGGCATCATCGCCCTGCACGGGGCAGGCATCGTGGTCGCCAACCCGGCCACGATGGTAGGTCTGGGCAATCTGACCACGATGTCCACTTTGTTCGCAATCCTGGGGTTCTTCATCATCGCCGCCCTGGCCGCCATGCAGGTGCGCGGCGCCATCCTGATCGGCATTCTGGCCATCACCCTGCTCTCGGTCGTCACCGGCCTGACGCAATATCAGGGGATTTTCTCTGCTCCCCCCAGCCTGGACCCGACCTTGTTCAAGCTGGATATTGCCGGGGTGCTCAATACCGGTTTCTTCCACATCATCCTGGTCTTTGTCCTGGTCGAAGTGTTTGACGCCACCGGCACCATGATCGGAGTCGCCACCCGCGCCGGCCTGATCAAGCCCAACAACCCCGGTCGCCTGGGCCGCGCCCTGCTGTCTGATAGCTGCGCCATCGTGGCGGGATCGATGCTGGGCACCAGCAGCACCACGGCTTATATCGAAAGCGCCTCCGGCGTCCAGGCGGGCGGGCGCACCGGCATGACCGCCCTGGTCATCGGCGTGCTGTTCCTGTTGGCCCTGTTCCTGTCCCCTCTGGCCGGCATCGTGCCCGCCTATGCCACCGCACCCGCCCTGCTCTACGTCGCCTGCCTGATGCTGCGCGAACTGGTGGACGTGAAATGGGACGACATCACCGAATCCGTACCGGCAGCCATCACCGCCGTCGCCATGCCGCTGACCTATTCCATCGCCAACGGCCTGGCTTTCGGCTTCATCAGCTATGTGGTGATCAAGGCGCTGTCCGGGCGTTTCCGCGAGATTCACCCCGCCACCCTGCTGGTCGCCATTCTGTTCGTCATCAAATACGCCTTGTTCCCAGGGTAAGCGTCGAACAGACTTGCAGGACGGGTACACTGTCTCCATATAGTTGGAATCCGGGCGGCAATCCTTTTTCGCCGCCCATCAGCCAGGAGCCCGCATGAGCATCATTGAACTTACCCAGGAAACCTTCCAGGAAGCCACCAAAGCCGAACAGCCCCTGATCATCGATCTCTGGGCGCCGTGGTGCGGCCCCTGCCGCCAGTTCGCGCCCACCTTCGAAGCAGCGGCGGAAAAACACCCGGACGTCACCTTCGCCAAGATCAACACCGAAGAACAACAGGAATTGGCGGCTGCCCTGCGCATCCGCTCGATCCCGACTCTGATGGTGTTCCGTGAAAACGTGCTGCTGTTCCAGCAGGCCGGCGCGCTGGCGGCGTCGCAACTGGAAGAACTCATCACCCAGATCAAAGGCGTCGACATGAGCCAGGTCCACGCCCAGATCGCCGAACAGGAAAAGGCTTCCTCGACCACGCATTGAGTCCGCCCCCCGCCCCCCGCACTTCCCATCGACCGGATCCCGGTCGATGGCGCATTCTCGCCATCCTGCTGACCACCATCTTCATGTCCCTGATCGGGGTCAGCATCGTCAACGTCGCTCTACCCTCCATCCACACATCCCTGAACGCCACGCAATCCGATATGCAGTGGGTGTTGTCGGGTTATGCGCTCACGTTCGGCGTGGTGCTGGTGGCTGCCGGACGCGCCGGCGATCTGATGGGTCGTGGCGGTCTGTTTCTGATCGGCGTGACGCTCTTTACCCTGTCGTCCATTGCCGCCGGCCTGGCGCCGGACGCCGATTGGCTCAATGGCGCCCGCTTTGCCCAGGGCGTGGGCTCCGGCCTGCTCAACCCGCAGGGGCTGAGCATGATCCAGCATTACTTTCGCGGCGCCGAGCGCGGGCGGGCATTCGGCTATTTCGGCACCGTGGTTGGCTTCTCCGTTGCCATCGGCCCCGTGCTGGGCGGTGTATTGATCGAATTGGGCGGCATGCACCTGGGCTGGCGGCTGACTTTCCTGGTCAATGTGCCCATCGGTATCGCCGTCATCATTCTGGGGCTGAAATGGTTTCCCCGACCGCTCATCCAACTGCCGGGCCGCACCCCGGCTCCGACCCGTCGGACCCGTAGCACAGCCGGTGCGCAGACCGCCACCCAGGCGGGATGGCGCTCGCTGGATCCCATCGGTTCCCTGCTGCTGGGCCTGGCCGTGCTGTCCTTTCTGTACCCCTTCATGGAATCGCGCAGCGCCCCGTTGACCTGGACGCTGCTGCCGCTGGGCCTGCTCCTGGCGGCGATCTGGGTCTGGTGGGAACGCCGCGTCACGCGCCAGGGCGGCAGCCCGATGGTCGATCTCCGCATTTTCGCCACCTCCAGTTTCAGCAACGGCGTCCTGATCATGGCCCTGTATTTCCTGGGCACGACCAGCATCTGGGTGCTGGTGGCCTTGTACGTGCAGGAAGGCCTGGGCATGTCGGCCCTGGAATCGGGCATGTTCGGCATCCCTGCCGCGCTGCTGTCGTCCTGGGCGGCAGACTGGGCGGGCCGCCGCGTCATGACGTACGGGCGCAAGATCGTCATCGGCGGCCTGTTCCTGGCCCTGGCCGGGCTGGCGCTGAGCATGCTGGTGATCCTGTTGCAGATATACGACCTGGCCAGCCCGTGGTGGTTGTTATTGACGCTGTCCTTCGTCGGGCTGGCCCAGGGCTCGGTCATCAGCCCCAATCAGGCCCTGACACTGATGGACGTGCCGCTGGACTACGCCGGCAGTTCCGGCGCCATCCTGCAAACGGGGCAACGCATCGGGACGTCCGTGGGGATCGCCATGATCACCGCCGCGGTGTTCTGGACCCTGGAAAGCGCGTCCTGGCACACTGCTGCGCTGGCGGGCTTCGGCGTGATTGGATTAGTCGTGCTGCTGGCGCTGGCCGTGGCCTTCAAGGATCTGCGCAGCCGCCGGCAGATGGCCGAGCATCAGGGCGATTTGCCTGCCTGATCCGCCAGCATCGGCCCCGCCGTCTGCCCCTGCGCCTGGCTCTTCACGATGCGCAGCGTGCGCACGGCATCGCCAAAGCGCGCGCCACTCATCCCTTGCGCATTGAGCAGCACCATCGCCAGGCGGCGCCCCGACCAGCGAATCATCATGACCAGACAATCGCCCGCCTCGCGGGTGGTGCCCGTCTTGGAGGCCAGTATGTCCCACTGAGGCCTGCCCACCAGCAGATTGGTGTTGTTGAAGGTCTGCCCGGCGGCCTCGTAATCCGCATCGGTCGTGAATTGCCGGATCATGGGCTGCAAGGAAGCAGCCTGGACCAGTTTGCTCAGATCCCTGGCCGAGGATACATTCTCATTGGACAGGCCGACAGGGTCGACAAAGCGGGAATCATCCATGCCCAGCAGATGCGCTTCGGCATTCATGGCATCGACAAAGGCTTTCATCCCGCCCGGATAAGTCCGGCCCAAGGCATGCGCCGCACTGTTTTCAGAAGCCGTCAAAGCCACATGCAGCAAGTCCGCGCGACTCCATTTTTCCCCTGCCGATAGCCGCGAGGGCAACTCGCTGGGTACCCCGGTGTCGCTGGCGTCGATGCGGATCATCTCGTCCATGGGCAGGCCGGCTTTGACCACCACCAGCCCCGTCATCAATTTCGTGATGGAGGCGATGGGCCGCACGGTGCCTTCATTGCGGGCGAACAATACGTCGGAGGTATCCATGTCCACGACAAAAACCGTGCTGGACCGAAGTTTGCGGATTTCCCCGGCAGGATCGCGCGTCAGCAGCGATGCATTGGCGGCGGCATCGGGATCGAGCGGCGCAGGCTGCGCGCCCCAGCGCTTGACGGCGACGCGCTTGCCATAGCCGTGCTGGCAAATCGGCAAGGCGGGCTGCGCATTGCAGGGGTGAAAATTGGCGGCTTGGGCCGATGCGCCGAATGACCAGACAAGCAGCGTGGCCGCCGCGACTGCCGCTATCGCTTCGCCTGCCACCTGCCTGTATCGCAAGATCGTGACCACGGATTTGCCTCTCACGGTGTGATTAGGCGGTTTCGTCCTTCATGCGCACCGTCAGGCTTTGCGCGACGGTGCCCACCGGCCCCTGCCGGTCGCTTAGCACGGCAAAGGTCTCGCCCAAGCCGGTCGGCCCAAAATTGACCTGGACGTCAAAACCCACCCAACCCGCGACCGGTGGGCGGATGAAATGGATGGTGAGATCCACATTGGCAAAAAATACGCGCTGGGGGTCTTCGCGGACCGCCAGACCATTGGCGGTATCCACCAGTTTTACGAAACCAGCCACCGGGGGATCGACTTCCCCAGCTACCAGGGGATGCGCGGTCCGCAGCCAGCTACGTCCGCGGCCAGGCCTGGTGTCCGCATCGCGACGGGTTTCCAGTGTCCCAATAAAGCCGCCATTCCAGAACGATGACAACTGACACGGCGCCAGGGTATCCGGCGGCGGCAAAGGCGTCCATTCGACCCCCTGCACTTGCCGGGTATCCATCACGGCCAGGCGCCAGATACGCGCATGGATGCTGGTCCGTTCGCCGTGGCGCATCCGAGCTTCGATGAGTTCAATAGAACGACCGGGCCGCACCACCTGCACATCGATCGTAAATTCGCCGGAATAAATGACGCCCAGCACATCGAAGGACACGCGGGATATCTGTTTGTCGCTTGGCAGTCGGCGTTCGACTTCGGCCAGCACCAAGCCCGCAGCGGGCGCCAGATGCTGTTCGCCCGGCTGCCAGGCGCCTTGGGAATGCAAGGTGGACAGGAATTGCTCGTCCCCGCGACGCACATAATAGGCGGACGGATGGTCTTCGTCTGGATGACCCAGATGCAGATTCTGAGCAATAGGCATGCGGCAAGTATAGTGTTTTTGGATACATCTTCACATAAAAGAAGAGCGCCCTCAGGCGCCCTTCTTCACAACATCAACCGAACAGTCCGGGCAGCCAGAGGCTGACGATGGGCACGTAGGTAATGAAGGCCAGATAGATCAACAGCAGCCCCAGCCAGGGCATGGCCGCGCGGATCACCTGGCCGATGCTCATCTTGGTGATGCCTGCGGTCACGAACAGGTTCAGGCCCACGGGCGGGGTGACCATGCCGATCTCCAGGTTGACCACCATGATGATGCCCAGGTGCACCGGATCGATCCCCAGTTCCGTGGCGATGGGAAACAGGATCGGGGCCAGGATCAGGATGATGCCGGTGGGCTCCATGAAGGCGCCGGCCACCAGGAGCAGGACGTTGACCACGATCAGGAACTGCCAGGCGCTCATGTCCCAGGCGATGATCTGCTCGGCGATGGCCTGCGGGATGCGTTCGGTGGTCAGCACGTGGGCGAACAGCAGCGCGTTGGCAATGATGAACATCAGCATGATGGTCACCTTGGAGGCGTCGATCAGGACTTCCGGCACCTGCTTCATGCCGATGTCGCGGTAGACGAACACGGCAATGAAGAAGGCGTAGACCGCCGCCACGGCAGCCGCCTCGGTGGGCGTGAAGACCCCGCCGTAGATGCCGCCCAGGATGATGATGATCAGCAACAGCCCCCAGATCGAATCGCG
>NZ_JBATXG010000007.1:0-11410 GCF_049673105.1 Castellaniella sp.
GGGCCGCCCCAAGGCGAAAGAGCCCCCTTGGGGGGGCAGCAAGCGGGCGATAGCCTGCGTAGCGTGGGGGCTATTTTCTTTTGCCGCCGGGCCGCCCCAAGGCGAAAGAGCCCCCTTGGGGGGCAGCAAGCGGGCGATAGCCTGCGCAGCGTGGGGGCTATTTCCTCCTCGGGCGCCGGCTGACTGCCGGATGGCCGTCGATGTGAAAACGCAGGGGTTTGTCGGCCCATTCTCCGGCGTAGTCCACACCGATCCGCGGGCTGGCGATGATGCCGGTCGGTCGGGGGGCGTCGTCCTGGGCGATCCAGCAGGCGTCACCGCACAGGTCGATGCCGTAGTGGTCCAGGGTGATATCCATCGCCTTGCACAGGCGTCCAGGGCCGTTGGTGGCGACGCTGATCCCGGACACGGGCGCCAGCGCACGCAGCAGCACGGCGGTGCCGCTGCCTTCGGGGCCCGTGACGACATTGATGCAGTGGTACATGCCGTAGATCAGATACACATAGGCATGACCTGGCGGGCCGAACATGGCGCGGGTGCGGGCGGTGCGCCCGCGGGACGTATGGGCGGCCAGATCGGTCGGCCCCAGGTAGGCTTCGACTTCCACGATGCGACCGATGCGAGGGCCATCGGGGGTGGCGTGGACCAGCAGGCGGCCCAGCAGATCCGGAGCGACGGTCAGCGCGGGGCGGTCGTAAAAGGCGCGGTCCAGGCGCCGGCATTCACCCTGAATGGCATCGCCGGGCTGGATCAGCTTATCGAGTTTGACGACGGCGGGCATGCCGTTCAGACCCTGCTGGCTGCTGCGAGCTTGTCCAGCAGGCGGGTTTTGTCGGCAGCGGGCAGAAACGACGCCTGCAGGCTGTTGGCGGCCAGGGTCACCAGCTCGTCGTGGGATAGGTCCAGCGCCTGGGCGCTAGCGACGTAGTTGTCCAACACATAGCCGCCGAAATACGCGGGGTCGTCGGCGTTGATCGTGACCAAGGCCCCGGCGCGCAGCAGGCGGGCCAGATTGTGTTCCGTCAGATCGCGTACGACGCCAAGCTTCAGGTTCGACAGCGGGCAGACGGTCAGGGGGATGCGGCGCTGGATCAGGGTCTGTAGCAGGTCGGGATCGTCGCTGCTGCGCACGCCATGATCGATGCGGGCGACCTTCAGGACTTCCAGGGCGCTGCGGACGTAGTCGGCAGGGCCTTCTTCCCCGGCGTGGGCCACCAGATGAAAGCCAAGTTCCGCGCAACGGGCGTAGATGCGGGCGAATTTTTCCGGTGGATTGCCGCGTTCAGAGGAATCCAGTCCGATGCCGACCCACAGGTCGTCGTACTGGCTGCGCAAGGGCAGGGCGGCGTCCAGGGTGGCAAAAGCGTCGTCTTCGCTGAGATGGCGCAGGAAGCTGAGCAGCAGGTAGCCGCTGATGCCCAGCGTGTCTCGCGCCTCGCGCAACGCGCGGGCCAGCCCGGCGAACACGGTCTCGATGGCAATGCCCCGGTGCGTGTGGGTTTGTGGGTCGAACATGAGTTCGACGTGCACCAGTCCATCGGCCTGGGCGCGGCGCATATAGGCCATCGTCAGATCGTAGAAATCCTGTTCCGTGATCAGGACGCTGGCGCCGGCATAGTACAGGTCCAGGAAGGATTGCAGATCGGTGAACTGGTAGGCTTGACGCACGGCGTCCACGTTGGCGTAGGGCAGTTGCACGCCATTGCGTTTGGCCAGCGAGAACATGAGTTCGGGTTCCAGCGTGCCTTCGATATGCAGGTGCAGCTCGGCCTTGGGCAGGGCGCGCAGCCAGTCGCGCAAGGGGGTGTCCGCAGAAGTATGGGGCATGTGGATTCCGGCCAAAGTTCAGAGAGAACGGAACTTCATTATAGGGAGGACCGCAGCCATCCGGTGCGGCCCGGCGCAGGGCAATCAGGAGACCGCGCCACGCCAGGCGGCCAGGGCGAGCGCCAGCCAGGACAGAATCAGCAGCAGGCCGCCGATGGGGGTGACGGCGCCCAGGGAGCGGATGCCGCTCAGGACCAGAGCGTACAGGCTGATGCTGAAAACCAGCAGGCCGGCCAGCATCAGGCCGCCGGCCCAGGCGGCGGGAGCAGGTGCGAGCCGGGACCACAGCGCGGCGATCAGCAGCAGCCCGATGCCGTGGATCACCTGGTAGTGGGCTGCCGTGCGCCAGGTCTCCAGCAGATCGGGAGCGACCAGGCGCCGCAAGCCGTGCGCGCCAAAGGCGCCGGTCGCCACACCCAGCGCCAGGACGAGCGCGCCGCACAGAATCAGAAAACGGGGGGTCATGAGGTCAGGTTCCTGGAATGGCTGAGTTTCGATTGTATCGGGAGCCTGTCCGCCGTTGAGAATCGCGGGTAGACTGGGTTGTGGAGTTACGCTTTACACGGGGGTTCTGGCATGGATGTTCAAGATCTTTTATCGGGGACGCACCAGGTGGAAAACCAGGCGCCCGATCTGCCGGACTGTAATTTGTTTCTGACCGATGCGGTCTTGATGCAGGGAGTGCGGCGCGAAGGCGCCCAAGCTCACGAGGCCGATCTGGAATCCTGGGGGCAGCGTCTGGGGCAGTCCGATCTGGCGCGGCTGGCGGCGGATGTGAATAGCGCTGGCCCAGTCCTGCGGGCCTTTGATCGCACCGGGCATCGGATCGATGTCGTGGATTTCCATCCTGGCTGGGGCGAATTTCTGTCGCTGGCCTTTGCCCAAGGCATGCATAGCAGCGCCTGGATCGCGCCGGCGGACGGCGCCCATGTGGCCCGGGCGGCGCACTATTTGATGCATGGTCAGGTCGAAGCCGGTTCTCTGTGCCCCATCACCATGACCAGTGCCGCCATTCCTCTACTGGCCCGCGAACCCTGGTTCGCTGAGCTGCAGCCCAGGCTGGCCGACCGCCGCTACGACGCGCGCGATCTGCCGGTGGCGGACAAGCACGCCATGATGATCGGCATGGGCATGACGGAAAAGCAGGGGGGCTCGGATCTGCGCAGCAACACCAGCTGGGCGGAATCCGCCGGCGACGGCTGGTTTCGCCTGACCGGGCACAAATGGTTCTTTTCCTCGCCGACGTCCGATGCCCACCTGATGCTGGCGCGTGACGGCGATGCGTATTCCTGCTTCTACGTGCCGCGCTGGCTGGATGCAGATCGGCGCAATGGCATCCATATTCAGCGTCTGAAGGACAAGCTCGGCAACCGTTCCAACGCCAGCGCCGAGGTCGAATTCGCCGGGGCGATGGGTCGACGTGTGGGCGAGGCGGGGCGCGGCATCGCCACCTTGGTGGAAATGGCGTCTTATACGCGCATGGACTGTGTGCTGGGCAGCGCCGCCTTGCTGCGCCGAGCCGTCGTTCAGGCCGTTCACCACGCCCGCCATCGCCGGGCGTTTGGTCGCCGCCTGATCGAACAGCCCTTGATGCGCCAGGTGCTGGCGGACTTGGCCTTGGAAAGCGAGGCCGCCACGACGCTGGCCCTGCGTCTGGCGCGGGCCTTCGATCATCCGGAAAATGCGACGGAACAGGTTCTGCGCCGCATTCTGACTCCGGCAGCCAAATTCTGGGTCTGCAAGCGCACCATCGAGGTCGCCGCCGAATGCATGGAGGTCTGGGGCGGCAATGGCTATATAGAAGACGGCCCGATGGCGCGGCTCTACCGCGAGGCCCCCGTCAATTCCATCTGGGAAGGCTCGGGCAATGTCATGTGTCTGGACGTCTTGCGGGCGGCCCAGCAGTCGGTCGAACCTCTGGCCCAAGCCATCGATGCGCTGGCCCGTGCGCATGCGGGTGAATCCGCCATGCGCGCGACGGCGGATCGCCTGCAACGCAATCTGCAGCTGGATGCCGGATCGCAGCCGGTGCAGGCGCGGCAGATCGCCCAGGATCTGGTCCTGCTGGTACAGGCGGACTTGATGCTGCGTCATGCGCCGGAAGCGGTATCGCGAGTATTCGTCGATAGCCGGCTGGCGGGCGGCGGCGGACGCGTGTTTGGGGCGCAGACCTTGGATCTGGCGTCCGACATCCTGCTGCAGCGGGCCTGGCCGGACTGACGCGGGACACGTGGTTTGCCCAGGCTCCAGTACAATGATCCATCCAGGCTGCCGGTTGTCGCAGCCTGTTTCTTTATCTTGACGCCTGTGCCGAGCTTCTTCGCCTTTTCTCGCCGCTGTCTGTTGTCGTTGCTGTTGGCCTGCGCCGTCAGCCTGCCGCTGGCGCCCGGCGCCTCGGCAGCCGGGACCTACGCGCTGTCGGGGCGTGTCGTCCAGGTCGCCGATGGCGATACCCTGACTTTGCTGGTGGGCCGCCAGCGACAACGCGTCCGGCTGGCCAGTATCGATGCGCCGGAAACCGGTCATGGGCGCCAGCAGCCGGGCCAACCCCACGGACAGGCATCCCGGCAGGCGCTGGCCGACCTGGTAGCGGGCAAGACTCTGACGCTGCGCTGTTACGAACAGGATCGCTATGGGCGAGAAATCTGCGATGTGCCGCTGCCGGACGGTCAGCAGGCCAGCCGCTTGATGGTCGCCGCCGGCATGGCCTGGGCCAATCGGCAGGGCGGCGGCAAATACCTGCGCGATGCCCGCCTGACGGAACTGGAACGCCAGGCACGCCAGCAGCGCCTGGGCCTGTGGCGCGATGCCAAACCGGTGCCCCCCTGGGAATGGCGCTGGAAATGCTGGCAGGCGCTTGAAACCGGACAGTCCACCCCCATTTGTTAGCCATGGCACTTAAAGTATTTGACCTCGCGTGCGAGCACGACCATGTTTTCGAAGGCTGGTTCGCCTCTCAGGAAAGCTATGACGAACAGCGGGAACAGAGCATGGTGCGCTGTCCCATCTGTCATAGCGACCAGATCACGCGTCGCGTGTCTGCGCCGCACCTGAACATCAGCCATTTGCGGCGTGACCCGACGCCTGCGAACACAGACGATCAGTCGCCGGGGCAGACGGCGGTGGCTGCCCCGTCCAGCGGCCAATTGGTGCGACTGCAGGCGGAAGTCCTGCGCCAGATTCGCAGTATCGTGCGCCAGACGGACGACGTTGGCGCCCGCTTTGCCGACGAGGCCCGCCGCATGCACAGCGGCGAAATCGAAGAACGTCCGATTCGCGGCACCGCGTCCGTCGAAGAATGCCGTGAACTGGTCGAGGATGGCATTTCGATCATGCCGATACCCGACATTCTGGATGACGACCGGCTGCAGTAGGGCCGGACACGCAGCGCTGGTTGAAAGAAAAGCCGGAGGATCTGACAATCCCCCGGCTTTTTTGCCGCCGGGCCGCCCCAAGGCAAAAGCGCCCCCTTGGGGGGCAGCAAGCAGCCGCCAGGCTGCGCAGCGTGGGGGTTTTTTCGTGGCTGCGACCGATGCGGTGATCGGCGCGACCGACATTACATCACGCGGCTGCGATTACATCACGCGGCTGCGGTATTCGTTGGTGCGCGTATCGATTTCGATCTTGTCGCCGATGTTGCAGAACAGCGGCACGGCCAGTTCGTAGCCGGTGTTGATCTTGGCGGGCTTCAGGACCTTGCCGGACGTGTCGCCCTTGACGGCGGGTTCGGTGTAGGTGATTTCGCGCACGATGATGGTGGGCAATTCCACGGAAATCGCGCGCCCTTCGTAGAAGACGACGCTGACGGTCATGCCTTCTTCCAGGTAGTTCAGCGCATCGCCCATGCTGTCGGCTTCGACTTCGTGCTGGTTGTATTCCTCGTCCATGAAGGCATACATCGGGTCGGCGAAATAGGAATAGGTGCATTCCTTGTTGTCCAGCATGACCTGTTCGAATTTTTCGTCGGCCTTGTAGACGGATTCACTGGCGCTGCCGGTCAGCAGATTCTTGAATTTCAGTTTGACGACGGCAGAGTTGCGGCCTGATTTGTTGTATTCGGCCTTTTGGACCACCAGGGGGTCGCTACCCACCATCACGACGTTGCCAACGCGCAGCTCTTGTGCAGTTTTCATATAGGTAAAACTCCGGGGTTTGACGTGCCCCGATCATCACGAACGCGTTTCGAGGCAAAGCAGAAAAATGTTAACTGTCTATTCTAACTCTTCTGACGGTGCTTCTGGCAAAAGTCCAGCAGATTTTGGGCCAGATCCGGGCTGGCCGCCAGCTCATCCGCCCAGGCGTTCGCGCGGATTTGCCAGGCGCGCCAGTTGTCCGGGGACAGGGCCTGCGTGAAGGCTTGCTGCACTGCCGCGCTGTCTTGGCGGTTCCAGGCGCGGACCAGCGCCTGGGCCGCAGTGGGCCATCGGGCGCGGTCCAGCCAGGCGTCCAGTTTGTCCAGGTGCGCGTCGGCATCCTGTCGGTAGATCTGCCAGACCAGCGGCTTGCCTGCCCACAGAGCGCGCACCAGGGAATCCTCTCCGCGCACAAAATTCAGGTCGCAGCACCATAGCAGCTCGTCAAAGCGGGCCTGCGGCACGAAGGGGATGGGCATGATGCGCAAAGCGCCCTGGTCCTGCAGGCCGGCAGGCGCTGGACCGGGAACCAGCAGCCAGGTGGGTGCGCTGTGCTGCGCCAGGGCAGAGCGCAAGCCGGCCCAGGGGGCGTCCGGGTAGCAGAACAGCAGCATGACGCGGGCGTCATCGGGCAGATCCGCGGTGGATAGACCGGTCAGCGCCTGCAGACGCTGGCGTCGGTCGTCGGCTGACGCTTTCCGTCGGCGCTCGAGCAGATCGGCCTCTCGCAGCAGTCCGCCGGTGGCTGGGGTGAAGCCAGGGAAATAGAAATATTTCGGAATCCCGTTGGCTTGCGGCGAGGGCAAGCCGTGGCAGCCTTCTACCCAGCTTTCTGCACTGAGGTATTCCAGGTTGATCCACAGGCAATCCTGCTGGGCCATTGCAGCTGCGTAGCGGGTCGGCAGCTGGCAGGCGAAGGCCTCGATCACCACGCCATGCCGGGGTGGGGATGCTTGTTCCGCGGCATCCCAGGCCCCGATCTGTATGCCGTGTGCGGTTTGCTGATCCGCGGCTGAGTCCAGGCCGGGCGCCAGTCGGGCCAGCGTGGGCAGATCGTCGACCCAGAGGCGTGCCGTCTGCCCCAGGGAAACCAATTGGCGGGCCAGACGCCAGCACACGCCCGCATCGCCGTAGTTGTCGACGACGCGGCAGAATATGTCGAAAGTCAGGGCGTTCATCTGTGATGCGCCGCGCCCGGCAGGCGCGGCGGTGAATCAGTGGAACTGCACGGGTTCCGGATCGATTTCTTCCGGCAATTCCGGGTGCTGCATTTCGCCCAGCATATTGGGAAAGTAGGGCGTGCCGCAGTCTTCGCAGAATTCCATGGCTTGCAGGCCGGGCAGGCGGCGCACGTCCTGGATACCGGATTCACGCAGCAGGGCGGCCAGGGTGTCCCAGGTGTCGACCTGGCCGTCTTCAGCAGGTTCCGGCGCCGATTCCTCGCGGCTCAGCGAAGGCCAGACACAGCCGTAGATGACGTCGTTGCTTTGGCGGGTGCAGAAGCCGATGCGGTATTCCTCGATGGCCTGCTCGCCGCAGGCGACGATGGCGGCCCGCAGATCCGTGCCGGGGATATGGGCGGCGGTTTGCAGCCAGGTGATGGCGGCCTTCAGCGTCAGCGGGCGGATGCCCTGGTCCGCCTGCCGGGTACTGGTGTAGAAGGCCTCTGGCGGCAGGTATTCGGTCAGACAACCGGTAAATAGAGAGTCGGTGATCCGTGCGCAGCCTTCGGCCCACAGGGCGGTGACCGAGGCGCGGCTGGGCAGCTGGCCGGCGGGTGCGGATTGCCATTGGAACAGCGCCTGGCCCTGGGGCACGATGGCCACACCCATCAGGAAATAGGCATCGGCCAGCAGATCTTCCGGGGTTTCAGCGGCGCGCACCGCAGGCAGTTCGCGCCGCGCCCCCAGGGCGTGCTGGGCCATGGCTTGCACCCAGCTGCGAGTCTCGCGAAATGACTGCGGCAGTTGATCGAAGCGGATCAATTCGGGCAGCAGTTGCAGGCGGGCATCGGGCATCAGAACGGCGGTGCGCATCAGCTCGTCCATCTGCTGCAGACAAGCCGCCGGCAATTTTCCGGACGGCAATTGATAGCGGGTCCAGGCCAGCAGGGGGGCGGAAATCAGCAGGGCTTCGTAGCCCTGATCCTGGTGGGTGAAGGCCAGGGATTCAGAGCGGGCCTCGGCCTGCTCGACCAGGATTTCGTACGCGGGGGAACGCTGATCCAGCAAATGGTCCAGCGCGGATTCCACGGTGTGCCCCTGGCGCGCGGCCAGCGCCTTATCCAGCGCTTCGCCCAATTGCTGCTGCCACCAGCGGTCTTCGAGCTGACTGCCGGATTGTGACAGGGCCTCGGCCAAGGCGATCAGAGCAAGCGATGTCCGGGAAAGAGAGGAAGATCGGGAGCGGGGGGGCATGAAGAACCGAGAAATGAGACGGATGCGGGAAGATTCCTAGTGTACCGCGTCTGTTCATGTCAGCCGGAGAGACGTAAAAGGCAGAAAAAAACCTCGGGCGAACCCGAGGTTTTTCAGGCGGCCCCAGCCAAGGCTGGGGCGTTCAGCAAGGTCAGGCTTCGACCGTGTTGGCCACCGTCGTGAAGTCTTCGATCTGGTCGAAGTTCATGTAGCGGTAGATGTCCGCGCTGTCCTTGGCCAGCAGGCCCATGGCTTCCAGGTATTCCTCGCGGGTGGGGATGCGACCCAGGCCCGAGCAGATCGCGGCCATTTCGGCGGAACCCAGGAATACATTGGAATTCTTACCCAGACGGTTGGGGAAGTTCCGCGTGCTGGTCGAGAACACCGTAGCGCCTTCGCGCACCTGGGCTTGATTACCCATGCACAGCGAGCAGCCCGGCATTTCCATGCGGGCGCCGGCGGTGCCGAAGGTGCCGTAGTGGCCTTCTTTGGTCAGTTCGCTGGCGTCCATCTTGGTGGGCGGGGCCACCCACAGCTTGGACGGCAGGTCGCGCTTGCCTTTCAGCAAGGTCGCGGCGGCGCGGAAGTGACCGATATTGGTCATGCAGCTGCCGATGAAGACCTCGTCGATGGCGGTGCCGGCCACGTCGGACAGCGTCTTGACGTCGTCCGGGTCGTTCGGGCAGGCCACGATGGGTTCGTGGATGTCGGCCAGGTCGATGTCGATGACGGCGGCGTATTCGGCGTCGGCATCGGGTTCGACCAGCTGCGGGTCGGCCAGCCAGGCTTCCATGTTCTTGATGCGGCGACCCAGGGTGCGGGCATCCTGATAGCCGTTGGCGATCATCCATTTCAGCAGCGTGATGTTGCTGTTCAGGTATTCGATGATCGGTTCCTTGTTCAGGCGCACCGTGCAGGCGGCGGCGGAGCGTTCAGCCGAGGCGTCGGACAGTTCGAAGGCCTGTTCGATCTTCAGGTCGGGCAGCCCTTCGATTTCCAGGATGCGACCAGAGAAGATGTTTTTCTTGCCTTGCTTTGCGACGGTCAGCAGGCCTTTTTTGATGGCGTACAGCGGGATGGCATTGACCAGATCGCGCAGCGTGACGCCGGGCTGCATTTTGCCCTTGAAGCGCACCAGCACGGATTCGGGCATGTCCAGCGGCATGACGCCGGTGGCGGCGGCAAAGGCCACCAGGCCGGACCCGGCAGGAAAGCTGATGCCGATCGGGAAGCGGGTGTGCGAGTCGCCGCCGGTGCCCACGGTGTCGGGCAGCAGCATGCGGTTCAGCCACGAGTGGATGATGCCGTCGCCTGGCCGCAGGGAGACACCGCCACGCGTGCTGATGAAGGCCGGCAGTTCGTGATGGGTCTTGACGTCCACGGGCTTGGGATAGGCGGCGGTGTGGCAGAAGGACTGCATCACCAGATCGGCGGAAAAGCCGACGCAGGCCAGATCCTTCAGTTCGTCGCGGGTCATGGGGCCGGTGGTGTCCTGGCTGCCGACCGAGGTCATGCGCGGTTCGCAGTAGGTGCCAGGGCGCACACCCTGGCCTTCGGGCAGGCCGCAGGCGCGACCGACCAGTTTCTGCGCCAGGGAATAGCCCTTGCCGGTGTCGGCGGGGGAGTCGGGCAGGCGGAACAGCGTCGTGGGCGGCAGACCAAGAGAGACGCGGGCCTTGGCCGTCAGGCCGCGACCGATGATCAGCGGAATACGACCGCCGGCGCGGACTTCGTCCAGCAGCACGTCGGATTTCAACTGGAATTCCGAAATCACCTGGCCGTTTTTCAGGGCCTTGCCTTCGTAGGGGCGCAGTTCGATGACGTCGCCCATGTTCATGGCGGAGACGTCCAGTTCGATGGGCAGCGCGCCGGAATCTTCCATGGTGTTGTAGAAGATCGGGGCGATCTTGCTGCCCAGGCAGACGCCGCCGAAGCGCTTGTTGGGCACGAAGGGGATGTCTTCGCCGGTATGCCAGATGACGGAGTTGGTCGCCGATTTGCGCGAGGACCCGGTGCCCACCACGTCGCCCACGTAGGCGACCAGATGGCCCTTGGCCTTGAGTTCGTTCAGCAGCTTGATCGGGCCGACCTGGCCGGCGGCGTCGGGCGTGATGCCGTCGCGCGGGTTCTTCAGCATGGCCAGCGCGTGCAGCGGGATGTCCGGACGGCTCCAGGCGTCGGGCGCGGGCGACAGATCGTCGGTATTGGTTTCGCCCGTGACCTTGAAGACGGTCAGCGTCAGGCTTTGCGGGACTTCGGGGCGGCTGGTGAACCATTCGGCATCGGCCCAGCTTTGCAGCACGGCCTGGGCTTGAACGTTGCCGGCCTTGGCTTTTTCTTCGATGTCGTGGAAGGCGTCGAAGACCAACAGGGTCTTTTTCAGGCCTTCGGCGGCGACCGGCGCCAGATTGGCGTCGTCCAGCAGCTCGATCAGGGCGCTGATGTTGTAGCCGCCCAGCATGGTGCCCAGCAGTTCGGTGGCGTGCTTGGCGTCGATCAACGGACAGGTTTCTTTGCCCAGGGCGACAGCCGCCAGGTAGGAAGCCTTGACCTGAGCGGCGTCGTCCACCCCGGCGGGGACGCGATGCGTCAACAGGTCCAGCAGAAATTGTTCTTCGCCGGCAGGCGGGTTTTTCAGCAGTTCGATCAGATCGGCAGTCTGTTGCGCCGTCAGGGGAAGGGGTGATACGCCGATGGCTTCGCGAGCGGCGGCTTCAGTGCGGTAGGAGTCCAGCATGGAGTGATGCCCCAGGAAAGAGGGTTGGAGAACGGCCTTATTTTAAAGAAGAAGCATCGTTCAGGCAACAGTCTTATATAAGATATAAGAGTTGGTGATGTTTTGTGGGGATCTTTAGTCAGGTCATCTGCTGTTGGGCTTGGGTGGGCTGGTGGAGGGCTGACGCGCCCCAACCAGCGGCCCTCCCGTTGGTCGGGCTTCCCGGATCTGCCTCGTCCGGGTGGGCGGCCCGCGAACTCGGGTCGCTTCGCGCCCCTCAGACAGCGCGGGCCGAAACCTCCCACCCTCCCTTCGTC
>NZ_JBATXG010000008.1:0-198060 GCF_049673105.1 Castellaniella sp.
GCCTCGGCGCGTGTCCTGGCTGTGGCGCGGTTCGGACGACGAACGCCGATGGCCGTCGCGGTTGCCGCCGCGACCGGCGTCACGATGTCCGCCGCCGCCGCGCAGATCGCCTTGCATCCGCGCCTGATCCCGCTTTTCCCGCGCGTCCGGCGCGGAATCCGAGGTTACCATCGCGGTCGGGTTCCAGCCTTCGATCTTGATGGGTTCGATGGTCTGCTTGGTCAGGCGTTCGATGGCCCGCAGCAGCTTGATCTCGGACTGATCCACCAGCGACAGGGCCGAACCGGTGCTGCCTGCGCGGCCCGTGCGGCCAATGCGGTGCACGTAGTCTTCCGGCACGTTGGGCAGTTCGAAGTTCACCACCTGGGGCAACTGATCGATGTCCAGGCCGCGGGCGGCGATGTCGGTGGCGACCAGCACGGCGACCTTGCCGTCCTTGAAGCCTGCCAGGGCCTTGGTGCGGGCTGCCTGGCTCTTGTTGCCGTGAATGGCTGCCGCCGTCAGGCCGTCCTTGGACAGTTTTTCGGCCAGGCGGTTGGCGCCGTGTTTGGTACGGGTGAAGACCAGCACCTGGTGCCAGCCGCTTTCGCGGATGATGTGGCTGAGCAGATCGCGTTTATGGGATTGCTCGGTCATCACGACCTGCTGGCTGACGAGTTCGGACGTCGTGTTGCGGCGGGCCACGGAGACCTCGCCGGGGTTGCGCAAAATGCCCTGGGCCAGGTTGCGGATTTCATCCGAGAATGTGGCGGAAAACAGCAGATTCTGGCGTTTGGCCGGCAACAGCTTGAGCACCCGGCGAATGTCGTGGATGAAGCCCATGTCCAGCATGCGGTCGGCTTCGTCCAGCACCAGGATTTCCACGCCGGACAGATCCAGCGTTTTTTGCTGGGCATGATCCAGCAGGCGGCCCGGCGTGGCCACCAGGATGTCCAGCGGCTTTTTCAGGGCGCTGATCTGCGGGTTGATGTTCACCCCGCCGAAAATCACCATCGACCGGATCTGCGTGTGCTGGCTGTACAGGCGCACGGATTCTTCCACCTGAGCGGTCAATTCGCGGGTGGGCGTCAGCACCAGTACGCGCGGACGACCGGCTTGGCGGGCGGTGGCGGGGTGCTGGATCAGGTAATGCAGGATCGGCAGCGTGAAGCCGGCGGTCTTGCCGGTGCCGGTCTGGGCGGCGGCCAGCAGGTCGCCGCCTTCCATGACACGCGGGATGGCCTGCGCCTGAATCGGCGTGGGGTGGGTGTAGCCCGCGTCATGAACGGCGCGCAGCAGGGGTTCTGCCAAGCCTAGCGAGGCAAAAGTAATAGAAGTGTCCAACAGTGTGACTCCAGCGACCGCCTATCGCTCGAGCTGAGAGATACCAATCGAGGCCGACGTATGAAAAAAGTCTGGAAAGTGCCGCCGGCCGCGCCACAGAGTGGGCCGAGGTCCGGGGAATGCCGCGCAGTGACTGGTAAGCCGCGCGAAAGGCTGGATTATAGCGTGTTGCCCGGTAGATGGGGACTGTTATCTGGACGACTGCTTCCCTAAAATACGACATTCGCCCCGAGGGGCAGTTTCGATGAGGTCCGCATGATCCGACGTTACCTGAACCTGGCCGCTGTGGCAGCCCTGACGCTGCTGCTGTCCGGCTGCGGCTATAACGAGATCCAGCGCCAGGACGAACAGGTCAAAGCCGCCTGGTCCCAGGTGCTGAACCAGTACGAACGCCGCGCCGATCTGGTGCCGAAACTGGTGTCCTCGGTCAACGCCTACATGGTCAACGAGCGCACCGTGCTGCAGCAGGTGACGGAAGCCCGCGCCAAAGTCGGCCAGATCCGGATCAGCGCCGACGACCTGTCCGATCCGGCGCTGGTGGCCCGTTTCGAGCAGGCGCAGGGGGCGCTGGGGTCCAGCCTGTCGCGCCTGCTGGCGGTCTCGGAAAATTATCCCCAACTGAAAAGCGATGGCTTGTTTCGCGACCTGATGACACAGCTCGAGGGCGCGGAAAACCGCATCGCCGTCGCGCGGGAACGATATGTGGGCGCCGTGCAGTCCTACAACCTGACGATCCGCCAGTTCCCCACGCTGATCACGGCCCGTGTATTCGGCTATCAGCCCAAGGCGCAGTACGGCCTGGACAAAGAGGACAAGGTCATGCAGGACCCTGCGGTGACCTTTGATCTGCCGGCGGGCGCGGCGAAATGAGACTGACCGGCGTCTGGCGTCTGGCGGCGTGTTTGCTGAGCGCGGTCCTGGTGTGGCCGGCGGCGGCACAAAACGCCGATGCGGACGCCATCCCCGTGCCGGCCTGGACGGCGCCGGTCATGGATCTCAGCAAGACGCTGGATGCCGGCCAGGTCCAGACGCTGACCCAGCAGGTGAGCACGCTGACGGCGCAGCAGGGGTCGCAATTGTTTGTGCTGCTGGTGCCGACGACCGGCAATGAGACGATCGAACAATACGCCCGCAGGGTTTTCGATCAGTGGGCGGTGGGCCGCCAAGGCGTCGACGATGGCGTGCTGCTGCTGGTGGCGGTGCAGGATCGCCGTGTGCGCATTGATGTCGGCTATGGCCTCGAAGGCGCCGTGCCGGATGTGGCCGCCGGACGCATCATCCGTGAACAGATCACGCCGCATTTCGCCCAGGGCGATGTGTTCAGTGGCCTGCAGGCGGGGGTGTCGGCTTTGCAGATGCTGATGCGGGGCGAAGCCCTGCCGCCGCCTGCAAGCTCGGATGAGTCCTCGGGCGAATACGACGATGCGCCTTATGCCATGGTGCTGCCCTTGCTCGTGCTGGTGCTGGTCATGCCCTTCTGGCTGAGCGCCGTGCTGGCGGGTGGCTTCGTCTTTGTCGCGACGGGCAGCTGGGGGTGGGCGGCGCTGGGCGCGCTGGGCGGCCTGCTGTTTTCTGTGCTGGGACGCGTCCTGGGGGTGGCAGACAAGCTCGGTCGTGGCCGCGGTCGCTCGGGTCGTCGCGGGGGTAGGGGTGGAGGCGGTGGTTTCGGCGGTGGTTTCGGTGGCGGCGGTGGCGGCTTTGGTGGTGGTTCAGGCGGCGGCGGTGGCCGGGGCGGTGGCGGCGGCGCATCCGGCGGCTGGTAAGCCGCTTGCCGCCATGGCGCCGCCGCCCGTGTCTGCCGGGCTCGGCCGCCGCTGATCGGCGTTATAGCGCCAGGAACAGAGCCTGCGCCATCTGGCCGATCAGTTGTTCACGACGCTGATCCGGGCTGGATGTCTCGCCGATGGCCGACCAGGATGGGTGTGTGCGGGCTTCGTCCAGAATGGTCTGCACCTCAGCCGGCAGGCGGCGCTGGGCGTCGCCAGGCGCTTGGTCGGCGCCATTCGACGGTTCCGTCTCGGTGGCGTCGTCGGCGGGTGGCTCGTGCGCGTCCAGATCCCCGACCGGCATCATCAGATCCTGATCAATGGGGCGCATGGCGGCGTGTCCCCGGCATTCCAGCGCCCGCACCAAGGCCAGCTGGCGCAGCCCCAACAGATGCAGCACCGGATCGTCCACGGTCATTTCCATATTGCCCGCCAGACGGCCCATCAGTCGCTTGCCCCATTGATTGGCGCCTTGCCAGGCCCCGCCGATCGCGGCGCCCAGCAAGGTGGCGGCGCCCAGGCTCAGGCCGCCGGTCAGCATGTCCACCGTAGCGCCGGCCATCGCGCCGGTGGCCAGACCTTTTCCGACCTGGACGCCGAAATGCCGTAGTGTTTGGGGATTGAACAGATCCATGCCCCAGCGTTCGCCTTCCAGCGGCAGGGGGTGGTGTGGAAAGGTCGCTTTGCTGAAGCGGTAGCGCTTCAGCAGCGCATGCACGCAGTCCTGTTCGCGATCGCGTGTGCGCTTGCGCAGCACCAGCGTGACAGTGGCCATGTCGGTGGGGTCCTGTGCGCAGGGCAGGCGCAAGGCGGCGGCATCCATCAGCAGTTCGGCGATCAAACGGGTGGCATCCTGCAGGCGTTTGAGGCGCTGCTGGCCCAGGTCGGTGCGCAAGGCCGCCAGGGTGGCGGACTGCGTGTCCAGCATCAGCGCCAGGCGATCCAGCATCTGGCTTTCGCCGTCCAGCGCCGGGGCTACGGTATCGAAATCCACGGTCGTGTGCAGGCCAAGCCGCGCCAAGGCTTCGCGCCAGGCCGCGACGTTGGCCAGCGGGTTGCGGGTGAAGTTCAAAATGGGCAGGATGGGCCGGCCACAGGCCGCCAGCAACGTCAATTCGTCCCGGTGTTTGGGCAGCACCGGATCGCGGGCATCGATGACGTACAGCGCGGCATCGGCGCTCAGCACCGTGGACAGCACGCGGCATTCCTGTTCGAAGCGTCCGACGGATTCGGGGCTGTCCAGCAGCCTCTGGATGCGCTCCGGGCCGTCGGGCCGTTCCTGGGGGGCGATCAGCTGGTCCAGGTAGTCCAACACGCCCATGGCGTCTTCCAGGCCGGGGGTGTCGCGCAGGGTGAGCATGGGCCTGCCGCTGTTCGACAGCAATTGGGCGCTTTCGACATGGCGGGTCGTGCCGGGCTGATCTGCCACCTCACCGAACTGCTCGTCGCGCAGCAAGGTGCGCAGCAGGGATGTTTTGCCGGTGTTGGTGTGGCCGACCACGGCCAGATCGATGGGGGATGTGGCGTCAGTCATGGCGGGCGGATCCGATGTGTTCAAGCCAGGTGTTCAGGTCGGGAACCTGCTGCAGATTTTGTCGGGCCAGGACCTGATCCCAGGCCTGGCGGCGTGCGGCGGGGCCGCCCAGGCACAGGACCCGCAGGTCGGGACAGCTGTGCTTTAGCTCGTCGAACCAGGCGGCAGTGCCGCGATCCGGAGTCAGCCGAGCGTCGCAGACCAGCAGCAGGTGCGCTGCATCGGCCTGCGTGCGGATGCGCTGGCGGTCGGCGCGGCTGTCGCAGCGCCCCAGATCGTGCACGGTGCCGGGCAGGCCGTCGGGCGGCCAGGGCAGATCCGGACCCAGTTCGCAGGCCAGCACGGCGGCATGCCGGGCGGGCAGGCGGGCGGCGCGGGCGTCGGTCCGTACCGGGGCGACCGGGGGCGCGGGACCGTCCGTGCCCAATATTTCGTGGGTGGGCATCAGGCGTTCGCGCAATTCCAGCCAGCCGGGCAAGTCGGGGTCGATGCTCAGGCCTTGGATGCGCAGGCGCAGCCACGCGCCGCAGACGGCCAGGGACAGCAAGCGGGGCAGCAGGCCCCAACAGACCAGACAGCCGATCAACCATAGGGACCAGTCGGCCTGGATGGCGGCGGCAGCGCTGGCGGCGTCGCCCATGCTCTGGGCCACGGTCTGGTGGTCGGGGGACGGGAAGCCCAATAGCCGGGGCAGGCTGCTTAGCCATTGGCTGAAGACCGTGAAAGCCTGCGGCGACAGCAGCGTCGTTTCCCAGTGAAAGGTATAGCTGCGCGTGCTCAGCAGCACGATGAGCGTGGGGATGGCGCCCAGATAAGCGGTGGTCCAGGCGCCGTGGCTTAGCAGGCCGAGAGTGGGTTTCCAGGCCCGCACGCGCATCAGCAGCGACAGAAAGGCCTGGGCGGCCAGCGCGGCATCCGGGCCGCGCACGATCTTGCGAGTCAGCCATAACCAGGCGCGCGACAGCGCGGTGGCGGGCTGCAGGCCCGGCAGGCAGCTGAAGAGCCAGATCAACAGTGTCAGGGCGTGCAGTCCCAGCAGCCCCAGCAGGGCCGATGCCAGGTTGACCGAGCCCTGGCCCTGGTTCAGGGCGGCGGTCGCCGCCGCGATGCCCGCCAGGCCGGCGGCCAGCCACAGGACGATCAGCGCCCAGCGGGCGCCGTGGGTCCATTGGTCCAGGCAGTCCTGCAGCGTGCCGTGTCGCGCCAGCCAGGCGGCGCGCGCCAGGATGCGTGGCTCTAATCGAGCGGGTTCGCGCAAGGCGGCCTGACAGGCGGCGCGATCTTCCAGCGGCCCCCAGTGCGCCTCGCGCAGGCGCACAGCCTCGGCGCGCCAATGCTGCAGCAGCGGCGCGTCGGGGCGAGCGGGAGAAGAAAGAGAGCCGTTCCTCATGAAGACCGAAGATGCGGGAAAAAGAAGATGATACCGAGTTTTACAGGCCGGGTCCGCTAAGGCTGGCGGCAGGGCTGCAGCAGCGTCACGTCGCCATCGGTCGGGATGAGCGCGCCTAGCGGTTCGCAGCGCCCCGCAACGCACCAGTCATAATCGGCGGTGTAAGGCGATCGGGTCAGGCGCAGGATGCTGAGCGGCGGCGTGTGCGGCTGATATTCGTACCAGCCGTCCGCGTGATGCACCGCATCCGGCGGCGGGTCCATGCCGGCCCCTGAACCCAGGACGCGGGCATGACCGGCGATCAAAAGGGGGGTGCCGTCGGCATCCGCCTGAACCCGGTAGTCTTCTTCCCAGCGGATCTTTTCGATGGAATGCGTCCAGGCCAGAGTGAAGGCCTGGACGGGGACAAAGCGCGGCGGCGCCTGGGCCGCCGCCAGCGTCAGGCAGACGCCCAGCGCTCCCAGCATCAGACAGCCTGGGTGTGCGGGGGCAGAGTGCGCCGGCTGCGCAGCAGATGCCAGACCAGGAACACGGCGGTGGCGGCAAAGCCGATCTCGTCGGTCAGGGGCATGGCGGCCACCAGCAGCGCAGCGGCCAGCACGATGTAGACACGCTCGAAGAGATTAAGCCGGGTCTTCAGGAAACCGGTGATGCCGGCTGCCCATAGCGTGATGGCCAGCAGTGCCTTGAGGACGATGTAGACCGTGTCCCAGGCGGTGCCGCCTTGCAGCATCAGGGCGGGGGAATAGACCGCCATGTACGGCACGACAAAGCCGGCTGCCGCCACCCGCAGCGCCTGGATGCTGATCTTCAGCCCGTTTTCGCGCGCGATCGGCGCGGCGGCGAAGGCTGCCAGCGCGACCGGCGGCGTCAGATCGGCCATGATGCCGAAGTAGAACACGAACATGTGCGAGACGATCAGCGGCACGCCCAGTTTCAGCAGGATCGGCGCCGCCAGCGAGCTGGTGATGATGTAGTTCGGGATCGTCGGGATGCCCATGCCCAGCACCAGGCAGGTGATCATGGTCAGGAACAGCGCCAGGAACAGGCTGTCCTCGCCGATGGCGATCACCTGCCCGCCGAATTCGGCGGCGACCCCGGTCAGGTTGATGATGCCGATGATCACACCCACCAGGGCGCAGGCCGTCGCCACGGACAGGGCGTTGCGGGCGCCTTCCGCCAGGGAATTCAAGGCTAGTTTGAGCGCGTCTTTGCCATGCCGTAGAAACAGCAGAATGGCGACCAGGACTGCGATGATGACGAAGAAATCCGTGACCCCGAATTTTACGAAGCCGGCGCAGGCGATGCCTAACAGCAGCCAGAACAGATAGCGCAGCATCATGGGGCGCGCGCCCTGGATCACAGCGGCCCCGAAAATCAGGATCACGGTCAGACCCAGGCCGACGGTGCCCGAAAACAGCGGCGTGTAGCCTGAGAACAGCAGAGCCACCAGGCCGACCAGGGGGATCAGCAGATACCAGCTTTTGCGCACGGCGGCCCAGGGGTCGGGACAGTCTTCCTTTGCCAGGCCGTGGAGACCGCGCCGACCGGCCTCGAAGTGCACGGTCAGAAATGCGGTCGTGAAATACAGGATGGCCGGAATGATGGCGGCTTTGACGACTTCGATGTAAGGAATGTTCAGGGTTTCCGCCATGATGAAGGCGACTGCCCCCATCACCGGGGGCATGATCTGCCCGCCCATGCTGGACGTGGCTTCAACCCCGCCGGCAAAGGCCGGGGAATAGCCGAAGCGCTTCATCAGCGGAATGGTGAACTGGCCGGTCGTGACCACATTGGCCACCCCCGAGCCGTTGATCGTGCCCATCAGGCCGGAGCTGACCACCGAGACTTTCGCCGGGCCGCCGCGCGTGTGCCCGACCATGCCCATCGAAAAATCGCTGAACAGCTTGATCATGCCTGCCTGCTCCAGAAAGGCACCGAACAGGATGAACAGGTAGATGTAGGTGGACGATACGTAGGTGGGAGTGCCGTAGATGCCTTCGACCCCGAAACTCATGGTGCTGACGATCTGGTCCAGCCCGTAACCCCGGTGCATGAATGGACCGGGGATGTATTGGCCAAACAGGCCGTAGGCCAGGAAGATCCCGCAGATGATGGGCAGCGCCCAGCCCATCATGCGACGCGTGGCCTCGAAGACCAGGATGATGGTGAGGATGCCGATCACCATGTCGGCGTCGGTCATCTGGCCGGCGCGCGCCGTCAGGTCGGCTTCGTAGAACCAGTGGTACAGGCTGGTCAGAAAGCCGATGCCGCCCAGGGTCCAGCCGATGAGCGCGCCCAGGCGACCGCTGCGAGCGTACAAGGTGAATACCATCAGCAGGACGAAGCCGACGTGGATGGCGCGGATGACTTGGCTGGACAAGGGGCTGTAGGCCGCCGTCCAGATCTGGAAGGCGGAGAAGATCACTGCGATCCAGAAAACACTGCGCGACAGGGGTTTGTCGGCGAGATCGTGTGCAGAACTCATGAGTGGGGTTCCGTTGAGTTATAAGCCCCCTCGGGGGTTGCCGGAGGGGGCTTTGGGTGTTGCTTGGTGCGTGGCGCTGATCTTATTTGATCAGGCCGACTTCCTTGTAGTAGCGCTCGGCGCCGGGGTGGACCGGAACAGGCATGCCTTTCAGGGCGTTGGCCAGTTCGATCGTCTTGGCGGAATTATGCGTGGATTTCAGGGTGTCCAGCTGCTCGTAGAAGACCTTGGTCATCTGGTAGACCAGATCGTCGGAGACGGATGCAGAGGTGATCAGGAAGTTGGGCACCGCCACGGTCGGCGTGTCGCCTTCCATGCCTTCGTAGGTGTCACCCGGAATGGTGGCCGGCTGGTAGGCGGCATTGTTGATTTTTGCCACGACGTCGGCGGGGATGGGTACCACCGCGATCTTCACCGAGGTCGCCAGGTCACGGATCGAGGACACGCCCAGGCCGGCCGATTGCAGGGTCACATCCAGCTGACGGTTTTTCATCAGCTCGACGGATTCGCCAAAGGGCAGGTATTCGACCTTTGAGAAATCGGCATAGGTCAGCCCGGCGGCTTTCAGCACGGCGCGGGCGTTCAGTTCGGTGCCCGAGCGCGCGGCGCCGACGGAAATGCGTTTGCCTTTCAGGTCGGCCAGGGTTTTGATGCCCGAATCGGCGTTGGCCACGATCTGGATGTAGTTGTTGTAAGTGCCGGTCATGCCGCGCAGATCCTTGAGCGGGGCCTTGAAGCCGGCTTCGGCGTTGCCGGTATAGGCGTCGGCTACCGTATCAGCCAGGGCGAAGGCCAGTTCGCCGCGCCCGGCCTGGATCAGGTTCATGTTTTCAGCCGAGGCCTTCGTCACCTGGGCGGTGGATTTGGCGTCGGGGATGTGCTTGTTATAGATCTGCGACAGGGCGACACCCATGGGGTAGTAGACGCCGCTTTGACCGCCGGTCAGGATATTGATGAATTTTGTGTCGGCGTGGGCCGGAACCGAAGCGACGGCTGCAGCGGTCATGGCGACCGTGACCAGCCATTTCGTCATTTTCATGGTGTGCATTCCTCTGAGACGGACGGAGATTGATCTCGCATGGTAGCAGGACCACCGTGCAGTCAAACCTGGGAATCACCCTAGGAATGGCGCGGTTTCCCCGGTTTTGCCCGCAGAGGCACGGGTGAACGACCGGGGTTCAGGGGCATCAAGCGGTTTGCGGTTTATAGGCGGTGACGTCCATTTCCACCTTGGCGTCGACCATCAGGCGCGATTCGACCGTGGATCGGGCCGGGCGATGCGCGCCCAGGCATTCCATATAGACGCGGTTGAACGCGCCGAAGTCGCGGGCGTCTTCCAGCCAGACGCTGATCTTGCAGACGTCGTCCAAGGTGCAGCCCGCCAGGGCCAGCGCGCGGCGCAGGTTCTCGAAGACCTGGCGGGTCTGCGCTTCGATGCCGCCTGCGACCAGTTCGCCTTGTGCGTCGACCGGCACCTGCCCGGAGACAAACACAAAGTCGCCGGCGCGCACGGCGGGCGAAAAGGGACGGATCTGGCGATCGGATGCGTTGGGTTCCCCACCCAGAAGTTGCAAAGAAGACATGTGATGACCTTGATGTAATAAATTTACAGGGAAAACCCTGAACATGAAAATATTGACAGGAATTCGGCCTCAAAATAGGATGTCGATGTAATTTTATTACTAACGAGGAGACATATGCAATCGCGCGCTTTTCCTGGCCAATCCCGGTCTGGCCAACCTTTCGATTCCAGGCGGCGCCAGGTTTTGCTGGCCGGTGCCCTGGGAGTGCCGGCCCTCAGCCTGATGGGACGGTCGGCCTTTGCGGCTAACGGAAAAAATTCCGTCAGTCTGGCCATGATCGGCGAGCCGCAAACGCTCGATCCGATGTTTACCACAGCCGACCTGGTCGGCACCCTGATGCAGCACGTCTACGAACCGCTGTATACCTTCGATTCGCACTGGCGTATTGTGCCCATGCTGGCTGCAGCCATGCCAACGGTGCTGGATGGCGGCAAGCAGGTCGACATTCCCTTGCGCAAAGGCCTGGTGTTCCATGACGGCAAGCCCGTCCAGATCGGCGATGTCGTGGCCTCGTTGAAGCGCTGGATGGAAGTCTCGCCGCGTGGCAAATCGGTGGCAGCCGAGGTCGTGTCGGTCGAGGCCGCGTCGGATTCCGTCCTGACCTTCAAGTTGAAATCCCCCTATGCGCCGCTGCTGGCCCAATTGGCGCTGCCCACCAGCATGGCTGCCGTCATGCCGGCCAGCACCATTGCCGCCCAACTGACGGAATTCATCGGCACCGGGCCTTATCGCCTGAAAGAACGTCGTCCGGATCAATACACCATTCTGGAAAAATTCGACCAGTACGCTGCGCGCACCGAAGCGCCGGATGGATATGGCGGGCGGCGTATCGCCTACATCCAGGAATTGCGGTTCATTCCGGTTCCGGATTCCAATACCCGTGTCGAGGGCGTGCTGTCCGGCCAGTTCGATTTTGCCGATCTGTTGCCGACCGAGGCCGCCGGTCGTCTGGAGCAGGGTGGTAAGCAGGTCGTGCCGCTGATCGGCAAGAACTTCGGCTTCCCCTACCTGGTCTTCAACACCAAGGGCACGCTGGATTCGGCTGCTTTGCGCCAGACCGCCCAAGCCGCCATCGGGGCGGAAGAACTGATGGCCGCCGCCTTCGGCGACCCGAAATTCTTCAGCATCGGTGCCAATTTCTTCCCCCAGGGCACGCCGTACTATTCCCTGGCCGGCCAAGAACGCTACAACGTCAACGATCCGAAAAAAGCAGCGGAACTGGCAAAGAAGGCCGGTTATGCCGGCAAGCCCATCCGCATCCTGGCCAGCCGCCAATACGAGTTCCACTACAACATGGCCCTGGTGCTCTCCGAGCAGTTCAAGCGGGCCGGCCTGGAAGTGGATCTGCAGGTGGTGGACTGGGCGACGCTGCTGCAGCGCCGCAACGATCCCTCGCTCTGGGACATCTACATTACGCACTCGGGCATCTTCCCTGAACCCATGCTCTCGCCCCCGCAACTGGGCGACAATGCGCCGGGCTGGTGGGAAACCCCGGAAAAGAAGGCGGTGCTGGATGCCTTCAACCGCGAAATGGACCTGAGCAAGCGCGGCCCTCTGTGGGGCACGGTGCAAGAACTGGTCTATGAGCAGGTGCCGTTCATCGAGCTGGGCAAGTTCAACAGCCTGTCGGCCCGGTCCGCCAAGCTGCAGGGCTATAACCCCAGCGCCTGGCCGGCCTTCTGGAACGTCAAACTGGCCTGATGGGGAACTGATGCGCACGGCTTTGAGAATGCTTGCCTCTCGTTTGTTGGGGGGCTGCGTAGTACTGCTGATCGTGGCGGTGATGGTGTTTTCTCTGGTTCACCTGTCGTCCGGCGACCCGATCGCTGTGCTGCTGGGCGACCAGGCTACGGCCAGTGACATTGCTCAGGTCCGTGCGCAGTATGGCCTGGACCAGCCTTTGCCGACTCAGTTCGCGCTGTGGCTGGGGCAGGTCCTGCAAGGAAATCTGGGCACGTCCATCTTCATGCAGGCGCCCGTCACCGAGGTTCTCTGGAACCGGGCCGAACCCACGCTGATGCTGGCCGGGCTGTCGGTGCTGATCGCTTCGCTGATCGGCGTACCCTGCGGTGTGCTGGCCGCCGTCTGGCGCGGCTCGCGCACTGACCAGGTGCTCAGCACCGTCGCCATGTGCGCAGCCAGCATCCCCAGCTTCTGGATGGGGCTGGTCCTGATCCGCATCTTTGCGGTGCAGCTGGGCTGGCTGCCGGCCTCGGGCTACGGTCCGCCGGATGCCAGCCTGTGGCTGAAACTGAACCATATGATCCTGCCGGCGGCGGTGCTGGGTATCCTGAATTCGGCCCTGATCATCCGTTTTACCCGTGCATCCATGCTGGATACGCTGAGCGAGGACTACGTGCGCACGGCCAGGGCGAAAGGCCTGGCCGAGCCGGTCATCATCATCCGCCACGTGCTGAAGAATGCCCTGGTTCCCATCGTGACCGTGATCGGCCTGACCATGGCACTGATGATCGGCGGCACCGTCGTGACGGAAACCGTGTTCAACCTGCCCGGCGTGGGCGGCCTGGTCGTGAGAGCCGTGCTGCGGCGCGACTACCCGGTCATCCAGGGCACGCTGCTCGTCGTCGCCTTTATTTATGTCGTCATCAATTTCATGATTGATCTGTTGTATACCGTGATCGACCCGCGCATCCGGAGAGTGCGATGAACGCCCCCTCGAATGCCGCCGCCGTCGCTTTGGATACCACCGTGCCCGCGCCGCGCCGGCGCCGCGACAGCCCTGGGCGGATCTGGGTGCGTCGATTGTTCGCCCGCCGCGTGGTGGTGCTGTCGACAATCCTGTTGCTGCTGATCATCGCGCTGG
This sequence comes from Castellaniella sp., assembly GCF_049673105.1. Taxonomy (GTDB): domain Bacteria; phylum Pseudomonadota; class Gammaproteobacteria; order Burkholderiales; family Burkholderiaceae_B; genus Castellaniella. Next base: position 12,909 of record NZ_JBATXG010000008.1, read on the forward strand.
CCCTGTCGATCTCGTGGTTGTCGGGCACCGACCCCAACGCCATTTCCATCAGCCAGCGTTTGCAGGCTCCGTCCTGGCAATTCTGGGGCGGCACCGACCAGCTGGGGCGCGACGTCATGCTGCGCGTGGCATATGGCGGTCGTTATTCCTTGATGATCGGCTTTGCCACCGCCATCGGCGCCGTGATTCTCGGCACTCTGCTGGGGATCCTGTCCGGCTATTTCCGCAAGATCGATGGCGCCGTCATGTGCGTCATCGATGCCATGATGGCCTTTCCCGACATTCTGCTGGGGATTGCGCTGGTGTCGATCCTGGGGCCGTCGCTGTGGAACGTGGTGCTGGCTCTGGTCATCGTCTACACCCCGCGCGTGGCGCGTGTGGCGCGGGCGTCGACCCTGGTGCTGCGCGACCTGCTGTATGTGGATGCAGCCCGTGCGCTGGGCACGCCCACCTGGAAGATCCTGTGGATGCACGTGCTGCCGGGCCTGGTGTCGCCCATCCTGGTGCAGCTGACCTTCATCTTCGCCTATGCCATCCTGGCCGAGGCCGGTCTGTCCTTCCTGGGGGTCGGCGTGCCGCCGACCATCCCGACCTGGGGCACGATGATCGCCGGCAGCCTGAACTATATGGACAAGGCGTTCTGGACCATCATTTATCCGGGGCTGGCGATCGTATTGACCTCGCTGTCTTTGCAGATGGTGGGTGATGGCATCCGCGATTCCCTGGATCCGAAACTGAGGAAGAACACATGAGCCCCCTGTTGTCGGCGACTGCGCCCGCCACAGAAGCGGCGCAGGCCGGGGCGGACACCCCCCGGTTGCGGGTCGAGGGCCTGTCCACGTCCTTCATGACCGAACGCGGTCGGATCAACAGCGTCTCGGATGTGTCGTTCACCGTGCCCCCAGGGCGCACTCTGGCGCTGGTGGGGGAATCCGGTTCGGGCAAATCCGTCACCAACCTCAGCCTGATGGGGCTGCATGATCGCGGCTCTCATCCCGTGGTCGGCGGGCAGGCGTATTTTCAGCGGCGCAACGGCGAAATCATCAACCTGATCGGCTTGTCGGCGGCGCAGTTTCGCACCCTGCGCGGCAATGAAATCGCCATGGTGTTCCAGGAACCCATGACCAGCCTGAATCCGCTGCTGAAGGTCGGCGAGCAGATCGCCGAATCCGTCCGGCTGCACTGGGGCTATGACCAGAAACGCGCCTTGGCGCATGCCCAGCGCATGCTGGACATGGTGGAAATTCCCGCAGCGGCCCGCCGTCTGCATGAATACCCCCATCAGCTGTCGGGCGGCATGCGCCAGCGCGTGATGATCGCCATCGCGATGGCCTGTACCCCGACGCTGTTGATCGCCGATGAACCCACCACGGCGCTGGACGTCACCATCCAGGCGCAGATTCTGGCCTTGATGGGACGGCTGCAGAAAGAAACCGGCATGAGCATTCTGTTCGTCACGCACAATCTGGGCGTGGTGGCGCAATACGCCGATGAAATCGCAGTCATGTATGCGGGGCGTATCGTCGAACGCGGCGATGTCCATCATTTGTTCGCCCAGCCGACGCATCCGTACACCAGGGCTTTGCTGGATTGTCTGCCGGCGCTGGCCCGCCAGCGGCGCAGCGAAAATGCGGCGGATCGTCCCCGCTTGCCGGCGATCCAGGGGCAGGTGGCCAGCCCCTTCAACATGCCGCCGGGCTGCGCCTTTCGTCCGCGCTGCCCGGTAGCGACGCCCGAATGCGATCTGGCCATGCCGCCTTTGTACCGAGTCAATGAACATCAGGAAGCCCGCTGTATCCGGGTGAAGGACACGCTTCATGAGTAGCGATCAGCCCCTTGTCGAAATCCAGGGCCTGAGCAAGAACTTCGGCCCCGCGTCCGCTCCCGTGCGGGCGGTGGTGGATGTCAATTTTTCCATCGCGCGCGGTGAAACGGTCGGCCTGGTGGGGGAATCCGGCTCGGGCAAGACCACCATCGGTCGCATGCTGACCCGCCTGACGGACCCCAGCGCCGGTCAGGTGCTGTATCGGGGCGCGGCGGAACCTGTCGATCTGGCCCGCATCAGCCAGCGCCAATACCGACCGCTGCGCGCCCAGATCCAGATGATCTTTCAGGATCCCTACGCCAGCTTGAATCCGCGCCTGCGCATTCGCCACATCATTGGCGAGGCCTTGGATACGCACGGCTTGCATCGGGGCGCAGCGCGCCTGCCGCGCATTCATGCGCTGCTGCGCCAAGTGGGCCTGAACGAAGATCACGCCGACCGGTATCCGCATGAATTTTCCGGCGGCCAGCGCCAGCGCATCGGCATTGCCCGCGCGCTGGCGGTCGAACCCGACTTCATTGTGGCCGACGAACCTCTGTCGGCGCTGGACGTCTCGATCCAGGCCCAGGTCATCAATCTGATGTCGGACATTCGCAATGAACTGGGCTTGACCATGCTGTTCATTTCGCATGATCTGGATGTCGTGGAATACTTGTGCGACCGGGTGGTGGTGCTGTATTTGGGGCGGGTGGTGGAAATTGCGCCGACGAAAGAACTGTATGCTCGCCCCAGGCATCCTTACACCAGGGCCTTGCTCGCCGCTTCGCCGGCGCCCGACCCCGCGCAGCGGCGCGACATTCCGCTGCTGGAAGGCGATCTGCCCAGCCCCGCCAACCCGCCGTCCGGCTGTGTGTTTCGCACCCGCTGCCCGCTGGCCGAGGCCCGCTGCGCCAGTCATGACATGACGCCACGGCAGTTGTCCGACGGTCATTGGACGGCCTGTTGGCGGGATGAGTGATTTCAATAGGAATGCAAGAATGACACAGGATGCTGTCGTGCTGGACGGGCGCTGGAAAGGTTATCCCTTGGCGGCGGCGCCGTGCGCGATCGAACGGATCGGCGCTCAGGGATGGAATCTGCACCGGGGCGATCTGCCCTACCCGATCGCCGTGCTGGATGCCGAGGCGCTGGAACACAATCTGCGCTGGATGCAGGCCTTCGCCCAATCGTACGGCATTGTGTTCGCGCCGCACGGCAAGACCACCATGTCGCAGCAGATCTTTCGCCGCCAGTTGGATGCCGGCGCCTGGGGTTTGACCTTTGCCACCGTCTGGCAGGCCAGCGTGGGCATTCGGGCCGGCGCGCGGCGTGTCATCATCGCCAACCAGGTCGTGGCCGACGCCGACTTTGACGGCCTGGCGGCCTTGCTGGATGCGCATGCCGATTTGCGGGTGTGGTTTCTGGTGGATTCCGTGGCCCAGGTCGAGCGCATCGAACACTGGGCGCAGCGGCGCAACCGCCAAACGCCTTTCGATTGCCTGCTGGAAATCGGCGTGGCCGGCCAGCGTACGGGTTGCCGGACGGGGCAGCAGGCCTTGGCCCTGGCGCAGCGCATCCATGACAGCAGCGCACTGCGGCTGGGCGGCATCGAGTGCTACGAAGGCGGCCTGGCGGCCTGCGACCTGCATGGCGACCAGGCAGCGGTAACGACTTTCCTGGATGCGGTGCGCGACATTGCCCAGGATTGCGATCGTGCCGGCCTGTTCGAGGACGAAAAGATCATTCTCAGCGCCGGAGGCTCGGCGGTCTTCGACGTGGTGGCGCCCGCCTTGCGGGCTGCGGTGTCGCGACCCCTGCGCGGCGTGCTCAGGTCCGGGTGCTATATCGCGCATGACCACGGTTTTTACGCGGATTTCCTGCGCAATATCGAAACCCGCGCCGGGCTGGATGACAGCTTGCGGCCCGCCTTGTCGGTCTGGGCGATGGTGCAGTCCGTTCCCGAACCCGGCCTGGCCTTGCTGGGTTGCGGCAAAAGGGATATTTCCTTCGATCTGTCGCTGCCCCAGCCGATCCGCCTGGCGCCCTGCGGTGCCACGGTCGATGCGCCGGCCCCTGACGGCTGGTCGGTGACGGCCCTGAACGATCATCATGCCTACCTGCGTTTTGATCCGGCCGGCCCTGCGCCCGTGGTGGGGGATCGCGTGGCGCTGGGCATCTCGCACCCCTGCACGACCTTCGACAAGTGGGCCTGGATGCCGTTGCTCGGCGGCCAAGGCGATGTCGTCGGCGCGATCACCATCGAGTTCTGACGGGAGCGGACATCATGAACACATGGACCGAGGAAAGCTTGCAGCAAAGACTGCGGACCGCCCTGCCGACACTGCCCAAGGCTCAGCAGCAAGTGGTCGCCGTGCTGCTGGCCGATCCCGCTACCCAGGTCAACCAGACGGTCGAATCGATTGCCGCCCAGGCTGGAGTGTCCATGCCGTCGGTGGTCCGTACCTGCCGCAGCCTGGGTTATGACAGCGTGCGGGAATTCATGCTGGCGCTGGCGCAGGATCTGGCGCTGTCGCCGCATCATCTGCATCGCAACGTCTCGCTCAGCGACGAGGGTCCGGAAGTGGCCCGCAAGATCATCCAGGGGGCGATCTCCTCGCTGGCGGCCTTGCAGCGGCGCCTGGACGTATCGATTCTGGATCAGGTCGCCCAGCGCCTGGTGTCGGCCTCGCGGGTCGATGCCTATTCAGTCGGGGCGACATCCGGCTTCATGGCCCAGGAATTGCAGGCCCGGCTGTTTCGTCTGGGGATTCGTGCGCATGCCTTCTCCGACCCGCACCAGCAGCTGATTTCCGCCAGTTCTCTGGACAAACAGGGTGTGGCTTTCGTGATTTCCCATGTGGGCAGCATGCCGTTCGCCCTGGAAGCCGCCCGGCTGGTGCGCAGCCGGGGCGCCACCGTCGTCGCGCTGACGCAGCCGGACACCCCGCTGGCGAAATGCGCCGACCTGTGCCTGGAGGTCTCGGTGCCGCATGACACCACCATGCGAGTAGGCACGGAAGCCTATCTGGCGCATCTGCTGGTGATCGAAATCCTGATGGTGCGCGTGGCGCAAAACCTGGGGCCTGAAACCCTGGAAAACCTGAAGCAGTTCAAGCACGTGCTGGAACAGCACGGCGTCGACAGCTCCGTCTATACCGGACTTTACTGAAATATGGATGATGCAACCCTGACCGTTTTGTGCAATGGCCTTGTGCACGATGGTTCCCAAAACCCCTTGCGCCGTGCCGATGTCTGGATCCGCGGCGATCGAGTCGTCGCCGTTTCCGAGCCGGGCATAGCCCCTGTCGTCAATGTCGCTCCGGTCCGACGCGTGGATTGCGCCGGGCGGGTGGTTGCGCCGGGGTTCATCGATGTGCATACGCACGATGACGCCATCGTGCTGGACCGGCCCGAGATGTTGCCCAAGCTATCCCAGGGCATCACGACGGTCGTCGGTGGAAACTGCGGGATTTCGCTGGTGCCGATGGTCACGGACGATCCCGCCGCTCCGCTGTCTCTGCTGGGCCACCAGCAGTTCCGCTATCCCGACGTGCCATCCTATCGGGCGGCGGTCGATGCCGTCCAGCCGGCGGTCAACATTGCCCTGTTGATCGGCCATACGGCGCTGCGCATGCAGGTCATGGCCGATCTGGATCAGCCCGCCAGCGAGGCCGAACGCCAGGCGATGTGCGACATTCTGGATGCGGCCATGCGGGCGGGCGCGGTGGGCTTGTCGTCGGGCGTGTTCTACCGTCCGGCCTATGCGGCGGATATCGATGAGCTGGCGGCATTGGTGCGTGTCATAGCCCCGTATCAGGGTGTCTACGCCACCCACATCCGCGACGAACTCAAGGGCATCATGGAAGCCATCGACGAAGCCGCCTTGACCGCTCGCATGGGGGGCGCCTTTCTGGTGCTGTCGCATCACAAATGCGCGGGGCCGATGAACTGGGGGCGCACCAAGGAAACCCTGGCCCATATCGAACAACTGGCGCAGCAGCAACCTATCGGTCTTGACGTCTACCCCTATACCGCTGGCTCTACGGTGCTGCGCGACGACTTGGTCGATGGCATCATCGATATCCTGATCACGGGCAGTGTGCCGCACCCCGATATGGCGGGCCGCTATCTGGCCGATATCGCTGCCGACTGGGGCGTGACCCAGGTCGAGGCCTGCCGCCGGCTGCAGCCGGGCGGCGCCTGCTACTTTCAGATGCATCAGGACGACGTGGACCGGGTGGTCTGCCATCCGCTGACCATGATCGGGTCCGACGGCCTGCCCCACGATGAACGACCGCACCCGCGCTTATGGGGCGCCTTTCCCCGCGTGCTGGATCAGTATTGGCGGGTCAAGGGCCTGCTGCCGCTGGAACAAGCGATTCATAAGATGACGGGCCTGTCCGCCGGACGCTATCACCTGGAAGGCCGGGGGCGATTACAGGCCGGCGATTTTGCCGACATCGTGGTGCTGGACCCGGATCGGGTGCGGGATTGCGCGACCTACGCCTCGCCCGCCCAATTCAGCGAGGGGATCGAGCAGGTCTGGGTCAATGGATGTCTCAGCTATACCGCGCAGGCCCGGGTCTGCGTCGGGCGCGCCGGGCGCTTTGTTTCGCGCGCCAAGACGGCGGGTTAGCGCGCTGATGCTTTCCTGGCGGTCAGGAAAAAACCCATCTATCCTATGGATTGCGAGGGGCTGGCGCCAGATGCGGTCGCAAGGGATGCGGACCCGGCTGCAGCACTGGTGGTACGCATTGCACCAAGGAAACCGCAACCATGACAACGAGTCCTGAATTCCTGCTGGCCGGCATCGGTGTGGTCGCCATGGCGGCCCAATGGCTGGCCTGGAAACTACGGGTGCCGGCCATCCTGTTTCTGCTGCTGGCCGGCATTGCCGTCGGGCCGCTGGCAGGCTGGCTCAAGCCCGATGATCTGTTCGGTCCCTTGCTGTTTCCCGTGGTCTCGCTGGCGGTGGCGGTCATCCTCTTCGAAGGCAGCCTGACCCTTGAGTTTCACCAGACCAAGGGCCTGAAACAAGTCGTGCGTCGTATGGTCAGTGGCGGCCTGCTCATCACCTGGGGCGTGGCGGCAGTGGCCGTCCATGTCTTCCTGGATTTTCCCTGGGATCTCGCCGTGCTGTTCGGGGCCATCACCTGTGTCACCGGCCCGACCGTCATTGCGCCGCTGCTGCGGACGGTCAAGCCAGTCGGCCCCGTGGCGCATGCGCTGCGCTGGGAAGGCATCCTGATCGATCCCGTCGGTGCCATCCTGGCGGTGTTGTCATACGATCTGATGGTCGCCTTGCGGTCGACGCACGCCTGGGCACATGCCCTCCTGTCCCTGGGGGGCACCATTGCCACCGGCCTGTTTTTCGGGATCGCGGCGGGCTGGATGCTGGCAGTCGTGTTGCGCCGTGGCTGGGTGCCTGATGCGCTGCTCAATCTGTGTGTGCTGGCCTCCGTTTTCCTGGCATTTTCCGTGTCTAACCTCATCCAGCATGAATCCGGTCTGCTCACGGTCACCATCATGGGGATCTGGCTGGCCAACCGGCCGGGGGTGCCGGTGCACGATATCCTGGAATTCAAGGAAACGCTCAGCCAGATCCTGCTCTCGGCCCTGTTCATCCTGCTGGCCGCCCGCGTGGCGCCCGACCAGATCCTGGGGCTGGGCTGGCCAGCGCTGGCGGTCCTGGCCTGCATGCTGTGGATCGGGCGACCGCTGAAGGTGCTGTTTTCTACCTGGGGATCCCAGCTCAACTGGCGCGAACGCAGCCTGCTGGCCTGGATCGCCCCGCGCGGGATTGTGGCGGCCGCCGTGTCCGCCCTGTTTGCCTTGCGGCTGGAATCCCTGGATGTGCCGCAATCCGAACGCCTGCTGCCCATGACCTTCCTGGTCATCATCGGGACGGTGGTCTGGCAGAGCCTGACGGCGCGCCCGGTGGCCAAGCTCTTGCGGTCGGTCGAACCCGATCGTGTGGGGTTTTTGATCTCGGGGGCCAACCCGGTGGCGCGCGCCATTGGCCAGGCCTTGCACAAGCAGGGCATTCCCATTCGCCTGTGTGACAGCGACTGGTACAGCCTGTCGAAAGCGCGCATGATGGGCCTGCCCACCTATCACGGCAATCCACTGTCCGAACACGCCCAGCGCAACCTGGATACGACCGGTCTGGGCCGCCTGCTGGCCTTGGGCACGCGTGACCAGGCCAACCAGCTGGTGATGGTGCGCGGTCGGGACGAGTTCGGCAAGCAGAAGGTGTTCAGCCTGCCTTTGTCGCAGGATGGTGACCCATCAGAGCGCCATGCCGTCGACCCTGAATACCGTGGCCGTACCTTGTTTGCGCCGGGCATGGGCTACTGGAAGCTCTCCGGCCTGCTGGCGGCAGGCGCCCGCATCCGGGCCACGCAACTCAGTGAAAGCTTTGGCTTCCAGCGCTACCGCGAGCAGGACCCTGGCGCGATCACCGTGCCGCTGTTTGCCGTGAATCCCAAGGGCTACGCCATCCCCTTCACGCTGGACCAGGACCTCGAACCCGAGGCCGGTTGGACCATCATCGGCCTGCATGCCGATGCGGGCGCACAGGCTGTCACGCCGCCCGAGGCGGCCCCGACGGGCCCGAACCCGCCTGAAGCGCCAAAACGCTTATGAGCCGCCTGTTTTACGCCTTGTGGCCCGATGCGGATGTCGTGCAGGCTCTGCAGCCCTGGGTCCAGCGGGCCCACGCGTGCTGCGGAGGGCGTCCCATGCGACCGGATACGCTGCATCTGACGCTGGCGTTTCTGGGGGCGGTCGAGGCCGATCTGGTGCCGGATCTGGTGGCATTGCTGCGGTCGCCGCGTGGTCCTGGCGGCACACTGATGCTGGATCGCTTCGGGCGGTTTCGGGGACCGCGCATCGTCTGGGCGGGACCATCTGCTGTGGCGCCCTGGCTGCTCGCCTTGCATCAGTCTTTATGGCGGGATCTGGCGGCATTGGGCCTGCCCGGACCGGATGACACCTTTCGTCCCCATGTGTCGCTGCTGCGCAAGGCCGGCGACGGCGATCTGTCGGCGCTTGCGCCGGCGAGGCCGATCATCTGGGCCGCCCATCGCCTGGTGCTCGTGGCCTCGACGCCGCGTGAGACGGGATCGTATTACCAGGTGCTGGGGGAACAAGCGCTGGTGAGCGCCTGAACGGATCCGGCCCCCGCGTGCACTGCAAAAATGCCGGGTGTGGACCCGGTGTATTCCCGGAAGGTCGCAATGAACGAGGACAGACTGTCGTAGCCACATGCCAGGGCGACGTCGGTGATTCTGTCGCCGCGTTCCAGCAGGGGCAGAGCATGTACGAGGCGGGCGCGTTGACGCCAGAGTCTGAACCCGAGGCCGGTTTGTCGCTGGAATATCCGGGTCAGTGTTCTGGTCGAGACACCCAGCTGCGTGCTCAAGGTCTTCAGATCCATATCCGCGGCCGGATCATTCTGCAATTGGCGGCAGATGGTGCCCAGCCGGGGGTCCGTCGGCCAGGGCAGGACGAGGCCGACTTCTGGCGCCTTTGCCAGTTGGTCGACCAACACGTGCGCCAGCCGGCCATCGGCGCCGCTTTCTTCATAGGCGCTGGGCAGCAGAGCGAATTCCCGGATCAGCTCATGCAGCAGGGAAGACACCGCCAGCACACGAAAGTCGGGCCAGTCCAGTCCCAGCGCGTCGCTGTCCAGATACAGGCTGCGGATGACGGCCTGCGGCGATTGGCGGACCTGATGCTGGGCGCGGGCGGGAATCCAGACCGCCCGGTGCGGGAGCGCAATGAAATGGGCCTTGGGCGTCCAGACCTGGAGATGCCCCTGGATGGCATAGGACAGCTGGGCCCATCGGTGGTGATGCGGGCGGGTGCGGACGATGTTGGGGTGCTGGTCTACGCTGCCGTAGAGGGGGCGAGGCAGTGTTCTGGGGCGTTCGGGACGCTTGTTTTCCGACGATGCTTCAGAGGTTTTATTGTCGCTTTGGGAATGTTTCATTGTCATTTAGCGCCAGACGTCTGTCTGTTTGCAGTTTAAGCTGAATCCGCTGGCTCTGAAACTGTTGCGAGATCGATGGCATGTCCACCAAATTACGCTTACTTTTTGATCGATTCACCCTGACGCTGATCGCCGTCGTGGCGGCTGCCACCTTACTGCCTGCGCATGGGCAGGGGGCTGTATTTTTCAAGCACCTGACCTCGGCGGCGATCGCCTTGCTGTTCTTCATGCACGGGGCGAAGCTGTCCCGGCAGGCCATTCTGGCTGGGGTGATGCACTGGCGCCTGCACATCGTCGTATTCGTGTGGACCTTCGTGATCTTTCCGGTCCTGGGGTGGGCTTTGCGCCCGGTGCTGGTGCCGCTATTGGGCATGCCGCTTTACATCGGGGTGCTTTACCTGTGTGTGCTGCCGGGTACCGTGCAATCTGCGATCGCCTTCACCTCGATCGCACGGGGCAATATCCCGGCGGCGGTTTGCGCGGCTTCCGCGTCCAGCATCCTGGGCATCGTGATCACGCCCTTGTTGCTGCAGCTGTTGTTGACGGCGGATACATCGGCGCTCAGCTCGGGGTCCTTGTTGCAGTCCATCGGACGGATCAGCCTGGAAATCCTGCTGCCCTTCGTCCTGGGCCATCTGGCGCGCCCCTGGCTTGGCCGCTGGATGGACGGGCATCGCCGCCTCGTGCGCAATGTCGACCAGAGTTCGATCCTGCTGGTGGTGTACACCGCCTTCAGCGCGTCGGTCGTCGGCGGCCTGTGGCAGCAGGTGGACACGGGTTCCCTGGCGTTGCTGGTGGCGGTCTGTGCGGTGCTGCTGGCTTTTGTGCTGGGCCTGAACACCTGGTCGACCCGGCGCATGGGGTTCAAGCTCGAAGATGAGATCACGATCGTTTTCTGCGGATCGAAAAAGAGCCTGGCCACCGGAGTGCCGATGGCGGGCGTCTTGTTCAGCGCAGGCGCTATTGGCCCTGTGCTGCTGCCGCTCATGATCTTTCACCAGATCCAGTTGATGGTGTGTGCCGTGCTGGCCCAGCGCTATCTGCTACGGAGAGAATCCGAGGCGCTCGGACTGAAGGGGATGCCCGCTCGCGCCAGTCGTTGAGGTCCCCTGGAGCGAGAGCCCCTCAGGGATACTCCCGATGCACTTTCCCCAAAACGGTATACAATATCCAGAAATCGGCATTTAATGGTGAGATTGATTTCATGGTGAAAGTTACCTTCCACAAAGGTGGGCAGATTTACCTGGGCGAAGTGCAGGAAAACACCAATCTGGTCGTTCGCGCCGGCATTCGACAGTTTCCACATCCCAATCTGGCCTACAAGTGCGGCATGGGCAAATGCGCTACGTGCGCCTGCAAGATTCTGGACGGGGCGGAACATCTGCCTGCCCCGAACTGGAAGGAAAAAAAGCAGCTCGGCGGACTCCTGGACGAGGGCTACAGGCTGGTGTGCCAGTTATGGCTGACCCATGACGTTGAGCTGACTCAGGATGTCGAGCCGGTTCATCATCGTGTCGGAACCCCTTCCTAGTCCTGGAGAGCGCTCATGTATGTCATTGTGACCAGCAAGCCCGGCTTGTTTACCTCGACCCTGGATGTGGCAGACGCGATAGTGGAGTCCTATCAGTATCTGTTTTATGGCCGTTGCAAGGCGGTGTTCCAGCTTGCGCGCCTGGACGCGGAAGCAAAGGTGTGCATCGTCGAAGACGAGCCGCCGCACACTCGCAATATTGTGTCGACCAAATTTCTGGATCATTTCGACACCTTGGATCAGGCTCGCGCGGAATTGAATCATCTGGTTCGTTTCGGCAGCTTGGATGCGGTTTTGCAGCGCTGCCAGACCTCTGATGTCGCTGTTGGATGAGGAGGTTGTGATGGTGACGATTACGTTTCTGAATGGAAGTGCCAAATCGGTGCAGGCGCCGGACAACAGTAATCTGCTGCGGGTCTCGATCCGTGAAAAGGGCGGGATTCCATTCAAATGCGGCGGCGGCCTGTGCGGCACCTGCAAATGCCTGATCGAAGAAGGGCAGGACAATACCGATCAGATCAAGCCCAAAGAGCGGCGGCATCTGAAGCCGGAGGACTTCGAGGCGGGTTACCGGATGGCGTGCCAGACGTTCGTGACGGGCGACATCAAGGTGTCTTGGTAATGTCGTCGCCCAGGGCCGTCAACGCGCCCATTGCGGCGGCACGCCCCCGCGTTCTTCCACGTAAGCGCGTGCCGCATTGTGGACGTGCTGGGTAGCCAGCAGGCCGGCGAGTTCGACGTTGCCGGCAATGACGGCCCGCAGGATCTGCGCGTGGTCCGCCCAGTTCTCTTTGACGCGGCGCATATTGCTGGGGGCGAATACCAGCGCGGTCCGGTCCCGCAGTGAATTCATCAGGTCCATCAGCACCGGATTTCCCGTCACGGTGGCCAGTGTTTCGTGGAAGATCCGGTTCAGGTGGCGGCAGGCGTCTGTGTCCTCGCGCTCGGCTGCTTGCATCCCTTCTTCCAGGATGATCTGAAGTTCCGCGATGGCGTCGTCATCGCGGCGTTCCGCGGCCAGGCGGGCGTTCAGGCCTTCCAGCGCTGCGCGGACTTCCACCATGTTGTAGGCCAGTTCGTCTGACAGGACGGCGACGGAAGCCCCCCGGCGAGGTTCGATCGTGACCAGGCCTTCGGCGGCGAGCGCTCTCAGGGCCTCGCGGATGGGGATTCTGGACACGGCCATCTCGTCGGACAGACGGCTTTCGACCAAGCGTGCGCCAGGCCTGAATTCGCCTTGCAGTATCCGATCGCGCAGTTTGTCGCGGATGACTGCGAAAAGAGGGGAATACTGCTCGCCGATCTTCAGGTCGTCACCCCCCCGGGTGTTGCCATGCGCGTAGCTGTTGAGTCTCATTGTGGTCGTGCCCATGGTCCGGCTCTTGGCCTTCTTGAACAATTTCTTAGTATACAAGTCCCGGATAGGCGATCAGAGGAAGATGAAAGGGGTTGTGATCGGGGTTTGCCATTAATACCAGAGTGTCTTGGTGATCAGGCCCAGCGCGCTGAGCGCGCAGAACGTCAACAGGCCGTAGCGTAGCGCGGGCCCGCTGACGGAGTAGCGTGCTTTGTTGGACAGCCGGAAGCCAAAGAGCAGGAACGGAATCAGGCTGGCGCTCAGCAGAATGTCGCGCAGCCCGTAGTGCCCCGCGATGGCGAGTGCGACGAGCGATGCCGTGGCGCCGCACGCCAGAATGGCGCCGATGGTGGCGCGAATGGTCTGTGGCGCGCTGTGCTGCATGATGATCGCCAGGGGGGGGGAACCCACAGAGGTCAGCGTACCCATGACGCCTGAGATCAGGCCGGCGATGCTGGCATTGGATGCGGACACCTTGAGTTTCAGGCCCGAAGCGCTCAGGATGACGGCCATCAGGATGAGACCGGCAAATACCAGGGCCATGGCTTGTGGCGCTAGCTGGCTCAGTGCGAAGACGGCGATGAGCGCGCCGACGACCCGGCCCGCCAGCGCGAAGGATGCCGGCCGCCAGGCGATGTGCCGTCGTTCCCGCAAGGCGGTCAGCAATGTCGCCATGCCGCCCAGGGTGAGCAAGGGGCCGGGGACCAGGTCGGGGCTGACGATCAGGGCGATCGGGGCGGCAAACATGGTGAACCCGACCCCCCCGATGCCCTGCAGAAAGGCTGATCCGACGATCAAGACCGCCATCAACGCGTAGATCCATGGGTCGGTGAACGGCAGGAGATCAAGAGATGTCATGGTGCTTCCGACGGAAAGAGAGATCCTATCTTAATGGATTTTGTATACGATTTGCGGATCTTGCGTCGATGAGAACGCTTGAATCAAATGGATGCATGGTCGCCAGCGCCGTGCGTAATTTCCAGCCATCCCTTGATTTATATAGGGTAATTTGGCGGAATATGCTTCATGCTTGAAGGACTACGGGAAACCCCTCGTATAAACATTAAGCTTCAAGAATATAATATAAAGTATACAGGATGCGAGGTATCTCTATTCGTACCCTGATCTCCGCTATCAGATTGTCCATCTCTGCAATTACCATCCTCGAAATTCAATTCCAGGATTCGCCTACAAGGGGAGGCTCATGGGTTCAGAAGTCACACTCAACCTATCGCATTGGCTGTATCTGGCCAGTGTGGTAGTCATCATCGTCACGATGATCTTTCGTGCCAATGTGGTCGTGCCAGCGGTGATCGGCACGTTTCTCGTTGTCACCTCATTGATGGGCAATCCTGTCAATGGATTCATCGGTATTTTCTCGGCCAGCTTCGTGGCAGCGCGCGAACTGTTCAATATTTTTCTGGTCATCACCTTCATGACGGCGCTGCTCAGCGCCTTGAAGGCGACCGGCGCCGATGAACTGATGGTCCGACCGTTCCAGAAAATCATGCGGGGCGGGTTGTCCTCCTACATCGTCATCGCCGTGGTGACGTATCTGTTTTCTCTGTTTTTCTGGCCGACCCCTGCCGTTCCCCTGGTGTCGGCGGTTCTGCTGCCGGCGGCAATCGCGGCTGGCCTGCCTCCTCTGACGGGCGCCATGGTGATTGCGATCTCGGGCCAGGGCATGGCGCTGTCTTCCGACTACATCATTGGCGTGGCGCCGGGCATCAGCGCCAAGGCGGCAGGGGCGGCGGTCAGTGCGCAAGCCGTGGCCGATAAGGCCTTGGTGCTGTCCCTGATCACCGGGGTGGTGGCGCTGGTGCTGGCCTACGTGTTCACACGCAAAAGCGTTCGCAAGCCCGACCCGGCATTGCTGGATGAATGGCAGTCCCGGGCAAGCGATGGCGGTCTCGGCCAAGTAGAGCGCTCGGGGACCTTCGACAAGGCGGAATTGGCCCAGAGCGCCGAAGCCCCGGACGAAGATGTGCCGGCCGCCTCGCGTGCGCGGGCGCATCTGGCCAAATGCGCCCGGACCTTCGCGGTAGTCACGCCGCTGGCGTTCCTGGGCGTCATTCTGGTGCTGGTGCTGCCCACCGTTTACCCATCGCTGCCCGTTTTGCGGGGCGGAGACGCTGCCGGGCTGGTGGGCGGCGTCGGCTTCGTGCTGATGATGCTGGCCTGTCTGATGTTCGTAGGTCCCCGCAGAATGCTGGATCTTTGTCCGGACTACATGACGGACGGGTTTGTGTTCGCCTTCAAAGCCATGGGTTCGGTGTTGCCGATTGCGGGCTTCTTCTTTCTCGGCACCAGCGAGGCCACCGCGCAGATCCTGGGCATTGCCGGCGACAAGGCCCCCAGTCTGCTCTTCGAACTGATCGCTGCAGGGCAGCACTACATTCCCAGCAATCCCTTCATGATGGCCTTTGGCGAACTCATCGTCGGGATGGTGACGGGCATCGACGGTTCGGGATTCTCGGGATTGCCGCTGACGGGTTCGTTGGCTGGCGCCATCGGCCCGGTGATCGGGATGGACCCGGCAACCTTGGCCGCCATTGGTCAGATGGGAGCCATCTGGACAGGCGGCGGCACCCTGATCGCCTGGTCGTCGCTGATTGCGGTGGCGGGTTTTGCTCGCGTGTCGGTGCTGGATCTGGTCCGGATGCTGACCTTGCCGGTATTGATCGCCCTTGCGGTGTCGACCATCTACGCTGCCATCTGGATGGTCTAGCAACCGGTCGCCGGGGAGGGGCCGTGTGATGCCCTTTCCCTCGGCGGCGTGTTCGTCCATGACGTCTTCAGGATAAAACATGTCTTCCTTGCCGCTGTCCCAGGGTCATTACAGCATCGCCTCCAGAACCGGAGAAACCATCTTTACCGCCGGCATGACACCGCGAAACAACGGGGTGCTGACCATGCGCGGCAGGGTTTCGGCGCAGCGGTCGATCGAAGCATATCGGGAGCCCGTCGAGCTGGCGGTGGGCAATGCCTTGCGGGCGGCGTCCAGCCAGTTGCGCGACGGGGAAAGGATTGCCCGGGTCCTCAATATGGTGGTGTACGTCGCCGCCGAAGATGGGTACGAGGCGCACTCCAAAATCGCCGATTTCGCATCCGACAAGCTGTTCTCCGTGCTGGGCGATGCCGGCATTGGTTGCAGGAGCGCCGTGGGTGTGCACTCTTTACCGGGTGGCGCTCCGGTCGAAATCTCTCTGGTGGTTTCGGTTCGGGACCCGTAATGTCGGGCACCTGATCCCCGTCATTCTTCGCAGATTCTCCCGTCATCGTTCTCTTGCGCGCAGTGCTTCGCCTGCGCCGTGGGGAAGGTTTTTCAATCGAAAGCCAAAGGAGGTGATCTCAGACCCATGCTGGAGTAAAGGAGTGCAGCTGAGCTGCATGTCATTCAGGGTTGGGCTGGCGCATCGGTTCACGTGAATCGGGTGAACGGCAACCTATCAATAAGATGGAGACT
Organism: Castellaniella sp.; assembly: GCF_049673105.1. Taxonomy (GTDB): domain Bacteria; phylum Pseudomonadota; class Gammaproteobacteria; order Burkholderiales; family Burkholderiaceae_B; genus Castellaniella. Next base: position 29,060 of record NZ_JBATXG010000008.1, read on the forward strand.
CGAAATATTATGAAGAGGGAAGCTCTTATTCTGTCGCTGATCGGCAGTTTCGCGACAATCGGCGTTGCTCAGGCGGAAACGTCGGTGACCTTGTATGGCGTCGTCGACACCGGTTATGGCTACAGCCAGAGAAAAATCAACAAATCAGGCATTGATTATTCAACCACGGCCTCTGGCATGCACGACAGCTATCTGTCCGGCAGCCGCTTCGGCTTCCAGGGAGTCGAAGACCTGGGGGATGGCCTGCGCGCCATCTTCGTGCTGGAATCCGGCATCAACCCCAGCGATGGCACCACGGTGACTCCGCGGATGTTTCACCGAGAGTCCAACGTCGGCCTCTCCAGCGACTTCTGGGGAACCTTCAGCATGGGCCGCCAATACAACCTGGCCGACCCGTTCTTCAGCATTAACAGTACCTCGTCGATGGGGGATATCGATAAAACATTCGGCGCGGCTTCTGTGCGCGTGGACAATATGTTCAGGTATATGACACCCAATTTTTCCGGGTTCCAGGCGGGTGTCGGTTATGCGGCCAATGGCGCCATCGTCAGGAATAATCAGGATCCTGATGTCAACAACCGGGATCGCGACAGCTATCTGTCCCTGGGTGTGCAATACACCGATCAGGAACTCCATGCCGTGGCGACCTATGATCGCGCCGGTTCAGGCAAATCGGAGCATGCAGCGACCAGCTGGGCGCTGGTGGGGTCGTATGATTTCGGCCTGGCGAAGCTGGCCCTGGGGTATGGGCAGGATCGGTATGGGAAGATCAATGGCGTAGGGGCTTTCGGGGATAACGCGCTGTTCGCCCAGATATTCGCGAAGGCGGGGTCGGCGATCACGGACTATGACGAATTCCTGATGTCCCATGACTTCAAAGCCAGCAACTATTACGTCGGCCTGTCTGTACCGGTCGGGGGCGGGACGGCGGGATTCGCCTGGGCACGCACATCGTCCAACCTGGATGATGCGGACAAGCTCGGCGATTACGCGGGTGATCAGAACATATACAGCACGCGGTATGTGTATCCCCTGTCGAAGCGCACCAGTGTGTACATCTATGGTTCATACGGCAAGAACATCGCCTACATCGATGGACTGAAGGCGACCGAGGCGGGTGTGGGCCTGAATCATAGTTTCTGAAGACCGGGCAGGCGTGTCAGTCGCCTGCCCGACACGGGAGTGAAGTGATGAGCGGAAATCAAGGCAGGTCGGGCGCCATGGTGTCCACCGGCAACCCCCTGGCGGCGCAAGCTGCCAGGGAAATCCTGGAAGCCGGCGGTTCTGCCGTGGATGCCGCGATTGCGGCCGATGCGGTCATGGGGGTCGTCGAACCGATGGCGACGAGCATCGGTGGCGATCTGCTGGCGATGATTCATCAGGCCGGGCAGCCTGTGCTCAGCTATAACGGGACCGGACGCGCGCCCCTTGCTCTGGATGCTGCGATGGTGCAGGCGCTGCCAGGCGCCCGGATTCCCGAACGTCACCCCCTGTCGGTGACCACGCCAGGAGCGGTGATGGGCTGGTGGGACCTGCATCAGCGTTTCGGCCGTTTGGAATGGCGGCGTCTGTTTGACACCGCCATTCACCATGCGCGCGCCGGGTTTTCCGTGGCCAGCGTGGCGGCGCATGAATGGGCGATTTTCGACTTCGTCCTGCACCAAGATCCCGTGTGCGCCCGACTGTTCCGTGCGGGGCGCCCGCCCGCGTCGGGGGAGCAGTTCCAGAATCCCGAACTGGCCGACGCCCTGGCATGCATCGCTGTGGATGGTCCCGACTATTTCTATCAGGGGCCGCTGGCCCAGGCTGCGGCGCTGTCCGTCCAGCGGATGGGGGGCGTGCTGGCGCCCGAGGATTTCCGACGGCATACCGGTGATTTCGTGACCCCCTTGTCCCTGGATTTCTATGGGGCGCGGATCCACGAGTGTCTCCCCAACACGCATGGCATTGCGATTCTGGATGCGCTGGCGGCCATTCAGAATCGGGGCGGCGCCCCGGACGATCCCGATACCTGGGTGCAGATGGTCCGAGCGACGGCGGCGGCGATGGACAAGGCCAAGCGGACAGTCGCGGACCCAGCCGGCAACACGGTCTGTACCGTCGTGGTGGATGCCGCGGGCCTGGCGATCACGCTCATGTCCAGCGTCTTCAAGCGCTTTGGTTCCGGCATTGCCGTGGCCGATGGCGGGTTCTGCATGCAGAATCGGGGATTCGGCTTTTCCGAACCTGGCCATATCAATGGGCCGGGGCCGGGTAAGCGCCCTTACCATACGGTGGTCCCAGGGCTGACGACACGGGACGGCGAATTTTTGCTGGGCATGGGGGTCGTCGGCGGCCTGATGCAACCCCAGGGGCAGATCCAGATCCTGACGCGGGTCCTGGCGTGGGGCTGGGATATCCAGAAAGCGCTGGATGCTCCGCGCTGGCGTCTGGAGGCGGGCGATACCCTGGCGATCGAGAAGGGCTTTCCCGACAGCATTGCCCAGGTGTTGCGGGCATCGGGCTACGAAGAGCCTCATGCAGCTGCCGGCGAGCTGGCAGGCCGCAGCGATTTCGGGGGTGCGCACGCTATTTTTCGCTCGCAGACCGGCGAGCTGCAGGGGGCTGCAGATCCGAGGAAGGACGGTCAGTGGTTAGAGGCCTTTAAGCTTCAATAATCCAGGATTCGAAATTCGCGGGATAACCCTTATTTTCCGCAACAGTATACGGTATACAATAGTCTATACATGCTGCTCAATCGATCCACACCACATGCGGATTTTCCTGGGCAAGGTCTTGCGACCACCTACTTTTATGTTGTGTTTTGATACGGGAATGGAAATGGCTACATTGATGAACCAAGATGAATTCCGCACTGCCCTGGAATTGGCGATTAAGGGCAATAGCGCGAATAAGGCTCCCTTCAGCGTGGCTTGGGCGACCGGAAAACTGAGCCGGGCCCATATGGCGCGATGGGCTGAGAACCACTATCACTATGTCGGTCCGTTTGCGGACTACCTGGCCTACGTCTACGCACGCATGCCCGACAACTTCACCGACGCCAAGGACTTCCTCCTGGCCAATATGTATGAAGAGGAAATCGGCGGTGATCGCCACACTGATCTGCTGATCCGGTTCGCCGAAGCTTGCGGCACGACGCGCGAGCGCGTGGAAGATCCGGACAACATGTCGCCGACCACGCGTGCGCTGCAGTCCTGGTGTTATTGCGTGGCGATGCGGGAAGACCCCATCGTCGCGGTGGCTGGCCTGGTCGTGGGCCTGGAATCGCAGGTGCCGTCGATCTATCGCAAACAGTCGCCGATTCTGAAGGAGCAATACGGTTTTACCGACGAAGAAGCCGAATTCTTCGACCTGCACATCGTCTCGGATGAAATCCACGGCGAACGTGGCTATCAGATCGTTCTGGAGCACGCCAACACGGTGGAACTGCAGCAGAAATGCCTGCACATCTGCGAGATCGGCGCGAAGATGCGGTATCTGTACACCACCGCTCTGTACAACGATTACGTGAAAGACGAGATCTCCCTCGAAGAACTGGAAATGGCGGCATAAACAGGCCGGGCGCACGGGCGGCAGTCGGCCTGCCCGCGCGCAGCCGGCGAGTTCTTTCTTCATGGAATCGATCCGGATGGCGTGGCGCCCCAGGGCCTTGCGCAATCCGGGCAACAGGATGATTGGCTGTGGGTAATATCAATACGCAGGTCTTCAAGAATCACGTCGGTGGGACATGGCAGGATGCGGCTTCGGGCGACACCTACCCCAATCCCAATCCAGCCGACACATCGGATATCGTCGGACACTTTCAGGATTCAGACAAACAGGATGCCCGGGCTGCAATCGAGGCGGCTCATGCTGCGTTTCCGGCCTGGTTCGCCACGCCGATTTCCAAGCGGGCAGCCATCCTGATGCGCGCCGCCGAACTGCTGCGCGACAGGGCGGATCAGATCGCCGAAGAGCTCACTCGAGAAGAAGGCAAGCAACTGTCGCAGGCCAAGGCCGAAGTGCTAAGGTCCGCCGGCACCTTGCAGTTCTATGCGATCGAGGGTCAGACCTATTCCGGTGAAACCTTTCCTCAGGACGACCCTGACATGGTGGTCTACACCCAGCGCGAACCGTTGGGCGTCGTCACCGTTATTTCGCCCTGGAATTTCCCGATCTCCATCCCGTCCCGCAAGATCGCGCCCGCGCTGATCACGGGGAACACCGTGGTCTTCAAGCCATCGACGGATGCACCACTGTCGGGCTATCGCCTGGCCGAGGCCCTGGTCGATGCCGGTATCCCGGCAGGTGTCCTGAATTTCGTGACGGGCCGGGCTTCCCGGGTCGGCGATGTGTTGACGCAGTCGCCTGAGGTCCGAGCCGTGACGTTTACCGGGTCGACGCAGGCCGGCGAGGCTATTCATCGCGGCGCCTCGATGACGACGCGTCTGCAAATGGAGTTAGGGGGCAAGAACCCGCTGATCGTGATGGCGGACGCCGATATTGACCTGGCCGTCGATCTGACTATCAAAGGCGGCTTGTCGCTGACCGGGCAAGCCTGCACCGGCACCAGCCGGGTGTTGGTGGATCGATCGGTCTTGCAGCCGTACACCGATAAGCTGCTGCAGCAGGTCGCACGGCTGAAGATCGGGGCCGGGATGCAGGCTGGCAATGACCTGGGGCCTTTGGCGACCGAGAACCAGATGAAGACGGTGCTGGAATACGTCGCGATCGGCAAGGCCGAAGCCACTCACCTGGTGGGAGGGGATCGACTGAGCGGAGAGGGCTATGACCGGGGCTACTTCGTGACGCCGGCCATATTCACCGACGTGAAGCCCGATATGAAGATCGCACGCGAAGAGATCTTCGGGCCCGTCATTGCGATCCTGTCGGTGGATGGGTACGAAGAGGCGATCCGCATCGCCAACGACACGGAATATGGCTTGTCGGCGAGCATCGTGACACGGGATGCGCGGCTTGCCCACCGATTTGCAAACGAGATCCAGACCGGCACCGTCAAGATCAATCGCACGACGACCGGGAACCTGACGAATGCGCCGTTTGGCGGCATCAAGCGTTCCAGTACGGCGACATTCAGAGAGTCCGGGCGCGCCGGCCTGGAATTCTTCACACAGATTAAGACAGTCTATCGCGGCGTTTGACGATGGATTTCGATGATGGCCCAGGACTGGGACCATCGCAGCACTCAGGAACTGGAGAACAGATATGAAAAAGACCCTGCAACTGGAACAGGAAGAAGCCCGTCTGATGGTGGATGCCGCCATTGCGCGATCCAAGGAGATCGGGGTTTTGGAGACCGTGTGCGTGGTGGACGCGGGCGGCTTTCCGATTGTTCTGGAGCGTATGAACGGCGCCCGGATCACCGGACCGCAGATTGCCATGAACAAGGCTTTCACCGCTGCGGGTCACAAGCGTTCCACGCACCTGTTTACCACGCCGCCCAACGGGCCGGCGCTGCCGGGCAACGAAGCCTTTGGCATTCAGCTCAGCTTTGAAGGGCGCTTCGCCGCATTCGTGGGTGGTTTCCCCATCGTGGTCGATGACGAGGTCATCGGCGGCATCGGCTTGAGCGGTGGTAATGGCAAGCAGGATACCGAGGCGGGTCTTGCCGGTCTGCGGGCGTTGGCCCAGGCGCTGAAGGCCAAGGGCATGACCGTGCTGGTAGAAGCCGATATCAAGAAGTAAGCGCAGCAGTCGGCGAGAAAAATCAGGAGAGTCGCCATGAGTCATCGAATCGTAGTATCGGATACCAACGAAGCTTTCGACGTGTCGAGTCACGAAACGATTCTGGATGCCGCCTTGAGGGCCGGCATCAAGCTTCCGCACGAGTGCACCTTCGGAGGCTGCGGCACGTGCAGGATCAAAGTGCAAGAAGGATCCGCCCACTACGACGAATTCCCTATGGCGCTGACCGAGGAAGAGGCGGCCCAGGGTTATGCCCTGGCCTGTCAGGCACGTCCTGATGGCGACATGGTGATCACGCCGGCCAGCAAAGGGCTGGAACTGCCGGATCCCGTCCGGACGCATGCCGAAGTTCGGGCGGTGGAACCGCTGACCGCCGATATTTCGCGCCTGGTGTTGCAACTGCCGGAAGACCTGGATTGCGAGTATCGGCCCGGCCAGCACATGAACATTCTGCTCAAGGGCGTAGGTGAGCGTAGCTTCTCGATGGCGAGCGCCTATCCCTTTGGCAACGAGGTCGAATTTCACATCCGGCGAGTGCCGGGCGGGTATTTCACCCAGGATCTATCGGGATCGCTGGCGACGGGCAGCCTGCTGGACGTCGAGATCCCGCGTGGGACGTTCTGCTACCACCCTGACGATTACCGGCCCATGATGTTTGTGGCGACCGGCACCGGTCTGGCGCCGATCCGTGCCATCCTGGAATCCCTGCTGGATGACGAGGACTGTCCGCCGGTATCCCTGTATTGGGGCATGCGCACCGAAGCCGATCTGTATGCTCGCGAGGAACTGGAATCGTGGGCCGACAGACTGTATGAATTCAATTTCGTGCCGGTCCTGTCGCAGGCATCGGATGTCTGGCGAGGCAGGCGCGGCCATGTGCAGCAAGCCATCGCTCAGGATTTCGACGAGGTATCCGAATTTTCCTTCTACCTGTGTGGATCGCCGGGTATGGTGACGGATACCAAGCGGTTGTTGCTGGGGCTGGGGGCCGAGTTGGACTACATCTATTCGGACAGCTTCACCTTCCATCACCGTGAGCATCCGGTGGAAGCCTGATGGCTTTCACCGGACTAAGCGCTGGCCGGCACCCACGGTGATCATGAGGATGCATGCGCGTGGCGATGACGATGATGCACAGCGGTCCGCTGGTGCGGCGTGTTGCTGGACCCAGTGGCCGAGAGTTCGCCGGATTCGGCCATTTCACCCTTCAGGGCCTTTGCCAGATCTTTCGCGGTGATGGTGATCAGCGGGATGGTGCGCCGCAGAACCGAACGATGCTTGTAAAAACGACCGAGTGATTCACCCAGCGGTGTGGAGGGGTAGCGATTAGGGGATGCCATGATGGTTCTCCTGTATGAGTTCGTCTTGATTGACTTGTATTTAGTATACCGTTTATTGACCGAATTTACTAGTATTAACCCTAATATCGATAGGTCATTTACTCGTGTGACTCGTCGGGTCGGGCGGCTGGTCGGCTGATCAACCCCGATCCGCTTGTCATATGCCCGACATATAGGCTCACTAGACTGCAGGCTTCTATCCCTGTCACGTCAAGGACGAGCCGATGCAGTTTCCTTCTTATGATCTGGACGATATCTCCGCCAACCCTTCCTGTCAGGAGTCGCTGGCGAATCTGCGGGCGCGCCTGAGCCGTCGGCGTTTCATGGCCGGCGGGCTAGGCGTTGGAGCCGTGGGTTTTCTGGGCGGCATGCTGCCGCTGGCGCAAGCCCTGGCCGCCACCGGCGTGGCGCCTGCCGCCCAGGCGCTGGGCTTTGAGCCTGTGCCCATGAGCACGAGTGACTCGGTTGTCGTCCCCAAAGGATACGCCCACGCCGTGATCAAACGCTGGGGCGACCCCCTGCATGCGAGTGCGCCCGCATTCAAGGGCGATGCCAGCGACGACAGCGCCGCCCAGGAGCAGCAGGTCGGCTACAACCACGACGGTATGCATTTCTTCCCCATCGACGGCAAGAACGCAAACCCAGGCAGCAGCACGGAAGGTCTGCTGGTCACCAACCACGAATACGTCACACCGCATTATTTCTTTCCGGTCGGCGTACAGCCCGGCGGGCAGGGCTGGTCGCTGGACTGGATCCGCAAGGCGCAGCATGCGCAAGGGGTATCCGTCACCCACATCCGCCTGGATGCACAGGGGCAGTGGCAATTGGTCGCCGATTCGCCCTACAACCGCAGCATTCATGCCAACACTGCCATCGATCTGGTCGGGCCTTCAGCCGGGCATGCCTTGATGCAGACGCAGGCCGACCCCAGCGGGCGGCAGGCGCGCGGTACTTTCGGCAATTGCGGCAACGGCTGGACGCCTTGGAACACCTATCTGACCTGCGAAGAAAATTTCACCGACTATTTTGGCGTCGGCAAGCAGGATGCGAAGGCGGTCGATTACCCGGATGCGGCCTATCGCGAACACATGCAGCGTTACAAGGGCGCCGGCAAAGCAGCCGATCCCGAATATGCCTGGGACCTGCACGATGCGCGTTTCGACTGGACGCAGGAACCCAATGAATACAACCGCCACGGCTGGATCGTCGAGATTGATCCCTTCGACCCCAAGGCCGCGCCGCGCAAACTGACGGCGCTGGGTCGCTTCAAACACGAAAACGCCGCCCTGATGATTGCGCCCGACGGACACGTGGTGGTCTATATGGGGGATGACCAGCAGAGCGAGTATCTCTATAAATTCGTCTCTGACGAGGTTTTCCGCGAGAGCGACCCCGCCCATAACCGTCAATTGCTGGAGCAGGGCACGCTGTACGTCGCGCGTTTTGGCGCCGGCGCCGACGGACAGGGCACGGGTCGCTGGATACCGCTGACTCTGGAGTCCAAGGCCATCGATGGCCGGCGCTTGGGCGCCTTGTTCAACGAGGATATGGGTGAATTGCTGATCAAGACCCGTCAAGCAGCGGACGCCGTGGGCGCCACGCCGATGGATCGCCCGGAATGGGTGGCCGTGCACCCGGACCGGCGCGAAGCCTACGTCACGCTGACCAACAACAGCGCGCGCGGCAGCGGCAAGCCCCGCTGGCCGGGCGGCCCGGCGCACCCCGAAGCGGATGCCGCCAACCCGCGCGACAAGAACATCTACGGCCAGATCGTGCGCTGGCGCGAGACGGGCGATGCCGCCACCAATCAGGCATTCACCTGGGACATCTTCCTGCTGGCGGGCAATCCGGGCCTGTATGGTCAGGACGATTCCCGCCGCGGCTCGCGCAACGTGACGCCGGACAATATGTTCAACAGCCCGGATGGCCTGGGCTTTGATCCGCAGGGCCGCTTGTGGATCCAGACGGATGGCAAATACAGCAATAGCGGGGACTACGCCGGCCAGGGCAATAACCAGATGTTGGTAGCCGATCCCGTATCGGGCGAACTGCGCCGCTTCCTGACCGGCCCCAAGGGCTGCGAGGTCACCGGCATCACCTGGACGCCCGATCAGCGTTTCGTCTTCATCAATATCCAGCATCCAGGCGAAGGACCGGATCTGGACGACGCTCAGACCAAGCCTTTGTCCGCGTCGAATTGGCCGGATGGCGCCCAGGCTACGCGCCCGCGTCCCGCCACGGTCGTGATCTGGAAACAGGACGGCGGCATCGTCGGCAGTTGATGGGGGCGCCGGCTGGCAGACGTGCCGCTCGGGTGGCGCATCGGCCAGCCGACCGCAGGCCTGTCAGGCGTTCTCGGGCAATGCGTCCAAAAACTGGTGCCGGCTAAAGGAATCGAACCCTCGACCTTCTCATTACAAGTGAGCTGCTCTACCAACTGAGCTAAGCCGGCGAAAGACCGCCATTCTACAGGAATGGCGGTCTTATTTGACGATTTTCAGGTGGGATGGCTTGGCGCTGGCGGGGGGCGTGTCGTCTGGCGTCGGGGCCGATGCCGCCGGTGCCGCGTCGGTCGCGGCATCGTCGCCACCAGGGTAGGGTTGTGACGCCACGACCTCGAAGCCCATGCCGGCGCCGGTTTCCCGGGCATAGACGGCGGACACGGCGGCGACCGGGACGAACAGGTGTTCGACTGCGCCATTGAACCGCGATTCGAATTCGATGTATTCGTTGCCCAGCGTCAGGCGATTGGTGGCCAGATGACTGATGTTCAGCGTGATCTGGCCGTCGTGCACATGGGCAGGGGGAACCACGGTATTGGCGTCCACCGTGACCACCAGATAGGGCGTATAGCCGTTGTCTGTGCACCATTCATGCAGTGCGCGGATCAGGTACGGTTTGGTCGACGTTTCCTGCATGATCAGCGGCGCATGACCTTTTCGGACGGGGTCAGGGCCTCGATGTAGGCGGGACGGGAAAACAGGCGTTCGGCGTATTTCTGGATCGGTGCGGCGCTTTTCGGCAGTTCGATGCCGTAGTGCGCCAGGCGCCACAGCAGGGGGGCTACCGCCACGTCCAGCATGGAAAAATCGTCGCCCAGCATGAACTTGTTTTTCACCAGCAGCGGCGCCAGCTGCGCCAGCCGATCGCGAATGTTGGCACGGGCGGTATCGCGGACTTTTTCGTCCGTGATGCTGCGGTTTTCCAGCGTGGACACGTGCACGAACAGTTCTTTTTCGAAGTTGTACAGGAACAGACGCGTGCGAGCGCGCATGATGGGGTCCGCCGGCATCAGTTGAGGATGCGGGAAGCGCTCGTCAATGTACTCGTTGATGATGTTCGATTCGTACAGAATCAGATCGCGTTCAACCAGGATCGGCACTTGGCCGTAGGGGTTCATGACCGCGATGTCTTCCGGCTTGTTGTACAGATCGATATCGCGGATTTCGAAGTCCATGCCTTTTTCGAACAACACAAAGCGGCAGCGTTGCGAAAAAGGGCAGGTCGTTCCGGAATAAAGCACCATCATATTGAGGATTCCAATACAGAAAAAGCAGGGATGCGCCCCGAAGGGCGCGCGGACTACCGGACGTGCTTCCAGTAGGCGTGGTTCATGCGGATGGCCACGAACAGGAACAGGAACAGGAACAGCATCACCCAGACGCCGATCTGTTTGCGTTCCAGCTGAACGGGTTCAGCCATCCAGCCCAGGAAGTTGCTGAGGTCGGCGACGTTGTGTTCGAACTGGCTGAAGGTTTTGGCGTCAGCCGAGTCGAAACGCCCCGTCTGGCTGGATTCGCCCTTGTAGCCGTCCAGCTTTTCGTTCTTGACGGTCGGGAAGCCGGCCTCGTCATAGACGGTGGTGGTGCGTGTCCAGTGGGTAGCGCCCGAGTCGTCAGCGACTTCGTGAACCTGGATGCTGGTGTAGGTGCGCGGGCCTTCCAGTTCCCAGAGGACGTTGGGCATGGCGACGCTGGGGAAGACCGTGTTGTCCCAACCGATCTTCTTGGTGGTGTCGCGGTAGAAGCTGCGCAGATAGGTGTAGATGTAATCCACGCCCGACGGACCGAAGTTGGTGCTCTTGGCGCGAGCGATCACGGACAGGTCCGGGGGCGCGGCGCCAAACCATTTCTTGCCGTCTTCGGGAGTCATGGAGACCGTCATCAGATCGCCGATCTTGTCACGGGAGAACAGCAGGTTTTTCTTGATTTCGGTTTCCGTCAGCCCCAGATCCATGAGCTTGTTGTAGCGCATGGAATTGGCGCTGTGGCAATTCAGGCAGTAGTTGACGAACAGCTTGGCGCCGTTTTGCAGGGCAGCCAGGTCGGTGATGCGGTCGGGGGCGCGATCCAGGCGCACACCGCCTTCAGCGGCGAAGGTCAGTGTGCAGACCAGGGAAAGGGCCAATGCACCGAGCAGTTTTTTGATCATGATCTTTCCGTAGCAGTCAGTGATGGGCCATTAGTGAGCGCGAAACGTGACGCGGTCGGGCACCGGCTTGAACGTGCCAAGGCGGCTCCAGACGGGCATCAACAGGAAGAACGCCAGGTAAATAACCGTGGTGATCTGGCCCATGAGGGTGAAGGTCGGCGTCACGGGCTGCGTACCCAGCCAGCCCAGGATCAGGAAGTTCACGATAAAAATAGCATAGAGCACTTTGTGCCACGACGGACGGTAGCGGATCGACTTCACCGGGGAATGATCCAGCCACGGCAGGAAGAACAGGATCACCACGGCGCCGCCCATGGACACCACGCCCCAGAACTTGGCGTCCAGGACTTTCATCAGGATGGCCACGACGATCAGGATCGCCGGCACGGCCAGGCGCCAGATGCCCGAGAGCTTGCCCTTGGCGAACAGCGCCAGAGCGGCGATCACGGCGGCAGCCGACAGGACCCAGGTGAAATCACTGGTGGTGGCCCGCAGCATGGTGTAGAACGGCGTGAAATACCAGACCGGCGCGATGTGCGGCGGGGTCTTCAGCGGGTCGGCCGGCAGGAAGTTGTTGTATTCCAGGAAGTAGCCGCCCATTTCGGGGCCGAAGAAAATGATGGCGGCAAAGACGATCAGAAAGCCCGCCACGCCCACGATGTCGTGCACCGAATAGAAGGGGTGGAAGGGGATCCCGTCGACCGGACGGCCATATTTGTCTTTCGGGCCTTGTTTGATTTCGACGCCGTCGGGGTTGTTGGAACCCACTTCGTGCAGCGCCAGGATGTGCGCCACGACCAGGCCGATCAGCACCAGCGGGATCGCGATCACGTGGAAGGCGAAGAAACGGTTCAGCGTGGCGTCGGACACGACGTAGTCGCCGCGAATCCACAGGGACAGGTCAGGACCGATGAAGGGGATGGCCGAGAACAGGTTCACGATCACCTGAGCGCCCCAGTAGGACATCTGGCCCCAGGGCAGCAGGTAGCCGAAGAAGGCTTCGCCCATCAGGCACAGGAAGATCGCGACGCCGAAGATCCAGACCAGTTCGCGCGGCTTGCGGTAGGAACCGTAGAACAGACCGCGCAGCATGTGCAGGTAGACCACGACGAAGAACATCGACGCGCCGGTGGAGTGCATGTAGCGGATGAACCAGCCGCCGGGGACTTCGCGCATGATGTATTCGACGGACTCGAAGGCGAAGCGCGCGTCGGGTTTGTAGTTCATCACCAGGAAAATTCCGGTGACCACCTGGATCACCAGCACCAGCAGCGCCAGCGATCCGAAGAAATACCAGAAATTGAAGTTCTTCGGAGCATAGTATTCGGACATATGCTCTTTGAACATTTTCGTCAGCGGGAAGCGGCGGTCTACCCAGCCCAGCAACCCGGTCGTCTCGACATTATTTTCGGCCATGAACGGCTCCTATCAGTATCACGAAAAGATGAACAGCGCGTTCATCAGGCCTTGTTGGGGTATTCGTCCACCCCGATCATGACGTGTGACCCGTCGGGAGAAAACGCATAGGGCGGGACTTCGAGGTTGTCGGGCGCGGGCTTGTTTTTGAACACGCGGCCAGCCAGGTCGAAGGTGGAGCCGTGGCAGGGGCACAGCCAGCCGCCCGGCCAGTCATTGGGCAGACCCGGTTGGGCGCCCGGCTGGAAATGGGAGGTGGGGGAGCAGCCCAGGTGCGTGCAGATGCCGATGCAGATGAAGTATTCGGGCTTGCGCGAACGCCATTCGTTTTCGGCGAACGGCGGCGTATAGCCAGGGCGCTGGGAGTCGGGGTCGGCCAGCTCGCTGGTGAGTTTGGACAGGCCGTCGAGTTCGGCCTTGGTGCGATGCATGATCCAGATCGGCTTGCCGCGCCACTCGACGACCATCATCTGCCCGGCCGGCAGGCCGGAGATGTCGGCTTCGACCGGCGCGCCGGCGGCCTTGGCTTTTTCGGAAGGGGCAAATGATCCGACAAGCGGCACCGCCGTGGCGACGCCGGCTACCCCGCCGAGGGTACAGGCCGAAGCCACCCAGAAGCGTCGCGAAGGATCGGGGGGCAGGTTCGGGTCGACTGCGCCCTGCTCATCGGACTGTGTCGGATTCTGACTCATTTGTTATCCCTGGTAGCCGCCCTGCGGGCGGAGCGGTTTGACAATAATCTTCGTACGCATGGGATGCAGGGGCCAAAATACGACTGCGGCGCATCCCACGAGGTTCTTCAACCGCGTATTATAGCGTTACGACCAGTGGGGTAAATGCTAGGAGGAACACAATATGGCCGGAGCACGTGGTTTCATCAAAGAATTCCAGGAATTTGCCGTCAAGGGCAACATGATGGATCTCGCCATCGGTGTCATCATCGGTGGCGCCTTCGGCAAAATCATCGACTCCATCGTCGCTGATTTGGTCATGCCGATCATCAACTTCATCCTGGGCGGCCAGGTGAATTTCGACAACCTGTTCTGGGTGCTGCGCCTGCCCGAAGGCTATGCGGGGGCCATGACGACCGACGCGCTCACCAAGGCCGGCGCCGTGGTGTTCGCCTGGGGGCACTTCCTGACCATCTTCGTCAATTTCATCCTGCTGGCCCTGGTCGTCTTCATCATGGTCAAAATGATGAACAACGCCCGCCGCCGCTTCGAGGCCCCGCCGGCTGCCGCAGACCCCGTCACCCCCGAAGACATCGTCCTGCTACGCGAAATCCGCGACGCCCTGAAAAAATAAGCCTATCGCAAGGGGTAGCCCCAACCCCGCCGCTCTTTGCGTCAATCGTCGTGCTCAGGGGCCGGGGGAGGCTGTTGGAGCCCACCCCGTCCACGCCCGGCGAAGCCGCCAGAATGCGACCGGCCTCACCCGGCCCCTGAGCACGACGATGAGGTTCCACAAAAGAACGGTTTTAAACACACCACCAACCTAGAAACCAAACGTTTCGCCAAGTCAAACCGGGTTATCAATATCCACAAACGTGCAAGACACCCCGAACTGCGCCTCGATCGCCGCCCCCAGCGCCTGCACCCCATACCGTTCCGTCGCATGATGCCCCGCACTGATATACGCGCTGCCTGTTTCCCGCGCCAGATGCACCGTGGGTTCCGAAATCTCCCCGCTGACATAGCAATCCGCCCCTGCCGCCAACGCCGCGTCCATCATGCTCTGCGCCGCCCCCGTACACCAGGCCAGCCGGCGGACCGGCTGGTCCAGCTCGCCGATCACCGTCGGCTTGCGCCCCAGCCGCTGCGCAATATCGGTCGCCAGCTCGCCGACCGTGCAGTCCCAGGCGGGCGCGCCCAGCCAGATCAGATCGTCCGGGCCGCAGCGGTGCGGAGTCCCGTCGGCCTGAATGTCCGGCGTCCAGTCCATCACCCGGGCCAGCTGAGCGTTGTTGCCCCATTCCGGGTGCGCGTCCAGCGGCAGATGGTAGGCGAACAGATTGATCTCATGGGACAGCAAGGACGTCAGGCGTCGGTGCTTGGGGCCGCGAATGCAGGGATTTTCGTTTTTCCAGAACCAGCCGTGGTGCACCAGGATCGCGTCGGCGTCTTGCGCAATCGCAGCATCGATCAGGGCCTGGGACGCCGTCACGCCAGTGACGATGTGGCGGATGGCGCCACGACCTTCGACCTGCAGCCCGTTGGGGCAGTAATCTTTGAAGCGATGAGGCTGCAGCGTGCTGTTCAGCCAGTTTTCCAGTTCATGGCGGGAAATCTGTGGTTTCATGAGAGACAAATCCTTTGCTGATCGGGAATTCATGTTGATGCGACGATTGTGGCTGATTTTCGCCCAGACCGTGACCGTGTGTCTGGCCGTCCTGTTTCTGGTATCCACGCTGCGACCGCAATGGCTGCCTGGGCGCGATCGCCCGCCGGCGGTAGAGGCGGCGGGGCAGACGATCGCCAGCTATGCGCCGGCGGTGGCCAAGGCGGCCCCTTCCGTGGTGAACGTGTACACACGCAAACATGTCGATGTGCCCCTGGTGCCCCTGCCGCCGGATCCGCAGCTGCAGCAGTTTTTGCGCGGCCTGCCCGGATTCACGCAGCGGCGGGATTCCACCAGTCTGGGTTCGGGCGTGATCGTGCGTCAGGATGGTTATGTACTGACCAACAACCACGTGATTGAATCCGCCGACGTGATCGAAGTCTCTTTGCGCGACGGTCGGCAGGCGACGGCCAGATTGGTGGGTGCGGACCCCGAAAGCGATCTGGCCGTGCTGAAGATCGACCTGGACAAACTGCCGGCCATCGATTTCGATGCCGAGCAATCCCTGCGGGTGGGCGACGTGGTGCTGGCCATCGGCAACCCCTTCGGCGTGGGGCAGACCACGACCCAGGGCATCGTCTCCGCGTTGGGGCGCAACCGCCTGGGCATCAACACCTACGAGGATTTCATCCAGACCGATGCCGCCATCAATCCGGGCAATTCCGGCGGTGCGCTGATCGATACGCAAGGGCGCCTGGTAGGCATCAATACGGCCATCTATTCGGAGACCGGCGGGTCCCTGGGCATCGGGTTTGCCATTCCTGCGGGGCCGGCGCATCACATCCTGGATCAGATCATCGAGCATGGGCGGGCGCAGCGCGGCTGGCTGGGCCTGGAACCCCAGGACATCACGCCGGATCTGGCCCGGGCCTTTCATTTGCAGTCGACCCGAGGCGCTGTGGTGGCCAGAGTGCTGAAGCGCGGGCCGGCTGCTCAGGCGGGTATCCAGGTCGGCGACATCCTGCTGTCCCTGAATGGGCAGGCGGTGCGCGATTCCTTCGACCTGCTGAATCGTCTTGCGCCCATGAAGGCCGGCAGCAAGGTGCGGCTGGAGGTCTGGCGCAATGGCCGGACGCTGAAGCTGGAAATCACCGTGGGCCTGCGCCCCGTGGCGCGCAGGCCGGACAATTGATGCGGCGCGGGCTTTAGCAGCCCTGTTCGCGCAGCAGCTTGGCGGCGGCGATGGCGAAATACGTCAGGACACCGTCGCCGCCGGCGCGCTTGAAGGCCAGCAGCGATTCCATCATCACCTTGTCGTGATCCAGCCAGCCATTGGCGGCGGCAGCCTTGATCATGGCGTATTCACCACTGACCTGATAGGCGTAGGTGGGCATGCCGAAGGCGTCTTTGACTTCGCGCAGCACGTCCAGGTAGGGCAGGCCAGGCTTGACCATGACCATGTCCGCGCCTTCGCGGATATCGGCGGCGACTTCGCGCAGGGCTTCCAGGCGGTTGGCGGGGTCCATCTGATAGGTGGCTTTATTGGAAGCGCCCAGGTTGGCGGCGGATCCCACGGCATCGCGGAAGGGGCCGTAGAAGGCGCTGGCGTATTTGGCGGAATACGCCATGATGCGGGTGTGGATGCGTCCGCGCCCGTCCAGCGCCTGGCGCACGGCGCCGATGCGCCCGTCCATCATGTCGCTGGGCGCTACGATGTCTACGCCCGCGTCGGCATGAGCCAAGGCCTGGCGCACCAGCATGGCGACCGTGGCCTCGTTCAACAGTTGGCCGTCGCCATCGATCAGGCCGTCCTGGCCATGGCTGGTGTAGGGGTCCAGCGCCACGTCGGTCAAGATGCCCAGTTCGGGAAAGCGCTGTTTGAGCAGCGCCACCGTACGCGGGATCAGGCCGTCGGGATTGGCCGCTTCGATGCCGTCCGGGGTCTTCAGCGCGGGGTCGATGTGCGGAAACAGGGCCAGCACTGGGATACCCAGGCGCAGACAGTCTTCGGCGGTCTGCAGCAGCGTGTCAGGCGAATGGCGCACGACGTCCGGCATGGAGGCGATCGGCTCGCGGACCTGGCTGCCTTCTTGGACAAAGACCGGGTAGATCAGGTCATCGGCGGACAGACGGTTTTCGCGCACCAGGCGGCGTGAAAAATCGTCGCGCCGGTTGCGGCGCAGGCGAGCGGTGGGGAAATCGACGGGGGGCAGAAAAGCAGTCATTCAAAGCTCCTGAAAACCTGCGCGATGCGGGAATGGGCCGGATGGATCCAGGCGTGCGTCTGGGTGCCGCTCAGGGGACGAACTGGGGCGAAATCCAGTTTTCGATATGGACGGCGGCGTCTTCCAGGCCAATGCGGTGGGTGGCGGAAAAAGGCAGGGCGGTCAGCGTGCCGATCTCGGCCAGGTCTTTGCGCACTTGCGCGACGGCGCGTATCCGTTGCCCGTAGGGCAGCTTGTCGGCTTTGGTCAGCAAGGCCAGCGTGGGCAGGCCGCGCAGGCCGATCCAGTGCGCCAGGCGGCGATCGAGATCCGTGACGCCGCGGCGGATGTCGATCAATAGGACGACGCCGGCCAGACTGCTGCGCTCGTGCAGGTAACCGCCCAGGACTTCCGCCCATTCGTCCCGGGACGCGCGGTCGACGGCCGCGTAGCCGTAGCCGGGCAGATCGACCAGGAAGCCCAGCCAGGCGTCATCCGTGATCGGATCGGGGATACCGAACAGATTGATCAGGCGCGTGCGCCCCGGCGTCTTGCTGGAAAAAGCCAGGCGGCGCTGATTGGTCAGCACGTTGATGGCGGACGACTTGCCGGAATTGGACCTGCCCACGAAGCAGACCTCGGCCGTCGTGGGGGCGGGCAGCTGGTCCAGCCGGGCGGCGGATATCGTGAAGCGGGCGCGATGAAGAAGGGACACGGCGGATCGGTGAAAGCCTGGTGGGCGCGGATGACAAGGAGCAGGCGCATGAGCGCCGGCCTGCGACGATGGCGACCATGACCGCCTGATGCGGATGTCGCCTGATGCCTATTGTATAATCTTCGCTTGTGTTTGTTACGCCGGTCGTCTTCCGCGCTATGCCGAAGGACGTCCCGGCCTCATGACCTGATGGCGTCTTGCGGCGCCCGTACAAAAAATCCGAGGATCTCATGAAGCGTGCGCTTTCCAGTATGTTCATGGCCAGCAGTCTGATGTTTGCCGGCGCTCTGCCTGGTTTGGCTCACGCTCAGGACGTCGCCAAACCTGACGCCAAGGCCGGCGAACAACTGTATGTCAATGGCGATATGTCGCGCGGTGTGTTGGCCTGTATGACGTGTCACGGCGAGGGTGGCAACAGCACCATCCCGGCCAACCCCAATCTGGCCGCCATGCCGCATGAATATCTCGCGAAACAATTGCGCGATTTCGCGCCCCAGGGCGACAAACCCCCCGTGCGCACCGGGGCGGATGGGGCGCCGTCCATCATGGCCGCCATCGCGCCGTCGCTGACCGCCCAGGACATCCAGAACGTCTCGCTCTATCTGTCGCAGCAAAAGCTAGACTGGGAACATGCCGGCACTGCCACCAACGAATCCAGCATGGAACGCGGTCAGCACATCTGGCGCGCCGGCATCGCCGATCGCCAGGTGCCGGCCTGTGCGGCTTGCCACTCGGCCAATGGCGCGGGGCTGCCCGGCGAATTTCCCCGCCTGGCGGGTCAGCATCCGGAATACATCCTGGAACAGATGAAGCTGTTCCGTTCGGGTGATCGGGCCAACAGCATCATGTATGACATCACCAGCCGGATGACCGATCCCGACCTGGCAGCCGTGGCGGATTTCGCCGCCGGCTTGCGCTGATCGGTCTGGCGGGTAGGCGGGGCCGCACGAATGGCCACGCAACCCACAGCCGGAAAGCGTATGTCCCGGTTGTTTCTGGGGTCTTGGGAGGGATCCCCGGCTCAGCCGGTGTAAGGTTGAACTTTAAAAAATATATAAAAGGGGGGACGCGCTGGCGCGCCTCCCCTTTTTCTTGAGTCGGGCTGCCGTGACTTCTTCTTCCCGTTCCCGCACCTGGGGTGCTGACGTCGTCGAACTACTGGGTTCGATGCGCTTCGCCATCAGCTTGCTGGTGTTCATTTGCGTGGCCAGCCTGATCGGCACCGTGCTGCCGCAGAACCAGGCCGCCAATACCTACATCGATCAGTTCGGGCCTTTCTGGTTCGCCGTATTCGATCAGTTTTCGATCTGGCATATCTACAACAGCCCCTGGTTCTTGCTGATCATGGCCTTTCTGGTCGTGTCCACGACCCTGTGTGTCATGCGCAACACGCCCAAGATGCTGCGCGACATGCGGACGTTTCGGGAATATGTGCGCGGTTCCAGCCTGAAAGCCTTCCACCATAAGGTCGACGTGGACAGCGCGCTGGCCCCGGATCAGGCCGTGGAACAGGTGGGCGCCCTGCTGCGCAGCCAGGGCTTTCGCTATCGCGTGCGCGTGGATGGCGACAGCCGCATGGTGGCGGCCAAAAAGGGGGCGGCCAACCGCTTGGGATATATCTTTGCGCACGTCGCCATCGTCGTGATCTGCCTGGGCGGGCTATTGGATAGCGAACTGCCCGTGCGTCTGCAGACCTGGTTATTCGACAAACAGCCCATCGTGGGCAATATGCTGATTTCCGACGTGCCCGAATCCGGGCGGCTGTCGGCGCGCAACCCCAGCTTTCGCGCCAATATGCTGATCCCCGACGGCAAACAAAGCAGCATGGGCATCATCGCGGCGGGTCAGGGGGTGCTGCTGCAGCCCTTGCCATTCACGATCCATCTGAAAAAATTCTATATCGATTACTACGACACCGGCATGCCCAGCGACTTCCGCAGCGATGTGGTGGTCACGGATCTGGAAACCGGCGCCTCTTTCGAGCGCACCATTCAGGTCAATGAGCCCCTGCACTACAAAGGGGTCACGGTGTATCAGTCCAGCTTCGACGACGGGGGCAGCACCCTCGCTCTGAAGGCCTGGCCGCTGTCGGGTACGCAGGCGCAGCCCCAGGAACTGTCCGGCGCAGTGGGCAGCCAGGCCCGACTGCCGGCGGCCTTGGGAGGCGAGACGGTGGATTACACCGGCTTGCGCGTCATCAATGTGGAAAACATGGCCGCTGCCGGCGATCCGCAGCCGACCAGCCTGATCCGCGATGTGGCCGCGGTGACCGGCAGCGCGGCGCGCGCGCGCGACGAGAACCTGCGCAACGTCGGCCCCAGCGTCCAGTACCGCCTGATCGGGGCAGACGGCCAAGCCCACGAATTCACCCAGTACATGCTGCCGGTGGCGGTCGATGGCTTCCCCATGTTTTTGCTGGGCACCCGCAATACCCCGTCCGAGGCCTATCGCTATCTGCGCATTCCCGCCGACGATCAGGGCACGATGCAGGAATTCATGCAGTTGCGCGCCGCCTTGGCCGATCCCGCTCAGCGCGAAGAAGCCGCCCGCCGGTTTGCCGCCGCCAACGCGCCCGACGGCGAACAGCGCGATTTGATGTTCCAGGCCGCCCAGGGGGCGTTGCGCACATTTTCCCAGCGGGGCTTTAACGGCATCATCGAATCCGCACCGGCGGATCAGCGGGAAAAGATCCTGAATTTCGCCGTGCCCATGATCCAGCTCAGCCTGCAGGAATTGCGCGCTCTGATGCGGGAACGACAGCACCTGCCGGCCCTGTCGTCAGATGGTTCACAGGCCGAACGCCAGGCGCAATGGCTGCGGCTGTCCGTTCTGGCCTTGGCCACGCTTCCGGATTATCCTGCTCCTGTGGCGCTGCAGCTGTCGACTTTCGAGCACGTTCAGGCCAGCGTCTTTCAGGTCGCGCGCAGCCCTGGCAAAATCACCGTCTATATCGGCTGCCTGTTGCTGGTATTGGGCGTGTTTTCCATGTTCTATATCCGCGAACGGCGGGTGTGGGTCTGGATTCGCCCGTCGGAGACGGGCAGCAGCTGGCTGGCCGCCATGACCACGCAGCGCCGCAACCTGGACTTCAATCACGAATTTGAGCGTTTGCGCGATGCGCTGCGCCGCCTCGGAGGCTCCCAATGACAAGCGATACCCTGACGCATGATGCCACGACCCTGTGGCTGCAGGATATGAACACCAGCGGCGATCACCGGGGTCGGCGTGGTCGGCCCAACTGGACCGATCTGGCCTTTTTCCTGCTGCTGGCGGTGGGGGCCGGTCATGCGCTGACCACTTACGGCCAGTTCATGGATTACTACGAAAAACTGATCCTGATCGGGGCGGTGGTTCTGTTCAGCTGGATGGGCTGGTTGTGGCGCCCTCTGCGGGTGCTGATGATCGCGGCGGGCGCCAGCGCCCTGCTGTCCGTCTGGCTCTACAGCCCGACAGGCGTCTTGCTGCAGGGCGACCTGTCGCGTGCCGAATCCGTCTTTCTGCTGAAATACCTGTTGTCCTCGCAATCCGCCATTCTGTGGATGTGCGCGCTGTTCGTGCTGGCCACGGTGTGCTACTGGGCGGGCTTCGTCAGCCAGACGGCTGCCTGGCTAGGCACGGTCTTGACCTGGTCCGCCGTGTACGCGGGCGTGACCGGCCTGCTGGTGCGTTGGCGCGAAGGCCATCTGATGGGGCCGGATATCGGTCATATCCCCGTCAGCAATCTGTACGAGGTCTTCGTCCTGATGGCCTTGATCACGGCCCTGTTCTATCTGTACTACGAGCGTCGTTACGCGACCAGGGCGCTGGGCGGTTTCGTGCTGCTGGTCGTGACGTCTCTGGTGGTGTTCCTGTTGTGGTATTCCTTTACCCGGGAAGCCTATCAGATCCAGCCGCTGGTGCCCGCCCTGAAAAGCTGGTGGATGAAACTGCACGTGCCGGCGAACTTCATCGGTTACGGCACCTTCAGCCTGGCGGCGATGGTGGGCTTTGCCTATCTGGTCAAATCGCATGGGGAAACGCGTAGCTGGAAACCGCTGGTGCCGGTCTTTCTGCTGGGCGCCGTGCTGTGCGCCGAGCCCTTTGTCTTCGGTTCGCGCGAACTGTCGCTCACCTGGATGCTGTATTTCGGCATCGGTGCGCTGCTGGTGGGGACGATTTTGGCGTTTCGCGCGCCGATCGCCCAGCGTCTGCCGTCGCTGGAGCTCCTGGACGACATCATGTACCGGGCCATTGCCGTGGGCTTTGCATTCTTCACGGTGGCGACCATTCTGGGCGCCTTGTGGGCAGCCGATGCCTGGGGTACCTACTGGCAGTGGGACCCGAAAGAAACCTGGGCGCTGATCGTCTGGCTGAATTATGCGGCCTGGCTGCACATGCGCCTGATGAAGGGTTTGCGCGGGTCGATGGCGGCGTACTGGGCGCTCAGCGGTCTGCTGGTGACCAGCTTTGCTTTCCTGGGGGTGAACATGTTCCTGTCCGGGCTGCATTCCTACGGCGAACTGTAAACCTGCCGCAGTGCCTGATGGGCCGCCGTTTTCCGGCGGCCCGCCTGGATCATCAGGGCCGCTTGCCGCTGATTTCCTCGACGTAAGCTTTGGCAGCCGGATTGGCGATCAGGGACAGGATATTGTCGTGGACCAGGATATCCGCCGGCGATCGGGCGGCTGAAATCACATAACCCTGCACGTAATCCACCCCCATCTCGGTCAGGGTGCGCAGCGTGGCGACGTCTTCCACCCATTCGGCGATGCATTCCATGCCCAGGTTGTGCGCTAGATCCACGATGCTGTTGACGATGGCGATGTTGGCTTCGCTATTGAGCATGTCGCGGATCAGCGAACCGTCGATCTTGATCGTATCGGCGGGCAGTTCCTTCAGGTAGGAAAACGAGGTATAGCCCGCGCCGAAATCATCCAGGGCGACGCGGGCGCCCATGCGCTGCAGGCGGCGCATGAACTGCCGGGTGCGTTCCAGATCCTGCAGAGCCACGCCTTCGGTGATTTCGACGCACAGGCGGCGCGTGAATTGCGGTTGCTGGGTCAGAATGCCGAACAGCGTGTCGATGAAGCGATCGTCGTTCAGGGACACTCCGCTCAGATTGATGTTCATCTGCTGGGTCTGGCCCAGCTGCTCATGATGTTCAGCCATCCATTGCAGGGCGGTGGAAAACACCCATTTGTCGATGACCGTGATCATGCCGCTGTCTTCGGCGGCCTGGATGATCTTCTGGGTCTGCAGAGGGTGCGCATCATTGCTGCGCACTCGCAGCAAGACCTCGAAGTTCAGGGTCTGCAGGGGATGGCGCAGCGACATGATGGGCTGCATGACCAGATGGATGTCATCGGGGGGCGCGGTCTGTTCCAGCTGCTCGAACACGCGCAGTTCGTTGATATGGTCGAACAGTTCGTGCGCGTTTTCCTCGTAGAGCACCAGGTCCTGATGCTGTTTGCGAGCATCCCGGCATGCGCGGGTGGCGGCGGCGACAGCGTCTTTGGGGCGCATGCGCGGGTCCAGATCGATCAGGCCCATGGCGCTTTTGATCTGGAAGGCGCGATCGCCCACATAAAAGGGTGAACTGTTCAGGCTGTCGATCATGTCCTG
The DNA here is from genome assembly GCF_049673105.1 of Castellaniella sp. GTDB lineage: Bacteria > Pseudomonadota > Gammaproteobacteria > Burkholderiales > Burkholderiaceae_B > Castellaniella. The sequence continues at coordinate 52,729 of NZ_JBATXG010000008.1, forward strand.
GGCGATGCGCTGAGCCTCGCGGGCGCGGATCTTCGGGAACAGGATGATGAATTCATCGCTGCCGATGCGGCCTAGTTTCTGCTGCTCGGTCAGCGCATATTTCAGGCGATCGCAGGCCAGTTGCAAGAGCTGGTCGCCGGCGGAATGCCCGAACAGATCGTTGACGCGCTTCAGGTGGTCCAGACTGAGGAAGGACAAGGCGCAAGGCGTGCCGGACTGTTGCAGATCCTGGATGGCGGCCTGCATGGCGTCTTCGATGCCGCGGCGGTTCAGGGTGTTGGTCAGCGCATCGTGATCCGTCATCAGGCGCAGATTGCGCAGGGTTTCGGTGCGGGCGGTGACATCCTGCAAAGAGCCTTCGATGCGGCTGCCGACCAAGGTGGCGCGCAGCAGGAAATTGCGGATGGGCGCTTTGGGGTCGATGTCGATCTGCTGGATCTCGGTGTCGCGGCCTTCTTCTGTCGCCAGCGAGACGGCCACCCAATCGACGTCCTGAAAGAAAGAGCTCCAGTTGAGGGCGGGGATTTCCGCCTCGGGCTGGATACGCAGCATGGTGCGGGCGTTGGGGTTCAGATGTTCGAAATGGCGGGTGGCGCCCAGGGTGAACAGGCCCAGCGGCGATAGCGAATCATGGACGATCAGTTCGTTGCGCTGGCGCAGACGCATCTGACGGTCTTCACGCGTGCGGTTGGCGGTGGCCAGCGCCACCAGCAGGTTGCAGCCCAGAAACAGGCCGGTGGCCAGCCAGGTGCTGAACACCGCGCTCTGGCCCAAGCCGATCAGCACCAGCCCCGTCGCCATGACGATGACCGCCAGGCAGACGGCCAGCGTGTGCCAGAACAAGGACCGGGTCGTCAAACGAAACAGGGCATGGATCAGGATGGTGGCGACCAGCGCGATGCCCACCCAGGCCGCCAGGAAGCTGGCGGTTTGGAGAATGCCGTAGGATGGCATCGCCAGGGGCAGCAACAGCAGGACGGACGAGAGCAGGCCCATCTGCTGCAGTCTGCGATGGAGACCGATGCTGAGACCTTGGCGAAACAGACGGGTAAACAGCAGCCAGGTGGTGGTGAAGGACAGCAGCAGGGTCAGTTTGCGCGACCAGATCAGGGCGTCCGGCGGTAGCTGATGCCCCAGCCAGATCTGGTCCCAGCCCAGCGCCCAGGCGCCCAGGCGCAAATTGCACAGCACCCAGCAGGTCAGCAGCACGTACAGGTGGTCGCGGGTCGTCAGGGCGATGACGGCGATGAAGGCAGCCAGCATCAGCAGGCCGCCTTCCAGCAGCCCCAGGGAATAGGCCTGATGGGATCTGGACACCGCCAGATCGGTGGACTGCCATTGTTCGATGGACAGCTGGCCGGGAATCGCCAGGTCCAGTGAGCATAGGATCTGAGTCGCCGCCGCTGCGGCGGGGATCGCGGCGCTGTACCCCAGGATGCTTTCCTGGAAGGGCAGGGCGATCAACAACCCGGCTTGCTGTTCGTCCTGCAGCCAGCAGGTCGGCGCTGCCATCAGGATGCTGCGGATCAGCAAGGCCGGCGGCGGCGTGCTGTCGGAGCCCGACTGCGGATTCAGGTTGGCCAGCAGCCAGGCGGGACCGGTCGGCATTTGCTGGGACAGACGGGTGGGGCTGGTCTTGAGCGCCGAAGCGGCATGATAGGGGCCATCGAACTGACCTGGCATGAAATGCGTGGCAATACCCTGACCAGACGGGCTGGCGTGGTGCGGGGGCAACAGCCATGCGCTGAGCAGCACGCCCAGGCCCAGCAGCAGCGGCAGCAGAAAATGGATGAGGAAAACGCGTGAACTGCCATGTCTGACGGCGACTGGCGGGTGAGGCGTGGAGGCGAGATCCTTCGGTGGTGACATGCAGCGGCCGGGTGAGACAGGGATTCGCAACCCGCATGTTTCGGGCGGATTGCGGCGATACACGCTTTACGGCAAAAAGCGTGTGGATTTTAGCCTGTCTCGCCGCCCAGCGGTTTCAGGTGCGAGGCGGGATGCGTTCCTGGGCGTACAGATCCTGAACCGATTCGCGTGGGCGGATCAGCCAGTGCTGCGTGCCGTCGACCAGCACTTCCGCGGCGCGCGCGCGCGTGTTGTACTGACTGGCCATAGAAAAGGCATAGGCACCCGCGGATTCGATGGCCAGCAGATCGCCCTGTTCCAGGGGCAGCTGACGCGCCCGGGCCAGCCAGTCACCGCTTTCGCAGATCGGCCCGACGATGTCGTAGGTATCTGTCCGGGTGCCGGTGCGTGGCTGCACGGGAATCACGCCGTGCCAGGCTTCGTACAGGGCAGGCCGCATCAGGTCGTTCATGGCGGCGTCTACGATCGCGAAATTGCGGACTTCGGTGTGTTTCAGGTATTCCACTCGCGTCAGCAGGATGCCGGCGTTGCCGACCAGAGACCGGCCCGGTTCCAGGATCACTTGCAGGTGGCCCAGTCCGTGCGCCTGCAAGGCGGCAAAGACCGGGTCCAACAGTTCGGCGGGGTGAGGCGGAGTTTCATCCGTGTAGCGGATGCCCAGTCCGCCGCCCAGATCCAGATGCCGCAGGGTGATGCCGTCGGCGGCCAGGACGTCGATCAAGGTCAGCAGCTTGTCCAAAGCGTCCAGGTAGGGGCTGATCTGGGTGATCTGCGAACCGATGTGACAGTCCACGCCGACGATCTCCAGCCCGGGCATCTGTCGCGCTTGGCGGTACAGGGCGGGGGCCTTCAGGATATCGATGCCGAACTTGTTTTCTTTCAGGCCGGTGGAAATGTAGGGATGGGTTCTGGCATCCACATCGGGGTTCACGCGCAGCGACACCGGCGCGCGCACACCCATTTCCTGGGCGATGTCGGCCAGGCGCTCGAGCTCGGCGGCTGATTCGACGTTGAAGCACTTGATGCCGACCGCCAGGGCCTGGCGGATTTCCCAACCCTGTTTGCCCACGCCGGAAAACACGATGCGGGCAGGGTCGGCGCCGGCGGCCAGCACGCGGGCCAGCTCGCCGCCCGACACGATGTCAAAGCCAGACCCCAGTTGCTGGAATTCGTGCAGCACGGCCAGATTGGAATTGGCCTTGACGCCGTAGCAGATCAGCGCGTTGCGCCCGGCGATCGCCGATTCGTAGCGCTGCCAGGCTTCTTTGAGGGCGGCGCGGGAATAGACGTAGAGCGGCGTGCCATAACGGTCGGCCAGATCGCTCAACGGCAGGTTTTCAACATGCAGGACACCGTCCCGAAGCGGGAAATGGGGGGCAGCGGTCATGGGCGGTCAGGGTTGAGGGGTGACGGTGGGCGGCGCCACCAAAGTGGCATCGGCGGCGGGCGGCGGCGTGGCCGGCGTAAGCGGGCCTTTCATGCCGCAGCCGCCCAGCAGCAGGGCCAGGCAGGCAACGGTCAAGGCGGCGGAAGAACGGATCAGGGGGCGCGACATCATCAGAAGGGCACTCGGACAGGTTGGGGAACAGCGGCATCGCTGTCGTTTTGCCCGTGCAGCCGGTCCAGCAGGGCGCCGATCCCGTCCTGTCCGGAGGGCTGATCGCCAGGCAAGGGATCGCCGGGCGCCGGCAGGCCGACGCGGGCGATTGCGGTGCCGGGCGGGAATTCCGCAAAGTAGAAATCATTGTCGGCGCGCAGCAGGCCGCTAGGCATGGGGCCGGGCGGGACTTCCGGCTGGCCGGCCAAGGCGGTGCGCATGTAGCCGATCCAGATCGGCAGAGCGGCGCCGCCCCCGGTTTCGCCCTGACCCATGGATTTGGGTTGATCAAAGCCCATCCAGGCCACGGCGACCAGCTTGGGCGTGAAACCTGCGAACCAGGCGTCCTGCGAATCGTTGGTCGTGCCGGTCTTGCCGCCGATATCGTTGCGTTTCAGCTCGCGGTGCGCGCGCGCGCCGGTGCCGTACGTCGCCACGCCGCGCAGCATGTCGTCCATCACGTAGGCGGTGCGTGGGTCGATGACCCGGGCCAGGGTGTCGCCGGCGATGGTCGGGCGGGCGCGCATGATGACTTTGCCGCTGCTGTCGGTCACGTGGTCGATCAGGTAGGGCGGCACACGATAGCCGCCGTTGGCAAAGACCGCAAAGCCGCCCGCCAACTGCAGGGGCGTGACGCTGCCGGCGCCCAGGGCCAGCGGCAGCACGGCGGGCTGGCGGGACCGGTCAAAGCCAAAGCGCGTGATGTAGTCCTGCACGTACTGCGGGCCAACCGCCTGCATGATGCGGATCGACACCATGTTCTTCGATTTGTACAGGCCTTGCCGCATGGTCAGCATGGGCTCGTAGGTGCGCCCGTAGTTCTTCGGGTTCCAGGCTTTGGAGCCGGTCTGTTCCGCCGTCAGGGAAAAGGGTTCGTCGGAAATCTGCGTGGCCGGCGTCAGCCCGCGTTCCAGCGCGGAAGCATAGATGAAGGGCTTGAACGAAGACCCTGGCTGACGCCAGGCCTGTGTCACGCGGTTGAATTTGCCTTCTTCGTAATCGAAGCCCCCCACCATGGCGACGATGCCGCCATCCTGGGGCCGCAGCGACACCAGGGCCGCCTGGATGCTGGGTTTGTTCAGCAGTTCCCAATAGTCATCCTGCTGACGGACATAGACCACGGAGCCGCGCTGGATGCGCACGGCGTCTTTGGCGTTGGCGACCAGGCCGCGCGCCACGACCCGCAAGGCGCGCTTGTCGGTGATGCTGACGATATCGCTGGGGCTGCGGGCGACCTTGACCTCGGTGGGGCTGGCCGACAGGACGATGCCCGTCAGCAGGTCGCCGTTATCCGGGTATTTTTCCTGGACTGAGTCCAGGATGTCGTTGAAGGCCTCTGGCTGGTTTTCGATGCCGGCGGGCAGATTGACGGTTTCCTCGGGGCCTGGGTAAGGCGCCCGGCGGGTGTAGTCCAGCACGCCGTTGCGCAGGGATTCGTAGGCGGCTTCCTGGTCTTTGGACTGGATGGTGGTGTAGATGTTGAAGCCGCGAGAATAGATGTCATCCTGATAGACGCCGTACAGCAGCTGGCGGGCCAGTTCAGCCGGATATTCCCCATGCACGGCATAACGGCCGCTGGGCGTGCCGGCAGCCGACTTGATGACGATGGGCTGGTCTTTCGCCTGTTGGTATTCGGCGTCGTTCAGATAGCCCAGGCTGCGCATGCGGTTCAGCACGTAGGCCTGACGAGATTTCGCGCGCGCCAGGTTCGAGATCGGATTGAAGCGCGACGGGGCTTTGGGGATGCCCGCCAGCATGGCGGCTTCGGCTGCCGTGATGTCCGCCAGCGGTTTGCCGAAATACGTGCGGCTGGCGGCGGCAAAGCCGTAGGCCCGGTGTCCCAGGAAGATCTGGTTCATGTACAGATCCAGAATCTGGTCCTTGGTCAGAGTGGCTTCGATCTTGAAGGTCAGCAGCAGTTCGTAGAATTTCCGGGTGTAGGTCTTTTCGGACGACAGATAGAAATTTCGCGCGACCTGCATCGTGATGGTGCTGGCGCCCTGGGTCTTGGACATGTTCACCACGTTGGCGATGGCGGCGCGCAGCACGCCGGTCCAGTCGATGCCGCCGTGCTGGTAGAAACGGTCGTCTTCTGCGGCGAGAATCGCGGATTTCATGATGTCCGGGATTTCATCGAAGCGCAGCACGTTACGGCGTTCTTCGCCGAATTCGCCGATCAGCACCTGATCCGCCGTGTAGATGCGCAAAGGCACGCGCGGCCGGTAATCGGTCATGGCGTGCAGATCGGGCAGGTTGGGCCAGGCCAGCGCCAGCGCCAGCGACAGCAGCAAGGCGGCACAGACGCCCATGCCTGCGCAGAGGACGAACGCCTTCAGGACCAGACGCGTGAGCCAGGAACGGGCAGGCGCCTTGGCCTTGGAGGGGGTTTTGGTGGTTCTCATCAGAGGCGATTGTAAAGCCTGGCGAAAGCGGACCAGAGATCCGGGGCGGAGTCTATGTAACCGGATGCTGCGAATGCGGTGTGCCTAGCATCTGCCGGCGCACAGAATGGGGCGTCGGAGTTGTTGCATCGGCCAATGCGATAATACAGGTAAACCAACCCCGACCTGCACTCTCATGCCGATGGAATCCGTCCCCGCCGACGCCGACATTCTCCCAGGTTCCGCCCAGGACGTGGCCGCGCCGATCTTTCTGGTGGGCATGATGGGGGTGGGCAAAACCACGATCGGTCGCCAGTTGGCGGCAGCGTTGGGGCGGGAATTCGTCGATCTGGATCATGCCATCGAGGACCGTTGCGGGGTGCGCGTCGTCACGATTTTCGACATCGAGGGCGAGGCCGGTTTCCGGCGGCGTGAAACGGCGTTGCTGGACGAATACACCCGGATACCGGGGTTGGTGCTGGCCACGGGCGGCGGCGCCGTGTTGGCCGAGGAAAACCGCCGCATGCTGAGCGAGCGCGGTTGCGTGATTTATCTGCGCGCCAGCGCCGACGAACTGTACCGGCGCGTGGCGCGGGACCGCAATCGCCCGCTGTTGCGCACCGAAGACCCCCGTCAGCGCATCGCCGATTTGCTGGCGCAGCGCGAACCCTTGTACGACAGCGTGGCTGCCATCCGGCAGGACACGGTCGACCAGCCCATTGCGCAGGTCGTGCGCAGCTTGCTGGCCGCGCTGCCCGCTCATCCTTTACAGTAGGTCTTATGCATACCGTTCACGTCTCGACCCCTGGCGGGCAGTATCCCATCCATATCGGCCCCGACCGGCTGGACGCGCTGGCCGGCAGCCTGCCGGCGGATGCCACGGCGCTGGCCGTCGTCACCAACACCACCGTGTCGGCCTTGATGGGGGATCGGGTGCGGGCGACGTTGGCGGCGACCGGCAAGCCGCTCGTCTGGATCGAATTGCCCGATGGCGAACAATTCAAGACCTGGGAATCGCTGAACCGCATTTTCGATGCGCTCTTGTCTGCCGGCCTGGACCGCAAGGCCGTGCTGGTGGCGCTGGGCGGCGGGGTGGTGGGCGATATGTGCGGCTTTGCCGCCGCCTGCTACATGCGCGGCGTGCGTTTCATCCAGGTGCCGACTACTTTGCTGGCGCAGGTGGATTCTTCGGTGGGCGGCAAGACCGCCATCAACCACCCCCTGGGAAAGAACATGATCGGGGCGTTCTATCAGCCGCTGGCCGTGGAAATCGATACCCGTGTCCTGGCGACCTTGCCGGCGCGCGAAATTTCCGCCGGCCTGGCCGAACTGATCAAATACGGCATGATCGCCGATGCGGAATTTTTTGCCTGGTGCGAATCCCATGTGCAGGCCTTGCGGTCGCTGGAAGATGCCGCCATTGAATATGCCGTGCGCCGCGCCTGCGAACTGAAGGCCTGGGTCGTGTCGCAGGACGAACGTGAATCCGGGCTGCGCGCCATCCTGAATTTTGGTCATACGTTTGGGCATGCGATTGAATCCGGCCTGGGTTATGGCCATTGGCTGCATGGCGAGGCCGTGGGCTGCGGCATGGTCATGGCGGCGGAACTCTCCGCCCGCGTCTGCGGTCTGGACCGCGCGGCAGTGGATCGCATCCGCGCCCTGGTTCAGGCCATCGGTTGCCCCGTGCAGGCGCCCGGCCTGGGGACGGACCGCTGGCTGGACCTGATGCGGGTGGATAAAAAAACCGAAGGCCGGCATATCCGCTACGTGCTCTTGCCCGAATTGGGCCGCGCCGGTGTGCAGGCGGTGGATGATGCCCTGGTCCGGCCCCTGTTGCCCGCCGGGGCCGAGGTCTGACCATGGTGCAGCTGGCCCCGTATGCCTGCCATCCAGAAGCCACGCGCGGGCGCCAGCATCCCGAACCCGCGCCCCAGGGGCGCAGCGATTTCCAGCGCGATCGCGATCGCATCGTGCACTGCTCGGCGTTTCGCCGGCTGGAATACAAGACCCAGGTCTTTCTGAACCACGAAGGCGACCTGTTTCGCACCCGCCTGACCCACAGCATCGAGGTCGCTCAGATCGCCCGCACCCTGGCGCGCAATCTGGGGGTGCACGAAGACCTGATCGAAGCCATCGCCCTGGCGCACGACCTGGGGCACACGCCGTTCGGCCATGCCGGTCAGGATGAGCTGAATGCCTGCCTGCGCGAATTCGCGCCGCAGGCGGGCGGTTTCGAGCACAATCTGCAAAGCCTGCGGGTGGTGGACGAATTGGAAGAACGCTACGCGGCCTTTGACGGTCTGAATCTGTGCTTCGAGACCCGCGAAGGCATCCTGAAGCACTGCTCGCGCCGTCATGCCCGCCAGTTGGGACCGGTGGGCGCCCGTTTCCTGGATGGCACACAGCCTTCGCTAGAGGCCCAGCTGACCAATCTGGCCGATGAAATCGCCTATAACAATCACGACATCGATGACGGGCTGCGTTCCGGCCTGATCACCGTGCCACAACTGCTGGATCTGGATATCTTCGCCGCGCATCACGAGCAGGTGCGCCGCCGCTATCCCGATGTCGAATCCAAGCGTCTGGTGTCCGAGGTCATCCGCGCCATGATCAACACCCTGGTGCTGGATCTGACACGGACAACCGCGGCCAATATCGCCCGCTTGCAGCCCGATAGTGTCGATGCCGTGCGCACCGGGCCGCCGCTCGCGGCCTTTTCCGATGCCATCCGCGTGCAGGCCGACGCGCTGAAACAGTTTTTGCTGAACAATCTATACCGGCATGCCCAAGTGATGCGCATGACCTATAAGGCGCGGCGCATCGTGCGCGATCTGTTCGGCGCGTTTCAGGAAGATCCCCGACTGCTGGCCGACGAATACCGGCGCGACGACTCCGTGGCTCAGGCCCGCGCTATTGCAGACTATATCGCCGGCATGACGGACCGCTACGCCATCCGCGAACACCACGCGATTTTTCGGATGGATTAATCTGGACGCAGGGCAGTCCCTGCGGACTGCCCTGTGCCTGATTAATCCGAGTGGCCTGCAGGCCACGAGGTGGGGTGATCGTGGCATATGGCAGTCCCTGCGGACTGCCCTGTGCCTGATTAAACAGGAGGTGCGTCCATGAACCTCGGTAATTCCGTTTTCGATTTTTTCCTGCGCGCCGCGTTGGCGGCGCTGGACGAACCCTATGCGCACGACGCCATCCAGATTGACGGCAAAGGTGTCCTGGCGTCGCGCTATCCGGTGACGGATCTGGCCTGCGCCAGCATCGGTGCGGCGGCTCTCATGCTGGCGCGCTGGATCAACCCCGCGTCCCCGCCGCCGGTCCGACTGGACCGGCCCCTGGCATCCTGGTGGTTTGCGCATACCCTGAAACCTCAGGACTGGCAGTTGCCTGCCGTACGCGATGCCGTGACGGGCGATTACGCCGCTGCGGACGGCTGGATCCGCCTGCATGCCAATGCCGCGCACCATCGGCGCCGGGCTTTGCGCGTGCTGGATCTGCCCGACGGCGCCGAGCGGGATCAGGTGGCGGCGCGGGTGCGCGCCTGGTCGGCGACCGATCTGGAAGCGGCGCTGGTCGAACAGGCGGCGTGTGCCGCCGCCTTGCGCCCGCCCGAGCAGTGGCGGCGACATCCGCAGGGCCTGGCCGTTGTTGCCGAGCCCTTGCTGCATCGGCAGGATGGGACAGCCTGGACTGGCGCCGTGGAGCACGGCGGACCGGTCTGGGTTCAGGGCGATGCCTCATCCGCCGCCCGACCGCTGGCGGGGGTGCGGGTGCTGGATCTGACCCGCGTGCTGGCAGGGCCGGTCTGTACCCGTTTTCTGGCGGCCTGGGGGGCGCAGGTGCTGCGTCTGGACCCAACGGACTGGGAAGAGCCAGGCATGGTGCCGGAAGTCACCGTGGGCAAGCGCTGCGCCGAGCTGGATCTGCGCGATCCAGCGGGGCTGGACCGCTTCAGGCGGCTGCTGGCGCAGGCTGACGTGCTGGTGCATGGCTACCGGCCCGATGCGCTGGATCGCCTGGGTTTGGGTGCGGATGTCCGCCAGCGGCTGCGCCCAGGCCTGGTGGATGTCAGTCTGGACGCCTGGGGATGGACCGGCCCCTGGTGCGCCCGCCGGGGTTTTGACAGCCTGGTGCAGATGAGCACCGGCATCGCCTGGCCAGGCCGTCCGGACTGCAAACCGGACCCCTTGCCGGTGCAGGCGCTGGATCAGGCAACGGGCTACTGGATGGCGGCCTGCGTGTTGAAGGGGCTGCTTGACCGGCGGGAACGATCACAGGGCAGCCAGTGGCGCGCGTCGCTGGCGCGCACGGCAGCCTTGTTGACGTCGGATGCCCTGGCAGACACTCATGAAAAAACGGAACCGCCTTTGGGGGCGGTTCCATCGGATGCTTATGAGACTGCTGTCGAATCCACCGCCTGGGGGCCGGCTCATCGTCTGCAGGCGCCCTGCAGGGTGGGGGATGTGCCGTGGCGGTGGGACAGGCCGGCGGGTGCGCTGCGCAGCAGCCCGCCGGATTGGTGGTGATCAGTCGTCGGTCGCCATGGCGGACAGCGTCGAGGGCGCCAGGTTTTTCTTGGCGCGGCGGCGGCGCATCAGGGGCGGGATGATGACGATAGCCAGGGAGATGATCCACAGTCCGATGGACACCGGGCTGCTCCACAGGATGTGCAGTTCACCGTTAGTGATGGACAGCGCCCGGCGCAGGTTTTGTTCCATCATGGAACCCAGCACGACACCCAGCACCATGGGCGCCATGGGGATGCCGCCCTTGCGCAGCAGGTAGCCCAGCAGGCCCAGGAAGGCGGCCATGGTCAGGTCGAAGGTGCCGGCGTTGATGGCGTAGACACCGATGAAGCTGATGCACAGGATGCCGGGAACCAGCAGCCAGTTCGGCAGCGCCAGGACTTTGGAGAACACGCGCACCAGGGGGATGTTCATCATGAACAACATGACGTTGGCGATGAACAGCGACGCCACCAGGCCCCAGACCAATTCGGGTTTGGTGTCGAACAGCACCGGGCCCGGCGTGATGTTGTACAGCGTCAGGGCGCCCATCATCACTGCCGTCGTGCCCGATCCGGGGACGCCCAGCGTCAGCATGGGGACCATGGCGCCCACGGCGGCCGAGGTCGAGGCGGCTTCGGGGGCGGTCACTCCGCGCAGGTCGCCTTCGCCGAAGCAGGCGTCGGGATCGCGGGCTTCCTGGTAGCGCTTTTCGTTGGAATACGCCACGGCGGATGCCACGCTGGCGCCGGCGCCCGGCAGCACTCCGATGAAAAACCCGATGATGGAGCCGCGCAGCACCGTCCATTTGGTGTAGAGCAGTTCTTTCAGGTTGAACAGCTTGCGCTTGTTGGGCGGCACTTCGGGGGTCTGCCCGCGAATGGTCGATTCCAGCAATTCCAGCAGTTCGGCGATGGCGAACAGGGCGATCACCACCACCACGAAGGCGATGCCGTCGAACAGGTGCACCGAATCGAAGGTATAGCGGTACACGCCCGAATTGGCGTCCACGCCCACCGTGGCGATCGCCAGGCCCAGCATGGCCGACAGTGTGCCTTTGACGGGCTGGTTCCCCAGCAGACTGGTCAGGCAGCAGAAGGCGAAGATGATCAGGACGAAATATTCGGCCGGCCCGAAAGCCAACGCCCAGCTGGCCAGGATCGGGGCCAGAATGATGACGCCCAGGGTGGCGACCAGCGAGCCGCAGAAGGCCGACCAGCCCGACAGAGACAGCGCGACATTGGACAGGCCTTTGCGCGCCAGGGGATAGCCGTCCAGCGTGGTCATGATGGCGCTGGCTTCGCCGGGCACGTTGATCAGGATGGCGCTGATGCGTCCGCCGTATTCAGCGCCGACGTACACGGCGGCCAGCAGAATCAGCGCGGTTTCAGGGGGCAGATTCATCGCATAGGCGATGGGGATGAGCATGGCCACGCCGTTGATGGGACCCAAACCCGGCAGTACGCCGACCATGGTGCCCAGAAAAGAGCCAATGGCGGCGACCAGCAGATTGGTCCAGGAAAAGGCGACATCGAAACCGATGCTCAGGTGACTGAGGATTTCGCTCATCATGACAGGAACTCCAGGAGGCCCAGCGGCAGCACGACGTCCAGCCCGCGATCAAATAAGAGGAAGAACAGCACGCCCATGACGATGCCCGCAATGATCATCTTGATCCACGGGCCGCCGAACAGGCGACCGATGACAACCGTGATGATGGCGGTGGCGATGATGAAACCCAGGGTTTCAAACAGCAGGGCGTAGATGAAGATGTAGACCACCATCAGCATCAGGCGCGGCCAGTCGATGGCTTCGCCCCGACGGGGCTTGTTCCAGTTTTTGTACAGCAGCCAGGCACCGCACAGGGCGATGATCAAGGCAATCAGCATCGGAAAGGCCCGGGGGCCCACCGGTTCATAGGCAAAGGGAGCCTGCAGGTCGTGGCCGAACCACGCCATCAGGCCGGCAAAGATCAGGGCACAGAGGCCCAACAAACGATCACTCATGGCGAGGTCCGGTACTTAAGTTATTGAAAAATTATTGACGGATCAGACCGAATTCGTCGGCCAGCTTGGTGTAGGCCTTGACGCGTTCCTTGATGTAGGAATCCAGTTCCGGGCCGGATTTGTTGAAGGGGAACAGACCCTGCTTGTCGCGGATGGCGGCAAACGACGGATCGGCCTGGGTCTTGTTGAAGGCATCCACCCACCATTGGTAGTCGGCGTCCGAGACCTTCGGGCCGACGTAGAAGCCGCGGATGATGGGCCAATCGATGTCGAAGCCTTCTTCGGCGGCGGTCGGCACGGACGACAGCTTGCCCGGCAGGCGGTGGTCGCTGAACACGGCCAGCACACGGATCGGGGCGCCGCCTTCCAGCATGGTGAAGGCTTCGGCTGCATCGCCCATATAGGCCTGGATGTGACCGCCGCGCAGGGCCGTCAGCGCGTCGCCGCCCCCTTCAAAGGCCACGAAACGCATCTTGCGATAGTCCACACCGGCAGCGCGAGCCGTCAGGGCGGCCTTCATCCAGTCCTGGCTGCCGACGGTACCGCCTGCGCCCAGCACGATCTTGGTCGGATCCTGTTTGAAGGCGGCCATCATGTCTTTCAGGCTCTTGTAGGGCGAATCGTCGCGCACCACGGCCACGCCGTAGTCGGAGCCGACGGCAGCCAGCCAGCGCACGTCATCCACGCTGTAGCGACCGAATTTCTTCTGGGCCAGGTTCAGCAGCGAACCGCCGGAGAACGCCACGATGGCGTTGGGGTCGTCGGGCTTCTGGGCGATGACGTGGTTGTAGGCCACCGCGCCGATGCCGCCGGGCATGTAGACGATGCGCATCGGATCGCTCAGGGCGCCGGACGCCTTCAGGCCTTCTTGGGCCAGGCGGCAGGTCAGGTCAAAGCCGCCGCCGGGGTTGGCAGGAGCGATACATTCGGGTTTCGGCGGGGCGGCTTGCGCGGCCAGACCGAGGGACAGCAGGGTGCTGCCCAACAACAGCGACAAAGATCGGGGAGTCATGACGTGAGTCTCCTAAGTGGGAAAAGGCCTGGTACGAATGAACAGCAGAGACCAGGTACTCCGGCACCTTAAGCAGTCGGTGCTTTCCATTTGCTTTCAAAATGACATAGTTTCGGGATAACCCTAGGATGAAAGCCGCAAATCGTGCGGTTTTGGCTGGTCATTCGTGTCACTTGATGACACACTTTCATACAAGGTTCCTGTGCTGGAGCGGTCGCTTGAATAGAGTCCTGTTCGTCGTGGTGGTGTTGCTGTTGGTCGGGATAGGAGCGACGTTCGGGCTGGAATCCTGGGACCGGTCGCGCCATCAGGCCGCCCTCATGGATCAGGTGCAGCAGCAGCTCAATGAGCGTGCCAGCCGCCTGTCGGATGATCTTCAGGCGCTGCTGGCGCTGAGCCGCCGTTTGGCCGATGCGCTGGCCGTCGTGGCGCCGGGGCAGGAAGCCGGTCCTTTTGCCGTGCTGGCGCCGCAGATGGTGCGCCAGCACACCGGTATCCGCAGTGTCGTCTATGTCGATCGCCTGAAGGTCACGCAGATCCATCCTGTGGCGGGCAATGAAAGCGTGATCGGCATGGATTACGGTCTGCACCCGGAATTCATGTCCAAAATCCGGCAGATGGTCCAGCAGCGGGAAACCGTCATCGACGCCACCGCCCGCTTGGTTCAGACCGGGCGGGTCGGCTTGATCGTGCGTTCGCCTTTGTTCATGCCGGGCGCGCCCGGACAAGCGCCGGTCTATCGGGGCATGACGGCCTTGACCGTCGATCTGGCCCGCACCCTGCAGCAGGCGGGGCTGCAGGGGCCGGATCTGCCATTCAGTCTGGCCATCCGCAGCGATTCCGGGCCGAATCTGCCCGACCGCGTCCTGGAAGGCTCGCCGAACCTATTCGATCAGCCCCACGCCCTGGCCCGTATTGCTCTGCTGGATGGGGACTGGGAACTGGCCGCCGTGCCCCGTCTGGACCTGGCCTACGACGGTGGTCGGGCCTGGCTGATCCGCGGGGTGGGCGGTGGCCTCACCATGATGCTGGTGCTGCTGGTCCTGTATCGCCACCGAGGATTGGCAGAGGGGCGTCAGGGCCATAAGCCAGCAGGGGGTCTGATGTCCTTGCGCACCCTCTTGCTGCTGTCCACCTTGGTGCCTTTGCCCTTGGTCATCGGTCTGGCCGGCTGGCTGGTGTTCACGGCGTCCATCCAGACCGTCCAGAGCATGGAACAGCAGCGGGTCGAGGAATTGGCCGTCCAGTTGCGGGACAAGGTAGCGGCTTTCTTCGAAGTGCCGCGCGCCGCCGCCACCTTCAATATTCGCCAATTGCAGGCCGGACTGCTGTCATTGGATGACCGGCCGGCTTTGTTGCACAGTTTTCTGCTGCAGTTGCGTCAGCAATCGCTGCTGACGTACTTGTCCTTCAGTACCGTGGGCGGCGATTATCTGGCGGCCAGCCGTCCGCCGCGCGGAGGGGATCAGGGTTTGCGGATCCTGGAGGCCGATCAGACCGACGGCGGCGTCATGCATATCCATCGGGTCGACGACGCGAATCGGCGCAGCACGCAGCTGCCAGCGGGCAATGCGCATTTCGACCCCCGCGACCGCCCCTGGTTCAAGGCGGCGGTCCAGGCGGGCGCCCTGCATTGGTACACGACGTACGAATATGCGATTCAGGCGACCGATGGGTATTACGACGATATGGGCATAGGCATGGCCGCGCCGCTGTACGACGACCGGCATCAGTTGCTGGGGGTGCTGACGGCGGATGTGGCATTGACGCGGATCGGCCAGTTCCTGTCGTCGGAAATGGATGGCCTGGGCGGCGTCGCCTTTCTGATGGAACCCGATGGCCGCCTGTTGGCCGCATCCGATGGCGGGCCTGTGTATGCCGCGCGCGAAGGACAGGCGCAGCAGATCCTGGCGGCGGACAGCGTGAGCCCGATGATCCGTCGGGTGGGCGCTGAAATCGGGCAATCGGGGCGCGCAGTCGGTCATCGCCTTTTAAGCGAGCAGGGTCAGCGCTACCAGACGCATTGGCAGTCCATCCAGTTGCCCGACGGGCCTTTGCTGACGCTGGCGCTGGCCCTGCCGGAAAGTCGCTATGCGGGCTCGGCGGAACAGTCCATCCAGCGCGTCGGGCTGCTGATTGTGGGGTTCTGGGTGTTGGGCCTGATCGTGGTGTCCGCGGCTGCCTGGTGGTTGTCCCGACCTCTGCATTCTTTGATCCACTGGGCCGGTCGGCTGGCCGATGGGCAGTGGCAGGCGTCGCCGTCGGTGCACAGTCCTGTGCAGGAAATCGTGTTGCTGGCGCGGGCTTTAGGCAGCATGGCAGACCGTCTGCGTGGCAATCAGCAGGCGCTTGAGCAGCAGGTGGCGGACCGCACGCAGGCGCTGGTGCAGGCCAATCGGCAGCTGACCGAACTGTCCGCGACCGACAGCCTGACGGGCCTGGCCAATCGGCGCCGGTTTGACGAGGCGCTGGACCAGGAATGGCACCGTGCCCGGCGCGAAGGGCAGGCGGTCAGTCTGCTGATGATCGACGTCGACTGGTTCAAGCACTATAACGATGCGTACGGCCATCAAGCGGGCGATGCGGTGTTGCAGCATGTCGGGCGTGTCTTGCGCCAGACCTTTCAGCGCTCGGGGGATTTGTCGGCGCGCTATGGCGGCGAGGAATTCGCCGTCATCATGGTGGGGCGGGACCGTGTGGCCGGCACCCGGATGGCGCAGCGAGTGTGCGCTGCCATCGCCGCCCTGGACTTGCCGCATGAGCACGGGCTACGCGGTCGCGTGACGGTCAGTGTCGGCGTGGCGGAAATGGATCTTGGCGACCCTCAGGCGGTGCAGGTAGTCATCGGCCAAGCCGATGCCGCCTTGTACCGCGCCAAAGAGGCTGGACGCAATCGTGTCGAGTGCGCCGGGCTCGACGAGCCGGCGCCTGATCCGGCGTCCGCCTCAGGCTGATCGCGAGTCTGAAACGGGAAAGATCAGCGCGGCCTCGCAGCCCCGGCCTGACGAGCGGATGCTCAAGGACCCATGGTGGCGCTGCATGATGGTATGCGCGATGGCCAAGCCCAGGCCTGCCCCGTGGGTGTGTTTGCCGGCTTGACCGCGCCGGAAGCGTTTGCCGGCTTTGCGGATGTCGGCTTCCGTCATGCCCAGCCCCGTATCCTGGACGCTGAGCACGATCTGACCCGGTTCCTGCAGGATGCGCAGCGTGATCGCACCGCCAGGCGGGGTGTATTTGATGGCGTTGTCCATCAGATTGAGCACGGCTTCGCGCAACAGCCATTCGATGCCCTGCACGGTAGCGCCCAATTCGGCGCCTTCCATCGCGATGGACTGGTGTTTTTGCCGCGCCAGGCTGTAGAGCTGGCGAATGACGTCCTGTGCCAGCGGGGCCAGGACGACGGGCATCAGGGTGTCGGTTTGTGCATCGGATTCGCGCGCGCGCGCCAGCGCCAGCATCTGGGCGGCGGTGCGCTGGGCCTGGATCAGGCCCTGACGCATGGCCAGCAAGGCGGTGCGGGCCTCGGCGGGGTCGGGTTCGCGCAGGGCGTAGTCCAGTTGCGTGTTCAGCACCGCCAGCGGGGTGCGCAGCTGGTGCGAGGCATCGTCCAGAAACTGGCGCTGCCGCCGGGCCTGACGGGCGTAGCGGGCGACGTGCTGATTGACCGCCTGCACCAGCGGTTGGACCTCGCGGGGCAACTCGGGGGCCAGGATGGGGCTCAGGTCATCTGCGCGGCGGTTTTTCAGATTGCGGTACAGGCGTGTCAGCGGTCGCAGGCCGATCAGCACTCCCAGGAAGATCAGCCCCGACGACGCCAGCACCTCGAAGGCATCGCGCACAATGCTGCGCAGCATGATGTCGCGGATGACGCTGTCTCGCCCGCTGCGGTCCTCGCCCACCATCACGATGACCCGACCGCGCGCCTGTCCATACAGGGGCGGGTCCATGCGCCGGGCCAAAGCAGCGATGCGGATGGGCGTGCCCAGATAGTCGCGGTCATAGAAGACGGGCACGTTCGACTCCAGCCGCGTATCGGGCAGCGGCAGTTCCTGGTTGCCGATGTCGGCCAGGCCGTCTTCGGTCATGATGCGGTAGTACACCGCGTTGTCGGCTGCCAGCTCGAAAAATTCCAGCATCAGGTAGGGCAGTTCCACCGCCAGACCGCCGCTATCGGTGGCGATGTTGTGATCGATGGCCCGCAGGGCGCCGATCAGGGACCGGTCATAGGCCAGGTCGATCTGATTGTGCAACTGGTGGCTGGAATGCCAGAGCGCGATGCTGAGTACCGCCACTTGAACGGGGATCAGAATCCACAGCAGCAGCGCCCGCAGGCTGTGTGAGCGGGGTTCAGTCGGGGACATGCTGGACGGGTTCCAGACAGTAGCCGACGCCGCGCAGGGTAACGACCTGGACGCCGGTGTCTGCGAGTTTCTTGCGCAGGCGATGCACCAGCACTTCGATGGCTTCCAGGTTGATGCTGGTGTCGTCGGGGCTGATGCGATCCAGCATCTGCTGCTTGGTGATGGGTTCGCCGGCCTTTTGCATCAGGACCTTCAGGGCCGCGTATTCGCGGGGTGACAGGGCCAGGGGGGTATCACGGTGCAAAAACCGCTGGCTGCCGATGTCCAGCACCAGTTCGCCCAGCATCCAGCGTGGGTGCTCGCGGCCCCTGCTGCGGCGGATCAGGGCGTGCAGCCGGGCTTCCAGTTCTTCGATGGCAAAAGGCTTTTGCATGAAATCGTCGGCGCCTTCGTGCAGCGACCCGATGCGTTCGGCCATGGCGTCGCGCGCCGTCAGCACCAGCACGGGGCAGCGGTCATCGCGACTGCGCAGCCGGCGCAGGAATTCGTGTCCGTTCATGCCGGGCAGGCCCAGGTCCAGGATGATGGCGTCGAATTCTTCCACGGCCAGACGGCGTTCGGCCAGTTCGGCGTCATCGGCCCAATCGACCATGAAGCCCCCGTGGCGCGCCAGGCTGCGCGCCAGCCAGTTGGCCAGTTCCGCTTCGTCTTCGATCAACAGGATACGCATGGCATCGATGATAGGTCCGGGCGGCCTATTTTCCCAGTGTGGTTTTCAACCAGGCGCCGGTGTGGCTGTCCGGGCTGGCGGCGATGGTTTCCGGCGCCCCTTGGGCGACGATTCGACCGCCGCCGGCACCGCCTTCAGGACCCAGATCGACGACCCAATCGGCAGTTTTGATCACGTCCAGATTGTGTTCGATGACCAGCACGGTGCTGCCCGCCTGCACCAGTTGCTGCAGCACATCCAGCAAGACCGAAATATCGTGGAAATGCAGGCCGGTGGTCGGTTCGTCCAGCACGTACAGCGTGCGGTCGGAACCGCGCCGGGACAGTTCCTGGGACAGTTTGATGCGTTGCGCCTCGCCTCCCGACAGGGTGGTGGCGCTCTGACCCAGGCGGATATAGGACAGGCCCACGTCCATCAGGGTTTGCAGTTTGCGGGCGGCCACCGGCACGGCGGCGAACAGATCCAGCGCCTGGGCCACGGTCAGGTCCAGGATGTCGCTGATGGTGTGGCCCCGGTAGCGGATGTCCAGCGTTTCGCGGTTGTAGCGCAGCCCCTGGCAGACTTCGCAGGGCACATACATGTCGGGCAGGAAATGCATTTCCACGCGCACCATGCCGTCGCCCTGGCAGGCCTCGCAGCGACCGCCTTTGACGTTGAAGGAAAAACGCCCGGCATCATAGCCGCGCAGGCGGGCTTCCGGCACACCGGCGAACAGTTCGCGGATCGGCGTGAACAGGCCGGTATACGTGGCCGGGTTGCTGCGTGGGGTGCGCCCGATCGGGTTCTGGTCGATGCTGATGATCTTGTCGAAGTGTTCCAGGCCGTCCAGACGATCAAAGGGCGCAGGGGTGGTCTGGGCGCGGTTCAGACGATGGCTCATGGCCGCAACCAGCGTGTCGTTGATCAAGGTGGATTTGCCCGACCCCGACACCCCGGTCACACAGGTGAAGCGCCCGACCGGGATGGCCAGATCCACCCCCTGCAGATTGTTGCCCCGACAGCCCAGGGCGCGCAGCCAGGGCAGTTCCGGGTCGTCGGTCGCCACGGGCCGGCGCGCGGGCAGGGCGATGCGCTGTGCGCCGGACAGATACTGGCCGGTCAGCGACTGCGGCTGGGCGGCGATGTCCTGCGGCGTGCCTTGGGCGACCACGTAGCCGCCCTGTTCGCCGGCGCCCGGCCCCATGTCCAGCACGTGATCGGCGGCGCGGATCATGTCTTCGTCGTGTTCCACCACGATCACGCTGTTGCCCAGATCGCGCAGTTGCTGCAAGGTGTGGATCAGACGTTGATTGTCGCGTTGATGCAGTCCGATGGACGGTTCATCCAGCACGTACATCACCCCGGTCAGGCCCGACCCGATCTGGCTGGCCAGGCGGATGCGCTGGGCCTCGCCGCCCGACAGCGTGTCGGCGCTGCGGTCCAGCGACAGGTAGCCCAGACCCACGTTGTCCAGGAAATCCAGGCGCGCGCGGATCTCGTGCACGATGCGCTCGGCGACTTCGCGTCTGGCCCCGCCGATCTCCGATTCCTGAAACCAGCGGCGGCAGTCGGCCAGCGACAGGGCTTCGATTTCGTAGATGGCCCGTCCGCGCCGCTCGCCGGGGCCGGGATCGGTGCCGATCAGCACATGGCGGGCTTCGGTGCACAGACGCGCCCCCTGGCAGTCGGGGCAGTTGCTGGTGTGGCGCAGCCGCCCCAGTTCCTCGCGCACGGCGTTGGAATGCGTTTCGCGCCAACGCCGTTCCAGGTTCGGGATCACGCCTTCGAAGGCGTGATGGCGGATCGCGGGAATGCCGCCTTCGCCCAGGTATTGAAAAGCGATTTCCTCGGCGCCGGAGCCATACAGAAGACGGTCGCGGATCTCGGGGGACAGGGCCTGAAACGGCGTGTCCAGGCTGAAGCGATAGTGTTGGGCCAGGCTGGCCATCATCGCGTAGCTGAAGGCGTTGCGCCGATCCCAGCCGTGAATGGCGCCTGCCGCCAGGCTCAGTTCGGGAAACGCCACGACGCGGGCGGGATCGAAAGAATCCACCTGGCCCAGGCCATTGCAGGTCGGACAGGCCCCCACCGGATTGTTGAAGCTGAACAGGCGCGGTTCCAGATTGCCCATGCCGCGCGCGCACACCGGACAGGCATAGGCGGCGGAAAATGCCCATTCTTCCTGGGAATCCAGGTCCAGGACGGCGGCACGGCCCTGGGCCAGATCCAGGGCGGTCTCGAAGCTTTCGGCCAGCCGCTGGCGGCTGTCGGGGCGGGCGCGCAGCCGGTCCACCACCACGTCCAGAGACCAGGGGCCGTCGGTGTGCGGCAAGGCGGCGCTGCCGTCGATGGGGTGGATGACGCCATCGATGCGGGCGCGCACGAAGCCCAGCGCCTGCAGGCGCCGGCATTCGACGGCCAGATCATCCTGACGCTCGTGCGCCAGCGGGGCCAGGATCGCCAGACGGCTGCCTTCCGGGCGGGTCAGCACCTGGTCCACCATCTGGCTGACGCTTTGCGCGCGTAGCGGCAGATCATGGTCGGGGCAATAGGGCGTGCCGACACGGGCGTACAGCAGGCGCAGGTAATCGTGAATTTCGGTCACCGTGCCCACGGTGGATCGCGGATTGTGGCCGGCGGTCTTTTGTTCGATGGCAATGGCCGGCGACAGGCCGGTGATCACGTCCACGTCGGGCTTGTCCATCATCTGCAGAAACTGCCGCGCATAGGCCGACAGGCTTTCCACGTAGCGCCGCTGGCCTTCGGCGTACAGCGTGTCGAACGCCAGCGACGATTTGCCCGACCCCGACAGGCCAGTGATCACCACCAACTGGCGGCGCGGCAGGTCGATCGAGATGTTTTTCAGGTTGTGGGTGCGAGCACCGCGTATGCAGATGGCGTCCATGCCGGTAGGGTGGTTCAGGTTTTTCAAAGGCCAACTTGCTACTATAACGCGCAGTCCCTGCTTATCCGACTGGAAATACGCCCCACATGACGTCATCCCGTTCTAAGACCCCCGCCTTGAAGCTGACCGCGTTGGAAAGGCGCAGCAGCATTGCGCTGGCGATGCTGTTTGCCGCCCGCATGCTGGGCTTGTTCCTGTTGACGCCGATCTTTGCCGTCGCCGCCGGTGCGCTGGTGGGCGGAGACGACCCGGTTCGCGTGGGTCTGGCGTTGGGCGCCTACGGCCTGACGCAGGCCGTGATGCAGATTCCCCTGGGCATGGCGTCCGACCGCTATGGGCGCCGTCCGATCATCGTGTTCGGCATGTTGCTGTTCGTCATCGGCGGCATCATCTGCGCCCTGACCAACGACGTGGACTGGGTCACCGTGGGGCGCGTGGTGCAAGGTTTGGGGGCCGTGTCGGCGGCCATCACCGCCTGGATCGCCGACGCCACCCGGCCCGAAGTCCGTACCCGCGCCATGGCGATGGTGGGCGGGTCGATCGGGATTTCCTTTGCCCTGTCGCTGGTGTTGTCGCCCCTGCTGGTAGGGGAATTCGGCCTGTCCGGCCTGTTCTGGGCCATCAGCCTGTTGGGTTTCGTCTGCCTGCTGATCGCCATGTTCTTCGTGCCCGATGTGCCCAAATCCGAGGCCGACATCATTCAGGCTACCCCGCACGACGTGCTCGCGCACCGCGACTTGCTGCGTCTGAATTTCGGCGTGTTCTGCCTGCATTTCATCCTGATGGCGCTGTTCATGGTCGCGCCGGGCATGCTGGGGCGCCTGGGCGGCCTGGATTCCGGCAGCTTGTGGCAGGTTTACCTGCCGGTGATCCTGGCGTCCTTCGTGCTGATGGTGCCGGCGGTGTTCTATACCGAAACCCGCAAGGCGCATAAACCCGCTCTGGAATGGGCGGTGCTGGGCCTGGCCGTCACCCTGGGCGCCTTGCCCTGGCTGATGGATTCCTTTGTCCTGGTGGTCATCGCCTTGGTCGGCTTTTTCGTCTGCTTCAATATTCTGGAAGCCTTGCAGCCTTCCCTGGTGTCGCGCGTGGCGCCGCCCGCCCTGAAAGGCCTGGCGCTGGGCTTTTACAACACGGCTCAGTCGCTGGGCGTGTTCGCAGGCGGCGTGTTGGGCGGCATTCTGGTGCGCACCAGCGGGCCGTCCATGGTGTTCTGGGTCAGCGCCATGCTGGCTGTGGTCTGGCTGTATACCGCCCGGGGATTCAAGGAAATTCGGTCGGGGCGCTAGATCATTCCAGATCCTGTTCCACCGCATAACAGGCCACCAGTCGGCCACCCTGCATTTTCAGGGCGGGCAGGGCTTGGCGGCAGACCGGCATGACGCGCGGGCAGCGGCTGCTGAACGGGCATCCGGGCGGCGGGTTCAGGGGACTGGGCAGTTCGCCGGAAATGCGGATGCGCTCGCCGTGGCCTTCCTGGTTCAGGCGCGGCGTGGCCGACAGCAAGGCCTGGGTGTAGGGATGCAGCGGTTGGCCGAAAATCGCGGCCTTGCTGCCCTGTTCGACCACGCGGCCCAGATACATCACCATGACCTCGTCGGCCAGGTGTTCCACCACCGACAGATCATGGGAAATGAAGACGTAGGACAGCCCCAGATCGCGCTGCAGGTCCTTCATCAGGTTCAGCACCTGCGCCCGCACGGACACGTCCAGGGCCGAGACGGCCTCGTCGGCGACCAGGATTTCCGGGTCCAGCATCAGGCCGCGCGCAATGGCGATGCGCTGGCGCTGGCCGCCTGAGAACATGTGCGGGTAACGGCTGTAGTGTTCGGGCCGCAGGCCGACGAGTTCCATCATGGATTGCCCGCGCGCCTTGCGCTGGGCGGCATCCATGCTGGTGTTGATCAGCAGAGGTTCTTCCAGGATCGCGCTGATGCGTTTGCGCGGGTTCAGCGAGGCATAAGGGTTCTGGAAGATGATCTGGATCTTCTGGCGGCGCAGGCGCGTCAGTTCCGGGCTGGTCTGGGACACATCCTGGCCGCGATACAGCAACTGGCCCGCCGTGGGCGGCTCGATCATGGTCAGCACCCTGGCCAGCGTCGATTTGCCGCAGCCGGATTCGCCGACCACCGCCAGCGTCTTGCCCGCCTGCAGGGAAAAGGAGACGCCGTCCAGCGCCTTGACGGAGCGCTTCGGCTTCAGAAATCCGGTCTGGACGGGGTAATGGCGTTTCAGGTCGACGGCTTGCAAGACAATGTCGTGGCCGGCGGCGGTCGTGTCTGCGGAAGGGGAAGGCGTGGCGTTCATGCGGAAATCTCGGTGGACTGCCCGGTCGGCAGGCCCTGATCGTCCAGTGGGTAGTGGCATTTCACTTGCCGGTCTTCGTGGCCGTGCAGGGCGGGCTCTTCCTGGCGGCAGTGTTCGGTGGCATAGGGGCAGCGGGGGCTCAGCAGACAGCCTTGCGGGCGGTCGTAGCGCCCCGGCACGACGCCGGGCAGGGACACCAGGCGATCCGAATCCCGGGAAAATTCAGGCAGAGCGCGCAGCAATGCCTGCGTGTAGGGGTGGCGGGGGCGGCGGAAAATGTCTTTGGCCGGGCCGGATTCGACGATCTGCCCGGCGTAC
This sequence comes from Castellaniella sp., assembly GCF_049673105.1. Lineage (GTDB taxonomy): Bacteria > Pseudomonadota > Gammaproteobacteria > Burkholderiales > Burkholderiaceae_B > Castellaniella. The sequence goes on from NZ_JBATXG010000008.1 coordinate 76,654, forward strand.
ATCACCAGAATACGGTCCGCCGCCTGGGCGACCAGGGCCAGGTCGTGGGTGATCAGCACCAGGCCCAGACCTTGCTGTCGCTGCAGCGACAGCAGCAGATCCATGATCTGCGCCTGGATGGTCACGTCCAGCGCGGTGGTGGGCTCGTCGGCGATCAGCAGGCGGGGGTTGCAGGCAATAGCCATGGCGATCATCACGCGCTGGCTCATGCCGCCTGACAATTGGTGCGGATAGGCTTTCAGACGGGACGCCGGATCCGGGATGCCGACCTGTTCCAGCAGCTCCAGCACCCGCGCCCGTTGCGCGCGCCGCGACCCGCCGTTGTGCGCCTGCAGCGCCTCGGCGATCTGGTATTCGACGGTGTAACAGGGGTTCAGGCTGGTCATGGGGTCCTGAAAAATCATGGACACCTGTGACCCGACGATTGCACGGCGCTTTTTTTCCGGCAAGGACAGCAGGTCCTGGCCCTCGAAGCGCAGCGCGTCCGCCTGGACGCGGCCTGGAAAATCGATCAGCCCCATCAGCGCCAGGGAACTGACGGATTTGCCGGACCCCGATTCGCCGACCAGGCCGACGACTTCGCCGGCGTTGACGTGATAGCTGATGCGGTCGACCGCCTTGAAAGGCGCCGATTCGTCACCGAAATGCACGGACAGATTGGAAACTTCCAGCATGATCCGTCCCTCCCTAGACTTTCAGGCGCGGGTCCAGCGCATCGCGCAGGCCGTCGCCCATCAGATTGAACGCCAGCACCGCCAGCAAGATCGCCAGGCCGGGAAAGGTCACGACCCACCAGGCGCTTTGGGCGAACTGCAGCACGTTGGCCAGCATGGTGCCCCATTCGGGGGTGGGCGGCTGGGCGCCCATGCCCAGAAAGCCCAGGGCGGCCATGTCCAGGATGGCATTCGAAAAACCCAGCGAGGCCTGCACGATCAGCGGCGCAAGGCAGTTGGGCAGGATGTTGATGAACATCTGCCGCCAGGCGCCGGCGCCGACCACGCGCGAGGCGATCACGTAATCACGAGTCATTTCGCGCAGCACGGCGGCGCGGCTCAGGCGCACATAGTGCGGCAGAGCGACGAAACTGAGCGCCAGGGATGCATTGACGATGGACGGCCCGAAGATCGCCACCAGCACCAGGGCCAGCAGCAGGCTGGGCAGGGCCAGCATGATGTCCACCATGCGCATGATGGTGATGTCCACCACGCCGCCTGTGTAGCCTGCCAGCACGCCAAAGAATATCCCCAGTACCAGCGACACGCTGACCACCAGAAAGCCCACCAGCAGCGACAGGCGCGCGCCGTGAATCAGGCGCGACAGGATGTCGCGGCCCACGTCGTCGGTGCCCAGGATGAACTGCCAGCTGCCGTCCGCGTGCCAGACCGGCGGCTGCAGCAGATGGTCGCGGAACTGCGCGGCGGGATCGTGCGGCGCAATCAGGTTGGCCGCAATGGCCACGAACAGCATCAGCAGGATGTAATACAGGCCGATCAGGGCGCCCCGATTGCGGGAAAAATCCTGCCAAAAGGATTTGAGCGGCCCCGGAGGGGCCGGCATGGAAGTCGTCAATTCGTTCATTTGCGCCCCTGTTGCTGACGGATCCGCGGGTCGGCCAGACCATAGAGGATATCGACGCACATGTTCACCAGAATGATCAGCGTGGCCACCATCAGCACGCCGCCCTGGACCACGGGATAGTCGCGCTGCGCCAAGCCCTGGATCAGCCAGCGGCCAACGCCGGGCCAGGAAAAAATGGTTTCGGTCAGGATGGCGCCGACCATCAGCACGCCAACTTGCAGGCCGATCACCGTGAGAACCGGCAGCAGCGCGTTGCGCAGAGCGTGCACCACCACGACACGCAAGCGCGACAGCCCTTTGGCGCGCGCGGTGCGGATGTAGTCTTCGTTCAGGACTTCCAGCATGGACGAGCGCGTCATGCGCACGATCACCGCCAGCGGAATGGTGCCCAGGACAAACGCCGGCAGCATGATGTGGTGCAGCGCATCCAGAAAGTCGCCGGGCTCGCCAAACAGCAGCGTGTCGATCAGCATGAAGCCCGTCAGCGGATCGCTGGGGTCCAGAAACAGCGCGGCGCTGACGCGCCCCGAGACCGGCATCAGATCCAGTTGCACCGAGACCAGCATGATCAGCATCAGGCCCCACCAGAACACCGGCATGGAATAGCCCGTCAGGGCCGCTGTGATGGATACATGATCAAACCAGGAACCGCGTTTGACGGCTGCCAGCACACCGACCGGAATGCCGATCGCCAGGGCGATGATCATGGCGATGATGCTGAGTTCCAGCGTGGCCTGGAAACGCGGCACGAATTCGGACCAGATGGGCTGGCGTGTGGTCAGCGAAGTGCCCAGGTCGCCATGCAGCACGTTCCAGATGTAGTGCATGTATTGCGTGCTGAGGGGCTGGTCCAGCCCCAGCTGGGTCATCATGGCGGCGTGCTGTTCGGGGGACAAACCGCGTTCGCCTGCCATGATCAGCACCGGGTCGCCGGGGATCAAATGGATGAAGGCGAACGTCAGCAAGGTGATGCCGATGAACGTCGGAATCGCCAATCCGACGCGTTTGAGAATGAAAGAGAGCATGGGGCAAGGTGTGTGGAGTACCGCAGTCCTGTTGCGGCTGCGGTCGGGCCTCGGACGGTGCCGAGGCCCGGATCAGGTCAATGCGAGGGCTTATTTACCCAGGCTGACGTGGTCGAAGATATGACGGCCCACGGGGGACACAGTGTAGCCTTGCACGTTTTTGCGCAGGGGTTCGAACACCGTGGAGTGCGCAATCATGACCGCAGGCGCCTGTTCATGCATGACGACCTGAGCCTGTTTGTACAGTTCGACGCGTTTCGCGTGGTCGGACGTGGTCCGCGCCGGCTGGATCAGGTCCTCGAAGGGCTTGTAGCACCAGCGGGAATAGTTCGAACCATTCTGGGCCGCCGCGCAGCTGAACAGCGTGGCCAGGAAGTTGTCCGGGTCGCCGTTGTCACCCGTCCAGCCGATCAGCATGGTCTGGTGTTCGCCGTTTTTCGTGCGCTTCAGGTATTCGCCCCATTCGTAGGACACGATTTTTGCCTTGACGCCGATCTTTGCCCAGTCGGACTGGATCATTTCGGCCATGCGGCGCGCGTTCGGGTTGTAGGGGCGCTGCACGGGCATGGCCCACAGGTCGGTTTCAAAGCCGTCGGGGTAGCCGGCTTCGGCCAGCAGGGCCTTGGCCTTGGCGATGTCGTGCGGCCAATCCTGCACAGCGTCGTTGTAGCTCCACATGGTGGGCGGCAGCAGGTTCTTTGCCGGCTGACCAGCGCCCTGGAAGACGGCCTTGATGATGGCCGGCTTATCGATCGCCATGGACAGGGCCTGGCGCACCTTGACGTCGGTGAAGGGTTTCTTTTCCGTGTTGAACGACAGATAGCCCACGTTCAGACCCGCTTGTTCCAGCAGCTGGATGTCTTTGTTCGCGCGGATGGAGTCCAGGTCGGCCGGATTGGGGTAGGGCATGGACTGGCATTCGTCTTTCTGCAGCTTGGCGTAGCGCACGGATGCGTCCGGCGTAATGGCGAAGACCAGGCGGTCGACTTTGGCCTTGTCGCCCCAGTACGCCGTGTTGGCCTTGTACAGGATGCGGGCGTCTTTCTGGTAGGTGACGAATTCGAACGGGCCGGTGCCGATCGGGTCGGTATCGACCTTGGTCGGGGTGTTGGCCTTCATCATGGCATCGGCGTATTCAGCCGAATAGACGGATGCGAAATCCATGCCCAGATTGGCGATGAAGGGGGCTTCGGGGCGCGTCAGCACAAAGCGCACCGTGTGATCATCGACCTTTTCAACTTTGTCGATCAGCTTGTCCATGCCCATGCCATTGAAATACTGGTACGAGCCGTTGGAGACCTTGTGGTAGGGGTGATCGGCGTTTTTCTGGCGCTGAAATGTGAACAGCACGTCGTCCGCGTTGAAATCGCGGGTCGGCTTGAAGGTCTTGTTGGAATGGAACTTCACGCCTTTGCGCAGGTGGAAGGTATAGGTCTTGCCGTCTTCGCTGACGTCCCAGGATTCGGCCAGGCCCGGAATGATTTCCGTCGTACCGGCTTTGAATTCGACCAGGCGATCAAAGATCGGGTGCGTGGCGTCGTTGGTGGTGCCTGCCGTGAAGAACGAAGCGTTGAAGCCTTCGGGGGAGCCTTCAGAGCAGTAAACATAGGTGGTCGTGGCTGCCTGGGCGGAGCCGACCGCCAGCGCCAGAGAAATCAGGGACAGACCCAGTGCGTGTTTTGAAATCATCATTTCCTCCTCGCATGAATGCGTGAATTTGCGTGAACATAGCATGAAACACTGCTTGAGCCGTAGTGTTCAGGCATCCAGGATTACCCGAACCAGCAAATACGCAACTTTTGGAAAGTGGCGTGTTTGCTGGGCCTAGACGTTTTTTGCCGATTTTTGAAAAGATCGGATATGGGCGATGATGCATGCCTGGGTGTTACCTGATCGGTGCTGCGGGTTGCCCATTCTCTGGTTGTGGTGCGCCATTTTTCGGCAGGGGTAAACCCGTTTGGACAATTCTGTCCATCTGGTACCATTTGGTGGCCTCGGGGCCGCCAAATCCCCGATAATGGCAGCTACATCGTTCACCATCACAGGATTCCCACCATGGCCTCAGTCAACAAAGTCATTCTCGTCGGCAATCTGGGGCGCGACCCGGAAGTGCGTTACAGCCCCGATGGCGCCGCTATTTGCAATGTGTCCATCGCTACCACCAGCACCTGGAAGGACAAGGCCAGCGGCGAACGCCGCGAAGAAACCGAATGGCACCGCGTGGTGTTTTACAACCGTCTGGCTGAAATCGCCGGCGAATACTTGCGCAAGGGCCGTTCCGTCTACGTGGAAGGCCGCCTGAAAACCCGCAAATGGCAGGACAAGGAAACCGGCGCCGACCGCTACAGCACCGACATCGTGGCCGACCAGATGCAGATGCTTGGCGGCCGCGAAGGCGGCGAATCGGCAGGCGGCGGCGATGCCGGCGGTTTTTCGCAGGCTCCCGCCCCCCGCCGCGCTCCGCAGCAACAGCGTCCCGCCGCTCCGGCAGCGGCTCCGGCCAGCAATCTGGCGGATATGGACGACGACATTCCGTTTTAAAACATCCTGCAGCCTGTACGCGTGTGCACTCACATCCCCGGCCAACCTTGTTCGCCGGGGATTGTTATTTCACAGTGACCCCATGGGGCTGCGCGCCTTGTTTTTGTATTGTTTATTGATTAAATTGAATACATCGTCGGCGCATCCGGAACCTTGATATGTCCCAAACCACAACGATGACCGTTCGCCTCAATGGCTCGTTAAGCGATTTTGTGGCGTCCAATGTGGGCGAATACGGCGCCTACGACAACGTCAGCGAATACGTGCGGGATCTGATCCGTCGAGATCAGGAACGCGCGGAAGCAGCCGCGTTTGATCGGCTCAAGGCCGAATTGCAGCATGCTTTTGCTGCGCCGGAAGCCTCTTATCAGCCGCTGACTGCGGCGGCAGTCATCCAGCGCAACAAGGCATGACGCGTGGCTCAGGTGCGTGTTCAGGCGGCGGCGTCCTATCGGATTGACCAGATCTATCGCTATACACGCGACAGATGGGGAGAACAGCAGGCGGATCGCTATGTCACGGGACTCTTCCAGGCGTTTGCCGGGATAGATGCCCATGCTGTGGTGTCGCGACCGGTGCCTGCCGAATTCGCAGTGGACGGGTATTTCTTCCGTTATGAACGGCATGTCGTCTATTGGCGCAGGCTGTCGGACGGCGATATCGGTATCGTGACGATCTTGCACGAAAAAATGCACCAGATCAGGCGCTTCCAGGAAGATTTTGGCATGTGATCCAAATACTGTATATTCATACAGTATTAAAATCGCTTTCCTGCCATGTCCGCCCTTTCCGTCCGCCCTGAAATCATCCATCCGTCCCTGTGGCGGGCCTCGCAGTTGGCGCGGGGCGGGGCGGCGTGCGTCGATACCGGTCACGCGATGTTGTCAGCCGAATTGCCGGGCGGGGGGTGGCCGGTCGGCAGTCTGACCGAACTGTTGCTGTCCCAGCCGGGCATTGGGGAATTGCGGCTGTTGCTGCCCGTGTTGCGGCGGTGCGCCGGGGTGCCGGCCCGCCGATCCGTGGTGCTGATCCAGCCGCCGCATGTGCTGCAGCCTTTGGCCCTGAACGGGTGGGGGGTGGATCCGGGCAGGGTCGTTCTGCTGCGGGCGGCGCGCCGGGCCGATGCCTTTTGGGCCGCCGAACAGGCGCTGCAGGCGGGTACCTGTCGGCTGGTGCTGCTATGGGCGGGCACCGGGCCGTCGACCGCAAAGGGGCGGCGGCGTGTGCCGGCAGAAGACCCCGGCGTCCGACCGGGTGCCGGCGCCGCTATTCGCCCCGGGGCCTTGCGGCGTCTGCATTTGGCCGCCCAGGCTGGGTCCGCCCTGTTTTTCATGTTCCGCCCGTCCTGCGATGCGGATCAGTCTTCACCCGCGCCCCTGCGCCTGGCGCTGGCGCCCGCCTTCGGCGGCGTGCAGGTGGTCTTCATCAAGCGCCGAGGCCCCCGGCGCGACGAACCCCTGTTCGTGCCTTTGTCTCCGTCCCCGGTTTTACTCGACCATCATGTCCGTCTGGATCGGCGTGTCCCCGCCTTCGAACCTGCTGCAGCCCATCGCCTGCGCGCTGCTGCGGTTCACGCCTGACCTGGCGCTGGCGCCGGAATCCCTCATCCTGATGGATGTCACGGCCAGCTTGCGCCTGTTTGGCGGCATCCGGCGCTTGCGGGCGCAGGTGCGCCAGGTGCTGGCAGCGTTCGGCGTTGCGTCCGCCGTCGTGTCGGTGGCGGCGTCCGGCCCAGTGGCCTGGATGCTGGCGCGCAGCGGGCGCGGCGGCAGCGCCCTGACGCGGCGTTCCTTGCAGCGGGCTGTCGCCCAGGTCTCATTGGCTGTTGCGCCGCCTGCGCGGCCCTTTGCCGACTGGTTCCGCGATCTGGGATGCGAAACCCTGGCCGATCTGCAGCGGCTGCCGCGTGTCGGTCTGAACAAGCGCTGCGGGCCGGCGCTGCTGGACTGGCTGGATCAGTTGTCGCTGGGGCAGCGTGAACTGGCGCCGACCGTCATGCCGTATCGCCGACTGGAATTGCCGCCGGAATTCGATGCCGCGTTCGAACTGCCTGATCACATCGAACATGCGCCTGCCTTGCAGTGGGCGACGCAGCGTCTGATCCTGCAATTGTGCGGCTGGCTGGCGGGCTGCCAGCAGGACGTTACGGCGTTTACCGTGCTGCTGGCGCACGAGCGGCGCCCGCGCCGCGCACCGCCTACGGATCTGTCGGGGCACACGCGTCGTGCAAGCACGGCGTCGCGTGCAGAACACCCGCCGATGGGCGAACCCACCCTCGTGCCGATCACCCTGGGCGCGCCGTCGCGCGATCCTGCGATCCTGACCCGGCTGGTGCAGGAACATCTCGCCCGCCTGATCCTGCCGGCTTCCGTGATTGCCGTGCGCCTGACGGCCACCCAATTTCAGGCCGCGCAGACCCCCAGCCTGGAACTATTCCCGGAACCCGGCGGCACGCCGCAGGATCATGCTCAGCTATTGGAACTGTTGGGCGCCCGTCTGGGGGCGGAAAACCTGCTGGCGCCGGCGCCCGTGGCCGATCACCGACCGGAACGCGCCGCCCGCTGGGCGCCTTTGAACCAAGTGCCATCGGGTCGTCGCCGGGCGGCAGCGCCAGACCCTGCCGATGCCGAGGGCGAACCTGCCGTCGCGGCGGGCGGCTTTCCCGTCGTCCCGCTGCCGCGACCGGTCTGGTTGCTGGACACCCCCGTGCCGCTGACTGTGCGCGTGCATCGTCCCTTCTATGGCACCCCGCTGCGCCTGGTCTCGCCTGCTGAACGGCTGGATTGCGGCTGGCAGGATGGTGGTCCCGTGACGCGTGACTATTTTGTCGCCGAAGACGAATCCGGCATCTGCTACTGGATCTTCCGGACTCAGGCGGTGGACGCGCCGGGCTGGTTTTTGCATGGATTGTTCGGCTGATCATGGCGACCCTGCCCGATTATGCGGAACTGCAGTGCGCCAGCAATTTCTCCTTTCTGGAAGGCGCGTCCACGGCGAAAGAACTCGTCGGGCGCGCCGCGCGGCTGGGGTATGCCGCCCTGGCGATCACCGACGAGTGTTCGCTGGCCGGGGTCGTGCGGGCGCACGTGGCGGCCAAACAGATCGGCCTGCCGCTGATCGTCGGCGCCACGTTTCGTTTGACGGTCTGCGAGACGGGGGCGGTCTCTGCCGCCGATGAAAACAGCGTCGGCGCGCAGCGCGACATCGGCGATGCGGCGTTGACGCTCACCGCGCTGGCGCGCGACCGTGATGGCTACGGCAATCTATGTGAACTCATTTCCCTGGCGCGGATGCGCAGCCCCAAGGGCGGCTATCGCGTAACGCGTCGGGATCTGAGGCTGCGCGGCCTGCCCGGTTGCTGGATCATTCTGTCCCCCGATTATCCTGCCGACGAGACGATCCTGGACGAACAGATCCGCTGGGCCAAGGCCGTGTTCGATGATCGGCTGCGGGTCGCATTGACGCTGCATGCCCAGGCGCTGGACGACATCCACGGCGGGCGGGTCGCGCGCGCTGCGGCCCGCCACGACGTGCCGCTGGTGGCCACCGGATGGCCGCTGATGCATGCCCGTTCCTGCAAGCCCCTGCAGGACGTGATGACCGCCGTCCGCCTGGGCAAGACCGTGCATGAATGCGGCTATGCCTTGCAGCCCAATGCCGAGCGTCACCTGCGCAGCCGGCTGCGCCTGGCCCGTCTGTATCCCGTCGGCGCCTTGGCTGAAACCGTACGCATGGCGCAGGGCTGCCATTTTTCCCTGGACCAGTTGCGCTACGAATATCCCGACGAACTCGTGCCCGCAGGCGTCAGCCCCGCCGCCTGGTTGCGCCAGGAAACCCTGAAGGGCGCGCATCGACGGTTTCCCCAGGGCATTCCGCCGCCGGTGCGCCAGCAGATCGACCATGAACTGCAGTTGATCGCAGACCTGCGCTACGAGGCCTATTTTCTGACGGTCTATGACGTGGTGCAGTACGCCCGATCCCGTGACATTCTGTGCCAGGGGCGGGGATCCGCCGCCAATTCGGCGGTCTGCTATTGCCTGGGCATCACCGAGGTCGATCCGGCCCGCTCCAGCCTGCTGTTCGAACGCTTCATCAGCAAAGAACGCAACGAACCGCCGGACATCGATGTGGATTTCGAACACCAGCGGCGCGAAGAAGTCATGCAGTATCTGTACCAAAAATATGGTCGGCATCGCGCCGCCCTGACGGCGGCGGTCGCCACGTATCGCGCGCGCGGCGCCTTGCGCGACGTGGGCAGGGCGCTCGGGGTGCCGGCGGACGTGATCGATCACGTGGCCCGTCATTCCCGGCGTTTCGATGGCCGCGTCGATCTGTCGCAGCGTCTGGCCGACGTCGGCCTGGACATGGGGGCAGACGATGCCGTCAGTCTGTCCGCCGAGGCCCGCCGCAATCGCCACTGGGCGGCATTGGCCGACCGCCTGCAAGGATACCCGCGTCACCTGTCCCAGCATTCCGGCGGTTTCGTCATCAGCCGGGGACCGCTGACCCGCCTGGTGCCTGTGGAAAATGCCGCCATGGACGGGCGTACCGTCGTCCAATGGGACAAGGACGACATCGAGGCCCTGGGCATCCTGAAGGTCGACATTCTGGCCCTGGGTATGCTGACCATGCTGCATCGCGCCCTGAACCTGATGGCCGAACGGTACGGGCGGTCGTTTGCCTTGCAGGATATCCCGCCCGAAGACCCGCAGACTTACGCCATGCTGTCGCAGGGCGACACCATCGGCGTGTTCCAGGTCGAATCCCGCGCCCAGATGGCCATGCTGCCGCGCTTGCGTCCGCAGAATTTCTACGACCTGGTGGTCCAGATCGCCATCGTGCGCCCCGGCCCCATGCAGGGCGGCATGGTGCACCCCTATCTGCGCCGCCGGGAAAAGAAAGAACCCGTGACCTTTCCGTCCCCCGCGCTGGAACAGGCGCTGAAACGCACGCTGGGGGTGCCGATCTTCCAGGAACAGGTCATGCAGATCGCCATGCTGGCCGCCGGCTATACCCCCGGCCAGGCCGACGAGCTGCGTCGCGACATGGCGGCCTGGAAGCGTCATGGCAATATGGAAATCCATCATGATCGTCTGGTCAGCGGCATGCTGGCGCGGCATTACGATCGGGATTTTGCCGAGGGCATCTTCGCCCAGATCCGGGGCTTCGGCGAATACGGCTTTCCCGAAAGCCACGCCGCCAGTTTCGCGCTGCTGGCCTATGCCAGCGCCTGGCTGCGCTGCCACGAACCCGCCGTATTCCTGGCGGCCCTGTTGAACAGCCAGCCCATGGGGTTCTACACACCTGCGCAACTGGTGCAGGATGCGCAACGGCGCGGTGTTCGGGTCCTGCCGGTGGACGTCACCGTCAGCCGCTGGGACAGCATGCTGGAAACAGACGCCGTGCGCCTGGGTTTTTCCCGCATCGCCGGCATGCGACCGGATGCCGGCGAACGCATCGCGCAGGCCCGCTCGCAGCAAGCCTTCGTGGATGTGGCCGATCTGGCGCATCGTGCACGGCTGGACCGCCATGACCTGCAGACGCTGGCACGGGCGGGCGCTTTACAGGCGCTGGCTGGTCGCAACCGCCGCGCCGCCCTGTGGCAGGCGGCAGCCGCCGTGCCGGACCGCGATCTGCTGCGCGGCACCGCCCGCGATGACGCCGATCCGGCGTTGACACTGCCCACCGAAGGGCAGGCCATCGCGGCGGATTACCGCGCCCTGGGCCTGACCCTGGGTCGTCATCCCGTCGCTTTGCTGCGCGCGCGTTTGCAGGCCGACCGCTTGCTGTCCGCCGCGCAATTGGCGGGCCTGCGCAACCGCCAATTGGCCCGCGCCTGCGGCCTGGTCACCGTGCGTCAGCGCCCGCAGACCGCCAAAGGCGTGGTGTTCATGACGCTGGAAGACGAAACCGGATCTGTCAACGTCATCCTGTGGCCGGATATCTTCAAGAAATACCGTCGCGAGGCCCTGGACGCACCCCTGCTGGCCGTCTACGGCATCTGGCAGACCGACGGCCAGGTCCACCACCTGATCGCCAAACGTCTGGCGGATCGCAGCGCGCTGCTGACCCAGACACTATCCGGGCTGGAAACTCCGTCCCGGGATTTCTGCTGAACGGGATAAAACGATGGCGGTTGCTCAGGTCTTTGGGCGGCGTGCATCAGATATTCATTGGGGGTCGTTCGTGACCCCGGCGAATAGGTGTTTTCCCTGTCCAGGCCCGTGCGCATCCCCTTTTGATGTCCAAAGCCCAGGGTTATCCCGGAACTATGTGCCAACCTTAAAGCACCTTATGGTGCTTTCCTTATAGTCGCCTGGAATGGCCTCCGGTACATTGCTTGAAACCGCCTGATCTGTGTAAAACCCCTGGTAATGCCGATGCGGCGGGCATATCAAAATCTGGAGACAACCATGAGCAATTCCGTCGCCCCAGTCGATGAAATTTTGCCGATGGGCAAATTGACCGCACTGGGCCTGCAACACGTGCTGGTCATGTATGCAGGCGCAGTCGCCGTGCCGCTGATCATCGGTCGCGCCCTGAACCTGGACGCCCACGAGGTCTCCCTGCTGATTGCCGCCGACCTGTTCGCCTGCGGCCTGGTCACCATCATTCAGTCGCTGGGCGCTACACCGTGGTTCGGCATCAAACTGCCCGTCATCATGGGCGTCAGTTTCGCCCCGGTCGGCCCCATGATCCACATCGCCAACAGCAACCCAGGGCACGAAGGCGCCCAGCTGCTGTTTGGCACCATCATCGCCGCGGGGATCATCACCATCATCATCGCCCCCTGGATCAGCCGCCTGCTGCGGTTCTTTCCGCCCGTGGTCACCGGCACCATCATCGCCATCATCGGCATCACGCTGATGCGCGTGGGCATCAACTGGATCTTTGGCAATCCCTTCGGCCCTACCGCGCCGTCCATCGTCGATCCCAGCTATGCCGAATGGCTGAAAAGCGCCCAGGCGGCTGCCGGGGCGCCGGGCTCGCCGCTGCCGGCAGTCCCGCAGGGGCTGGCGATTCTGCCCACCGTGCCCAATCCCCGCTATGCCGATCTGACCGGCGTGGGCGTGGCCGCCATCGTGCTGGTCTCCATTCTGCTGATCGCCAAATTCTGCAAGGGCTTCCTGGGCAATATCGCCGTGTTGCTGGGCATCGTCATCGGGGCGATCATCGCCACCGCGATGGGCATCATGAATTTCGACAAGGTCGCCAAGGCCGACTGGGTGGACATCGTCATGCCCTTTCACTTCGGCATGCCTAAATTCGATTTCTGGATGATCCTGACCATGACTCTGGTCATGATCGTCATCCTGATCGAATCCACCGGCATGTTCCTGGCCCTGTCGGACATGACCGGCAAGAAGATCGGCCAGAAAGACCTGGCGCGCGGCCTGCGCACCGACGGCCTGGGCACTTTGATCGGGGGCATTTTCAATACCTTCCCGTACTCCAGCTTTTCCCAGAACGTCGGCCTGGTCGCCGTCACCGGCGTGCGCAGCCGCTTCGTCTGCGTGGCCAGCGGCGTGATCCTGGTGATACTGGGCCTGCTGCCCAAGCTGGCGGCTCTGGTGGAATCCTTGCCCACCGTCGTCCTGGGCGGCGCCGGCATCGTCATGTTCGGCATGGTCACGGCCACCGGCATCCGGATCCTGGGCGGGGTGGATTTCGTCAAGAACCGCAACAACGCCATGATCGTGGCGATTTCCATCGGCATGGGCATGATTCCCGTGGTCGCCCCGAACTTCCGCCAGTGGATGCCGCATGCCATCCATCCCCTGATCGAATCCGGCATCCTGCTGACATCCCTGTCGGCGGTGCTGCTCAACGTGTTCTTCAACGGCGCCCCGCACGACACCACGGCTGCCGTCGAGGCCGCCAAACACGCCGAGGCGTGATGCTTTGATCCGCCCCTGATCTGGGGTGGATCGCTGCAAATCGGCTCAGACGATGCCTGAGCCGATTTGTTTTTACAATATCCCTATCTTTAGCAAACGGTGGGCTCTTCATGTCTGCAGACCTCAGCGCCCTCTGGTATGTCGCCCACACCAAACCCCGTCAGGAATCTACTGCGCGGGAACAGCTGCTGCGTCAGGATTTCGAGGTCTACCTGCCGCTGTTCAAGGTCTTCAAAAAGCCGCACGCCATCGGGCACGAGCCCATGTTCCCCCGTTACCTGTTCTTGCGGCCCACGAGGCCCACGCAATCGCTGTCGGTCGTGCGTTCCACCGTCGGGATCAGCCGCCTGGTGATGTTCGGCCCTCAGCCCGCCACCCTGGCCGATGCCGCCGTGCAGGCCATTCGGCAGGCCGAAACCCTGCGCGAATCCGCGCAGCTGGATCAGATCAGTCCTTTTCAGCCCGGCATGCCGGTGCAGATCCAGGATTCCCCCCTGGCCGGCATCCAGGCCCTGGTCCAGTCGGTGTCCAAGGACCGCGTCACCCTGCTGCTGAACATCCTGGGCCGCGCCCAGACCATCCAGGTCGAATTCGGGCAGATTACGCCGCTGTGATGGGGCATGCCGCAGCCGTTGTGACAGTCGGGCCCGGCAACAGCTCACCATCCTGGACAGAGCGCCCGAAGCGGCCATGCTTGCCTTGCACAAGCCTGATTAGTCCGCTTTCCCTTCCGCTTCCCGCATCAGCGCCCACCACACCGCCAGGGACACCAGAAAAAACATCACCCCGTTGTTGCGCCCCAGGATCACCTGGGTCAGGCCGAATGCCGCAAAGCCCGCCGGCAGGCTGGCGCCGCAGCAGGCCAGGATGCGCACCGTGGCGTCCGCGTGGCGCAGGCGCTGGGCGAAATACCAAAAACTCGCGATCAGCAGGACCAGAAACGCCATCAGGCCCAGCGTGCCCTGGTGCAGCCAGATCTCGATGAACTGATTGTGGGTGTTGGACAGCTCCGCTACGAAAGGCGGTGTGCGGTTTTCCTGGACCATCGTGTCCAGGTGCGTCTTGTATTCCTGATGCCCCCAGCCCAGCAGCGGTCGTTTGGGGATGCTGATCAGTGCAGCCTTCCAGGATTCCAGGCGCGCCCCGACGTTGTTGGTCGCATTGCCTTCTTGGCTGTAGGACTGCCACTCTGCAAAGGCCTCGTTGAAGCGTCGTTCGGCTAACTGACCCGCCGGCGACAAGACAACCACCAGCGTTACGGCCACGGTCAGCAACGTTGCGCCCGCCAGCAACTGGCGGCGGTGCCCACGGCGCATCAGCGCCAGGGCGGCCAGCACGATCAGGACGGGGATGGCCACCATCCCGCCGCGCGTGGCCGATGCGATAAAGGCATAGGCCCCGGCCAAGGCCCCGATCAGCAGAAAAACCATCCACCCTGGACGGCGCCGGATCGCAAACAGCGTCGCCCCCAGCACGCACCAGAACGCCATCATCAGCGCCATGTCCCCAAAGGGAATCGCACTGGTGACAAAGCCTTCGGCACGGACATGACCCAGTGCATGCACCTGCCACCACGCCACCCCCGCCGCGCCCAGGCTGCCCAGCGCCAGCCCGGCCCAGATCCAGTCCAGCCGCAGCCGCGCCTGCCGCAGCCCCCACAGAATGGGGATCGCCAGCAGGTAGCGCACCCCCTGGTCCAGATATTTGCCTGAATCGCCGTGCCAGATCACCGCCAGGGCATTGATCAGGAATACCGCCAGCAACAGGATCAGCAGTGTGCGGTCCTGGATGGTCCACGGCGCATGACATTCAGACGCCTGTGCCGGGTGGCTGACCGCACAAGCCGGTCGCCACCGCCTGGAACAGGCCCACGCCGCCAACCCGCCGAGCAGCAGCAGGCCCCCGCCCCAGGAATAGCCGTTGGGGGCGGACAGCATCAGCAAAAAAAACAGCGCGGCGCTGGCGGACATCCAGACCGACAGCCGGGTGGCCGGATTGGGGATCATGGGGCAGGGCGACAGGAATAGAGATCGAAGGCCATTCTACTGGCTCTTGCCGCAGTGATTGGGTGGAACAGCCATCTTTATCACCCCTGTTCCGCCCGCGTGGCAGGGGCGGCGGTATCGAGTCAATCCCGATTGCGGATTCTGCCAATTTGCTTGACAAGATGGGTCGTCACATTTCGTGACTATTCGTCTTTATAGGAAATGAATATGTCAATCCGACACACTGCCATTTTGTGCGCCTGCCTGGGCCTGCCGCCACCTCTGATTGCCCAACCGATGCCGGTCGTGCCCGAGGCGCCGTGGGATCCGTCCCCGGCGCCTTTTGCTTTGCAGGGCGACCTGTTCCAGCCGCCCGGCACCCAGGCCATCGTCCGCCCGCTGCTGCTGGAGCAAAACAGCGGCTTTAGCGTCGCCCATGGGCAAAGTCTGCTCATCCAGGGATCCATCTGCACCCCGACAGGACTGGGCAGCGATATTTGCGAGGATACGCTGATCCCCGGCATGCATCCCCCATCCCTCTTGCTGAAACTGGGCGCAGGCCACCTGGCGCTGTCCGGCGCCAACCGCTATCGCGGCAATACCGCGCTACTGCAAGGCAGTCTGGGCCTGCAGTCCAGCCCCGCGCTGGGTCATATCGCCAATACCCTGGACATGGCGGGCGGCACCCGTCTGGACCTGGTCGATGGCATCACCGTCGATCAGCACCTGCAGGCGCGGCCCTTTGCGGCCATCGCGCCCCTGGTGCCGGGGGCCTGGGGTGTGACGCCGTCCGCCGCCACCGATCCGACCGCCACCTTGCGGGTGGACCAGGGCATGGCAACCTGGCGGGGCGGCATCACCGCCGATATTCCGTTGATCAAAGACGGCGCCGGGACCTTGCGCCTGCTGGGGTCCGGTTTCGCCCCGGCGCATGCGCTGGACCTGCGCCAGGGCGGCCTGCAAATCGGGCAGGGCGGCATCGCCATGGGCCAGTTCTGGTTTGGCGCCATCCATGCCCGCCCGGATACCGTGCTGTCCGGTACGGGCCTGATCCTGGATGCCTTGGTGGCAGGCCATCTGCAGCCCGGATCGCCTGGCACGCCGGGTTCCCTGTGGTTCGGCAATCGCTTGCAGCTGGCCGACAGCGCCCGGACCCGCATCCCCATTGGCCTGGGTGAGCCCGCCCTGCAGTCCCTGGGGTCCATCCGCCTGGCGGGAGAGCTATGGCTGGACCCCATCCCCGGTCAGTGGGCGCCCAATACCCGCTACGACATCATCCGGGCGGACGGCGGCCTGGACTATGTTCCCATCCATGCATCCGACCCTGCCGCCCTCACCCCCGTGGGCATCAGCAGCGGTGGCGGACGTTTCGCCAGGGTACTCAACAGCCCCGCACGCTACCTGGATCCCGTTCTGGACTACGGCCTGCAATCCGTCGGCCTGACCCTGCGCTATAACGCCAAAGGTCTGAACACTGCAGATCCCAGCTGGCGCAGCGCATTGCTGGATGACAGCCGTTTTCTGCGGGAATCGGCCCTGGCCCATACCGGCAGCGGCCAGGCCTGGGCGCAGACCTGGGCCGCCAATACCGAACGGCGCAACCAGCACGGCCTGCCAGGGGACGACCGCGATACCAGCGGCCTGCAATTGGGCGTCAGCCGGCCCTGGGGTAGGAATTGGCATGTGACTGCTTTCGCCGGCTGGCAGGATGGCCGCCAGCGCACAGCATCTGGCCACGCCGCCGCGGGCGATGGCGACACCTATCGCCTGCGCGATCAGGCAGCGCACCTGGGGCTGGGCGCACAGTACCGCGATCCATCGGTCACGTTGACTTTAGGCGCCGCCCAGTCCCATCATCGGGCGCGTATCAGCCGCCAGGCCGATCCGGCGGAATCCGCCTTGAACGCGCGCGCCCGTGCGGCCCTGACCCAGCTGTGGGTGGACATTCGCCCCACGCCGCCGCTGGCGCTGGGGGACTGGGCCGCTACCCCATGGGCGCGCACCGCCTGGCTGCATCTGCGGCGGCCCGCCGTCCAGGAAACCGGAGGTCTGGCCGCCGTGGCGCTGGATGCGCAAACCGACCAGCGCTGGCTGACTCAGCTGGGCATCCAGGTGGAACGCCGCTGGCCCGTCCCGCCAGGCGATGCCCGGCTGTTCGCCCAGGCGGCAGTGCGCAGCCTGTGGGGCGGAAACACCTTCAGCAGTCCCCAGGTCTATCGGGCTGATCCTGACCGATGGTTCGATGTTCCCGGCCTGCCCATGGCGCGGCATGTCGGGCAGCTGGACATTGGCGTGCATGCGCCCATCAGCCGGCAGGCATCCGCCACCCTGGCCTATACCGGCCAGCATGGCGGCGGGCAGATGCAGCATGGGGTGTGGCTGGGGGTAAGCATGGTCTTGGGTGGCAGCCAAGGCTTGATGCACTGATACTGCTTCCGCAGCGTTAAAAGCACCAGGCCTGTCCGCAGATGATGGGGACAGGCCTGGGTTGCAAGGTGTTTGTTGCTGCGTTACGAGCTCGGTGGGCATCAAATGATGGCCTGCAAGCCCTTGTCGGCGATGATATTCAGCAGTTTGAGCGCCGGGCCAGTGGGGTGGGTTTCGCCTTGCTCCCACTTGCGCACGGTCGATGCCGACGTATGCAGATGGAGCGCAAACACCGGCTGGCTGAACTTCAAGCCTTCGCGCAAGCGCTTGATGTCGGCAGCGCCGAATTCCCTCACCGGGGGCGGACAAATCGCTTCGAACTCGCGCATCGTCACTTTACCGATCGCGCCAACTTTATGGAGCGCAGCTAGGTCGCTACGCAGCGATTCAATGATCTTGCTCACAATGCACCTCCACTAAAACACCCAACTGCAACGCCTTTGACAGGGCTTCAGCAGACAGGCCCAAGAACACCTTGCCGGCAAATTGCAGCGCCTTCATTTCGTCATGCGTGATGTTCGCCTTCTCGTTTTTCGGGAACCCATGCAGAAATACATAGCGGCTGCCGATCCTGGCCGATACCAGCGTGCGGTAGCCAGCGCGCAAAGTCCTTCCGCTTGAGGGTGTGCGTCATTTCGATCTCCAAACTATACCCGAAACGGGTATGATTTTCCAGTCTCTGGTGTAGCACTTAGACGGAAGGGATGACCACGCCGTCAGGTGTATTCAGAGGCAAAGTCATAGTAACGACGACAACCTGTCGCATGGCCAGCAGGTGGACCAAATTGCCTATTGTGGAAAGCCTGAAGAGGAGGGGGGGGTGGCTCTGTTTCACAGGCAAGGTGTTTTCAAGCAGCATCCGCCTGGTGTACTATCGCGTTCACGACTTGAACAACCCAAAAAGCGCTTGCTGATCGTCTCACAGCACGGCGGTAGCGCGCCCAAAATCTGAAGATCCGCACACCATGTCCCACACCCAGCACGAGACCGCCATCGTCGATCCGGGCGCCCAGATCGGCGAAGGATCCCGCATCTGGCATTTCGTCCATGTCTGCGGCGGCGCCCGCATCGGCGCCGGGGTGTCCCTGGGCCAGAACGTCTTCGTCGGCAACAAAGTCGTCATCGGCGACCGCTGCAAGATCCAGAACAATGTCTCCGTCTACGACAACGTCACCCTGGAAGAAGGCGTGTTCTGCGGCCCCAGCATGGTGTTCACCAACGTCTACAACCCCCGGTCCCTGATCGAGCGTAAAAGCGAATACCGCGACACCCTGGTCAAAAAGGGCGCGACCCTGGGCGCCAATTGCACCGTCGTCTGCGGTGTCACCATCGGGGAATTCGCCTTCATCGGCGCGGGCGCCGTCGTCAACAAAGACGTCAAACCCTACGCGCTGATGGTCGGCGTGCCCGCCCGCCAGATCGGCTGGATGAGCGAACATGGCGAACAACTGGACCTGCCCCTGACCGGCGACGGCGAAGCCATCTGCACCCATACCGGCGCCACCTATCGTCTGACCGACGGCCACTGCACCCGCCTTTGAACCCAACTGAAGCGAAACCATGCAATTCGTCGACCTGCACGCCCAATACCAGCGCCTGAAATCCGACATCGATGCCAACATCCAGCGCGTGCTGGCGCACGGCCAGTTCATTCTGGGGCCTGAAGTCGCCCAGTTGGAAGAACGCCTGGCCGACTATACCGGCGCCAAGCACTGCATTACCGTCGCCAATGGCACCGACGCCCTGCAGATCGCCCAGATGGCGCTGGGCATCGGGCCGGGCGACGAAGTCATTACCCCCGGATTCACCTACATCGCCACGGCAGAGACCGTCGCCCTGCTGGGCGCCAAGCCTGTCTACGTGGATATCGACCCGCGCACCTATGTCCTGGACCCGGCCAAACTGGAAGCCGCCATCACCCCCCGGACCCGCGCCATCATTCCCGTGTCCCTGTACGGTCAGTGCGCCGACATGGACGCCATCAATGTCATCGCCGACAAGCATGGCTTGACGGTGATCGAAGACGCCGCCCAAAGCCTGGGCGGCAGCTACAAAGGCCGCAAAAGCGGCAACCTGTCCACGATTTCCTGTACCAGCTTCTTCCCCAGCAAACCCCTGGGTTGCTACGGCGACGGCGGCGCGATCTTCACCAACGACGACGCCCTGGCGGTCGTGCTGCGCCAGATCGCCCGCCACGGGCAGGATCGCCGCTACCACCACATCCGCGTCGGCGTGAACAGCCGCCTGGACACCCTGCAGGCCGCCATCCTGCTGCCGAAGCTGGCCGTGCTGGACGATGAAATCGCCGCCCGCCAGCGCGTGGCGGACACCTACACCCGACTGTTCAATGCGGCGGGCGTCCAGGCCACGCCGGTCATCGAGACCCACAACGTCTGCGCCTGGGCGCAATACACCGTGCAGATCAGCCAGCGCGCCGCCGTGCAGGCTGCGCTGAAGGACGCCGGCATTCCTACTGCCGTGCATTACCCCATTCCCCTGAATCGGCAGCCCGCCGTGGCGGATGACAGCGTTGCGCTGCCGGTCGGCGATGCGGTGGCCGAGCGGGTGATGAGTTTGCCGATGCATCCGTATATGGACGATGCGGCTATTGGTCGCGTTGTTGATGCTGTGGCGCAATGCCAACCAGCCTGATTCACAACTTTCTTATCCAACCCGAACGAGAGACATGAAAAATTTCGCCCTGATCGGCGCCGCTGGCTACATTGCCCCGCGTCATATGAAGGCCATCAAAGATACCGGCAACCAATTGGTGGCCGCTCTGGATCCCAATGATTCGGTCGGCATCATCGACAGTCATTTTCCAGAGGCGGAATTCTTCACGGAATTCGAGCGTTTTGACCGGCACGTGGACAAGATGCGCCGTGCAGGTGACGACAATCGTATTGATTATGTCTCGATCTGTTCGCCTAATTATCTGCACGACTCGCATATGCGCTTCGCCCTGCGGTCCGGCGCGGATGCCATCTGCGAAAAACCGCTGGTGCTGAATCCCTGGAATATCGACGGATTGCAGGAAATCGAGCGCGACACGGGCCATAAGGTCAATACCATCCTGCAGTTGCGCGTGCACCCAGCTATTGTGGCTCTGCGAGACCAGGTTGCAACGCAGAAGAAAGACACCAAACACGAAGTAGACCTGACCTACATCACGTCTCGCGGCCACTGGTATCTGCAGTCCTGGAAGGGTGATGTGAAGAAATCCGGCGGCATTGCCACCAACATCGGTGTGCATTTCTTCGACATGCTGCACTATATCTTTGGCGACCTGCAGGCCAATGTGGTGCATGCCAATGCGGAAACCCACGCAGGTGGTTATCTGGAATATGAACACGCGCGGGTGCGCTGGTTCCTGTCCGTGGACTACAACGATGTCCCCGATGCGCAAAAGGCGATTGGCCAGCGCACCTATCGATCCATCACCGTGGACGGACAGGAAATTGAATTTTCCGGCGGCTTCACGGATCTACATACCCGCAGCTACGAGGGGATCCTGGCAGGCCAGGGTTTTGGCCTGGAAGAAAATCGTACCGCCATCCAGACTGTGTCTGCCATTCGTAGCGCATCCCTAACGCCGTTGGCAGGTGATTATCATCCGTTTCTGAAAAGATGACTGACGGCGTTTACGAAGAAAGTCACCTGAAAGTTCTGCGTTTACTGGAAGCAGATCCAGGGCTGAGTCAGCGCGACCTGTCGCAAGCTTTGGGCATCAGCTTGGGCAAGACCAATTACTGCATGCGCGCCTTGCTGGACAAGGGGCTGATCAAGATGCAGAACTTTCGCCATAGCGAAAACAAACTAGGCTACGCTTACCTGCTGACCCCTGCGGGAATCGCCGCCAAGGCCGAACTCACGCGTAGTTTTCTGAAGATCAAGCTGCGGGAATACGAAACCCTGAGACAGGAGATCGAAGAATTGCAGCGGGAATCGGATACAAGCAGCCTATGATGCTGACCGCTGATCACGCTGCCTTATCTGAAAGCGGATTACTGACATGAGTCATGATGTTCGGTAAGCCTCTTTCGTCCTACTGGCAGCGGGTGGCCGTGGTCTTTTCGGGAGCCGCCCTGTCTCAGGCGATCCCCATTTTCGGGTCCTTGTTGATCGCGAGGCTGTATGTCCCAGCCGAGTTCGGCTTGTACGCCGCCTGGTATGGGGTGTCAGTCGTTCTCAATCTGTTCCTGACCGCCAGGCTGGATGCGGCGTTTGGTCTGGCCTCAGATGGCAGGGAACGCGGGCGGCTGGTGGCTGTCACAGTCCTGGTCGTGTTGGGCATGGCTTGCTTATTGGGTCTGCTGACCTGGCTGGCTGTCAGATTATGGCCGGCTGGTTTGTTCGGAGTCCCGGCTACTTTGACCGGCTGGCTGGCGCCTATGTGTCTGTGCGCGGCGCTGTCCATCGTTTGGCAGGCATGGGCCGCTAATAACGGACAGATCCATGCGCTGAATGTCATCCGGCTGGTGCAGGCAGCCGCAGTGACGGGCTTGCAGATTATGGCGGCCTGGATCGACCCGTCGGCTAGATCACTAGTCGTCGCTCAGGTTGCTGGGACAGCCGTCGCTGTGTGTGTGGCAGTCGGTTTGTTGCCTGTCCTGGCATATCTGCCCGGTACGTGGCGTGAACTGCGGGCCATGTGGTCTGATGCCTGGCGCAATTATTGGCGCTTTCCCTTGCTGGCGATGCCCAGCGACATGATCAATGCCTCGGCTGCCCAGTTGCCGGTGATCGTACTGGGGGCACGTTATGGCGGTGATGTAGCGGGCTGTTTCGCGCTGGCCTCCAGGACCTTGGGGGCTCCGCTGGCGGTCCTGGGCGGGGCTGTCCGCGATGTTTTCATTCGTGACGCAGGATTGGAAATGCGTACACACGGTCACTGCCAACAGGTCTATCGCCGAACCTTCCGTATCCTGGCGCTACTGTCGTTTGGCCTGGTGCTGGTCACGGTGCCATTGGCTGAGCCGGTCTTTGCCCTGGTGTTCGGCGAGCCTTGGCGCTTGGCAGGGATGATGGCCGTCTGGCTGGTGCCATTATTTGCATTGCGTTTCATCGCCAGCCCGTTGAGCTACACCTTCTTTCTGGCGCAAAAGCAACAGGCGGATCTGATCTGGCAAAGCGTTTTGCTGGGCATGGTGATCGCGGTTCTGTATGGCTTCGATTCCTACCGCCCGACGCTAATTGCGTATGGCGTCGGTTATGCGGGCATGTATGTGGTGTATCTGATGCTGTCCAGGCGATACGGCGGCAGGCCGGCTGCAGTGGCGCAGGTCTGAAGAACAAAGGTCACGCTGATTGTGAAAATAATTTCTGTGCTTGATTATGGTTGCGGCAACATCCGTTCCGTCATCCGCATGCTGGAAAAGGCCGGTGCTTCGGCCAACCGCGTGTCGACACCGAAAGAAGTGCGCGAGGCGCAAGCGTTGGTGCTGCCTGGGGTCGGCGCCTTCGATCATGGGATGGGCGCGTTGAGGGAGCGTGGTCTGGACCGTGCTCTGGATGATGCCGTCAACGACCATGCCGTGCCCGTGCTGGGTATCTGTTTGGGTATGCAGTTGATGTGCCGTGGCAGTGACGAAGGACAACTGCCGGGGCTGGGCTGGTTCGATGCCCAGGCCACGCGGTTTCCTGATCCTGGACTCATCCGGCTGCCGGTGCCGCACATGGGCTGGAATACCTTGCGCATCGCAAAGGACAATGCCCTGCTGCCGGCTGATGAGCCCGATTCGCGGTTCTATTTCGTGCACTCGTACCGCATCCAGTGCCGCGACCCGGAGGATGTGGTGGCCACCTGCGATTACGGCGGCGACTTCGTTGCCGCGTTTTCAAAGACCAATCTGTTCGGTGCGCAGTTCCACCCGGAAAAAAGCCATCGCTTCGGCCTGGCCATGATGCGTCGTTTCGTGGGGTGGGTCAATGCTGCGGCATAGAGTCATCCCCGCCCTGCTGCTGCGTCACGGCGGGTTGGTCAAGACGCGGCGTTTCAAAGACCCTGTGTACGTGGGCGATCCCACCAACGCCATCCGCATCTTCAATGAAAAGGAAGTCGATGAGCTGATGGTGCTGGACATCGAGGCGACCCGGTCCGGAAAAGGTCCGGATTTCGAGACGATCGAGCTGTTTGCGGGGGAATGCTTCATGCCCCTGGCCTACGGCGGCGGTATCCGGACTTTGGACCAGGCCGCCCGGATTTTCGACCTGGGGGTGGAAAAGATCTGCCTGCAGACTGCCGTGCTCTCGGATCCTGATCTGGTGACGCGGATCGCCAGCCGCTATGGCAGTCAAAGTGTGATCGTGTCCATTGACATCCAGCGCGACTGGCGTAAACGGCCACACCTGTATGGCAGCAGCGCGGGCAAGCGCGCGTCGCCGGACTGGCTGGGTCATGCACAGCGCCTGGTCGAGGCCGGTGCGGGTGAGATCCTGCTGAACGACGCGGATCGCGATGGCATGATGACGGGCTATGACACGGGGTTGATCCGGCAGCTCACGCAATCCGTGTCCGTACCCGTCATTGCCTTGGGCGGTGCCGGCAGCCTGGATCATTTCCGTGATGCCGTCCTGGCGGGCGCATCCGCAGTGGCCGCCGGATCGATGTTCGTCTTTCATGGCCCGCACCGGGCTGTTTTGATTACCTACCCGCGCTACCAGGATCTGGAGCGCATTCTGGACGTCTCAGCATGAGCAGACCCTATCAGATGTGTACCCGCTGTGTCATGGACACCAGCGCGGGCGACATCCAGTTCGACGCGCAGGGCGTGTGCAACTACTGCACAAGCTTTCTTGAGAATTCCGGCCATATCATTCATGCCGATCCCGTCGCTCGACAGCAGCAACTGGATGCCTTCGTGGCACGGGTCAAGCGCGATGGCCAGGGCAAGCGGTACGACTGCATCGTCGGTGTTTCCGGTGGGGTGGACAGCTCCTGGGTGCTGGTGCGCGCGGTGGAACTGGGCCTGCGCCCGCTGGCCGTCCATATGGACAACGGCTGGAACTCTGAATTGGCGCAGAACAACATCGCCAACCTGGTGCAGGGCCTGGGGGTGGACCTGCATACCCACGTGATCGACTGGCCTGAATACCGGGCGCTGATGCAGGCGTTCTTTGATGCCGACGTGATCGACGTCGAACTGCTGTACGACAATGCCATGCTGGCGGTGAACTACCAGCAGGCGACCCATCATGGGGTGAAATGGATCCTGTCCGGATCGAACCAGGCAACCGAAGGCCTCAGCATTCCAAAATCCTGGAACTGGTTTAAGCACGATCAGCGCAACATCCGGGCCATTGCCAAAGCGCATGGAAATGTGAAGATCCGGACATTGCCGACTTTCGGTACCCTGCAGTATGTGTGGGCCGAATTCGTCCGGCGGATCAAATGGAGCCAGATCCTGAACCTGATGGAATACAACAAGTTCGACGCCATGCGGGCCTTGCAGGAATCCCATGGCTATAAACCGTATCCCTACAAGCACTATGAATCCATTTTTACCCGCTTCTATCAGGGCTATCTGCTGCCGCAGAAATTCGGTGCGGACAAACGCCGGGTGCATTTTTCCACCCTGATCGTGGCCGGACAGATGACGCGTGAGGACGCGATCCGGGATCTGGAAAACATCCCCTATCCCAGCCAGGCGGACCTGGATGATGACCGCGAGTATTTCCTGAAGAAGATGGGATGGACCGAAGCCCAGTTGCAAGACTACCTGAACCGGCCCGAGCGGCCCCATACGGCTTATCCCAGTGAAATCAAACTGTGGACCATGCTGAAAGACATCTACCTGAGGTTCCGCCGATGAAGCTGCTGACCGTCATCGGGGCCCGCCCGCAGTTCATCAAGGCTGCCACGGTATCCCGTGTGCTGTCCGCACAATATCCAGCCGCGCGCGAGATTCTGGTCCATACCGGCCAGCATTACGACGCCAATATGTCCGACGTGTTTTTCGATGAACTCGACATCCCCCGTCCGGATCATCATCTGGGGGTGGGCGGTGGATCTCACGGACAGAATACCGGCCGCATGCTGGAAAAGCTGGATGCGCTGATCGTTCAGGAGAAACCCGACTGGGTCCTGGTCTATGGCGATACGGATAGCACGCTGGCGGGTGCGCTTGCCGCCGCCAAGCTGCACGTGCCGGTCGCCCACGTCGAGGCAGGGCTGCGGTCTTTCAATCGCCGGATGCCCGAGGAAATCAATCGGGTGCTGACGGATCATGTGGCCGACCTGCTGTTCGCGCCGACCCAGGTCGCGCAGCACAATTTGCAGAAAGAAGGCGTTGCGGATTCAAAGGTCCATGTGGTGGGCGACGTCATGTATGACGCAGCCTTGTACTACAAGGCATTGGCTAGAAAGCCGGAATGGTTCGATGCACTGGAAATCGGTGACTTTGCCTTGTGCACCATCCACCGGGCCGAAAACACGGATGACGCCCAGCGGATGCAAGGCATTCTGGCCGGGCTGGCAGAATCCAGCTTGCCTGTCGTGCTGCCCCTGCACCCTCGGACCCGGAAACAGTTGGCGCAGTTTCATCTGAACCTGCCGGATACGATCCGTGTGGTGGAACCTGTCGGGTATCTGGAAATGGTGTGGCTGGAATCGCATTGCCGCATGGTCGTTACGGATTCTGGCGGGGTGCAGAAGGAAGCCTATTTCCATGGGAAACCCTGTGTCACCTTGAGGGATGAAACGGAGTGGGTTGAGTTGGTGGAGGCGGGGGCGAATGTGCTGGTTGGGGCGGATGCGGGGCGCATCCGGGATGCGATGCTGGGGGCCGATACACTCAAGCGTGACGCGCAGGCCTTGTATGGGCAGGGCGATAGCGCCCGGCGCCTGTTGAGTCTGCTGGTCAAAGGGGCTCAGTAGTGACTATGTTGCAACTGGCTCAGGGGTTTTGGACACACCTCGCTGCCCGGCGTAAGCGGCAGCTTGTCGTTCTGCTGGTTCTGATGGTGCTGGCCTCTTTTGCCGAGGTGCTGAGCCTGGGGGCCGTGCTGCCCTTCCTGGGGGTGCTCACTCAGCCGGAAAAGGTGTTTTCCTATCCGGCAATTCAGCCGGTGCTGGCATGGTTACGGATCACCCGCCCTGAGGCGTTGTTATTGCCGATTACCGTTACGTTTATTGCGGCGGCCTTGCTGGCTGGCGGGATGCGGCTGCTCTTGTTGTACGCGCAGGCCAAGCTGTCTCACGCAGTCGGAGCGGATTTTAGTTACCAGATTTATAAACGCACTTTGTACTAGCCTTATGCTGTGCATGTGTCTCGTAATAGCAGCGAAATCATCAGAGGGATCACGACCAAAGTTAATATCGTGATCGGTAGCTTTTTAACGCCTGTCCTGACCTTATCGAGCAGTGCCGTGATCCTGATAGCCATCTTGTTGGCATTGGTGGCTGTTGATCCCCTGATGTCCTTGATCGCGTTTGTTGGGTTCGGCATGATTTATAGAGTGGTTTTTGATGAGGCCACTAACGCGCTGGATAATAAAACCGAGCGGGCGGTGATGGATGCTATAGATCATCTAGGGAGCGGTCTGACGGTATTGAATATTGCTCATCGATTATCAACTTTACAGCGCTGTGATCTGATCGTTGAGTTGCAGCAAGGGCGGATATCGAGAATCGGCTCATATGCCGAAATCGTATCTGATAGATAATTAATCGTTTTCAAAAACGGCTGATACTGCTTGAAACATAGGCCATATGAACACTATGCTAGAAGAAAAAACTATTCTGATCACCGGCGGTACCGGATCCTTTGGTCACACGTTCGTGCCTATGACTCTGGCGCGCTATAACCCACGGCGCATCATCATCTTGTCCCGGGATGAGATGAAACAGTGGGAAATGGCAAAAATATATGGTGATGATTCTAGAGTGCGGTTTTTCATTGGTGACGTGAGGGACAAGGATCGTCTGTATCGTGCATTGGACGGAGTTGATTATGTCGTACATGCGGCGGCGACCAAGATTGTGCCAACGGCCGAGTACAACCCCTTCGAATGCGTGAAGACCAACGTCATGGGGGCCATGAATCTGATCGATGCCTGCATCGACCAGGGGGTCAAGCGAGTCGTTGCCTTGTCCACTGACAAAGCCAGCAGTCCGATCAATCTATATGGTGCGACGAAGCTGGCATCGGACAAACTATTCGTGGCGGGAAATTCGTACTCTGGAGCGCATGGCACTCGGTTTGCCGTGGTTCGGTATGGCAACGTCATGGGCTCACGTGGTTCGGTGATTCCCTTCTTCATGTCGGTCCGTGATCGCGGTGAGCTGCCGATTACAGACGAGAGAATGACTCGTTTCATGATCTCTCTGGAACAGGGGGTGGAATTGGTCTGGCATGCGTTTGACGATATGGTGGGGGGGGAAATCTATGTAAAGAAAATTCCGTCCATGAAAGTCACAGACCTTGCCAAGGTGATTGCGCCGCAGGCCGTACATAAAATCATCGGAATCCGACCAGGAGAAAAACTGCATGAGCAGATGATCGGTGCGGAGGACTCATACTATACCTATGAGTATCCCGAGCACTATAAGATCTTGCCCGCTATTAATGGCTGGTGTGATTCTCCCGAGAGGATCAAACAAGGGAAAAAGGTGCCTGAAGGCTTCACCTATGCCAGTGACACCAATCCCGAATGGATGTCGGTAGAGACCCTGAGGGCCTGGGTAGAGGTTAACGCTGACAAGATCGGCAGGATCTGAGCCATGATTCCTTATGGTCGTCAGGACATCACCCCAGCCGATATAGCAGCGGTACTGGAGGTATTGCAATCGGATTTTTTGACGCAGGGACCAAAGGTTCCGGCCTTCGAGCAAGCTGTCGCTGAGAAAGTCGGTGCGCAGCATGCCGTGGCCGTCAATAGCGCGACTTCGGCCTTGCACATTGCTTGCCTGGCATTGGGGCTGGGGCCGGGGGATTGGCTGTGGACGACACCGATCACTTTCGTTGCTTCCGCCAATTGCGGCTTGTATTGCGGTGCGCGGGTGGATTTCGTGGAAATAGATCCGCGCACCTACAACCTTTGTCCCGTCGCGCTGGAATGTAAATTGCAGCGGGCTGCGCGTGAAGGACGGTTGCCCAAGGTCTTGGTGGCCGTACATCTGTGCGGCCAACCCTGCGACATGGCAGCCATTCATGCTTTGGCCAAGCACTATGGCTTCAAGGTCATTGAAGATGCTTCGCATGCCATTGGTGGTAAATACTGCGATGAGTTTATTGGCAATTGTCGCTATAGTGACGTTACCGTTTTCAGTTTCCATCCGGTCAAGATAATCACCACTGCGGAAGGCGGCATGGCCTTGACCAATGATGAGAAACTGGCTTCCAGGATGGCGCTGTATCGAAGCCATGGAATTACCCGTGATCCCGATCTGATGACCCATGAGCCAGATGGTCCTTGGTACTATCAGCAGACCGAATTGGGCTACAACTATCGCATGACTGATTTGCAAGCTGCGTTAGGCGTCAGCCAAATGGAGCGCCTCGATCAGTACGTGGCTCGTCGCCACCAATTAGCCCGTCGCTACGACACTCTGCTGGCTGACTTGCCAGTTACTACGCCCTGGCAGCATGCAGACAGCTATTCTGGTTTGCATCTTTATGTGATCCGGTTGAAACTTGGCCGGATCGCTCCCATCACGCACCGCCAGGTTTTTGAGTCGCTACGTGCCCAAGGCATTGGCGTCAACCTTCATTATATTCCTGTTCATACTCAACCTTACTATCAGGCTATGGGTTTCAAGACTGGCGATTTTCCCGAGGCCGAGCGCTACTACGCCGAAGCAATCAGTTTGCCCATGTTCCAGAGTTTAAGTGAGTTGCAACAAGAGACGGTTGTAGATGCTTTGAAGAGGGGCCTGCATGGATAATGGAATAAAAAATCAGAAAGCGGTATTCCTGGAGTCTGAGGGAGACGCTTGGTTCAATAGGAATGCCGAAAAATCGCTTTCGAGAGATTTCTCAGATGATCCTGTTGTTCAGAAGGTGATGAATATTTCTCAAGTGGAAATAACGCCTTTGGGGCTTTCCATCTTGGAGGTTGGGGCCGGTGCCGGCGGTCGTCTGGAATGGCTGCAAAATCATGGGCAGATGAAGTGTGTTCAAGGTATTGAGCCTTCTAAGCTGGCTGTTGACGCCGCAAGAAGTCGAGGGCTTTCTGTGGTGCAGGGAACTGCAGATTCCTTGCCGTTTGATGAACGCTCCTTTGATATAGTGATATTCGGGTTTTGTCTCTATTTATGTGATCGTGATGACCTGTTCAGAATTGCGAGCGAGGCTGATCGTGTTCTGAAGACGGATGGGTGGATCATCATTCATGACTTCTATTCGCCATTCCCTATGGCGAGACCTTATCATCATAAGGCTGGTGTGAGCTCGTTTAAAATGGATTGCCGGCGGCTGTTTGATTGGAATCCGGCATATATTTGTTATTCGCATGAGTTAAGTTCTCATGCAGATGGGAAATATACTGATGATGATCAGGAGTGGGTGGCGGTATCCGTGCTTAGAAAGCTGACCCAGCGTGAGTGAGAGTGGTTACGGTATGCCGCGTGCAACATCTAGAATAATATTGGGAACAGCTCAGTTTGGGTTGAACTACGGTGTAGCTAATGCCGTGGGCCAGCCTGGCCATGAAGAGGTGCGGTGCATCCTGAAACGAGGCAGGAACGGCGGCATCACAGCAATCGATACCGCAATCGCCTATGGTGGAAGTGAGCAGGTTCTAGGTCAGGCAAATGTTCATGGCTTTGATGTGATCAGTAAGTTGCCCAAAATTCCTGATATGCCGGATGCTGAAATTTCAGCTTGGGTGGATTCGCAAATTCAAGGCTCGCTTTCTCGCTTGGGACTTGACCGCCTGGATGGTCTACTTTTGCATCGACCTGAACAGTTGCTGGAAGCATCGGGGCCGTCTCTATATCGTGCTTTGCAGGAACAGATTTCTAAAGACTCCGTATGCAAAATCGGCATATCTATCTATGATCCATCGGATCTAGATTTGTTGATTCCGGAATTTGATTTTGATATCGTGCAAGCGCCTTTGAATATTCTTGACTCCAGGCTCTTGAAGTCAGGTTGGATGGAGCGTTTAAAGCGGAAGGGCGTCGAGCTGCATGTTCGCTCTGTATTCCTTCAGGGATTATTGCTGATGCATCGCACACGACGCCCTGCCTATTTTGAGCGGTGGGCCGCGCTATGGGATGCATGGGACGTCTGGCTGGATGAAAACCACCTTACGCCTTTGGAAGCATGCTTGCGATACATCCTGCACGCAGACGGTATAGAAAAAGTGGTGTTGGGGGTCGATAGTGAGCGGCAATTGAACGAGATTCTGACAGTCTCTGATGCTGGCCCGGTCCCGGATGGTTATCAGTCCTTGCAGACGCAGGATATTAATCTATTGAATCCTTCGCTTTGGAAGCTCGAATGAAAGTTGTTGCAATTGTCCAGGCGCGCATGGGTTCCACGCGGTTGTCTGGTAAGGTCATGAAGCTCATCGAGGGTGTCCCTCTAATAGAGATCTTACTCACTCGCCTGGCGCGTGCGCGGCACCTGGATCAGATTGTCGTTGCAACATCCTCAGGCCTGGAAAATGATGTGTTGTGCAATCATGTTCGGGCGCTTGGATATACCTGTTTTGTGGGTAGCGAGCATGACGTCCTGGATCGTTACCTACAAGCGGCTCGCCAAGTACAGGCGGATGTGATTGTCCGTGTGACAGGAGATTGCCCGCTGATTGATCCAGCAATAGTAGATGCCGTTATTGATCGGTTTAAGACAGCGTCAGTGGATTATGTCAGCAATATCGATCCGCCAAGCTATCCAGATGGTTTGGATACAGAGGTGTTCACGAGAGAGGCGCTGGAGCGTGCGGCATGCGAATCTGCCGACCCATTTGACCATGAACACGTCACTCCTTATCTACGTTGTTCTGGGCGGTTTCGTACCGCTGTAGTGCGCCATGAAAAGGATCTTTCTGGTTTGCGCTGGACAGTCGATGAGCCGGCTGATCTCACGGTTGTGACACAAGTATTCAAGCATTTTTCTCCTGATATTAATTTTTCGTGGAAACAGGTCGTGGCGCTACAAAAGGCACACCCCGGACTGTTTACCGCAAATCAAGCAATTGAGCGTAACGAAGGGGCCATCATGGGCACTGGTCAGAAGTTGTGGAAACGAGCCAAGCAGGTTATCCCCGGGGGTAATATGCTGTTGTCGAAACGGGCAGAGATGTTTTTGCCCGAGCAGTGGCCGGCGTACTTCAGCAAAGCTAAAGGCTGCACAGTATGGGATCTGGATGGCCGTGAATACATTGATATGTCGATCATGGGCATTGGCACCAATACTTTGGGTTATGGCCATCCTGAAGTCGATGATGCAGTACGGCAGGTGATCGATCTTGGCAATATGTCAACTTTCAATGCGCCAGAGGAAGTCTATCTTGCCGAACGCTTGGTGGCGCTACACCCCTGGGCTGACATGGTGCGTTTTGCGCGTACGGGGGGGGAGGCGAATGCGGTGGCGATTCGCATTGCGCGAGCTGCCTCAGGTAAGGATAAAGTGGCGATTTGCGGCTACCACGGATGGCATGATTGGTATCTGTCTGCCAACCTGGGGGATGAAACCCATCTGGCAGGTCACTTGCTTCCGGGTCTTGAACCCAACGGGGTGCCCGCCGGCTTGCGTGGTACGACACTGCCTTTCAATTACAACGATTTTTCTGGGCTTGAGGCCCTGGTGCGAGATCATGACATTGGTGTCATCAAGATGGAAGTCTCGCGCAACATGGGGCCACAGGACAATTTTTTGCATCGAGTGCGCCAGCTTGCCAGTGATCATGGCATCGTACTCATCTTTGACGAATGTACCTCGGGCTTTCGCCAGACATTCGGTGGTCTGCACAAGCTTTATGGAGTGGAACCCGACATCGCAATGTTCGGTAAGACACTAGGCAATGGCTATGCCGTCACAGCCACGATTGGCCGCCGTGAAATCATGGAAGCAGCGCAAACTACATTTATCAGCAGTACCTTCTGGACAGAGCGTATCGGTTCTGTGGCAGGATTGAAAACGCTGGAAGTGATGGAGCGCCTGCGGTCATGGGAGACCATTACTGACATTGGACTGGAAGTTCGGAAAAAATGGCAAGGGTTGGCAGATAAGCATGGTTTGAAAATCAGCCACTGGGGGCTACCGGCCTTGGCGGGCTATTCCTTTGAAAGCCCGCATGCCTTGAAATACAAGACGCTGATTACGCAAGAAATGCTGGCCAAAGGATTTCTCGCGGGTAACAGTTGTTATGCTTGTATTGCCCACACACCGGATGTGATAAATGCTTATTTTGATGCGCTTGACCCAGTGTTTGCGCTGGTGAGAGAGTGTGAAAATGGACGTGACATAGATGCCCTTCTAAAGGGCCCTGTATGCCATGCTGGATTCAAGCGGCTGAATTGAATCCTGTGTATGCGGTCTGATGTGCTGTTTTTACTATGCACGTAATCTTTCGTTCCGATGCCTCGCTTGACATAGGCACAGGCCACGTCATGCGCTGCCTGACGCTTGCCGATGTCTTGCGTGAACGTGGCGTGCAATGCCATTTCATTTGTAGGGCGCATCCAGGTCATCTGGGGGACTTCATCCAGCAGCGTGGACATGACGCCATCCTGCTACCACTTCAATCCGGTTCGCCGTCTGTTGTGACTGTGACGCAGACAGCGCATGCTGCCTGGTTGGGTGCGGGTATTACTCAAGAAATGGATGCGCATGATACTTTGGCTGCCATTGATGATTGCGTAGGTAAAAATCCAATCGCATGGTGGATGGTTGTTGATCATTATGCATTGGATCAGCATTGGGAAGGCCTGTTGCGTTCCGCCTGTCAACACTTGATGGTGGTTGACGATCTGGCAGATCGTCCTCACAACTGTGACCTTTTGCTTGATCAGAATTTGGGCCGGCAAGAAGCTGATTATGCAGAACTGATACCAGCGCATGCGACTAAGTTGATCGGCCCGAGCTATGCCCTGCTGAGGCCAGAGTTCGCCCAATGGCGCCCCTATAGCCTGCAGAGACGTGCAGAGCATCCTGGCTTACGGCATCTGCTGATCACGATGGGCGGTGTGGACAAAGATGACGTGACAGGAAAAGTCCTGCAAGCTATCGCAAGCAAGCCGCTGATCAACGACGTCCGGATCACTGTCGTAATGGGGGCAAATGCTCCTTGGCTAGATCATGTCCGCAGATTGGCTGCCGACATGCCGCACCCTACAGAAGTAGTATGCGGTGTTTCAAACATGGCACAGTTGATGGCAGAGGCTGATCTGGCTATCGGCGCAGCGGGAGGCACTGCTTGGGAGCGTTGCTGTCTGGGATTGCCGAGCTTGATTCTGGTGCTCGCGGCTAACCAGGAGGCTGGTGCTAACGCGCTGCTTGAACGTAAGGCTGTGCTGGTCCCTCACGTTGTCGAGCAGATACCCAGTATGCTGCTTGAGCTGTCGCAACCGTGTATCAGCAACGAAAGGTCCCTATTATCGGTGTTGAGCGAGGCGACTCGGTTTATTGCCGATGGCACTGGCGCCTTGCGTGTAGTTGATACGATGAGCGTCGCTTTTACATTATCGGGGCCCGTCGCCCGTAAGATGCAGGAGAGCGATTTAGCAATGGTGCTCTCATGGCGTAACGATCCTTCTGTTCGTCAGCATATGCTGACTCAGCATGAGATCTCATTGGAAGAACATACAAATTGGTTTGCTCAGGCGAGTAAAGATCCAACCCGTCGTCTGTTGATCGTCGAGGAGGAAAAGCAGCCTCTGGGTTACGTGCAGTTCAGCAATATTCAATCTGGCGTTTCGGCAGATTGGGGGTTTTACGCTGTGCCGGGCGCGCCAAAAGGCAGCGGACGAAAGCTGGGTCTGGCAGCGCTTGCGTATGCTTTTGAAGATCTCGGTATTCGTAAAGTGTATGGGCAGGTGCTGACCACTAATCTGGCTTCCATCGCCTTCCATGAGTCTCTGGGCTTTGAACGAGAAGACTTTTTAAGAGATCAATGTTTCATTCACGGTCAGCAAGTTGGCATGATTTGCTATCGCCTCCTTGCCTCAGGGTGGGATGCTCTCAAGGGTTAACTATTATGAATTCATTGAATCGATCTTTTTGTATCAACAATCGGATGATTGGCCCTGAGTTTGAGCCTTATATAATTGCCGAGCTTTCTGCAAACCACAATGGTAAATTGGAAACGGCGTTAAAAATCATAGAAGAAGCGAAAAAAGCAGGGGCAGATGCCGTCAAGCTACAGACGTATACTGCTGATACGATCACCCTGGACGGTGATTCAGAGGAATTCCATATCCGTGGCGGCCTATGGGATGGTAAGACCTTATATCAACTGTATCAAGAGGCACATATGCCTTGGGACTGGCATAAGCCTCTGTTTGATTGGGCGCATGCGCTAGGGATAACTGTTTTTAGCTCTCCTTTCGACGCCACGGCTGTTGATCTGCTGGAGGACTTGAATGCTCCGGCGTATAAGATTGCTTCGTTTGAGGCGGTGGATTTGCCTTTAATAAAGTATGTAGCCAGCACGGGTAAGCCTATGATCATCTCAACGGGTATGGCCGATGCCGAGGAGATTCAAGAAGCTATTGATGCTGCCTATGAAGGGGGATGCAAGGATCTTGCCATATTGCATTGCGTGAGTGGCTACCCTGCACCAGCTGAAGATTACAACCTGCGTACCATTCCAGATATGATCGCGCGGTTTGGACTAGTTACTGGGCTTTCCGACCATACCCTGGATAATACGACAGCAATTGTCAGCGTTGCCATGGGCGCATCGATCATCGAGAAACACTTCACCCTCGACAGAAACGGCGGTGGCCCCGATGATAGCTTTTCGTTAGAGCCTAGTGACATGGCTGCTCTATGTTGCGATAGTAAAACAGCCTGGGCCGCCCTTGGAAGAGTGGATTATGAACGTAAATCCAGCGAACTGGAAAATATTAAGTTTAGGCGTTCCTTGTATTTTATTAGAGATTTGGCCGTGGGTGAGGTAATTACCGCAGATGCTGTAAGAAGCGTTCGTCCAGGATTTGGTTTGGCGCCAAAGATGCTGGGGCATGTCGTTGGAAGGAGAACGGCTCATGCTGTGTCTCGATATCATCCAGTGCGGTTGGAAGACTTGGCATGATTTTCAATGAAAAGAAAATAAGATTTATACAATAAATTTATCGAAGATTTGATGTCGTATCAGTATTGCGTAGATATGGAAGAGGTTTGAATGAATATCAAGCAAAGAATAACAGTCTGTCTGGTGGCTGGGGCTCGGCCCAACTTTATGAAGATTGCTCCGATCATTCGAGCCTTGGAGGAGGCTTCAGATTTCTTTAATTATTATCTTATCCATACTGGGCAACACTATGATCAAGAAATGAGTGAGGTTTTTTTCAAGCAATTAGATATCCCAAATCCAGACTATCATCTTAACGCGGGTGGTGGCACGCATGCTGAGCAAACTGCAAAGGTGATGGTTGCATTCGAGCCAGTAGTTGCCAAAATCCGACCAGACTTGGTTCTCGTCGTTGGCGATGTAAATTCAACACTTGCGTGTTCGCTAGTCGCGAAAAAGCTCGGTATTCGTGTTGCTCATGTTGAGGCGGGGTTACGTAGTGGTGATTGGAGAATGCCCGAGGAGATTAATCGTCTGGCGACTGATGCGATTAGCGATTTGTATTTTGTGACAGAGCCTTCCGGTCGAGATAATCTTATTTTAGAGGGAAAATCTGATACTGCGATACATTTTGTCGGCCATGTGATGATCGATAATCTATTTTTTGAGCTTGCTAAATTAAGTGAGGGAGCGACTGTTAGCAAAAGCGTTGAGGCGATTAAAGCTGCTTGTCGAAATTATGCAATTGTTACGCTTCATCGCCCTGCTAATGTCGATAATTTAGATACCTTAGATCGGGTGCTGTCCGGTTTGTCTCGTGCCGCGCAGCGTCTGCCTATGATTTTTCCTGTTCACCCACGTACGGCGAAACAGATTGAATCGTTGGGGTTGGTTTTGCCAAAGTCGATTCATCTGTTGCCGCCTCTGCCGTATAGGGATCTATTGTTTCTTACCAAAGATGCGACAGTTGTTCTGACCGATAGTGGTGGTTTACAGGAAGAGTCAACTGCACTAGGCATTCCTTGCCTAACGATACGGGAGAATACTGAACGTCCAGTTACTGTACTTGAAGGAAGCAATATCTTGGTTGGGTCGGACCCGGAGAAGATCGATAGAGAGGTTGCGGCAATATTGGAAAATGGCGGGAAACGTGGAAAACAACCTGCTCTATGGGATGGTCATGCAGCAGAGCGTATTGTCACTGTATTGCGGCGTGAGTTGACTTGATGATTACTTGATCCTGTCTGTGGGGAGCGATGAATGGATTTCAAGGTATCACGAATTCATAACAAAATCGACGTGCTTAATCTTGAGTGGACTAGTGGGCCCAGTCGTGATCGTGTGATGGCAACGCTAGTATGCAATTACCTGCGCCGGCAAGGATTTTCGGTTGGGGAATATTCAGTGCATGATGGTCTGGATGAGATTAACGAATTATGCCCCCGACTATTATTTATGACGAATACTATTGGGGCGCGGGAGAATTTTGAAATCATGCGCTATGCCGTCCAGCGCGGTGTACTTGGCGTTAGCTTGATTGTTGAGGGAAATATACGAGAAGGTGATGCCGACTTAGAGTCGGCAATGATCTGGGGCTGGAATCATGATCGTGTATTGTATGAGGATTTGCATTTTCAATGGAGCGAAAGAACTCGCCGTATTACGTTGCGACAACACCCAGAATTAAAAGGGAAGGTGTTGATATCAGGAGGGGTTGGTTTCGATAATTACAAAATCGGTATCACGGTGGATCGTTCTGAAATATTACGTAGTCTTGGCAAGGCAGAGTATACGAAGGTGGTGGGTGTGGGTTGTTGGGATTTTGGTATTTTTTACCCGGAAGATTCGCGTCATGAGGTGTGGGGAAAATACTATGATGAAACGGCGCAGAAAAATTTTAAAGCTGATGAAAGCCGTTTCCATGATCTGCTAGAGCAAACAATTACACGAAACCCTTCAGTGCTTTTTCTTCTCAAGGAGCATCCGGGTGTATTGCTTGGGAGAAAAGCGTCCGGAATTGATGGTCTTGATCACTATGACAATGTCATTGTCTTGAAGAATGAGCTTCCGATTGATCAGTGCATTGCGGTGTCTGATGTTTGGTTGGTCTATGAGTCGACGACAGCGCTTGAAGCTTGGCTAATCGGCAAGCAAACTGCATTGCTTAATCCTTCCGGACGTGATTTTCCAAGAGATGTATTGCATCAAGGCAGTCCAGACTATGCGACATCAGATGAGGTATGTGATGCGCTGCAATATTTTTTCTCGAATGACACATTGCCAGGATTTATGGAGCGACAGGGAAAACGAGATTCACTCATTGAGGAAGTGATTCAATGGGGAGATGGCTTAAATCATGTTCGCGTTGGAAATGAAATCTTAGAATTATTACGGCAGAAACCCCCGGGGCCACTAAAGAATGAAAATACTAGTGAACGGCTGCAGCGCTGGCGCCAACATGTGCGTTGGATGATCAAATCGTGGAGTGCGGATAAATCTACACCATATGGATTTTCACGTCAAGAGGTCAATAAGTTCGCTTCTGAAATGCAGGTTCGCCAGACGGCTTTCTATGATCATCTGGGCTTGAAGCCTATGGAGCTTCTAAATATTCGTGCAATATGACCATTGAGGTGGCAGTGCATCAACAGAGTTGGCTGAGAACAATCTTTTCAACAGGAAAATGGTACCTGCTCTCGAGCTTAATGACTAAAGGGCTCTCACTGATTCTTTTGCCTGTTTATACGCGATATTTGACGCCGGAAGAGTTTGGTATATTGAATACTCTGACAGCTCTTGGGGGCGTTCTTCCTGTATTTATCTCGTTGCAGCTCGATGCCGCATTTGCGCGGTTTTTTCATGAGTACAAGGGCAGCCAGCCTATGCTGCGTGCTCTTTACTCAACGATCTTCTGGTTTGTCGCATGCTACGGTGGCTGTGTGGTCCTGTTGTGCTTGATTGTTTCGGCATATAGCCCAGGATGGTTCCCGGATGTTCCATATGTATATCTATTGTTGACTTTTGTGCCTGCATTGTTTTTGCAGCTTGGTCAACTAGGTACGGTCTTCTTGCGCCAGTCACTTGATGCGGTGAGAACAACTTCTCTTGAGGTTGGAGGGGCCCTGCTTTCTGCGCTGATCACTCTGGTGTTGATGATTTTTTTTGATTTTGGCGTCTTGGCTCGTTTGCTCGGAATTGCGATTCCTCCATTGTTTATCCTATTTTATTATATCCAGTATTTCAAGCGGACAGGGCTCTTGGCTATTACATGGAGGGGCGAAATTCTCAAGCAAGCAATCATCTATGCACTGCCATTGGTGCCTAGCGTGGCTGGAGGCTGGATCACCGGGCTTTCTGATCGTCTAATCATTGCACATTATGTTGATTACGATGCGGTCGGTATCTATTCATTGGCGGCAAGTTTGGCGTTAGCTATGTATGTTTTACAGGATGCTATAACACAAGTGATTGGTCCTTTAGCGATGTCGGGTTTCTTTACTGATCGAGAGCGAATGCTCGAAAACATGCGGAGAAGTGCACTGCAGCTTTGGATTCTGATGCTTGCCGCCAATTTTCTACTAATATTATTCTCGAATGAGATAATCGCTGTTGTTTCGACGCATGCATATGCCTCGGCATCCTTATTGCTTGGGGTTATCAGTTTTGCTTATGTTTTGGGGTGCCAGTATCGAAATTTTGTGACTATTATTAGTTTGCATAATCGTACCTGGATTTTGACTGCTGGTGGCATTGGTCAGGCAGTGCTAAGCGTAGTGATCAATATTTTGTTTGTCCAGCATTTCGGTATCCGAACGGCTGCCTGGGCTCTCTGTGTTGCTACGCTAGTGTTTACCGGATGGCTTTATTATTGGAGTTGGCGACTTGAGAGATTTCGTCTTCGAGAAAAAGAGATGTTATTTCAGCTTGTCGGTTTTTCTTGCATGGTTTACCTTTATGATTTTTTTCTTGCGGAACGTCCGTTATCCCTCTGGATGTTTGCAGAAAAATTGGTGTTGGCCGGCATTGTGATTGGGCTTGCGCTGCAGCTAATACGGAGGGTGTAATGAAAAAGCGCCTTGTCGTGCTCTCCGACTCTCTCGGCCGACCGCGGCCAGAGATTGAGGGGGCTGATAAAACAGAACTGTGGCAGGTCTATGGGTCAATCTTGCAAACCCTTTTGGGAAATGATTGGATTGTTGATCTAATATATATAGATTCGCTGGATAGTGATGATGCGATTCATTGGAATCAGCGGATGGTTGCTTATCGCAGACCTGATCTGGTTATTTATCATTTAGGCATTAACGATTGTGCGCCGAGGCTCTTTTCTAAAGAATCTAGAAGTGTTCTTTTGCGCCCGTGGTTTAAATTCGTGACTCGTGATATCGGGGTTCGAATGCTTTCAAGGTATAGAAATATTGTTACCAGAATAAGAAAAATTACCTATGTTCCATTGAGCCGTTTCGCCTTTAATTTTCGTGTCATGTGTCGGGAAATTCTGTATTATTCACCAAGTTGTGAGTTTATTGCAGTTCTAATTGCGATGCCTGCTCCTTATTTGATTGATCGTAGTTATGGCTATGCTACGAATGTTGAAAAATATAATGCTGTTTTGAAGGAAATATTTCCAAATCATGTTGATGTCGATTCTTTGTTGTTGGGGTGTTCTCCGTTGATTGCTGACGGGATACATTTGAAGCCACTGGCTCATCAAGTGCTAGCAGAAAAAATCCATGCATGCATTATGCAATCTCGAGGAAATGTATGTGTGGAATAGCTGGATTATTTCTTCCCAACTCGCCAGTTCCTATCAATTGCTTACGTGAGGCATCTTGGGAAATTCGTCACCGTGGCCCCGATGACGAGGGCTTTGTTTGTTTAAGAGATGGCGTTCTATGCTCATTCCGAGGCAGTGATACGATCGGTGAATTACGGCATCTCCCTTCTGTTTCGGATGCTGGCGTTGCGACCTTAGGGCTGTTGCATCGACGCCTCTCGATCATTGACCCAACACCGGCTGGGCATCAACCGATGTTTGATGAGTCAAGGTCTGCGGTTATTGTTTTCAATGGCGAGATTTTCAACTACCTTGAACTGCGTACCGAGCTGGAAAAGGCGGGTCGGCGCTTTCTCACGCGCACTGATACCGAAGTTGCTCTGCAGGCGTATCTGGAGTGGGGAGTTGATGCTTTTGGCCGATTTAACGGTATGTGGGCATTAGCGATATGGGAGCAGCATAAGGAGCGGCTGATTCTTTGTCGTGACCGATTTGGTGTCAAGCCTCTGTTCTACGCGGTTTGCGGTGACGGTGTGCGTTTCGCCAGTGAGATAAAAGCGTTGCTGGCGCTTTCATCCAAGCAATCTTATCCGTTTGATAGAGATGCGATGCGGGATTATTTGGAGCGTTGTTCTCTCTTTGCTGGCAATGGAACTTTTTGGCAAGGTGTGTCCGAATTGCCGCCTGGCACTTGGATGACATTGGACTCCAATGGTTGCGCAAACAGTGGACGCTACTGGCATCTTGTCCCCGAGGAACGGCCCATCAATGCTTCCGTGGCACAAGAGCGCTTTGCTGAGCTTTTTGAGGATTCTTTACGTTTACGTATGCGCTCTGATGTTGAGGTTGGAACTTTGCTGAGCGGTGGGCTGGATTCAAACAGTATTGTTTTTGGCCTGCAAAAACTCGGATTTATTGATGGAGGCAAGTTCAACTCATTCTCGGCCACTTTTGACTCGCCAAGTTTTGACGAGAGTCATTATATACGTACATCTCTGGCTAAACTGTCTGTTCAGCCGCATTGGATCAAGCCAAGTCCCAATGATCTCGCTGAGGACCTGCCACGCTTGTTGCGACATACTGAAGTGCCGTTCCGCTCATTGAGTGTTTACTCTCAGTTCAAGATTTACGAATACATCAAAGCGAACACACGAGTACGTGTTGTACTTAATGGCCAGGGTGCAGATGAACTGTTCGGAGGATACGGTTATCACCACTATTGGCGGTTCATCGAGTTGTTACGACAGATGCGTTTGATCCAGTTCGGATCTGAGGCAAAGAAGTTCCTGTCTGATCGGGGAGGGAACTGGTATAGGCTACTGCGCCAATTGGCGGGTGTGGTTGCTCATGCTTCTCGAGGCATGAATTCGCTCAATCATCATCTTTTCAATGAGGTTGCTGTTGCTCCGTTGCGTGAGTACTTGTCCTACGATGATAGGACATCCATGTCTGCAAGTATCGAGGCACGTACGCCCTTTCTCGATTATCGTCTTGTTGAGTTTGCGTTCACGCTATCCTCTGATTTCAAGATTTGTAATGGTCAGAACAAGAAGATAGAACGTGATTATGCGCGTACGATGGTGCCACGTATGATCACGGACCGCCGTGACAAAATGGGTTTTGTGTCGCCTCAGGAAGAGTGGCAGCGAAACGAGATGGCGCCTGATCTCGCACGTGTCTTTGCAGCTATTGATGAGCGTGTCTCGGACGTATTGCATAGTGACGTGCAATCTTTGTATAGGCGATATGTGGCTGGAGAGCAGTCGCTTTGGCCAAAAATCTGGCGCTTGTACTGTGCTCATTACTGGTGTGATCTTTGGAATCCGCAATGAACGGTATCGATGATCTGTTGTTGCTAACCTACCGGTTCCCGCCGACTGGCGGAGTTGGGTCTCGGCGCTGGGCAAAGTTTTCTAAGTATCTTTCACGTTTGGACTGGCGTATCCACGTTGTTGCGGCTAACTTCTGTCTCGACGATAAAGTTAATTGGGCGCGTGATGTAGCGGGTAATGATAATGTCTTGGTTCATCGTGTTTCGACGAGAGTGCCTGGATTCTTCTTTAAGCCTGCGCGTTCGCTTCTACAGCGTTTGGGTAGGCGTATCGCTTTAGGCGTGATGAGGCGCCATAAGGAGGCTATTGATATAGCGGAATTTGCTTTGTCTGATTATGTGACTGAGGCAAAGAAACTGATCAGTGCACGAGGAATTAATAAGGTTGTTGCATCAGGGCCGCCAGGGTCTTTGTTTTATGCTGGGGCGCTGCTTAAGATTGACTGTCCGAATATTGAGCTTACACTCGACTATCGTGATGCATGGGTGCATGATCGTGATTTTCACTTTCCTGAAAGGATTGGATTAGATAAGAAGAGACGTATCATTGCTTGTGAGGCCTTCGCACTTCGAGCCGCTGATCGAGTGGTGGTGGTTACGGAGGATATGCGTACGATGTTGCTTCAGACGTATCGCATCGATCCGGATAAGGTTCGTGTTATTCATAACGGCTTCGATCGAGAGGACTACCCTGCTGCAATAATTGCACCCGATTTACCGCATTCTCCCGAGGTTCTGCGGATCTTTTACGGTGGTGTTCTTGGCACTAATCCCGATGGCCGTCTGCGCGCATTGGTTGAGCTTGCAAAGTGTTGTGAAGGTCTTGCAAGTGAAGGAGTATGTATTGAGTTCTTGCTGTGCTCTGATCTGCAGCCAGATTTTTTCGCTACATATGAATCTAGTATCTTGCGTGAAGCGACACGTTGCTCGCCTATGGTTGATCATGCTTCGCTCGTGCATGAAATTCTGGCGGCAGATGTCTGCCTGTCAATCAATGACATGAAAGATCCACACGCCTTTGGGACAAAAATCTTCGATTACATGGCGCTAGGCCGCCCGATGTTCCATGTTTCAAACGGTGGCCGCTTGTCTGAGCTCCTCGAACAATGTGGTGAGGTAACAGCAACTTATGATCCGCTATCACTTTCTGCTGCATTGCTTGATCTGTGGCGACGACATAGATCCGGGGCTCTGAGAAAGCAGTCGGTATCTTATGAGTGCTTTAACCTCAAAAGCCTTGCCGCGCGCTACGATGCTCTTCTGCGAGAGAGGCTGAATTGAGGGTCGGTCGCTTTGTTCCGCCATCAATCAAGCCTTATTCTCTTGACGAAGTGGCTCTTGAGCGGTTGACAGGCCGACACTGGACTTATGCTGTTAGTGGAAAGGCTGCTATCTATCATTGTCTACGCGCAATGAATGTGTCGGGAGCGGTTGTAGTGCCGATTTATGCATGTGAGTCGATCTTGGTACCGATCAGGGGGCTTGGACTGGAACCAGTATTTGCAGATATAGACCCTGACGACTTGAATCTATCATTTGAGTCATTTGTATCGATTGTTTCGCAGAGGCCTATTGATGCTGTTGTTGTGCCGAGCCTATATGGGAATCCTGCGGATCTAGGGCGCTTTGAAGCTTTTTGTCGCGATCATGGAGTTGTCATGATCGACGATGCCGCTCAGAGCATGGGGGCTACGTTTGGTGATCGTTGTGTAGGCACCTATGGCGATGCCGGTCTTTTCTCTTTCTCCCCGGGGAAAGCAACGGCGGGGCATGGCGGCGGTTTCTTTTGGGCTCGGCAGCCCTATTCTTTTTTGCGTAGCTCACATCCACTTGCGCATCGCGTGAAATGGCTCAATTTCTACTATTCACGTCTGCGTGCCTACGATACGAAACCTTATCGTCAGCTACTTCGCCTGCTTGATATTTTTGCTGGGCGACTTGACCGGAATCGATTTTGGAATGATCAGATGGAGCCCTTTGAAGAACCTATTCTTGGTGGAATATTGCATGCCTTGTTTAATGGAGGCTATGAGTTTCGTAACCATTGGCATTCGAAGTTCAAGAGTCTCCTGGCCTCAACGCCCATTTTGCGTATGGTTGTAGCTAAGCGTGGCGTGCCTCATCCCCATAAGTTGGTGTTGATTGCAGATAGCGCGGAGCGGGCAAAGAGCTTGGAGAGGTTTCTCGCAGGATCAGAGATATTTAATTCGAGAGGTTATTTGCTCTTGACTGATTCGGTAAACCTTCAGGGGGGGGCATCTATTAAGGGAAGAGTCATTGAGCTTGCGATTGATGAGAGTTTCGAGAGAATGAGTTATCAATATAAAGCACTTGAGAAGTTTATCAAAGAGGTGGATTGATGGGTGCTGTAATTGTATTGGATGATTCTTTTTTTCGAGAATATTTGCCAGTCTTTGCGACGCGTGAGTATTTGAATTTTCAGTCAAAAGAGTTTGGTTGGTTTGTTTCTGAAGATTTCGTCATGCCTTGGTTCATTACAACAAAATTTGGCTTTCGTAGTTTACGCATAACTAGTTCACCAGTACAGATTGGACCTGGCGGTCTTCCTGATTCGGAACGGCATTTCCTTGAGGCTGCATGTTCTCTGGCGGCAAGAGAGTTGATTGTTGATCGGATTGTACAGCCGCAGAATAATGCTGTGTTCAGAGTGGTTCCGAAGGGCAGTGTGCATGCTCCATTCGGGAGCCTA
Source organism: Castellaniella sp. (assembly GCF_049673105.1). GTDB lineage: Bacteria > Pseudomonadota > Gammaproteobacteria > Burkholderiales > Burkholderiaceae_B > Castellaniella. The sequence continues at coordinate 121,609 of NZ_JBATXG010000008.1, forward strand.
TTTGTGCCGTTAAAAAATCGTAATACAGAAGATTTATTTTCTGCTTTGCACTCTAAACATCGCAATGTGATTAGGCGAGCTGAGCGCGATGGTGTGGACATTGATGTTAATACAAATAAAGTGGGTGAGTGTATTGATTTGTTTCGTTCCACAATGGCGCGCTATCATATGGGTGTGCCGAAAATTTCCTATTTCGACTCTCTATTTGAATCGTTAGGTAATCAGATTTTGCTGGCGGCTGCGACTAAAAATGGCATCATTCAAGGATGCGCACTTATTCCTTGGAATCGATATGGTGCATATTATTTTTGGGGAGGTAGTACCGAATTTCCATATGGCGGCTCGCTTAATTTATTGCATTGGAGAATCATTGATACCTTAAAAGATCTAGATGTGGAAAAATATGATTTTGTTGGCGCCCGCTGCTCACCCGAGCCAGGTTCTAAACCGGAAAGCATCCAACGATTTAAGGCACGTTTCGGTGCGACTTTTGCTCCTGGGTTTCTCTGGAAATTTAATTGCCGTCCTTGGCGCTCCCGGGCCTTGACCGCTGCCCTGTCGGTGAGGGCGATGCTATCAGGTCGATTTTCCATGCCTGATCTAATAGATCAAGAGCGAGTGAGGCTAGGGGACAGAGTCTGATGACATCATTAAAGCAATCACGTACGGTTGTATTGACTTATGATTATGAATTGTTTTTTAATCGTAGTGGTACTGTTTCCCGTTGTTTGTTGGAGCCAACCAACCATATCTTAAAATTGGCTCGTCAGTACGGTGGAATGGCGTCAACTTTTTTTGTCGATGCCACGCATTTACTGCGTTGCCGAGACACTAATGGTTCAGCAAGAGAAGAGTACGAGAATATTGCAAGTCAATTGCAGAGCATCGTTGCAGAGGGGCATCGAATTGAATTGCATCTGCATCCTCATTGGCTTGATGCTGTTCGTGAGGGGAAGACTTGGCAGTTCCCTGACTATAGGCGCTATCGTCTACACGCTTTAACCCCAATGGAAATTCGTTCTTTGTTTATTTCAGGGGTTCAGGTATTACAGGAAATTGCCTCGGGCGTCCAGTCTGACTACCGGATCCGCGCTTTTCGTGCTGGAGGCTGGTCTATTCAGCCCAGTATGCAAATAATACAGGCAATGATTGCGGCGGGGGTAAATATTGATTCATCAGTTGGGCCTGGATGTTTCTCAACCAGTCGAACTCACCATTTTGACTTTAGGGCTGTTTCTGTAAAAAAGCCGTATTTTTTTACTTATGACGTGACATGTCCAGATGGTGACGGTCCGTGCGTTGAAGTTCCAATCTCAACGTTTCGCATAAAATTTATAGATCGTTTAGCAAAAAGATTGGAAATATTTTGTGCGCCAAATAGTGGTCAGCCATTTGGAGACGGGATTGGCATGCAGGTTCCAACGCAATATGCTGGTTTTTATTCAACTATGCTGCGGAAATTCCGGACTGAGACGACCTTTCTTTCATTGGATAATTTGTCGCCCTATACATTAAAACGTGAGCTTCAATGTGAGAATAACTATCTTTGCTTCATCTCTCATCCGAAACTGATGTCGATAAAATCGCTAAAACTTTTGGAGCTGCTCGCTAGCGATATCAAGAATAAATTTATGACCGTTGGTGAGGTTGCGTCAAAAATTAGGAAAGAGAATGCGGATTCTTTATCTATCTGACTGCTATATCGAATCAAGTATTTTTGCAAGTCAAGTGCATAGTCTGTGTGAGCATCAATGCAAATTTCTCGATGTAACGTTGCTTGCCCATACCCATGGGAAAAATCGTTCATTTATAAAATATAACTACGATATTATATTGCGCCGTTGGATACCGAATATGTCGGTGCCCTTTATTGCCGCAGCTGTTGGTGTGTGGTACAGGCTTACGGGGATCTTGACTGGATATGATGTCTTGCATGCCCGTGGGCATGTCATGAGTTTTGTTGCGATAACGTCTCAATCTTTTACTAGTAAAAAAATTAGAGTTATAGCGGATATTCGTGGTGAATCTGCCGCAGAAGGGTTCGGTTCTGGATCGAGACTCACGCGTTGGCTTAAAGTGAAATTTGTTCGATGGATAGAGGCGGTAATTTTTAAAAAATCTGACCATATCTTATTTGTTAGCGAGGCGATGGCAGAACATTTTTGCTCGATGTACAAAATACCTGATTCTAAGGTTTCGGTCTTTCCAACCCTTGTGAATACAAAGTTCTTTTATCGATCTTCTGATTTGCGAGCTAGGAAGCGCAAGGAACTAAAAATTAATGAGGGTCAATTTGTTTATGTGTATTCTGGCGGAATTAGTTACTGGCAAAATATAGATAAGATAATATATCGTTTTGTAAATATATCGAAGTCCAGCAATCGTTTCGTTCTTTTAATTCTCACTACCGCCCCTGATAAAGTCAAAGAGATTGTTGTGAAGGCTGGGGGGGCAAACGAGAATATAATTGTACTTCGAGTGCCGTACGAAGAGGTTGGGGCCTATCTAAATGCAGCTGATGCAGGTTTGCTTATTAGAGACGATAGCATTATTAATCGTGTGGCGTCTCCAACTAAGGCGAATGAGTATGTTGCCTGCGGTCTACCTGTAATAGATGGGTTAGAGGGAATAGGGGCTTTCGATATTTCACCTTGGATTCGACAGGTTATTGATTTTCGATCACTAGATGAAGTTGCCTTGGGGCACCGTGATATCTATGCTGGCTTGTGTTCAAAAGATAGTGTGTGATGGCGTTCCATTGTTTTGGTTATTTTCTCGCTATGAATTTTAGCGTAATGATATGAAGATTCTCCATGTTATTACTGGACTTGCTGATGGTGGTGCGGAGGCAGTGCTTTACCGCGCTTGTAAGCAAGGTCATTCTGATGAGCATGTGATCGTATCGCTACAAGGCGTAGGAAAATATGGGGCGATGTTGAGAGAATTAGGATGTATTGTATATTCTCTTGACGCATATTCTGGATTATCTGCAATCTGGGGATTATTCAAGCTTCGTCGTATTATTAAAGAACAAGCACCAGATGCAGTGCAGACGTGGATGTATCATGCTGATTTCTTAGGTAGCCTCGCTGCGCGATTGGCAGGATGTTCTGCTATATATTGGGGGGTGCACAATACTAATCTTTTTTTTGGAAAAACACGATGGACGACGTTTTTGGTTGCAAAAATTAATTCTTTTTTTTCATATTGGATACCGGCTAAGATTATTTTTTGTGCAAAGAAATCTAGAGAATTTCATCTTGAATTTGGTTATTGTGATGAACGAAGCGTAGTCATACATAATGGGTATGATACGGATTTTTTCTGTCCTGACTTGGGTGCTCGTGCTGAAGTGCGGCGAGGGTGGGGAGTTCCTGATGATTTTCCTGTGATTGGGTTGGTTGCGCGATTAGATCCAGATAAAGATCATGATAATTTGCTCGCTGCCATATCAATACTCCGCGCGAAAGGGGGGCGGTTTAAATGCGTGTTAGTGGGATCTGGTCTGAGTATAAATAATCCAGATTTATTGTGTAAAATGAAATCTCATGAACTAGATAATGATCCTGATGTGATTTTGGCTGGACAGCGACCTGATATTCAGAGAGTCATGAATGCGTTGGATATCCATGTTCTCTCTAGTTCAAGTGAGGCATTTCCGAATGTTCTTTGTGAGGCAATGGCTTGTGGGACCCCGTGCGTGACGACAGATGTTGGGGATGCTGCATTGATCGTGGCCGACACTGGATGGATTGTGCCATCAGGGCGACCTGTGGAGTTGGCAGAGACCATCGGTCAAGCATTGAAGGAGTATTTATCAGATCAGAACGCCTGGCGTGATCGGCAGCGTCGCGCACGGCACCGGATTGTTGATAATTTCAGTATTGAAAGTATGGTAGAGGCATATCGCTTGGAATGGATGGCCCATGGTAGGAAGGGTTGTGATTTCTAAACATGTTAGTGATGGTGGGGAGTGGTCAATGCGATGCTTGAGAATATCGGCTGTGGCTGATGTTTTTTCGGGTGTGGCATTGGCATTTGTATTGCAAACCAGTTGGCGGCTACCTGTCGGTGTGGGTCTGGGCGAAATGATTCTGTCGGCCACCATGTTGATGGGCTTCATGGTGACGGCATTGATCTGGAAATTCGGGGGGCGATGCGATTTTCAGGGCATGCGGCATTGGGGGCCGCTGCTGGTTGCCGGGTATCTGCTGGTTGTGCTTTTGCCGCAAACCTGGCATTCCTCATCGATAAATTTGGCGGGCAGTTCGGTGAGAGATTGGCTGGCCTATGCGTTCAGCCTGTTGTTTTTGTGTAGTATTGCTTTCCGTCCGACACATTATCGTCGTATGACGGCATCATTGATTGCTGGGTTGTTGTTGTTTTGGGTTCTAGGCCTGATGTTTGGCTCATCAGACGACGTATGGTATCTGGCAACGCGTTTCCGGGGGGGGGCGCTCAATCCTAATCAAGTGGCTTTGTACGTGCTTTGCAGCTTGCTTTTGCTGCTGATTTATCTGCGTCATATGCCGTTGATTTTTGCGGCGTTGTTAGGGTTGGCGGTCTTTGGGTATCTGGCGCAATCGAATGCCGCTAAGGTTTCAATGGTTGTTTTTGTGCTGGCGGGATGTTTTGCTGTTTTCATACCGTATTTGAAGCTTCGGGCGCGTTTGCTGTGGTTTTTGCTCGCTGTGGGGTTGGGCTGGTTGTTTTTTCGACATCAATTCCTCACGCAAATCGAAGCGCGATGGGCTGCAGTAGATTATGGAAATGCCAGGCAGTTGCTTTTTGTTCATGGAATCGATGCTTGGCTTTCTTCGATTCCTGGTTTCTTATGGGGTTTTGGCGCCGGAAGCTATTCTGGGATGGCTGCTCCCTTCCAAGGATCGGAAGCACACAATACGGTGATTGATGCGTTGACAATCGGTGGGTTTCCGATGCTGTTCGCAGTCTATCTATTCCCCGTGTCAGCGTGGTGGCTTGCTTATCGGCAGGGCCGGGTTTTGATTTTCAGTGCGCTGTCGTCGTTGATTGTTTTTTCTTTCTTTCATTATGTTGCTCGTCATCCGATCTATTGGTTGGCGGGATATGGCGCGTTGGTGTATCTGGTTGTGGCTGGGCGCTTGGCAAAGCAGAGGCCTGCGGATGCTTTGCCTGCCGATGATCGATCCAGGTTGAAGATCCTGTTCATCAGCTATTTCTTTCCCCCCTATAGCGCCATCGGGGCGGTGCGCACCGGCAAGATGGTGCGGCGATTGCTGGATGCCGGACATGACGTGCGGGTGATTTCCGCAACACGCCAAGGCCTGCCGCAGACCCTGCAGATCGGAATTCCGGATGGGGTCGTGAACTATACCGACTGGATCGATGTGGATATGTTCGTGACTCGTGCGTTGGGTAAGAAGACGGTCACCAAAGCTAAGTCTGTAGGCGCGACACCGACAAGCAAAGCGGGCCGGCTGTCCCGGTTCGTGGGTATGGCGGGTCGTTTTTACGTATCCTGGACGCATGTGCCCGATCGGTATATCGGATGGTATTTCTTTGCGCGCAAAGCATGTCAGCAGACCATCGACCAGGGGTGGCGACCGGATGTCATTTACGCATCCGCGACACCTTATACGGCCTTGATGGTGGCCTCCAGCATTGGGCGGCGTTATCAGATCCCTTGGGTGGGTGAGCTGCGCGATCTGTGGACGGATAATCCGTATGCGCACCATCGGGCTTTGTCTAGATGGCTGGAACGCCGAACCTTGAGGACCGCCGCTGCGTTGGTGACGGTTTCAGAGCCGCTGGCCAAGGTCCTGTCGGATAAGTATCAAAGCCCTTGCCACGTGATCATGAATGGGTTTGATGCGGAGGATTTTGCTAAATCTGCGCCCAGGGCGGCTGCGTCCGCGCTGGAACATCGGCGTCTACGGGTTGTGTATACAGGGCAGCTCTACGCGGGGCGTCGTGATCCGACGGTGTTGTTTCAGGCGCTTGCGCTGGATCGCACCCTCATGTCGCAGGTGGATGTGGATTTTTATGGTCCTAATCTGGCATGGGTGGCGGATCGGGCGGCGGAATATGGTGTGCAGGATGCAGTCCATGTCCATGAGCCTGTGGCCCGCGTGGATGCGATCAGGGCGCAGCAGCAGGCGGATGTATTGTTGTTGCTGACGTGGGATGATCCCCGTGAACAGGGGGTTCTGACAGGGAAACTGTTCGAGTATATCGGGGCTGGCAGGCCGATTTTGGTCGTGGGGCATGTGAATGGGGACGCGGCGTCCCTGGTGCGCCGTGAAGGCTTTGGGGTGGCATCAAACGATCCTGCGGAAATTTCTACGTTCATGAAGGCGCTGCTGTCGGATATGGCGACACGGTCGGCATACGACCAGGCCTTTCACGAGCGTGCGGGGCGATACGAGAGGGGAGTACAGGTCGATCGGCTGGTGGGCGTGTTCGATGCTGTGCGTGCGCCTCAGCTTAATGCAATGCAACGCGGATAGGATTGGCATGTGCGGGATAACGGGTCTCTGGCAACCGGGGTCGATTGCGGAACTGGAGGCGCGCACGCGCCGGATGACGGATGCCTTGCACCATCGGGGGCCGGACGACAGCGGGGTATGGGTCGACCAGGCGGCAGGCCTTGCATTGGGCCACCGCCGCTTGTCCATTGTCGAACTATCCGCCGCCGGCCATCAACCGATGCACTCGTCCTGCAGCCGGTATGTGCTGGTCTTCAACGGCGAAATCTACAATCACCTGGATCTGCGTGCTCGGCTTGGCGACACCGGACGGCAGTGGCGCGGGCATTCGGATACGGAAACCCTGCTGGCGTGTATTCAGTCCTGGGGGCTGAAGCGCGCCCTGGAACAAGCGGTCGGCATGTTCGCGCTGGCCTTATGGGATCGCCAGAGCCAGGTGCTTAGCCTGGCGCGCGACCGCCTGGGGGAAAAACCCCTGTATTGGGGCTGGCAGGGCGACATGCTGTTGTTCGGGTCCGAACTGAAAGCCTTGCGGGCGCATCCGGATTTCCGGGCGATGGTGGACAGAGGGTCGCTGGCGCTGTATCTGCGGCACGGTTATGTGCCGACTCCGTGGTCGATCTACCAAGGCGTGCTCAAACTGCCGCAGGGCCAATTCATCGAGATCCCCTTGGGGCAGGGTGTATCCGCCGCCAAGGCGGCTGCGCCGCAGCCGTTCTGGCGTTTCAACGAGATCGTTGCCCAGGGATGCGCGCAGCCGTTCACAGGCGATGATACGGCCGCCATCGACGCCCTGGAATCACGGCTCTCCGACACCATTGGGCAGCAGATGCTGGCTGACGTGCCGGTGGGGGCGTTTTTCAGCGGCGGGATCGACAGCACGACCGTCGTTTCGCTGATGCAGACACTCAGCCCCAGGCCGGTCCGTACGTTTACCATCGGCTTCAGCGGCAGCGAATACGACGAAGCCGCGCATGCCCAGGCCATCGCCGGGCATCTGGGGACCGATCATATGCCGCTGGTCGTGCGGCCAGAGGACGCGCTGGATGTGATCCCCTTGCTGCCTCGCATGTATTGCGAGCCGCTGAGCGCGGATTCGCAGATTCCCTTGTATCTGATCAGCAAGCTGGCACGCCGGCATGTCACGGTCGCGTTGAGCGGCGACGGTGGCGATGAGCTGTTCGGCGGCTATAACCGGTATCTGGGCGCGCGGCGCGTCTGGCTGCGCTTGCAGTCTATGCCCGGACCTGTCCGGCACGCATGCGCGGCGTTGCTGCGCAGCGTATCCCCTGCCGGCTGGGATCGCTTGTTTGCCCTGGCCAAGCCGGTGCTGCCCGAAAGATTCAGGCTGGCGATTCCGGGGACCAAGGCGCAGAAGCTGGCCGATGTGCTGGAACTGGATACAGAGATGGATTATTTCCGCCGCTTGACCAGTCACTGGCAGGACCCTGGCAGTATCGTCCTGGGCGGAGACGAGCATCCGACGCTGATGACCAGCCCGGCTTTGCAGCCGCAGGCTGATTGTTTCGAGCACTGGATGATGGCGATGGATGCGCAGACATTCCTGCCTGACGAGGTGATGGCAAAGGTGGATCGGGCTGCGATGGCGGCCAGCCTGGAAACCCGCGCCCCCTTGCTGGATCATCGGGTGGTGGAACTGGCTTGGCGGATGCCGTTGCGGATGAAGATCCGCGATGGGCAGGGGAAGTGGCTGTTGCGGCAGGTGCTGTACCGGCATGTGCCGCGGGAACTGGTCGAGCGTCCCAAAAAGGGTTTTGGCATTCCGATCGATGATTGGCTGCGCGGGCCTTTGCGGGCCTGGGCGGACAGCCTGCTGGCGGAGGACCGCCTGCGGGCGGATGGCTATTTCGATCCCGCGCCGATTCGCGCGCGGTGGCTGCAGCACGTGCGGGGTAGCCATAACTGGCAGTATCAGCTATGGCCGATCCTGATGTTCCAGGCCTGGCTGGCCGACCAGGATGGCGGGGCATGAAGCTATTGCTGGTCGGTGGATTTGCGGAATCCCTGCTGAATTTCCGGGGGGCGCTGATCGACGATTTGTTGATAGCCGGGGTCGAGGTCCATGTAGCCGCCCCCGGGCTGGATGATGAGGCCTTGAGTCAGGCCTTGCGGGATCGCGGTGCAATCCCGCACGACATTCCTTTGCGGCGCACAGGGATGAACCCGGTCGCGGATCTGGGCGCGGTGCTTGGCCTGTGGCGCTTGATGCGCCAGCTGCGCCCGGATGTGTTTCTGGGCTATACGATCAAGCCGGTGATCTATGGCCTGCTGGCTGCGTGGCTGGTGGGGGTCAAGCGGCGCTACGCGCTGGTCACGGGTCTGGGTTATACCTTTCAGGATCAGCCCGTGGGCGTCAAGGCTCGCCTGGTTTCGGGACTGGCGCGCGGGCTGTATCGTGTGGCGCTGCGCGTGGCGCATCGGGTGTTTTTTCAGAATCCGGACGATCAGGCGCTGTTTCGCACCTTGGGTCTTTTGGGGGATCGGACGGAGTCCGTGGTGGTCAATGGGTCCGGCGTCGATATCCGGCATTTCGCGCAGGCGCCGGTTCCAGAGGGCCGGGTGGTATTCCTGATGATCGCGCGTTTGCTGGGGGCCAAGGGGGTGCGGGAATACGCACTGGCATCCAGCCATCTGCAGCGCGAGTTTCCGTCTGCGGTGTTTCGCTTGGCAGGCTGGATCGATGGGGGGCCGGATTCCATCCGGGCGGATGAACTCGCCGCCTGGGTGGATCAGGGCCACATCGACTATCTGGGCAAGCTGGCCGATGTGCGACCTGCCCTGCAAGAATGCAGCGTGTATGTGCTGCCCTCGTATCGGGAAGGAACGCCGCGCACGGTGCTGGAAGCCATGGCGATTGGGCGGGCGGTCGTGACGACGGACGCCCCAGGGTGTCGGGAAACAGTCGTCGATGGCGTGAATGGCTATCTGGTGCCGGTCAGGTCGAGCGATGAGCTGGCGGACGCCATGCGGAGGTTCTTGGTGGAGCCGTCACTGGCACGGGAAATGGGTGAACGGTCTCGTCGGACTGCGGAAGACCGGTACGATGTGCAGCGTGTGAATGCGGAGATGCTGCGGGGTATGGAGATCGTGGTTTGAAAAGACTATTGGATATTCTGGGATCGGGCTTGGGGTTGTTGATCCTGTCCCCCGTGATCCTGATCCTGGCCTGGATGATCAGACGCCGCTTGGGCAGCCCCGTGCTGTTCCATCAAGTGCGCCCAGGCCGGCAGGGCCGCCCCTTTCGCATGACCAAGTTCCGCACGATGCGGGACGCAGTCGGTGCTGACGGACAACCATTGCCGGACGCGGAACGGATGACGCCGTTTGGCCGCTGGCTGCGTGGGACCAGCCTGGATGAATTGCCTGAACTCTGGAATGTGCTGAAGGGCGACATGAGCCTGGTGGGGCCGCGCCCCTTGCTGATGGAATATCTGCCGCTTTATTCGCCGGAACAGGCGCGTCGCCACGAGGTGCGCCCCGGCGTCACAGGCTGGGCGCAGATCAATGGGCGCAATGCGCTCAGTTGGGAAGACAAATTCCGTCTGGATGTATGGTACGTAGATAATCAGTCGCTGTGGCTGGATCTCAAGATCCTGTACCTGACGGTGAAAAAGGTGCTGGTCCGCGACGGGATCAGCGCAGACGGCGAGGCGACGATGTCAAAATTTACGGGGCGTCATGAATAGGCAGGCTCAGGTCGGGCGGACTCTGGCGATCATGGGGGCCAGCGGCCACGGCAAGGTCGTGGCCGAAGCCGCGTTGGCGGCAGGCTGGGGCGCGGTGGAATTTTATGATCGGGCCTGGCCGGGCAAGCAGCAGGTCGGTCGCTGGATGATCGTTGGGGACGATGCGGCATTGCTGCATGCGCTGACACGCCTGGATGGGGTGGTGGTCGCCATTGGGAATAATCAGATCCGCCTGGACTTGTTGACGCAGTTGCGCCGGGCGGGGGCAAAGGTGGTGTCCGTTCTGCATCCGATGGCGTGCGTATCCGCGTCGGCTCAAATAGGGCCAGGCACGGTGGTCCTGGCGGGCGTCGTGGTGAATGCCGATGCGGTGATCGGTTCGGGCGCTATTTTGAACACGGCGTGCAGCGTGGATCACGATTGCATCCTGGGGGATGCCGTGCACATCAGTCCAGGCGCCCATCTGGCCGGCGATGTGCAGGTCGGTGATCGTTCCTGGATCGGGATTGGCGCGTCGGTGCGCCAGGGGGTGCGCATCGGTTCTGGCGTCATGGTGGGCGCCGGCGCCGCCGTGGTGTCGGATGTCGCCGATGGCCTGACGGTGGTCGGGGTTCCGGCCCGGCCTATCTAAGTCGGGGGAAATTGTCCGTGCCCGGCTTACAATGGCTTACCTCAGAATAGCTGGATGCCGATGTGCTGAACACCCCCTTTCCCCCTTGGCCTTCGTTCACGGCTGAAGAAGCCGACGCCGCCCGCGATGTGATCCTGTCCAATCGTGTGAACTACTGGACCGGCCAGGAATGCCGTGAATTCGAACGCGAATTCGCCGCCTGGGCGGGCACCCGCCACGCGATTGCGCTGGCCAACGGCACAGTGGCGCTGGATCTGGCCCTGCAGGGCCTGGGCATCGGCGCGGGGGACGAGGTCATCGTCACGCCCCGCACGTTCCTGGCGTCCGCATCCTGTATCGTCAATGCGGGGGCGATCCCCGTGTTTGCCGATGTCGATCCTGATTCCCAGAACATCACCGCCGAGACGATCCGTGCCGTGCTGACCCCGCGCGCCCGGGCGGTGATCTGTGTGCACCTGGCGGGCTGGCCCTGCGACATGGACCCCATCATGGACTTGGCGCGTGAGCGCAATCTGCTCGTGATCGAGGACTGCGCCCAGGCGCACGGTGCGCACTACAAGGGCCGCCCGGTGGGTTCCCTCGGCCACGTGGGCGCCTGGTCGTTCTGTCAGGACAAGATCATGACCACAGGGGGCGAGGGCGGCATGGTCACGACCGACGATACCGACCTGTGGAAACGCATGTGGGCCTATAAGGATCACGGCAAATCCTGGGATGCCGTTTACGAACGGCAGCATCCGCCCGGCTACCGCTGGCTGCACGAATCGTTCGGCACCAACTGGCGCATGATCGAGGTCCAGGCCGCCATCGGGCGCATTCAGTTGCGGCGCATGGCGGATTGGCAGGCGGCGCGTCTGCGCCATGCCCGGCGGATCTGGGAACACGCCCGGACGCTGCCTGGCCTGCGGGTGCCCGCGGTGCCCGATTTTATCGATCATGCAGCCTATAAATGTTATGTTTTCCTGGACCTGGGCGCGCTGGCGCCGGGGTGGACGCGGGAACGTATCCTGCAGGCCATTGCGGACCACGGCGTGCCGGTGTATTCGGGATCCTGTTCCGAGATCTATCTGGAAAAAGCATTTGACGGCACCGACTTCCGCCCGGCGGATCGTTTGCCGGTGGCGCGTGAATTGGGCGACACCAGCCTGATGTTCCTGGTGCATCCGACTTTGCAGGATGAACATATCGACAAGACATGCAAGGCCCTGAGCGCCGTGATGGCGCAGGCAACGGCATGAGGACCGCCGCATGATCAATGTCCGGCTGTTTTTGGTATTTGCATTCGACCTGGTCGCGGTGCTCGTGGCTTGGGTGGGTGCATTTCTGCTGCGCTTCAATCTGGAATGGCCGCATGTGTTCAATGCGGAGATCTACTACGGCGCGCTGATCTTGATGGCGGTCCAGCTGGCCGCATGCCGGTGGGCGGGTCTGTATCGCGGGATGTGGAGTTTCGCCAGCCTGCCGGATCTGCGCCGTCTGGTCCGGGCGGTGGCGGTGTCGGTGATCGCTGTGATGGCCTTGGCCGCCTTTGGTGGCGCATGGCTGTTGATCCCGCGTTCGATCGTGTTGCTCTACCCTTTGCTGTTGATCATGCTGATGGGGGGGGGGCGGATCGCCTGGCGGCTGTGGAAGGAATCCCGTTTGACGCCGGTGTCCGATGCAGGTCGCAAGCCGGTGGTGATCGTCGGCGCCGGCACGGCGGGCGCCATGCTGATGCGCGAATTGGCGCGCAGCCCAAGCTGGCGGGTGGTGGCGCTGGTGGACGATGATCGGCACAAGCGCGGCCTGGAACTGAACGGTTGCCGGGTCGAAGGCGCCACGGTGGACCTGCCCGCCATTTTGCAGCGCCACGGGGCGCGGCATGTGATCCTGGCCATGCCTTCGGCGCCCGCCGACGCCCTGCAGAACGTCACGCGACTGGCGACCGAGGCCGGCGCCGCCCTGTTCACCATCCCCGGTTTGGCCGAATTGATGAGCGGGCGGGTCGCCATCAATATGATGCGTCCGGTAAAAATCGAAGATCTGCTGGGCCGGGAATCCGTGCGTATCGACAATGAAAATGTCCAGGCCATGCTGACCGGTAAGCGCATCCTGGTGACCGGGGCGGGCGGATCGATCGGCAGCGAACTATGCCGTCAACTGTCACGCTTTCAGCCGGCCAGCATCGTGTTGCTGGAAGCCAGCGAATTCGCGCTGTACATGATCGAGCAATGGTTTGGCGAACATCGCCCGGAAATCCCCATCGTGCGCCTGGCGGGCGACGTCAAGGACGAATCCCGCATGGCCCAGGTGTTTGCTGACCATCAACCCCAGGTGGTCTTTCATGCAGCGGCCTACAAGCATGTCCCCCTGATGGAGGTCGGCAATGCCTGGCAGGCGGTGCGCAACAATGTCTTGGGCACCCTGACGGTCGCCCGTGCCGCGCGGGACGCGGGCGCCGAGCGCTTCGTGCTGATTTCCACCGATAAAGCCGTGAACCCGACCAACGTCATGGGCGCCACCAAACGCGTGGCGGAAATGGTCTGTGAGGTCTTGCAGCACGGCCCCGGCACGACGCGTTTCCATATCGTGCGCTTTGGCAATGTGCTGGGCAGCACCGGCAGCGTGATCCCCAAATTCCAGTCCCAGATTGCGCATGGCGGCCCGGTGACCGTGACCCACCCGGACATCAACCGCTATTTCATGTCCATCCCCGAAGCCGCCCAACTGGTGCTGCAGGCGGCCGCCATGGGCAAAGGCGGCGAGATTTTCGTCCTGGACATGGGTGAACCAGTCAAGATCGTGGATCTGGCCCGCAACATGATCCGCCTGTCGGGTTTCACCGAAGACGAGATCGGTATCGAATTCACCGGCCTGCGCCCCGGTGAAAAGCTGTACGAAGAACTGCTGGCCGACGCAGAGGAAACCCTGCCGACCCCGCATGAAAAGCTGCGTATTGCGCGCTCTCGGGCGGTGCCGGATCGCTTCTACGAGGAAGTGCAAGGCTGGTTGGCGCAGGAGCCTCAGATGGATGACGATGTGCGCGCGGGGCTGAAGCGCTGGGTGCCGGAGTATGAGCCTAGGGGGTGAGGGAGTGGGTGGTGCGAAAGCGGATGGTTCGGAGAGTAAGTATGTTTGCTGGGTGAGTTTTGAGCTATCCCATTGATCGTATCGTTTATGTCGTTGTGTTGATGATTGGCGTCATATTTGATGCTTATCAGATATACCTTTCCTGGGGGAATCCCTTTCTTGTTTCGGTTGGTTTGTGTGTCTCTTTGATTGGGCTGGGGCTTATTTTTGTGTCCCTATCAGATGAGGATTGTTTTCGATGGAATTGGTTTATCCTGTATACGGTTCCCATGCTGCTGTTGGCTCTGGAACTGGTAGTTAAGACATTTGAGATGCAAAATCAGATGCTGGATGCGCTCGGGATTGGTCCAATATATGTGCTACCGGGCAAGGGTGTGGACTATGCCCTGGCAGTCAAGGGGCATTGGATTGCCATTATGATCTCCGTGCTTGCCCCTGTTCTTTCTTGGGTGACAAGGGTATTCCTTGATTTTTGCCGTGAGCGATAAGCGGGGTTACGTCCATCACTTCGGACGCCACTCATTTCTGATCGATTATCGGCTGTAGGGGCCGGGTCCAGCCTCAACAGAAGGGTCTTCAAGAGCAAAAACGCAGTCAAAATATTTCTCAGCGTGCTCCCATGAGACATGTTCTTGCCACAGCGTCAGAAACACACGACTGGCGTCCACGACACTGGGCTGTGTCTGTAGCGTTTGCAGGCTCAGTGCTTTGAATGTATCTTCGCGATCATGTTGACTACCTATTTGTCCAGCATAGCTGTAGAACTGGCTGATTTTCCCGGGCTGTGGAAATCGAGGGATATCCTTGCACTGCACACCGGTCTCAGTTGATCGGCCCGTATGTGCCTGCGAGAAACTGTCTTGAACCATGTGCAAGAGCACACCCATAGCAACTTCGTCCAAATTCTTGCGCACCGCGACGATGCCGGTTGCAAGCAAGTTTATGGCCGTCATGTCTCCGGGAAAGTACTGCCCTAGCTGTTCTATATCCAGGAGCCGGATATATTCGTCCGTTGGGATTTCCTTGATTGCAATGCCCCATAAGAATCGAGCCCACATCCGCATGCGTTGCATGGTTTCCCATGCTGGCTCACCATCGCGTGCTGCCATGGAATGGAAGAACTGAAGATCTCCAAAGTGTGATCTATACAGCAGGTAGCTTCCGGGACCAAAAGCAGGCTTTTCAGGATTGGCGGCCAGGCGCTGGGGGGCAGATTTCTCTGCGTCTGAGAATAGGCCCTGCCAACATTTTGGTTGAGCCGTAGAGCGCAGTGTTACTGTAGGATTACAGCCCAAAATTCGAGGGGGCGAGGTGCGGTTCAGGGCAAAGGGTGGGTCATCGGGCCAGCGCACGCCATATAGCAATGTTTGGTGCTTCAGGACGGTCTCGGTTGTTATGCAATCGGATTCTTTTCCTAGAGGGACGGCGCAGCCAAGAGCATTGAGCGTAATCGCCTCATGCACTGGGTGCTTGAGCATTGGAACGAAGGTGCCGATAATCCATTGCCCAGCGCCGTCCAGCAAGCTGTTGCTGCCGACACTGGTTAACTGTCGGTCAACGTCGCTAATGCGCGGTAGGATCTGAAAAGCAGAGGCGTTCGATGAGACGATAATGCTGATCGTCAGCAATGCCGTACGGTAGTTGAATCTGATCTTGGTCATTGGTTGTTGCCACGCAGTACGACTCAATCGATCCTTTAACATACCAAATTTCTCTTATTGTAACTATACTTGTTTTCACCTTATCTCAGGCACAGGATGATAGGCTGCCAGCAGAGCTGCTGATCAGTGTGCCCATCACTCAAAAAGGGGGGCGCATCCCATGTACGAATCCCGCAACGAACCCCTGCTGCATCCCGCGCATTTCCGCCGCCGCCTAGCTTTGCACGCGGCGTATGCCTTGTTCTTGGTGGGCGCGACCTTGCTGGTGGGGGCGCTGGGCCACCGATGGTTCGGCGGCCATGGCTGGCACGACGCCCTGATGAATGCAGCCTTTGTCATCGGCGGTATCGGCACCTACATCATGCCGGAATCGTACGGGGGGAAGATCTTTTCCGCCGTCTACGGCTTTTTCGTCGGTCTGATCGTCATGGCGACCCTGGGCGTGATGCTGGCGCCGATCGCCCATCGCATCATGCACAAATTCCACCTGGACGAGACGGACGACTAGTGTGCTGTTCGACTAATCCGTACATTTAAATTTGGGTGGATGCGATGTCCAGACAAGGCGCAAACCGCAGCGATAGCAGTAGCTATCGCGAGGATTTGTAACGCAGTATGGGCATCGCAGACGCCAAATTTAAGTACGAGTATTAGTCGAACAGCACACTAGGCCTCATGCCGGAGTTCAAAAACGGTTTTGGCCGGTGCTTTGCTGCGCTGGGTCTGTTTCTGGCCTGTGTGGCCTTCAATCTGCCTGCTTATGCTGCCAACCAACCTTGCAGCGGTCGCAAGGGCGGGGTCTCGCATTGCCAGGGGGAAACCTTTGTCTGCAACGATGGTTCCGTCAGTGCCAGCAAGCGTTCGTGCAGCGCCTCGCCTGTTGGTGGGAGTAATTTCGCCCCGGCGCCGGCCCAACGATCTGCTGCGCCGTCGGCGGGGGAATCATCCTGTTCATGCCGTGCAGGCGCATACTGCACAGGCCCCCGAGGCGGGCGATATTGCTATTCCGACAGCGGCAGGAAAAGCTATTTGCGGAAGTAAGGTGGGGCGTACGAGCTGGGCATGTCGCCTGGCGCCTTCCCGCCGTGACAAACAGGATCACGCAGCGCTCTGAACAGCCCTGCTATGCCGCATCATCAAGCCCTGTCCGATCCACAGGGAAACCATCCTCATGGGCAAGATCGATGCGGCCTACCGGCGCTTGTTCCAGCATCAGGAAATTCTGCGCGACCTCATGGCCTGCGTGCTGTCTCCCGAATTGTTCGCGTCTTTGGACTGGGCACGTATGCAGCCCGTTACCACTAATCATGTAGGCGACCGTTTGCAGCAGCGCGCAGGGGATTGTGCATGGCTGATTCCGTGGATCAGGAAGCCGCTGCACGCCTCGGTCCCCGGTCTGTGTATTCTGCTGCTGTTCGAGCAGCAGACGCAGCCCGATAAAACGATGGCGCTGCGCATCGTCTTCTACGCCAGTCTGAGCTATCAGACGCTGCTGCGCCACGATCTTGTGCGCCTGCCCCTGCCGCCCGTGCTGCCAGTGGTGTTGTATGGCGGCGATGTTCCCTGGACGTCGGCCCAGAGCATGGCTGAACTGTTGGACGAAGTGCCCACTGATCTGGCGCCGTACCAGCCCCAGATACGCTACCTGTTGGTTAATGAACGCGAGCTGCTAGAGGGCGCACAGCTGCCTGACCGCAACTTGGCTGCCTTGATGCTGCGCCTGGCCAGAAGCCGAGATGTTGAGCAATGGCGCGATTTATTGCACACTTTGATGGACGTGGTGCGCGGTCCGGGCCACGAAGAACTGAATCGCAGCCTCACCGCCTGGCTACAGTACGTGGCCCGAGGCGACGACAGCCCCACGCGGCAACTGCCACCCGTCAATTCCTTACAGGAGCTCGATATGATGATCGCTGAGAAACCCGGCATCTGGGCGCAACATTGGCGGCAAGAAGGACGACAGGAAGGACGACAGGAAGGGCAGGCAGAAGGCCGCACCAAAGGCCAGGCCGATCTGCTCTTACGACAAATTCAGCGCCGCTTCGGCCCTGTCTCTGAAGAGGTTGAGCAATGTGTCCGTACCGCCAAAACAGAACAACTGGAAACTTGGTCGCTGAATATCCTGGATGCCACCAGCTTAAGTGAGGTCTTCCGAGGTGAGCCGGGCCAGTAGCCACTCGTCCAGGCTGCCGGCAGGCCCTGCAGCGATCGCAAGGGTGGGATTTCGCGTTTCCAGCCCCAGATGCGCAAAAAAGCCTGCCGCACTTGCATGCGGCAGGCCTCAATCTCAAGCCGTAGCGCGGTGATTACAGAACTTGGGGATACTGGTTGTGGTTTTCCCCGCTGCTCACCAGGCCTGCACGTTTCGCGTTTTCCAATTCCTTCAGAACTTGGGTGCGGGTCATGCTCGGGCCGTCGGCCTGCAGTTGCGGATAGCTGTTATCTTCACCTGCCGTGATCAAGCCCTGGGACTGCGCCAAGCGCAGGTCCTGGACGACTTCGGCGCGTGTCTGGGTGCTGGGCGTCACGGTTTCCGGGTAGCTGTTGTTTTCGGCTTGTGCGATGCCGGCGGAAGCCAGGCCCAGGGACAGAATGGCGATAGAGGCGGCGGCGGTGATTTTCATGGTGATTTCCTTCAATTTGTGTAGATAACTGAGCAGGGCGTTGCGGGTTTTCCGCTCGGTGAGTCATATCCTGCTTTGTTGGAAACAGTATGATCTATTGCTCCAGAAAGATAAATTAGGCAAAATCGAATTCATATTTCTATTTTTGGTGGTAATTGACAGTGAGCAGTCAACATGACTCTGTCCAGGCCCTGATCGCCGCGCTGGATCTGCAACCACATCCGGAAGGCGGGTATTACCGCGAGGTCTTCCGTTCAGGCTTGCAGGTGCCGTTTCAGGGGGCGCAGCGCAGCGCCGGAACGTCGATCTACTATTTGCTGGCGCGGGGTGCCTGGTCGGCCTGGCATCGCATCGATGCCGATGAGATCTGGTGCTTTCATGCGGGCGGCCTGCTGGACCTGCATGTGCTGCTGCCTGACGGCGGTTTGCTGACGCATCGTTTGGGCGATCCCGTGCGCTATCCTGGGGCGGTGTATCAGGCGGTGGTCCCTGCCGGCTGCTGGTTTGCGGCGCAATTGGTCGATGCCGACGACTTCGTGCTGGCGGGCTGCCTGGTGGCGCCCGGCTTCGAATTCGCCGGCTTTGAATTGGCCGGCGAAGCGGACCTGGCGGATGCCATTGACCGCCATGGCGATTGGGTGTGCGGCTTACTGGCGCACGCGCGTTGAAAAATCCGCCCCCGGCCCGGCCTGCGCCGCGCGCTGTGTGATGTCCCCCTGTGCGCGCAAGACAGCCAGGGGCTGGCGCGTATCCAGGCCGCCATGCCGGTACAGATATTCCGGCAGGTACCCCGACAGGATCAGGCGGATGTCCATCGGCAATCCGGGCACGATGGGCCGGACCATATCGTAGACCAGCGTGGTGCAGTTCGCCGTCACGGTGTTGTAGAACTGTGGGGCATCGGCCAGGCGGTTGGCGCTGTCCACGTAGGCCAGGAATAGCTGGCGCATCGCGGCCTGGGGCATGTGGATGGGATACAGGAAAAGCTGCTCGCCGCGCGGGCCGGCGCGCACGTAAAGGATGTCGCGCTCTTCCGACGCGATGATGCTGCGCTCGAACTGCTTGAAGAATCCGCCGACTGTGGAAAAGGATTCGTGGCGTTCCTTGCGGATTTCCACGGAAAACGCCAGATGGCGGCCATCTGTAAAGCCAAAGGACACCAGGGTGTGGGCGATGGCCGGCCCCATCCAGTGGGACAGGGCCATGTCCACGGACTGCAGGGTGTCCAGATCGTAGGATGCGTCCTGCCAGCGGACGGTGTAATCGGTGTCGCTGCGCCAATCGAAATTGCGGATGTTGTGCAGCGTGACGACGGATCCCTGGACGCGGCCCGTCAGGCTGCGGGCCACATCGTCGGTCCAGTCGCGCTGATTCGAGGGCGTCAGGCTGATCCACCAGACCGCCAGCATCATGGCGGCTGCGGCCAGTGTCCAACGGGCTGGTACGGCGTAGCGGTGCTGGACCCATAGGGATGCCAGGCCCGCCAGCACACTGGCCGCCCATAACCCCATCCAGATCATCCGTAGCCCTTGCCCGCCCGGCGCCTGAACCCAGAGCGCGGTCAGCCCCCAGGCCAGGGCCAGCAGCAGGACGAAGGACAACAGGCTTTGCGTCAGAATGTGCATGGCAAGGAATGCGGGGGCCGGTCGGCGATGCGGCCCAGTGTATCGGGGTTCATCGAATCCGTCTTTCCTTTAGGGGTATAGTTTCCAGGTTGCATCCCCTGGCGGACGCATTCCGCGTCCGCGCGACTTGGAGTCAAAACCATGAGTGGTGAATACATCCTGAAGTCTAGCGGTGATAAATTCCTGTTCAATCTCAGGTCCGGCAATCATCAGGTCATCCTGACCAGCCAACGGTATGCCAGCAAAGCATCGGCGTTGGGGGGGATCGAATCCGTTCGGAAAAATTCGCCCAGTGATGATCGCTATGGGCGGCTGACAGCCAAGGACGGCTCGCATTACTTCAATCTGACGGCGTCCAATGGCGAGATCATCGGCAGCAGCGAAATGTACACCACGGCAGCGGCTCGGGACAAAGGCATCGAGTCGGTCAAGGCCAATGGTCCGACGGCGTCCGTGAAAGACGAAACCTGAGGGCTGAACCGCGGCAGGCGGCGCCATGTCCGGCACCGTGCGCAGCGATGCGCGGGGCATGGCGGTTTTGCACTGAAACACCATAAAATACCGGTTTTCAATTTTCACCGGATTACGACAATGCGTTTGCTCATCGCTTTGCTGCTGCCCTGGCTGGCCTTCTTCACGATCGGTCGCCCTTTTTCGGGGATCATTTGCCTGCTCCTGCAGATCACGTTGATCGGCTGGATTCCGGCGGCGATCTGGGCGGTGTATGCGCTCAGCCAGTACAACACCGATAAGAAAATCAGCAAGGCGCTGGGGCAGTAAGGACCAGTCGCGGGCGGGGCATGCCGATGACTGGCGATAACGCCGGTGTCCGCATTCGCGGCGCCTGGCCCGATGCACAGCAGATCCGGTGCCGGCTCTGGCTGTCGGAATACGGCCTGGGCGATTTGGTTGCGCAGGACGCCGGCGTTGACGATCAGGGGCCTTGGCAGCGGTTCCGCTTGTCCAGGCCGCAACCGGCGGGCTGGGATACTGCGGACCTGGCTCGGGCGCTGCATCTGTCCCCTGGCGGCAGCGATCAGGACCTGGATACCGAAATCCTGGCGGCGCTGCTGCTGTCCCCCATCGCTTTCGATTTTCCCAGCCTGGACGAATGGCAGTCCGCCGTGCGGTTGCGGCGCTTCATTGTGCAGGCGGGGCGGCGCACCGTGCTGGCCTTCGACACGGAACAGGCCGAACGCCCGGACTGCTGGCGCTGGTCCGAAGCGACCGGCTTCATCCTGCTGCCGGGTCATGATCTGATCCCCTCGCTGGAACAGACGCTGTGGCCGGATGTGTCCGGGCGTCTGTATTCCTTTTCCTGTTACCGCGCCACCGAATATGTGCTGCTACTGGCCCTGGCGCGGGAATTGCAGACCAGTCATCCGGCGGCGCTGGCCGCGTTGCAGACGCAGTGGCAGCGCAAGGCCATCCAGTCCGGCGCCTTTCACGAGGCCTTCCTGCACGAATACGGTTCGCTGCAGGCGCCGCTGCCGACCCGATACTACGTGCCGGGCGACCGTCTGTGGTTTCGCAATCCGCACGAGCCTTCCGCCAGTGTCGAGGGCTATGAAGGGTCCTGGGTGTTCTATCTGGGGCAGGGATGTTTCACCAATTTCTGGAAACCGGATCAGCCCTACACCCTGACCTCCAAGTGTGTGGAGATCTACCACTGGCGGCATGGTCTGCGCCAGGGTGCGAAAACCTGGATGGACGAATCGATCGTCGAGGCCCGGGTGGCCGGGACGCTGGCCGATCCCTTGGCGACGAAGCAGATCCTGGATCGCATGATGCGCCTGCGTGATCCGGCTGGCGTCTACGATCAGGGCGGCTGCATTGACGCGTCCCGCGAAGCGGTGCGCTGTGTGCGGCCCGAGACCTTTCAGTTGGATTTGTACCTATAAAAACCGGTCCAGGATCTTCCGGCTGGCGCGGTCCAGCGCGGTCAGGTCGCGCACCAGGAAATGGATGCCGCAGGCGTCGGCGATCAGCAGAGCATGGGCCGACAGACGGCGGATGTCGTCCTCGCTTTTCAGGCTGAGTACGGCGGGGCCGCGATCCGTGTCGATGTCCCAGCGGCAGGGCGTCGTCCAGCCCGACGTCCGCTGGATGCGCAGGACTTCAGGCTTGAAGTCGCGCTGGGCCAGGTCATCGGCGATCAGGTGCAACAGTGTGTCGGGCAGATCCTGCAGGCGTGCTATCCAGACCTGTTCCTGGGCCTGTTCGTCCACCAGGGAAATGCAGTCGTCCGGGGCGCTGATGGGAAAGCTGCGCACCGGGGTGACGATCACGTCCGGCTGGCCGGGGCGCGATAGCAGCAGGTGCCCGAACGTATCCTGGGACAGGGTGAACGGCGTTTGGCTTTCAGGGTTCATCGTCGTCCTCGTCGTCGGGGCGTTCGGTCGGGCGCGACGGGGGCAGCGTGCCTTGCAGCTGCGCCTGGTACAGCCGCGCGTAGGCGCCGTTGCGGGCCAGCAGTTCGTCGTGGCCGCCGATCTCGACAATGCGTCCGCTGTCCATGACCACCAGGCGATCCGCTTCGCGCAGCGTGCTCAGGCGGTGGGCGATGGAAATCGTGGTGCGGCCTTTCACCAGATTATCCAGGGCCTTCTGGATCTCGTTTTCCGTGGCCGTGTCCACCGATGAGGTCGCCTCGTCCAGAATCAGGATAGGGGGATCGATCAGGATGGCGCGGGCGATGGAAATGCGCTGGCGCTCGCCGCCCGACAGAGCCTGGCCGCGTTCGCCCACCAGGGAATCGTAGCCGTGCGGCAGGCGCAGGATGAATTCGTGGGCATGGGCGGCGCGGGCGGCGGCGATGATGTCGGCGCGGCTGGCGTCGGGGCGACCGTAGGCGATATTTTCCGCCACGCTGCCGTAGAACAGAAAAGGTTCCTGCAGCACCAGGCCGATGCGGCGCCGATAGTCGCTGATCGCATACTGGCGGATGTCGACGCCGTCCAGACGGATGGCGCCCTGGGTCACGTCGTAGAAGCGGCAGATCAGATTGACCAGCGTGCTCTTGCCGGATCCGCTGTGGCCCACCAGGCCGACCATTTCACCGGGGGCGATGTCCAGGCTCAGGTCCTGGATCACGCTGCGGTTGCCGTAGCGAAAGCCGATGTGGCTCAGCTCGATATGTCCCTGGATCCGCTCCATGGGGCGGGGATTGGCGGGTTCCGGCACGCTGGACACGTGATCCAGAATATCGAAGATGCGTTTCGAGCTGGCGGCAGCCCGTTGGGTCACGGACACGATGCGGCTCATGGAATCCAGCCGCACGTAGAAGCGGCTGATGTAGGCTAGAAAGGCCGTCAATACCCCGACCGTGATGGCTTGGCGCGACACCAGCCAGATGCCGGCCACCCAGACCACCAGCAGGCCCAGTTCCGTCAATAGGGTGACGGTGGGCGTGAACAGCGACCACAGGGCATTGACCCGATCGTTGATTGCCAGATTGCGGTCATTGGCTTCGCGAAACCGGGCGACCTCGCGCTTTTCCTGAGCAAAGGCCTTGACCACGCGGATGCCGGGGATGGTGTCGGCCAGCACGTTGGTGATGTCCGACCAGACGCGGTCGGCTTTCTCGAAGCCGTGACGCAGGCGGTCGCGTACCCAATGAATCATCCACAGGATGATGGGCAGCGGCGCCAGGGTCGCCAGCGCCAGCCAGGGGTCGATGGACAGCAGAATGATCGCGGTCATGACGATCACCAGCAGGTCGGTGGCGAAGTCCAGCAGGTGCAGCGACAGGAACAGGCAGATGCGGTCGGATTCGGACCCGATGCGAGCCATCAGGTCGCCGGTGCGCTTGCCGCCGAAGTACTGCAGCGACAACTGTTGCAGGTGCTGGTAGGTGGTGGTGCGCAGATCGGCGCCGATGCGCTCGCTGACCCGGGCCAGGATGGCGCTGCGTCCCCAGCCCAGGCCCCAGGCGATCAGCGACGACGCCAGCAATCCGCCCAGATACAGCGTCACCAGGTCCCAACGGATCGGTGCGCCGTTCTGAAAGGGGATCAATACCTCGTCCATCAGCGGCATGGTCAGGTAGGGCGGCACCAGCGATGCGCCCGTGGCGATCAAGGTCAGGATCAACCCGATGCTCAGTTGTCGGCGGTAGGGGCGGGCGAAGCGCCACAGGCGAAACAGCGAGCTGGCGCGGGGGGCTTGTGAGTCCTTGGCGGCGACGGCAGGCGGCGGGGGCTCTGCGGATGGCTGGCGCAGAGCTTCGTGGCGGGCCAGCAGTTGCAGGGCCTGGGGATGACGGTCCAGCGTGTAGCGCCAGCGCGCCAGCCGGGCGTGTTCGTCCATCAGTTCCAGGCTGCCTACGCCGGCATGGTCCTGCAGCTTCAGGAATAGATCGGGGCGCAACGGCCAGGACCGGCAAGACTGGGCGCCTGTGCCGCAGAACAGCCAGCGGCGGTCGGTCAGGACGAGCAGGCTGTCGGTGTACTGCAGGTGCGAGTCCAGGTTCAGCGTCAGCCAGCCCAGCAGGTGTTCGTCCGTGGCCAACTGCGCTGACAGCGTATCGCGCCATGCGGCGGGCGCAAGGCCGTCAGCAGCCGGTGTTTCGAGCATGGAACCCTGCATGGATGGTGGGCTGGGAAGGGGGATATCAGTCTGACAGCAGAAATATAGATCGGAATCCGGGCGCGCGGCGGGGACCGTTGCGCCTGCGTCACAACCCTCAACAGTTTTTCTGTGCGGCGTTGCGCCGCAAGATTATGATGTGTGCCGTTGCGTGATGGGCGTGTTGGAGCGCCTTTATTCACGGCAACATGCGGCCCCCCGGCCAGACCTTTTGACATGGTTCAAACATGGAAAACAAGAGTATTGAGATTCTCAATATGGTGTATTTGCGGGGGCCGAACATTTGGGCCTATCGCCCCGTCATCGAGGCTCTGGTCGATATCCATGATCTCGAGGACTACCCCTCGAACGTCATCCCCGGTTTTTACGAACGTCTCAGTGCCTGGCTGCCCACGCTGATCGAGCATCGCTGCAGCATCGGCGAGCGCGGCGGATTCCTGCAGCGCGTGCGCGAAGGCACTTGGCCGGCGCACATTCTGGAACACGTCACGCTGGAACTTCAAAGCCTGGCGGGCATGCCCGGCGGCCTGGGGCGGGCGCGGGAAACGCCGTTGCGCGGTGTCTACAAAGTCATTGTGCGGGCCTGGTACGAGCCCCTGACGCGCGAAGCGCTGTACGCGGCCCGCGATCTGGTGATGGCGGCCATCGAGGATCGCCCCTTTGACGTGGCGGGCGCGGTGGACCGCCTGAAAAACCTGGCGGAATCCCTGGGCCTGGGACCCAGCACCGCCTGCATCGTCGATGCGGCGGACGACCGCGACATTCCGTTCATCCGCCTGAGCGATGCCAATCTGCTGCAATTGGGGTACGGCGCCCGCCAGCGGCGCATCTGGACGGCGGAGACCAGTCGCACCAGCGCGATTGCCGAAGGCATTTCCCGCGATAAAGAACTGACCCGCCAGTTGCTGCAAGCCTGCGGTGTGCCGGTTCCCGAAGGCCGTCTGGTGACCGGTGCCGCCCATGCCTGGGAAGTCGCCCAGGACATCGGCCTGCCCGTGGTGGTCAAGCCTTCGGATGGCAATCATGGCCGGGGGGTGTTCACCTGCTTGACGACGCAAACGCAGGTCGAAGCCGCCTACGCGGTGGCGGTGGACGAGGGCAGCAGCGTGATGGTGGAACGGTTCATCGAAGGCGACGAGCATCGTCTGCTGGTGGTCGGCGGCAAGCTGGCGGCGGCGGCCCGTGGCGAAGCCGCCATGGTCGTGGGCGATGGCGCATCGACCGTGCTGCAGCTGATCGAGTCCCAATTGAATTCCGACCCTCGGCGCGGACGGGATGAGGACCACCCGCTCAATGTCGTGCGCCTGGACTCTGCCGCCCGTCTGGAACTCGACCGTCAGGGCCTGGACGGCGAGGCGGTGCCCGAACGGGGGCGTGCCGTCATGATTCAGCGCAGCGGCAATGTGTCGATCGACGTCACGGATGCGGTGCATCCGGATGTGGCGGAACTTGTCTCGCTGGCGGCGCGGGTGGTGGGGCTGGACATCGCCGGCATTGACTTGGTGACGCGCGATATCTCGCGGCCCTTGGCCGAGCAGCAGGGCGCCGTGGTCGAGGTCAATGCGGGGCCGGGTTTGCTGATGCATTTGAAGCCCGCCAGGGGGCAGCCGCGCCCGGTGGGGCAGGCGATTATCGAGGACCTGTTTCCGCCTCCTGAAGACGGGCGGATCCCGGTCGTGGGTGTCAGCGGCAGCCGGGGCATGACGCCGGTGGTGCGTCTGATCGCCCATTTGCTGCAGCTGACGGGCAAAACGGTCGGCCAGGCGTCTGGCGATGGGCTGTTCCTGGGGGATCGACAGATCAGCGCCCAGGATGCGGCATCCTGGGATGCCGGCCGCCGTTTACTGATGAATCAGGCAGTGGATTATGCGGTGCTGGAAAACGGCGGGCGAATGATTCTGGGCGAAGGCCTGGCCTATGACCGCTGCCAGGTCGGGGTGGTGACGGGGATCGACCCGGGCCTGACGTGGCCCGAATTCCACATGGAAGCGCCCGAGCATCTGCTGCGCATCTTTCGCACTCAGGTGGATGTGGTCCTGCCCGGCGGCGTTGCCGTGCTCAATGCCGACGATCCTTTGACCGCCAGTCTGGCGTCCCTGTGCGATGGAGCCGCCACGCTGTATGGACTGCAGCCCGGTGGCGATGCCCTGCAAGCCCATGTGGGAGCCGGCGGTCGCGCGGTGGTGGTGCATGACGACAGTCTGGTGCTGTCCGAGCGGGGGGTGGAAATTCCCGTGGCGGATCTGGGCGATCCGGCCCTGTCCGCCTTGCAGGATGAGCTGGCCAGTGTGCTGGCCGCCTTGGGCGCCGTCTGGGCCCTGGGTCTGGAGATGGAACATATCCGGGTGGGTTTGCGCACCTGGGCCGCGAGGTGATGATGGAAATTTCCCGAGTCCGTGCCCTGCGGGGACCCAATGTATGGTGCCGGCAGACGGCGATCGAGGCCATCGTGTCCTGCACGGGCAGCGAATGCGTCATGGATGAACAGGATGCGTTCGAGACGCGTTTGCGCGTCCGCTTTCCCGATATCGACATGCAGCGGCCTGCGGGACAGGCGGCGGACCATTCTCTGGCCCATGTCCTGGCGGGGGCGGCGCTCAGTCTGCAGGCGGCAGCCGGCTGCCCGGTGGCGTTCTGTCGCACGACCGCAACCCAGGATCCCGGCGTATTTCAGGTCGTCATCGAATACCTCGAGGAATCGGTGGGCCGCCTGGCGTTTGATCTGGCGGGCGCCTTGTGCGAGGCGGCTTTGCGTGATGAACCCTTTGATTTGGCGGCTGCCGTCGCGCAGTTGAAGGCCTTGTACGAAGGCGTACGTCTGGGGCCCAGCACCGGCGCCATCGTGCAGGCCGCCGTGCGGCGCGGTATTCCTTATCGGCGCCTGACCGATGGCAGTCTGGTGCAGTTTGGCTGGGGACGCCGCCAGCATCGCATCCAGGCGGCGGAAACCGATGCCAGCAGCGCCATCGGCGAAGCCATCGCCCAGGACAAAGCCCTGACCAAATCCCTGCTGGCGGTGGCGGGAGTGTCCGTGCCGCGTGGCCGTGTGGTGGTGGATGCCGACGATGCCTGGCAGGCCGCGCTGGAAATCGATGGGCCAGTGGTGGTCAAGCCGCTGGACGGCAACCAGGGCAAGGGCGTGGCGGTCAATGTACAGGGCCGGGAACAGGTGCTGGCAGCCTATGCGGTGGCGTGTGAACATGGTTCCAGCGTCATCGTGGAACAGTATTTCCCCGGCCATGATTTCCGCCTGTTGGTGGTGGGCGATCGCCTGGTGGCTGCGGCGCGGCGCGATCCCCCTCAGGTGGTCGGGGACGGCGTATCCACCATCACGCAGCTGGTGGATCTGATCAACCAGGATCCGCAGCGCGGCGAGGGCCACGGTACGTCGCTGACCCGCATCCGGCTGGACGAGATTGCGCTCAACACCTTGGCGGGGCAGGGCTATCGGGCGGATTCCGTGCCTGCTCAGGGTGTATGCGTGGTCTTGCGCAACAATGCGAATCTGAGCACCGGCGGGACGGCGACCGATGTGACCGAGCAGGTCCACCCGGAACTCGCGGCCAGCGCCGTGATGGCCGCCCGCATGGTGGGGCTGGATGTGTGCGGCATCGATCTGGTCGCCCAGGATGTCTATCGGCCCTTGACGCCCGAGACCGGCTGCATCGTGGAAGCCAATGCGGCGCCGGGCCTGCGCATGCACCTGTCGCCGTCGTATGGTACCGGGCGCGACGTGGGCGCGGCCATGATCGACATGCTGTATGCGCCGGGGGATGAGGGGCGCATTCCCGTGGTGGCGGTGACCGGCACCAATGGCAAGACGACCACCGTGCGCCTGCTGGCGCATCTGTGCGCCCGGCCCGGCGTATGTGTGGGGATGACCAATTCCGACGGGGTCTATGTGGGCGCCCGGCGGATCGACACGGGGGACTGCAGCGGCCCGCGCAGCGCCCGCAATGTGCTGCTGCACCCGGATGTGGACGTGGCGGTCTTCGAGACCGCCCGAGGCGGCATCCTGCGCGAAGGCCTGGGGTTCGATCGCTGCGACGTGGCGGTGGTGACGAACATCGGCATTGGCGATCACCTGGGGCTGAACTATATCCGCACCGTGGAAGACCTGGCCGTGGTCAAGCGCGTGGTGGTGGAAAGCGTGGCGCCTGGCGGCATGGCGGTGCTCAATGCTCAGGACCCCATCGTGGCGCAGATGGCATCCGGTTGTCCGGGGCAGGTGACGTATTTCGCCCGCGATGCCCGCCACCCCTTGATCGAGACCCATCGCGCCCAGGGCGGGCGCGTGGTGTTCGTGGATCAGGGGGATCTGGTGTTTTCGCAGGGCGGGACGCAAGCCCGCATCCAGTTGTCCGCCGTGCCTCTGACGCGCGGGGGAACGCTGCCATTTCAGGTGGAAAACGCGATGGCGGCGTCGGCTGCCGCCTGGGCGCTGGGGGTGGACTGGGTGCAGATCCAGACGGGGCTGGCGTCTTTCGTCAACGATGCCGCCACCGTGCCGGGGCGCTTCAATGTATTCGATTACCGAGGCGCCATGGTGATTGCCGACTATGGGCATAACCCGGATGCCATGCTGGCCCTGGTCGATGCGGTCGAAGCGCTGCCGGCCAAACGGCGGACGGTGGTGATCAGCGGCGCAGGAGACCGGCGCGATCAGGACATCCGGCAGCAGACGGAAATTCTGGGCGGCGTGTTCGATTCCGTGATCCTGTACCAGGATCAGTGCCAGCGTGGCCGCGCCGACGGAGAAGTATTGGCGCTGTTGCGCGCAGGGCTGGCGGGCGCCCGGCGGGTCAGTCACCTGGAAGAAATACGGGGGGAATTTCTGGCCATCGATACGGCCTTGAATGCGCTGCAGCCCGGCGATCTGTGTCTGGTGCTGATCGATCAGGTCGAAGCGGCGCTGGCCTATATCGGCCAGCGCACCCGGATGCCGGTGGCTGCCTGACAATTGTTCTAATATAGGCAGCTTGGAGTTTCCCCGCGTCATTCGGGCTTTTATGATCATGGACACATTGACCACACCCTCCGCTGTATTTTCCCAACGCGCCAGGCAGCTCACCAGCTCGGCCATCCGCGAAATTCTCAAGATCACCGAACGCCCGGAGGTCATTTCCTTTGCCGGCGGTCTGCCATCTCCCGAAGGTTTTCCCATTCAGGAATTGCGGGCGTCCTTTGATCAGGTGTTGGCCACGCACGGCGCCACGGCGCTGCAGTATGGCCGCACCGAAGGCTACACCCCCTTGCGCGAATGGGTGGCGCAGGATCTGTCCCGCGACGGCGCCCCTATCGATCCTGAAGAAGTCCTGATCGTGTCCGGTTCGCAGCAGGCCCTGGACATGCTGGGCAAACTCTTCATCGATCCCGGTTCGAAAGTGCTGGTCGAGGCCCCCAGCTATCTGGGCGCGCTGCAGTCGTTTTCCCTGTTCCAGCCGGATTTTCAGGCGGTGCCCACGGATGCCGGCGGCCTGATCCCGGATGCCTTGGATGCGGATCTGTGCCGTGATGCGCGGTTCATCTATGCATTGCCCAATTTCCAGAACCCGACCGGGCTGACCCTGAGCCGGGCCCGCCGGCAGGCGCTGGTCGAGCGCTGCGCCGCGCTGGGGCTGCCCGTCATCGAAGACGACCCCTACGGCGAACTGCGCTATGCCGGCGAGCCGCAGCCCAGCTTGCTGGAACTGGGGCGCGCCGTGGGCGCGACCGTCATCCGCCTGGGTTCGTTTTCCAAGGTGCTGGCGCCGGGCATGCGCTTGGGCTATGTGGTGGCCCCGCGCGACATCATCAGCAAGCTCGTGCAGATCAAGCAGGCGACCGACCTGCACACGGCTACCGTCACGCAGATGGCGGTGTACGAAACCGTGCGCAGCGGTTTTCTGAAGCAGCATCTGCCCGTCGTCAGGGCGCTGTACCAGCGTCAGTGCGGTTATATGCTGGATGCCCTGCAGCAACATTTTCCTGCGGATGCCCGTTGGACGCACCCCGAAGGCGGCATGTTCATCTGGGTCACGCTGCGCGACGGCATCGATACGACCGAACTGCTGCAGCGGGCGATCGCCCGCAACGTGGCATTCGTACCGGGGGCGCCGTTCTATGCCGGCGTCCAGGCGCCCGTCAATACGCTGCGGCTCAGTTTCGTGACGGTGTCCGAAGACCGCATCCGCGCCGGCATCCAGGTGCTGGGGGAATTGATCGGCCCTGCCGGCAGTCGTTGATATGAAGCCATCGCAGTCCCCGGCGGATGCGCCGGTCGCTGCCGCGGCAGGCGGCGGTCCGGATTTATCGGACATGCGCCCGGACGATTGGGTGGCCCGCTGGCTGCCTGACGCCTGGGGGCCGTATGCGCGGCTGTGCCGGCTGGATAGGCCGGTCGGCACCTGGCTGACGCTGCTGCCGGCCTTGGCCGCCTTGGTGCAGGCGGCGGACGGCTGGCCTACCGTCTGGCGGCTGCTGATCTTTTCGCTGGGGGCGCTGCTGATGCGCGGCGTCGGCTGTACCTTCAACGATATTTTCGACCGCGATTTCGATCATCGGGTGGAACGCACCCGTTTCCGGCCCCTGACCAGCGGGCAACTGACGCTGAAAGCCGCCCTGTGGTTCGCCGCCGCGCAGTTGCTGGTCAGTGCCAGCCTGCTGCTGGCCATCAATGCCTATAGCCGCTGGCTGGCGCTGGCGCTGGTGCCGCTGGTGATCATCTACCCCTTGTGCAAGCGGTTTACCTATTGGCCGCAGGCGGTGCTGGGGATGGCGTTCAACTGGGGCATGTTGATGGCCTGGACGGATACGCGCGACATCCTGCCGTGGTACGGGGTGGCGATGTGGCTGGGGGCGGTGCTGTGGCAGATCGGTTACGACGCCATCTATGCCTATATCGATCTGCGCGACGACCGCATGCTGGGCCTGAAATCCGTGGCGATGCGGTTCGGCGATCAGGGCCGGGCCTGGATTAGCGGCTTTTACGCCGTCACGGCGGCGCTGTGGACGGCAGCGGGCTGGGGCATGGACATGGATTGGCCGTATTACGTCGTCATGGCGGTCATTGCCGCGCATTTCGTCTGGCAGATGCGGGTGTTCGACGTCCGTCATCCTGAACGCGGTCTGCGGGTTTTCCGGTCCAATATCCAGGTTGGCGTGTTGCTGATCGTGGCCGGTTTTGCGGGGACCGTCCTGCCATTCTGATCCGGCGCGCCCGGGCGTCGCCTCATCCCGCGCAGCGGGCAGGCTTCTTGGCGTCTGCGTGGATTTACGGCTAGACTGATTTTAAAAATCAGGGGCCGTATTCATCAGGCCCCAGGAGACGCTCCATGTCCGACCGCGCCCAGGCTGACGCGCCATTGGAATTCGATTACGTCATCGTAGGGGCCGGTTCCGCCGGCTGCCTGCTGGCCAATCGCCTGTCGCAAAAACACCGTGTTCTCTTGCTCGAGGCCGGCGGTCCCGACGATTGGCGCTGGATCCACATCCCGGTGGGCTATCTGTATTGCATTGGCAATCCGCGCACCGATTGGTGCTATCACACGCAGCCCGATCCCGGCCTGAATTACCGTTCTCTGGCTTATCCGCGCGGTCGGGTGCTGGGGGGTTCCTCGTCCATCAACGGCATGTTGTATCTGCGCGGACAGGCTGCCGATTACGACCATTGGGCTTCCCTGGGCAATCCAGGCTGGGCCTGGCGCGATGTGCTGCCATTGTTTCGCGACGTCGAAGACCATCATGCGGGGGCCAGCGAGTTTCATGGCGCAGCGGGCACTTGGCGGGTCGAGCCGCAGCGCTTGCGCTGGGATGTGCTGGATGCTTTCCGCGATGCAGCCGCCCAAGCCGGGATCGAGCGCATAGATGATTTCAACCGGGGCGACAACGCGGGCTGCAATTATTTCGAGGTCAATCAGCGTCGCGGCGTGCGCTGGAGCGCCGCCAAGGCCTTTCTGCATCCCGTCATGGGCCGGGCCAATCTGCAGGTGCTGACTGGTGCCAGCGTCGAGCGCATCGAATTTTCCGGTCACCGCGCGACCGGACTGGCCTTTGTGCACAATGGCGTGCGCCGGCATGCGGTGGCCCACCGCGAAGTCATTCTGGCTGCGGGCGCGATCGGTTCTCCGCAACTGTTGCAGGTGTCGGGCATCGGCTCCGCCGACCGGTTACGTCCTTTGGGGATCCCGATGGTGCACGACCTGCCGGGCGTGGGCGAGAACCTGCAAGACCACCTGCAACTGCGCACGATCTATCGCCTGCGAAAAGGCCTGACCCTGAACACCTTGGCCAATGCCTGGTGGGGCAAGGCCTGGATGGGCCTGCAGTACGCTCTGTGGCGGCGCGGGCCGCTGTCGATGGCCCCTTCGCAGCTGGGCGCGTTCGCCCGGTCCGATCCCTCTCGTTCGCGCGCCAATCTGGAATACCACGTGCAGCCGCTGTCCCTGGATAAATTCGGCGATCCCCTGCACACTTTTCCGGCGATCACGGCATCGGTGTGCAATCTGCAGCCCAGCAGTCGGGGGCATGTGCACATCACGTCGCCCAATGCAGCCGATCATCCGGACATTCTGTGCAATTATCTGCAGACCCCGGATGACCGCGCCGTGGCGGCAGACGCCTTGCGCCTGACTCGGCGCATCATGTCGCAGCCTGCGCTGGCGTCCTATCATCCTCAGGAATATCTGCCCGGAGACGCCTGCCAGACCCAGGAGGCACTCGAGTCCGCCGCAGGCGATATCGGCACGACGATCTTCCATCCGGTGGGGACATGTAAAATGGGCGTCGATTCGTTGGCGGTGGTCGATCCGGAACTGCGTGTTCGGGGGGTCGAAAACCTGCGGGTGATTGATGCGTCCATCATGCCTGTCATCACCTCGGGCAATACCAATTCGCCAACCATCATGATTGCTGAAAAGGGCGCCCGCCTGATTCTGGGCGACGTCTGAAATACTGCAGGCCTGCTGTGCTGTCGTTCTGGAACGGACAGGGCAGGCTTTTTTCTAGCCTTACTTTTTGGACTCGGATATGGTCAGTCACACCGAGGTCGTGGCCAGCGTACTGTTCGCCATTGCCATCATTCACACGTTTTCCGTGCCGGTCTTCGCGCGACTGGCCAATCAGGGCGGGCGTCACGCCGGTTTATGGCACTTGCTGTCCGAAGTCGAGGCAGTCTTCGGCGTGTGGGCCTGTGTGCTGTTCGTCTGGATGGGGCTGACGTTGGGGGTTCATGGCGCAGTCGAATACCTGGACACGCGTAATTTCACCGAACCGGCATTTGTCTTCGTCATCATGGTGGTGGCCGCCAGCCGGCCCATCATCGAATTGGTGCATCTGGGGGTGGACGGTCTGGCGCGGATCTTGCCGGTGCGAGGCGAGCTGGCCCGGTTTTTCGTCATTATGACCATGGTGCCTCTGTCCGGGTCGCTGATCACGGAACCTGCCGCCATGACGCTGGCGGCGCTGCTGCTGCGTCAGGCCTATTTCCGTCGCCCGGGGCAGGATGGCTTCAAGTATCTGACGCTTGGTGTGTTGTTCGTCAACGTCTCCATCGGCGGGGTGCTGACGGCCTATGCCGCGCCGCCGGTGTTGATGGTGGCGCAGACCTTCAACTGGGATACGGCCTTCATGGCCACGCATTTCGGCTGGCGGGCGGTCACGGCGGTGCTGATCAACGGCCTGGTCCTGACCTGGATCTGCCGTCCGTTTCTGCTCAATGGCGAACTGGGGCATGCCACGGGCGAAGAATCCCGCGATCCGGTGTCGCGGGTGGTGATGGCCGTGCACGTGCTGTTCCTGGTGGGGGTGGTGTTGGCCTCGCATCACATCAAGATCTTTCTGGCGCTGCTGGTGCTGTTCATCGGCTATGCGCATGCCTATAAGCGTCACCAGGCCCCTTTGCTGTTGCGCGAAGGCCTGATGGTGGGCTTCTTCCTGGCGGGTCTGGTGGTGCTGGGGGGGCTGCAGCAGTGGTGGTTGCAGGATCTGCTGGCCGGCCTGTCGCCGTTTGTCCTGTTCCTGGGCGCCACGGCCTTGACGGCCGTGACTGACAATGCAGCCCTGACCTATCTGGGATCGCTGGTCGAAGGCACCAACGAACTGTGGCGCTACATGCTGGTGGCGGGCGCCGTGACGGGCGGCGGCCTGACGGTGATCGCCAATGCGCCCAATCCGGCAGGCTTTTCCATCCTCAAGGGCTGCTTCGGCGATGGCACGATCTCGCCGCTGAAACTGTTGGGGGCGGCGGCTGTGCCGACGCTGGTAGCGGCCGTCATGTTCCTGCTGCCCAATTCTTTTGCCTAAAAGGACTAGAATTCAAGCAGTTGAGATTTTCAGGACCTGTGTTGTGCCTATTTATGTCTATCGTTGCAGCCACTGTGCTCATCAGCAGGACGTGCTGCAGAAAATGTCCGATCCGCGCCTGACGGTCTGTCCGTCCTGCGGCCAGGAAACTTACGAAAAACAGGTGACGGCCGCCGGATTCCGTCTAAAGGGTTCGGGCTGGTACGAAACGGATTTCCGGGGCGGCAAGCCTGATTCGCATTCCGAAGGGGTGCTGGGTTCTGCCGGTTCTTCGGCTGCCTCGGATGCTTCCTCTGCAGGGGGCGCGTCGACCGCGGCATCGTCTGGCGCTGCGCCTGCTGCCGCTCCAGCCGCTCCAGCCGCCACGCCGGGCTGATACCCAGGGTCCTTCGACCATGCGATTTTTCAAGCGCTACTTCATTACCGGCCTGTTGATCTGGCTGCCCTTGGTCATCACCGTCTGGGTGCTGCTGGCGCTGGCTCGCACCTTGGATTCCCTGGTGCCGTCGTTCCTGTCGCCGGAAGTTCTGTTCGGCGTCGCCATTCCTGGCTTCGAACTGGTGCTGGTGCTCCTGGTCATTCTGTTCACCGGCCTGTTTTGCGCCAATTTCATTGGCCGCGCGATTTTGTCGCGGTGGGAAGCCTTCCTGGGACGCATCCCCTTTGTGCGCTCCATTTATAATTCGGTCAAGCAAGTCGGCGATACCGTCTTTGGGCCCAATGGCCAGGCTTTCCGCCAGGCCATTCTGGTGCAATATCCGCGCCAGGGCGCCTGGACCGTTGGTTTCCTGACAGGTACGCCGTGCGACGAAATCGCCGGCCTGCTGGCAGGCGATTTCGTCAGCGTGTATGTGCCGACGACGCCCAACCCCACATCCGGGTTCTTTCTGATGATGCCGCGCACCGATGTCCAGGTGCTCGACATGTCGGTCGAAGCCGCCCTGAAATATGTGGTGTCCATGGGTGTCGTGACGCCGCCTGTCTTGCCCGCGCCGCCAGTTGTCCCGTTGGCTGCCGGCGCCGGCAACGACGCGCCGCAGTAATTTTGATCATTTGCAGCATTGCCTTCACCTATTTCGGAGTCATTCTTGAACCGTACCTGCTACACCGGCGAGGTGTCCAAAGACCATCTTGACCAGACCGTCACCCTGTTCGGCTGGGTCCATCGCCGCCGCGATCACGGGGGGGTGATCTTCATCGACCTGCGCGATCGGGCAGGTCTGGCCCAGATCGTGGTAGACCCCGATAACCAGACGGCATTTGCCACGGCGGAACGCATCCGCAATGAATACTGCCTGCGCATCACCGGCCTGGTCCGGATGCGGCCCGAAGGCACACGCAATCCCGATTTGATGTCGGGCGATGTGGAAATTCTGTGCCGCGAACTGGAAATCCTGAACGCGTCGCTGACGCCGCCGTTCCAGCTGGATGACGACAATCTGTCGGAAACCACGCGCCTGACGCACCGGGTGCTGGATCTGCGCCGCCCGCAGATGCAGCGCAACCTGATGCTGCGCTACCGCGTCTCGATGGTGGCCCGCAATTATCTGGATGCCCTGGGTTTCATCGATATCGAAACCCCGATGCTGACTCGCAGCACCCCCGAAGGCGCCCGCGACTATCTGGTGCCTTCGCGCGTCAATCCCGGCGAATTTTTCGCGTTGCCGCAATCGCCGCAGTTGTTCAAACAGATGCTGATGGTGGCCGGTTTCGACCGCTACTATCAGATCACCAAATGCTTCCGCGACGAAGACCTGCGCGCCGATCGCCAGCCCGAATTCACGCAGATCGAT
Organism: Castellaniella sp.; assembly: GCF_049673105.1. Lineage (GTDB taxonomy): Bacteria > Pseudomonadota > Gammaproteobacteria > Burkholderiales > Burkholderiaceae_B > Castellaniella. The sequence continues at coordinate 158,054 of NZ_JBATXG010000008.1, forward strand.
TGCGAAACGTCCTTCCTGGACGAAGTCCAGATCCGCGAGATCTTCGAAGGCATGGTGCGCGAAGTCTATCGCCAGGTGCTGGATGTCGCGCTGCCCGAATTCCCGGTCATGAGCTGGGCTGAAGCCATGCGCCGCTATGGGTCCGATAAGCCCGATCTGCGCGTGAAGCTGGAATTCACCGACGTCGCCGACCTGATGCAGGATGTCGACTTCAAAGTCTTCGCCGGCCCGGCGAAAGATCCCGCCTGCCGCGTGGTGGCCATGCGGGTGCCGGGCGGGGCCAGCCTGCCGCGCAGCGAAATCGATGCCTATACGCAGTTCGTGGGCATCTATGGCGCGCGCGGTCTGGCCTACATCAAGGTCAACGACGCCGCCGCCATTCCCGACGGCCTGCAGTCGCCCATCGTCAAGAACATCCATGCGGACGCGCTGCGCGGCCTGATCGAGCGCACCGGCGCGCAAAGCGGCGACCTGATCTTCTTTGGCGCGGATCGCACCAAGGTCGTCAACGACGCCATCGGCGCGCTGCGGGTGAAAATCGGTCTCAGCGAATTCGGCCGTGCCAACGGCCTGTTCGAAGCCGGTTGGCAGCCGCTGTGGGTGGTGGATTTCCCCATGTTCGAATACGACGAGGGCGAAGGCCGCTACTTTGCGGCGCACCACCCCTTCACCTGCCCCAAGGCCGGCCACGAAGACCTGCTGGAATCCGATCCCGGCAGCGCTCTGGCCCGCGCCTACGACATGGTCATGAACGGCTGGGAAGTCGGCGGCGGTTCCGAACGTATCCACCGCGCCGATGTGCAAACCAAGGTCTTTCAGGCCCTGAAAATCAACGAAGAAGAAGCCCGCGAGAAATTCGGCTTCCTGCTCGATGCCCTGCAGTTCGGCGCCCCGCCGCATGGCGGCCTGGCCTTTGGTCTGGATCGCCTGGTGACGCTGATGGCGGGCGCTGAATCCATCCGCGACGTGATCGCCTTCCCCAAGACCCAGCGCGCGCAGGATTTGCTGGTGCAAGCCCCGTCGCCGGTGGACGAAAAGCAGTTGCGCGAATTGCACATCCGTCTGCGTCAGACCGAGGCGAATTAACGGGGGATGCGCAATGGCAGTCCTGCGGGTCGTCAGCTACAACATCCACAAGGGCCGTTCGACCACGGGTGGACGGGAATCGCTGGCGGATCTGCGCCTGGGTCTTTATGGCCTGCGCCCAGATTTGCTGTTTCTGCAGGAAGTTCAGGGGCGCAATCAGCGGCGCGGCAGCCTGGATGCCCAGCACGAGTCCCTGGCGGCCAGCATGCGCATGCAGGCCGCCTACGGCTGCAATGCCGTGCACACGGCGACCGATCACGGCAATGCCCTGTTGTCGCGTTATCCCATCCTGTATTACGAAAATCAGGATATTTCCGACCATCGCCTGGAACAGCGCGGCCTATTGCACGGGGTCGTGCAGGTGGAACAGACCCACGTGCACTGCCTGGTGGTGCATTTGGGTTTGCTGGCGGGCGGTCGTTCCCGTCAGGTGCATGCCCTGGTGGAACGCATCCGGCGGCTGGTGCCGGATTCTGAACCTTTGCTGATCGCGGGGGATTTCAACGACTGGACCAATCGGCTGGCCCCCCTGTTCGTCGAACAGCTGGGTCTGGTGGAGGTCTTTGCCGCGGCGCCTCAGGGCACCGATGAAATCTATCGTCTGCGTCACCGGGTGGCGCAACTGCGTCAGCGCATGTTCTGGTTGCCGGGGCAGCCGCTGGCGGGCCATGCCCCCATTCTGTCGATGACCGGCAATGCGGCGCGCCTGATGCCGCCGCCGCGCACCTTTCCATCCATTTTCCCCTGGTTGCGCCTGGACCGTATCTATCAACGCGGCTTTGCCGTGCGCCGGGCCAGAGTGCTGCATGGTGCGCCCTGGAAAAAACTGTCCGATCATGCGCCCTTGGTGGCGGATCTGGAATTGCCCTGACGGCCTGTTCCGACGGATGTGGCGGGGCTGTCGCATTGGTCCGGAACTTTTCCCGGATGCATCGGTCAAAACCCCATTGCCCCAAAATTAGCACTCGGATCTATAGAGTGCTAACATCACTGGGTATGATCCCAAGGATTTTTCTATGAGCCACACTTCTTCGTCTTTGGTGTTGGCACCGTCCCAGCTTGCGCAGGCCATTTCGAATCCAGGCGCGCTGGGCTCCATCGATGCCTACATCAGCGCGGTCAATCGCCTGCCGATGCTGACCGCCGAACAGGAATCCGATCTGGGCCGCCGTCTGCGCGATGGTAATGATCTGGAAGCCGCCCGCGAACTGATCCTGTCCCATCTGCGTCTGGTCGTGTCCATCGCTCGCCAGTATCAGGGCTATGGTCTGGCGCATGCCGATCTGATCCAGGAAGGCAATATCGGCCTGATGAAGGCCGTGCGCCGTTTCGACCCCGATCGCGGGGTGCGTCTGGTGTCGTTCGCCGTGCATTGGATCCGCGCCGAAATCCACGAATACGTGGTGCGCAACTGGCGTTTGGTCAAAATTGCAACGACCAAGGCGCAGCGCAAACTGTTTTTCAATCTGCGGCGCATGCGCCCGGATGGCCAGACTCTGGCGCCGGATCAGATATCCGACATTGCGCGCGAACTGAATGTGCGCCCCGAAGACGTCTCCGAAATGGAAGTCCGTTTGTCGGGCGGGGATTGCGCTCTGGAAGCTCAGGCCGACGACGAAGACCGTTTCGCGCCCATCGCCTGGCTGGCCGACGACAGCCAGGAACCGGCCCAGATTTTGGCCCGCCGCCGGATGGATACCTTGCAAAGCCAAGGCCTGGCCGATGCGCTGGATGCGCTGGACGACCGTTCGCGGCACATCGTGCAGGCCCGCTGGCTGGCCGATGACGGCGCGACCACGCTGCACGAGCTGGCTGCCGAATACGGCGTGTCCGCCGAACGCATCCGCCAGATCGAATCGGCAGCCCTGAAAAAACTGAAAGTCGCGCTGGCGGATCGGCAGCCGGATTTTCTCGCCGCATGATCGGGCGGAAACATAATTTGTTTCATCTCTGCGGTGGATCAGGCCGAACTTTATAGCGCTCCGGCGGACTAATCATCATGGACGAACCACCAGCCTTTCAGGCTGCGCCGTCCTGTCGTCCGCTTCTGCTTCTCCTCTTCCCCTCCCTATCGAAGCGGATGTTCCAGGGATGCCTTTATGGCATCCCTTTTTTTAGCGCGCAACGAGCGGCGGCTGTTCACGCCATCACTTTGTTTCAGACACGGTCCTGCGATCTGTAACATAATAGGCGTCACGGTTTTGCTAATGTGCTTCGATCATGAAAATTGGCCTCCTGGTCTTTGGCCTGGCCGGGCTGCTGGCCCTGATTTCCTTCATGCCGCCGCTGGCGGGGCGTCTGCGCTTGCCGTATTCCGTACTGCTGGCCATTGTCGGTTTCGTGCTGGGCGTGATCATCCATGTGCATGGCTGGGCGCCGGGGGTCGTGGCGGATTTTCTGGATTCACTGCAGAACTTCGAGATCTCCTCCGAAACGTTTCTGTACGTCTTCCTGCCGGTCTTATTGTTTGAAGCCGCACTGGCGATGAATATCCGCCGGCTGCTGGATGACATCAGCCCGATCCTGGTGATGGCCATCGTGGCCGTCGTGGTCTGCACGGTGGCGGTGGGCTTTTCCCTGGCGGCGATTTCCCCCTATGGCCTGGTAGTTTGCCTGATGCTGGGGGCCATCGTGGCGACGACCGACCCGGTTGCGGTGGTGGGCATTTTTCGCGAAGTCGGGGCGCCTCGCCGCCTGACCACCCTGGTTGAGGGCGAGTCCCTGTTCAACGATGCAGCATCCATCGCCTTGTATTCCGTGCTGCTCAGCGTCCTGTTCAGCGGCGGCGAGCCCTCCGTGACCCAGGTGGTAGTCAGTTTTCTGCTCAGTTTCATCGGCGGCGGCCTGGCCGGTCTGGTCATGGGGCGGCTGGCCACCTCGTTGTTCCGTTGGCTGCGCGGCTGGCCGCCGGCCGAGATCACGCTGACGGTGTCCCTGGCCTATCTGACGTTCTATGTGGCGGAACACTACCTGGGCGTATCGGGTGTGGTGGCCACGGTCGTCGCCGGTCTGGTGGTGGGGTCCAATGGCCGTACTCGCATGTCGCCCACCACGTTCGAACAATTGGAGGGCGCCTGGGCGCAGTTCGGTTTCTGGGCCAATTCCCTGATCTTCCTGTTTGCCGCCATGCTGATTCCACGCATGATGGCGGAAATCACCTGGATGGAGGTCCTGCTGATCCTGGTGGTCTTCATCGTCACCCTGGGGGCCAGGGCCGTCATGGTCTACGGCCTGTTGCCCTTGCTGGGGCGGCTGCGCCTGAGCACCCAGGTCAGCCCGTCCTACCGGGCGGTGATGTTGCTGGGCGGCTTGCGCGGCGCGGTATCGCTGGCGCTGGCGCTGGCGGTGACCGAACAGCCGGCCGTACCGCACGAAGCTCGTCAGTTCATCGCCGTCGTGACAACGGGCTTTGTGTTGATGACGCTGTTCGTCAACGGCCTGACCCTGCGGCCTCTGATCGCCCGTCTGGGCCTGGATCAGTTGTCGCCGGTGGACCGCACCTTGCGCGATCAGGCGCAGATCGTGGAACTGGAAGCGCTGCGCCTGCGGATCGACGAAATCGCCCGCCACGAACATATCGGTCCGGAAGTGCTGGAACGCCTGCATGCGGTGTTCGACGCCAGTCAGACCAGCATGGATGCGGCACAGGTGCAGCAGCTGTCCATGGACCAGAAGGTCGCGGTCGGCATGGGGATACTGGCTGGCCGCGAAGAGGAAATGTTCTTTGAAACGCTGAAAGCCCAAGTGGTGGACTGGCGCACGGCAGAATCCCTGTTGGCGCGTGCCGAGCGCCTGGGGGATATGGTGCGAACCGGCGGCCTGGCGGGTTTTGAATCCGCCATCGAAGGGGATCTGCGCTATGCCAGTACCCTGCGCCTGGCCCTGCGGCTGCATCATCTGACGGGCAAGCCGTTCTGGCTGGGGCGGGAACTGGCCCGACGCTTTACCAATCTGATGTGCAAATGGGCGGTCGCCCGCCGCCTGATCCAGTTTGCCCGCACGGATGTGCAGCCTTTGCTGGGGGCGGAGGTCACCGACATCATCATTGCCGCCCATCAGCGGCGCCTGGCTTTGCTGGAAGGCGCGTTGCAGGCCTTGACGCTGCAGTACCCCAGCTATGCCCGGCATCTGCAGGAAGCCTATCTGGCGCGGATGGCGCGATCTCTGGAACGCATGCACTACCGGGATATGCTGACGCACAACCTGATCAGCGGCGAGGCGTATTCCGACTTGGTCCAGCAGGTCGAGATGCGCTGGGGGCCGCTGGAAACGCATCCCGGTCTGGACATCGCCCTGAGCGCCGAGGCCATGGTGCAGCGGGTCAGCCTGTTCGAGGGGCTGGACGAGGCCACCATGAGTGCCATCGGCAAGGTGTTGAAACCTCGCCTGGCGGTGCCGGGGCAGGCGATTCACACCCGCATCGGGCGCAGCCACGCCATGTATTTCGTGGCGTCCGGCGCCGTGGCGCTGAATCTACCCGATGGTACAACCGCCGAACTGGGCAGCGGCCAGATTTTCGGGGAAATGGCGCTGGCCATGAATCACGACTTCCAGGCTCAGGCCCGCTCGATCGGCTATAGCCGGCTGTTGATGCTGCAGGAAAAGGATTTCAAGCGCCTGCTGGCGCAATTCCCGGTGTTGCGCGACAAGATCGACGCGATTGTGCATCAGCGCCTGCGCGCGGTCGAGGTCTGGCGGCAGTTCGAATCCGGACAGCGTCAGCACGAGCCGCTGCCCGATCTGCATGCGGCTCGGGCCGTCGCGTCGGTGCCGCAGGAGCAGGCCGCCGCGACGACGCAGCCGGATGCGCCGACGACGGCCCTATAGCAGCAGCTTGATGTCGTGCGCCATGTCTTCCGGCGTCAGGGATGGCCCCAGCAGGGCGCGGGCTTCGCCGTTCTGGTCCATCAGGTAGAACGCCGCCGAATGATTCATCGCGTACTGTTCGGGAGTCGGGCCGGGTTCCTTGGCATAAAAGGCCTTGAATGAACGGGCGGTGCTGTCCAGTTGTTCAGGGGTGCCGGTCAGGCCGATGAAGCTCGGGTCGAAGGCCTGCATATAGGCGTTCAGAATTTCCGGGGTGTCGCGCGCCGGGTCGACGGAAATCATGATGACCTGGACCTTGTCGGCTTGGTCGCCCAACAGTTCCAGGGTCTGGGCTGCCTGGGCCAGGGCGGTCGGGCAGACGTCGGGGCATTGGGTATAGCCGAAAAACACCAGCAGGACCTTGCCTTTGAAATCGGCCAGCGTACGCAGGGCGCCATGGTGGTCGGTCATGGACAAGTCTTTGCCCAGATGCGTGCCGCTGATGTCGTTGCCTTCGAAGGGCAGGGGCTCGGCGGCTTTTGAGGTGCAGCCGATCAAGGCCAGGGGCAAGCTGGCGGCGATGCCGGCCAGCAGGGTGCGGCGGGAAACAGAAAAAGAGGCGGTCATGCTTCTACCTATCGGGGTCAGGGGGCCGGACCCGACCGGGAAGCATCACATCAGATGGTGCCCAACGCCAGGCCGACCCAGTGATCCAGCAACAGCGCTGCGAACAGCAGGGCCAGATACAAAATCGAATACCAGAACAGTTTACGCGCTCTGGCATCGGAATAGTTGCGATAGAGCATCCAGGCTTGCCAGACGAAGCGACCGCTGAGCAGGCAGGCGGCGGCCAGGTAGGCTGGGCCGCTCATGCGGATGACGTAGGGCAGCAGGGATGCCGCAAACAGCGCGATGCTGTAGAGCAGCACGTGCAACTGGGTGAAGTTCTGTCCGTGCGTGACCGGCAGCATGGGTAGGCCGGATTCCTCGTATTCGTGGTGGCGGTATAGGGCCAGCGCCCAGAAATGGGGCGGGGTCCAGATGAAGATGATCAACACCAGCACCCAGGCTTCGGCGGGCACCGCATCGGCCATGGCGGCCCAGCCCAGCGCCGGCGGCATGGCGCCGGACAATCCGCCGATGACGATGTTCTGGGGGGTCAGGGGTTTCAGGATGGCGGTGTAGATCAAGGCATAACCGACAAAGGTGGCGAAGGTCAGCCACATGGTCAGGGCGTTGACCCAGGTGTTCAGGATGAACATGCCCGCGCCGCCCAGCACCCCGGCCATGAGCAGCACCTGGGGCGGGGTGATCTGGCCGGATGCTGTGCCGCGCCGCGCCGTGCGCCGCATGCGCGCGTCGGTTTCGCGTTCGATCAGGCAATTGACGGAAAACGCGGCGGCGGCCAGCAGCCAGATGCCCAGCGTGGCAGCTGCCGCCCGGCCCAGATCGGGCATGCCGGGCACCGCCAGGAACATGCCGATGACGGCACAGAACACCGCTAATTGGGTGACCCTGGGTTTGGTCAGCACCAGGTATTGGTGCAGCAGGGATGGGTGGCGGGCAGCGGCGGCGGTTGTCATGGAATCATTCTAGGCGTCCTGGCGGCGGCTGCCGCTAGGGAGTTTCCCTGCCTGGGCCAGCCGCCACAGCAAGGTGGTGCCGACCAGCACCAGGCCGGCGGCGCCGCCGTTATGCATCACGGCGATCAGCAGCGGCCATTGAAAGAAGATGGTCGTCAGCCCGGTGAACAGTTGCAGGGCCAGCAAGGCCAGCAGCAGGCGGGCGGGGCCGCGCAGACCGGGCACCGCGCGCCAGCGCCAGGCCAGCACGCCCAGCAGGGCCAGGACCACCAAGGCGAAATTGCGATGAGTCCAGTGGATGGCGGTCAGCGCGTCTTGGGAAATCGGGTCGCCGCTGGCTTGCTGGCCCAGGCTGCGCAGCATCGAAAAGCCTTCCTGGAAGTTCATGGGCGGCATCCAGACACCGTGGCAGGTCGGGAAATCCATGCAGGCCAGAGCAGCGTAGTTGGTGCTGACCCAGCCGCCCAGCGCCAGCTGCAGAAACAGCACGGTCAGGCCTAGCATCATCCAGCCACGACCGCTGGCCAGCGCCGCCGGCACCGGGTCGTGGGATTTTTCGCGGGCGGCCAGCCAGGTCATCATGGCCAGCAGGCTCATGCCCAGGACCAGATGGGTGGTGACCACCAGCGGCATCAGGCGATGAGTGACGGTCCAGGCGCCGAAAGCGCCCTGCAGACAGACCAGGCCCAGTACGGCGGTGGCCAGCGCCGGGCTGCGCGCCAGGGCATGACGCAGGCGCCAGGCCAGGACCGTGAAGGCGATGATCAGCATGCCCAGGAAAGCGCCGGCATAGCGGTGGATCATCTCGACCCAGGCCTGAAAGGCGCTGACCGGGCCATACGGCATGGCTTCCAGCGCCTGGCGGATGGAGGCATGCGCCCCCAGGGGGCTGAAGTGCCCATAGCAGCCCGGCCAATCAGGGCAGCCCAGGCCGGAATCGGTCAGCCGCACGAAGGCGCCGAACATGATCAGGTCCAGCGTCAGGAACCAGGCCAGAAAAACCAGGCGGCGATAGGCGGTCACTGCTTATCCGATCCGGGAATTTTTCAGCAGGACGCGGATGTCGTCACGCACGCCTTCAGGGTCCTGGCCATCTGGGAACTGCATCATCAGATGGCCCAAGGGATCGACGATCCAGAGGCCCGAGGCCAGCGCGGCTGCGGGGTCGGCGGCGCCGGGCGCCAACCAGGCTGCCAGCTGAGCAGGATCGGCGCGCAGCACGTGCGTGCCGACATAGGCATCACCGACGACCGGGGCGATGGGGGCGTTGTCGGTGACGAACAGGATGCGTTCCAGGCGGTCGACGTTTTTGCCCTGGCTGGCATGCGAATTGCGCATCACGAACAGGCCGCGCACGCAGGATTCAGGGCAGGCGCCGGGGCCGGTGCTGATCAGCAGCCATTGCCCTTTGAGCTGATTCAGATCGTACGGCTGCCCCTGGCTGTCGCGCAGGGTGAGGGTGTCCGGGATCGGGCGTTGAGGTTCGAGCAGCTGGCCGTAGTTTGTCTGGATGGCGGGCCGCAGGCCCAGCGCCGGCACATAGTAGGCCAGCAGGGCGAACACCACGGGCGCCAGGGCAACCAGAAAGATGGCGATGACCGGAGTGATGGAACGGGGGCGGGCGGGAACAGTCGTCATGGTCAGGGTGCGTCCGATTCTGATGGGGCGGCGGGTTTCCGCCAGGAGCGCCATAGGATGGCAGCGGCGGCGATCAGGGCAATGGCGGCGAAGCTGAACCATTGTCCGGCGTAGTTGTAGTTCTGGCTGGCATTATCCGATGGGCCGGGCCATTCCTGGATCAGGCCGACATCCTGGGTAGGGGCTTGTTCCAGCACGACGGGCAGCAGGCGCAGGCCGGTGGCAGCCGCCAGCGCATCCAGGCTCAGATTCTGCATGCGCGGCGGCACGCCGTCCAAGGACGGGAAGGGCCGTGGCAGTTCCGCGCCCTCGCCGCCGGTCAGTTGGTCGAGGTCAAGCAGACGGGGCACCTGACGCAGCAGGGTGCCTTGGATGCGGACCGGCCCCTCGGCAGCCCGCAGATCGGGCAGGACGGCGGGCGGCATCGGTCGGGCGACCCAGCCGCGCAGCACCAGCACGGCGGCGCCGGGATCATCCTGCAGGGCCAATGGGGTCGCTACCCAGAGACCAGGCTGACCTTTGAGGTTACGATTATCCAGGAGTACAGTAAACGGATTGAGCCATTGCCCCCGAGCGCTGGCGCGATGCCATTCAGGTCCGGCAGGGGTGTCGGTCGTCAGCGTCAGCGGCGGCGCTTGCTGGCCGGCCAAGCGGGCGGCGTGAATGGCTTCGCGCTCATGGGCACGGCCCAATTGCCACTGGCCCGCCGCGATGCAGATACCTGTCAGCAGGATCAGCAATACGATGGCCGCCAGGGTTTTTTTTCTTAAGACCGGGAATCCATCCATGAAAGTGCTGATTGTTATCCTGTTTCTGGCGATTGTCGCCAGCTTGGGCTCGGCCCTGATGTTTCTGATGCAGGATCAGGGGCGTAGCGGTCGGATGGCCTGGGCCCTGACCTGGCGGGTGGGCCTGTCCATCCTGCTGTTCCTGTTCCTGTTGTTGGCGCATGCCCTGGGGTGGATCGAGGCCAACGGGGTGCCGGTCACCGTGGGGTGAACCGGCGCCGGGGGGGGGATGTCACACCCAGTAGACGAAAATGTACAGGCCTAGCCAGACGACGTCCACAAAGTGCCAGTACCAGGCTGCGCCTTCGAATCCGAAGTGGTGTTCAGCCGTGAAATGGCCGCGTACCAGGCGCAACCAGATCACCGTCAGCATGGTGGCCCCCAGTATGACGTGAAAGCCGTGAAAGCCGGTCAGCATGTAGAACAGCGCGCCGAAGGCGCCGGACGTAAAGCGCAGGTTCAGTTCGGTGTAGGCGTGGTGGTATTCATACGCCTGGCAGGCCACAAAGGTAAAGCCCAGAATGATGGTCAGACCCAGCCACAGAATGGCTTTTTGGCGCTGGGCAGCCCGCAGCGCGTGGTGGGCGATGGTCAGGGTCAGGCCCGATGTCAGCAGTAGGGCGGTATTGATGGTCGGCAACCAGAATGGCCCGACAGCTTCAAACGGAGCGACGGTGCCGGCTGGGCCAAAATTAGGCCAGGCCCCTGTGAAACTGGGCCATAGCAGCGTCTGGGAATCCAGCGTGCTCAGCCACGGGGTGGAGACTTCCCGCGTGTACCATAGCGCCCCGAAAAAAGCGGAAAAGAACATGACCTCGGAAAAGATGAACCAGGTCATGCTCCAGCGGTAGGAATGGTCGATGCGTTTGCTGTTCATGCCGCCTTCGGATTCGCGAATGGCATCGCCAAACCAGCTGAACAGCACGACGAACATGCACAGGATGCCGGCGATGCACAGCCAGCGGCCAAAAGCGTAGTCGTTGACCCAGAATGCCGCGCCTAGCAGCGTGGCCAGCATGCAAAGGCTGCCCTGGATCGGGTGGGCGGAGTGGGGCGGGACGTAATAGTAAGGAGCTTTGCTGCCGTCCGCTGTCTGTGCAACTGCTGTCATGTTGTTCTCCTCTTTCTGATTCTAGGCTGTGACCAGCCGGACGGCCAGTAGCAGCAGCAATACGAATACCAGCCCGCCCAGCAGGCCCGCGACGATAAGATGCGACGGGCCGATGCGGTTCAGATCGTCGTCATGACCGGAGCGTTTGCGCAGGCCCAGAAACGCCCAGGCGATGGTGCGCACCGATCGCAGAAAAGCGCCTGGCCCGCTCAATCGGCGACCCCGTACAGATTGGCGCGGACAAAGGTCCAGACCAGGATGGCGATCGCGAATAGAGCCAGGATCCATCCGGTGCGACGATTGCGGCGACGTTGTTCAGGTGTCATGACGAAACTTCCAGTGATGCCGGTATCCAGCCTTATTTATTTATAGTCGGGTGGGGTGACGAAGGTATGGTAGGGCGCGGGCGAAGGCACCGTCCATTCCAGGCCCTCGGCGCCTTCCCAGGGGCAGGCGGGCACGGTGGGGCCGGTGCTGCGCACTGCCTTGACCACGACATAGATGAAAATCAGTTGCGACAGACCGAACCAGAAGGCGCCGATCGTGGACACCTGGTGGAAGGTCGTGAATTGCGAGGCATAGTCCGCATAGCGGCGCGGCATCCCGGCCAGCCCCAGAAAGTGCATGGGGAAGAAGGCGATGTTGAAGGAAATCATGCTGCTCCAGAAATGCAGCTTGCCCAGCTTTTCGTCGTACATGTGGCCGCACCATTTCGGCAGCCAGTAGTAGGCGGCGCCGAACAGGGCGAACAGCGACCCGGCCACCAGCACATAGTGGAAGTGCGCCACCACGTAATACGTGTCCTGAGCCTGGATGTCGATCGGGGCGATGGCCACCACCAGTCCGGTGAAGCCGCCGATGGTGAACACGAAGATAAAGCCGATGGCCCACAGCATGGGCGTCTCAAAGGTCATGGATCCGCGCCACATGGTGGCCGTCCAGTTGAAGACCTTGACCCCGGTGGGGATGGAAATCAGCATGGTGCCGTACATGAAGAACAGCTGGGCCGTGACCGGCATGCCGGTGGTGAACATGTGGTGCGCCCACACCAGGAAGGACAGGATGGCGATGGCGCAGATGGCGTACACCATCGAGGAATAGCCGAACAGGCGCTTGCGGGCGAAGGTCGGAATGATCTGCGACACGATCCCGAAGGCCGGCAGAATCATGATGTAGACCTCGGGGTGTCCGAAGAACCAGAACACGTGCTGGTACAGCACCGGATCGCCGCCGCCGGCGGCATTGAAGAAGTGGGTGCCGAAATGGCGGTCGGTCAGCAGCATGGTGACGGCGGCGGCCAGCACCGGCATCACGGCCAGCAGCAGGTAGGCCGTGACCAGCCAGGACCAGCAGAACATCGGCATCTTCATCATGGTCATGCCGGGGGCGCGCATGTTCAGGATGGTGACGATGATGTTGATCGCCCCCATGATGGACGAGGCCCCCAGGATGTGCACGGCAAAGATCGCGAAGTCCATGCCCGGCCCCATCTGCAGCGACAGCGGCGCGTACATGGTCCAGCCGGATGCGTTGGCGCCGCCGGGGACGAAGAACGACGCGGTCAGCAGGATGGCGCCTACCGGCAGTAACCAGAAACTGAAGTTGTTCATGCGGGCGAAAGCCATGTCGGATGCGCCGATCTGCAGCGGAATCATCCAGTTGGCGAAGCCCACGAAGGCCGGCATGATGGCCCCGAAGATCATGATCAGCCCGTGCATGGTGGTGAACTGATTGAAGAGTTCGGGCTGGAAGAACTGGATGCCGGGTTCGAAGAGTTCTGTGCGCAGCAGGAGCGCCAGGGTGCCGCCTTCCAGCAGCATGCAGAACGAGAAGATCAGGTACATCGTCCCGATGTCCTTGTGGTTCGTGGCGAACACCCAGCGCCGCCAGCCCGTGGGGGTGTGGTGTGCGTGTTCGTCATGTCCCGTGCTGGGCGGGATGTGGTCTGCGGTGACGCTGCTCATGTATGCCTCCTTCGAGGACGCGCTGCGTGCGACGCGGCGCGGAAAAATAGGATATGGGATGGAGCCGTGGTGCGGCGGATGTCAGCGCAAAGCCTTGACGTCCGATGGTTGCACGACGGGGTCCGGGCCTTTGCCGGCATTGTCCCAGGCGTTGCGGGTATAGGTGACGACGGCGGCCAGCTGAACGTCGTTGAGCTGATCGCGGAATGCCGCCATGGCGGTGCCGGGGTGGCCATTGAGCACCGTCAGGATCTGGCCTTTCATGGGGGCCAGCACGAATTTGGTGTCGCCATTCAGGGCCGGAAAGGTGCCCGGTATGCCCTGGCCGTTGGCCTGGTGGCACGCCACGCAGGTGGACGCGAAGATGTCCTTGCCTTTGGCGACGAGTTCGTCTTTGGTCCAGGTCTTGTTCGGGTCTTCGGTGGCCGCTGCCATCGCGGCCTTTTGGTCTTTGACCCACTGAGCGTAGTCTTCGGCGGATTTGACCTCGACGACGATGGGCATGTAGGCGTGATTCTTGCCGCACAGTTCGGCGCACTGGCCGCGGTAAGTGCCGACCTTGTCGGCGCGGAACCAGGTGTCGCGCAGGTAGCCGGGCACCGCGTCTTGCTTGACGCCGAATTCCGGGACCATCCAGGCGTGGATGACATCGGACGCCGTCAGGACGACACGGACCTTTTTGCCGACCGGCACCACCAGGGGGCGGTCGACCTCAAGCAGATAGGTATTGCTTTTTGGGGCCTTGCCGTCGATTTGTTCCTGGGGGGTGGACAGATTGGACAGGAAGGACACGCCGGTCGCCGGGCCGTCCAGATATTCGTATCCCCATTTCCACTGGTAGCCGGTTGCCTTGACGGTCAGGTCGGCGCCCGACGTGTCCTTCATGGCGACGAGCGTGCGGCTGGCCGGGATGGCCATGGCGACGATGATCAGGAAAGGAATGACGGTCCAGGTGAGTTCGATGGACAGGTTTTCGTCGAACTTGGCGGGTTTGTAGCCCCGGGATTTGCGGTGGCGAATGATGGAATACAGCATCACGCCAAAGACCCCGATGAAAATGATCGTACAGACGATCATGATCATCCAGTGCAATTCGTAGATTTCCAGGGAGATCGGCGTGACCCCCGGAGTAACGTTCAGCTGGTTGACCGCTGGCCCCCCTGGTACGTCCTGAACCTGTGCGGTTGCGCCTGTCATCCATGACAGCGCGATCATGCCTAGCAACCCTCTGACCATCTTCATGTCGTCCCTCTGGTTGGTGTGTGTTCTTCGGGGCGGGTAGACCTTCGTCAAAGACACACGAGGGAAACGGGCCCTGCACACATGATCGGATCGTCAGGTCCTGCAGCCGCGAGAGTTGAGGCCTGCGATGTCCTTATAAGCTTGAAGGGATTATAGCTAAGGGTTTCGGCTTGTACAGACGGGGTTCTGCCCTATTCCTGGGCTTTCGCGGGTTTCCACCTATCCCGTTCAGGCTTCCACTACAATGCCCCGATGAATTCCACCTCTGCGGTTTTCACCTCGGACGACTTGGCTGCGCGCAGCGCGCGCCTGGTGCGCCGTACCCAGCAATTGCCGCCGCCAGGCGCCCGGCCAGTCACGGTGGCGGGGCGGGTGGCCGGGTGGATCGGGCCGGCGGCCCTGGCGGCGATTGACGGGCGGCCCGGTGTGCACATCGAAGCCGAAGCCGCGCACTTGACTGCGGCTCCCGCCGCGCGTCTCAGCCTGGACGGTGTCCTGCGCAATCTGGCGCTGGCCCTACGAGACGCGGGCTGCATCCGCAGCTGGCGCGACGAATTGCTGGACGTGGTGGCCGAAGGCCGCCAGCTGGGGCGCATCGAACGTGGCGCCGTGCGTCCGCTGGGGCTGCAGACCCAGGCGATCCATCTGAACGGCTGGGCGCCGGATGGGCGCTTGTGGATCGCTCGTCGCGCGCTCAACAAATCCACCGATCCCGGGCTCTGGGATACTTTGTCGGGCGGGCTGGTGGCCGCGGGCGAAGACCCCGCCTCCGCGCTGTTGCGCGAATCCCACGAAGAAGCCGGACTCGTGCCCGTGGCACTGGCTGCGCACAGCCCCTTGCGTACCGTGCTGCGCATGCACCGCCGCTTGCCGGACGGCTATCAGGTCGAAACGGTCTGTCTCAGTGATTGCGTGCTGGATGCCGCGACGGCGCCTTCCAATCTGGACGGCGAAGTCCTGGAATTCCGTTGCGTCGGCATGGCCGATTTGTGGGACATGATCCTGCACGGCGCGTTTACCCTGGAAGCCGAATTGTGCATCCTGGATTCTTTGCGGCGGCGCCTGGGCGCGCCGTCTGCTTCTTTGACCGCTTGATTGACATGCCGGCGCGACCCGGCAAAGGAGAAACCATCATGGCACAGGATTCTTCCAACCCCTTCGTATTGCCTGGGTTCGGTCAACAAGGAGACGCCGCCGGCAATCCCTTGTTCGCCGGTCTGGACATGATGCGTCAAGCCTGGCAGAGCCTGGCCGGGGCCGGGCGCGCCGATACTCCCGCGATGCCGGCCATGTCGCTGGAAGACCTGGATCAACGCATCCGGGAACTGCAGACGGTGCAGAACTGGCTGCAGCTGAATGCCACGATGCTGGCCAGCACCATTCAAGGGATGGAAATTCAGCGCAGCACGCTCCAGACGCTGCAGTCTTTTGCCGGGGGCGTATTTCCCCATACGCCCGGCAAGGCGGCTGCGTCGGGCAAAGCCGCGTCCGCGGGCGCTCAGGCCGACGAAGCCGGTCAGGCGTATGCCCAGGCTGCCGGCGACTGGTGGAATATGGTCCAGCAGCAATTCGAGCAGCTGCGCGACGCAACCGCCTCCAGCTTGAGCGGCATGGCCGACGCGGCCGAAACAGTCGCCGCAGGTGCTGCGCCGAAACAGAAACGCGCGCCGGCAACCAAATCCGCCAAACCCGCCAAATCCACCACGGCTCGCAAGCCCGCCGCTGCGAAAGCCTCTTCGACTCGCAAGGCCGCTGCTTCCAAGGCGGCCTCGACCAGCAAGTCCCGCACCCGCTGATACCTCATACCGTTACTTTATGTTGAACATCATCATTCTCGCTGCCGGCCTGGGCAAGCGCATGCAGTCCGATCTTCCTAAAGTGCTGCACCCGATTGCCGGACAGCCCATGCTCAGCCATGTGCTGGGGGCTGCGCGCGCCCTGAATCCCGACCGGGTCGTGGTCGTGGTGGGCCACGGCGCAGACCGTGTGCAGGCCAGCTATGCCGACCAGGGGCTGACCTTTGCCCTGCAGCAGCCCCAACAGGGCACCGGACATGCCGTCATGCAGGCCCTGCCGCACTTGCTGGAAGGGGATGCGGACGATACCTGCCTGGTGCTGTATGGCGACGTGCCTTTGGTGCAGACGGCCACTCTGCAGGCATTGCTGCAGGCGCGCGGCGACGGGCTGGCGCTGCTGACGGAAACCCTGGACGACCCCAGCGGCTATGGCCGGATCGTGCGCGATGCCCAAGGCCGCGTGCAGCGCATCGTCGAGCACAAAGACGCCAGCGAGGCCGAACGCGCCATTGCCGAGGTCAATACCGGTATCCTGGCTGCGCCCACCGCCGCCTTGAAGCGCTGGCTGGGACAGATCGACAATCACAATGCCCAAGGCGAATACTATCTGACCGACATCGTCGGCCTGGCGGTACGCGACGATATGCCTGTGGCGCATGCCCAACCAGCAGCGCATTGGGAAACCCTGGGCGTGAACAGTCGTGTGCAGCAGGCCCAGCTGGAACGCATCTGGCAAGGCGAACAGGCCCGCCGCCTGCTGGAACAGGGCGTGACCCTGGCGGACCCCGCCCGCTTCGACCTGCGCGGCGATCTGCAGTGCGGGCGCGATGTCTTCATCGATGTGGGATGCGTGTTCGAGGGCAACGTCCGGCTGGCCGACGGGGTGCGCGTCGGGCCGCATTGCGTGATTCGTCACGCCGATATAGGGGCTGGCGCGACATTGGATGCCTATACGCACATCGAAGGCGCCCAGGTGGGCGAATCCGCCCGGATCGGCCCTTATGCCCGTCTGCGTCCAGGGGCCGATATCGGCCCGGACGCGCATGTCGGCAATTTCGTCGAACTGAAAAAAACACGCCTGGGTCGCGGATCCAAGGCCAACCACCTGGCCTATCTGGGCGATGCCGTGATCGGCGAGCGGGTCAATGTCGGTGCCGGCACCATTACCTGCAACTACGATGGCGTGAACAAATTCCAGACGGTGATCGAAGACGATGCCTTCATCGGTTCGGACTCCCAGCTGGTGGCGCCTGTGCGGGTGGGGCAGGGGGCGACCCTGGGGGCCGGCACCACGCTGACGCGAGACGCGCCCGCCGGCGAACTGACGCTGTCGCGTGCGTCCCAACAGACCGTGCCGGGCTGGAAGCGACCGGTGCGCAAGGCCTGATGCCGACCCCATTCGTGCGGCTGGACACCGAGATGACGCGATGCGTGTGCTGCACCTGAATCTGGAAAAGGGGTGGCGCGGCGGCGAACGCCAGACGCTGCTGACTTTGCAGGGCTTGCAGGCCGCAGGCCATCAGATCGCTTTGGCGGCGCGCGCCGGCAGCCCGCTGGCGCAGCGCGCCCAGGCAGCGGGCATTCCCGTGCATCCCTGCGCGGGCAGCGCGGCGCTGGTGCGCGTGCTGCTGGCGCAGCGACGCGCCTACGACATCATCCATGCGCAGACGGCCCAGGCCATGAGCCTGCTGGCGGTGTTGCGCCCTTGTTTGAGCGCCGCGCTGGTGTTTACCCGGCGCACGGCTTTCGATGCGCCGGACAGGGCGCGTCGACAGCGATGGAAGTGGTCGCGGGTCGATGCGCTGGTGGCGATCAGTCAGGCGGCGGCAGCAGCGCCCGAAGCGCTGGGCCTGCCGGCGCTGGTGATCCCCAGCGCCGTCCTGGCGCTGCCGCCGGATCTGCCGCATGTGTCCGTCTTGCGGCAGCGGTTTGCGTTGGAGGGTAGGCGCGTGCTGGTGACGGCGGCGGCGCTCAGTCCGGAAAAAGATCCTCTGGCCCTGATCGAGGCGGTGCATCTGCTGCGCGCCGATCATCCCGATATCGTCTGTCTGCATTGTGGGGCAGATGGCGCCGCGGCGGAACTCGCCCGTCACCGGGTTCAGGCTCTGGGGCTGCAGGATCATTACCGTTTCGTCGGCTTTCAGCCGCAGGTGGCGGATTTCCTGGCGTTGGCGGATGTCTATGTCAGCAGTTCCCGGTTCGAGGCGCTGGGCACCAGCGTACTGGATGCCTGCCTGGCCGGCTTGCCGGTGGTGGCGACCGATGCGGGCGGCCACCGGGAAATCCTGGACCCGGATCGCGGCTTGTTGGCGCCGATCGGCGATGCCGCCGCTTTGGCGCGGCGCATCGCGTGGGTGCTGGGTCATGGCGACGCCGCCCAGGCCATGGCGCAGCGCGCCCAGGCGCACGTGGCGCAGGTCTATTCCGTGCCGGTCATGGTAGCCGCGTACGAACGACTGTATCGCCAGTTGCGCGCCGCCTGATTGTTGCCCTGGAAGCCCTGCGGCTTACAACGGCGTCAGGGACGTTTTGTAGCGCGCCGCGCGCGCTGCATAGTCTTTGGCGCTGCGCTGCAGGGCGGCGACCTCGTCGTCCGACAGCGTGCGCACTGCTTTGGCGGGCGCTCCCAGGATCAGGGATCGTTCCGGGAAGACCTTGTTTTCGGTGACCAGCGCCCCCGCGCCAACCAGGCTATGGCGACCGATGACGGCGCCATTCAGCACCACGGCCTGGATGCCGATGAGCGCGCCGTCTTCGATGGTGCAACCGTGCAGCATGGCCTGGTGGCCGACCGTCACCCGGCGACCGATGGTCAGCGGTTTGCCTGTGTCGACGTGCAGCACGGCATTTTCCTGGATGTTGGATTCTTCGCCGATGACGATGGGTTCGTTGTCGGCGCGGACCACGGCCCCCGGCCAGATGCTGGCGCCGGCCTGCAGCGTGGCTGCGCCGATCACGGTGGCTTCGGCGGCGATATAGGCGGAAGGATCGATGCTGGGGGTCAGATCCCCTAGGGCGTAGCAGGTCATGGTCGGTGCTCCGGATGGCAAGCGGTCTGCGACAGGGCTCAATGCGATGCGGATAAGGATACCAGCCCCGCGCCAGAGGCGGTCGCCCGCCTATAATCGCGGCATGACAACCCGTATCCTGATTGTTCGCACATCCTCGCTGGGGGATCTGGTGCATATGCTGCCGGCCATCTCCGATATTGCCCGGCACGTGCCCGATGCGCAGATCGATTGGATCGCCGAAGAATCCTTCGCCGAGATCCCCGCCTGGCATCCCGCCGTGCGCGAGGTCATCCCCGTGGCGCATCGGCGCTGGCGCAAACAGTGGTGGGATGCGGGCACTCGCCGCGAGCGCGCCGCTTTGCGGGCGGATCTGGCCGCCCGGCAGTATGACGTGATCCTGGATATGCAGGCCCTGCTGAAATCGGTCTGGCTGGTGCGCCAGGCGCGGGGCCAGCGGCATGGGCTGGACTGGAAATCGGCGCGCGAGCCGCTGGCATCGTTGTTCTACGACGTCAAACATCGGGTCGAATTCTGGCAGCCGGCCATCATCCGCCAGCGCACGTTGGCAGCCGCCGCGTTCGGCTATGCCTTTGACGGGCCGCCCGAATTCGGCCTGCAAGCCATCACCGATCAGGTCGTGGTCGAACCTGTGGCTCTGATCATGCCTTCCGCCAGTCGCGACGACAAGCTCTGGCCGGCCAGCCACTGGCGGCAGGTGTTCGATCACCTGCAGGCGCAGGGCCTGGGCTTGCGTCTGCTGGCGGGGAACGAATCCGAACAGGCGCGCGCCCGGGCGCTGATCCAGGGGCGCGACGGGGCCGAGGTCCTGCCGCGCCTGGGCTTGCGGCAGGTGGCCGATCAGTTGGCCCGCGCGCGGATCATGGTGGGGCTGGATAGCGGCCTGACACACCTGAGCGCCGGTTTGGGGCGTCCGACCATCGGCATCTACAAGGCTTCGACGCCGGTCCGCACCCCCCTGCAGGGGGCGGCCTATACCGCCAGCCTGGGCGAGCGCGGGCAGGAACCGGATGCGATTCAGGTGCTGGCGGCCATCGATGCTGCCTTGGACGCGGCCCGCTCAGTCCCGGAAGCCCCATGAGCCGTTGGCTGTATTCCTGGCTGCTGGCGACTCTGTCGCCGCTGCTGCTGGCCTGGATGGGGATGCGGGCGCGTCGGGCGGGTGGGCATTGGGCGGTGCTGGATGCCACGCGCTTTGGTCGTTACCGCGAGACGCCGCCGCCTGCCGGGGCGATCTGGATTCATGCCGTCAGTCTGGGTGAAACCAGGGCGGCTCAGCCCTTGATTCGTGCGTTGCTGGACCGCGGCCATCGGGTCTTGTTGACGCACATGACGGCGACCGGGCTGGCCGAAGGCCGGCGCGCGCATGCCGCCGATCTGGCGACGGGCGTCTTGCAGCAGGCGTGGCTGCCCTATGACTTTCCCGGTGCCACGCGCCGATTCTTGCAGCATCATCAGCCTGCCCTGGGGGTGCTGATCGAACGCGAGCTGTGGCCCAATCTGGTGTTTGCCGCCCAGCGATCCGGCATCCCGCTGATACTGGCCAGCGCACGCTTGTCCGAAGCCGCCTTGCGGCGCACCGAGCGGCTGGGCGGCCTGATGCGGCAAACCTATGGCCGCATCACCCGGACCTACGCCCAGTCGCTGGCGGATGCGCAACGCCTGGAACGCCTCGGGGCCAGGCAGGTCAGCGTCTCGGGCAATTTCAAGTTCGACGTCGGCCTGGATCAGGATAAGGTCGCGCGCGGGCAGGATTTCGCGGCGCAACTAGGAAGCCGAGTCATTGCCATTGCCAGCACGCGCGAGGGTGAGGACGCGGCCTTCATCCGGGGCATCCGCCATCTGCACGAACGCGCCGCGGCAGCGGGGACAGAATCGGATTCGCCCCTGCTGTGGATGCTGATTCCCCGGCACCCGCAGCGTTTCGACGAAGCCGCCGCTCAATTGCAGGCTGCAGGCTTGTCCTTTATCCGCCGTACGCAATTGGTGGCGTTGGGCGATGGCGGCAGCTCTGCATTGGCCGCCTGCCGCCAGGCGACAGTCCTGCTGGGCGATACGCTGGGGGAAATGCCCTGGTATTACGCCTGCTCTCAGGTCGCCATTGTGGGCGGCAGCTTTGCGCCGCTGGGCGGTCAGAACTTCATCGAGGCCAGCGCCTTGGGGCGTCCGGTGATCGTCGGACCGCATACGGCGCATTTCGAGCAGGCGGTGACGGATGCCCGTGCGGCGGGCGCGCTCGTGCAGGTGAGCGATGCCGATCAGGCGCTGCGTCAGGCGGTACGTTGGCTGGACGATCCCGCCGTGCTGACGCAGACGGGGCAGGCGGGGTGCGATTGGGTGCGCCAGCATGCCGGGGCAGTGGCCAGGGTGGTCAATGGCATCGAGGATTTGCTGGCGCAGCGGGCCGGGCCCTGATGCCCGCCCCCCGCTCGGTTGCAGGGTTCAGACGATGCCTAAGCCGTGATATTTCTTGCCCAGCGCGATCGTCGCCTCGAAAAAACCTTCTTTGCTGCCGCAGTCGTAGCGTTCGCCTGTGTAGCGGTGAGCGATGACGCGCCGGTGCTTCAGCATGGCTGAAATCGCGTCCGTCAGCTGAATTTCCTGGCCCACGCCTGCGGGGGTCTGGCGCAGAAAATCGAAAATCTCCGGTTCCAGCACATAGCGTCCGACGACGGCCAGATTGGACGGAGCATCCTGCGGCGCTGGTTTTTCGACGATGTGTTCGACGCGAGTGTTGCGGGCATCCACGACGGATCCCGCCACGATGCCGTATTTGCGCGAATCCTGAGGATCGATTTCCTGGATGGCCAGTACGCTGCCGTCATGCTGGTGGGCGGCGTCGACCAACTGGCGGGTGACGGCGGTATCGGCATCCAGCAGGTCATCGGCCAGCAGCACGGCAAAAGGCTCGTTGCCGACGATGGGGGCGGCGCACAACACGGCATGGCCCAGTCCCAGCGCCTGGGCTTGCCGGGTGTAGATGCAGTGCACGTGGTCGGGCAGGATGGTGCGGATGGTGTCCAGAAGGGCCTGTTTGCCCTTGGCCTGCAGCTCCGCTTCCAGTTCGGGGGATCGGTCGAAATGGTCTTCGATGGCGCGTTTGTTGCGACCGGTGACGAAAACCAGTTCGGTGATGCCGGCGGCCAGGGCTTCCTCGACGGCGTACTGGATCAGCGGCTTGTCGACGATCGGCAGCATTTCCTTGGGCATGGCCTTGGTGGCCGGCAGGAATCGCGTGCCCAGGCCGGCGACGGGGAAGACGGCTTTGCGGATGGGTTTCATCGTGGCGTGAATTCGGGGGGAAGAGGGGCGCTGGGGACGAGCGCCTGCTGGCTGCGTTGCGACAGAGGGCGCGGCGTGCGTCCCTGCTCGGAGGGGGGCGGGCCGAAAAAGCCCTGGCCGTAGGCCAGCAGGGCCACGTTGGCGATGGCGGCAAGGATCAGCAGAAAGCGCATGGTGCAAGTAATGGTCGGTTCTTGGTTTGCCGGGGATCGCTGGGTGGCGGCTGTCCGGTAGGCCCTCGTGCGATGCAGTTGTTCAGTATATCAAGTGGTCTGCGTTGGTTCGGCCATGTCGGCCAGGCAAGCCAGTCCGTCCAGGACGGGGCCATCCAGCAGCTGGGGCGGGCGGTGCGGCAGGCCCAGCGCAGTCTGCGTCTGGGCCAGAGCGTCCTGGATGGCAGCGCTTAACCCCGGCCAGCCGCCACCGTACACAAAGACCAGAGGCGCGCGCCCCTGGGCATGCCGACGGGCCAGATGCCACTGGCGCAGCAGCGCGCCGGCCTGGGCGGCGGCAATGCCGCTGGCGATGGCGTCGTGCGTGTTCCGCGGGAAATCCACGTGCCGGCCCGCGCTGACCGGCAGCTGGGCCGTGCCCTGGTTCAGGCTGCTGGCCATCAGCGAGGGGCCGGGCAGGATCAGACCGCCCAGAAAGGTGGGCGGATCCTGCGCATCGCCTGGCAGCAGGACATCGACGGTGGTGGCCGTGCCGAAACTGGCCAGCAGGGCGCCGTGGCCGGCGCGCCAGTCGGGGTCGGCAGCCAGGCGCGGCAGCAGTCCCACCAGCCCCAGCCAGCGATCGGCGCCCAGCAGCGCCGGGTCGTCATAGCGGTTGCGCAGGCACGCCTGGCCGTCGCGGGCATCGCACCAGCGCACGCTCACCCCCCAGACGGCGTGGCAGGCTTGGTCCACTTGTTGGCGGATCTGCGTCCCGGCCACGTTCGAACCCAGGATGGCTTGCGGCGGGTGAGGCAGATGGGCCGTCAGTTCGTGCAGGCAGGCGTAGTCCAAGGTGATGGCCGGGGTTCGGCCAGGGGCGCCCCCAGGGACTGTCCAAGCGATTTTGGCCCGCGTATTGCCGGCGTCGATCAGCAGTTTCATCGCCGCAGCCGCACGGAGATTTCGCCGACCGAGACAGGGTGGACGCCCTCGGCGTTGCGCACCAGCAGGCGGCCCTGCGCGTCGATGCCACAGGCAATGCCCGTCTGGCGCAGCTTGCCGGCGTCGATGATGTCCAGCGCTTGGCCGGCCAAGCCGTCGACCTGAGCGTAACGGGCCGGCAGATCGGCAAAGCCGTGGGCAGTGGCCTGATTCAGGGTGTCGTACCAGGCTCGCGCCAGGCCGGCGACCAGGGTGGCGGCAGTGGCTTGCGCCGCCTGGGCGTCAATCGCGGCGACTTCCGCCCAGTCGGCGATGTTGCGGTCCAGGGAAAGCGACAAGGCGCGAGCGTCGAGCATGTTCAAGCCGATGCCGATGATGATCAGATGGTGGTCGGCGGCTTGGGTGGTGCCGGATCGGGTGGACTCGATCAGGATGCCGGCCAGCTTGGCGTGGTCCCATTGCAAGTCATTGGGCCACTTCATGTTCAGTCGGGATTGCAGATCGGGGCTGATCTGTTGGCGCAGCGCCTGACAGCTGGCCATTCCGATCACCGTCGACAGGGTGGGCAACTGGCGGGCGGGCAGAAAGACATCGAAGGCGCAAGAAAACATCAGGTTGGCGCCCACCCGATTTTGCCAGGTACGCCCCGCTCGTCCGCGCCCCTGTGTCTGCAGATGGGTGCCCAGCAGCCAGGGGCGGGCGACCGCCCCGTGCGCTTGGCGGGATCGCGTCAGCAGATCGGCGTTGGTCGAGCCGGTTTCCTCTAGCCAGTCGATGCGTTGAAATGAAGGTAGCGCCGCCTGCAAGCTAGCCGCCATCTGATCGGGGGCGGGCAGGAAAGGGGCGACATCGGAAGACATGCCGTTCATATAGGTAGAATGGGGCTAGGGCGAACCCGATCAGGAATCCAGTTCATCATGAGTTTACGTACGGAACAATCGGCTTTTCAGGGCATGGCTGGAACGGTTGAATATACGGTGGACCATCCCGAGCAGCAGCCGGTCGGCTGGGCGCTGGTTCTGCATCCGCACTCGCTGCATGGCGGCACTCGCGACAATAAAGTCGTGACCACCGTGGCCCGCGCCTGCGTGCAGCAGGGCCTGTTGACGATCCGACCGAATTTCCGGGGCGTGGGCGGCTCGCAGGGGGTGTTTGACCATGCCGTCGGTGAAACCGCCGATATGGTGGCGTGCGTCAAACACATCCAGCAGGCTTGGCCGCAAGTCGCGCAAGGCCCTTGGGCACTGGCCGGGTTTTCCTTCGGGTCGTCCGTGGCAGCTCAATTGTATGCGGAACTGGAGGACCAGGAACTGCATTTGCCCTCGCGTCTGATGCTGATCGGCTGCGCGGTCGAACGGTTTCGCTATCGCCCCCTGACGGTGCCTGCTTCCACCCTGATGGTGCATGGCGAACACGACGAAGTCGTGCCCTTGTCCGAAGGCATGGATTTCGCCCGCGCGCATCAGTTGCCCATGACGGTAGTGCCCGATGCCGGGCATTTCTTTCATGGCAAGCTGCTGATCTTGCGCCAGATCACCCTGAGCGGCCTGGCGGGATTGGTGGATGCCGGCACTTGACCGTCAAGGTGGCGGCGGGCATATACCCCCCCTGCCGGTGAGACCGCACGTTTCAGTTGCTTGCGTTTTGTCTCGATTTCCGCTGGAACGGCTCGCGAAGCAGCCAGGTGCGCTGCCTATAATGAGCCTCATGTTTTCTGCTCACCATTCTTTTTACCAATGACGCCTATGACCACTGCTCTGTTGCCGACCCTTCGCCGTTTCCGTCTGGCGCCGCTGGCGCTTAGTTGCGCGCTGCTGGCGCCCTTGCCTGCCTGGTCGGCTACGGATGCCGCGCCGGCGCCGACAGCCGTCGAAGCGCCTGCTGCTGCGCAGGCCGAAGGCGTCAGCGCGCTGTCGAATGTTCCCGCGCCGGCATTGGGCGTCAAGGCGTGGCTGACACTGGATGCCACCAGCGGCCAGATCATTGCCGCCCAGAATCCGGATCTTGCGGTCGAACCGGCCTCGCTGACCAAAGTGATGTCGGCGTATGTGGTTTTCGAGGCGCTGGAAAGCGGTCGTCTGAAGCTGGATCAAAAGGTCCACGTGTCCGAAAAGGCCTGGAAGACCGAAGGGTCGCGCATGTTCATCAACCCGAATACGGAAGTGTCGGTGGATGAACTGCTGCAGGGCATGCTGGTTCAGTCGGGCAATGATGCGACCGTGGCGCTGGCCGAGGCCGTAGCTGGCAGCGAATCCGCTTTTGCCGCGCTGATGAACCAGCAGGCCAAGGAACTGGGCATGACGAAGACGCATTTCGTCAATTCCACCGGTCTGCCTGATCCCGATCACATGACCACCGTCGAAGACCTGGCCGTGCTGTCGCGCGCGCTGGTGCAGCGTTTTCCGCAGTACCGCCACTATGACAGCCAAAAGGAATACACCTACAACAACATCAAGCAGAGCAACCGCAACCGCCTGTTGTGGGCGGACTCGACCGTCGATGGCCTGAAGACCGGTCACACGCAGTCGGCGGGCTATTGCCTGGTGGCGACTGCGTTGCGCGATGGGCGCCGCGTGGTGTCGGTGCTGGTCGGCGCCGCCAGCGAAGCCGCCCGCACTGAAAGCAGCCTGAAGCTGCTGAACTGGAGCTTCAAGAACTTCGATACCGTCCAGCTCTTGGATAAGACCAAACCGGCGGTGGCTGCTCGCGTCTGGGAAGGCGAAACCGAGACTGCCGATCTGGGGGTGAACCAGTCCTTGTGGGTGACGGTGCCGCGCGGTCAGGCGGATCAGATCAAGACCGAGGCCCGCTATACCCAGCCGCTGATGGCGCCGCTGACCGAAGGCGATCAAGCCGGTACCCTGGTCGTGACGCTGGATGGCAAGCCCCTGAAGCAGGTGCCGCTGCTGGTCATGCATTCCGTGGCCGAAGCAGGCTTTTTCGGTCGACTGGTGGATAAGGTCCGCCTGATGTTCCAGTAGGGGGCTGTATGGCAACGATCAATCCGCAAGACTCCTTGATCGAGTATCCCTGTGACTTTCCCATCAAGGTCATGGGGCGGGCGGGGGATGCCTTCCTGCCGACCATGGCGGATCTGGTGCGCGCGTTCGACCCGGATTTTGATCCGGCCACCATCGAGGTGCGCCCCAGTTCCAGCGGAAACTACCTGGGCCTGACCCTGACCGTGCGGGTGCATTCGCGCGAGCAGCTGGATGACGTGTACCGCGCCCTGCATGGGCACGATATGGTGTCGGTGGTGCTGTAAGGCGACGACGGCATGCAGCTGCGCTGGCTGGATCGCCCTGCCCCCTATCTGCCGGTCTGGCAGGCGATGCAGGATTTCACCGAGAACCGCACGGCGGACACGCCCGACGAGCTGTGGCTGGTAGAGCACGCGCCCGTCTATACGCTGGGGCAGGCGGGGCTGGAATCCCACATTCTGAATCCTCATGGCATCCCGGTGGTGCATTGCAATCGCGGCGGGCAGGTCACCTACCACGGGCCAGGTCAGGTGGTGCTCTATACGCTCGTGGATCTGCGCCGCCGGGGGGTGTTCGTGCGTGATTTCGTGACGCGGCTGGAACAATCCGTCCTGGACGTGCTGGCCGATCTGGGGGTGCCGTCCGCTTGCCGCAAGCCGGGCGCGCCGGGAATCTACGTGCCGCAGTCGGCGCTATCCGTGTCGCAGGGCAGCGCGCTGGCCAAGATCGCGGCGCTGGGCATCAAGGTCCGCCGGGGGTGCGCCTATCATGGGGTGGCGCTGAACGTAGGGATGGATCTCGGCCCCTTTTCGGACATCAATCCCTGCGGCTATGCGGGTTTGCAGACTGTGGACCTGCGCGCTTGCGGGGTACAGGCTGACCTGATCGACGTCGGCGATCGGCTGGCGCGGCGTTTCGCCGCGGCATGGTAAACACAGGCTGACGCGCAAAGCCGGCCTCTTTTGCGCCTGATCGTCGCACCAGGCCGTTACGCCAGTTTTTGATGCGCCTCAACACGTGCGGCGCATCTTCCAGGTCCAATAGAGAGGTCCTCACGAGGTCCTCCATGACACAGATTTCCCCGCATCGCTCCATCCCGTTTCGCTCATTCCCACGTATCCTGCAGCGCACGGCTGTCACGCTGGCAGGCATCGCCTGCGCCGCCGCCGTTCAGGCTGCCCCGGCGATTGATGTCGTCCCGATTCCGGCAGGCACCTTCACGTACCAGGCCGCAGGAGAATTCCTGGATCAGGGGCTGCCGGTGGACGCGCCCCGCGTTCAGGGCCGCGTAGAGGACGGATGGGTCATGATGCGGCGGCAGGTCAGCCAGGCAGAATATGCGCGCTGCATCCAGGCGGGGGCCTGCAAACGGCTGGATAAGGCGTTTCGCCATCTGAACGCGCCGGATATGCCGGCGGTGGGGGTGAGCTGGTCTGATGCCACCGCCTACGCGGCCTGGCTGTCGCAGGAAACGGGACAAGCCTGGCGCCTGCCGACGTACGTCGAATGGGTGCGGGCCGCCGCTGAACAATACCGGGAAGAAGGCGCTCTGGCGTCCGATCCGTCCAATCCGTCGGTGCGCTGGCTGGCGGAATATGAACGGGAAATCTCCCGCGCCCGGGAACGCATCAAAGCTGCCCAGCCATTCGGGCGCTTCGGCGTCAATGCCCTGGGCATCAGCGATATGGGCGGCAATGTCTGGGAATGGACGGACACGTGTTTCGCCAGCCACAGCGTCGGCGCCTTGCCGCTCGCGCCGCGAGAAAACTGCGGTGTGCGCATCCTGGCCGGGGCGCATATTGCCGCCATGCCGGACTTTATCCGTGATCCGCGCACGGGCGCCTGTTCCATCGGCCTGCCGCCCGCCAACCTGGGCTTCCGCCTGGTGCGGGCCGGCTGATCGTCCGGTGGTATCCACGCTCAAGACTCTCTGCGCGCAGGGGGTCTTTTTTTGCGCCAAATCAAGGTTTTCCAACGAAACATGAATTTCCGATGAACGGATTTGATCCAGAACAATAAGGGTTAACCCAGGCTATGACATGATGAAGGCGTTGGAAGTAAAACACGCCTGATCACAGAGACGGGCGCCTGAAAATGGAGATGAGTATGTTGAAGAAGCTGAGCCTTGCCATCCTGAGTCTGGCCCTGGTTCCCGCCCTGTCGATGGCGACGGATGCCGGCACTCTGCAAAAGGGCGAGAAGCTCTATAAGTCGTCCTGCATCGCCTGTCACAGCACGGGTGCCGCCAATGCGCCGAAGCTGGGCAATAAGCAGGCCTGGGAACCGCTCATCGCGCGCGGCATGGACCAGATGATGGACGTCGCCACCAAGGGCAAAGGCGCGATGCCGGCCCGGGGAGGCACCAAGGCCGACGACGAAAGCCTGCGCGCCGCCGTTGAGTACATGGTCAGCCGCGTCCAGTAATCAGGACGGGCGCAGCCCTTCGAAGCGATAGGCGGGTTGGTGATCGCCGGGGCAGTAGACTGCCCAGCGCGCCTGCTCGCCTGACAGATCGATGTCCGCCGTCGCCAGTGTGTTTTCCTGATCCGTATCGGTCGGGGACAGTCGCATCATGGGTTCGGCGGCATCGTCTGTGTCGCGCAGGATGTCCAGCGCCGCAGCATCCTGATCCAATAGCCATTCACCCCTGGCTTGGCGGCGGGCGGATGACTCCGTG
This sequence comes from Castellaniella sp., assembly GCF_049673105.1. Classification (GTDB taxonomy): domain Bacteria; phylum Pseudomonadota; class Gammaproteobacteria; order Burkholderiales; family Burkholderiaceae_B; genus Castellaniella. The sequence goes on from NZ_JBATXG010000008.1 coordinate 187,134, forward strand.
ATGACCTGGGGCAGGCCCTGCTGTGCCTCGTGCAGCGCGTGATTGGCGTGCACACGCCGGGTCTGGCGAACAGTCTGCAGCGACACGGCTTCCTGGCTGAATTCCACACTGAACGTCACGTTGGCCCCTGTCTGGCCGACCCCCAGATGAAACGCCCCCATGCGGGGATGCGCCTGCAACAGGGTGATGGCCTGGGCCGGTGTGCTGGTCGCCAACAGGGCGCGGGTCAGTATCATGCGCGGCAGCCCTGCCGCCCGCGCCTGCCGGGCGCGAATATTGTTGACGGTGATGGCCAGCCCTGCCTGATTCACGGCAAAGGTATGGCCGGGCAGAGAGCCCGGATATAGAAACGAGACAAAGGGCGGTGCGTCGATCGGTCGAATCTTCGCCAGCCCGCAGGCCCCGGCAAAGCCTGGGTCGCCGTCCTCGTTGTGGCTTAGCCGCTGCGGGGCCAGCACGGTGGTGCAGCCGTCCGGCGCCAGCGCCCAGAGGTCTCCCCGACAATTCCACAAAAATACGTCGTCGGGCGCCAGTCCCAGACCTTCGGCCAGGCCGGCCAGTTCTTGTTCGATCCAGGGGAAATGCTGGTGCAACAGCCCGCGCAACACCGGAATCGCGGGATGCTGGCGGTGCGCCATGACCTGCGCCCAGGCGGCGGAATGAATCAGATGTTGCCGGCAGGCTTGTGCGCCCCATCGTCCCAGGGCCAGACCGATCTCGTGGTGAGAACCGTGGGCATCCAGCCAGGACAGGGAAATGGGATCAGGCGTCATGACGATTCATAGGTAGGCGCCAGTGGCGTGCAGTTGGTCCTCGGCCTGCGACAGAGCGGTGATGGCGTGTTCGCCGCTGTGCGTCAGCAGTTGCTGGGCCAGCATTTCGACCAACGCCTGGATGGCGACCGTGGAAGGAAAAAAGGAATGCCCCTGAGTCGGGAACACCAGCACGTGATTGGCCTGCAGCGCGATCGGGGCGACCTGGCTGTCGCACAGCGCCAGCACGGTGCAGCGGCGTTCCTGGGCAGCCTGGGCGACTTGCATGATCTCTCGTGAATAAGGCGCATAGCTGATCAGGATCACCGTGTCGGTCGGGCGCAGATGATGCAGATCCAGGCTCATGGTGCCGCCTGCGTTGTGCAGCAGTTGGACGTTCGGGCGAAACAGGCTGCACAGATAGCACAGGCTGAAGGCCGGAGGATAAGAAGACCGGTACCCGGCGATGATGATGCGCTGCGCAGCGGCCAGATGGGCGACGGCTCGGCTCATGGCCTGGCGGTTGACGACCTCCAGGGCTGCCAGGTTGCGGGATTGTTGCTGTCTGACGTTGTGCCAGGCGGTTTGTTCGGATTCCGGACGCTCGACCAGTGATTGGGCGCGGGCGGCGTAGCTGCCGGGGCGCTGCTGCAGCTCGCGGGTGAAGACCGATTTCAGTGCGTCCCAGCCGGCATAGCCCAGGTGCTGCGCCAGCCGAACCAGGGTGGCCGGCTGCACGCCTGCCAGTGCGGCCAGCTTGCGGGCCGACAGGGTCGAGACCTGCGCGGGATGGTCGATCAGATAGCGGGCGCTGGCCTGGAACTGGGGACTCAGGGCCGTGAATTGCGACTGGATGTGCTGGATCAGCTCATCGGGCGAGTGTGGGGCGGACATGACAGAAGCGTGAGTTTGGATGAATCAGGATCGTCTTCGAGTGTTTCATGATATATGATATGAGAAACATTTGTTGAATTTCCTGGTTTTCTGATTAAGCCTTACGGGGCAGCGAGGCCCTTTCATGACGCATGTATTTCACCGGAATCCCCAGCATACGCTGAAACACGCAGTGCGCGGTCGAGGGATTTCCCTGTTCGACGAGGACGGTCGCCAGTATCTGGATGCATCCGGCGGAGCCGCCGTATCCTGCCTCGGGCATGGGCATCCGGATGTGATCGCCGCCATCAAGGCGCAGCTGGATCAGGTGGCCTATGCCCATTCCTCGTTCTTCACGACACAGGCCTGCGAGGATCTGGCGGATTTCCTGGCGCAGCGGGCGCCCGGCGATCTGGATCACGTGTATTTCGTGTCGGGCGGATCGGAAGCCGTCGAGGCGGCCTTGAAGCTGGCCCGGCAGTATTTCGTCGAGCGCGGCGAAACAGAACGCAGCCAGTTCATCGCCCGACGCCAGAGTTATCACGGTAACACCCTGGGGGCCTTGGCGATTGGCGGCAACGCCTGGCGGCGTCAGCCATTCCTGCCGTTGCTGACGCCCGCCCACCATGTATCGCCCTGTTATGCCTATCGTGATCAGCGGGCCGATGAAACCGAAGAAGCCTACGCCCAGCGCCTGGCCGACGAGCTGGACGCCATGATTTGCTCGATCGGGCCGGGGCGGGTGGCGGCATTCGTGGCTGAAACCGTGGTCGGCGCGACCGCCGGCGCGGTGCCGCCGGTGCGCACCTATCTGCAGCGCATCCGTCAGGTATGCGACCGGCATGGGGTGTTGCTGATTCTGGACGAGGTCATGTCCGGCATGGGGCGCACCGGGCATCTGTTCGCCTGCGCGGAAGACGGCGTGGTCCCCGACATCCTGACCATCGCAAAAGGCCTGGGCGCGGGCTATCAGCCGATCGGCGCCATGTTGGCCAGCCGCCGGGTGTACGACACCATCGTGCAAGGCAGTGGTTTTTTTCAGCATGGCCACACCTATATGGGGCATGCCACGGCCTGCGCCGCCGCTCTGGCGGTGCAGCAGGTGATCGAGCGCGACGAGCTGTTGGCCAATGTGCGCGCACGCGGCGAACAGCTGCGCACGTGTCTGCGCCAGGTTTTCGCCGATCACCCGAACGTGGGTGATATCCGCGGCAGGGGCTTATTCGTCGGTGTCGAGCTCGTAGCGGACCGCGCCACCAAAGCCGTGCTGGATCCGGCCTTGAAGACCCACGCGGCGCTCAAACGGCAGGCGATGGCAAACGGCCTGATGATGTACCCCATGGGCGGCACGATTGACGGCGTGCTGGGTGCCCACGTGCTGCTGGCGCCGCCTTTCATTTGCTCCGCAGCAGATATCGATCAGATCGTTGATCGCCTGGAGCGCACGGTGCGTCAGGTGTTGCCGGCCTGACAGCACGCTAGAATGCCCAATCCCCGCCGGGCGTGTCGTCCGGCATTTTCCATGGAGGCCCCGATGGCCCGAGTGTCTTATGCTGATTTAAGCCAGGGCGCGACCGCCGGTCTGGCGCAGCGCATCGCCGCAGAGCGCGGCAGCGTACTGCATCTGTATCAGATGCTGCTGCACAGCCCTTCGGTGGCCGAGGGCTGGCTGACGTATCTGACGGCGATCCGGCAGAAATCCAGCCTGAATGGCGCGCTGCGCGAGCTGGTGATCATGCGTATCGCGCATCTGAACCGCGCTTCCTACGAAGCCGACCAGCATGCGCCCATCGCTTTGCAGGAAGGCCTGCGCCAGGATCAATTGGACGCCTTGGCGCAGATGACTTTGCCGGTCGGGCTATTCGATGCCCGCGAAACAGCGGTATTGGCGTATGCGGATGCCATGACGCAGTCGGTGCAGGTGCCCGATGCCGTGTTTCATGCCGTCAAGACGCATTTTTCCGACACGGAACTGGTCGAGCTGACCGCCACGATCGCGGCTTACAACATGGTGTCGCGTTTTCTGGAAGCGCTGCAAGTGCATTCCGACGATCAGCGCTGATCGTCGCGTTCCCACAGCACGTCCGATCGGCCCGCTGCCCGGTTCAGGTAGCGGGCCAGCACAAAACACAGATCCGACAGCCGGTTCAGATAATGCAGCACCGGCGGGTTCACCGTTTCCTGATGGGATAGCGTCACGACCGCCCGTTCTGCGCGGCGGGCGATGGTGCGAGCCATGTGCGCATGCGCAGCGGCGGGGCAGCCGCCCGGCAGAATGAATTCCTTCAGCGGGCCCAGCTCGGCGTTGTACCGTTTCAGGGCATCATCCAGACGCAGGACGTGATCGTCGTTCAACGCCGTCCAGCCAGGGATGCACAGCTCTCCGCCCAGATCGAACAGATCGTGCTGGATGCGATTCAGCAGGGCATCGACCTCGGCGGGCAACGACGCCGTGCGCCACAGGCCGATGGCGCTGTTCAACTCGTCCACATCACCCAGCGCGGCGATGCGCGGGGCGTCCTTGGGCACGCGGGTCTTGTCGCCCAGGCCGGTGGTGCCGTCATCGCCGGTGCGGGTGGATACGATAGAGACGCGGATCGACATGCGGGGCTCCAGAAGGGCGGATGGGAAAAGAGGGTCAGTCCTGGGCAGCCAGGTTCAGCAGGGCATCGCCCGTCACGCGCACGACACGCCAGTCATCCAGGATTTCGGCGCCGTGGTGCTTGTAGAAATCAATGGCGTTCTGGTTCCAGTCCAGCACGACCCATTCAAATCGGCCACACCCCAGTTCCACTGCCAGGGCCGCCAGATGTTTCAGCACCCAGCCGCCCAGGCCGCGCCCGCGATGCGCGGGGGAAATATAGACGTCTTCCAGGTACAGACCGCGCCGATCCAGGAAACTGGAGTAGTTGTGGAACCACATGATGTAGGCGACGGCGGTGGCCGGCGCGTCGTCGGTCGTGATGACCAGGCAGCGGGCGGCGGGCTGTGCGCCGAAGAAACTGTCGTGCAGACTGTCGTGGGTGGCTTTGAAAATATCCGTCAGTTTTTCAAAAACGGCCATTTCCAGCATCAGGGCATGAATGGCGGGGATGTCGGATTCGGTGGCGGGCCGCAGGGTGTAGCCGGGAATGGGACTGGGCAAAATGAACTCTGTTTCGCGTTATGCTTGAATGAACAGACGGAGTGTAGCCCATGCGTTTTCGTGTTTCGCACATCCTGAACATCCTGGCCGCCGCGCCGCTGGCGGGTCATGGGATCATCGCGCCCGCCGCCGTGGCGGCGGCGCTGGCGCTGCCTGTCACGGCAGCAGCTCAGGCCCAGCCGGTGCAGGCCCAGGCCAGCGGTCAAGTCGTGCGCATCGATGCGGCTGCTGGCAAAATCGCCATCCGGCATGACGCCATCAGCAAACTGGAACTGCCCGCCATGACGCTGGTCTATCGCGTGGATCCGGCGCTGCTGTCGGGCATTGCCGTGGGGGATGCCGTCGATTTCACGGCGCAACGCGCCAGTGGCCGATACCAGATCACCGCACTCAAGAAACAATAAAAATCCCCGCCGGGGTGTCTGTCCGGGCGGGGATCTGATGGGCCGCTGCGCTGCGGGCTACAGCACGTAGCGGGCCAGATCCTGGCTGCTGGCCGTTTCGGATAGCTTGTCGTTGACGTAATCGGCATCGATCACCACCGATTGGGCGCCTGGGCTGGCCGCCTCGAACGACAGGTCTTCCAGCAGTTTTTCCATCACGGTGTACAGGCGGCGGGCGCCGATGTTTTCCGTGCGCTCATTGACCTCGAACGCCAGCTCGGCCAGACGTCGGATGCCGGCGTCGGTGAACTCCAGCGTCACGTCTTCCGTGGCCATCAGGGCGCTGTACTGCTTGGTCAGCGACGCGTCGGTGGCGCTCAGGATGCGGATGAAATCCTCTGCGCTCAAGGAATCCAGTTCCACCCGGATGGGGAAGCGCCCCTGCAATTCCGGAATCAGGTCGGACGGTCGCGACAAGTGAAAGGCGCCCGACGCGATGAACAGGATGTGGTCGGTGTGCACCATGCCGTATTTGGTATTGACGGTGGTGCCTTCGACCAGCGGCAGCAGGTCGCGCTGCACGCCCTGGCGCGATACGTCGGCCCCACCGGCCTCCTGGCGGGCGGCGATCTTGTCGATTTCATCCAGAAAGACGATGCCGTGCTCTTGCGCCAGCGCGATGGCCTGGGTGCGCAGGTCTTCTTCGTTGATGCGCCGGGCGGCTTCTTCTTCGGTCAGCAGGCGAAAGGCTTCCTTGACCGACAGCTTGCGCGGCTTGGTCTTGCCCTGGGACAGGCCGGCGAACATGCCGCGCAGCTGCTCGGTCATTTCCTCCATGCCCGGCGGCGCCATGATTTCCATGTGGGCCGGAGTCTGAGCGACCTCGATGTCGATCATCGTGTCGTCGAGCTTGCCTTCGCGCAGGCGCTTGCGGAATACCTGGCGGGTATTGTTTTCTTCGCGTTCCGGTTCGCCGTGGGCATTGCGCGCAGGCGGCAGCAGCGCATCCAGGATGCGGTCTTCGGCGGCATCTTCAGCCTGGGTGCGCACGCGGCGCGTTTCCGTTTCGCGGACCTGCTTGATGGCGACGTCCACCAGGTCGCGCACGATGGTATCCACGTCGCGACCCACATAGCCGACCTCGGTGAATTTAGTGGCTTCGATCTTGATGAAGGGCGCATTGGCCAGCCGGGCCAGCCGACGGGCGATCTCGGTCTTGCCCACGCCGGTGGGGCCGATCATCAGGATGTTCTTGGGCACGATTTCGCGGCGCAGCGGCTCGGGGACTTGCAGACGGCGCCAGCGATTGCGCAAGGCCACGGCGACCGAACGCTTGGCCTTGTCCTGGCCAACGATGTTCTTGTCCAGTTCCGAGACGATTTCTTTTGGAGTCATGGGGGTAGCGGACATGGCAGGCCTTATAGCGTTTCGACGACGTGATTCTGGTTGGTGTAGATGCACAGTTCCCCGGCGATTTCCAGGGACTTTTTGACGATCTCGGCGGGCGTCATCTCGGTGGCATCCAGCAGGGCGCGGGCGGCGGATTGGGCATAGGCGCCCCCCGAGCCGATGGCGGCGATGCCGTGTTCCGGTTCCAGCACGTCGCCGTTGCCGGTCAGAATCAGGGTGTGTTCCTGGTCAGCCACGATCAACATGGCTTCCAGACGCCGCAGCACGCGGTCGGTGCGCCAGTCGCGGGTCAGTTCGACGGCGGCGCGCATCAGGTGGCCCTGATGTTTTTCCAGTTTGGCTTCGAACCGTTCTTGCAGCGTAAAAGCATCCGCCGTCGCGCCGGCAAAGCCGGCCAGGACCTTGTCGTGGTACAGGCGGCGGATTTTGCGGGCGGTGCCCTTGATGACGATGTTGCCTAGTGTGACCTGGCCGTCTCCGCCCAGGGCGACGTCGTTGCCGCGGCGGACGCAGACGATGGTGGTAGCGTGAAATTGTTCCATGGCGTTCTCTTGGTCCAAGATCTTGCAGATGGGGGTGAGGCGCCAAAGTTCAAGACGTGCCGGGGTCCGACGGGCCTGGCAGGCGGAAATGAAAACAGCTCTCGTCCCCAGGGGAAGAGAGCTGTTGAACCGTGCGTCGCCGGGTGTGGACGGTGCTCAGTCGCCGTAGAGCTTTTGCCGCATTTCACGGCGTTCCTGGGCTTCCAGGGACAGCGTTGCCGTGGGGCGGGCCAGCAGGCGGGCGATGCCGATGGGCTCGCCGGTTTCTTCGCACCAGCCGTATTCTCCGGCGTCGATGCGGGCGATCGATTGCTGGACCTTTTTCAGCAGTTTCCGTTCCCGGTCGCGGGTGCGCAGTTCCAGCGCGTGCTCTTCCTCGATCGTGGCGCGGTCGGCCGGATCGGGCACATACTGGGTTTCGCGCAAGTTTTCGGTGGTGGCGCCTGCATTGGTCAGGATTTCATGTTCCAGCTGGTGCAGGCGATCCCGAAAGAAGGCGAGCTGGGCAGCGTTCATGTAGTCCTGTTCGGGCATCGCCAACAGTTCTTTTTCTGTCATGGTCTTGGGCGCTGATTTGGCGCTGGATTTGCTAGCCATGTCGTGTCCTTCCTTATTATGTGCCGGGGCCTGTCGTCCGCATCCCGTCGGTACAGCGGGGCAGCGTGGGGTGGGCGGTCAGGCCAGGCATTGTTCGAGCCCCTGAGTAAAAATGTCCTGGGGCAGTTTACGGCCAATGAATACCAATCGGGTATTCGGTTTTTCACTGGCTTTCCAGGGGGCGCCGGGTTCGGCCCCCATCATCATGTGCACGCCTTGGAATATCATGCGGCGATTGATCCCCTTGATGTAGAGGATGCCTTTGTAGCGCAGCAGATCGGGGCCATAGACCTGGACGATGCCGCCCAGAAAGTCCTCCAGGCGGGCAGGATCGAAGGCCCGGTTGGAACGGAATACAAAGGCGCCGATGTCGTCGCTGTGATGGGCGTGATGATGATCATGATGGTCGTGCGAGCAGCCCGAGCCGCAGACGTGACCGTCTTCGTCGTGGTCATGATCGTGGCCGTGGTCATGATGATCGTGAGCGTCTTCTTCCGCCAGGAATGCCGGATCGATGTCCAGGATCGCATCCAGGTCGAAGCCGCTGACATCCAGCAGGGTGTGCAGATCGGTCTCGCCGAAGTGCACCGGCGTGATGGACGCCCTGGGATTGATGCGCACCAGCCGGTCGCGCAGGGCCTCGTAGTCGGCCTCGTTGACCAGGTCCTTTTTGGAGATCAGGATGCGGTCGGCGAACCCGACCTGGCGCTGGGCTTCTTCCTGGCGGTCCAGCGCGGCCATGCCGTGTTTTGCATCCACCACCGTGATGACAGCGTCCAGCCGGTAGGTCTCGGCGATGTCGTCATCCATGAAGAAGGTCTGGCACACCGGGCCGGGGTTGGCCATGCCGGTGGTTTCGATGATGACGCGATCGAACTGCAGGCCGCCGGCTTCGCGGCGGGCCGCCAGGTCGTGCAGGGTGCGGATCAGATCGCCGCGCACCGTGCAGCAGACGCAGCCGTTGCTCAGTTCGACGATTTGCTCGTCGCGGTCCTGCACTAGCAGGTCGTTGTCGATGTTTTCCTCGCCGAATTCGTTTTCGATGACGGCGATGCGTTGGCCGTGAAATTCCGTCAGGATACGGCGCAAGAGCGTCGTCTTGCCCGCGCCCAGAAACCCCGTCAACACGGTGACGGGAATCATGGAATCAATTTTTCGGGCAGAGTTGGCAGCGTTCATGAATGACCTCGATTGCGATGCGCTGTCCCGGTGATGCCGTCTGCCGGAATGTCATACCGGCTTTGCGGTCCTTGTCAAGGGGTTCAGCGATCAGCATGCGATTACATCATAGGCCGAGGTTTAGGGCAAACGTGGCGCTGGCGGGGCGGGATGTCGTCCGGGGAAAGTCAATCGGAGCACATCGAGGGGCTTGCGGCTTTGGCGGCCAGGTGTCTGCCCCAGCGGGTATGGGGTTGCGTCAGGGCGGCGATCATCGCCAGGATACCCAGGGTGAGCAGCCCGCGCAGCACCAGAATCACCCAGATGTTGGCACCCAGCGCCAGAATCAGCAGGGTGTCTTCGATCAAGGCATGGCATAGCGATAGCCAGGACAGCGCCAGCAGGCGCGTGCGGGGGCTGAAGTCCTCGCGTTCGGCGGCATCGATGATCAGGGCGCCGCCATAGGCCAGTCCCAGCAGCACGCCGACCGTCGTCAGGGGAGCGGCGCGTTCTTCCAGGCCGGACAGGCGCAATACCGGCGTCAGCAGGCGGGTCACGAGGCGCGTGACGCCCAGGCGTTCCAGTAGATCCAATAGGATCACCATGCCGATGATCACCACCAGCACCAGCAGCAGGGACTGCACAGTAGACAGCAGCCAGGTGAGCACGTCGGGCGGCCCCTGCGTCAGGCCTGCATCCTGACCCATCCAGGCAAACGACACGGGGTCTTGCAGCCAGCCCATGGCCTGACAGGTCCAGGTCACCGCAGCGCCGTAAAGAATACTGATCACCAGCCGCAGGCCGCCCGTCAACAGGGCGCTGGCGCCGGCGCGGCGGACGACCGATTGTTCGGTCGGGATGTTGTGGGCGAACAGCATCATGGCGCCCAGGGCGCTGACCTGCGCGACGTTCATCTGCAGGCTGTCCGATAGCGCCGCCATCGACGCCATGCCGCCATAGATATTGGTAATGACGGTCGTGACCCAGATGATGCCCGCCTGTGGAGGCAGGCCCAGCAGGCCCATCGCCGGCGCCAGCGCTTCCCCGGCCAGCCTGACCAAGCCCAAGCGGTCTGCAATATAGACAATCACCATGACCGGCAGCATGATGCGGGCGATGGTCATGAACATGCGCGTGCTGCGCTGGCGAATAGTATTGAGATAGTGGATCATCGCGGGACGGCATCGATGGGCAAGACGACGACTTTACAGGGAATAGTCCCTGATTGCCATGTGGCCGTCCTGCCTCTATTCTTGAGGCCTTTCTGATTATTTGTGTGTGTGGAATCCCATGATGCCTGCCGAGGACCTAGACCAGGTGGATCGACTCATCCTGATGCATCTGCAGCAGGATGGGCGCATCAGCAACCAAGAACTCGCCCAGCGCGTTGATCTATCGCCCAGTCCCTGCCTGCGGCGGGTCAAACGCCTGGAAGAGCAAGGCTACATCCGTCGTTATGTCGCGCTGGCCGACCCCGAAAGATTGGGACTGGGGCTGTTGGCCTATATCTCCGTGCGTCTGGACAAGTCCCATCGGGCCGAGCATAGCGCGATCTCCGGTTTCGCCCAGGACGTCCAGGGCTGGCCCGAGGTCATGCAGTGTTATGCCATGTCGGGCGACATGGATTATCTGCTGCGTGTGCAGGTGGCGGACCTGGCTGCCTTCTCGCGCTTTGCGATGGATACATTGATGCGTCACCCTGCGGTGATCGACATCCGCAGCAGCTTTGCGCTGCGCTCTATTAAAGAGACCACCGAACTACCGGTCCCCGCCTGATTCTGTTTTTCAGGGCTGACTTGCACGCGGTAAAAAAGCTGTGCTATAGTTCGGTCTCTTCGCCGCCAGGCACCCAGGGTTAACCCTGAAATCCTGTCCTTTTAGGATGGGGTCAGCCAGGTAGAAGTCATTGATTTGTAGGTGAAAAGCCCGATTGATGACGGATGTGAGCGACGAAGATTCGGCTTCGGTCGAAGGCAGTCAGGTTTGACATTGAAATGCGGATGTGTTTTAATGGCGGGCTTCGACGAGAGGATGAAGATCTTCGGTCAGATTGCTGCAGCGGTAGAG
>NZ_JBATXG010000009.1:0-7649 GCF_049673105.1 Castellaniella sp.
GTTCAGACCAACCCGTATTTTGCAAGTTGCCGTAGCGTCGCTATTCTTATCCGGTTGCGCCAGCAGCAGTCACAGTCCTCAGACAGCGGATACCAGCAGCACCACAAATCAAACGATCGTTTCAAACGATCGTATTAATTCTAGCAGAAGCGGAAATACACGCCAAGCATCCTTGGCACCGGGCGATTTCATCGGCTCAGACGGGCAGCTATTGCCCGACATCCAGTCTTTTGCCCGGCAGACAGCGCAGGAACAGAACATCCCGCTGTCCGACGTGGAAGCGCTGCTACGCACGGCGCGATACAACGCCGCTGCCGTTCGCCTGATGACCCCGCCCGCCAACCGCACCCGCATCCGGCGCGCCTGGCTCAGTTACCGGCAGCGCCACGTGGATCCCATCCGCATCCGCCGGGGCGCGGCCTTCTGGCAGGCCCACCGCAGCACTCTGGATCAGGTCAGCGCCCGCACAGGCGTACCGGCTTCGATCATTGTCGCCATCATCGGCATTGAGACCGTGTATGGTCAATTCACCGGCGACCATCGCGTCCTGGACACGCTGACCACGCTGGGCTTTCGCTATCCCGATGCGTCCCGTCCGGAACGCCAGGCCATGTTCCGCGCACAACTGGCCGACCTGCTGATACTGGATCACCAGGGGGCGCTGGACGCCTACACGGTCGAAGGTTCGTTCGCCGGCGCGATGGGGCTGCCGCAATTCATGCCCGGCAGCCTGATGCGCTATGCCGTCGATGGCAATGGAGATGGCCGGGTGGATCTGGCCGGCAACGTGGATGACGCCATCGCGTCGGTCGGCAATTTCCTGAAAGAACACGGATGGGTGCGCGATGTGCCGGCCTTTGCGCCGGTGCGTCTGCCGGCAGACGCCGCCAGGCTGGTGCAGGACGGCCTGACACCCACCAGCGATTGGCCGCGCCTGAAGGCCGCTGGCGCGCAGGCTCTGCCCGGTCGCGATACGCACTGGCAGTCCCAGCCGCTGGGGGTCATCGACCTGCAAGACGAGATCCGGGACACGCACGACTACCGCTGCGCCACACCGAATTTCTTTGCCATCACCCACTACAACCGCAGTTACTTTTACGCGGCGTCCGTGATCGAACTGGCCGGCGAAATCACCAACCGCATGGGGCCATGACGACTGGGCACGCCGGTCATGCGTGCTTAGCCAAACACCCCGGTGGACAGATACCGATCCCCCCGGTCGCAGACGATGAAGACAATCGTCGCATCCCGCACCGTGGCGGCTACTCGTAGGGCGGCGACAGCCGCCCCCGCCGACGAGATGCCGCCAAAAATGCCTTCCTCGGCGGCCAGACGCCGGGCCATGGATTCCGCCTGATCCTGAGTAATCGGTTCGAAGGCGTTGATGTCCTCTGGGTGATAGATGCTGGGCTGATACGCTTCCGGCCATTTGCGGATGCCGGGAATATGAGCGCCATCGGCAGGCTGCGCCCCGATGACCTGGATCGCCGGATTGCGGGATCGCAGATAGCTGCCCACCCCCATGATGGTGCCCGTCGTACCCATGGCGCTGACGAAGTGCGTCACCTGGCCGTCGGTCTGTTCCCAGATTTCCGGGCCGGTGGTTTCGCGGTGCGCCCGGGGATTGTCTTCGTTGGAAAATTGATCCAGCACGACGCCTTGACCCGCCGCCTGCATGCGCAAGGCTTCATCGCGGGCGTATTCCATGCCGCCCTGGTCTGCCGGCGTCAGGATCAGCTTGGCCCCGTAGGCCGTCATGGCCGCGCAGCGTTCCTGGGACGAGTTATCCGGCATCAGCAGAATCATGCGGTAACCGCGCACCGCCGCCGCCATCGCCAGGGCGATGCCGGTATTGCCGCTCGTGGCTTCGATCAGGGTATCGCCGGGACGGATATCGCCGCGCAGTTCCGCCTGGCGGATCATGCTGAGCGCGGCGCGGTCCTTGACCGATCCTGCGGGGTTGTTGCCTTCGAGCTTTGCCAGGACGATATTGCCGCGAGACTCGCCGGCATCCCCCGGCAGGCGCTGCAAACGCACCAAAGGAGTGGAGCCGACGATATCTTCGATGGTGGGGTAGATTTTCATGCCGAAATGATACACCCGCACCGGCAGCGCCAGCGGTGTATGCGGCCATGGGGAATAAGCTTATGCCCGCCCGGACGAATGGTCAGATGGCAGCCTGAGGGCGGCGGCTCAGCGCTTGGACGCAGACGTCTGGCTACCGACAGGCGCCCCGGCTGATGCGGCCTTTGCGCCAGGAAGGATACCCCCCACCGCCTGCGCAGCCGCTGCCCCCTGCCCTGACAGCCGGGTCCCTCCGCCATCGATGGTCAGGCCGGCTGACTGCAAGGCCTGAGCGCGACGCGGACCGATGCCGCGCACGCGATCCGACAGATCGGCAAAGGACAGATAACGCCCGCCTCGGGTGCGTTCGTCCAGAATAATCTGCGCCGTCTTGGGCCCGATGCCGCGAATGCCGCGCAACTGATCCAATGTGGCGGTATTCAGATCCACGGCGCCGGCGGCCCCCGCCCAGGTCAGCGCCGCCAGACCGGCGGCCCGCAACACTCGCGCGACACGCGGTGCGGACGGCAAGTGCGTCCGATGCCGCTGGACAGGCAAGGCGACGGCTCTGGCGACAGGCAAAGGCTGAGCAACAGTGCTATGCAAAAAGGGGTTCATGGCAGACTCCTGTGAAGAGAAGGATGTCCGGCCATGATGCCGCAGGCATGCGCCCAGAAGAGGCAGGTGTGATCGGCTTTGTCATACCCCAAAAGCCCTACCGGAGCGGCGGAAACGCCGGCCCGCCGATCACCGGATATGCAGTTGGCCCCCATCCAGCAGCCGCTGCGCATAATCGCTGACCCCGGCTTGCACATCGCGGAAGGGATGCGCATAACCAGCAGCCCGCAACTGGGACAGATCCGCCTGGGTATGGCTTTGGTACCGGCCTTTCAGATCATCCGGGAACGCCACGTAACGCAGCTGACCCGCACCGACCAGCTCTTCCAGCGGCAAGGCCAGTTGCCCCTGGTGCACCCGCAAGCTATTGACGACCGTCTGCGCCACATCGTTGAAAGGTTGGGCGCGCCCAGTGCCGCAATTGAAAATACCGGAGACTTCCGGGTGATCCAGGAAGTGCAGATTGACCTTGACCACGTCATCGACATAGATGAAATCGCGCTGCTGCCCGCCATCCGGATAGCCATCCCAGCCGCCAAACAGGCGCACATGGCCTTGTTCGACATACTGGTTCATGTTGTGGAAGGCCACCGACGCCATGCGGCCCTTGTGCTGTTCGCGCGGGCCATAGACATTGAAATAGCGCAGCCCCACGACCTGGGCCGTCAGCCTGTCCATGCGCCGACGCAGCACCTGATCGAACAACAGTTTGGAATAGCCGTAGACGTTCAGCGGGGATTCGTGGGCCGGGTCTTCGACATACCGCGGACCGGCGCCATACACGGCGGCGGAAGAAGCATACAGAAACGGGACCTCGCGGGTCTGGCAGTACTCGAACAATTCCAGCGTCACGCGGAAATTGTTGTCCATCATGAACTGGCCGTTGCGTTCAGTCGTATCCGAGCAGGCGCCCTGATGGAACACGGCGTCCGGACGCGGCAGTTCGCCACTGAGCACCCGGCGGCGGAATTCGTCCTTGTGCAGATAATCGGCAATGCGCAGATCGACCAGATTGCGAAATTTATCGCCATCCGTCAGATCATCCACGGCCAGAATGTTATCCAGCCCTCGTGCGTTCAGGCCACGCACCAAATTGCTGCCGATGAAGCCTGCTGCGCCAGTTACCACGATCATGATGACAATTCCTCTGCGGTCACGATGGACGTGCCCAATTTACCCACAACGATGCCCCCGGCCCGATTGGACCAGGCCATGGCGTCGTACCAGCTCAGTCCCGCCGCCCGCATGACCGCCAAGGTGGCCAACACGGTATCGCCCGCGCCGGAGACATCGAAGACTTCGTGAGCCTGGGCATCTACATGTTCGCGCCCTGCCTCGGTATACAGCGTCATGCCCTGCTCGGAGCGCGTGATCAGCAGCGCTTCCAGCGCCAATTCCCGACGCAAGGCCTGCGCCCTCGTCGTCAGATCGTCTTCGGATTCCCAGCGACCGACGGCATCCTGCATTTCGCTGCGATTGGGCGTGACCAGCGTGGCTCCCCGGTAGCGGGCATAGCGATGGCCTTTGGGGTCGACCAGCACCGGCACACCGGCGTCCAGGGCGACGCGGATCAGGGCTTCTACCCGACCCAGGGCGCCCTTGGCGTAATCCGACAACACCAGCAGATCGTAATCCGCCAGATGGGCTTTCAGGCCGGCTTCCAGGGCATCCAGAGCCTGCGCGCCAGGCCCTTGTTCGAAATCCACGCGCAGCAGCTGCTGCTGGCGCCCCAGAACACGCATTTTCAAGGTGGTGTCCATGCCGCCGGCATCTTCGATCAGACAATCCCGGATGCCGGCCTGCTGAATCAGCGTCCGCACGCAGGCGCCTGCCTCGTCAGCGCCGACAATGCCCAACAAGCCCACCTGAGACCCCAGCGCCGCGATGTTGCGGGCCACGTTGGCGGCGCCCCCCAGACGGTCCTCGCGCCGCGCGACGCGCACGACCGGCACGGGCGCTTCGGGGGAAATGCGCTCGACCTCGCCGAACCAGTAGCGGTCCAGCATGATGTCGCCCGCGACCAGTATCCGGGTTGCGCGAGCAGCCGACAAAGGAAATGCACTCAACGAATTTCCTCCAGGCGGCGAGGCCGGTAGGTTTCCCAGGCATTGCATCCGGGGCACTGCCAGTAATAGCGACGCGCCTCGAAGCCGCACTGGCTGCAGGCATAACGGTCCAGCCGCTGGGTATGTTTATGAATCAGGCTGCGCAGCAGGCCCAGATCGGCGCCGGGCACCAGACGATTGTCTGCGGCTTCGCCTTCCTGGGAGAGCTCGACTTCGAGCAGGCGGTCCAGACCCAGTAAAGACGGATGCGCCCGTAGCGCCTCGCGGGCAAACGCCCAGGCAGGTTCGGCGCCGGCCTGCACGCGCAAGGCGCGGAAAATCACATTAAACAGATCCAGAGTCGGCACACGGGCATATTGCGCCTGCAGCAGGGCCAGGCCTTCATCCCCCCGCCCCAATGTGTCGTAGCACGCCAGCAGAGGGCCGGCCACCAGCCCGGCATAATCCGGCGCGGCGCTCAGCACATCTTGCAGGTATATCCGCTGGGATTCCAGGTCGCCGCGCCGCGCCGACCACTGCGCGCGCAGCAGCCGCACCCGGGCTTCGGATGCCGGCGTCGCGCCGTTCTGCTGTGCGGCATGGTCGGCGGCATCCAGCGCCTGGGCGGCAGCGTCGAAATCGACGGGATCGGCTTCCAGCAAGGCCTGCGCCTGTTCGCAATGGTAGTGGGCCAGCTGCGGAACAGGCTCTTCTACGCGGCTGCGCAACTGCTGAACCGCATCGATGGCCCGCGACCAATCATGTTCGGATTCATAGATGCGGACCAGGGCGCGGATGGCCTCCTGGGCATGCCGGGTATGAATAATGGCCTGAAAGCTCTGTTCGGCGCGATCCAGCAAGCCGGCCTTGAGAAAGTCCTGAGCCAATTCCAGTTGGGCATTTTCCCGATCCGGCAAAGGCAGGTCTTCCCGCGACAGCAGGCTCTGGTGCACGCGGATGGCGCGTTCGATCTCTCCGCGGCGCCGAAACAGACTGCCCAGCGCGAAGTGCAGTTCGGTCGTTTCGGGGTCTAGCTTGGCCACCTCGACAAAGGCGTCAATCGCGCGATCCGGCTCTTCGTTGAGCAGGAAATTCAGGCCCTTGAAATAGGAATCGGGCAAGGCGCGCGTTTCCGACAGCATTTGCCGGAAGTCGAATCGGGCCGCCAGCCACCCCAGCCCGAACAGGACCGGAACAATGATCAGCCACCAGGGTTCAAAATCCACGATTACCCCATCAGAGTGGCGCCAGGGGCGCCACGGTTTCCGGAATCAACGGCCCCGATCCGGTCTGCGGATGAGCCAAAGCATCCTGCGCCCGCGAGAGCTCGCGCCGCAAGCGATTGATTTCGCGGCGCCGGCGCAAGACGGCGGAAAAGGCCACCAGCAAACCAAAGGCGACGCCCAGGACGAAGGCAACCAGCATCACGACGATCAAAGGCACCTGATGCAGCACCCGGTCGGAGAAAAACCCAACGTCCACCGGCGCAGTGTTCTTCAAGGCAAACAACAGCACGATGATGAAAATGACCAAGCGCAACAACCAGACCAGATAGCGCATATGCCAAGCTCCTTGAAAGGGAATCCTGCCATTATAAATGGCATATGAACCGCCACACGCCGTGCCGGCTGGCATCTGCCGGACGGCAACGGCGCGGACGGAAACAAAAAACGGCCCGAAGGCCGTTTTGAACGCATCCAGTCACGGATTCATTCATTGATGTAATGCATCTGATACAAGTCGGCTGCGGTGGCAGGTTCTTCGGAGAGGCCGTCATCCGGCCCCCGATCCACGCGCTCGCGCAATTCTTTACCAGGCTTGAAGTGCGGCACCAGTTTTGCCGGCACCAACACTTTTTCGCCTGATTTCGGATTACGCCCGACACGCGGCTGGCGCTGCGACAGCGAAAAGCTGCCGAAGCCGCGAATTTCGATGCGCTGACCTTGGGCCAGCGCATCGGCCATCGCGTCCAGAACCGTTTTGACCGCCAAGTCCATGTCACGGACCGCCAACTGAGGGTAGCGGCCCGCCAACACGGTAATAAGCTCGGACTTGGTCAGGCCAGGCATCAGTTATCGCGCTGCTGGTCGAGCTTTGCCTTCAGCAGGGCGCCCAGGTTGGTGGTGCCCGACGATGCGCTGGCTTCGGTCATGCGCTGGATGGTCTCGGCGGTTTCCGCATTGTCGCGGGCCTTGATCGACAACTGGATCGAACGCACCTTGCGGTCGACGTTGATGATCATGGTTTCGACCTGATCGCCGGCATGCAGCACCGTGGTGGCGTCTTCGACGCGGCCCGCGGAGATTTCAGAAGCACGCAGATAGCCTTCGACGTCCACGGACAAGGTCACGACCGCACCCTTGGGTTCGACGGACTTGATCGTGCCGGTCAGCACGGCGCCCTTGTCGTAGGTGGCCACGAAGTTGTTGAACGGATCGCCTTCGAGCTGTTTGACGCCCAGGGAGATGCGTTCCTTGTCGGTGTCGATACCCAGAACCACGGCGTCGATCTCGTCGCCCTTCTTGAAGTTGCGCACGGCTTCTTCGCCGGTTTCCGCCCAAGAGATATCGGACAGATGCACCAGACCATCGATGCCGCCGGGCAGGCCGACAAACACGCCGAAGTCGGTGATGGACTTGATCGCACCGTGAACCTTGTCGCCACGCTTGAAGTTGGAGGCAAAGTCTTCCCAGGGATTCGGGCGGCACTGCTTCATGCCCAGCGAGAGGCGGCGGCGGTCTTCGTCGATTTCCAGAACCATGACTTCGACTTCTTCGCCCAGGGTCACGACCTTGCGCGGATCGACGTTCTTGTTGGTCCAGTCCATTTCGGAGACGTGCACCAGGCCTTCGATACCGGCTTCGACTTCAACAAACGAGCCGTAGTCGGTCAGGTTGGTGACCTTGCCGAACAGGCGGGTGC
>NZ_JBATXG010000010.1:0-34380 GCF_049673105.1 Castellaniella sp.
GTCCGGCCTTTGGCCGGACTTCCCGGATCTGCCTCGTCCGCCAGGGCGGTGGACGAACTCGTCGCTGCGCTCCTCAAACACGTCCACCGAAATCCCCCTGGCTCCCTTCGTCAGCATCCGGCGCTGGTCGACTGGGCGCATGTAGCCTGCTGGCTTCCCGGACAGCTTGTCTCTGATCTGACAACCGCAAAGACGGTGTTGGTGTTGGTGTGGTGCGTCCGCTCAGGTCTTGTCTGCGGTCCCTGGGCCTGGCTGCCAGACCAGCAGCCGGCGTTCGGCCAGGGACACTGCGCCATCCAGCAACAGAGCAAAAATGGTCAGCACCACGATGCCGGCAAAAACCGTGTTGACGTCCAGTGTGCCTTCGGCCTGCAGGATCAGGTAGCCGACGCCGGCGGCGGAACCCAGGTATTCACCCACGACCGCCCCCACGAACGCGAGGCCTACCGATGTGTGCAGGCTGGAGAACACCCAGCTGGTGGCCGAGGGAATGTACACGTGGCGCAGCAACTGGCGGCGGGAAGCGCCCAACATCCGGGCGTTGTCCAGCAGGGTCGGCGAGACCTCGCGCACGCCCCGGTAGACGTTGAAAAAGACGATGAAGAACACCAGCGTGACGGCCAGGGCGACCTTGGACCAGATACCCAGGCCGAACCACATGCCGAAGATCGGCGCCAGGATCACGCGCGGCATGGAATTGGCTGCTGTTACGTAGGGTTCCAGCAGGGCGCTGGCCGTGCGCGACAGGCCCAGCCACAGGCCAAAACCCAGGCCGCCGATCGTGCCGATGAAAAACGCCAGGACCGTTTCCGACAAGGTAATCCACAGATGGCGGTAGATGCTGGCATCGGTGACGAACCAGGCCCAGATCACCTGGGCGACTTCGACCGGCCGACCAAAGAAGAAGGCGACATTGCGGTTCTGAGACGCCCAGTGCCAGATCAACAGGATCAGCACCAACAGGGTCACCTGCAGCAGTCGCAGGACAGGTCTGGGCAATTCAGCATTCATGATGAGAACAAGCTCCTGTTCAAGCCCCGGACGCACGCGCCGGCAGGCCGAGGGGATCGGTGGATCAGGTCCGTTTCTGCCGCTCGTAGCCCTTCAGGACTTCGTCGCGCAGCACGGCCCAGATACCCTGATGCAGTTCGATGAAGCGGGCATCCATGCGGACCTCGGCGACATCGCGTGGTCGGGGAATATCGATGACGAATTCCCCGATCGGATGGGTTTCAGGCCCGGCGGACAGCACGACGACCCGGTCGCTCATGGCGATGGCCTCGTCCAGATCGTGGGTGATGAACAGCACGGCCTTGCGGCGCGCCATCCACAGGTCCAGGACCTCGTTTTCCATCAGCTGACGCGTCTGGATATCCAGGGCCGAGAAAGGCTCGTCCATCAGGATGATGTCGGGATCACGGATCAGGGTCTGGGCCAGCATGGTGCGCTTGCGCATCCCGCCGGACATCTGGTGGGGATAGCGGTCTTCGAAACCGCCCAGGCCGACGCGACGCATCCAGTCGCGGCCCTGTTCGGTGGCATCCGCGCTGGAGACGCCGGCGAATTCCAGCCCTGCCGTGACATTGGCCAGCGCATTGCGCCAGGGCATCAAGGCCTCGCCCTGGAACATGTAGCCGGCCCGATGATTCACACCCCGCAAGGGTTCGCCAAAGACGCTGACCGAGCCCGAAGAAGGGTGCAAGAGGCCAGCCGCCATGTTCAACAATGTGGATTTTCCACAGCCAGTCGGCCCCACGACCGAGACGAACTCGCCCGGCGCGACGGTCAAGCTGGCATCGCGCATGGCCGTATAGGCCGATCCATCGGGCGAGGTGAAGGTGCAGGTGACCCGGTCGAGCAGCAGCGCGGGCGGCTGCTCGACCGCTGCGGTCTTGTCTTGCGGATCAGCCATGCGGATATTTCTGGTCGGCTTTGATGGCGAACTGGTTGGTCCAGATCCGTGAAATATCGATCTTGGTGCGATCGAAATTCGGCACGAATTCCGCCAAGGCGTTCAGGGCCGTCTGCGGGCCGTCTTCCGGCACCATGCCATCGGGAGAGAGGGCTTCGCGGTTGCCTTTCAGCGCCAGCTTGTACAGTTCGGGATCACCCAGCAAATAGGATTCGGGGACCAGCTTGGCAATGTCGTCGGGCGTCGCCGCCTGGATCCATTTGTCGGCTCGCACGATGGCATTGGCCAGGGCCTGGGTGGTGTTGGGATTGGCGTCAATGAAGGCCTGCGAGGTGTACAGGCAGCCGGACGGCATATTGCCGCCGAAAATCTGCCGCGCGTCCTTCAGGGTGCGCGTATCGGCGATGACCTGCAGCGCGTCTTCTTTGACCAGCGTGCTGATGACGGGGTCCAGATTGGCGATGGCATCGATCTGCCCCGTGCGCAGCGCTGTTACCGCCCCCGCGCCGGCGCCGACACCGATGTACGACACATCGGTGGGTTTGAGTCCATGTTGAGCCAGAAAGAAACTGGCCATCATATTGGTCGAAGACCCCGGCGCCGTCACACCGATTTTCTTGCCCTTCAGATCGGCGGGCGACTTGTAGTCGGACATGGTCTTTTTCGAGACCCCCAGCACGATCATGGGCGCCCTGCCCTGCAGAGCGAAACAGCGATAGAACTGGCCCTTGGACTGCAAATTGATCGTGTGCTCGAAGGCGCCGGACACGATGTCCGCACTGCCGCCAACCACGGCCTGCAAGGCCTTGGAACCACCCGCGAAATCTGCAATCGTGGCATCCAGGCCTTCTGCCTTGAAGTAGCCTTTCAGGTGCGCCACCGACAGCGGCAAGTAGTAGATCAGAGGCTGGCCGCCCACCGCGATAGTCAACGAAGACTTTTCCAGGGCAGTCGCCTGGGCGCGCGTCAGGCCTGGGATAGCACCCAGCAAACCCGCTGCGCCAGCGGTTTTCAGCAGTTCACGACGAGAAATCGACATGGTCTTGTCTCCATTATTGAATTGATGCTGAGCCAGCATAATAACGCGGATAAGACCGGAGATTGCGCCGTGCAACGACCGCGACCGCCCTTTGTCAGCCCCAGCGGCAGATCGCCGCTAACGGCGTTCCATCAAGGCCCAGGCGATTGTTCCGGCATCGACGTATTCAAGCTCTCCGCCGCTGGGCACGCCTCGGGCCAAGCGCGTGACCGTCAGTCCCCGTTCGCGCAGCATGTCGGACAGGTAATACGCCGTGGTTTCGCCCTCGGCGGTGAAATTGGTGGCCAGGATCACTTCGCGGACCTGGCCGTCGGTGGCGCGATCCAACAGGCGGGCAAACTGCACCTGATCCGGACCGATGCCTTCCAGCGGCGCCAGCCGCCCCATCAGGACGTAGTACAGGCCCTGATAGCCGTGGCTGGCCTCGATCATGTTCTGATCGGCAGGCGTTTCAACCACGCACAATAAGGAAGCGTCGCGGTCCGCATTCTGACAGGTCTCGCACAGCGGCGTCTGGGAAAAGGAATTGCAGCGCTCGCAATGGCATAGGCCGTTGACGGCATCGCACAGCGCCCCGCCCAGCTTCAGCGCCCCGTCGGGGTCGTTTTGCAGCAGGTGGTACGCCATGCGCCGCGCAGTGCGCACCCCCACGCCCGGCAAACCACGCAGGGCGTCGATCAACGCCCGCAGGGGTTCCGGTTCGGGCAGGTCTGCCGCCATGTCAGAACGGCAGTTTCATGCCTGCCGGCAAAGACATGCCCGCGGTCACAGCCGACATCTTTTCCTGGGCGGTGGCTTCGGCCTTGCGCTGAGCGTCGTTGAAAGCCGCCGCGACCAGGTCTTCGATCATGTCGCGATCATCGTCGAACAGCGACGGGTCGATGACGACGCGCTTGACGTCGTATTTGCAGTTCATGGTGACGGTCACCAGGCCACCGCCAGATGCGCCTTCGACGATCAAATCGGCCAGGGCGTCCTGAGCCTTTTTCATGTTTTCCTGCATTTGCTGGGCCTGACGCATCAAACCGGCAATCTGACCTTTCATCATGGCGATGTCCTGATTGGGTAAAGAGAGGGGAAAGAGAACAGGGACTATACCGCAGGCGGACGGACCGAGCCGGGCACGACGCGAGCGGCAAACTGTCCGACCAGGGCCTGAACCAGTTCGTCGCGATCCGCTGCTTGTTCGGCATCCTGCTGGCGTTGGGCGCGGGTGGCCTGATCCACCGCCGCCGCCGTATCGTCGCCCGTATCGCCGTACTCGACATCCAGACGCAGCACCCGGCTGAAGTATTCGGACAACACGGTGCGCAGCCGGTCGTGGGCACCGCCTTCGATCAGGGTATGGATCGCCACGCGCAGACGGATACGATGTTCATCCCCGCCCTGCCATTCGCTGTTCAAGGCCAGAGCCCGGGCAGCCCCTGTCACCGGCAGTTCCGCCGCCAAGGCTGGCCAATCCGATGCGGACAGGTGGGCGGGGTCGGGGACGTCGACGACGGCAGGCGCCGCAGAGCCCCCCTGCAGATCCGCCAGCCGGACCGGCAGGTCTTCGTCATCCAGCGCCATGATATCGGCTCCCGGCGCGCCATCGGCGTCCTCGGGCACATCCATCGTCCAGTCCTGGGCTGCGGGTTCGTGATCATCCGGAACCGGGGGCCGATCGGCACCGGCGGCATGACCGCCCAGTGCCGCGGGTTCAGAGACGGGCGCGGCGGCAGCCATCGGCGGGCGCGGCGGCGTGTGTGGTTCCGCCGGCACGACAGCCTGCGGCGGCGGTGACGCGACGGGGTCTTCCCAGGCGGGCGGCTCGGCGGCCACGGCAGGCGGTTCGGCAAGCGCTGCGGGCGCAGCGACGGACCGGCCCACCGGCGGGTCCAGCCGCACAGGCGGCACACGATCCGGCGGCAGCAGGGCCAGCATGCGCAGGCAGGCCATCACGAAGCCGGCGTATTCGTCCGGCGCCAGGGCCAATTCCTGGCGGCTGTGGACGGCAACGGCGTAGAACAGCTGCAGATCATCCGGCCCCAGGCTGGCCGCCAAGGTCTGGACGTCATCGGCCAGCGGATCATCCGCCTGGGCATGCCCCAGACGCTGGGCGATGGCGACCCGCGACAGCAACACCGCCAGATCGGCCAGCGCGGCCTGAAACGACAGGCCCCGCGACGCCAGCTCGTCGGCGACGGCCAGGACGCCCGGCGCATCCGCCGCCGCCAGCGCCTGCAGCAGAGCCACCAGGTGATGCTGATCCAGCGTCCCCAGCATTTCGCCCACCGCGGCAGCGGTGAGATTGCCTGCCGCATAGGAAATCGCCTGATCCGTCAGGGACAAGGCATCGCGCATGGAACCCGCCGCTGCCTGGGCGATCAGCCGCAGGCCCTGCGGTTCGGCGGGAATCGATTCCTGATCCAGGACCTGCTGCAGATGTTCGACGATGGCCGGTACCGTCATCTGCTTGAGATTGAACTGCAAGCAGCGCGACAGCACCGTCACGGGAATTTTTTGCGGATCCGTGGTGGCCAGAATGAACTTGACGTGCTCGGGGGGTTCTTCCAGGGTCTTCAGCATGGCGTTGAAGGCATGCCCGGTGAGCATGTGGACTTCGTCGATCATGTAGACCTTGTAGCGACCGGACGACGGCGCATACACCGCTTGCTCCAGCAGCTGGGTCATTTCGTCCACCCCACGATTGGACGCCGCGTCGAGCTCGATGTAGTCGACATAGCGCCCGGCATCGATCTCGGTGCAGGCCTGGCAATGACCACAAGGGGTTGCCGTGACGCCGTCAGCGCAGTTCAGGGATTTGGCCAGGATGCGCGACAGGGTGGTCTTGCCCACGCCCCGTGTGCCGGTGAACAGCCAGGCATGATGCAGACGCCCCGATGACAAGGCATGGGTCAGCGCCCGGACCACGTGATCCTGCCCGATCAGGGTATCGAAGGAACGGGGGCGCCATTTGCGCGCCAGAACGAGATAGCTCATGAGTCGGCCGCCGCCCGGAAGAGACAAAAGGAAAGGCGAGCCTGACTTCGGCACTGGTTCTGCACGGCTGTGGCTGCTTCGTTCCCGACCTGACCAGATTCACCGCCGAACCATGCGAAGGGGCCCGCCCCATGAATTCTAACAGACCTCAGGCGTTTCGCGCCTGCAAGGCGGCCACAGCCGGCAGCGTCTTGCCTTCCAGGAATTCCAGGAAGGCCCCGCCGCCCGTGGAAATGTAGCCCACCCGATCGGCAATGCCGTATTTGGCAATGGCCGCCAGGGTGTCGCCGCCGCCGGCGATGGAAAAACCATCGGATTCGGCGATGGCCTGAGCAATCACCTGGGTGCCGTTGGCGAAAGCATCGAATTCGAATACGCCTACCGGGCCGTTCCAGACGATGGTGCCTGCCTGACGCAACTGCTGCGCCAGCTGCGCCGCCGTCTGCGGGCCGATGTCCAGAATCAGATCGTCGGACGCCACGTCGGCAGCGGCCTTGATCGTGGCAGGCGCATCGGCGGCGAAGGTCTTGGCCACCACCACATCCACCGGAATCGGCACCTGCACGCCGCGCGCTTGCATGGCCTGCATGACGGCCTGGGCCTGATCGACCTGATCGGGTTCAGCCAGGGATTTCCCAATGGGCAGCCCTGCCGCCAGCATGAAGGTGTTGGCAATCCCGCCGCCCACGATCAGCTGATCGACCTTGTCGGCCAGGGCTTGCAGAATGGACAGTTTGGTAGAGACCTTGGACCCGCCCACGATGGCCACCATGGGGCGGCGCGGCGCCTGCAAGGCGCGGCCCAGGGCGTCCAGTTCGGCTGCCAGCAGCGGCCCGGCGCAAGCCGCAGGCGCGAAACGGGCCATGCCTTCGGTGGTGGCTTCGGCCCGGTGTGCGGTGCCGAAAGCGTCATTGACATAGACATCGCACAAAGCCGCCATGCGGCGCGCCAGATCCAGATCGTTCTTTTTTTCGCCCGGATTGCAACGGCAATTTTCCAGCAGCACGACCTCGCCCGCCGCCAATTCGACCCCATCCACCCAGTCGCGCACCAGGCGCACCGGGCGGCCCAGCAATTCAGCCAGGCGATCGGCGACCGGCTGCAAGGTATCGTCGGGGCCTACCACGCCTTCCTTGGGGCGGCCCAGGTGGGACGTCACCATGACGGACGCCCCGGCATCCAGCGCCAGCCGGATAGCCGGCACAGACGCCCGTACCCTGGTGTCTTCGGTGATTTTCCCCTGATCCAGAGGGACGTTCAGGTCGGAGCGGATGAACACGCGCTTGCCCGCCAGGGCGCCTGCCTGAGCCAGGCCGGAAAGAGTCTGTATCGACATGATTTGCCTTGAAGCACGGCAGCGCCCGCATCGGGCGCGCCGGCAAAACGATTACCGGGATCCCCGGCTTACTTGGCAGCCATCAGAGCGACCGTGGTATCGAGCATGCGATTGGAGAAACCCCATTCGTTGTCGTACCAGGAGCCGACCTTCACCAGGTTGCCGGACACCTTGGTCAGCCCAGCGTCCACGGTGCTGGAGGCCGGGTCGTGGTTGAAATCGACCGACACCAGGGGTTCGGTGGTGTAGTTCAGAATGCCCTTCAGCGGGCCTTCGGAGGCGGCTTTGAGGATGCCGTTGACTTCTTCCACCGTGGTTTCACGCGCGGCCACGAAAGACAGGTCGACGATGGACACATTGATCGTCGGCACGCGGATGGCGTAGCCGTCGAGCTTGCCGTTCAGTTCGGGCAGCACCAGGCCGACGGCGGAAGCGGCGCCCGTCTTTGTCGGGATCATGCTGTGCGTGGCCGAACGCGCGCGGCGCAGGTCGGAGTGATAGACGTCGGTCAGCACCTGATCATTGGTGTAGGCGTGCACGGTGGTCATCAGGCCGTTGACGATCCCCAGCTGTTGGTGCAGGGGATGCACCAGGGGGGCCAGGCAGTTGGTGGTGCACGAGGCGTTGGAGATCACCGTATCGGATGCCTTGAGCACCTGGTGGTTGACGCCGTAGACGATGGTGGCGTCCACATCTTTACCGCCGGGGGCGGAGATGATGACCTTTTTCGCACCGCCCTTCAGGTGGGCGGACGCTTTTTCCTTGGTGGTGAAAAAGCCGGTGCATTCCAGCACCACGTCGACCTTCAATTCGCCCCAGGGCAGATTGGCGGGGTCGCGATCGGCCAGCACACGGATGCGGTCGCCATTGACCACCATGAAATCGCCATCGACCTCGACCGTGCCGGGGAAGCGGCCATGAGCCGTATCGTAGCGGGTCAGGTGTGCGTTGGTTTCGGGATTGCCCAGGTCGTTGATGGCCACGATCTGGATATCGTGCTTTTTGCCGTCTTCGTAATGAGCACGCAGGATATTGCGGCCGATACGGCCGTAGCCATTGATAGCGACGCGGATGGTCATGAGAAAAGTCTCCCTTTACAAAAGTTGCTCGACCGTGGCCGCAACATGATCGGCCGTGAGGTTGAAATGTTTGAACAACACACCGGCCGGAGCCGATTCCCCAAACGTGTCGATACCGACGACGGATCCGGTCGTACCGACGTATTTGTACCAAGTAGCCGTGCCGCCCGCTTCGACGGCGACGCGCGGCAAACCGGCAGGCAGCACGGCGCTGCGCCAATCGGCATCCTGCGCATCGAACACCTGCGTGCAAGGCATGGACACCACCCGCGTGGCGATGCCGCGGGCAGCCAGGCTGTCCTGGGCCTGCAAGGCGAGTTCGACCTCGGACCCGGTGGCGATGATGACGGCGCAAGCGCCCACCATGTCGCGCAGCACATAACCACCACGCGCAATGGCGGCGGTGGTGTCCGCATCCCGGGCAATGAACGGCAGATTCTGGCGCGACAGCAGCAGCGCCGACGGCCCGCCATGTTGCACCGCCATGCCCACGCTGGCCGGACGCGCCAGCGCAGCCTGCCAGGCCACCGCAGTTTCCGTCGTGTCGCAAGGCCGCCAGACGTGCAGATTCGGGATCAGGCGCAGGCTGCCGGCATGTTCGATGGACTGGTGGGTGGGACCGTCTTCGCCCAAGCCGATGGAGTCATGCGTGAACACGTGCACCACGCGCTGCTTCATCAGCGCAGCCATGCGCAGGGCATTGCGGGAATAGTCGGAAAACGTCAGGAAAGTGCCGCCGAAAGGCAGGTAGCCGCCGTGCAGGGCCATGCCGTTCATGATGGCCGCCATGCCGAATTCGCGCACGCCGTAGTTGATGTGGCGTCCGGCCTGCAGACCGTCCGCAGCGGGGCGTACCGGTATGACGCCCTTCCAGTCGGTGAAGTTCGAGCCGGTCAGGTCGGCCGAGCCGCCCAGCAATTCGGGCAGGATATCGGCAAAGGCGGCAATCGCCTGCTGCGACGCCTTGCGCGAGGCGATGGATTCGGCCTTGTCCTGAGTGGACTGCACGTAGGCGCGGGCGCGCTCGGCGAAATCGACCGGCAGTTCGCCCGCCATACGACGGCACAACTGCGCCGCCAGTTCGGGGTGGGCTTCGGCATAGTGGTCAAAGCGCACCTGCCAGTCGGATTGCTGCTGGGCGCCGCGTTCGCGGCCATTCCAGTAGGCGTAAATTTCGCGCGGAATGTCGAAGGGCGGGTGGTTCCAGCCCATGGCCTTGCGGGCGGCGGCGATTTCTTCGGCGCCCAGCGGCGCGCCGTGGACCTTTTCGCTACCGGCCTTGGTGGGCGCGCCGCGCCCGATTTCGGTACGGCAGCAGATCAAGGTGGGACCGCGGCCCGAGGCGGCATGCGCACGCGCCTGGACGATAGCCGCATCCACGGCGTTCATGTCGTGGCCGTCTACGCCGCGCAGCACGTTCCAGCCATACGCTTCGAAACGCGCCGGGGTGTCGTCGGCAAACCAGTTCTGCACCTGGCCGTCGATGGAAATGCCGTTGTCGTCGTAGAACACGATCAGGCGCGACAGGCCCAGGGTGCCCGCCAGCGAGCAGGCCTCGTGCGAGATGCCTTCCATCAGGCAGCCGTCGCCCACGAAGGCATAGGTGTCGTGGTCGATGATGGTGTGGCCGGGGCGGTTGAATTCCTGCGCCAGCAGCGCTTCGGCCAGCGCCATGCCGACCGCGTTGGCCAGGCCTTGGCCCAATGGCCCCGTCGTGGTTTCCACCCCCGGCGTGATGCCGACTTCGGGGTGGCCGGGCGTTTTGGAATGCAGCTGGCGGAAATTACGCAGTTCGTCGATGGACAGATCGTAGCCGCTGAGATGCAGCAAGGCATACAGCAGCATCGAGCCATGCCCGTTGGACAGCACGAAGCGGTCGCGATCCATCCAGGCGGGATCAGACGGGTTATGGCGCAAATGCCGTGTCCACAACACGTGCGCGATATCGGCCATGCCCATGGGGGCCCCGGGGTGCCCGGAATTGGCTTGTTGGACAGCGTCCATGGCCAGAATGCGAATCGCATTGGCCATGGAAGGATCGGGGACGGGCAAAGCGCTCATAGGGTCTTGGGGGCGAACTACGCAGCCAGGGCCGCAAGCCTCGCCTTAACTCAGGATGACAAAGCTATGAATTTTACCACCCCGACCAGTCCGGTTTATAGTCCGAGCATTCACGCTGCAGGGACATGCCCCGCTTATGCCGACCGCCCGATTTTTCTGCCCGACGCCGCTGCAGGCCGACTCCCAGATCACCCTACCCGAGTCCCTGGCGCACCACGCCCTGCGCGTACTGCGCCTGCCTGCCGGCACGACGGTGATCCTGTTCGATGGACGTGGCGGCCAATACCCGGCGGTATTGCAGACACAGGGGCGCACCGCGCTGGCCGACGTGGGCCGTCACGAAACCGTCGAATGCGAGCTGCGCGGCCATCTGACCCTGATCCAGGGGATCGCCTCGGGCGACAAAATGGACTGGGTCGTGGAAAAAGCAGTGGAACTCGGGGTGAGCACCCTGATCCCCGTCGCCGCCGATCGCAGCGTCCTGCGCCTGAGCGGCCCGCGCCTGGAAAAACGCTTGGCCCGCTGGCAGGCGATCATCCAGGCAGCCAGCGAGCAATGCGGTCGCAACCGCCTGATGCAGATCCACGAACCCGCCCCGCTGCGCGATCACCTGGCAGCGTTAAACGGCCTGAGTCTGTTCTGCCACCCCGACGGCGACAGCGACTTTTCGCAGGCCCTGAGCAATGCGCAGGACACTCTGAATGTGTTGGTGGGTCCGGAAGGCGGCTGGTCGCCCGAAGAGCTGGACTTGGCCCGGCATCACGGACTGCAAGGCGTGCGCTTCGGACCCCGGGTGCTGCGCACGGAAACCGCCGGCCTGGCCATGACGGCGGCAGCGACAGCGCTGCTGGGCTGGTAGGCAGCCCAGCGCCCGATCAGCCGTCCTCGCGCCCTGAATACGGCGTGGGATCGACGCCCGGCTCAGGGGCCGGATGCGCACCTGCGTGCTGGATGGCATAGGCAAACACGCGTTCGTTGTTCTGACCGTATTCCACCACATCGTCGCATACCGCGCGGATGGCCTCAGCGTCTTCAGCCAGCGCCGGATCGCCGGAATGCAGGTGGCGGAACCATAGGAACAAGCCTGTTTTCTGGTCGCTGACGGTATCGCACAGGCAGTCATACAAAGCATCCAGATTGCCGCCGAAGAATTCAGGGTAATCAATGGCCTTCACCACCGCCCGCAACACAGCGGAACGGCTGCGCGCCCGATCACAGTCCACCACAAAAGCCACCAGGCCAGCTTCGGTGGCAGCCGCCAGCGCATCCTGTTCGGACACGGCCTGGGCGTCAATGGCCCCCTTGGCGAACATTTTGCTTATCTGGGCCAGACTCATGCGGGCCACTCCTTGAAAAAAGTGATGATTTCATCAGCATGGTTCATGCTATCTGCCCTGCCCAACGCGATCAGGTCCCTGGTATAGCCTGCTTCGAACAACAAATAGGATGCCAGCGCCCCCCCTGCCG
Organism: Castellaniella sp.; assembly: GCF_049673105.1. Lineage (GTDB taxonomy): Bacteria > Pseudomonadota > Gammaproteobacteria > Burkholderiales > Burkholderiaceae_B > Castellaniella. The sequence continues at coordinate 11,877 of NZ_JBATXG010000010.1, forward strand.
CCTCGGTCTTGCGCGGCGACACCCCCAACACCCTGAACAAGGTCTGCACGGCGCGCGGCAATTCATGCAGATGGTCCAGCGCGATTTCATCCAGAGACCTGCTGGGGGCGATCATCAGGGTGTGGATGGGCCGCAATGACTCGCTTTTTAATCCATTTGCAGGGATTCGCGCAAGCAGCCCATTGATTCGCTCCATGCGCTCCATGTCGACCGAAATGCCGTCCAGGAAAATATTGGATAAAGTGTGGCCCGCAATCTGCGCCAGGCTGGGGTAGGCAGGGTTCAGTTCGCGGATGCCGGGCTGCGTTTCGTCCTGATAATTGGTGCTGATGACGAAGACCCGCTCGGCACCCAGATGGATGGCCGGACTGATGGGCGCCAACTGACGCATCGAGCCGTCGCCGCACCACAAGGTGCGATCGCCCACCAGAATTGCCCGCGCCGGGAATACAAAGGGAATGGCGCTGGACGCCAGCAAATGATCCACCCCGATGGGACAGGACACGGCACGCCGCAAGGTGCGCGTCCAGGGCAGGATGCTGCCTTCTCCCGCCTGATAAAAGGTCAGATGTTCTCCGGTCGTATAGGCGGCGGCGGTGATGGCCAGAGCCTTCAGGTGCCCGCGATCCAGATTGGTCTGCAGCCGGGAAAAACTGAGCGTTCTGCCCAACAGACCGGACAGTGGTTCGTTATCCAGCAGGGAATGCGGCGCATAGCGGGACAGTTGTGGCCGAATCCAGCCCAGGGTGAGCATGCCCAGCCACTGCAGGCCGGTGCGCATCAAGCGGGGCGCATCGGAATAATAAATGTCGCGCGTATGCAAAGACTGCCACAGTTCGCACAGGTGATTGATGGCCCGGTGCGGCTGATGGGCGCGGCACGCCAGGGCGGCGGCATTGATGGCGCCGGCTGAAGTGCCGCAGACGATATCGAAGGGATTGCGAAAACCGGCGCTGCCATCCGGGTCCAGGATGCGCAAAACGCCGGACAGCACACCCGCCTGGTAAGCGGCGCGCGCGCCGCCCCCCGTGAGGACCAGGCCGACCTGTGGTCGGTCAGGAACGTCGTGGCTTATTGGCATCGACCACCGTCAGGGCCGCCATGTTGACGATCCGGCGCACGGTGGAACTGGACGTCAGGATATGCACCGGCGCATTGGCGCCCAGCAGGAAAGGCCCGACGGCCACGTTGCCGCCGGCAGCGGTCTTGAGTAGGTTGTAGGCGATATTGCCGGCATCCACATTGGGGCAGACCAAGAGATTGGCCTCGCCGTGCAGCGTGGTGGTCGGCAGGATGCGCGCCCTCAGGGCAGGATCCAACGCGCAGTCCCCGTGCATTTCACCGTCGATTTCCAGGTCCGGATCGCGTTCGCGCACCAAGTCCAGCGCCGCACGCATCTTTTCACCGGAAGACGAACTGCCGGTGCCGAAGTTGGAACGCGACAGCAAGGCGGCCTTGGGCTCGATGTTCAGGCGGCGCATTTCCTCGGCGGCCATCAGGGTGATTTCCGCGATCTGCGCCGCATCCGGATTGTCGTTGACGTGCGTATCGGCCAGAGCGATGGTGCGCTCGTCCAGCAGCAGGATATTCATGGCGGCATAGGTCTGCGCGCCCGGCTGCAGGCCCAGCACCTCGTCGATGAAGCGCAGGTGATTGCCGTATGAACCCACCGTGCCGCAGATCATGCCGTCAGCATCGCCCAGATGCACCATCATCGCGCCAATCAGGGTCAGGCGGCGGCGCATTTCAACCCGCGCCATTTCCTTGGTGATGCCGCGCCGGCACATCAGTTCCCAGTAAGTCGTCCAGTAGCGATGGAAGCGATCATCGTGTTCGGGGTTGGTGACCTCGACGTCCTCGCCCAGGCGGATGCGCAGGCCGTATTTTTCGATGCGCGCCGCCAGCACGGCGGGGCGACCGATCAGAATGGGGCGAGCCAGGCGTTCGTCCACGACGATCTGCACGGCGCGCAAGACGCGTTCGTCTTCCCCTTCGGCAAAGACGATGCGGGCTTTGCCGCCCTCGCGCACCATCGCCCGCGCAGCGGAGAACAAGGGCTTCATGAAGGCGCCGGAATGGTAGACGAACTGTTCCAGCTGTTCAGCATAGCTATCCAGGTCTGCCAGGGGGCGCGTGGCCACGCCATCGTCCATGGCTGCCTTGGCGACCGCCGGTGAAATGCGCACGATCAGGCGCGGATCGAACGGCTTGGGGATGAAATAATTAGATCCGAAAGAGACGTCATACAGGCCATAGGCCGCCGCGACCACATCGTTCTGTTCTTCGCGGGCCAGCTTGCAGATGGCCATGACGGCGGCCTTTTCCATGCCGCGCGTAATCGTGGTCGCGCCCACGTCCAGCGCCCCGCGGAAGATATAGGGGAAGCACAGGACATTGTTGACCTGATTGGGGAAATCGGACCGCCCGGTCGCGATGACCACGTCGTCGCGCGCCGCCATCGCATCGGACGGCAGGATTTCGGGATTGGGATTGGCCAAGGCCAGCACCAGCGGGCGAGCGGCCATTTTCTTGACCATGTCGGGCTTGAGCACACCGCCCGCCGACAAGCCCAGGAACACATCGGCATCATCGATGATGTCGTTCAGCGTACGGGCATCGGTCTTTTGCGCGAAGCGGGCTTTTTTCGGATCCATCAGGACAGTGCGGCCTTCGTAGACCACGCCCTCGATGTCGGATACCCAGATGTGTTCCAGGGGCAGGCCCATGTCCATCATCAGTTCCAGGCAGCCCAGAGCGGCGGCGCCGGCGCCCGACACCACGACTTTGACCTTGGAGATGTCCTTGTCGACGACTTCCAGGCCATTGATGAAGGCGGCGGTCACGCAGATGGCCGTGCCGTGCTGATCATCGTGAAAGACCGGGATCTTCATGCGCTCGCGCAGCTTGCGTTCGACCTCGAAGCATTCCGGGGCTTTGATGTCTTCCAGGTTGATGCCGCCGAACGTGGGTTCCAGCCCGGCGATGATATCCACCAGTTTGTCCGGGTCTTGTTCGTTGATTTCGATGTCGAATACATCCAGGCCGGAAAATTTCTTGAACAGCACGGCCTTGCCTTCCATCACGGGCTTGGACGCCAGCGCCCCGATATTGCCCAGACCCAGCACTGCCGTCCCGTTGGTGATCACCCCCACCAGATTGCCGCGCGCGGTGTAGCGAAAGGCATTGTGGGAATCGGCGACGATTTCCTCGCACGCTGCCGCGACTCCGGGGGAATAGGCCAGCGCCAGATCCCGCTGGTTGGACAACTGCTTGGTGGGAGTCACCGAGATTTTGCCGGGACGGCCATGTTCGTGATATTCGAGCGCCGCCGCGCGCAGGGATTCGTCCATCGTGTTGCCTTGTCTAGTTATATGAGGGGTGCTGCCATTCTAGCTGCTTGCACAGATCACGGGTATGGTCTGGCGCGCATGCCGATCATGTGTCGACGCCATGCAGATCCTGCCCCTGTGACGGAAATAATCCATCGGGATCGAACAAGGCCCGCACCGCCCGATCCGCTGCCCGCTGCGCCGCGCCGGGACCAGGGCGATTGCCGTAGCGGGACTCGTAGGGTCGGTCCGCCGGCGCCCCCTGCCGTTCATCGAACACCAGCCATTCGACCCAACCCAGTTCCCCGCCATGCCCCAGCAGCAGATGGGAAAGGTTGATCGTCTGCCCCTGAGCAGGACTGAGCGCGTCGAGCCGATAACGGGCATCCCAGTACGGCCCCTTGGCGTCGCGCAGATCCGCATTCAATTCGAACAAGCGCGGAATCATGCCCTGGACGCGCATATTGTCCAGCGGCTTGCGGTTGTCCACGCCAAAAGCCCCCAGGTTGGCATGGGTGCCATCGGCCAGCAGGACCAGGGCATGCGTCAGGCCGCTGTCCGCGGTCTGCCCGATGGACCAGTCGCAGCTGCGCCGGTCCGCCAGCCAGGCGGCCACGGTCAGGTGCGGCGGCTGATCGCGAAATTGCGGCAGGCCGGCAGATTCCAGATCGCCTATCAGGCAACCCGGCTGCACGAACCAGCGCGGGTCGTCCGGCCCCAGGCGTTCGCAACGGGACATGGCGGAACCGGGTTCAAGCCACAGCACGGGCGAGTCGTCCAGCGAACACGCGCACGGCACACCATCGAGCGCCATCGTGATGCCGTATTCACGGCACAGGGCGCGCGCGTGGTAGACATCCTGCATGTGGCCCGGCACCAGCCGGGCGCTGCCGGCGGAAGTAGTGAAGTCATAGACCTGCCCCTGGGCGACGCGCCTCAGGCGGGCTAAAAAGCTTTCCCAGGGGGATTGCTCAGTACGGCGGCCAACCAGAAAAGCGCGGCGCGACGACGACTGCATAGAAGGCTCCTGGCCAAGGCTACAATTGATCTTTTAGACAATGCGGTAGAGATACGTCATGGTCCGACTGGCCGACAGAACCCAACGCACGGTGCCATTCTACGCCGTGGAAGTCCTGAAACAGGCGCAGGCGCTGGCTGCCCAAGGCTGCGACATCGTCAGCCTGGGCATCGGAGAACCCGACTTCACGGCCCCGGCCCGTGTGCTGGAAACCCTGAACAGGGCAGCCGATGCCGGCCTGAGCGGCTACACGGCTCCCGCCGGCATCCCTGCCCTGCGCGAGGCCGTGTCCCACTACTACGAGACACACTTCAACGCCCGGATCGATCCGTCCCGCATTTTGATCACCGCCGGGGCATCGGGCGCCCTGATGCTGGCCACTCTGGCCCTGATCAATCCCGGCGACGAGGTCCTGATGCCCGACCCGTCCTACCCCGCCAACCAGAACTTCATCACGGCGGCGGGGGGCACCGCGCGGCTGATTCCAACCGACGCCGAACACCGCTTCCAGCTACGGGCGGAAGACATCGCCGCCCACTGGGGGCCGGCCACGCGCGGCGTCCTGATCGCCTCGCCCAGCAATCCGACGGGGACATCCATGCCCCGCGATGCGCTGCGGGCGCTGATCGCAGCCGTGCGAGAACGCGGGGGCTTCGTCATCATGGATGAAATCTACCTGGGCCTGTACTACGACGACGCCCCCAAAAGCGCCTTGACGCTGGATGACGACATCGTGGTCATCAACAGCTTCTCGAAATATTTCCACATGACGGGCTGGCGCCTGGGCTGGCTGATGGCCCCCACGGCCCTGATGCCGGCCATCGAACGGCTGGCCGCCAGTCTGGCGATCTGCGCCCCGGCGCTGGCTCAGCATGCGGCGCTCAGCTGCTTCGAACCCGAAGTCATGCAGATCTACGAACGCCGACGCTTGTCCTTCAAGGAACGGCGCGACTACCTGCTGCCGCAATTCGCGCGGCTGGGCCTGGATGTGCCCGCCGCTCCGGACGGGGCCTTTTATATTTTTGCCGACATTCATGCCCTGGGCATGGACAGCACCGAATTCTGCCACCGCCTGCTGCACGAAGCGGGGGTCGCCTCGGTGCCGGGCCTGGACTTTGGCCAAGTCCATGCCGCCCGGACCGTGCGTTTTTCCTATGCCACGGGGCTGGATCGCCTGCAGGAAGCCATTACGCGCATGGAAGGATTCCTGGAAACCGTGCGATCGCGGGCCGTGCCGGCGGCATAGGCACAATTCAGCCCTTGCCCAGCGGGATGCCGGACGCCAGCGCAATGCGGCGGCGTTCGGCCAGAACCTTGGCCCCGTAACCCCCGTCGGTCGGGCCGGTGGCCCCGACATAACAGGCCAGACCGCCCTCGACCGAGCCGCGCCGACGGATACAGTCCGCCAGGATCTGGGTGCCGATGCGGATATTGACCACGGGATTGAAGATGGCGGACTGCCCGCCATGCACCCGCAATTTGTCCCGATGCACACGGCCCATGATCTGCATCAGGCCCTGCGCGCCGACCGAGCTTTCCACAAAAGGGTTGTAGCGGGATTCAATCGCGATGACGGCCAGCACCAGCTGGGGGTCCACTTTGAGTTCTTTGCCCATCCTGAAGGCGACGCGCACCAAGGCCCCCGACACACTGGAAGCGATCCGGTATTTGCGCGACAGATAGCTGCGCAACCCTTGCTCCTGGGCCGCCGTGATCCCTGGAATACCCTGATCGCGCATGCTGGCGGATAAGGCCTGCATGAAATCGGACGGGCTGGCGGGCACCTCGGCAGGCGGGGTTTGGGCGTCGGCTGCCGCAGCCGGAGCGGCAGTCGGCGGCGAGACCTGGTCCGGCGCGGGCTTGCTGTCCGGCGTATTCGCGGGGGCGGCGCTATCCTGTTCCGGCGCCTGATCGGTCGGCGACGCCCAGGCATAATCGGCATCGCTGCCGCCATAGCCAGCGCCATCCGCCTGGAACATGGTCAGCACCACTTGGTGCAGTTGCTGGGACTGCTGACGCATCGAAGGCAGAACGAGGCTCAAACCCAGTGTCGTCAACACCGCCAGCCCCAGGTAAATAGCGCTGACGTGGATGAATTCATTGACCGGAGACAGCACGGCGCGCAGACCGTGCCGCAAGCGCTCAGCCAGCAACCTTGCGACCATGGACGCCTCCGGCAGCCGCTAAGACGGGGGGAATGGTAATCTTTGGCACGACGACACTGTAACCTGATTGACCATACTCTGTGAAATATCGCGACCTTCGGGACTTCATCGCCCAACTCGAACGCCAAGGCCAGCTCAAGCGCATCCGCCACCCAGTCTCCACCGAGCTGGAAATGACGGAAATCAGCGACCGCGTGCTGCGTGCCGGCGGCCCTGCCCTGCTGTTCGAGCAGGCGCAACACGCTGGACAGACCAGCCCCATCCCCGTGCTCACCAATCTGTTCGGCACCCCTCAGCGCGTGGCCTGGGGCATGGGCGCCGAAGACGTCTCGGCGCTGCGCGAGACCGGCGAACTGCTGGCGTCGCTGCGCGAACCGACGCCGCCCCACGGCATGCGCGACGCGCTGTCCAAGGTCTCGATGCTGAAATCCGCCCTGTGGGACATGAATCCGCGCGAGGTGCGCTCCGCCCCGTGCCAGGAAGTCGTCATCGAAGCCGATCAGGTGGATCTGCACGACCTGCCGCTGCAAAGCTGCTGGCCAGGCGACGTGGCGCCCCTGCTGACCTGGGGGCTGGTGATCACACGCGGCCCGAACGCCCGCCGCCAGAACCTGGGCATCTACCGCCAGCAGCTGCTGGGTCGCAACAAACTCATCATGCGCTGGCTGTCTCATCGCGGAGGGGCGCTGGATTTCCGTGACCACTGTCTGGCCCACCCTGGCCAGCCCTTTCCCATCGCGGTGGCGTTAGGCACCGATCCGGCCACCTTGCTGGCCGCCGTCACCCCCATCCCCGACAGCCTGTCCGAATACCAGTTCGCCGGCCTGCTGCGCGGATCCCGCACCGAACTGGCGGCTGCCCTGGGCAGCGGCCTGCAGGTACCCGCCCAGGCGGAAATCGTGCTGGAAGGCCACATCCTGCCCTCGTCAGACCCCAGAGCCATCGCCCCCACGGTGCCAGATGGCATGGCCCCGCCCACCGACGGCGCCTACGAAATGGCGCTGGAAGGCCCCTACGGGGACCACACCGGTTACTACAACGAGCAGGACTGGTTTCCGGTCTTCACGGTAGAACGCATCACCCATCGGCGCCAACCCATCTATCACAGCACTTACACCGGCAAACCGCCGGACGAACCCGCCGTGCTGGGCGTAGCCCTGAACGAAGTCTTCGTGCCGCTGCTCAAGCGCCAGTTTCCTGAGATCGTCGATTTCTACCTGCCCCCCGAAGGCTGCAGCTACCGCCTGGCCGTGGTGTCCATCCGCAAGCAGTATCCCGGCCACGCCAAGCGCATTCTGTTTGGCCTATGGAGCGTGCTGCGTCAGTTCATGTACACCAAATTCATCGTCGTGGTGGACGAAGACATCCCCGTGCGCGACTGGTCCGAGGTCATCTGGGCCATGACGACCCGCATGGATCCGGTGCGCGACACCCTGCTGGTGGAAAACACGCCGATCGATTATCTGGATTTTGCGTCGCCGGTATCCGGCCTGGGCGGCAAGATGGGTCTGGACGCCACCAATAAATGGCCGGGTGAAACCCAGCGAGAATGGGGGCGACCAATCACCATGTCCGCCGACGTCAAGCAGCGGGTCGATGCCATGTGGGGGCAGCTAGGCCTGTCCTGAACGGAGTCAGGACGCGTCATCCCCCGCGCTGCCGCGCTTGCCCAGCCAGATCAGGCCGGCGATCAGGGCGGTTTTCAGAAGGATGCCGCGCCGGCCTGATCTACCCAGGGTGGACCCCAGCAGGGACCCCATCATCGGATAGCGCCGCAGCATCCGCAGGCCAAGACCCAACCAGCCCAGACCAGCGGCCTGCAGGCGATCTCCAGCCTGCGCCGCCAGCGCCGAGGGCTGCACCGCACCCGCCAGACGGCAAGCGCTCTGGCGCAGGGCCAGACGTTCGTAGCCCGCCTGCAAGCGCAGCAATTCGATGCGCAGGCGGCGGTCCTGGACCCTGGAAGCAGGCGGAGCCAACTGGTTCATGACATTCCCCTGGACGAAGGGTCGTCGGCGGCGGACCCATCGGCGTCACCCGACGATCCAGCGGACGGCGCCAGACCGAATGAGCGGGCATCCTGGCGCAAAACATCTGCCGTGACGGAAAACGGCGCGGGATCCTGCCTGAGCCGACTCAACAAGACCGCCACCAGGCCCGCCCCTAGCAGCGCGTACAGCGCGGCCAGCAGCCCCAGGGCCAGGAAACGGTGTTCGGTCGGCCAGAAATACAAGGCCACCGCCAGTGTCGCCACCAGCAGAGCCAGCAGCAGGCAGATGGCGGCGGCCAGCAGCAAAGCCAGCCGCCCCAACAGACGGTCGCGGGCATCCTGGGCTTCCAGGCCCAGCAACTCAAGGCGGGTGCCGATCAGCGCGGTACTGTTTGCCGCCAGATCCGCCACGGCGCGGCTGAATGCCCCCATCGGAATCAGCGCCGCGACAACAGAGCGCCCAGCAGCAAGCCGGCCACACCGGCCATGCCCACTGCCTTCCAGGGATTGGCCTGGACGTATTCGTCGGTATCCTGCACGACCTTGCGGCCTTGCTCGAGCAGATTGGCCTGCGTCTCGGCCAGGGCGGCGCGCCCTTGATCCAGCGCCTGCAGGGCCTTTGCCCGCAGGTCGACCGCCTTGTCGCCGGTGGCGTCGGCGGCCTCGCGCAGCAGTTTTTCCGCCTGATCCAGGCTGGATTTCAGGTCCTCGATCAGTGCGTCGCCCGCCGTCTGAGTGCTAATACGCTTGCGTGTGGCCATGAGAAACTCCTTGAATGAGGCTGAAGAGTCTCCATCCTACCTGATCGGTCCGCGTTCATATGTCAAAAACTGTATGAATCCGATCCAGATCAAGGCCGGAAGAGATAGCGGTCAGTCGGTCTTTTGCCGTGTGCCGAAAATACGGTCGCCCGCGTCTCCCAGGCCCGGAATGATGTAGCCATCGTCGTTCAGGTGGTCGTCGATGGATGCGGTATAGATGTGCACATCCGGATGGGCGCGCTCGACAGCAGCGATGCCCTCGGGCGCCGCCACCAGCACCAGGGCGCGCACGTTGCGGCAACCGGCCTGCTTGAGCATGTCGATGGCGGCCACCATGGACCCGCCCGTCGCCAGCATGGGGTCGACGATCAGCGCCAGGCGCTGGTCCAGCTGCCCGACCAGCTTTTCCAGGTAGGGCTGCGCTTGCAGGGTTTCCTCGTTGCGGGCGATTCCCACGGCGCTGACTTTGGCCCCCGGAATCAGGTTCAGCACACCGTCCAGCATGCCGATGCCGGCCCGCAGGATGGGTACGACCGTGACTTTCTTCCCCGCCAGCTTTTCGACGTCCAGCTCGCCTGCCCAGCCGGTGATGCGGGCGGGTTCCAGGGGCAGGTCCTTGGTCGCCTCGTAGGTCAGCAGCGAGCCGATTTCCTGCGCCATTTCGCGGAAATTCTTGGTGCTGAGGTCAGCCCGTCGCATCAGGCCCAACTTATGGCGAATCAGGGGGTGGCGGATTTCGTGAATAGGCATGGCGGCTCGATCAGCAAAGAGAGGTGGCCTGCAGTGTACCGCCACTGCAAACCGCCGGACATTCCGCGCGGATCAGCGGCTGGCCAGCCAGCGCACCAGCTCGTCGTCAAAGGGACGCACGGCCGCCGCCCCCGGATGATTGACCATGCTGACCAGGATGTAGCGCTTGCCGCTGGCGCCCCGCACATAGCCGGCCAAGGCCCTGGAATTCTTCAGGGTGCCGGTCTTCAGGTGCGCCTGGCCGCGCGTATCTTCGGCGCGCAGGCGGCGGCGCACGGTGCCGTCCATCCCTGAAATCGCCAGCGAGGACACGAATTCCGGCATCAAGGGAGACCGCCAGGCCACATCCAGCATCTGCGCCAGCCCCCGCGCCGTGACCCGCCCCTGGCGCGACAGGCCCGAACCATTGTCCATTACCCAGCCGCTGATATCGACCTGCTGATTCTGCAGGACCTGCTGCACGGCGCGACCGGCGGATTCGGTCGTGGCGCCGGGGCCATTCATGTCCGCCCCCAGGGTCAGGAGCGTCATGCGGGCCATGACGTTGTTGCTGTGCTTGTTGATCTGACGAATGACATCAGCCAGCGTCGGCGAATCATGTCGGACCAGCACATCGGCCTGGGCGGGCACTCTGCCCTGCGTGATGCCGCGCCCCAGGGTGCCACCCAATTCGCGCCACAGCATCCTGAATAGCGCCTCGAAGTGATCCGGCTGCGAACTGGCCAGACGATACAGGCTGAATTCGCCACAGCTGCCCCAGGCCTTGCCGGTCAGGCGGATCGTGGTCGACGGCCCCTGCACCAGGGCGTCAGCGGCGAAATTGCTGGCAGGCCGGCAACTCCCGTCCTGCCATTCCAAACGCCCTTCGACCCGTATATTGGCCGTCGGCGGATCAATGATGGGCACCCACTGGCGGTGCGTGGCATCCGGCTGGAACACAATGCGAGTCGCGCCAAAGCCGACCATCATGGCGTCCGGGCTGGCGTTGTAGGGGCGATCCGGTGAATCGTCGAAATCACCGGGGTCGATGCCGACCTGGCCGAACAGACTACGGTCCACCACCACGTCGCTCAAATTTTTGATGCCTCGCAGGCGCAATTCACGCAGCATATTCCACAGATCTTCGACCGTGAACCAGGGATCGCCCGCCGCCTTGACGTACAGCGGCCCTTGCAAGGTGCCCTGCTCGTCGACCCGCGCCCCGGCACCGGCCAGGAACTGGGTCCGCCAGACATAATCCGGCCCCAGGACCGACAGGGCCGTCCAGGTGGTCACGGTCTTCATGACCGATGCCGGGTTGCGCGGCACGTCGGCCTGGATACGGCTGATCACCGGGCCGCCGGCCTCGCGAATTTCCAGAGACAAGGCGGATTCCGGCAGTTTGGTGGCCTTCCAGGCCTTTTGCAGTTCCGGCGGCAAGGCCTGGGCCGAGACGCTGACAGCAGCCCCCGCCAGCACCCCGGCAGCCAGCAAGGCGCGCGCCACGCGACCGCCCCTCTGAAGGATCCGACTCCGATTCCGCTGCTGTCCCTGACTCATGCCGCCACCCGCCAAAAAGCGTCAGCATAATCCAAAGAGGGATAGGACTAAAATACCGGCCAGTTTCTCTTCCCGCCCTCCTTCCTGATAGCGCTCCCTACATTCGTGACCCCAGACCTGGATCTCTCCGACTTCGACTACGACCTGCCCCCCGAACTGATCGCCCAGCACCCCGCCGAACGGCGCGATGCCAGCCGGCTGCTGCATCTGGACAGCAGCGGCGCGCTGCACGACCGACAGTTCACGGACCTACCCGCCCTGCTGCGCGCGGGCGACCTGCTGGTGTTCAACAATACGCGCGTCATCAAAGCCCGGCTGCGCGGCCACAAGGCCAGCGGCGGGCAAGTGGAAGTACTGGTGGAACGCATTCTGGCGCCGCAACGCGCGCTGGCTCACGTACGGGCCAGCAAATCCCCGCGCCCCGGCACCCGCCTGATGCTGGCCGATGGCGCCGTCGAAGCCGAAGTGCTCGGACGCCAGGACGAGCTGTTCGAACTGGCTTTTCCTGCCCCGGTCCTGGATTTGCTGGAAAGCCACGGCAACGTCCCCCTGCCGCCCTACATCACGCATGCCGCCGACGATGACGACGAATCCCGTTATCAGACGGTCTACGCCGAGCAGCCGGGCGCCGTCGCTGCGCCCACCGCCGGCCTGCACTTCGATCAAGCCATGCTGGACCGCCTGCGCCAACAAGGCATAGATCAGGCCTTTGTGACCCTGCACGTAGGCGCCGGCACGTTCCAGCCGGTGCGCGTCACCCACATCCGCGACCATGTGATGCATGCGGAACGCTATGTCGTCCCGGCAGAGACGCTGGCAAAAATCCACGCCACCCGCGCACGGGGCGGGCGCGTCATCGCCGTGGGCACGACCAGCGTGCGGTCGCTGGAAGCCGCGGCCCAGGACGGCGACGGCATCCATACCACCGAAGGCGACACCCGGATCTTCATCACCCCCGGCTATACCTTCGCCCACGTGGATGCGCTGATCACCAACTTCCACCTGCCGCAGTCCACTTTGCTGATGCTGGTGTCGGCTCTGGCCGGCATGGAACCCATCCGGCGCGCCTACGCGCACGCCGTACAATCGCGCTACCGATTCTTCAGCTATGGCGACGCCATGTTCATCGAGGCCGCCCCGACCCCATGACCGGATTGCAATTCGACCTGTTACACACCGACGGTGCCGCGCGGCGCGGTCGCATCACCCTGAACCACGGCGTCGTCGAGACGCCCATTTTCATGCCCGTGGGCACCTACGGCAGCGTCAAAGCCATGCTGCCGCACGAACTGACCGACATCGGCGCCCAGATCGTGCTGGGCAATACCTTTCACCTGTGGCTGCGCCCCGGTACCGACATCCTGGACCGGCACGGCGGCCTGCATGGCTTCATGCAATGGGACAAGCCGATCCTGACCGATTCGGGCGGCTTCCAGGTCTTCAGCCTGGACAGCATGCGCAAGATCACCGAAGAAGGCGTGCGCTTCGCGTCGCCCATCGATGGGTCGCGGCAGTTCCTGTCGCCCGAAGAATCCATGCGCATCCAGCGCAGCCTGAATTCCGACATCGTCATGGTGCTGGACGAATGCACGCCCTACCGCATCGACGATCGGCCTGCCACCCACGAGGAAGCCGCCGCCTCCATGCGCATGTCGCTGCGCTGGGCGCGGCGTTCGCGCCAGGCGTTTCACGACCTGCGGAATCCGAATGCGCTCTTTGGCATCATCCAGGGCGGCATGTACGAGGATCTGCGCGACGAGTCGCTGGCGGGTTTGACCGACATCGGCTTTGAAGGCTATGCGATCGGCGGCCTGTCGGTGGGCGAACCCAAGGAAGACATGATGCGGGTGATGGCGCACATCACCCCGCGCATGCCCGCCCAGGCACCGCGCTACCTGATGGGCGTGGGCACCCCCGAAGACCTGGTCGAGGGCGTGCGCCAAGGCGTGGACATGTTCGACTGCGTCATGCCCACCCGCAACGCTCGCAACGGCTGGCTGTTCACCCGCTACGGCGACGTGAAGATCCGCAATGCCCGTTACCGCGACGATCTGCAGCCCCTGGACCCGGACTGCGGCTGCCACACCTGCCAACACTTTTCCCGATCCTATCTGCACCATCTGCAGCGCGTCGGCGAAATCACCGGCGCCCGCTTAAATACCCTGCACAATCTGCATTTCTATCTGAATCTGATGAGCGAGATACGCACCGCCATAGAAGAAGACCGATTCGAGTCCTGGCGCCAAGCCTTCCTGCGAGACAGGGCGCGGGGCATCGAATAAAGTCAGCGCACAGCATGATGCAGATCTCGCTACAATCAAGAGTTAATCTCATACCTAAACCTCTCTCCAAACCCTGATTTCCCAGGAGCCTCCATGTCTTTTGTTGACACCCTGACCCTGATCCCGGCCCAAGCTGCCGGCGGCGAACCCAATGCGCTGATGAGCATGCTGCCCATCATCCTGATGTTCGTCATTCTGTACTTCTTGATGATCCGCCCGCAGATGAAACGCCAGAAGGATCACAAAAAAATGGTGTCGGCCTTGACCAAGGGCGACGAAGTCATCCTGTCGGGCGGCACGCTGGGCAAGCTCAGCAAGGTCAGCGACAACTACCTGACGGTTGAAATCGCGCAGTCCGGCGACAAGGCGGTGGAAATCATCGTGCAGCGCAGTTCCGTGACGTCCGTGCTACCCAAGGGCACGATCAAGTCTCTCTGATCGTCCCATCCGGCGCCGCTGACAAGCGGCGCCCGGTCTTTTCAGCCTTCCCTCCCGACCGACCATGAATCGCTATCCTCTCTGGAAGTACCTCATCGTGCTGGCCGCCGTCCTGATCGGCGTGCTCTACACCTTGCCCAATCTTTACGGCGAATCGCCGGCCGTCCAGATCGCAGGGGCGAAAACATCGGTCAAGGTCGACCAGAACACCCTGGACAAGGCCAACCAGATTCTGCAACAGGCCAATATCCAGCCCACAGCCAGCTCCTTCGAGATGAACGGCCCTGTGGGTTCGGTGCGCTTGCGCTTTGGATCCACCGACACGCAGCTGCAGGCGAAAGACACGCTGGAAAAGGCGCTGAACACCGATCCGAAAAACCCGGATTACACGGTGGCGCTGAACCTGATGTCGGCATCGCCCAACTGGCTGACCGCCCTGGGCGCCCATCCCATGTATCTGGGTCTGGACTTGCGCGGCGGCGTGCACTTTCTGCTGCAGGTCGACATGCAAGGCGCCCTGACCAGCCGCTACGATTCCATGGCCGGCGAAGCCCGCACCACCCTGCGCGACGCCAAGCTCACCTTCGAAGACGTGGAACGCAGCCAGCAATCCGTGCGGGCCAGCTTTGCCACTCAGGACGAGCGCGATGCCGCCGCGGACGCCCTGCGCCGCGCCATCCCGGAAATGACCTTCACGACCAGCCAGTCGGGCAATACCTGGCTGCTGGACGGCACGCTCAGCCCGGCCTCGATCACCCAGGTGCAGAACAGCGCCCTGAAACAGAACATCCAGACCCTGCACAACCGGATCAACGAGCTGGGCGTGGCCGAACCGGTCATCCAGCAGCAAGGCGGCGACCGCATCGTGGTCCAGCTGCCCGGCGTGCAGGACGTCGCGAAAGCCAAGGAAATCCTGGGCCGCACGGCCACGCTGGAAATCCACATGGTGGATGATTCCCCGGCATCCATGGCCGCCCTGCAATCGGGTCGCGTGCCTTTCGGGCTGGTGCGCTACACCGACCGCGATGGCCGTCCCCTGCTGCTGCGTCGCCAGGTCATTCTGACGGGCGAAAACCTGCAAGACGCCCAGCCGGGCCGCGACCAGCAGACCCAGGAACCCACCGTCAACCTGACTCTGGATTCCAAGGGCGCGCGCATCTTCCGCGACGTCACCCGCGACAACATCGGCAAACGCATGGCCATCGTGCTGTTTGAAAACGGCAAAGGCGAAGTCGTCACCGCCCCGGTGATCCGGTCCGAGATCCCCGGCGGCCAGGTGCAGATTTCCGGCAGCATGACGGCCCAGGAGGCCGCCGACGTATCCCTGCTGCTGCGCGCCGGTTCGCTGGCTGCGCCGATGCACATCATCGAAGAACGCACCATCGGCCCCAGCCTGGGCGCCGCCAACATCAAGCAGGGCTTTGACTCGACTCTGTATGGCTTCACCGCCATCGCGATCTTCATCATCGCCTACTACCATCTGTTCGGCGTTTTCTCGACGCTGGGCTTGACCTTCAACGTGCTGTTGCTGCTGTCCGTGCTGTCCATGCTGCAGGCCACCTTGACCTTGCCCGGCATTGCCGCCGTCGCGCTGACGCTGGGCATGGCCATCGACGCCAACGTGCTGATCAACGAACGGATACGCGAAGAACTCCGCGCGGGCCTGCCGCCCCAGCAGGCCATCCACCTGGGGTTCGACCGCGCCTGGGCGACGATTTTCGACTCCAACCTGACCAGCTTGATCGTCGGGGTGGCGCTACTGGCCTTCGGCTCCGGCCCGGTGCGCGGTTTCGCCGTGGTGCATACCATCGGCATCCTGACCTCGATGTTCTCGTCGGTGGTCGGCGTGCGCGCCCTGGCCAATCTGTACTACGGTCGCAAGCGCAAGCTGAAGTCCGTGTCGATCGGTCAGATCTGGAAACCCAATCAGGATTAATCAGGATTCATCATGGAATTTTTCCGCATCCATCGCACCATCCCGTTCATGCGGCATGCGCTGATCCTGAACATCATCAGCCTGCTGACTTTCCTGGCCGCCGTCTTCTTCATCGCCACACGCGGCTTTCACCTGTCGATTGAATTCACCGGCGGCACGGTGATGGAAGTCCATTATTCCCAGACGGCGCCTGTGGCCGACATCCGCACCGCCATCGACGCGCTGGGCTACAAAGACTTCCAGGTGCAGAATTTCGGCACCTCGCAAGACGTGATGATCCGCCTGCCGATCCGCGCCAACGAAGACACGGCCACCCAGAGCCGCTCGGTGCTGTCCGCTTTGCAGGCCCAACATGCCGACGTGCAACTGCGCCGGGTGGAATTCGTCGGCCCGCAAGTGGGCCAGGAACTGCTGCACAATGGTTTGATGGCGCTGCTGTTCGTGGTGGTGGGCATCATGATCTACCTGGCCATCCGCTTCGAATGGAAACTGGCGGCTTCGTGCGCGATCGCCAACTTGCACGACGTGGTGATCATCCTGGGCTTCTTTGCCTTCTTCCAGTGGGAATTCTCGCTCTCGGTGCTAGCCGGGGTGCTGGCCGTGCTGGGGTATTCGGTGAACGAATCCGTGGTGGTGATGGACCGGATCCGCGAGAACTTCCGCAAGATGCGCAAGGCATCCGTGCGGGAAATCATCAACCTGTCCATCACGCAGAACATTTCCCGCACCATCATCACGCACGGCTCGACGCAGATGATGGTGCTGTCGATGTTCTTCTTCGGCGGCCCCACCCTGCATAATTTTTCCCTGGCCCTGACCATCGGGATCTGGTTCGGGATCTACTCGTCCGTGTTCGTGGCCGCCGCCCTGGCCATGTGGATGGGCATCCAGCGCGAAGACCTGGTCAAGCACGTCAAAAAAGAAGGCACAGAAGTGGAATTGGGATGAGGCCGGACATAGACAGGTCCCTGCGGACCTGTCTATGCCTGCCGAATCGGAGCGGCCTGCAGGCCGCGATGTGGGGGAGATCGCCCCCTCGGTAAAGGCCCCTGCGGGCCTTTACGTGCCAGTTTCATCGGAGCGGCCTGCAGGCCGCGACGTGGGAGGGATCGCCCACCTGGGGGATCTACCGCCCCATCACCCATCGCCCCAGCATCACCGCCCCCAACACCGCCAGCGCCCCCGTGCACGCCACAGGCGCCACCCACCCGCCGCCCATCCCCCAGAGCGCCACGACGCGATCCAGTTGATAACCGGTGGCCAACAGCCCCGTACCGATCAAACCCAGCGTCGCCGACATGAACTGCAGCCGGAACAACATCAAGGCCACGGCTGCCGCCAGCAGCACAATCGCCGCCAGCCACAGAGCAGCATCCCGTAAGGGCACGGGCGCGGACGGCCACAGCCGGTCCAGGATGCCGGGTGCTTTCACCTGAAAGCCCAGCGAACCGGATGCCTCGCCGCCGGCAATGGCACGCACTTGCCAATTCAGGGCGTAGACGCCATACACCGCCTCGGCAGATACCGGAACAGGCACGCGGATTTCCGCGCCTGCATCGCGAATGGCATACAAAGGCTGCGCCTGTCCCTGCGGGTCGACCAGATCGATCAGATTCACTCTGACAGGCTCGCTAAAAACCAGAGAAATTTCCGCCGGCGGCTGCGCCAGCATCCCCCCCGATGGCAGGGAGGTCGCCACCAGCATGATGTTTCCCCAGGAGAACGGTGAGCACAGCAGCAGGCAGGCGGCAAGAAATGACTTCACGACATGGATTTCAGCGACAGGATGTGCGCAGTATAGGGCCTTCCGTGTATCGACCGCGCAGGGCCGGCCTTTCGCCCACATTCGCCCTGTTCCCAGGCATCACGCACCGATGTTTTGGACTTCAACAGTTGAAGCAGTTATAAAGACATTATTAAAAGTAATGTTGTTGACCCTGGAGGAGCTGTCATGCAAAACCCCGACCTACAAGATCCCACCCGACGCCGGGCGCTACTGACCGGAAGCGGTCTCGCCGCTCTGGCCGCCGTCCCAGGCGCATCCTGGGCGGACGGCGTGCGCACCGACCCGCCGGCCAAGGCGACCGCCGCCGGTGGCAAGGCCCTGCCGGAATACGCCGCCTGGAAAGATGCGGATGCGATGATCGTCCACAGCGCCAACACCATCGAACTGCGCCGTCAGGATTTCGGCCACAGCACGCTGACGCCCAGCAATCGCCTGTATGTGCGGAACAACCTCAACCCGCCTGCAGCCGATATCATGAAGGACGCAGATGCCTGGACGCTGGAAATCTCGGGCGTGGCCAAGCCTGCCAAACTGACTGTCGCAGACCTCAAGCGCCTGGGCCTGACGGCCGTCACGATGGTGCTGCAATGTTCAGGCAATGGCCGCGCCTGGTTTCCCCACAAACCCAGCGGCACCCAGTGGACGGTCGGCGCAGCGGGCTGTGTGGTGTTCGCCGGCGTCCCGGTCAAAGACGTCATCAAGGCCTGTGGCGGCGTAGCAGGCGACATGAAATACATGACCGGCACGGGCGGTGAAACCCTGCCCGAAGGCCTGGACCCCAAGACCGTGATGGTCGAACGCTCCGTGCCGCTGGCAGCCATGGAAGACGCGATCCTGGCCTGGGAGCTGAACGGCGAACCTCTGCCTCTGGCCCACGGCGGCCCCTTGCGCATGATCGTGCCGGGTTATATGGGCGTGAACAACGTCAAATACATCAAGCACCTGGCGATGACGGCGGAACAGTCCCCCGCCAAGATCCAGCAAAGCAGTTACCGGTTTTCCGCCGTGGGAGAAAAAGGCGGCCCCGATCATCCCTCCATCTGGGAAATGCCGGTCAACTCCTGGATTACCTCGCCCTTTGACCCCGCCCAGCCGGTTCCCGCCGGTCGGGTGCAGATCACAGGCGTCGGCCTGGGAGGATTCCATGCCCTCAAGGGGGTGGAAATTTCCATCGACGGCGGCAAGACCTGGCAAGCGGCCCAGGAATTTGGCCCCGACATGGGCCGTTATGCCTGGCGCACCTTTGTGCTGGGCGTGGATCTGAAGCCTGGCAAATATCAGATCGCCAGCCGGGCGACCAACGACCACGGGGATGTCCAACCCAAGGAGCGCCAGGAAAACAACCGTGGATACAACAATAACAGCTGGCTGGATCACAGCATCGAACTGGAGGTCGTCTGAAGTGAAGGGTTTCATGCTGAAGTCGAAACACGGCATTGCTCTGGCGCTGACATGCGGCGCACTGGCCGCCGCCCCGGTGCTGGCCGCGGACAATGCCACCCTGGAAGAGGGCAAAACCCTGTTCCAGAAAGGCGCCGTCCCCGCCTGTGCGGTCTGCCACACCCTGCAGGACGCCGGAGCCAGCGGAGACATCGGTCCGGACCTGGATGAACTGCAGCCCAACAAGGATCAGATCCTGGCCGTGCTGCGCGACGGGTCCGGCCCCATGCCCTCGTTCGCAGAAAGCCTGAGCGAAGAGCAGCGCCAGGCAGTCGCCGACTACGTCGTCCACGCGACCCACCCGCAGTGATCCAGGCGCACTGAGCCACCGGACGTCCTTCCCCGCGAAGGTCGTCCGGTCGCTTTCCAGGCGCTGGACAGCGCTGCGCCCAGGCCGCGCCGGCGAGGCGGGCCACCCACAGACATGTGCAGTAAAATGGCGGATTACCCATCACCGACCGCCCCCGGGATATAAACCCGCCCCGGCGACCTGCCATGCAAGAAACCCCCATGCGACGCCCCGGCGTCATCCCCGCTTCCCGCGAATCCGCCGAACATCTGCAAGACCAGGCCTGGCGCCAGGCGCAGGATGAAACCCTGGCCGGCCTGCTGCAGCCCATGGAACCCGATCAGCATAAAAAATTGTTCATCCGCACCTTTGGCTGCCAGATGAACGAATACGATTCGGAAAAAATGGTCGACATTCTGCGCGCCGCCAAAGGCGTCGAGCTGACCGATACGCCGGACGATGCCGATATCATCCTGTTCAATACCTGTTCGGTGCGCGAAAAAGCTCAGGAAAAAGTCTTTTCCGATCTGGGGCGTGTCCAGCACCTGAAGCAGAGCAAGCCGCATCTGGTGATCGGCGTGGGCGGCTGTGTGGCCAGCCAGGAAGGCGAGGCCATCGTGCGCCGCGCGCCCTACGTCGACGTGGTGTTCGGCCCGCAGACCCTGCATCGTCTGCCGGAACTGATCGCCCGGCGCCAGGCCACCGGCAAATCCCAGGTGGACATTTCCTTTCCGCTGATCGAGAAATTCGATGCACTGCCGCCCGCCCGGGTGGAAGGCCCGTCCGCCTTCGTTTCCATCATGGAAGGCTGCAGCAAATACTGCAGTTTCTGTGTGGTGCCCTATACGCGCGGGGCGGAAGTATCCCGCCCATTCGACGACGTGCTGACCGAGATCGCCGACCTGGCTGACCAAGGGGTGCGCGAAGTCACGCTGCTGGGCCAGAACGTCAACGCCTACCGAGGCCCCACCGGGGAATCCGGCGACATCGCCGATTTCGCCATGCTGCTGGATTATGTCCACGACATCCCCGGCATCGAGCGCATCCGTTACACAACGTCCCACCCCAAGGAAATGACCGCCCGCCTGATCGAAGCGCACGGGCGCCTGCCTAAGCTGGTGCCGTTCCTGCACCTGCCGGTACAGGCCGGCAGCGACCGCGTGCTGGCGGCCATGAAGCGCGGCTACACCGCGCTGGAATACAAGTCCATCATCCGCCGCCTGAAAGCCGTGCGGCCCGACATGACGCTGTCCTCGGACTTCATCATCGGCTTTCCCGGCGAAACCGAAGACGATTTCCAGAAAACGATGGATCTGGTGCGCCAGGTGGGCTTCGATCAGTCGTTCTCCTTTGTCTATTCCAAACGTCCCGGCACCCCGGCAGCCGATCTGGACGATCCCGTTTCCCAAGAAGAAAAACTGGATCGCCTGCATCGCCTGCAGACGCTCATCAACGAGCAGGCCGCCGCCTACAGCCAGGCCATGGTCGGCAGCATTCAACGCCTGCTGATCGAAGGGCCCTCGAAAAAAGATCCCCATGACATGAAAGGCCGTACGGAAAACAACCGCATCGTCAATTTCGCAGGCCAGCCGCGCCTGATCGGCCAGATGGTGGACGTGCGCATCACGCAGGCCCTGAGCAACACGCTGCGGGGCGAAATCGTCACCACAGAAACCGACTTGGTGAACGCATGACGACATCCCGCGCGACGTCCCCCGGCAGCCCTCGCCCCCTGTCGATCCAACTGACAGGCGACAACACGCAACTGGCCAATCTGTGCGGCCCGCTGGACGAAAACCTGCGTCAGATCGCACAAACCTACGATGTCAGCATCAGCCGGCGCGGCAACCGCTTCAGCGTACGCGGCAGTCGCGCCCGCGAAGCCGGTCAGGCGCTGCGCTGGTTTCATGAACACTCGGCGCACAAGCCCCTGACGCTCGATGCCTTGCAACTGGGCCTGGTCGAGCTGAGCAGCCGCGGCACCGCCCCCATTCAAGGCAAGGACGCGCGCCCCGAGCTGCCCGAGTTGCCCCCCGTGGACGAG
This sequence comes from Castellaniella sp., assembly GCF_049673105.1. Classification (GTDB taxonomy): domain Bacteria; phylum Pseudomonadota; class Gammaproteobacteria; order Burkholderiales; family Burkholderiaceae_B; genus Castellaniella. The sequence continues at coordinate 33,644 of NZ_JBATXG010000010.1, forward strand.
GACGGCATCAGTCTGCGCACCCGCAAAGCCGATCTGCGTCCGCGCACACCGCGCCAGCGCGACTACCTGAACGCCATTCTCAAGCATGATGTCACGTTCGGTGTCGGCCCCGCCGGGACCGGCAAGACCTGGCTGGCCGTCGCCTGCGCCATCGACGCGCTGGAGCGCGAATCCGTAACCCGACTGGTGCTGACCCGCCCCGCCGTTGAAGCGGGCGAGCGACTCGGCTTCCTGCCCGGCGATCTGGTGCAAAAGGTCGATCCCTACCTGCGCCCCCTGTACGACGCGCTCTACGATCTGCTGGGCTTTGAAAAGACCCAACGTTTCTTCGAAAAGCAGACCATCGAGATCGCGCCGCTGGCCTATATGCGCGGGCGCACCTTGAACCACGCCTTCATCATCCTGGACGAGGCCCAGAACACCACGCCGGAACAGATGAAGATGTTCCTGACCCGTATTGGTTTCGGCAGCAAAGCCGTGATCAACGGCGATCCGTCTCAGGTTGACCTGCCCAGGGGCCAGCAAAGCGGGCTGTTGCATGCGCTGGATGTCCTGGACGACGTGCCGGGCATCGCCCAGACGCGCTTCACCAGCCGCGACGTCGTGCGCCATCCCTTGGTGGCCCGCATCGTCGACGCCTACGAACAGGCAGGGGATCATGTATCCTGATTTTTCTCTCAGCATCCAATACGCCGCAGCCGCCCCGCTGCTGCCGCGCTGGCGGCTGCGGCGCTGGG
>NZ_JBATXG010000011.1:0-75980 GCF_049673105.1 Castellaniella sp.
CGCGGATCGACGTTCTTGTTGGTCCAGTCCATTTCGGAGACGTGCACCAGGCCTTCGATACCGGCTTCGACTTCAACAAACGAGCCGTAGTCGGTCAGGTTGGTGACCTTGCCGAACAGGCGGGTGCCTTGCGGGTAGCGGCGGCCCAGGCCGATCCAGGGATCTTCGCCCAGTTGCTTGACGCCCAGCGAGACGCGCTGTTTTTCCTGGTCGAACTTGAGGACCTTGGCTTCGATTTCCTGGCCGACGGACAGGACTTCGGAGGGATGGCGGACACGGCGCCAGGCCATGTCGGTGATGTGCAGCAGGCCGTCGATACCGCCCAGATCCACGAACGCGCCGTAGTCGGTGATGTTCTTGACGATGCCCTTGATGATGGCGCCTTCGTGCAGATTTTCGAGCAGCTTTTCGCGTTCCTCGCCCATGCTGGCTTCGAGCACGGCACGGCGCGACAGCACCACGTTGTTGCGCTTGCGGTCGAGCTTGATGACCTTGAATTCCAGGGTCTTGCCTTCATAAGGCGTGGTGTCCTTGACGGGACGCAGGTCGACCAGCGAACCCGGCAGGAAGGCGCGGATGCCGTTGGTCATGACCGTCAGGCCGCCCTTGACCTTGCCGGTGATGGTGCCGTTGACCAGTTCGCCGGATTCCAGGGCCTGTTCGAGCTGCAGCCAGGCCGACAGGCGCTTGGCGCGGTCGCGCGACAGGATGGTGTCGCCATAACCGTTTTCCAGGGAATCGATGGCCACGGAGACGAAATCGCCGTCCTGGACTTCGAGTTCACCCTGATCGTTCAGGAATTCTTCGAGGGGGATGTAGGCTTCGGATTTCAGACCTGCATTGACCACGACGAAATTGTGGTCGACACGCACGACTTCGGCGGAGATGACCTCGCCGGAGCGCATGTTCTGATCTTTGATGCTGGCCGCAAACAGATCGGCAAAGCTTTCACCGCCCAACGCGGCTTCAGTGGTAAGGGTGGACATGAACAATTAATCCATACGCCCCAAGGGGCAATGATGACACGCCAGGGCGAACCCGGCGGAGTGAACAAAAATCCTGCATGACAGATGCCGGAAATCCCGGTCATGCCCGTCAGGCAGGCCCATGCGCCGATCCACGGCTACGCCACAGATCAAGCACCTGATCAACAACCTGATCCACCCCGATCCGGGATGAATCGATTGTCACTGCGCCTGCAGCCGCGACAAGCGGCGCATGCGCCCGATCCCGATCACGTGCATCACGTAAGCGAAGATCATTTAAAAGGTCGTCTAGATTAGCAGAAATTCCCTTGTCCCTCAACTGCTTATGGCGTCTTTCCGCCCGGACAAGCACATCGGCATCGAGAAAGATTTTCAGAGAGGCATCGGGGAATACAACCGTCCCCATGTCACGACCATCCGCCACCAGGCCCGGCGCCTGGCGAAAGTCCTGCTGCCGGGCCAGCAAGGCCGCGCGCACCGCCGGCCAGGCCGCGACTCGCGACGCCAGGCTGCCAATAGCTTCCTGGCGGATGAGGCGTGTGACATCCTGGCCGTTCAATTGGATCAGGCCGGCGCCAAAGCGCGCATCGAGCCGGCGCGCCTGTTCCGCCGCCTGCTGTTCATCGCTGCCATCCCCCCCCGCCTGCTGCACGGCCAGCGCCGTCAGCCGGTACAGCGCCCCGCTGTCCAGCGCATGCCAGCCCAGATGGTCGGCCACGCGCTGGGCGATGGTGCCCTTGCCCGAGGCGGTGGGCCCGTCAATCGTAATGACGGGAATGGCGGATGTGCCACTGGAATCAGTTTTCATGGTCCGTCTCAGGCCTGCAGCAGGCTTTGGAAATCCTGAAAATATGCCGGATAGGTCTTGGCCACGCAATCGGGGTCCAGAATCGTGACCGGGACAGGACCGAAAACCGCCAGCGAAAAGCACATCGCCATCCGGTGGTCGTCGTAGGTGTTGATCCGGGCCGAACGCCACTGCCCCGCTGCCAGGGGATACACCGTCAGGCTGTCGGCATCGGATTCGACCCGCGCGCCCAGCCGGGCCAGCTCGGCATGCATGGCGTCGATGCGATCGGTTTCCTTGACCCGCCAGCTGGCGATATTGCGCAAGCGGCATGGTCCATCGGCGTACAGCGCCAGCACAGCCGCCGTCATGGCGGCATCGGGAATCAGATTGAAATCACGGTCAAAAGCCCGCAACCGTTCCCCCTGCGCCACCACCGGCCCCTGAACGACGAGCGCGTCGGCTTCGCTGCGCACCTGCGCGCCCATGTCCTGGACGACATCCGCAAAAGCCAGATCGCCCTGGATGCTGTCGGCGCCCACACCTTGCAAGCGGATCGGGCCGCCCGCAATCGCGCCCAGCCCCAGAAAATAGGACGCAGACGACGCATCGCCCTCGATGGCATAGCGACCGGGACTGCGATAGCGCGCGTGAGCCGGAATGGTGAATCGTTCCCAGCCGTCACGCTGCACCGTCACGCCGAAACGAGCCATCAGATTCAGGGTGATCAGGATATAGGGCTTGGAAATCAGCGGCCCGTCCAGTTCGATGACGATCGGCTGGCCGGCGCGACCCGCTGCGATCGGGGCCGCCATCAGCAAGGCCGTCAAAAATTGGCTGGACACCGAACCGCGCACCCGGATGGGCTGATCGGCGCGCAGGCTGCCCTGGGAAATCTTCAACGGCGGATAACCGTCCTGGGCTTCGTAACGTAGATCACAGCCCAGCGCGCGCAACGCGTCCACCAGATCCCCGATGGGACGTTCATGCATGCGCGGCACACCCGACAGGCGATAGTCGCCCCCCATGACGGCCAAAGCAGCGGTCAAGGGACGGATGGCCGTGCCCGCATTGCCCATGAACAGATCCGCCTGGCGCTGCGGCCACACGGATGCGCCGACTACGCGCGCGCCCCCTTTGCCATCGAGCTGCACATCCACACCCAGCGCCTGCAAGGCCGCCACCATCACCCGCGTATCGTCGGAATCCAGCAGGCCGGTCAGCGTCGTTTCACCCTCGGCCAGCGCCGCCAGCAGCAGCGCCCGATTGGAAATGCTTTTGGAGCCAGGCAAGGCCACGGCGCCTGCGGCCCGAACGGACGGCGGCAGAGTCAGGAAGGGGGTGCGATCAGTCATGGCATCGGATTGCGCCCGCCCCAGAACCGGCGCGCCAGCGCCGATTGTTCGAGCAGGGTCTCAAGAGTTTCAGGGTGGGTGTCGTCATTCAGCGCAGCCCGCCAGGTATCGAGCACCTGGACGAAATCATCGAGTTCGCTGAGCACCGCGGAACGATTGGAAAAGAAAATGTCGCGCCAGACTTCCGGAGAGCCTGCCGCAATACGAGTGAAATCCCGAAAGCCGGTGCCGGCCAGGCCCAGCCGGGTATCGGCATCGTCGGCCCGAATGACCTGCGCCATGAAGACCGCCGCCAAGAGATGCGGCAGGTGACTGACGCAGCCCAAGGCCCGATCGTGCGCGGCAGGGTCCATCAGTTGCACTCTGGCGCCGGTGGCTTCCCAGATGCGGATCAGGCGATGCTGGACCGCGCCGGGGGTATCGTCGAACGGCGTCAAGACGACTTTACGACCGTGGTACAGCAAAGAATCGGCAGCTTCGGGACCAGTCATTTCGGACCCGGCGATCGGATGCCCCGGAATGAACTGCACGCAGCGATCGCCCAGGACGTCTCGCGCGATCCTCGCCACGTCGGATTTGGTGCTGCCGGCATCCGTGACCAGCGTCTGCGGGCGCAAATGCGGCGTCAAGGCTTGCAGAATGCCGGTCATCGCGCCCACCGGCGTGGCCAGAAAGATCAGGTCGGCCTGGGCGGCTGCCTGCGGCAGCGTGACGATCTCGTCGATCAGGCCCAATTCGCGGGCGCGCTGCAGGGATGCCGGCTGACGCCCCACTCCCAGCACGCGCCCCACCTGCCCTACCCGGCGCAAGGCCGCCGCAAACGAGCCGCCGATCAGACCGGTGCCCACCACGGCCAGCACCGGCACCAGAGGGTCGGTCACACTGCTCATGGCCGCAGAATATCGGTCAGCGCCTGAATGAAGCGGGTATTTTCCTGAGGCAGACCAATACTGACGCGCAGATGCTGCGGCAGCCCGTCGCCCGCCACCGGACGCACGATGATGCCCCGGCGCAGCAATTCACCGTGCACACGGGCGGCATCACCGATTTTGACCAGGACAAAATTGCTGTGGCTGGGCACATATTCCAGGCCCAGCGCCGCAAAGGCGTTTTGCAACTGGGTTCTGCCCTCGCGATTCAGGGCGTAGGTGCGCGCCAGGAAATCCGTATCCGCCAACGCCGCCCGGGCCGCCAGTTGGGCCAGCGCATTGACGTTGAAAGGTTGGCGCACACGGTTCAACAAATCCGTCAAACCCGGCTGAGCCAGCGCATAGCCCACCCGCAAGCCCGCCAAGCCATAGGCTTTGGAAAAGGTGCGGGTCACAATCAGATTGGCATATTCACGCACCCAGAGGGCGCTGTCCGTCCGCTCGTCGGGGTCCAGATAGTCGTCGTAGGCCTCGTCCAGCAGTACCGTCACGCGATCGCCGTGACGATCCCGAACGGCATCCAGAAAGGACTGCACCTGGGCCGGCGGCACATGGGTGCCGGTGGGGTTATTGGGATTGGCGATGAACACCAGACGGGTATCGTCGGCGATGGCATCCAGCATGGCCGGCAGATCATGCCCGTAGTCGCGGGCCGGCACCTGCACGTGTCGCGCACCGCGCGCCTGCGTGCTGAGCCGGTAGACGACAAAGGCATGTTCGGCGTATACGGCGGACGCGCCCTCGTCCAGCAAAGCCAGGGAAGCCAGTTCCAGCAGATCGTTGGATCCATTGCCCAAGGTAATCCAGGTCGCCGGCACGGCGTGGCGAGCCGCCAGATCCGCCTTGAGGTCGAAGCCGTTGGGGTCGGGGTAACGGCCCTGCAGGCCGGCCACGGCCTGACCAAGCGCATGACGGACCTGATCGGAACAGCCCAGCGGGTTTTCATTCGACGCCAGCTTGATGATGCCGGCTGGGTCCAGGCCGAATTCACGGGCCAGCTCTTCGATGGGCTTGCCGGCCTGGTAAGGCGCAATCGCCCGGATATGATCGGGGGCCAGGGGCTGGGTCATGACGAAATTACCTCATTGCCGGGGATAGGAGCCCAGAATCTTGAAAAAAGCTACCTGCTGGCGCAATTCAGCCAGGGCTTCGCGCACGGGTTCGTCTTGATGATGACCCAGCAGGTCGACATAGAAATAGTATTCCCACTGACCGGTGCGGGCGGGCCGGGATTCGAAGCGCGTCATGGACACATCGTGTCGCGACAGGGGCGCGAGCATATCGTAGACCGCTCCCGCCCGGTTGGGGACAGCCAGGATCAGGCTGGTCTTGTCGCGGTTGGTCGGCCCGGCATCCTGCGCGCCGACCGCCAGAAAACGCGTCTGGTTCTGAGGATCGTCCTGGATGCCGCTGACGACCGCACTGAGTCCCCACGCGGCGGCGGCGGCATCGCCGGCAATGGCGGCACAAGTGGGGTCCTCGGCTGCCATGCGGGCCGCCTCGGCATTGCTGGCAACCGGCAGACGTTCCAGACGGGGATGATTGCGGCTCAGCCAGGCCTGGCACTGGGCCAGCGCCTGGGGATGCCCCAGTACGCGGCGCACCCCTTCCAGCCCCCCCGTCAGGGTCAGCAGATTATGGTGGATGCGGATGGTGCGCTCGCCCAGGACCTTGAGCGAGGAACTGAGCAGCAAATCCAGACTGCGGTTGACGGCGCCTTCGGTGGAATTTTCGACCGGCACCATGCCGACGTCGGCCTGGCCGGCTTCCACAGCGCGAAACACCTCGTCAAAGGATTCGCAGCGCAGGCCGGTGATGGCCCGACCGAAGTGTTCATAGGCGGCTTGTTCCGAAAACGAGCCCTGCGGCCCCAAGAAGGCCACGGTCAAAATGCTTTCCAGGCCCCGGCAGGCGGAAATGACCTGCCCCCAGATAGCTGCAACGGCTGCTTCCGGGATGGGCCCGCTATTGATGGTCTGCAGGCGACGGATGATGAGGGCCTCGCGCTCTGGCTTGAGCACCGGCCCATTGGCATCAAAGCGCTTTTTGACGTCGCCCACCTGCAAAGCCGCCTGGGCGCGCTGATTCAGCAGGATCAGGATCTGCTCATCCAGCGCGTCGATGCGTGCCCGCAAAGGTTCCAGGCTGGCCTGCAGATCTGATTCAGCCATGACGGGCCTCGAAATCCTGCATGAAACTGATCAGCGCCTGGACGCCCTCGAAGGGCATGGCGTTGTACAGAGACGCCCGCATGCCGCCGACGGCTTTGTGGCCCTTCAGGGCCAGCAGACCGGCGGATTCCGATTCCGCCAAAAAGGCGGCATTCAGCGATTCGTCGCGCAGGAAGAACGGGACGTTCATTCGCGACCGGACCGCCGGATGGATGCGGCTTTCGTAGAAGGACGAACTGTCCAGATAATCATAGAACGCACGGGATTTGCGCATGCTGGCGGCGTCCATGGCGGCGACGCCGCCGTTGTTCAACAGCCATTTGAACACCAACCCAGCCATATAGATGGCGAAGGTGGGCGGCGTATTGAACATGGACTGAGCAGCAGCCACCGGCGCATAGTCGAATACCGAGGGACAATATGGCAACGCATGGCCGATCAGGTCCTTGCGCACGAATACCAGCGTCACGCCCGCCGGACCGGCATTTTTCTGCGCCCCGGCGTAGACCATGCCCAAGCGGGAAAAATTGATGGCCCGCGACAGGATATTCGAAGACATGTCCGCCACCAGCGGCACATCCGGCGCCCCCAGATCCGCCATATCCGGCATGACGGCCTGTTCAATGCCGCCAATGGTTTCATTGGCGCACAAGTGCAGGTAGGCCGCATCCGGGCGGACGCGCCACTGATCCTGGGCAGGCAGCCAGCACCAGGGACCATAGGACTGTCCATCCAGATCGACGGAGGATTCAGCCGTGGCCGCCACGGCGACGTCGCCATAGCGCTGAGCCTCGTTGAAGGACTTTCGCGCCCAATGGCCGCTGAGCACGTAATCCGCGCGTCCTAGACCATTTCTGCCCATCAGATTCAGGGGAACCAGGGCATTCTGCGCCGAGGCGCCGCCCTGCATGAACAGGACTTCGAAATCATCCGGCACCGCCAACAGGGTACGCAGATCGGCTTCGGCCTCGTCGCGGATGCGGCTGTAGTGTTTGCCGCGGTGGCTCATTTCCATGACCGAGGTGCCGCTGCCCTGCCAGTCGCACAGGTCCGCCGCAGCCTGCTGCAGCACTTCCAGAGGCAGCGTCGAGGGGCCTGCGGCAAAATTCCAGGGGCGGTTCATGAAGGATCCTTGGGGGAAGAGTCGGCTTCGGGCGCAACATCGCCCGTCGGCGTATCGCCTGCCTGGCCTTCTGCGTGACCGTCGGCGTCGTCGGCAGACGCATCGCTTTCGTCATCCATATCGCTTTCGGCCACGCGACGCACCCCGATCAGGCTGCTGTCCTCGTCCACATTAATCAGCGTCACCCCTTGGGTGGCCCGACCCATCTCGCGGATTTCCGAGACCCGGGTGCGCACCAGCACACCGCTGGTGGTGATCAGCATGATTTCGTCTTCGGGCTGCACCAGCACGGCGCTGACGACCTTGCCGTTGCGCGCCGAGGTCTGAATGGCGATCATGCCCTTGGTACCGCGTCCGTGACGGGTGTATTCGACGATGGACGTACGCTTGCCATAGCCGTTTTCGGTGGCGGTCAGCACGCTTTGCGTTTCGTCCTCGGCCACCAGCAAGGCGATGACGGACTGGCCTTCTTCCAGGAACATGCCCCGCACGCCGCGCGCCGTACGGCCCATCGGACGCACGTCGTTCTCGTCGAAACGCACGGCCTTGCCGGCGTCGGAGAACAGCATGACGTCATGCTTGCCGTCGGTCAGTTCAGCGCCGATCAGGAAATCGCCTTCGTCCAGGCCGACGGCAATGATGCCGGCCTTGCGGGGATTGGAGAAGTCCGACAGCGGGGTCTTTTTAACCGTGCCGCGCGACGTCGCCATGAAGATGTAATGATCGTCGCTGAAAGCCTTGACCGGGAGCACGGCGGTAATGTTTTCGCCATCGACCAGCGGGAACATATTGACGATGGGACGGCCACGCGAATTGCGCGATCCCTGCGGGACTTCCCAGACCTTCAGCCAATAGACCCGGCCACGATCCGAGAAACACAGCAGGAAATCGTGCGTATTAGCGATGAAGAGCTGGTCGACCCAGTCGTCTTCTTTCATGGTGGTGGCCTGCTTGCCGCGACCGCCGCGTTTCTGCGCCCGGTATTCCGACAAGGGCTGGCTCTTGATGTAGCCGCTGCGCGACAAGGTCACCACCATATCCATGGGAGTGATCAGGTCTTCGGTTTCGAGTTCGGTAGCGTTGAATTCGATTTCGGAACGGCGGGAGTCGCTGCCCGGGGCAGAGAATTCCGCACGGATCGACTGCAGTTCGTCACCAATGATGGCCGTCACACGCTCTGGCTTGGACAAAATATCCAGCAGATCGGCGATCGTATCCATGATCTCGCGGTATTCGCCGACGATCTTGTCCTGCTCCAGCCCCGTCAGGCGCTGCAACCGCATGTTCAGGATTTCCTGGGCTTGAACCTCGGACAGGTTGTACTGACCATCGGCCTGCAGTCCGAAGCGGGGTTCCAGCCCATCGGGACGATAGGCGGCCCGCCCGCCGGACGCCACATTGCCATCCGCGCGCGCTAGCATTTCCCGCACCAGAGACGAATCCCAGCTGCGATCCATCAGGGCCTGGCGCGCCACCGGCGGCGTGGGGGCCGCTTTGATGATGGCGATGAAATCATCGATATTCGCCAATGCCACGGCCAGGCCTTCCAGCACATGGCCGCGCTCGCGGGCCTTGCGCAGCTGGAAGATCGTGCGGCGGGTGACGACTTCGCGGCGATGCTGCAGGAAATACTGCACCATCTGTTTCAGGTTCAGCAGGCGCGGCTGGCCGTCGACCAGCGCCACCATGTTCATGCCGAAGGTTTCCTGCAACTGGGTGTTCTTGTACAGATTGTTGAGGACGACCTCGGGCACTTCACCGCGTTTGAGTTCGATGACCAGACGCATGCCGTCCTTGTCCGATTCGTCGCGGATGTCGGAAATGCCCTCGATCTTCTTTTCATTGACCAGTTCGGCGATGCGTTCCTGCAGGGATTTTTTGTTCACCTGATAGGGGATCGCATCGACGACGATGGCCTGGCGATTGCCGTGCGGCAGGTCTTCGAAGTGAGCCTTGGCGCGCATGATGACGCGTCCGCGCCCGGTGCGGTAGCCTTCGCGCACCCCCGACATGCCGTAAATGATGCCGCCCGTGGGGAAATCCGGCGCCGGAATGCGCTCGATCAACTCATCGATGGTGCAATCGGGGTTGCGCAGGCAATACAGGCAGCCCTCGACGACTTCGGACAGATTGTGCGGCGGGATATTGGTGGCCATCCCCACGGCGATCCCGGCGCTGCCGTTGACCAGCAGATTGGGCAGGCGCGAGGGCAGCAGCAGGGGTTCCTGTTCGCTGCCATCGTAGTTAGGACCAAAATCGACCGTTTCCTGATCGATGTCGGCCAGCAATTCATGAGCGATCTTCGCCAGACGGACTTCGGTGTAACGCATGGCGGCGGCATTATCGCCATCCACGGAGCCGAAGTTACCCTGGCCGTCGACCAGCATGTAGCGCAGCGAAAAATCCTGCGCCATGCGGACGATGGTGTCGTAGACGGCTGAATCACCGTGCGGGTGATATTTACCGATCACGTCGCCGACGATACGGGCGGACTTTTTATAGGCCCGATTCCAGTCGTTGTTCAATTCGTGCATGGCGAACAGAACGCGCCGGTGCACGGGCTTGAGGCCATCGCGCACATCAGGCAGGGCACGCCCCACGATCACGCTCATGGCGTAATCCAGATAGCTGCGCCGCATTTCGTCTTCAAGCGAAATAGGCAGGGTCTCTTTAGCGAAGGATTCCATGTGTATGTCCGAAACCGATAGGCGTCAAACCGCCGGGAGGCAATCGGTGATTCTATCATCCACCTCAGGACACCATCGGTGCGGGCAAGCGATGCGGGCGCTCGTCCGAGTCCGGCTGGAAAAGGCCCAGCGTTGCAAAAAGCCCACAACCAGGGGGTCGGTCCCGGATAAATTGCCCTCAGAGTACCGGACGGGGCGTTCAATACTTAACCCGATCAGGGAAAATGCCTTAAGATTTCGGCTAACACGCACCAAGCCCAGCGCAATTGACAGTTTTCCAACTAGACATTGCTATACTGGAAATGTTCTTTCGAGATGCGGCGGGGGTTCGCTGCGGTCACTTTCAAGCATCATGCTCAAACGAGGAGAAACATGAATAAACCCTCCAAAATCGCTATTGGACTCGCCATTGCTGCCATGGCTGCCATGGGTACTGCGTCGGCTTCCGACAACTGGACCAACGTTGATGGCCATGTCTGGAAGAATGCCAGCGGTGAACAATGCTGGCGCGATGCGTTCTGGACGCCCGCCACCGCTGCCGAAGGCTGCGGCAAGCCCGTCGCCGAAGCGCCTGTCGTCGCCCCGACCGCCAGCAAGGTTGTCCTGAACGCCGATACGTTCTTCGACTTCGACAAGTCCACCATCAAGCCCGAAGGCAAGCAAGTTCTGGATCAGGTCGCCCAACAAGCCGGCACCATCAATCTGGAAACCATCATTGCTGTCGGCCACACCGATTCCATCGGTACCGAAGCCTACAACCAGAAACTGTCCGAGCGCCGTGCCAATTCGGTCAAGCAGTATCTGGTCAGCAAGGGTGTTGCTGCTGATCGTATCTACGCCGAAGGCAAGGGCGAACTGCAACCGGTCGCGTCCAACAAGACGCGCGAAGGTCGCGCCCAGAACCGCCGCGTGGAAATCGAAATCGTCGGTACCCGCAAGTAATTCTGCAGGCCGTACGAGCCATCGCGCCCCAGGCGCGATGGCGCCTCAAGGCTCCGCGCATGCGGAGCCTTGTTCATTTCTGGAACCCGAATTCATGCAAACCACCAACGCCGATCCCGCCGAGCTCGACAAATTCAGTGCCCTGGCTTCCAATTGGTGGGATCCCCAAGGCGACCTGAAGACGCTGCACGACATCAACCCCCTGCGACTGGACTGGATCCGCACCCAGGCAGGCGCACTGAAAGGGCTGCGGGTGCTGGACATCGGTTGCGGCGGCGGTCTGCTGACCGAAGCCATGGCAGCCGAAGGCGCTCAGGTCACCGGTATCGATCTGGCCAAGGCGTCATTGCAAGTCGCCCGCCTGCATGGCCACGAATCGGGCGTGCACGTGCAATATGAATGTGTCAGCGCCGAAGACTACGCAGAGCAGCAGCCCGGACAATTCGATCTGGTGACCTGCATGGAATTGCTGGAACACGTGCCGGACCCGGCTGCCATCGTGCAGGCTGCCGCCCGCCTGGTCCGCCCCGGCGGATTGGTCTGCTTTTCAACATTGAATCGCAATCCGAAATCTTTTCTGCTGGCGATCGTGGCGGCCGAATACCTGTTGCGCATGGTGCCAAAAGGCACTCATAGCTACGATCACTTCATCACGCCCAGCGAACTGGCTGCCGCCGCCCGCGCGGCAGGCCTGGAAACCAGCGCGCTCAGCGGCCTGGAATACCTGCCGATCACCCGGCAGTACCGCCTGTCCCCAGATACGGGGGTGAATTATTTCATGGCGGCGCGCCGCCCGGAATGAACCTCATGCAGCCTTGTCTCGTTCTCTTTGACTTTGACGGCACGTTAGCCGATACGGCGCCCGATCTGGCCGCCGCCGCCAACCGTCAACGCAGTTACCGGGGGCTGGATCCCCTGCCCTACGAAGCCCTGCGCCCGTACGCCTCGCATGGGGCGCGCGGTCTGCTGAAGGCCGCGCTGGATCTGGACCCAGGCAGCGAGGAATACGAACGCAGCCGCCAACAATTCCTGCAGGACTATGCGCAGGACATGCTGACGCACACCCGATTGTTTTCCGGCATAGACGCTTTGCTGGATCAACTGGCCGATGCCTCGGTGGGCTGGGGCATCGTGACCAACAAGGTGGAATCCCTGGCCTTGCCGATCGTGCGTCACCTGGGGCTGGAACCCCGCTGTCGCGTAACGGTGGGCGGCGACACGACCCCCCATGCCAAGCCGCACCCCGAACCCCTGCTGCATGCGGCCCGACAGGCGGGCTTCACCCCGGACCAATGCCTGTACGTGGGCGATGACGAGCGCGACATCGTGGCGGGCAAGGCCGCCGGCATGGCGACCGTGGTCGCCGCTTATGGCTACTGCTCGCTGGACGATCCGAACCGCTGGCAGGCGGACGCTATCGCCCGCCAGCCGGCAGATCTGTGGCCCATCATTCAGCGCTGGGCGCAGCAGCGCGAGCCGAACCCGCTGCCGTAAACAGCACGTCGGTCGAGGAATTCAGGGCGGTTTCCGCCGAATCCTGCAGCACGCCGATAATGAAGCCTACCCCGACGACCTGCATCGCCAGGTCGTTGGAAATGCCGAACAGACTGCACGCCACCGGAATCAGCAGCAAGGACCCGCCGGCCACGCCCGATGCACCGCAGGCGCAGACCGCCGCCACAATGCTTAGCAACAAGGCGGTGAACAGGTCCACAGGCACCCCCAGCGTATTCACGGCGGCCAGCGTCAGCACCGTGATGGTGATGGCCGCGCCGGCCATATTGATCGTGGCGCCCAGGGGAATCGAGACCGAATAGGTGTCTTTCTCCAGACCCAGCTTTTCACACAGCGCCATATTGACCGGAATATTGGCGGCGGAACTGCGGGTAAAGAACGCCGTCACCCCCGATTCACGCAGGCAGGTCAGCACCAGGGGATAGGGATTGGCGCGAATCCGCCAGAATACGATCAGGGGATTGACCACCAGCGCCACGAAGATCATGCAACCCAGCAGCAGGGCCAGCAGACGAGCATAATCCAGCAAGGCGCCGAACCCGGTATCGGCAATCGTGGCGGACACCAGGCCGAAGATCCCGAGGGGGGCCATGCGGATCACGACGCGCACGATAAAGGACAGCCCCAAGGACAGGTCGGCCATGATGTTCTTGGTGGTCCCATGTGCATGGCGCAAGGCGATGCCCAAGCCTACCGCCCAGGCCAGAATGCCGATGTAATTTGCTTCCAGCAGAGCATGCACCGGATTGTCCACCACGCTGAACAAGAGATTGCGCAAGACCTCGATCACGCCGCTGGGCGGCGACAAGGTGGCATCTCCCTGTTGCAGCTGAATGGTCAGGGGGAACAGGAAGCTGGCGACCACCGCCACCAGCGCCGCCGCAAACGTGCCCACCAGATACAAGCCCAGGATCGGCCCCAGCCGCGTCTGGGCGCCCTGTTTATGATTGGCGATAGAGGCAGCCACCAGAACGAACACCAGCAACGGGGCGACGGCCTTCAAGGCCGACACGAACAAGCCGCCCAGCAGGCCGACAGCCTGCGCGGTATCGGGGGAGACATAAGCCAACAGCACACCGGCGATCAGGCCGATGAGGATCTGCGTCACAAGGCTGCCATTGCTGACGAACTGCAGCAGCGGATTGGGTTTGAGGGCGGTAGACGCCATGACGGTACTCCAGGATGAACCACTGGCCACGGGCCAGGAAGATCAACCATGTACCTGCTCTGCCCACATCACCCCGCCCCGGAAAACCGGCAGGAGGCTGCGCCAATAAGAAATGGCCGCCATTCTAACATCCGGCCACCCTGGCCCCATGAGCCGATACAATTCATCATCCGCCGCATCCGGTCGATCACTACTGAAAGGAATTTCATGGCTTCATCCCCCATCCGCATCGGCATCGCCGGCTATGGCAATCTGGGCCGCGGCGCGCAAGCAGCCATCGCCCGCCATGCCGACATGCAGTTGGTCGGCGTCTTCACGCGCCGCGATCCCGGATCCCTGGTGCTGGACGATCCGTCGGTGCCGGTCTGGTCGCTGGACAGCGCAGCAGCACGCCGCGACGACATCGATGTCCTGATTCTGTGCGGCGGGTCCAAGGACGATCTGCCGGTGCAAGGCCCGGAACTGGCCCAATGGTTCACCACCGTGGACAGCTATGACACCCATGCCCGCATCCCCCAGTATTTCCAGGCGGTCGATCACGTAGCGCGCGCGCATGGCAATCTGTCCATCCTGGCCGTCGGCTGGGATCCCGGCCTGTTCTCCATCAACCGCCTGATGGGCGAGGCCATTCTGCCCGAGGGCGACACCTATACGTTCTGGGGCAAGGGCCTAAGCCAAGGCCATTCTGACGCCATCCGCCACGTGCCGGGCGTGGCCGCAGGGGTGCAATACACCATCCCGGCGCAGGACGCGATCGAACGGGTACGTTCCGGCCACCGACCGACCCTGAGCACGCGTGAAAAACACACGCGCACCTGCTATGTCGTGCTGCAGGACGGCGCCGATGCGCAACAGGTGGAACAGGCCATCGTAACCATGCCGGACTATTTTGCCGACTACGACACCACCGTGCATTTCATCGATGCAGATACGCTGCAGCGCGAGCACGCCGGCATGCCGCACGGGGGCTTTGTCATCCGCAGCGGCCAATCGGGCCGGGATGATCAGCAGGTGATGGAATATTCCCTGAAACTGGCCAGCAATCCCGGTTTCACATCCAGCGTGCTGGTCGCCTATGCGCGGGCCGCCTGGCGTATGAAATCCGCCGGAGAAAGCGGCGCCCGCACGGTCTTTGACGTGGCCCCCGGCCTGCTGTCCCCCAAATCTGCGGCGGACCTGCGCCGCGAACTTCTATAGGCAAAACTGTCATGACGACTTCCCGCCACTCTCCGACCGCCCTCGCGCCAACTGCCCAGGCCATGATCGATTTCTGGCGGGAAGCCGGGCCAGCGAAATGGTTCGCCAAAGATGCGGCATTCGATGCCGCCTTCCGCAGCCGTTTCTACGACGCCCATTACGCAGCAGCGCGCCAGGAACTGGAAGACTGGTTGCAGCAGCCCGAATCCGCCCTGGCGCTGATCCTGCTGCTGGACCAGTATCCGCGCAATGCCTTTCGCGACACGGGCCATATGTTCGCCACCGACGGGCTGGCGCTGGCTTATGCGCGCCGCAGCCTGGGCTTTCTGGACCAGCTCGAACCCTCCCTGCGCAATTTCATCTGCCTGCCCTTCATGCATTCCGAAGACCTGGCCGTCCAGCGCGAAGCCTTGATTTTGTATCACCAGCATGCGCCTGATTCCATGCCTTGGGCGAAGATGCATTACGACATCATTATCCGATTCGGTCGGTTTCCCCACCGCAATGCCGCGCTAGGCCGCATCACCAGCGCCGAAGAACAGGCCTTTCTGGATTCCGGGGGATTCTCTGGGTAAGGTCAGTCGGCGGCTTGCCACGCATCACGCTGCCCTGCCGATACGCCACTGCGCGTACCAGCCATAGCCGCTGAGCAGCACGACGCCCGCCACGACCAACAAGGACCCCAGCAGAAAACCCGGCCCGATGGGCTCGTCCAACAACCAGGCGCCCAGGATCACGCCAAACAAAGGCGTCAGGAATGAAAAGACGCCCAGGCGCGACGCCAGGTATTTTGTCAGCAGCCAGAACCAGGCCAGATAGCTGAAAAACGCCACGAACACGACCTGAAAGGCCAACCCCGCCCAGACCAGCGGCGTGGAATGAAAAGTCGTCTGCCCCATCAGCATCGCCGCCAACAGCAATAACGTCGAACCGCCTGCCAACTGGTACATCAGGGTCTGGCTGGCCGGCAGCGACGCCAGCGGTGTCACCCGGACCACAACAGTCGTCGCCCCCCATGCCGCACCGCCAAACAAGGCTAGCAGATCCCCCCACAGCATGGCGCTGGCCAAGGTCGGCGTATGGTCTCCACGCAGCAGAAAGGCGATCCCCACGCCGACAAACGCTAGAACGACCCCGGCCCATTGCACTGCGGCCAGGCGTTCCTCGGCCAGTTTCCAGTGCAATCCGATCGCGGCGAAGATCGGCGCCGTATACAGCAAGACAATCACGTGGCCCGCGGTGGTGAAACGCAGGCTTTCTCCGATCAGGATGAATTCCAGAGCGTACAGGGCGCCGGCGCACAGGCCGGGTTTCCAGAGGGCCAAGGCGCCGCCGATCCGTTCACGCCGCCAAATCATCGCCACACCGACCAGCAGACCGCCCAGCGCCGTGCGCACGCCAATCTGAAACACAGGGGAAAAGTCCTCGGTCGTGGCCTTGAGCGCAATCTGCTGCATCGCCCAGATCAGGCACAGCAACAGCATGAGTCCGGACGCCCGGCCATCCATGGGTTGACGGTGTTCCACGCAAGAATCCCCAGACTAAAGCCCGTATTGTAGGGTGTCCATCATGGATTTTCGGTCTGACCGGATGCGTGAGCCGCCCCTGCCCCTGCCGGCAACAGGGGTTCGCTGGCTCAGTACAAATACCAGGTCTATGATGATAGAGGCATCAACCATCATCGCATCAGGAGCCGCTCATGGATTCGCCTATGTTCCCCCCAGCCTCCGCCGATCTCGCCAAACGCCGCGCCGAACTGGCCCCCGAACCGCTGGCTGCGTTCAAGGCCTTCAGCAAAGCCGTCTTTGCGCCCGGCGCCCTGGATGCCAAGACCAAGCAGTTGATCGCTGTCGCCGTCGCCCATGTCACCCAGTGTCCCTACTGCATCAAGGGCCACACCGAAGGCGCATCGCGCGCAGGCGCCACGGATGCCGAAATCATGGAAGCCATCTGGGTCGCTGCCGAAATGCGGGCCGGTGGGGCCTATGCGCATTCCAACCTGGCCCTGCAAACCCTGGATGGCCTGCACGGCAAAGACCACGCCTGATCCGGCTGGCCGCCAGACGGGGCTGTGAAACGTTTTCCCGCCTGGCTGCATCCAATCACGTCCAGGCCTATTCGGGGAAGCAAAGTGGATACTCAAATTCCGCAGGACTTATCAAAGGAAAGCGATCTATCGCTGATCAGCTGGTGCCGTGCCGGCCAGTTGCAGGCATTCGATTTGCTGATGCGCCGGCACAACCAGCAACTGTACCGGGCCGCGCGCAGCGTGCTGCACGACGAGGCCGAAGCCGAGGACGCCGTCCAAGAGGCCTGGTGGAAAGCCTACCAGCACTTGGCGGATTTCCGCGCCGACGCGCAACCCGCCACATGGCTGACCCGCATCGCAGTGAACGAAGCCCTGATGCGCCTTCGACGAAACAAAACCCGTGAAGCCCACATCCAATCGGCATATCAGGTTTCCACTGAACCAGACAATATGCATACGCCCGGCTCCGACCTTCCGGCTTCCAATGCCACTCGCCCAGACCAAGCCGCCTGGCGGGCGGAGTTGCGCCATCAGATAGAAGAGCGCATCGATGCCCTGCCCGACATATACCGGACGGTTTTCATGCTGCGCGGGGTCGAGGAAATGTCCGCCGCCGAGGTCGCCCAGGTCTTGAACATGCCGGAGGCGACCGTCCGGGTGCGCTTCATGCGGGCCCGTCGCTTGTTGCAGGACGCCCTGAAGCAGGATTTCGACCCGCAGACCAGCCAGGCATTCTCGTTTGCCGGAGAACGCTGCAACCGCATCGTCGCAGGCGTTCACGCCCGGATGCGGGCTGCCGGCATTCTGAAGGATTCCACCTGACCCAAGACGGCACCGCCCCCGTCAGGTACCCCCCGAGCGATCATGCTAAGGGACTTTGGCCAGCCATTCGGGAGCGCCGAATTTTTCCCCGATCAAACGCTCGGCCTGAGCCAGTTCGTCGACTGTCAAGCTGTCATCCCGCAAGCCATTGCGCTGCCGAAACGTATCCAGCATACGGGCGATGATGGCTTCCCTGGACAGACCGGTCTGGCTGCGCAGCGGGTCCACACGCTTGGCGGCGGACGTAGTGCCCTTGTCTGATAGTTTTTCCCGACCGATACGCAGAACCTGCAGCATCTTGTCCGCGTCGATGTCGTAGGCCATGGTCACGTGATGCAGCACGGCGCCGCCCCGGCGGGCCTGGGCGGCGCCGCCGATCTTGCCACCCTCGGAGGTGATGTCGTTCAGCGGCTGATACCAGGCTTTGATGCCCAGATCCCCCAGTGCCTGCAAGACGAAATCATCCATATAGGCATAGGCATCGCGAAAACTCATGCCGTCCACCAGGGACAGCGGCGCATAGATCGAATACGTGATGGTATTGCCGGGTTCCACGAACATCGCGCCGCCGCCGCTGATGCGGCGCACGATCTGAATACCTTGAGCCTGGGCCGCCTGGGCGTCCACCTCGTTTTTCAGGGATTGGAAAATACCGATGACGACGGCGGGCGCGGCCCATTCCCAGATGCGCAGGGTCGGCGCCCGGCGACCGGCGGCGACCTCGTCCAGCAGCACCTGATCCAGGGCCATGTGCTGCAAGGGCATCAAAGGCGCTGGATGCAGCAGTTGCCAGTCGAAATCGGTCCAGGCGCTGCGGGGCGCGGATTCGCTCATAGCGCCCTCTGGATCACGACGGCGATCCCTTCCGGGGTCAGGCCGAACATCTGAACATCCGTCCCCAGGACATCATTCACCGCCCGCGTCAGGCGCGCCGCATCGGCATCTGCCGGCAGGCCTTCCAGCGCTGCGTTGATGGCATCCAGAGTCTCGGGCGGTTCGAGAAAGAAATCCCCCGACAACCGCACTTTGCTCAAGCAGCCATCCACCACCTGCAGATCCACCACCACCAGCTTTCCGCCTGGGATTTTGTATTCGCCATGCCCTGGGTCAGGGTTCACAGTAGGACTATTCATCCGTTTTTTCCGCCAATCGTGTGGACTAAGATTGAAGCTTCGTTGCACAGCCGCCATTATGACCGCGATCCCCCCTGAAAAACAGGATTCCCCCTACAGCCAGCCCGCCGACATCGCTCCGGTCGCTCACCGAGGCTGGATACTCGCCGCCCTGATGCTGACCATGTCGCTGGCGGCCATGGACATCACCATCGTCGCCACCGTGATTCCGCAGATCGTCGGCGACCTGGGCGGCTTCGATCAATTCACCTGGCTGTTCTCCATCTACCTGCTGGCCCAGACCGTCACCATCCCCATCTACGGCAAACTGTCCGATCTGTATGGCCGCAAACCGGTGCTGATCGGCGGGTCCGCCTTGTTCCTGCTGGGCTCGGCGGCCTGCGCCCTGGCCTGGGGCATGGTGCCGCTGATCGTCTTTCGCGCCATACAGGGCCTGGGGGCCGGATCCATCATGGCCACGGTCAACACACTGGCGGGCGATCTGTACTCGACCCGCGAACGCGCCAGGGTGCAAGGCTGGCTGTCCAGCGTCTGGGGCATGGCCGCCATCGCCGGCCCCACCCTGGGCGGCGCTTTTGCCGAATATGCCACGTGGCGCTGGGTCTTCCTGATCAATCTCCCCATCGGACTGGCGGCCATCGGCCTGATCGCTCGTTACCTGCACGAGCAGGCGCCCGCCCAGCGGCATGCCATCGACTACGTCGGCGCCATCCTGATGATGCTGACGGGGGCCGTCGGGGTCTTCGGCCTGCTGCAAGGGGGCAACGCCTGGGCATGGCTGTCCGGCCCCAGCCTGGCGACCTTCACCCTGTTCACACTGCTGATCATCGCCACCGTGAAGCGCGAACGGCGCGCCGCCGAACCCATCATGCCCGGATGGGTCTGGCGCCACCGGCTGATGCTGGGCTCGAACCTGGGCGCGCTGGGCATGGGCCTGGTCATGATGGCGCCGGGGACTTATCTGCCGGTGTTCGCCCAATCGGTCATGGGCCTGGGGCCGATCAGCGCCGGCCTGGTGCTGGCCAGCATGAGCCTGGGCTGGGTCTGTGCATCCGCGTGGTCGGGGCGCCTGTATCTGCAGTTCGGCTTCCGGGATACGGCGCTGTTTGGCGGTGTCCTGATTCTGTTGGCGATCCTGGGGTTCGTTGCCTTGCCACCCCAGCCTGCCACCTGGCTCGTCACCGCAGACCAGGTCCTGCTGGGCGCCGGCTTCGGCATGCTGTCCACTCCCCTGTTGGTCAGCGTGCAATCCGTCGTTCCCTGGCACCAGCGCGGCGTCGCCACCAGCGCCAATATGTGGTCGCGTTACCTGGGGCAGAGCCTGGGGGCCGCCGTGGTCGGTGCGCTGTTCAACAACACCATGCGCGACGCGCTGGCTGCCGCGCCGGCCGCGCTGGATGGCGCCCTGCCCACCGTCAACGGCGTCATCACGGCGCTGCAGACGGACCCGGTTGCATCCGCCACCCGCCAGTATCTGTTATCGGCCTTCGATGCGGCCACCCATCAGGTCTACATGGGGATGATCGGCATTGCGGTTCTGACGCTGCTGGCCGTGCTGCTGATGCCGCGACACACTGAACAGGCGACGGCCTGATCCATGCCAGCCCCACGACACGGCAGCCAGGCCGGAAAGCACCGGGCGCCGCCCGTCCAGACAGATTCAGGCCGGCTGGCTTTCGCAGAGCAGCTCTGGCAGATCACGCAGCACCACACTGGCATCCAGCGAACGCAGCGGCACGCCTGCATCCGTCGGGATGCGACCGCCGACCTGCAGCATCTGATAACGCAGGCAACAGACCCGCAGGAATGAGGCGAAATTGCCGGTCTCGCCCCGATGCTGCAGCAATTCGTCGTACAGACGCTCGATCAGTTGAGTCACCCGCATGCCGTCGCGCCGGGCAATGTCTTCCAGCACATGCCAGAACAGATGTTCCAGACGGACGCTGGTCGCCACGCCATGCAGGCGCAGCGAACGGCTTTCACTGTCGTAGGACCCGGGATTGGCCCGGATGAAGATTTCACACATGGCACAGGCTCCTGAGCAGGCGCTTCATCTCTTGATTGTAGAGACGGACGCCGATTCGGGGAATCAGTGCTGAATGCGCGTCCCCAGAACCGCCAGGAACTGGGCGATCCAGGCCGGGTGCGCAGGCCAGGCCGGCGCCGTGACCAGATTGCCATCCGTATGTGCCTGATCGACCGCGATGTCGGCATACTGGCCGCCCGCCAGGCGGACTTCCGCCGCGCAAGCCGGATAGGCGGAACACGTGCGGCCCTGCAGCACGCCGGCCGCCGCCAGCAACTGCGCCCCATGGCAGATCGCCGCGATGGGCTTGTTGGCCTTGTGGAAATGACGCACGATGTCCAGCACACGGTCGTCCATGCGCAGGTATTCGGGCGCCCGTCCCCCCGGGACGACCAGCGCGTCATAGGCTGCCGCATCCACCGTGTCGAAATCGTGGTTCACCGTGAAGCGATGTCCGGGTTTTTCGCTGTAGGTCTGGGCGCCGTCAAAATCATGCACTGCCGTGGCCACCCATTCGCCTGCCTTTTTCCCTGGGCACACCGCATCGACGCGATGCCCGACCGCCTGCAAGGCCTGGAACGGCACCATGACTTCGTAGTCTTCGACGTAGTCACCCACCAGCATCAGTAGTTTCTTAGCCATCACGTGTCTCCTGTTCTGAGTATGGATATCAGGTCCATTGTGATGCTTTCGCCAAGGCCACGGGTGGTATGCCTATACCGCTCGACGGCCATCCTGGTCGGAGCCGCCATAAAATAGCGGCTAGCCATCTCACTCAGGCCGCCCCCATGACCTTCCTGCCGCAGGTCCTCGTTTTCCTCATTGCCGCTTGCGTGGCGGTGCCGCTATCGCGCAAATCAGGCTTCGGCTCCGTCCTGGGCTATCTGGTCGCCGGCGTGCTGATCGGACCGTGGGGCTTGCGGCTCATTACCGGGGTGGACGCACTGCTGAGCTTTTCACAGATCGGCGTCGTGCTCCTGCTGTTCATCATTGGGCTGGAACTGCAGCCGTCCCGCTTATGGGCGCTGCGACGCACCGTATTCGGCATCGGGGCGCTGCAGGTGGCGGTCACCACCGTCTTGCTGTTGCTGGCCGCCCGCGCGCTGGACATGGCCTGGGCGCCTGCGCTCATCGCCGGATTCGGGCTGTCGCTCTCGTCCACCGCCTTTGTGTTGCAGATGCTGGCCGAGAAAAAGCAGCTCACCGCCCATCATGGCCGTGCGGCGTTTGGCACGCTGCTGTTTCAAGACATCGCCGCCATCCCGGTGCTCGCCATGCTCAAGCTATTCTCGGACGGAGCGGATGGCGCGTCTGGCGTCAGCCTGGTGCCCACCCTGCTGGTCGTTGCCATCGTCCTGGCCTTGCTGTTCCTGGGGGGCCGATACGTGCTGCGCTGGGCATTCAGCTTCATCATGCACTTTGGCACGCCGGAAATTTTCACGGCCATGGCGCTGCTGATCGTCATTGGCGCAAGTCTGGCCGCCGAACTCTTGGGCCTTTCCATGGGTCTTGGCGCCTTCGTTGCCGGCATGCTGTTGGCCGATTCAAAGTACCGGCATGAGTTCGAAGCAGACATCCAGCCCTTCAAGGGGCTGCTGCTGGGACTGTTCTTCGTGGCCGTGGGCATGTCGGTGAATCTGGGCCTGCTCGCCGCCATCCCGCTGCAGGTGCTGGGCCTCACGATAGGTTTCCTGGCAGTCAAAGCGCTGGTGCTCTATGGCGTGGCTCGTACCTTTGGCCTGCCGGCGCCGGCACCGCGCCACTTCGCCGTGGTGCTGGCGCTGGGCGGCGAATTCGCCTTCGTGATTTTCTCCACTGCTGCGGCATACCACTTGTTGCCGCAAGACACGGCAGACCTGCTCACTCTGGCCGTGACGCTCTCCATGGTGGTGACACCCTTCATCGTGATGTTCAACGACCGCGTGCTGAACGCCCGCGCCCACCGCCATGAAACACCTGATTTCGATGCCATCACCGACACGGGAACGGCGGTGGTCATTGCGGGTTTCGGTCGATTCGGCCAGATCGTAGGACGTGTACTGAGCATGCAGAACATCCCGTTCACGGCGCTGGACGCGGATCAGGACGAAGTCAGCGCGATTCGCCGCTTCGGAAACAAAGTCTATTTCGGCAACGCGACGCGGCTCGACCTGCTGCGCGCAGCGCATGTGAATGACGCCAGGATCTTCGTGCTGGCCATCGATGACGTGCAAGACTCGGTCCATGTGGCCACGCTCGTGCGCGACCATTTTCCTGGCGTGGAGATCTACGCCCGCGCCCGCAACCGATACCATGCCCACCTGCTGCGCGAACTGGGCGTGAAGCTCAGTGTGCGGGAAACGCTGTATTCAAGCCTGGAACTGGGCAGAAATGTGATGGAAGGTCTGGGCCTGCCCGCGCACGAGACACGCGATGCGCTGGAGCGCTTTCGACGCTATGACCACGAACTGCTGGATCGTCAGTACGCGGTTTTTCGTGATGAGAATCAGCTCATTCAAACCACGCGCCAAGTGGCCCAGGAGCTCGAGCACCTGCTCTCGGAAGATGCTCGGAAGGGGCGCTGAGCCCGATGAACCGGACAGCCCAGCGATCCGGAAAAAGAAAACGGCACCAAGGATTGCGCCCTTAGTGCCGTAGCAGCTTGATTTTATTGATGTTCTGGCGGAGAGGGTGGGATTCGAACCCACGGTACGGGGTTACCGTACGCCTGATTTCGAGTCAGGTACATTCGACCACTCTGCCACCTCTCCGGCTCTGACTGCGGTCAAGTCGGGCATTCTAGCACGAAAATGTTTTCCCATGACGCCCAGGGCGGGCGGAAGGACGGCCGGCCCCCGCCAGCGGTACACGATTGTCCAAACCTGACAAACCGCCTATAGTGAAAGCAGGCATGACAAGCTGCTGGAGGACATCATGAACATCCATGCATTGCGTTTTGTGCTCGACATCGACGGCAACGGCACCATCGCCGGTTGGGAAGTCATCGCTGCCTTGAAATGGGGTTTTACCCTGCCCGGTCGTCTGCTGGTCGAAGGCTTGGGCAATATTCCCCTCATTGCCAATACGTTCGACATCCAGGCCTCTGCAGCCACTGGCTACGCCAGTTTCAACGGGTTGTTGGCGACCGGCGCCAGCCTGCTGTTCTGGGTGCTGATCCTGTACGGCCTGACCCGCATCGGGGCGCAAAACGATACCGAATCCGCCGCCAACACGCCTGCCATGTCAGGCCGGCCCCGCTATCGGGGGCCTCAGCCCAAAAAGCATCACAGTTGACGGCGGCGCTTGGCCCGTCGGCTACGCGCTGATGACTTCCAGCCCGCCCATATAGGGACGCAGCGCGGGCGGAACGACGACACTGCCGTCGGCCTGCTGGTAGTTTTCCAGCACGGCGACCAGGGCGCGACCCACCGCCAGGCCGGAACCGTTCAAGGTATGCAGGTATTCCGGCTTGGCCTTGGGGCCTTCGGGACGGAAACGCCCCTGCAGGCGGCGGGCCTGGAAATCCAGGCAATTGGACACAGAAGAAATTTCACGCCAGGTGTTCTGCGCCGGCAGCCAGACTTCCAGATCATAGGTCTTGGCCGAACCAAAACCCATGTCACCCGCGCACAGCAGCACGACACGATACGGCAGACCCAGAGCCTGCAACACGTGTTCGGCGTGACCGACCATCTCGTCCAGCGCAGGCCAGGACTGATCAGGATGCACGATCTGCACCATCTCGACCTTGTCGAACTGGTGCTGGCGGATCAGGCCGCGCAGGTCGCGCCCGCCACTGCCGGCCTCCGAACGGAAGCACGGGGTATGCGCCGTCAGTTTCACGGGCAGATCCTGGGCGTCCAGGATGCGGTCGCGCACCGTGCCGGTCAGCGGAATTTCCGCCGTTGAAATCAGGTACAGGTCTTCGGCGGGGCCGTCTTCATCCGGCGTGCTGCCCTGCCCGCCTTTCGTCACCCAGAACATGTCGTCCTTGAATTTCGGCAGCTGGCCGGTGCCAAACAGCGTGGAGCTGTTGACGATGTAGGGCGTATAGCATTCCTGATAGCCATGTTCGCCGGTCTGCAGATCCAGCATGAATTGCGCCAGAGCGCGATGCAGGCGGGCAACGGGGCCGCGCAGCATCATGAAGCGCGCGCCCACCAGGGACCGCGCCGCCTCGAAATCCAGGCCAAAGGGCTCTGCCAAGGCCACATGGTCGCGCGGCTCGAACCCCAGGCCGGCGGGGTTTCCGGCGGCATCGGCTGCGCCAGGCAGCCAACGGCGGACTTCCACATTGTCAGCCTCGGACGCGCCATCGGGCACGCTGTCGTCCGGCAGGTTGGGAATGGTCATCAGCCACTGCGCCAATTCCTGCTGTACGGCGCCCAGATCCTGTTCCAGGGCCTTCAGGCGATCAGGAATCGCTTGGGATTCCGCCAGCACGGCGGAGGCGTCCTCGCCCTTGGATTTCAGCTGGCCGATCTGCTTGGCCAGCGCATTGCGTCGGGCTTGCAGCTCTTCCGTCTGCACCTGGACTTCTTTGCGGCGGGCTTCCAGAGCATGATAGCGGTCTGTATCGAAGGTCAGGCCGCGACGCCCCAGCGCGTGCACGACGCGGTCCAGGTCCTTGCGCAGCAGATTGGTATCTAGCATGGCGATGAGCAAATGGTGAAGACGTTCCGGGCGTCCCTGAACGTCCATGACTGGGCCCGCACAGCGGGCGGGCCGAAACCGGATATCCCGGATGGTGGCATCCGGGGCCGGGTTATTGTATTAAATTAAACCATTCCGTACGCGAGCTTTCATGCAGGACGCCATCCGCTACATCCCCGCCGCCGAGCTGCAGCCTACCCCCTGGAAAAACGGCGGCGGCACAAGCCGCCAGATCGCCATCTCCCCGGACGATGCCGGGCCGGACGATTTTGTCTGGCGTATCAGCGCCGCCGACATCGCTTCGGATGGGCCATTTTCGTATTGGGAAGACATCGACCGCATCCTGATCCTGACCGGTGGCGGCCCGCTGCGCCTGACCCAGACGGATACCGGCCAGGAAACACTGCTGGAGACCGGCGCCCGCCTGTATTTCGCAGGAGAAACGCCGTACACAGCCGCCCTGACGGCTGGTCCAGCCCGGGATTTCAACCTGATGCTGCGCCGCAAACAAGCGCACGGTTGCATCGACATGCGCAGCAGCGCTCAGCAACTGCCCCTGCGTCCGGGCGAGACGATTCTGCATTGCGTGCAAGGGCGCTTCCAGACGGACCTGCCCGCCCATCTGGGAGGGCAGCGCATCCTGGACACAGGCGACACCCTGCGCATCACCCTGGATTACGTGCCCTTCTTCAAACTGGGCCTGACCCCGCTGACGCCGGATGCGCGGCTGGTGGATGCGCGCGTCAACTTGTATCCCTGAGGGCGGGCCTTAGCGACCCAGCGCGGCTTGCGCCGCCGCCTGGGCATGGATCGACGTGGTATCGAAGAGCGGCACGCCAGCGTCCTGCGGACCGACCAGCAGGGAAATTTCCGTGCAGCCCAGGATGATGCCCTGGGCGCCTTGATCCATCAGTTTCTGCATCACGGCGCGATACGCCTGGCGTGAGGCGTCTTCGATACGGCCCAGGCACAATTCGTCGTAGATCACGCGATGCACCAGGGCCCTGTCTGCGGCGTCCGGCACCAATACCTGGATGCCGTGCCGATCCTGAAGGCGATCGCGGTAAAAGGGTTGTTCCATCGTGAACGCCGTACCCAGCAAACCGATGCGATCCAGGCCCGCCTGGCGGATGGCGGCAGCCGTAGGATCGGCGATGTGCAGCAGCGCAATCCGGACGGCGGATTCAATGGCGGGCGCGATCTTGTGCATGGTATTAGTGCACAACACCAGGAAATCCGCGCCGGCGCGCTCCAGTGCACGGGCCGCATCCGCCAGGATGGCGCCGGCGGCATCCCAATCGCCGGCATGCTGCAGCCGTTCGATCTGGGCGAAATCCACGCTATATAGGACGATCTTGGCGGAATGCAGGCCGCCCAGCTGCGCTTTGACGGCCTGGTTGATCTGCCGGTAGTAGGGCACGGTGGATTCCCAGCTCATGCCGCCGATCAGACCGATGGTTTTCATGCTCATTCCCCTGCTGCCTCGTCCCACAGGCGTAGCTGCGCCAGTTTTTCGCCGATTTTCAATTCCAGCCCTCGTGGCACCGGCTGATACCATCCGGGTTCCGGCATGCCGTCGGGCAAATACGTTTCCCCCGCCGCATAGGCATTGGGTTCGTCGTGAGCATAGCGGTATTCATGCCCGTAGCCCAGTTCCTTCATCAACCGGGTGGGCGCATTGCGCAGGTGCACGGGGACTTCGCGGCTTTTGTCCTGCTTCACGAATGCTCTGGCCTGGTTGTAGGCCATGTACCCTGCATTGCTTTTGGCAGCTACCGCCAGATAAATCACGGCCTGCCCCAAGGCCAGCTCACCTTCCGGACTGCCCAGCCGTTCATAGGTCAAGGCGGCGTCATTGGCGATCTGCAGCGCGCGAGGGTCGGCCAGACCGATGTCTTCCCAGGCCATGCGCACGATGCGGCGCGCCAGATAGCGGGGATCAGCGCCGCCGTCCAGCATGCGGGTCAACCAGTACAGGGCGGCGTCGGGATGCGAGCCGCGCACGGATTTGTGCAGGGCGGAAATCTGGTCGTAGAAATTGTCGCCGCCCTTGTCGAAACGGCGGGCGTTCAGCGTCAGGGCGTTCTGGATGAACTCGGCGTCGATCTGCTTGACGCCGCTGGCGCCGGCGGCGGTCTGGCACTGTTCCAGCAGATTCAGCAGGCGTCGCGCGTCGCCATCGGCGTAGCCCACCAACGTCTCGATCGCCAGATCGTCAAACACCAGATCGCTCATGGCCTGGGACTGCGCCCGCTGCGCCAACTGGCGCAATTCCTGATCGTCCAGCGATTTCAGCACGTAGACCTGGGCGCGCGACAACAAGGCCGAGTTCACTTCAAAGGAAGGGTTCTCGGTGGTTGCGCCAATGAAGGTGACCAGGCCGCTTTCCGCATACGGCAGCAGCGCGTCTTGCTGGGACTTGTTGAAGCGATGAATTTCATCCACGAACAAGATCGTGTGCTTGCCCATCGCCAGGTTCTGCTGCGCCTGCTCCATCGCAGCCCGGATGTCTTTGACGCCCGAGAACACCGCCGACAGGGCAATGAATTCGCACTTGAACGCCGTGGCCGTCAAGCGCGCCAAGGTTGTTTTGC
The DNA here is from genome assembly GCF_049673105.1 of Castellaniella sp. Classification (GTDB taxonomy): domain Bacteria; phylum Pseudomonadota; class Gammaproteobacteria; order Burkholderiales; family Burkholderiaceae_B; genus Castellaniella. Next base: position 28,097 of record NZ_JBATXG010000011.1, read on the forward strand.
CGACCCCCGGCGGCCCCCAGAAAATCATGGAATGGGGCTTGCCCGACTGAAAAGCCAGGCGCAGCGGCTTACCCTCGCCCAACAGATGCGATTGGCCGATGACTTCGTCCAATGTCCGGGGGCGCAGGGCCTCGGCCAAAGGTGCATGCTCAGAGACAGCGGCCCCCGCAGGCAGCCCCCCAGGTGCTTTCTGACCGAAACCCGCGCCCTTGCCGGACGGGGCGGGGGCACCGCCCAGCAAGTCTCCCTGGGTCGCCATCAGTTCATCTTGACCAGATCCGCGCCCTTGGGCACGGTGAACTGGAACTGGGCGGCGGGAATAGCGGGATTGGCCTTCAGGTCGGAAAAGGCAATGCGGGAGGTCTGGCCGAAAGCGTCCAGCAGTTCCAGCCGCCGGGGCAAACCATCGGAAAAGCCGATATCCACGTGGGTGAAACCCGCGTCCGGGGTCTTGGGCACCGCCCGCAACCACTGCAGACCATCGCGGTCAGGCTGTGCTTGCACCGTAAAGGCATCGTCCAGCGACCCTGATCCGAACAGCAGGGCGGCTGGCGAAGCGCCGATCGCCTGCCCGGCCTTGCGTTCCGTGACTTGTTCCAGATCCGGATCGTATTGATAGACCAACTGCCCATCGGACACGATCAGTTGTTCGTAGGGCTTGAGGACCTGCCAGCGGAATTTGCCGGGGCGTTGAAAAGCGAATGTTCCTGTCTGGGTGCGCGCGACGCCATTGGGCGCGGCCTGCGTCTGCTGAAACTGGCCGGTGGCGGATTGGACCTTGCCGACGAAGGCCTGCAGCTGCACCTGGGCCGTGTCGACGGCCCAGGACAGGCCCGGCAGACCTGCCAGGCCGACCGAGATGGCGACAGCCAGCGCGCGGCGGCGAATAGTCGGAAAACAAGCGCTCATGCTCATGAATCGTCCTCGCTTGTATGGGCAGGCACCAGAATATCGCGGTTGCCATTGGGCTGCTGCGGACTGACCAGCCCGCTGCGTTCCATTTGTTCCAGGATCCGCGCGGATCGGTTGTAGCCGATGCGCAGATTGCGCTGCACAAAAGAGATCGAGGCCCGGCGGCTGCGCAGCACGACCTCGACGGCCTGATCGTACAGAGGGTCGTTTTCCTGATCGGAAAAGCCGGTAACGGAACTGACCCCATCGCCGGTCTCGCCTTCCAGAGCGCCTTCCAGGAGGCCTTCGATGTAGTCGGGCTCACCGGCCTCTTTCAAGGCCTCGACCACGCGGTGAACCTCGTCGTCATGCACAAACGCGCCGTGCACCCGGGTAGGCACGCTGGTGCCGGGCGGTTGATACAGCATGTCGCCCTGCCCCAGCAGAGTTTCCGCGCCCATCTGATCCAGAATGGTGCGCGAGTCGACTTTAGAGGACACCTGAAAGGCGATGCGCGTGGGAATATTGGCCTTGATCAGGCCGGTGATGACGTCCACGCTGGGGCGCTGGGTCGCCAGAATCAGATGAATGCCGGATGCCCGCGCCTTTTGCGCCAGACGGGCGATCAGTTCCTCGACCTTTTTGCCCACCACCATCATCAGGTCGGCCAGCTCGTCGATGACCACGACGATCATCGGCAGGGTGTTCAGGGGTTCGGGCGCATCCGGCGTCAAGGAAAACGGATTGGGAATCGGCTGTTCCTGTTTCTGGGCCTCGCGGATCTTGGTGTTGAAGCCCGACAGATTGCGCACCCCCAGCTTGCTCATGAGCTTGTAGCGCTTTTCCATTTCGGCCACACACCAGTTCAGGGCGTTGGCCGCGTGGCGCATATCGGTGACCACCGGCGCCAGCAGGTGAGGGATGCCCTCGTAGACGGACATTTCCAGCATTTTCGGGTCGATCAGGATCAGGCGCACCTGGCTGGCATCGGCCTTGTACAGCAAGGACAGGATCATGGCGTTGATCCCCACCGATTTACCCGAACCCGTGGTACCGGCCACCAGCAAATGCGGCATTTTCGCCAGATCGGCCACCACCGGATTGCCGGCGATGTCCTTGCCCAGCGCCATAGTCAGCAGCGACGCGCTGCTGTGATAGACCTGCGACCCCAGGATTTCCGACAAGCGCACCATCTGGCGGCGCGGATTGGGCAGTTCCAGCCCCATCAGGTTCTTGCCCGGAATGGTTTCCACCACCCGGATGCGCACCAGGCTGAGCGCCCGCGCCAGGTCCTTGGCCAGATTGACGATCTGGCTGCCCTTGACCCCCGTCGCGGGCTCGATTTCGTAGCGGGTGATGACGGGGCCGGACTGGGCCGACACCACGGTGACGCTGACCCCGAAATCCGACAGTTTCTTTTCGATCAGGCGCGAGGTGAATTCAATGGTTTCCGGCGAGACGGTTTCCTGTGTCTGTTCGACCGGATCCAGCAAGGAAAGCGCCGGCAGGCTGCCGCCCAGGGCAGGGTCTTCCTTGGCCGTGAACAAGGTCTGCTGTTTTTCCTGCTGCACGCGCGGGGACTTGGGCACCGTCGTCACGGTAGGTTCGATGCGCACCGGTTGTTCGTGCACCAATTGCGTCTGACGGGTCTCGACCAGTTCCTGGCGCTCGGCCTGGGCCGTCATGCCGGCACGGCGATCCTGCCAGGCGTTTTTCAGATCCAGCAGGCGGCGGGCGCCGACTTCCAGATAGAAGCCGACCTGCTCGGATACATTCAGCCAGGAAAAACCGAAAAACAGGCTGGATCCCATGACGATGAAGGCCAGCAGCAGCAAGGTGCCCCCCGCCTGGCCCGCCGTCTGGGCGAGCACCCCCGCCAGCAGATGGCCCAGCTGGCCGCCCGCGCCGGCGGGCAACTCGTTCCCCCAGCTTTGCAGCCGAAGGGCTTCGATGCCCATGCAGCCTAGAAACAGCAAGGTAAAGCCGATGCCGACTTCCCAGCGCACTCGCGGCAGCAGTTCCGGAATTTTGGTCGGCAGCACGACACGGGTCAGGCGATAAAACCCGGCGGCGACGTGGCGCAGCATCAGCAGCACCCACAGCCAGGCCGACGCGCCGAACAGATACAGCATCAGGTCGGCCACGTAGGCGCCAAATGTACCGCCCCAGTTCTGGGTCGCGCCAGCCATCAGGGAATGCGACCAACCCGGATCAGTCCGGTGCCAGGTGGCCAAGACCAGGATCAGCCAGCCGGCCACCGCCGCCAGCAGGATCCAACGCGCTTCGCGCAGCAGACCGCTGAGGCGCACCTGCAAGGGGGAAGGGCCATTACGCACATTGCGCGAGGAGCGGGAGGAGGTCACCGGAATTCTAGCCATCCCGCCATTATAATTGGGAGGTCGATGATGAATGGATTTTCTGTGATGTCTACTGTAAAACACGCGAAAGTGATGATTCTGGGCTCTGGACCGGCCGGTTATTCCGCCGCAGTCTACGCCGCGCGCGCCAACCTGTCTCCGGTGCTGATCACCGGCCTGGAACAAGGCGGGCAGCTGATGACCACCACGGATGTGGACAACTGGCCCGCCGACGTGCACGGCGTCCAAGGGCCGGACCTGATGCAGCGCTTCATGGAACACGCCCAGCGATTCAATACCGAAATGGTGTTCGACCACATCGCCAGCGTCGACCTGTCCAAGCGCCCCTTCGTGCTGAACGGCGACACGGGCGCGACGTACACCTGCGATTCCCTGATCATCGCCACCGGCGCATCCGCCCAATACTTGGGGCTGGAATCCGAACATTCCTTCATGGGACGCGGCGTGTCAGCCTGCGCCACCTGCGACGGATTCTTCTATAAAAACCAGGACGTGCTGGTGGTGGGCGGCGGCAACACGGCGGTCGAAGAGGCCCTGTACCTGTCCAATATCTGCCGCACCGTCACCCTGGTGCACCGGCGCGACAAATTCCGCGCCGAGCCCATCCTGGTCGACAAACTGATGGACAAGGTCGAGAACGGCAATATGCGCCTGAAGCTTTTCTACGAGCTGCAGGAAGTCCTGGGCGATGCGTCCGGCGTCACCGGCGCCCGCCTGCTCAACACCCAGACCGGCCAGACCGAGGACATGGCGGTCACCGGAACCTTCATCGCCATCGGGCACAAGCCCAACACGGCCATCTTCGAAGGCCAGCTGACAATGGAAAACGGCTACATCACGACCCGCAGCGGTCTGCAGGGACTGGCCACCATGACCTCGGTGCCGGGCGTGTTCGCCGCCGGCGACGTGCAGGATCACGTCTATCGTCAGGCGATCACCAGCGCTGGCACCGGCTGCATGGCCGCCCTGGACGCACAACGTTGGCTGGAGAATGAAGGCCAACACTAAGCCGACGCTGGCGGATTTACGCCGCCTGCGGGCCGCTGCGCAAGAAGCAGCCGCATCACGGGCAGCCGCCCAGGCGGCTGCGCCGCGCGAGACGCAGCCCGCCGTCACGCCCCCTGCGGCGCTGGACGCCAGCGACCGCGTCCTGTTCCGGCAAGCCATGCGCTTTGTGCAGCCCCTGCCGGATCACGGGCCGCGCGCGCGGGCTACGCTGCGCCGCGATCCCGACACCCTGCTGCAAGCCCGCCGCGAACACGCCCAAGGCGCCCCTGCCATGCAGCCGGCGCCCAGGCAGCCGCGTCAGCGGCATGCCCAGGCTGCGGTCCTGGACCTGGAGGCCGGTGAATTCCTGCAGCCGGGCTGCGGGCCGGATCTGCTGCGCGGGCTGCGGCGCGGAAAATGGGTCCCCCAAGCCACGCTGGATCTGCACGGCAGCACTGCCGACGAGGCCCGCGAACGCCTGGATCGGTTTCTGTCATCCTGCCTGGAACACGACATCCGCTGCGTGCGCGTCGTTCACGGCAAGGGCATCGGATCGCGCCAGGGGGAACCCATCCTGAAAGCCGCCGTGCGCCAGCACCTCAGCCGCCTGGAAGCCATCCAGGCCTGGGTCCAGGGAGGCGAGCGCGAAGGCGGCGCCGGCGCCGTGACCGCGCTGCTGCGTGTGCCCGCACCGTAACCGCCAGCCCGCCGCCAGGGCTTGCGACACATCATCATTCCCACCGGACGCTCGATAACTTATGAATCCCAGCTGGACATACCTGATCATCGCCATCGCGGCCGAAGTCGTCGCCACGTCCGCGCTCAAGGCATCGAACGGTTTTACCCGCCTGCTGCCGTCCAGCATCACGGTCATCGGCTATGGGCTGGCGTTCTACCTGCTGGCGCTGGCGCTGAAGACCATCCCGGTAGGAATCGCCTATGCGGTCTGGTCCGGCGTAGGCATCGTCGCCATCGCCGCCATCGGTTACCTCGTGTTTGACCAGACGCTGGATGCCGCCGCCCTGATCGGCATCGGCCTGATCCTGGCCGGCGTGCTGGTGCTGAATGTCTTTTCAGCATCCGGCGGACACTAGAAAATGAACAGGGCCAGTGATTGGATCACCGGCCCCGTCAGATTTTATTTTTTATGGGTACAGCCTACAAATGAAAGCGCTATCTCCGCAGCGCCAGTGCCCAAGCAGGGCTGTCTCCTCACCTGCATGAACGGCATTATGCAACTTGAAACAGTCTCTGACACCTAGGGAAGTCCCTAGGGAATCGCATCACGGAGTATCGTAGTCTGTCGGCAACCCTTTCATTACACCAGGAACTCTCATGGACGCCACCTTACTGATCGACCGCCGCATACACGATCTGGGGGGCGGACTGACCGTCGGTCGCGTGCTGCCCTTCCGCAAGCGCCGCATGGTCGGCCCCTTCATCTTTCTGGATCATATGGGGCCGCTGGATCTGGCGCCCGGCATTCCCAAGGCGCTAGACGTCAGACCTCATCCGCATATCGGCCTGTCCACCGTGACCTATCTGTACAGCGGCGCCATCACCCACCGAGACAGCCTGGGCTTCGAGCAGGAAATCCGCCCCGGCCAGGTCAACTGGATGACTGCCGGCAGCGGCATCACTCACAGCGAACGCCTGGAATACGCGCGCAGCCACGGCGCCCGCCTGCACGGGATTCAAGCCTGGGTCGCTCTGCCCAAGGAATTCGAGGAAACCGCCCCCGGTTTCTATCATCACCACGGCGCCGACCAACTGCCGGAAGCCCATGAAGAAGGGGTCGTCAGCCGCCTGATCGCCGGATCCATAGATGGCGAGACGGCCCAGGTCCAGACCCATTCCCCGCTGTTCTACCTGCACTGGGAAATGACTGCCGGCGCCCGCCGCAGCCTAAGCGCTCAATACCCGGAACGCGCCGTCTACGTCGCGCGAGGCGAAGTCGAACTGGACGGCCACATCCTGCCCGAAGGCCGCATGCTGGTGCTGGCCGCCGGTCACAGCGCCCAGATCACGGCTCGCCAGCCATCCACCCTGATGTTGCTGGGCGGTGAACCCATCGGCGAACGCTTCATCTACTGGAATTTCGTGTCCTCGTCCAAAGACCGCTTGGAGCAGGCCCGCGAGGACTGGCGCGCTCAGCGTATGGCGCTGCCGGTCGGCGACGACCAGGAATTCATTCCCCTGCCCGAAGACCCGCCAGGCAACCGATAAATCCTCAGGACGGCGGCCAGGTGCCCGCCGGGGCGGGCCTGCCGAACAGAAACCCTTGCGCCTGTTTACACCCCATCGCCAGCAAGGTATCGCGCTGAACCGTGGTTTCCACCCCTTCGGCAACCACGTCCAGATCCAGGGATTTCGCCAGGCTCAGGACAGCCGAGACAATGGCCGAGCTGCGCTGCTGCTGCCCCCGCCCCAGGGGGTCGATGAAGGAACGGTCGATTTTCAAGGTCTTGAGCGGAAATCTGTGCACGTGACTGAGCGAGGAATAGCCAGTCCCGAAGTCATCCAAGGCGATGCGGATGCCGGCCTCGTGCAGATCGCCCAGGATCCTGCCAGCCGCATCCGGGTCCGACAGCAAGGTGCCCTCGGTCACTTCGATGCACAGCTGATGCGTCGCGATACCCGTCTGTGACAACATGTCCAGCAGCCGCTGGGGGAAATTCCGGCTATGGAAATGATGCGGCGAAATATTGATGTTCAACACTTGCTGGTCGCCGACGATGCCGCGCGCCGCCTGACACGCCAGGCGATACAGATGCCAGTCAATGGCCTCGATCAGGCCGGTGGCTTCGGCGGCGGGCAGAAAATCCGCCGGCCCCAGCAGACCGCGCTCGGGGTGCTGCCAGCGGATCAAGGCCTCGTAGCCCGTGATGCCGGCATCGGCCAGGCGCACGATAGGTTGAAAGAAAGGGACGAACTGGCCGGCTTCCAGCGCGGTGCGCATCTGCTGCTCCAGATCCAGCACGTTCACGGCTGAGGCATGCAGCTTTTCGTCGAACAGCACGTAGCGCTGCCGGCCCGCCGCCTTGGCGCGATACAGGGCCGTGTCGGCATCATGCAGCACCTGATCGACCGCCTGATAGCCCTCGTGGCTCATGGCAATGCCGATACTGACCGACACATGCAAGGCGCGACCATCGATCAGGACGGCTTGAGCCATCCGGGCCTGAATGCGCTGCGCCACCTGGCAGGCGGTGGACGGTTGAGGGCAGTTTTCCAGCAGGATAGCGAATTCGTCTCCGGACAAACGGCCCACGATATCGGGCGGGCGCACACATTCGGCCATCCGCGCAGCGACCTCGCGCAGGACCGCATCGCCCACCAAATGACCCAGCCCGTCGTTGAACAGCTTGAAGCGGTCCACATCCAGATACAAGAGCGCGAAGCAGCCCCCGCTTTGCCGGGCGTTCAGGGCGCGCTCCAGGCGTTCGCGCAAGTACAGGCGATTGGGCAGCCCCGTCAAAGGATCATGCATGACCTGGTGCCGCAGTTGCTGCTGCGCCTGTTCCCGCACCGTGATCTGCTGGCGCAATTCCAGCGTCCGGTCCAGCACACGCTGCTCTAGCTGCGCGTTCAAGACTTGCAAGGCCTCGTCCTGCTGACGCCGCTGCAGCGTATTGGCGATCTGGTAGGACACAAAGGTCAGCAGATCGGCGTCCTGAGACGTGTAATACAGATTCTCGCGGTAGCTTTGCACCACGACCATGCCCATGACCCCCTGCGAACCCAGCAAGGGAGCCCCCAGCCAGCAAACGGATTCCTGGCCGTAGGTGACGGCATCGACTTCGCCTTGGGCGATCAGGCGGCTGATCCCCGCCTTGTTCATCAGCACCGTCTGGCCGCCCCGGATGGCGTATTCGCTCATGCCCAGCCCCCAGGGCCGGGTCTCCAGCTTCGCGCCGGCTTCGTCCACATAATAGGGAAAGTCCAGCCGCTGCCGGTCTTCGGATACCAGGACGATATAGAAGTTGTCGGCGTTGAGCAGCTCGCCGACCGCCTGGTGGATGCTGCGATAGAAAGTCTTGCTCCCACCCGGGCTGTGGCCGAGCGCTGCGATACGATAGAGCGTCGTCTGCAGGTGCGCCGCCCGTTCGCGTTCGCGCACCTGCTCTTGCAGGCGGGCATTGACGGTGGCCAGCTCGCGGGTGCGATCCGCCACCCGATGTTCCAGGGCTTCCTGACCCAGCTTACGCTCGACGGCATTGAGCACGTGTTCCGCCACAAAGGCCAGCACATTCTGATCGGTCTGGGAATACCCCCTGCCCGTCTCGTAGCTTTGCACGGTCAGAACGCCCAGGATCTGGCCATCATGGCGCATTGGCACACCCATGAAGTCCACCGAGGGCGTTCCTACAGCCTGACCGCCCAAGCCCAGGTCCCGGGCGACTTCACGGGAAGCGCCGCGCTTGGGCTGCCCATGGCGGATCAGGGCCAGCGTGATCGTGTTGTTCAGCTGTTCTGCCGTGAATTCCTGGTCGGGCTTATACAGCTCGCCATCCATGACATCGGCAAAGTAAATGAAACGCACGGTCTGGCGCTGCGGATCATACAGAGCGATATAGAAATTTTCGGCATACATCAGCTGAGCGATGATGCCGTGCAAGCCCTTCAACAGGCTTTGCACGTCCAGCTCTGATGCTGCCATATTGGCAATGGCAAACAGGGCCTGCTGCAAACGCTCGGACCCTTTCAGCCGTCGGACCGAGGCCCTCAATCGCTGAATGGCCCGGGTTTCGATCAGCTTCCGCCGCTTACCACGCGACGTGATGCGGCGCAGGCGACTCATAGGCTTTCCAATACCGCCATACCCGCTTGAACCGACATCGCAGTCCTCTCCTTGGCGTCGAATTTGTAGGGATTCTACAAGGCCAACCAAAAAATGCGAAGAATCCGGCGGGATGCCTGTTGCGGTACCGTGCGCTATATCAATGCAGGCAACAAACGCCGGTAATTCGCCGGCAAGGCAAACAGCGCCCCGTGATATTCGGGGCTGTAGACCTGCAGATCGGCGATCTGGCGAGCCTGAAGACGCGCCTCGATTTCCTGGGCGGACAGGCTGGCGGGCTTGAGCGTGGTCGACGCCACGGCAAACGCCCAATAAGACCCATACAGCGGAATATGCAAGCCGTAGCCATGCACCTGCGGGAAAATTTCGTTCAGGGAGGCCGCCAGGCCGGCTACCTGATCGGGTTCATGAAACGGCGCCCCCAGGTGCAGGACCAGGGCGCCGTCCGGCGCCAGGATATTCCGGCATGCCTCGAAAAAAGCCGGCGTATACAGCGGCCCAGCCGGTGTTTCGGGATCGGTCAGGTCCAGATAGACCAGATCGAAGGTCTCGCCGCACTCGCGCACAAAGGCCGCCCCATCCTGGATGCGGATGCTTGCCCGGGGATCATCAAAGCTGCCCCGATGGATTGACGTCAGATGGGTGCGGGCGACATCCACCACGCCGCCATCCAGTTCAACCAGCGTGGCCGATTCGATGCTGGAATGCTTCAGCAATTCTTCCAGCGCGCCGCCGTCGCCCCCGCCGATGATCAGCGCCCGGCGAGGCGCCGGATGCGCCAGCGCCGCCGGGTGGATCAGCGCCTCGTGGTAGAACGCCTCATCGGCCTCGGACGTCATCAAACAGCCATCCAGGCGCAGCGTCAGCCCCAGTTCACGGGATTCCAGCAATTCCAGCCGCTGTAAACCGGTATCGCAATCCAGAATACGGCGATCGAAACGAAAGCCGTATTCGGCGCCCTCGGTCAGGGACTCCAGCAGCAATTCCCGATTGGGCGCCGGACCGTCGCGGTCTCCGCGCATCAGATGCTCACGTTGGCTTTGGGTGGGCTGGAAGGCCTGCTCAAGCCGATTCATCAGCTGCTCGGCCCGAGCGGAATTATCCGCCTCGAAGTTGCAGACGTAGACATCCAGCGTCACACCGCCACGCTCCGGCCAGGTGTGCACCGCCAGATGGGATTCCGCCAGCAGCAAAGCGCCGGTGACGCCGCCTGGCTGCCCCTGATAATCGGGAAAGGTCTGCCATTTCTCACCCACGATGGTCAGCCCCGCTTCCAGCGTGGCTTGACGGCACAGATCGGCGAGGACGGTCTCGTCGGTCAGCAATGCGATATCGGATTGGCAGCGGTAGAGATCCGCAGTGAGGTGCAGGCCTTGCATGATGGCATCCCCTGAAACAGGACGGCGCGACGCGCGCGGTGAATCAGCCTGGACAAAAGGGGCGCCCACCAGCGCAACCCTGCGCCAGCGCGACAGAAATCCGAAGATAGTAGACGAAGAAAACTTTTATTGCAAGATGGTAGCTTATTATCTACAAATTGCGCGCATACTGAGAGTGATGCGTTACTGCGCCGGGCCCCATCCCGCTTGTCCCGACCCTCACAAAATCAGGCGCTCCAAAGCGCCGTTGGCCAGCGCCTGCCGGGGAAGACCGCCCTGGCGCTGTTCAAGCACCAGCTTCAAGCCCCCCAGCCAGGCGCCGTGACCGAAAACCAGCACAGGCCCCGGCGCGGATTTTGCGCGGTCGCGCACCCGCGTGATGCGGGCAAGAAAGTCATCCAGCGTTTCGCCAAGCGGCAGGCTGTGCAGCGCATGTTCCCATGCCCCCGGATGAGCGGCCTCCATCTCGCCCCAGGTTTTGCCTTCCCATTCCCCAAACGCGATTTCGAGCAAATCGGGATCCGGCTCGGCATCGGGAAAGCCGTGCAGAGCCGCCGTCTGGCTGGCCCTGCTCAGGGGAGAGGTCAACACCAGGGCAAACTGCCGGCCCGCCAACGCCTGCCGGTTGGCCTGCAGCATGGCAAGGTCTTGCACCCCCATCGGATCATCCAGAGCGACGTCGCGCTGCCCTTGCAGGCGGCCCTGGCTATTCCACGGCGTCCGGAAATGCCGGATGAACCAGAATTCAGCCATACCTGATCAATCCGCCAGCACGGGGGCGCCGTGGCTGTCGATCTCCAGGGAAACCGGCGCGCCCTGATCATGGGGAGGCACGCCAGTGGCATGCAGGGTATCCACAATGATCTGACCGTCGACCGTTTCCACCAGATAGCGGATCTGGCTGCCCAGAAACTCGCGGTGAGCGACGGTGCCCTGAATGGCGCCGCCCGATGTCACCAGACGAATATTCTGTGGACGCAACACGATGCGATTGGCATTCGCAACGGGGTTGGCAATCGCCAAACGCTGGCCGCCCGCGGTCACGAAAGTCTCGCTTTGCATCGAACCCGTCAGGATATTGGCCGTGCCCAGGAAACCCGCCACGAAGGCATTCGCCGGATGATCGTACAGCGCCTGCGGCGTGCCGATCTGCTGGATAACGCCTTTGTCCAGCACCGCCATCCGGTCCGACGTGGTGTTCGCTTCTTCCTGGTCGTGCGTCACGAAAATCGTCGTCAGCCCCAGCTTGCGTTGCAAAGCCAGCAGTTCACGCCGCATCTGGACACGCAGCGCGGCATCCAGGTTCGACAAAGGCTCGTCCAGCAGCAGCACTTGCGGTTCAATCGCGATGGTGCGGGCCAGCGCCACGCGCTGTTGCTGCCCCCCCGACAGCTGCGCCGGCATGCGATCCGCCAGGTGCAGCAAATCCACGGTTTCCAGGGCAGCCTCGACCTTGGAGCCGATTTCCTGCGCCGGGACCTTGCGCTCTTCCAGACCGAAAGCGACGTTCTTGCGCACCGACATATGCGGCCAGAGCGCATACGACTGGAACACCATGCCGACATTGCGCTTCCAGGGCGGCAGCGCAGCGACATCGCGGTCCCCGATCAAGATGCGACCACGCGGAGTCGGGCCGAAGCCCGCGATGGCGCGCAGCAGCGTCGACTTGCCCGATCCCGAGGGCCCCAGGAAGGCGAAGAACTCGCCTGGCTCGATCACCATATTGATGCCTTCCAGGACCTTGGTGTCGCCGAAGGACAGATGCAGATCCTCGATACGGATACCTGCTTTGGGTTGTGTCATTTTTGTCTCCTTCGCTTATTGCTGTCCGCCGCCGGCCAGCGTCTGGCGCGCGCGTTCGCGTTCGATGATGCGCTGTGAAAGAAAAGTGCCCAATGCCACGATCACGACGGCCACAATGCCAAGGGCCGCTCCGGGTCCGCGCCCAGCGGGCGATTGCATGTAAAGATAAATGCCGTAGGCCAGCGGCGCGTCAGAGGATTGCGCCACCAACATGATCGTCGCCGACAATTCCACTGCCGCCGTGGCGAAGCTGGTCACGAAACCGGCCAGAATGCCCCCCGTCATCAGCGGCACCACGATGCGCCGGATGGTGCTGGTGCGGGATGCGCCCAGGCTTTCGGCGGCTTCTTCGAGCGACAGCGCGATCTGCTGCAGCGCCGCCATGCATGCCCGCAGCGCATAAGGCAAGCGGCGTACCGCCAGTGCCACGATGATGATGCCCCAGAAACTGGACATCTGCCCCAGGCCGAAGGGGAGCTCGATACCGTGGAACATGCGCAGATAGCCGATGCCCAGGACCACGCCCGGCACCGCCAGCGCGGCAGTCGCCATATAGTCCAGCCATTTGCGCCCCGCCAGTTTGGTGCGGATCACGATGTAAGCGATGGCCGTACCCAGCACCACGTCGATGATGGCTGCCGAACCCGCATATACCAGCGTATTCCAGACGTACTCTGACGATTGGGTGAAGATGGTGCCGAAGTGCTGCAGCGTAAACCCGTCTGGCAGGGGCGAAAAAGACCAGACCGTCCCGAATGCGAGCAACATCAAGCCAAGATGCGGCGACAGCACCAGGGCAAGGATCAGCCCGATCACACCCCATGCCAGCCATTTCTCGCGGGGCTGCAAGTCGCGCCGTGACAGCCCTCCGCCGCCCTTTTGCACCGTCGCATAATCCTTGCCACGCATGAACAGGAACGACGCCCACAGAGAAAAGACCGAAAACGCCACGAGGATGAACGAGATCACATACCCCATCGGGTCGTTGATCCCGACGCCGGTGATGCGCAAATAGGCCTGCGGCGCCAGCATGTTATTGACGTTCAGCAGCAAAGGCGTGCCCAGGTCATCAAACACCTTGATGAACACCAAGGCCGCCCCCGCCAAATAACCCGGCATCGCCAGCGGAAAAACAATGCGGCGGAACAAGCGCATCCCATAGGCGCCCAGATTCTGCGCGGCTTCTTCCATCGAGCGATCAATATTGCGCAGGCTGGCCGACAGATTGATCAATATGAAGGGGAAGTAATGGATCGACTGAACCAGAATGACGCCATTCAGGCCATCCATGAATGGAATACGAAAACCAAAATATTCGTTCAACAGCAGATTGATCGAGCCGTTGCGGCCAAACAGCAGCGACATGGCTACCGCGCCCACAAAGGGCGGCATGATCAAGGGAATGATGCCCAGCGATTGAATCACTGCCGTGCCGGCGAAATTGAAGCGCGTGGTGATATAAGCCAGCGGCAGGGCAATCGCAGTGGCGACGACGACCGACATCGCCGACACATAGAACGAGTTCACGAAGCTTTCGCGAAACAGCGTCGTATTGAAGAAATCCTGAAAATGCTGCAGCGTGAAACTGCCCGTCCCCACTTCCAGAAAAGCGACATAGATGACCTGCGCCACCGGCAGGATCAAAAAGGCCATCAGAAAAATGGCGATCAGGATGCCGGCCATCGCAGCACCCGACAGACGCGGAAACAGCGTGAACCGGCGCAGGGTGGCGCCCTGGGAAATAGAATCCATCGTCCTCATCCTAAAAGGGATTGGCGTACATGCAGGATCCGCCTCCGGCCCGGTGGCGGATCCTGACTGGCCTTGCCTGTCAGCCTGTTACAGCTTGGCTGCCTGTTCGGCCAGCTCGCGGGCCTTGCGATAGTTTTCAACCGCAAAGGCATCCCAGCCTTGTTCCACTTCGGCCTGACGACCCACGACCTTGGTGTCGGGCTTGGCGCGCGACGTCGTGAAGACCTGGGTGAACGACGGGTCTTTGGATTCCGCCTCGGTGATCGGCAATGCCTCGACCAGCTTGCGGGCTTCGGCGATCAGCTCGGCGGCTTTGGCATTGCCGCTCTTGGCCTGTGCGGCCTCGGCCTTCTGGATGGCGGACACGGCGGCGCGCAGATCGTTCAGGCGATAGGTCACCATCACATCAAACAGCGAGTTCACGAGGTTATAGCGCTCTCCGGACAGATCGACGTCAAATGCGATCGCACCCGGCGCAAAGTCTTTGGAGAAGGGATTGGGGAAGCCTTCCGGCGCATTCTTATAGGCGGCGGGATTGACGGGCAAGCGCATGATCGCCGGGTTGAGCAAGGTCTCCTGGCCCTTGGGCGACAGCAGGAATTCGACGAACTTCACGGCGCCGGCCTGATTGGGGGCGTTTTTGATGACGCCGATATTCGCGGGCACGATGGCGGTTACGCTGGGATAGACCAGATCGACCGGAAAACCGGATGCCTTCGAGGCCAGCCCGAAGAAGTCAATCACAATCCCAAAACCCGTCGCGCCCGAGTTCACCGCATCGGGAACGCCAAAGCTGCGTTCCGTCACGGTGTTCATATTGCCCGCGATCCATTTCCAGGTGGCCCAGCCTTTATCCCAGCCTTCGCCCTGCAGCACGGTTTCCACGGTCAAGTGCGTGGTGCCGGAACGCGACGGCGCAGACATGGCGACGTGGCCGTAGTATTCCGGGCGTTTCAGATCGTCCCATTCCTTGGCGATAGGCAGATCGTTGGCCTTGATATAGCGGGTGTTGTACATGATCCCGTAGCCCGAAGCGGCAAAGCCGAAATAGGTACCATCGGAATCGTTGATCGGATAGCCGCCGATCGCATCGGGAATGCCGTCCGCCTTCACGTCGACCTTGGCCAGCAAGCCATCGGCCTTCAGCACTTCAAACGCGTCGGGGGCGGAGGCCCACATCAGGTCCACGGCGTTGGCGCTGCGGGTTTCCTGCAGATACGACACTGCCGCATTGGTATTGCGGCTGACGACTTCCAGGGTGGTGCCGGGATGAGCGGCTTCAAAGGCGGTCTTGAACGGATCCGTCAGGTCGCGTGGAAACGAGGTCACCACGGTGACGGTGTCGGCAAAGGCCATGGCGGACGTCATCGCCAGGGCAGCGGCGGTGAGGCTCAGGGTCAAGGCTTTCTTCATGTCTTCCTCCTGTGTTGTTCACTTATTTTTTCGATGTCTGCTGGGCAAGTCGCGGCGGCAATGCGCCAGACATTCAGCAGACCAGAAGGACTATGCACGAACAATGAAAATCACGCAAGTATTTGTTTTATAAGAATAAAATGGGTTATTAACGACACACGAAATGGGTCACATCTGACCCATTTCCGCCTTGTCCAACATATTGTGATGACGCAAACGCAGGTACAGCCGCTTGCGTGGAATACCCAGCAGATTGGCTGCCTCGGTCTTGCGGCCCCCGGTTTCGATCAGCGCGGTACGCAACAGGCGGGCCTCAAAATCATCCATCGCCGCGTCATAGCCGGGGCGAACGGTCTCGCTGCGATGTTCGTCCTGGCCTGGCAGACCGGCATCCATGCCAATGGCAAGACGCTCGGCCAGATTGCGGGCCTCGCGAACGTTGCCAGGCCAGTCATGCCAGGCAATCCGGCGGCGCAAGGCATCGTCCACATGAACCTTGGGCAGATCGTGGCGCGCTGTCGCCTGAGCTAGAAAATGAGCCAGCAGCAGCGCCGCATCGTCGCCACGTTCGCGCAAAGGCGGCAGCTGCAATGCCACGGTGAAACGATGAAACAGATCCGCTCGCAACACCCCGTCAGCCAGCAATACATCCGGCGCGCGCTTCACGCTGCCAAAGATACGCACATCCACGGGACGCGGCGCGGCGCCAAGCGGGGTAATCTCGCGCGCGTCCAGGACACGCAGCAGCCGCACCTGCAATGCATCCGGCATGGACTCCAACTCATCCAGATACAGCGTTCCCCCCTCGGCCCGAGCGATCAGGCCTGGACTGTCATCGGTGCCGAACAATTCACGATCCACTTCGGATTCAGTCAAAGCCCCGCAATTGATGGCGATAAAGGGACCACCGTTTCGCGCAGACAATTCATGCAGGACACGCGCCACCAGTTCCTTGCCGGTGCCGGTTTCACCCACGATCAGCAAATCCAGCTGCAAGCCCGCCAAGGTTCGCACTTTCCGACGCAGCTCCTGCATAGCGGGGGAGCGCCCGATCAATAGCTCCTCGGGTGCGGCATGACGGTCCAGGCGGTCACGCAGCCGCGCGTTTTCCAGTTGCAGACCGCGCATCGCCTGCGCGCGCCGCAGGACATCCATCATCAGTTCGGGCGGACAGGGTTTTTCCAGAAAATCATGCGCGCCGCCACGCATGGCGCGCATGGCGGCAGGCACATCGCCATGTGCGGTGATCAGGACAAAAGGCACGTCCGGCGCAAGCGCGCGCGCCCTATCCAGGAAATCCAGGCCTGACAGACCCGGCATTCGCAGATCCGACAGGATCACACCGGGGAAGTCGGCGGTCAGCACTGCCAGCGCGGCAGTCGCGTCCGCAAAATCCAGCACCTGAAACCCAGCCAGCTCCAGCGTCTCGATCGTGGCCAGCCGCAGGTCCGCGTCATCTTCGACCAACATCACGTGTTGCACATCACTCATCATCGTCTCCTTGCCAGCGCTTCAGGCGCAGTCGCACGACAGCCCCGCCCTGCGCCTGCTGCTCGATCTCCAAATGCCCGCCCATATCCTGCATGACGTTAAATGAGATCGACAACCCAAGCCCCAGCCCCTTGCCCGGCTCTTTTGTCGTCACAAAGGGATCCGTCAGGATTTGCCCGCTCTGCCCGCCCAGGCCCACGCCATTGTCGCGGATCAACAGATTGACCGGATCGTCGCCATCCCGCTCGATCCGGATGAGGCCTGGCGCGGATGCTTCCTCGCGCGCGAGGATGGCGTCCAGCGCATTGCCCAGAATATTCAACAAGACTTGTTCCAGCAGAATCTCATCGGCAGCGACCGCCAGCCCGTCCAGATCATCGCATTGCACTGCCACCCCTTCGGTGCGGAAACGGTGATCCAGCAGCTCCAGCGCGGCGTTCATCGGCTCGGCCACCAGCACACGGCTGTTGCGATGAGCGGATCGACGGGCAATACGGCGCAGATGGCCGATCGTGCGGGTGATCCGCTCGAGCAGTGCGTCGATCCGCGACAGCGCCGGACGGATCTCAGGATGAGCAACGCCGAGATTGTGCAGCCGATAGCCGATGGCAGCCAGCGGCTGGTTGATCTCGTGGCTGATGGCAGCGGACATCTGACCCAGCGCGGCCATCTTGCCTGCCTGCACCAGATCGCGCTGAGTCAGCTCCAAGCGCTCGATCGCCTGTTGGCGTTCACGCACCGACACGCGAAACACGTCCACTGCCCGCGCCATATCGGCGATTTCGTCATCAACATCCGGTCGGGCATGCGCCAGATCCAGGCTTGTCTTTCCCGCCGTCAGATCGCCTCGGGCAATGCGCCGCAAATCCCCTGACAAAGCCTCGATCCGCAATAGAATGCGGCGATGGACGCCAAGCACCAAGATAAGGGTTGTCGCAACCGCTCCCAGCAATGTCACCACCGCCAGCCAGATTGAACCGCTGCGAATGGCGGTGGCCGCCGCATCGGCACTGTGCTGCGCTCCGATGCGTTCGGATCTCCCCAGCTCGGTCAGCGCCGCCTGCATCCGCGCTAGCGCCGCCTGCGCGGCATGCAACCGGGTCACGGCGGACCGGTGCAGATCCAGACGCTGCGCTTGCTGCGCGAAGACGTTTCCTTCTCCCGTCGCCAGGGCTTTCAAGCGATCCAGGGCCTGGACCAGCAATCTGATTCCTACTCGCGGCGCCAGATTCAGTTGCGCCAGCGCCAGCCTGTCCAGCGTGTCGCGGCCCAGCCCACGTGTCTGTTCCAGCACATCCAGGCTGCTGGCCGAGCGCGCCTGCAATAGCAGCGCCGTCAGGGTGGCAGCCTCGGACCCGATCTGCTGTACCCGGTCGCGCAGCAGCCAGTCGCGCGACAGGGCCTGTTCCGCCGCGCGCCGCACCCCCAGATCGGTTTCGACGACCAGCGCGGCAAGCTGCGTATCCATATTGAAGGACAGGTCGCTGAGAATCCCCTGCACCTGATCCTGCACATCGGCATGGATCCAGCGCAAGTCGACACCCGCCTGGGCTTCCTCGCGTGCATGGCGAGCCAGATCCGCGCCGATCCGGCTGAAATGATTCAAGGCCTCGCGCAGATCGCGTTCCGCCGCCCCCGTCGCCACGCGTGTCGCGGCACGTTCCGGCACGGCCTGCAGCACAGGCGAAGCCAGCACCGCCTGGACTCCCCGTGTGGCCTTGTCGATGGCCTGAGACACCTGCGTAGCGGGCATGGCAGGATCCGCAACCATCTGCATGGCAAGCGCGGCCAATTCCCCCGTGGCCTCGGCCAATTCGCCCGCCAAGGCAACCGCCGGAATCCGATCCTGGGCCAGCATGTGGAAGTCGCGCTCGGCCCGCAGCATCACGGCCATCCCCACCGCCAGCACGCCAGCCGCAATCACCACGACCAGCAGCAGTACGGCCAGCACACGGCCTCTGATCGAGCCTCGCCATCGTCTCATGGCAATTCCAGCAAACGGATGTACGCCTCGGCCTCGAGCAGCATCGTGTGAGACCGCTCGGCCCACGCCACCAGGGTCTCGCGGGTCTGAGGGGCTGAGCGCGCCTGGTGTTCGGTCATCGGCATCCAGGTCAGCAAGCGCCGGATGCGGGCGCGTTCAGCCGCCGAAGCCTGATCCAGCGCCCGCAGACGGCGCCACAGATCCCGGCGCAACAACAAGTCGCGCGCGACAAAGGCTTCGAAGACCTGATTGACCTGCCAGTACCGCCGCGCAGCCAATTTGGCATCGTAACGGGACCAGCTGAAATTCAAGGCCGCCCGGATCTCAGGCTGCAAGGATTCCGCCAATTCCGCCCGCACGACAGGATCCACTGGAATGCGGCGGATGTCGGGACGCAACAAAATACGCTGGCCTTCTTCGGACAGCAGGAACTTCATGAATGCGAGCGCCGCCTCCGTTTGTCGGCCTCCCCGCAACGCGGCGATTCTTGCCGGAATCATCAGCACCGGGCGGCCATAGCGAAACGCCAAGCCGTCCACCCCGCGCGTCAGCGCCAGAAAGTCGATGCTCAACCCGATCTCGGCCTCGCCCCTCTGGACGCCTTCCAGCACGCCAAAGCTGCGGGCGGAGATCGTATTCAACTGCCCGGCCAGTTCCAGGATCCATGCCCATCCTGCCCGCCATCCGCGATCCTGCAAAATGGTTTCCAGCAACGAATGCGTCGTGCCCGAGCGCATCGGATGAGACATCACGATACTCTGGGAAAAAGCGGGATCCAGCAGATCGTTCCAGTCCTGCGGCACCTGGAAATCCTGCGCGGCGCCCTGAGCGCTGCGCCATGTCCAACCCACTGCCGACCACGCGAAATCCGCATGCGCCCCCAAGCCCAGATCCCGCAGCTGGCCGGCATCTTCCAGCACGACGAAGGCCTCGGGCGCAGAGGCCCAGAACAGGTCGAAGCGCCGGTCGTTGCCGGCCAGCACCTCATCCACGGCGGCAGGCGTGTTCTTGTTCAGCACCCGGACATGGATATCCGGGTGACGCTGCTGAAAAACGGCAAGCAGCGGGTCGACCATATCGGCCTGGTACGAGGTGATGATCCGCAGTTCCGTCGTCGCGAAGACGGCAGGCGGCACCAGGATCGCCAGCAAAAAGAGCAGCCTGGACATCCAGCCTCGAATCCACATCGGACGACTCGGGGCCGAGCGCCGCGCTTTACTTGTACGCCGCAATGTTTGCATCCTCCATACTCACGATTCTGAAGCGCCATTTTTGATCGTGACAATATACGGTACTCTCTTCGCTGATGCCCTTCTTGACAAGCCAAGCGGGACAGACAAGACTTGGCAAACATTGAACCAGGAAGGAATCAGCACCGCACTGCGGATCCTCATCAACACACAGTCGTCTTACACGGAGGCACAGTGCAGCGCGCGACGCATCATGAAAAAACAGTTCCACAAGGTCATGGCACAAGGAATCTGATATTTTCAAAATACCGCCTGAAGATCGCGCTGAGCGAGCCGACGGCGCTGATCGGTGTCCTTGCCGCCCTGCTGTTCTCTTACCTGATCGTCGCGCCGATCGTGTCACTGCTGAGCGACGCCTTTCGGGTCCAGTATGCCGATGCCATGCGCACAGGCCAAAAGATCGGGGCCTTCACGCACTACCACCTGGAACGGGTATTCCAGTCCATCGTCGCGCCCGATATTTTATGGAACCCGCTGATCAATACACTCAGCATCGCGTTCGGGGCAATGGCCATCGCCCTGGTCGGCGGCGGCATTCTGGCATGGTTGATCAGCAGAACCGACATTCTGGGGCGCAAGTGGTT
Organism: Castellaniella sp.; assembly: GCF_049673105.1. Lineage (GTDB taxonomy): Bacteria > Pseudomonadota > Gammaproteobacteria > Burkholderiales > Burkholderiaceae_B > Castellaniella. The sequence continues at coordinate 48,810 of NZ_JBATXG010000011.1, forward strand.
CGCGACCGCTCTCATTGTTCCGTACATGCTGCCGTCGTGGACCATCGCACTGGCATGGAGCTCGATCTTTCTGAACCGCACCGTCGGCGGCCAACCGGGTCTGCTGGAATCCCTAGGATTCGAGCCGCCCGACTGGCTTGCCTATGGGCAGTTCCCCATCACTATCGTCCTGGCGCTGCATTACACGCCGTTCATCATCCTGCTGTTCGGCAACGCCCTGCGTTCTCTTGATTCTCAGCTCGAGGATTCCGCGCGCATGCTGGGCGCGCGCCCCTGGACCGTCGCCCGAAAAATCATTATTCCGCTGATGCGCCCCTCTCTACTCTCAGCCGTCACGCTGATTTTCGCAAAGTGTCTGGGAGATTTCGGTGTGGCCTACATATTGGGGGCCCCAGTCAAATACGATGTGCTGGCCACATCCCTGTTTCGCAGCGTCACCGCCAGACAAGGCGGCGAAGCCGCCGTGCTGGCCGGTGTGATCATCCTGATTGGTTCCCTCTCCGTCCTGATCGATGCCCGTCTGGTTCGCGAGGCGCGCCGCTTCATCACGATCGGCTCGAAAGGCTCGATGAACCGGACCCAAAGGCTTGGGTCCTGGCGATTGCCCATGACCGCCTTCGCTGGCGCAATGTTCACCGTCAGTGTCCTGATCCCATTGACGGTCCTGTTTCTGAGCACCGTCATGCGCACACCGGGCAACTTTGCGCTCGACAACTTTACCTGGGCCTACTGGATAGGCCATGACCTTCCCACGACAGCGCTGCGCACCGGCATCCTGGTCACCCCCGATTTCTGGCAGGCCGCCTGGAACTCTCTCTGGATTGTCGGCATCGCCGCCATCGGCGCAGGCGTACTCGGCATGCTGGTCGGGTACGTCGTGGTGCGCACGTCGCTCAAATCCATCGGCGCCTATCTGCGGTACATCACTTTCCTGCCCTATCTGGTGCCCGGCATCGCATTTGCTGCGGCATGCCTGTCGATCTTTGCGGTGCCCCATGGGCCGATCCCCGCTCTTTACGGCACTGCCTTGATCCTGATACTGGCCCTGCTGGCCGACCAGATGCCATTTGCGTCGCGCGCCGGCATCTCCGCCATGATGCAGCTTGGCAAAGACCCGGAAGAAGCGGCCCAGGTTGCAGGCGCAGGCTGGTGGAAACGCCTGCTGAGCGTGGTGATCCCTATCCAGAAAGGGCCACTGGCCGCCGGCATCCTGCTGCCTTTCATATCCGGCCTCAAAGGATTGAGCCTAGTCATCATGCTGGCGACACCTGGGACCGATTTGCTGACCACCTATGCAATACGGCTGGTCGACTTCGGCTATGGTCAAGCCGCCAATGCCGTGGTGCTGATGCTGTCGGCAATCGCATTCTTTGGAACACTGTTTTTGCAAAAGACGACGAAGACAAGTCTAGCGTCGGGACTGGGAGGTTGATCGTGCCGAGAATCATGCTACGGGGAATTGAGAAGCGCTATGGCGGCAGCGCCACTGCATCCGTCCGGAACCTGGACCTCGATATCAGCGACGGAGAATTCCTATGCGTACTCGGCCCGTCAGGCTGCGGAAAAACGACCACGCTACGCATGATCGCTGGACTGGAACACCCCACAGCCGGTGAAATTCAAGTCGGCGAGCAAGTATTCGATTCCACCAAAGCGGGCATCTTCGTGCCGCCCGAAAAGCGCGGCATGGGTTTCGTCTTCCAGAGCTACGCGCTGTGGCCGCATCTCACCGTGCAGGACAATATAGATTTCGGCTTGACCTTGCGTCGTATGGACCGCAAAACCAGACAAGCGGCAGCGGGCGAGGTCATGGAAAAGCTGGGGATCGCCAAATACCGCGATCGTTATCCATCGGATCTATCCGGCGGTCAGCAACAACGCGTCGCCCTGGCACGCATGCTGGTCATGCAGCCAAACGTCATCCTGATGGACGAACCGCTGTCCAATCTGGATGCCAAACTGCGACTTGAGATGCGCGCCGAACTCAAGAGAATCCATCTTGAGTCCGGGTCCACCATCATCTTCGTGACCCACGATCAGTGGGAAGCCATGACCCTGGCCACCACGATCGCCGTCATGCGCGAAGGAACACTGCAGCAGTTGGGCAGCCCCGAAAACATCTACAACCGCCCTTGCAACCGATTTGTCGCCGAATTCGTCGGCAGTCCGCCCATGAACTTCATCGAATTGGGGCCAGGCGCGGACTCTGCACTATCGGACTCACTGCGCACCCATCTGGATGGCGCCGGCCTTGGTCCCTGTCAGGGATCGGCGGGCATACGGCCCGAAAGCATACGCCTTGGGAACCTTTCCGAGGCCGTCTCCGCCACCACCTATTCCGGGCAGGCCACCGCAACCGGCATCATGCCGACTGGCGGCAATTGGATCATCGAACTCACTGTGGCGGGTGAAAAGTTGTTTGCCACCACCAATATCTCCCCCCGCATCCAGGTGGGGGAACAGACAGGCTTCCTGGTTGATCAGGCTGATCTGCACCTTTTCAATGCAGATGGAAATCGATTGCCCTCATGACGGCTGGACTCCCTGACGGCCCGAAGACAGGTAACATCAGCGGTAAATCAGTCGCCACTGGCGCATGACACGATTAAAACAAAGGAGATGACTGTGAGACATTCGACATCGGCTCAGACACACAAAACCTTGTTCCCGGCATCGGCCCTTGCAGCGGCATTGCTGCTGGCCGGATACGGCGCTACCGCCCAGGCCGCATCCGATGGCAGTACTGATCTGGGTATCCCCGATGCTCAGTACAGCCTGGAAAAACTGATCGAAGCCGCGAAAAAAGAAGACCCCATCACGGTCGTGGACGCGACCGGCAAGATCAAGGTCATGGCCCAGAAATTCTCCGAAAAATATGGGATCAAAGCGACAGGCGTGAAAATGTCGGCCTCGAACCAGGAAGAAATCCTGGTGCGCGAAGCGCAGGCCCGCAATGTGCGGCATGACGCATTCAACATGAGCAATCTGCCCGACGTCACGGCGCAGTTTCTGCCACAGGGCATTGCCGTCAGCTGGATGCCGCCCGACCTGAAAGACGAAACCCCGACCGAATATCAGCACCCGGCCATCACCAGCCTAAATGCATGGGTATGGGCCTACAACCCCGCCGTCTTTGGTGACAAGTGTCCGGTGGATAATCTGTGGGCGCTGACCGATCGGAAATGGCAGGGCAAGATCAGCATTCCTGATCCCTTACTGCGTAACGAAACGATGTTCTGGTTCAACCAGATTGCGGACAACGCCGATACCAAGATGAAAGCAGCCTACGAGGCGTACTTCGGCAAGCCCATCGAAACCAAAGAACCTACCGCCACGGCGGAATGGGTGAAACGTTTCGCGAACAACAAGGTCAAAGTGCAAAAGAGCGATACGGACGTCGGTCCTATCGTCGGCGCCAGCACAAGCGAGCACCCCGTCATCGGCTTCGTCAGCGCAGCGATCTTCAGCCATGCCAAGAACGAAAACTTCCCGCTGGCCATCTGCAAAGAGATGACGCCCTGGATCGGCCAGCTGACACCCCGCGTGGCCGTCATCGCGGCAGGCACAAAAAGCCCCAATGCCGCCAAACTGTTCGTGCACTACATGATGTCAGCCGAAGGCATGCAACCGCAGATGGAGGACGGTAAAATTTCCACGAACCGAAACGCCAAAATGCCCGACGACGAACCATCCGGTGTAGGCCAGCTCACCGCTCGGATGTTCGTCAACAACTCGGACACAACACCTGAAGACTTCAAGAAACTCCAGTACTGGCGTGATCTCTGGACGGTCAGCAGCCGATAGTCCGACCCCTGCCTTGTCCGCAGGATATAAAAAGCCCTGCCTTCTTGCGAAGGCAGGGCTTTTTCAAGCGTCGGTGAATCAGCTAAGCACCGATCACATGTTGTCGATCATCACCTGACCGAAACCGGAACACGACACTTGGGTCGCGCCTTCCAGCAGGCGGGCGAAGTCGTAGGTGACCTTTTTCGACAGAATGGACTTTTCCATGCTGCTGATGATCAGGTCGGCGGCTTCGGTCCAGCCCATGTGACGCAGCATCATTTCGGCGGACAGGATTTCGGAACCGGGGTTCACGTAGTCCTTGCCGGCATACTTCGGTGCCGTGCCGTGCGTGGCTTCGAACATGGCGACGGAGTCCGACAGGTTGGCGCCCGGGGCGATGCCGATGCCGCCGACCTGAGCGGCCAGAGCGTCGGACACATAGTCGCCGTTCAGGTTCAGCGTGGCGATGACGTCATATTCTGCCGGGCGCAGCAGGATCTGCTGCAGGAAGGCATCGGCGATGACGTCCTTGACCACGATGTCGCGACCGGTCTTCGGGTTCTTGAATTTGCACCACGGACCGCCGTCGATCATCTGGGCGCCGAATTCCTTCTGGGCCAGAGCATAGCCCCAGTCGCGGAAGCCGCCTTCGGTGAACTTCATGATGTTGCCCTTGTGCACCAGGGTGACGGAGGGGCGGTCGTTGTCGATGGCGTACTGGATGGCCTTGCGCACCAGACGTTCCGTGCCTTCGCGCGACACGGGCTTCACGCCGATGCCGGACGTGCCCGGGAAGCGGATCTTGTTGACGCCCAGGGTGTTCTGCAGGAACTCGATCAGCTGACGGGCCTTGTCGGATTCGGCTTCGAATTCGATACCGGCGTAGATGTCTTCGGAGTTCTCACGGAAGATGACCATGTCGGTCTTTTCCGGTTCGCGCACGGGCGAAGGCACACCCTTGAAGTAGCGCACCGGGCGCAGGCAGACATACAGGTCCAGCTGCTGACGCAGGGCCACGTTCAGGGAACGGATACCGCCGCCGACGGGCGTGGTCAGCGGGCCTTTGATGGACACGACGTAGTCGCGGACCGCTTCCAGGGTTTCTTCGGGCAGCCACACGTCCGGGCCGTAGATCTTGGTGGATTTTTCACCCGCAAAGACTTCCATCCAGTGGATCTTGCGCTTGCCGGCATAGGCCTTGGCCACCGCCGCGTCCACTACTTTCAGCATCACCGGTGTGATGTCCTGTCCCGTCCCGTCGCCCTCGATGTAGGGGATGATGGGTTCGTCGGGGATATTGAGGGAAAAGTCGGCGTTGACCGTGATTTTCTGACCACCGGCCGGGACCTTGATGTGCTGATAGGACATGAGTGCTCCAGTGTTGCTGGGGTTGTTGTTCAAAAGGAGGGGGTTGATCGCTTCAGTAGCAGTCTTATATAAGAGTTTAACGTAAACTGCCGCTGGCAGGGTGCCGACATCCGTTGCCGGACCAGCGGCGGCTAAAATGAAGATTACGCCCGATCAATCCTCCTGCCCACCCCATGTTTAATCCGTCCAAAGAACAGGTCCGTGAATTTTTCACCGTCGCCTGGCGTAAACGCCGCGAGGGCGGTGTCTTGACGCCCCTGGAAACCATGGCCGCCGATCTGGTCGCGCGCCACCCCGAATACCACGACGATCTGCAGGACCCCGATGCCGCCCAGCGCGACTACCCCGTCGAAGCCGGTCGCACCAATCCCTTTCTGCACCTGTCCATGCACCTGGCGATCCAGGAACAGCTGTCCATCGACCATCCGCCCGGTATCCGGGCAGCCTGGAACAACCTGCTGACCACGCACGACGAACACGACGCGGCCCACATCATCATGGAAGCCCTGGGCGAAGTCGTCTGGGAAGCCCAGCGCCTGGGCAAGCCCCTGGACAACGACCACTATCTGGACCTGATCCGCCGCCACGCCAGCCGCACATAATGTCCGCGCAAACGGCAAGGCCAAGGCGGCCCGTCGCGGGCCGCCTTGGTTCTATCCGATCAAGAAGCTGATCGCTTATTTGCGCACCGCCAAGGGGCCGGGCAGCGTAGCCAGCCAGGACGAAATATTGACGATATCCGCCGCCGACAACTGCATGGCCATTGCGCCCATCACAGCATTTTTACGCACGTTGGCCGAGGCCGGTTCGCCTTTTTGGCCGCGCTGATAGGCGACCAGGGCATGCGCCAGGTAATCCTGGTGCTGGCCGGCCAGGATCGGGTATTCCGACATGATGGGCGATTTGGCATCCGCCCCGTGGCAGGACGCACAAGTGAATTTTTCAAAGGCGGCTTTGCCGGCGTTCAGATCGGCGGCCTGTGCGCCCGCCGTCATCAGACCGCACCCCAACAGGGCAATCCAGAATGCTCGCATGGTGTTCCCCTATTTGAGATTGGAGTAATAGGCTGCGACGTCGGCCATGTCCTGTTCCGACAGGGACTTGGCGATGGCATCCATGGTCGGAAAGGCGCGGGCGCCGCTCGCGTATTCCTTTAGCGCAGCAACGATATAGGCTGCGTTCTGACCGGCAATCATAGGGACATGGTACAACTCGGGATAGGCTGCCTTGTACTCTGGGATTCCATGGCATCCGATGCACATGGAGACCTTCTGAGCGCCTGCCTGCGCATCACCCTGAACCGCCGGGGGATCTGCCGCCAGGGCAGACCCGGCAAACAGACAGGACACCAGCAAGCCGGCAACCCCCAAACCATGCTTTGTCATTCCTTGTGACTTCATATGGCCTCTTGTCTCGTGTTTCGAATTTTAATGTCGGCATCGGCCCCCTCTTGCCGGGTCGATGAGGCACATCGATTGTACGATAGTTGACCCGATACAGACAGCCATCGAATATTGAACCTTATAACAACCTGCTGGATACACGCCCCATTCATGTCTGACGCCGCCGTTTCTCCCGACCCCCAACGCTTCCAGGGCACCGACCACTATGTCGCCACCGACGCCCTGAAAATGGCCGTCAACGCGGCGCTTGTCCTGCAGCGCCCGCTGCTGGTCAAGGGCGAACCCGGCACCGGCAAAACCCTGCTGGCCGAAGAAGTCGCCAAGGCGCTAGGCCGCCCCCTGCTGCAATGGCACATCAAATCCACGACCAAGGCGCAACAGGGGCTGTATGAATACGATGCGGTCTCGCGGCTGCGCGATTCACAGCTGGGCGATGACCGCGTCCACGACATCCGCAACTACATCGTGCAGGGCGTGCTGTGGCAAGCCTTCGAATCCGAATTCCCCTGCGTGGTGCTGATCGACGAAATCGACAAGGCCGATATCGAATTCCCGAATGATCTGCTGCGCGAGCTCGATCGCATGGAATTCCATGTCTACGAGACCCGGCAGACCATACAGGCGCGGCACAAGCCGCTGATCGTCATCACCTCCAACAATGAAAAAGATCTGCCCGATGCCTTCCTGCGGCGCTGCTTCTTTCACTACATCGAATTTCCCGACCGCGACACGCTGACCGACATCGTGGCCGTGCATTTCCCGCACTTGCGCGAGGACATCCTGGGCGCAGCGCTGGATGTGTTTTTCCGCCTGCGCGACGTGCCCGGCCTGAAGAAACGCCCCTCGACCTCCGAATTCCTGGACTGGCTGCGTCTGTTGCTGGCCGAATCGGTATCGCCGCAGGCGCTGGCCCAAGGCGACATTCCCCCGCTAGCGGGGGCGCTGTTGAAAAACGAGCAGGATCTGAACCTGCTGCAGCGCCTGGCCGCCCTGGCGCAGCGGGGTCGCTAGACAGCCACCCTATCCCTCAGACACTCTCACCGGACCGCGTCCATGAGCACACTCGCCTTTGCATCGCTACCCGCCCCTGTCACCCTGGAAGGCCACGGCATCCGCCTGATCCCGCTGGATACCGCGCACGCCGCCGGCCTGCGCGCCGCCGCAGCCGATGGCGAGCTATGGCATCTGCGGGTGACGTCAGTCCCCGAGCCAGAGCAGACCGACGCCTACATTGACACCGCGCTACAGGGCCAGGCGGCGGGCCACATGCTGCCGTTCACCGTGACGGACGCCGCCAGCGGCCAGATCCTGGGCACGACGCGCTACCACGACATCGTGCCGGCGCTGGCGCGGCTGGAAATTGGCTACACCTGGTACGGCCTGTCCCGGCAGCGCTCGCACGTCAACACCGCCTGCAAGCTGCTGCTGCTGGAACACGCTTTTCAGACCCTGGAGGCGGCTGTTGTCGGCTGGCGCACCGACAACTACAACATCGCCTCGCAGCGGGCCATCGAACGCCTGGGCGCCCGCCGCGATGGCGTGATCCGCCACCATGCCCTGCGCCGCGACGGCACGGTGCGCGACACCGTCATGTACAGCCTGATGGCGGGCGAATGGCCGGAAGTCCGCGCCCATCTGCAGTATCAGTTGCAGCGCCCGCGCCGCCGGGCAGCATGCTGATGGCACTGCATCTCCGACCATGCTGATCGATTTCTTCACCCGCCTGCGCAGCGCCGGCATCCCCGTCTCGATACAGGAATACCTCAGTTTGCTGGAATTGCTGCGCAGCCCAGCCGCCCCGACCAGCACGGAAGACTTCTATCACCTGGCCCGCATGACGCTGGTCAAGGACGAGACCCGCTACGACCGCTACGACCAGGTGTTTGCCGTCTTCATCGGCCAATTGCAAGCCCAGGCCGGCGGCACATCGATCCCCGCGGACTGGCTGCTGCAGACCTTTCGCAAGCACCTCAGCGACGAGGAAAAAGCCGCGCTGGAAAAACACGGCTGGGATCGCCTGATGGAAATGTTCCAGGAACGGCTGGCCGAACAGAAAGAACGCCACGCCGGCGGCAACAAATGGATCGGGACGGGGGGATCATCCCCTTTCGGCCACGGCGGATACCATCCGGAAGGTATCCGCGTCGGCGGCCCATCCGCCGGCAACCGCACCGCCGTCAAAGTCTGGGAACAGCGCCACTACCGGGACTACGACGAACAGCAGACGCTGGGTACGCGCAATTTCAAGGTGGCCTTGCGCCGCCTGCGCCGCTTTGCCCGCCAAGGCGCCAACCTGGAACTGGACATGCCCGGCACCATCCGCGGCACGGCAGAACAGGCCGGCCTGTTGGACCTGCGCTGGGTGCCTGAACGCCACAATGCCGTCAAAGTCCTGATGCTGCTGGACGTGGGCGGCAGCATGGACGATCACATCGCCCGCATCGAATCCCTGTTTTCAGCCGCCCGCAGCGAATTCAAGCACCTGGAAGTCTTCTACTTTCACAACTGCCCCTACGAATCCGTCTGGCGCCACAACGAACGGCGTCACGGCGCGCGCATCGACACCCAGGACCTGCTGCGCAGCTATGGCGAAGACTGGCGCCTGATCCTGGTGGGCGACGCATCCATGAGCCCTTACGAACTGCTGTATCCAGGCGGCTCCATCGAACATAACAATGCGGAAACCGGCGCCGCCTGGCTGCAGCGTATTCTCAGCCACTGGCCGCACGCCGTCTGGCTCAACCCAGAACCCTCGGGCTCGTGGCAATACCGCCAGTCGATCGCCATCGTCCGCGAGCTGATGCATGACCGCATGTATGGCATGACGATGGACGGCCTGGAACAGGCGATGCGATTGCTGTCAAAGTAAGGGGCTGCGCCCACTGGACGACTTTCTTGCATCGTGTCGGCGACCCCGTCATTTGCAGTACTGTTATGGCATTCAACGCTCCGCAACCATTCATCGAGACCATGACCCGGCTGAAATCCCTGCTGTCCCTGCTGGCGCTTTGCGCGCCGCTGACCACCTTCCTGCCAGGCTCCGCCCTGGCTGACGCCCCCCCCACCCTGCCTCCCGGCATCCAATCCGTCGTCATGATCGAAGGGGTCACGGAATACCGCCTGCAAAACGGCCTGACCGTGCTGCTCGCGCCAGATGATTCCCGCGCCCAGACCACGGTGAACATGAGCTACCAGGTCGGGTCACGCCACGAAGGGCCGGGCGAAACCGGGATGGCGCACCTGCTGGAACACCTGCTGTTTCGCGGCAGCCCCGCGCACCCGGATGCGCTGGCCGAATTTTCGCGGCGTGGACTGGCGGCCAATGGGTCCACGACCACGGACCTGACCAACTATTATGCGACGTTCGCCAGCAACCCGGATGTTCTGGAGTGGTATCTGTCCTGGCAGGCGGACGCCATGCTGAACGCCCGCATCAGCCGCGCCGATCTGGATGCGGAAATGCCGGTGGTGCGCAATGAAATGGAACGGGGCGACAACAGCCCCTTTGGGACGCTGCTGCAGCAGACCACCGCCGCCGCCTATGTCTGGCATCCCTATGGCCGTAGCGTCATCGGCGCCCGATCCGATGTCGAAAACGTCGATATCGCCCAACTGCGGGCCTTTTATCACCGCTACTACCAACCGGACAATGCGGTGCTGATCGTCACCGGGCGCTTCGATCCCCAGCAGACCCTGGACTGGATTGCCCGGGATTTCGGCCCCATCGCGCGGCCCACGCGCCAACTGCCGCCGGAATACACGATCGAACCCGTCCAGCAAGGGGCACGGGCCGTGACGCTGCGCCGCATCGGCGGCAGCCCGATCGCCATCGTTCAATATCATTTCCCTGAAGCCAGCAGCGATGCCTACACGGCCTTGTCCCTGGGTACGGCCATGCTGGCCGACAGCCCCGCAGGTCCGCTCCATCAGGCCTTGGTCCAGACCGGCAAGGCCAGCAGCACCTTCGGATTCACCACGGCGACGAAGCAGCCCGGTCAGGTGACCTTCGGAGCGCAGCCACAAGCCTCAACCGACCCGCAAGCCGTCCTGGACCTGCTGGAAACCACCCTGGAATCCGGCGGCATCGATCAGCTGGACCAGGCCGCCCTGGACCGCAACCGCACCGCCTGGCTCAACCACTGGAAACAGGTCTACAACCAGCCCGCCAGCCTGGCCGACGCGCTGTCTGACGCCGTCGCGCGCGGCGATTGGCGCCTGTATTTCATCGAACCGCTGCGCATCCGCGCCCTGACGCTGGACGAGATCCGCCAGCAGTTGCACGCCTGGCTACTGCCCAGCAACCGCACAAGCGGCCTGTATCTGCCCACGCCGGACCCGGCCTATGCGCCTACGCCGCCGGCAGCTCAGCTGCAACCCTGGATCGCCCAGCTGCGGACCGGCACGCCCCGCCCGGCGGTCGCCAGCTTTGACACCGATCCGCAAGCCATCGATGCCGACACCTTGCGCGACACCTTGATGCTGCCCAACGGCAAGGTCTCGCTGGCTCTGCTGCCCAAGGCCACCCCCGGCGAACAGGTCTACGCCTACATGAGTCTGCGCTTTGGCACCGCCGAACAGATGCGCAATCTGGGCCTGACACCGTCGGTCACGGCAGCCATGCTGCTGCGCGGGGCCACAGGACTATCCCGCCAGCAGATCGAAGACCAGCTCAATGCGCTGGATTCCGTCCTGAGCTTCAGCAGCAGCGGCAACACCGTCACGGTGGCCATGCGCAGTTCGCGCACCCATCTGCCCGACCTGCTGGCCCTGACCTTCCATCTGCTGCGCGAACCGACCTTCCCGGCATCGGAATTGACGGAAATCCAGCACAGCCTGGTGACGAATCTGCAGGATTCCGCATCCAGCCCCGCCTATCTGGTGCGCAACACCTTGCAGCGCCAAGACCAGCCCTGGAAACCAGAGGATATCCGCTACACCCCGACGACGCAGGAACTGCTGCAAGCCGTGCCGTCCCTGACCCCGGACGCGCTGCGGCGATTCCACGACCGTTTCTACGGCGCGGGCGACATCCTGCTGTCCGTCGTCGGCGACATCGACCCCGATACGCTCGAACAGAGCCTGCGTCAGGGCCTGGCGGACTGGAAACAGGCACCCGCCTACGAACGGATAGCGGAACCCTGGTATCCCGTGACCCCCAAGACCTTCACCATCCCCGCCCCCGGCAAGGCCAACGCCAATTATCTGGCGGCACTGGCCCTGAAACTGCAGGACACCGACCCGCGCTGGCCGGCCTTGATGATAGCCAACTACCTGCTGGGCGGATCCGAGGATTCCCGCCTGTGGCAGGCGATCCGGGTCAAGGGCGGCCTGTCCTACACGGTGGGCAGCCAGCTGCAAGCCTCGTCCTGGGAACCTTCCGGCAGTTGGACGCTGTTTGCGTCGATGGCATCTGCGAACGCCCAGGTGCTGCAGGATGCCGTGCGCAAGACGCTGGACGACACCCTGAAGACCGGCTTCACCCAGGACGAAGTGGACCAGGGAGTGAAATCCCTGCTCAATTTCCTGAAGCTGGGCCGGTCCGACGACAGCTGGCTGGCCGATCATTGGCTGGATTATCTGGGGACGGACCGCAGCTTTGCCTGGCAACAGCACCTGATCGAGCAGTGGCAGACGCTGACGGCTGATCAGGTGAACGAGGCCATGCGCGCGCTGCTGAAACCCGATGCCTTCAGCATCGCCGTGGCGGCGGACCCGGCTGCCCTGCCTTAGATAAGGGCAAACGAAAAACCCCGCGCTCCCTGAACAGGAGACGCGGGGTCCGGGTAAAGCCTGAAACAGATCAGGAAAAGAAATTCTTGACCTTGTCCGTCCAGGATTCGCTCTTGGGCGAGTGGCGGTCGCCGCCCGTGCTAAGCGAGGTTTCGAACTGACGCAGCAGCGCTTTTTGTTCGTCATTCAAGCGCACCGGGGTTTCCACGGCCACGTGACAGTACAGATCACCGGGGTAGCTGGAGCGGATGCCCTTGATGCCCTTGCCGCGCAGACGGAAAGTCTTGCCGGTCTGCGTGCCTTCGGGGATGGTGATTTCCCCGCGCCCGGCCAAGGTCGGGACTTCCAGGGAACCGCCCAAAGCCGCCTTGGTAAAGGGGATGGTCAGCTCGCAGTGCAGGTCTTCGCCATCGCGCTGGAAGATGCCGTGCGGCTTGATGCGGATTTCCACGAACAGGTCGCCTGAAGGCCCGCCATTGACGCCCGGCTCGCCATTGCCCGACGAACGGATGCGCATGCCATCGTCGATGCCGGCGGGAATCTTGACTTGCAGGGTCTTGTTCTTGCGAATCCGCCCCACGCCCTCGCAATCCGCGCAGGGGTTGGAGATTTCCTTGCCGCTGCCGTGGCAGGTCGGGCAGGTCTGCTGGACGCTGAAAAAACCCTGCTGCATGCGCACCGCGCCGCTGCCGCCGCAGGTGCTGCAAGTATGCGGCGTCGTGCCCGGTTTGGCGCCGGACCCGTGGCAGGTATCGCAGTTTTCCCAGCTGGGAATGCGGATTTCGGTATCAAAGCCGTTGGCCGCCTGTTCCAGGCTGATTTCCAGGTTGTATTTCAGGTCGGCGCCGCGATAGACCTGCGGGCCACCGCCGCGCCGGCCTGCTGCACCGCCAAAAATCTCGCCGAAAATATCCCCGAAGGCGTCGGCAAAGCCGCCCGCCCCGCCCATGCCGGCGCCGCCCGCCGCATTGGGATCCACGCCCGCATGGCCAAAACGGTCATACGCCGCCCGCTTTTCCGCATCGGACAGCATCTCGTAGGCCTCTTTGGCCTCTTTGAACTTGTCCTCTGCTTCTTTGCTGTCCGGATTGCGGTCCGGATGATATTTCATTGCCAGCTTGCGGTAGGCCTTGCGGATATCCTCATCCGAGGCATTCTTGGCCACCCCAAGGACTTCGTAGAAATCGCGTTTTGCCATTGGTATCGATTACGTTTGCACTGCTATTGAAGGACATATGCCCGGACCGGTAAAAACCGGAACCGGGCAGGCACAGCCAGACGACCAGACCGGATGCGTCCGCCCATCGGGGCGAGCCGGCATCCGGCTGGCGGCAATCAGTCGCGCTTCACTTCCTTGAAGTCGGCATCGACAACATTGTCATCGACCGGCTGCGCAGCGTCCGCCGCTGTCGCGCCGTCGGCTGCAGCCTTGGCCTGCATGTCGGCGTACATTTTCTCGCCCAGCTTCTGGGAAGCCGTGGCCAGGGCCTCGGTCTTGGCGTCGATGGCGGCCTTGTCGTCGCCCTTTGCGGCTTCTTCCAGGTCCTTGATCGCGGCTTCGATGGCTTCTTTTTCAGCGTCATCGAGCTTGTCGCCGTATTCCGTCAGGGACTTGCGCGTGGCGTGCGCCAGACCGTCGGCCTGGTTGCGGGCCAGGGCCAATTCGGCGACGCGGTGATCTTCGTCGGCATTGGCCTCGGCGTCCTTCACCATGCGCTCGATCTCGTCCTCGGTCAGCCCGGAGCTGGCCTTGATCGTGATCTTGTTTTCCTTGCCGGTGCCCTTGTCCTTGGCCGACACGTGCAAAATGCCGTTGGCGTCGATGTCGAACGTGACTTCGATCTGCGGCAAGCCGCGCGCGGCAGGCGGGATCCCTTCCAGATTGAATTCGCCCAGCGCCTTGTTGCCGGCGGCGATTTCGCGTTCACCCTGGAACACCTTGATGGTCACGGCAGGCTGATTGTCGTCAGCCGTCGAGAACACCTGCGAGAACCGCGTCGGGATCGTGGTGTTCTTCTTGATCATCTTGGTCATGACGCCGCCCAGGGTCTCGATACCCAGAGACAGGGGGGTCACGTCCAGCAGCAGCACGTCCTTGCGGTCGCCCGACAGCACGGACCCCTGGATCGCAGCGCCAGCGGCGACGGCTTCGTCAGGGTTCACGTCCTTGCGCGGATCGCGACCAAAGAATTCCTTGACCTTTTCCTGGACCTTGGGCATGCGGGTCATGCCGCCGACCAGGATCACGTCGTCGATTTCCGAGATCTTGATGCCGGCGTCCTTGATGGCGGTGCGGCAAGGCGCAATGGTGCGCTCGATCAGATCTTCCACCAGGGATTCGAGCTTGGAGCGCGTGATCTTCAGGTTCAGGTGCTTGGGGCCGGACGCATCCGCCGTGATGTACGGCAGGTTGATTTCGGTCTGCTGCGTCGAAGACAGTTCGATCTTGGCTTTTTCAGCGGCTTCTTTCAGGCGCTGCATCGCCAGCACGTCCTTGGACAGGTCGGTGCCGGATTCCTTTTTGAATTCGTCGATGATGTAGTTGATGATGCACAGGTCGAAGTCTTCGCCGCCCAGGAACGTATCGCCGTTCGTGGACAGGACCTCGAACTGCTTTTCACCGTCGACGTCGGCGATCTCGATGATGGACACGTCGAAGGTGCCGCCGCCCAGGTCATAGACCACGATTTTGCGGTCGCCGCGCTCGGCCTTGTCCAGGCCGAAGGCCAGCGCTGCCGCCGTCGGTTCGTTGATGATGCGCTTGACTTCCAGACCGGCGATGCGACCGGCGTCCTTGGTCGCCTGGCGCTGGCTGTCGTTGAAATACGCCGGCACCGTGATCACGGCCTCGGTGACTTCTTCGCCCAGGTAGTCTTCAGCGGTCTTCTTCATTTTGCGCAGGATGTCGGCAGACACCTGCGGCGGGGCCATTTTCTTGTCCTGAGCTTCGACCCAGGCGTCGCCATTGTCGGCCTTCAGGATGGTGTAGGGCATCAGGTCGATGTCCTTTTGCACGGCCTTTTCGTCGAACTTGCGACCGATCAGGCGCTTGACCGCGAAGATGGTGTTGGTCGGGTTGGTGACGGCCTGGCGCTTGGCCGGCGCGCCGACCAGGACTTCGCCGTCCTGCATGTAGGCGACGATGGACGGCGTGGTGCGGGCGCCTTCCGAGTTTTCAATGATCTGGACCTTCGATCCGTCCAGCACAGCCACACAGCTGTTGGTCGTACCCAGGTCGATCCCGATGATCTTGCTCATGTTTGATCCTGTCGATGTTTGAATGAGGGGCGGACGTTTCCCGCCGATGTTTCTGATGTGGGGTTGCCCCCCGCCGATTTCAAGACTGCCCGGCTGACACCATGACCAAAGCCGGACGCAGAACGCGATCGGCGATCAGGTAGCCCTTTTGCAGCGCCTGCGCCACCGTGCCTTGCGGCTGTTCGGACGGGACGTTGGAAATCGCCTGATGCTTGTGCGGGTCGAACGCATCGCCCGGCTGGGGCGCGATCTCGCGCATCTGATTGCGCTCGAAGGCATTGTTCAACTGGCGCAGGGTGGATTCCACGCCCTTTTGCCAGTCTTCCGCCGTCTGGTCCTCCTGGGCCAGAGCGGCTTCCAGGCTGTCGCGCACGGGGATCAGGCTTTCGGCAAAGGATTCCGTGCCGAATTTACGGGCCTTGGCCACGTCTTCCTGGGCGCGGCGGCGCACGTTTTCGACTTCGGCATGCGCCCGCAACAGCTGATCATGATATTCGGCGACTTTCGCCTGGGCCTCGGCCAGCAGCGCCGCCAGGTTCTCACCAGCTTGCTCGGGGACGTCTGCCGGCGTGGCAGCGCAGGCATCAGGGGCTTGGGCCGGATCCTGGGGCGCGGCGGCCTTGGGATCCAAGTCTTCCTGGGGTGCCGACATGGTGAACTCTCCAAAAACAGAAAAATACGAATGAAACGATAGATGAGGGGAAAAATGGGAATATCAAGAGGTTTTTTCAATGCCTCAGGGACGATGGCCTGCAGCAGACGCCGGACGGTCCGGCGCAGCTTCACACCCAGCCGGCCAGATTGCCGGCCAGCAGATCGGCAAACCCCTTCACCCAGCCCGGTTCTGCATTCAGGCAAGGAATGTAGCGGAATTCCCGCCCGCCCGCGTCCAGAAAGGCCTGGCGGCAGCCCATGTCGATTTCTTCCAGGGTTTCCAGGCAGTCGGCCAGAAATCCCGGGCACAGCACGTCCACGGAACCCACGCCGTCCCGCCCCCAGGATTCCAGCGTCGCCTGGGTATACGGCTGCAGCCAGGGGGCGGCGCCGAAACGGCTCTGGAAACTGACGTGCAGGCGCGCGCCGTCCGCCCCCAGGCGCTCGCGCAAGGCGGCGGCTGTCTGCATGCAGTCGCGGAAATAGGGGTCGCCCTTTCGGACGCTGGCCTGCGGCAGGCCATGAAAACTGAGCAGCAAACGATCAGCCTTCCCGGCCTGCCCCCAATGCGCCTGGATCGACCGGGCCAAAGCATCGATGTAGGCAGGATCGCGATGGAAGCGGTCCAGCACGCGCACGGTGGGTTGATGCCGCAAGCGCGCCAGATGGGCATTGATCGCGTCCACCGCCGTCGCGGTGGTGCTGGCCGCATATTGCGGGTACAGGGGCGCCGCCAGAATGCGTCCGCAGCCCGCCGCCCGCAGGCGGTCGATGGCGTCGCTCAAGGCGGGCTGGCCGTAGCGCATGGCCAATTCCACCCGGACGTTCAGGCCTTGCCCCGCCAGAACGCCCTGCACGCCCTGGGCCAGATCCTGGCTATGCACCAGCAGGGGCGAACCGCGTTCCAGCCAGATCTCGGCATATTTGGGAGCAATCGCCGCCGGACGTCGGGTCAGGACAAACAGCCGCAAAATGATCTGCCACAGCCAAGCTGGCAGTTCGACGACGCGGGGATCCGACAGGAATTCCCGCAGATAACGGCGTACGGCGCTGGCGGTCGGGGCATCGGGCGTGCCGAGATTGATCAACAAAATGCCCAGGGGGCCGCGATCCGCGCCAGGCGCATCAGGGTCCAGCGCCTGGGGGTCCGGCGCATCAGAGATAAAACGGGTCATGGTCGACAGGGCATGAGAAAAAGGAATCCGGAAGAAGCGGCGCAGCGACAAGACACTATGAAGCCGCCTGGCCCAGCGCATTGGACAGCATGCGGGCCGTGATATCGACAATCGGGATGACCCGTTCGTAGGCCATCCGCGTGGGGCCGATGACCCCCAGAGTGCCGATGACCTCGCCATCCACCCCATAGGGCGCGGTAATGACGGACACATCCTCTAGGGGCACCAGACGGGAATCCCCGCCGATGTAGATCTGAACCCCCTGCGCATGGCTGGACACGTCCAGCAGATGCAGCAGATCGGTTTTTTGCTCGAACAGCGCGAACAGACGGCGCAGCCGATCCATATCGGCAGTCATTTCCGAGATTTCCAGCAGCTTGCCCTCGCCGGAAATCACCACGGCCTCGTCCGCCGTATCGGACCCGCCAATGCCCGCATCGACGGCCTGCCGCATCAAACGGGATATATCCGAACTCAAGGTGGCGAGCTCCGCCTTCAGGGCCATGCGGACTTCGTGAAAGGCTTTGCCGGAAAACTGCCGATTGAAGAAATTGGAGGCTTCCAGCAGTTCGACTTCGGTGTATTCACGCGACACGAACAGAATCCGGTTCTGCACATCGCCGTTGGGGGTGACGATGATCAACAGAACCCGCTTGTCCGACAGGCGGATGAATTCGATGTGGCGAAAGACCTGGGTGCGCTTGGGCGTCAGCACGACCCCGGCGAACTGCGACAGATTGGACAGCAACGTGGCCGCCGCCGTCACGGCGCGGCCCGGTTCGGCCGCCGGCAGATAATCGGCGATCGGCATGTCCGGGCGGAATTCATAGGGCCGCACGGTCAGCAGCGTATCGACGAACATGCGGTAGCCCTGGGGCGTCGGCACCCGGCCCGCCGAGGTGTGCGGGCTGTGGATCAGGCCAAGGTCTTCCAGGTCGGCCATGACGTTGCGAATCGTGGCGGGCGACAGCTCGAACACTTTCGACAAGGTGCGCGAACCCACGGGCTGGCCGTCCGCGATATAGCGTTCCACCAGCGCCTTGAGCAATGCCTTGGCTCGATCATCCATGTCCTATTCACCCATCGTGCGGGACAAGCGCAACACGCCGATAGCGGCACAGCGCATTCATCCCCCTATAATCGGATACTCCTTATTATTCCATTAAACGCGCGAAGGACCGGCTTCATGCACTTCAAGACCGTGGCCCTGATCGGCCGCTACCAGGACAGCGGGCTGGACGCGCCCTTGCGGCGGCTGGGCGCCGTGCTGCAGGCCGCCGGTTGCGCCGTGCTGATCGAGGCCCAGACCGGCAGCAATACGGGTGTGCAAGACTTCCCACTGGCCTCGTACCAGGACATCGGCAAACAGGCCGATCTGGCCATCATCATGGGCGGCGACGGCACCATGCTGGCTGCGGCGCGCGAACTGGCCACATCCGACGTGGCGCTGATCGGCATCAACCACGGTCGCCTGGGTTTCATCACGGACATCCCCCTGGGCAGCGCCGACGAGGCCATCACCCGCATCCTGAACGGCGCTTATGTGCAGGACGAACGCATGCTGCTGGAAGGCCGCGTCATGCGCGGCGATCAGTTGATGGCCTCCGGCCTGGCCCTGAACGACGTCATCATCAACCGCGCCGGGCGCGGCGGCATGATCGAACTGCGCGTGGAATGCAATGGCGTGTTCATGCACAGCCAGCGGGCCGACGGCCTGATCATCGCCACGCCCACCGGGTCCACGGCCTATTCCCTGTCGGCGGGCGGCCCTATCCTGCACCCGCAGGTCCAGGCCCTGGTGCTGGTCCCCGTGGCGCCCCAGACACTCTCGAACCGTCCCATCGCCCTGCCCGAAGATTCCCTGCTGGACATCACGATCCGCGCCCTGGGCCGCGTGGAATCCGGCGCCAGCGTGCACTTCGACATGCAGGCCCTGTCCAATTGCCAGGAAGGCGACCGCATCGACGTGCGCCGCAGCCCGCACCGGGTGCGCTTTCTGCACCCCCAGGGCTACAGCTACTTTTCCACCTTGCGCAGCAAACTGAACTGGAATCGCATGCTGCATCCCTGGGACGACCCTGACGAACACGCTCTCTAAGGCCTATGCTGCGCACCCTGCACATCCTTGATTTCGTCATCGTCGACCGTGCCGACATCCATTTCGAGGCCGGTTTCACGGTGTTTTCCGGCGAAACCGGCGCCGGCAAATCGATCCTGATCGACGCGCTGTCGCTGGCGCTGGGCGGGCGCGGCGACGCCAGCCTGGTGCGCGAGGGCGCCAACCGGGCCGACATCAGCGCGGTCTTCGAAGCTCCGCCATCCGCCGCAGGCTGGCTGGACGAGCAAAGCATCGAGGGCCCGGAACTGATCCTGCGCCGGGTGATCGACAGCCAAGGCCGCAGCAAGGCCTACATCAACGGTCTGCCCGCCACCCTCGCGCAGCTGCGCGACCTGGGCGCACTGCTGGTGGACATCCACGGCCAGCACGCCCACCAAAGCCTGTTGCAGCCTGCCAGCCAACGCGACATCCTGGACACCCAGGGCGGACACGCGGATCAGGCGCAGGCGCTGTCAGATGCCTGGACCGATTGGCGCCTTGCTCAAGCCGCCCTGGATGCCGCGCGCGACGATGCTGCTGGACGGGCGCAAGCGATCGACCGCCTGCAAGAGGACCTGGCCCTGCTGGACGAACTGGCCCCGACCGCCGACGAATGGCCGGCGCTCTGCGCCCGGCAATCCCGCCTGGCCCATGCGCAGGCGCTGCTGTCCGGCGCCGGGCAGGCGATTGAAGCCCTGGATGGCGAATCCGGGTCGGTCGCCACCGCCCTGCACACGGCCCTGCAGGCCCTGCAATCCCTCACTCGCCACGACCCGCGCCTGGAAGAACACTGCCAGACGCTGGAATCGGCCCGCATCCTGTGCGCGGAAACCGTGTCGGGGCTGAACGCCTATGCCGACCGCCTGGAACTGGACCCCGACGCCCTGGCCCAGGCTGACGCCCGCATGAGCCAGATGTTCACCGCGGCCCGGCGCTTCCACGTCGAGCCCGAGGCCTTAAGCGAGCTGCACGAATCCCTGGGCGCCCAACTGCGGCAGGCCGAGGCCGGCCAGGACCTGCAGGCGCTGACCCAGGCCTGCGCACAGGCCGAGGCACACTACCAGGCCATCGCCCAGGCGCTCAGCACTGCGCGCGCCGCCACCGCGCAGCGGCTGGCTGAACAGGTCACGGCAGCCATGCAAAACCTGTCCATGGAAGGCGGCTCTCTGCAAGTGGCTTTGCCCGCGTGCAAACCCTCTGCCCACGGCCTGGAAACCGTGGAATTCCTGGTCGCGGGCCATGCCGGGGTAGCGCCTCGGCCCTTGTCCAAGGTCGCCTCGGGCGGTGAATTGGCGCGGATTTCCCTGGCCCTGTCGGTCATCGCCAGCCAGGCGGCGCGCGTGCCGACCCTGATTTTCGACGAGGTCGACACCGGCATCGGCGGCGCGGTGGCGGAAGTCGTCGGCAGACTGCTGCGCGAACTGGGGCAGCGCCACCAGGTGCTGTGCGTCACCCACCTGCCCCAAGTGGCCGCCTGCGCCAGCCAGCATTTTCAGGTCAGTAAAACCACGCGCGATCAGCACACGCTATCGGCCATCCAGACGCTGGATGCGCCCGCCCGGGTCGAGGAAATCGCCCGCATGCTGGGCGGACTGACACTGACGGCGGCCACCCGCGAACACGCTCAGGAAATGCTGCGGCTGTCGGCAGGACACCCCGCCGCCTGACGCAAAACAGGCCGGACGGGGAAATCCCGTACCGGCCTGCCAGCAGTCCTGTTTGATGCGATCTGGTTTATTTCTTGCCCGCCGTGCATTTAGGGCAAATGCCGTAGAGCATCATATTGTGGCTTTCCAGCGTGAAGCCGTTTTCCTTGGCGATGCGATGCTGTCGTCTTTCGATTTCGGGATCGGAAAATTCCACCACGCGACCGCAATTGGTACAGATCAGGTGATCGTGATGATCGCCATCGTTCAGTTCAAAGACGGCCTTGCCGCCATCGAATTGGCTGCGCAGCAGGATGCCGGCCTGCTCGAACTGGGTCAACACCCGGTAGACGGTGGCCAGGCCGATATCCACGTCTTCGGTAATCAGAGCGCGGTAGACGTCCTCGGCGCTATGGTGACGGGTCTCCGCTTTGCGGAAGACATCAAGAATCTTCAGGCGAGGAAAAGTCGCCTTCAGCCCCATGTTTTTGAGCTCAATCTGGTCATTCATGATTCAAGTATCCTGAGTCCGGCCAAAGAAAGCAAGTCGGCCTGCTGACTGGGAAGCCCGCCCTTGCGCATGCGTCAATCCGAATTCCCTTTATGATAGCGGTTTTAGCGGCCGCAATCTGCAGGCCGGCCATCGAACACGGGGGCATCTGTGCGTATCCGAGCTAGTCGTTTTTCCCGCAGCGTGAACATCTGCCTAGCAGCCGGCCTGCTGACCATCGGCCTGGCAGGCTGCGGCTCGACCAATTGGGGCTTTCCCTATCGGGCCACTGTCCAGCAGGGCAATTGGATCACCACCGAACAGGTGGCGCAACTGGAAGTCGGCATGACCCGCGACCAGGTCCGCTTCGTGCTGGGCACCCCCACCCTGCAGGACGTGTTCCACTCCGACCGTTGGGATTACCCCTATTACAACCAGCCGGGATACGGCAAGGACGAACTGCGCAAGTTCACCGTGTGGTTCAAGGGCGACCAGCTGGAACGCTGGGCCGGAGACGAACAACCCAACCGCCAGCCCTTCCAGAGGACCGATAGCGGCAAGGAAGCCGTGGAATCCGCCGACAAAGCCGCCCAAAAAGCCACATCCCCTGGCGTGAACAATGATGCCGCCCCCAACGCGGGCGCTTCGACCGATACGCCCCAGGCCACGATCGAAATCGGCGCGCCGAACCAGAACGACTCCAACAAGGCTGAATGACCATGCGGATTGCCATCGCCGGATCCTCGGGCCGCATGGGCCGCATGCTCATCCAGGCTATCGTCGAATCCACAGACCTGACGCTGGCCGCCGCCCTGGACCGTCCAGGCAGCGACAGCATCGGCCAGGACGCGGGGGGCTTTCTGGGTGTTGCCACAGGGGTGCAGATCACTGACGACCTGCAGGCTCTGGCCCAGGCCGATTGCCTGATCGACTTCACCCGCCCTGAAGGCACTCTGACCCATCTGGATGTGTGCGCCGCCCACCGGGTGAAATGCGTGATCGGCACCACCGGTTTCGATGCCCAGGGCAAACAAGCCATCCGCGCGGCAGCCCAAAAAACCGCCATCGTCTTCGCGCCCAACATGAGCGTCGGGGTCAACGCCACCCTGAAGCTGCTGGACATGGCCGCCCGCTTGCTGAACAGCGGCTACGACGCGGAAGTCTTCGAGGCCCACCACCGCAACAAGGTCGATGCGCCCTCGGGCACAGCTCTGGCGATGGGCGAGGCCGTCGCCCACGCCTGGGGCGTGCAATTGGACGACGTGGCCGACTGGGCGCGTCACGGCCACACCGGCGCGCGTGAAACCGGCCATATCGGCTTTTCCGTCGTGCGCGGCGGCGACATCGTCGGCGACCACACCGTCTATTTCTGCGGCACCGGCGAGCGCATCGAAATCACTCACCGCTCGACCAGCCGGGCCACCTATGCCCAGGGCAGCCTGCGGGCGGCGCGCTACCTGGCGCGCAAGGAATTCGGCCTGTTCGACATGCAGGACGTGCTGGCCAGTTAACAGCGCCAACCGCGCCGCCTGGCGCGATCCAAAGGACAGCGACTGCAGAACGCCAAGCCACACCGGCATCCTGCAGCTGCCGTTCTTCAGTCCAGAACGACCGGCTCCTGTTCCAGGTCCACCCCGAACCGTTCCCGCACCGACTGACGCACCGCCTGCGCCAGGGCCTGAACATCCGCCGCCTGCGCCCCGCCGTGATTGACCAGCACCAGGGCCTGACGTTCATGCATGCCCACCGGTCCCAATCGGCGGCCTTTCCAGCCCGCCTGCTCGATCAGCCAGCCCGCCGCCAGCTTCACTCGGCCATCCGCCTGAGGATAGTGACGCAGGTCAGGGAAGCGTTGCGTCAGCGCAACCGCCCGAGCAGCATCCACCACCGGATTTTTAAAGAAACTGCCTGCATTGCCCAGCACTGCGGGATCGGGCAGTTTGCGACGGCGGACGTCGCACACCGCCTCGTAAATGCGCCTGGGCATCGGGGCGGCGCCCAGCAGGGACGGATGATCCCGCAGGTCCGGGTAGTCCAGGCGGGGAAGCCAGGTTTTGGGCAGCGCAAACCGCACCCGCACAATCAGCCAGCGCCCCGCCCCGGCGCGTTTGAACACGCTGTCGCGGTAGGCGAAGCCGCAATCGGACGGCAGCAGCGTGCGTTCCTGGCCCGCCTGCAGATCCCAGGCCACTACCGAATGCAGACGCTGGTCCAATTCCAGCCCATACGCGCCGATGTTCTGCACCGGCGCCGCCCCCACCGTGCCGGGAATCAGCGCCAGGTTTTCCAGCCCTGGCCAGCCCTGATCCAGGCAATGGGTCACAAAGCCATGCCAGGACTCGCCCGCCGCTGCCTCGACGATCCAGTGGTCCGCCGTTTCCTGCCACAGACGGATGCCGCGCAAGGCAACCCGCAGCACACGGTGTTGCACATGCGACTGCATGACGACATTGCTACCCCCCCCCAGAATGAAGATCGGCACACCGCGTTCCTGGCATAACCCTGGAATGGCAGCCTCGTCATCCAGCACGGCCACCAGGGCCTGCGCAGGCAGACCCAGCGTATTGCAATGCTGCAGGGATTGATCGGTAAAGGCGATGGGCATGGGGACGGACAGACGCGGACAGGGATAAAGGCGTAAGCATACAGCGCCTGCTCCACGCCCCGCACAACCGCCCGGCCAGGTCATGGCGATGCATCTGCACAGTCGATTTGACAGGCCTGTAATCCGTACCGTATAGTTCGATTCCTGCTTGATTTCGTGTCGGCGCGGCGCTTGAAAAAGATGCCTCGCCAGTCTGAAAAAACCATCAGCCGTTTGACAGACAGAAAAGTACGACATACAATGCATGGCTTAGCTAATCGGCTAAGAAATGCGGGAATAGCTCAGTTGGTAGAGCGCAACCTTGCCAAGGTTGAGGTCGCGAGTTCGAGACTCGTTTCCCGCTCCAGATTCAAAAAAGGCCCAAACTTCGGTTTGGGCCTTTTTGCATCCTGATCCGTCTGCCGCGCCACAGCCCACCCTAGCCCTCGGCAGCCCTGGATGCCGCAGGTTCCACCGTCACCAAATGATTGGTCTGCCCCTCCTTGGTTTCACAACGCCATGTGGCCCAGAGCTTCGAGCCTGCCCCGTTGCCCGAACCGGTATCCAATTCGAGCGCCAGCCAGTTCCGGGCCGCTAAAATCCGGCGATTCGACTGCGGAAAAAGCAGCATCTCCGCACTGGTACGCACATCCAGGTTCTGCGTGATCTTCGCCACCCCGTCCAGCACAAAGAAAAATAGCCGCTCGGCCACAGACACCAGCGAAGGATGCACCACAGCGGTCGAGGTGAACTGCTGGATCTGCGCCCAATTGTCCTGCGGACCCACATCCTTGCGATACGCGACCCCGTGCGCCGCCACATGCACGTCTCCCGACACGATGACCACCCTGAACCGCTTGGCCTTGGCCGTCGCGAACAATGTTTCGAGCAGGCGCAAGCGCTCACCCTCGTGATCGTCATGGGCCCAGTGATCTTTCAGATCATCCGCGCTGCTATCCAGCACATGCTCGGGACTCAGTGTCTCCAGGAAAGGCTCCGCCAAAGACAATTTCGGATGCACGACGGGGACGGAAGACATGAACAACAGGTACTGGCATCCTGCCTCCGGACACTGCTGGTCATTCGCCGGAATCTGTCCAAGCCAGGCCTTCAAAGCGCCCCAGGTGTCCGGCCCAAGCACTTGCTCATGCGAACGCTCCGTCCTCAGATCCGCCACCACCAACCGCAGGGGGCCGACCGCATGCGCGAAGCTGAACCCGGGCTGCCGATCCAGCATGGGCAGGGCCAGCGCATCTTGCTTGAGCACCGTCGACCATTCGATCTTCTCGAAAAGCGGGTCGTCCGCCCTGACGGACACATCGTCGCGCCGCCTCAGCGCCGGCAACAGATCATCCACGTGCTGCATCTGAAAGATCCAGAACGCGCGCCGAGCATGATAAAACAGCCGCTGGAACAAAGGACTGTTCTGCATTTCGGCGCTGTACGACCCCCAGCCATCGAAAATATCGTGGTCATCCCACATCATCACGGTCGGCATTCTTGCCATGGCATGTGCCGCATCAAGCGTTCTGCTTGCCGACCCCCAAGCCGCCCTTTCCTTTGGCAACCATCTGGCGGCATACAGCGCCAGGTAGTAGTCCCCGATTTGCTCGTCAAGCTCCGGGGGAACTTCAAACTGCAGCTGGTCGTCTCTAGGCAGGCCGATCCAGCCCTTGAGCGCCTTGAGGTCTTCCCAGATGGAATCAAAGTAGATCTGGTCTCCCCCCATCAGCAACAGATGAAAACGCTGCAGATTTTTGTCGTGCGTCAGCGACTCATGCCACAGCTGTTCTTTATCGAGCATATAGCCCTCTGGGCGGACTGCCTTGTCGTGATTGCACAGCAGATCCGCCCAGACCGCGTTCTCTCCCTTGATCAGCTTCCGAAGACTGCTGGGGTCCGAGAAACCATTGCATGAAACATAGGCCATGCGGGGGGAATGATCCTTGCCTGGCACCGTGAAATGCCATGTTTCCGACTCACCTTCCAGCGCGTACTCGATCCGGCGTTCTTGCGCGTTCTGCTTGACGGTCAGGTCATAGCGCAGATACTGGCGACCTCGATGCCTGAGCAACACGACATGCTTCGCCACCCGGCCATCGACGGTCAGCTTTGGCGGCGCAGCGGCTTCCTCCAGGCCGATGAGCGCGCTCACCTTCCATTTTCCTTTGAGGGCGCCTCGAAACGACAGCACGGGTCCCAGCAGCAGATGAGAGGTCATGAATCGCGCCTCCAGATCTTCGGATTGTTCTCAGCGCTTAGAGTACTACTCCCTGAGAGTAGCCAGCCATTGCTCGGCGTAGCGGGTGGCCAGTTCGGGCGACACACCGAAGAAGGCGATCCCGCCCCCACAACGCCTCATCCATACAACACCCCTTCCGATTTTGTCAGAAGACCCTACAGCGGATATTCACGCCCTTTCCCCTATAAGATCGCAGCATGCACCCAATCGCATGACCAGCCCGACAGGCCCCACTGTCGAACCCGCTTACAGTCCCGTCCTGAAGACCTTGATATGGTGTTTTTGAGACCCTCGTTTTCAGGAGATACTCATGTCAAAGAAGATTCCCGGATTCCTCGCCGCTCTGGCCGGCAGCTTTATCCTGGCCGCCTGCTCGACTCCATCCACGGTGACGACTAACGATGGACGGACCGACTACACGGCTGACGCTCCCAATACGGAGACGGACGATGGCTTCGTCCATTATGAAAAAGACGGCCATGAGGTCAAGGTCAACAAGTCCGACGTGCAGCGGATCGAGGAAGTGAAGTAGGCGACCGACCCCGGTTCGCTCACGACGCGCCATAGGGGCACTGCCTGATGCGGCCTGACGGGAACGGTTTCCCGAGGGCAGCATCAGCCGCCGCCCCTGAACACACCCACTCCGTCACGGTATCCTATCGCCTCGCCCGGCACTCGACATGCCGGCATGTCGATCACATCAAGGACGCCAGTGACTCCCACCCCCCACTCTGCCC
>NZ_JBATXG010000012.1:0-32909 GCF_049673105.1 Castellaniella sp.
CGCATGAAGTCAAGCGTGACTGGTTTGTGATCGACGCCAAGGGCAAGGTCCTCGGCCGTGTGGCCAGCGAAGTCGCACGCCGTCTGCGTGGCAAGCACAAACCCGAATTCACGCCGCACGTTGATACCGGCGATTACATCGTCGTCGTCAACGCCGCTGATATCGTTGTCACCGGCGCCAAGGCGCAGGACAAGCGCTACTACCGTCACTCCACCTATCCGGGCGGGATCACGGAAACCAACTTCCAGAAAATGCAGCAGCGTTTTCCGGGCCGCGCCCTGCAAAAAGCCGTCAAGGGCATGCTGCCCAAGGGGCCGCTGGGTTACGCCATGGCGAAAAAGCTCAAGGTCTATGCCGGTGCCGAGCACCCGCATACCGCGCAGCAGCCGCAAACCCTGGATATTTGAGGATAGGCCATCATGATCGGTAATTGGAATTATGGCACTGGCCGCCGCAAAACTTCGGTGGCTCGGGTGTTTCTGAAAAAAGGCACGGGCAAGATCATCGTCAACGGTCTTCCCGTCGACGAATATTTTGCGCGTGAAACCGGCCGCATGGTCGTGCGTCAGCCTCTGGCGCTGACCAACCACCTGGAATCGTTCGACTTTCACGTCAACGTGCATGGTGGCGGTGAATCCGGCCAGGCCGGCGCCGTGCGTCATGGCATTACGCGTGCCCTGATCGAATACGACGAGACCCTGAAGTCCCCGTTGAAGCAGGCTGGTTTCGTCACGCGCGATGCTCGCGCTGTCGAACGTAAAAAGGTCGGCTTCCACAAGGCCCGTCGTCGCAAGCAGTTCAGCAAGCGCTGATTCTGTTTCGGGTGGTTCACCACCCGATGCGATGCAAAAACCCCGGCCTATGCCGGGGTTTTTCGCTTGTGCGCCCAGCTGTGACTTTTTGAAGTCCGGGCGGCGCGCGGGCCGTGCCATAATCTTGCAATGTTCCGGTACTGCTTCGGCAGACCGTGCTTCTCTGACAGGACATCATCATGATCACCGCATCACGCATCAAGGTCGGCATTGTCGGCGGCACCGGCTACACGGGCGTCGAACTGCTGCGCCTGCTGTCGCAGCACCCCAATGTGCAGTTGCATGCCATTACCTCGCGCAAGGAATCCGGCATGCCTGTGGCCGACATGTTCCCGAACCTGCGCGGTCATGTCGATCTGCGTTTTCAGACGCCCGAAGACGCTGCGCTGGACCAGTGCGACGTCGTCTTTTTTGCCACCCCGCATGGCGTGGCGATGGAACAGGCGCCCGGTCTGCTGGAACACGACGTCCGGATCATCGATCTGGCGGCTGATTTCCGCCTGCAGGATACCGATGCATTCCAGCAGTGGTACAAAATGCCGCATAGCTGCCCTGCGGTGCTGCGCGACGCGGTCTATGGTCTGCCGGAACTGGACCGTGATCGTATCCGCCAGGCGCGGGTCGTCGGCAACCCTGGCTGCTATCCCACCACGGTGCTGCTGGGATTGACGCCTCTTTTGCAGGCAGGGCGCCCCTTGATCGATATTGCGCACGTCATCGCCGACTCCAAATCGGGGGTGTCGGGGGCGGGGCGCAAAACGCAGGTCGGGTCCCTGTTTTCCGAGGCCGCCGACAATTTCGCGGCTTACGCGGTGGCGGGCCACCGCCACCACCCGGAAATTTCCGAATGTCTGACCCGCATCGCGGGCGAACCCGTCGGACTGACCTTCGTGCCGCATCTGGTGCCTATGATCCGTGGCATGTTCTCGACCCTGTATCTGCGCATCCTGCCGGAAGCTCTGGACACGGATTTCCAGGCCTTGTTCGAGCAGCGGTATGCCGACGAGCCCTTTGTCGACGTGATGCCGGCAGGCAGCCTGCCTCAGACCCGTTCGGTCCGGGCATCCAATATGCTGCGCCTTGCCGTTCATCGGCCGGCAGGCGGCGATACCTTGGTCGTCCTGGTGGTGCAGGACAATCTGGTCAAGGGCGCCGCCGGTCAGGCGGTGCAGAATATGAACCTGATGTTTGGCTTTCCTGAAACCACCGGCCTGCAGCAGGTGGCGGTGCTGCCCTGACGGGGTGCGTGCATGACTCGCGATACCGAACGGTCGGGCGGGTTCCGGCGTTGGTTGATCCGGAGCCTGACCCTGTGTCTGGCGTTGGCGCTGGCCTTCATCGCCGGCGCGGCAGCCATGCACTTGGGCATGCATGGGGAAGACCGGCAGAAGATCCAGGATCTGCAAGACAGGCTGGCCGTTGCGCAGGCCGAATCGACTCGGGATGGGATGGCGCTGGCCGCCGCCCGCAGCAACGAGGAAGTCCAGGCCGGCACTCAGCGGGTGCTGCAGGACAGGCTGACCGAGCTGCAGCAGCAGTTGGGGCGTGTTCAGGATCAGCTGGCCTTTTACGAGCAGCTCATTCCGTCCGGGCCTGCCGGGGCGGTGGCCATCCGGGCCTTCGATATCCAGGCGGATGGAGAGTTCATCCGCTACCGGGCGCTGCTGACCCGCAACGCCGCCCCGAACGCCGACCCTTTCAAAGGCCGCATGCGTTTTGTGGCGCAGGGCCGCTTGCAGGGTAAACCCGTTAAAATAGACCTGAACCCGCCGCAAGCCTTGGATTCAGGTGCGGAAGCAGCGGCTGGTGCTGTCGGGCCGCTGGCGCTGATGTTTGACCAGTTTCAGCGTAGCGCCGGTGTTTTGCAGGTTCCGGATGGCTTGGCAATCCAGTCGGTGCGCCTGGAAATTCTGGAAGGCGACACGATTCGCGCCACACAGGACGCAGTTTTGAATGGCACGGCTTCTGTCGTGCAGGAGTCATCACCATGAGCACTATCGAGCACGTCAATCTTGACGTTCCGCCCAGCCCCCTGGTCTTTACCGATGCGGCTGCCGCCAAAGTCCGTGAACTGCTGACCGAGGAAGGCAACGCCGCTTTGAAGCTGCGGGTGTTCGTCCAGGGCGGCGGGTGTTCCGGTTTTCAATACGGCTTTACGTTCGACGAGGACGTGGCCGAGGACGACACCACGATCGAGCGCGATGGTGTGCAGTTGCTGGTGGACGCCATGAGCTTCCAGTACCTGGTCGGGTCCGAGATCGACTACAAGGACGACCTGGAAGGCTCGCAGTTCGTGATCCGCAATCCCAACGCCAACACCACCTGCGGCTGCGGGTCGTCGTTCACCCCCTGATCAGGCGGGGTATAAGCATCCGGCGATGGTTGCGTGGCGCGCGCCGGTGACGGCAGGCAGGCACGCCGGCTGACCCCGCACGTGCGCCTGCGCCAGCCAGGCAAAGGCCAGGGCTTCGACGGATTGAACCGGGACACCGTATTCAGCTGTCGTCGTCAGGCGGCAGGGTAGCGCCAGCGCCAGCGCCTGCATCAACACCGGATTCAGGGCGCCTCCGCCACAGGCCAGGATTTCGCGCGTGTCAGGGGCATGCTGCCGGATCGCCTGGGCAATCGTTTTCACTGAGAATTGCAGCAGCGTGGCCTGTACGTCTACCGGGGACGGGCTGGTCTGCAGGGCATTCAGATGCGTCTGCAGCCAGTCGGAATTGAACAGGTCTCGGCCTGTGGATTTGGGCGGCGGCAACGCCAGCCAGGGTTCCGACAATAGCGCGTCCAGCAAGATCGTGTCGCAGCGGCCCTGTGCCGCCCAGGCGCCATCATGATCGTAGGCCCGGCCTGTGTGTTGGTGGGCCCAGGCGTCCATCAGCATGTTGGCGGGGCCCGTGTCAAAGCCCGTGACGGGGGAGTCCAGGACCGTCAGATTGGCGATACCGCCCAGATTCAGCACCACACGATCAGTGCCGACGCCAAAACGCGCGGCGTGAAAAGCGGGGACCAGTGGGGCGCCTTGCCCGCCGGCAGCCACATCGCGGCTGCGAAAATCGGCCACGACCGCGATGCCGGTGCGTTCGGCCAGTCGGGCGGGGGCGTTGATCTGCAGGGTATAGCCTGCTTCCGGCACATGACGCACGGTCTGTCCATGAGCGCCGATGGCGTGGATGTCCGCTGCTGTCAGGCTGGATTGGGCGAGCAGCGACGCAACCGCTTGCGCATAGCAATCGGCCAGATCGTTCGCGGCTTGGGCGGCTCGGGCCAGTTCATTATGGCCAGGGCTGTTCAGGGCCAGCAGCTCGCGGCGCAAGGCGTCTGGCAGCGGCAGGCTGGCGGACGCCCGCACGGTGATGGCGTCGGATAGTTGCGCCAGCACACCGTCCACGCCGTCCGTGCTGGTGCCGGACATCAGGCCGATGAAATAGTTGCCGCGCATGGCGCCGCCCTTTTTTAACGTTCGGCGAGTTCGATTCGACTGTCTTGCAGGCGCGCCAGCATGGTCATTTGCGGCTGATAGCGGGTCACCAGGGCCTGGAATGCCTTTTGATCGGCCTGGTTCAGGGGGCGGGCCACCGGCAGGTCGACCGACAGGGGATCCACAGGTTTCTTGTCGATGCGGAATTCGTAGTGCAGGTGCGGGCCGGTTGCCCAGCCGGTCTGGCCCACGTAACCGATCAATTGGCCTTGCTGGACGCGGTCACCTTTTTTCAGGCCCTTGGCAAAGCGGCTCTGGTGTGCATACAGCGTGGTGTACTTGCCAAAGTTCTTCAGGATGATGACGTTGCCGTAGCCGTTTTGCTTGCCGATGAAGTCCACCGTGCCGTCAGCCGTGGCATGAATC
Source organism: Castellaniella sp. (assembly GCF_049673105.1). Classification (GTDB taxonomy): domain Bacteria; phylum Pseudomonadota; class Gammaproteobacteria; order Burkholderiales; family Burkholderiaceae_B; genus Castellaniella. Next base: position 4,660 of record NZ_JBATXG010000012.1, read on the forward strand.
GGGGTGCCCGACGGGGCTGCATAGTCGACGCCTTTGTGTCCGGTCCATTTGTTGTGGATGGGATGCATGCGCATGCCGAAGCGTGAACTGATCCGGGTGAATTTGATGGCCGTGCGCAGAAAGGCGCCTTTCAGGCTGGCGCCGGAAAAATCGTAGTAGCCGCCCTGGCCATGAGCGTCCTGGAACCAGAGAGCGCTGTAGGTCTTGCCCTTGTTGATGAATTCCAAGGCGCGGATGCGGCCCGAGCCGACCTCTTCGCCGTCGTGCATGTAGGCGTCGTAGACGATGCGGAAGCGGTCGCCTTTGCGCAGATCTTTCAGGAAATCCATGCGGCTTCCCAGGATGTCCACCATTTCCATGGTGACGGCATCCGGGACCTGAGCCTCATCCGCCGCGCCGAACAGCGAGCTGGTGATTTCGCCTTCGGCTACTCGCGTTTCCTGCGCCGCGGCGACAGTGCGTTCCTGGGCAGTGAACTGGCCTTTGCCATCAGGCCGGACTTCCAGCCAGGCGGATTCGATGCCGGATTTGACACTGCTGCCAGGGGTATGGGCATAGCGCAGCCAGACCAGATTGCCTTGTTCGTCCAGGGCGGCCTTGATCGTGCGGCCTGGGTAGAGCTTGTAGATCGAACGTGCGTCTTTTTCGTGGGTCAGGAAAACCAGCAGGCCGTCTTCGTTGACCCCCAGGCGATGCAGCAGAGCAGATACCGTATCGCCCCGACGAATGCGGGTCGAGGCGACATAGGGGGCAGCGTCCTGTTGCTGGCTGCCCATGGGGGGCAGATCCAGCGTCTGGCGGGCTTGGAAAATGGGTTCGGGCTGGGGGGCGGGTTTGACGACGGCCAATGCGGCGGCGGTCAGAAACAGGCCTCCGGCGGCGAAGAGAAGACTACGGGTGATATGTCTGTGGCGTGGTGTCTGGTGGGCGTCAGGCGTCATGGGCGGTAGGGTGTTCGGTCGGTCCGGGCGGTGCTGGGTGTCTGATCCGGCAGGCGCGACGCATGGATGGATGCGCAACAGCGGGCCTGCCCGATGGATCACCTGTAGCGGAGGGCTCTGCTAATATGAGGCTCCGCATTTGCTCGAGCCGTGAATGTGTTGTACAGAAGCTGCGATGGCACGTTATGCTAGCGCATTAATTCCGGTTTTTCGAGCACTTTTTAATTTTTTCTGATAGATCGCTTATCATGCCGTCCTCTTTCGCCCCCGACGACCCCCAGATTGCACACGATCTGCGCGTGGCTCAGCGGGGCTGCGACGAATTGCTCGTTGCCGCTGATTTTGCCTCCAAACTGGCCCGTAGCCGCGCAACCGGCACGCCGTTGCGCATCAAATTGGGTCTGGACCCGACCGCGCCCGATATCCATCTGGGCCACACGGTCGTCCTGAACAAAATGCGCCAGTTGCAGGATATGGGGCATACGGTGATTTTTCTGATTGGCGATTTCACCGCGCAGATTGGCGATCCCAGTGGGCGCAATGCGACCCGCCCGCCGCTGACGCCAGAGCAGATCCAGGAAAACGCCAAGACTTACTACGCTCAGGCCAGCCTGGTGCTGGATCCCAGCCGGACTGAAATCCGCTACAACTCCGAATGGTGCGATCCCTTGGGCGCGCGCGGCCTGATCCAGTTGGCGTCGCGCTATACCGTGGCCCGGATGATGGAACGCGATGATTTCACCCGGCGATTCAAGGGTGGGGTACCGATCTCGGTGCATGAATTCCTGTACCCGCTGTTGCAGGGCTACGATTCCGTGGCGCTGAAGGCCGATCTGGAACTGGGTGGCACCGATCAGAAATTCAATCTGCTGGTGGGCCGTGAACTGCAAAAGGAATACGGCCAGGAACCCCAGTGCGTGTTGACCATGCCGCTGCTCGAAGGCACCGACGGTGTCGAAAAGATGTCCAAATCCAAGGGCAACTATATCGGCATCACGGAAGCACCCGATTCCATGTTCGGCAAGTTGATGTCGATCTCTGACACCCTGATGTGGCGGTATTTCGAACTGTTGTCCTTCCGGTCAATGGAAGAAATCGCCGCCTTGCAGTCGGATATTGCGGGCGGGCGCAATCCCCGCGACGCCAAGGTCATGCTGGCGCAGGAAATCGTCGACCGCTTTCATGGCAGCGGCCAGGGGGCGCAGGCGTTGGACCATTTCAACGCCCAGTTTCGCGACGGCGCCATCCCTGACGATTTGCCAGAGATCACGGCGGGCGCGGCGCCCATGGGCATTCTGAAGGTCCTGCGGGAATCCGGCCTGGCGGCCTCGGCGTCCGAAGCCCAGCGTAATATCGAACAAGGCGGCGTGCGCATCGACGGCGACCGCATCGAAGATAAATCCTTGCAGCTGCCCGCCGGCACGTACGTCATGCAGGTCGGCAAACGCAAATTTGCCAAGGTCACGCTGACCTAGACCTGTTTTCCCCGGAGGCCCCATGAAACTGCATAGCGACTCTTTTCCGGATCAAGGGATCATTCCCGAACACAATGCCTTCGCGCGCATCGATCCGCAAAATCATGTGGCCTTGGCCGGCAACAACAACCCGCATCTGGCCTGGACGGACGTGCCCGATGGCGTCCGTTCCTTTGCCGTGTTGTGCGTCGACGCCGATGCACCCAGCCAACCCGACGATGTCAATCAGGTCGGGCGCGAGGTGCCGGCGGATCTGCCGCGCGCGGATTTCTATCACTGGGTGCTGGTGGACGTCGCTGCCGATGTCCGCAGCCTGGCCGAGGGCAGCTATGCCAGCGGCATTACGCCGCGCGGCAAGGCCGGCCCGCTGTCGCTGGACGGCACCCGTCAGGGCCTGAATGACTACACCGGATGGTTCGCCTCGGATCGCGACATGAACGGTGATTATTTCGGCTATGACGGCCCGTGCCCGCCCTGGAACGACGCCCGCATCCATCGCTATACCTTGACCGTGTATGCGTTGGATGTCGCCGAACTCGATGTGTCCGGGCGCTTTACGGGGGCGCAGGCGCTGGCGGCCATGCAGGGCCATGTGCTGGCCCAGGCCTCGATCACCGGCACTTATACCCTGAATCCGCGTTTGCATGCCCTGTGATCGGGCGGCTTCGCGCTAGAATGATTTGCTTTGCCGCCCAGGCGGCGCCCCTTGATTCCTTCTCCCTCGTCTTCAGGATCCCTCATGTTTGACCGCACCCGTACTCTTGATAAGGCTGATCCCGCCATCTGGGCAGCTATTCAGCAGGAAAATGTCCGCCAGGAACAGCACATCGAACTCATCGCGTCCGAGAACTACGCCAGTCCGGCCGTCATGCAGGCCCAGGGCACGCAACTGACGAACAAATACGCAGAGGGCTATCCCGGCAAGCGGTACTACGGCGGCTGCGAATATGTCGACGTCGTCGAGCAACTGGCGATTGATCGGGTCAAGCAAATCTTTGGCGCGGAAGCGGCCAACGTGCAGCCCAATTCGGGGTCCCAGGCGAATCAGGCCGTCTACATGGCGGTGCTGAAGCCCGGTGACAAGGTGCTAGGCATGAGCTTGGCCGAAGGTGGTCACTTGACGCATGGCTCTCCTGTGAACGCTTCGGGCAAGCTGTACGACTTCCATTCCTATGGCCTGGACGCCAACGAGGCCCTGGACTATGACCGGCTGGAAGAACTCGCCCGCACGCTCAAGCCCAAGCTGATCGTGGGCGGGGCGTCGGCCTATTCCCTGCGCATCGACTTCGAACGCATGGCCCGCATTGCGCACGATAACGGCGCCTTGTTCATGGTGGACATCGCCCACTATGCTGGACTGGTGGCCGGCGGCGAATACCCCAATCCGGTGCCGCACGCCGATTTCGTCACCACCACCACGCACAAGTCCCTGCGCGGGCCGCGCGGCGGCGTGATCCTGATGAAATCCGAATACGAGAAGATCATCAATTCCGCGATTTTCCCCGGCATCCAGGGTGGCCCCCTGATGCACGTCATCGCCGCCAAGGCCGTTGCCTTTGGCGAAGCCCTGCAGCCCGAATTCAAGGCCTACGCCGCTCAGGTGGCGGCCAATGCCCGCGTGCTGGCCGATACCCTGGTCAAGCGCGGCCTGCGCATCGTCTCGGGCCGCACCGAAAGCCACGTGATGCTGGTCGATCTGCGGGCGAAAGGCATTACCGGCAAGGCTGCTGAAGCCGTGCTGGGCGATGCGCACATCACCGTGAACAAGAACGCGATTCCCAATGATCCGGAAAAGCCCTTCGTCACCAGCGGCATCCGTCTGGGCACGCCCGCCATGACGACGCGCGGCTTCAAAGAGGCCGAAGCCGAGCTCACCGGCAACCTGATTGCCGACGTGCTGGATAATCCCAACGATGCCGACAACATCGCCCGTGTGCGGGATCAGGTCAATGCCCTGACGGCGCGTCTGCCGGTTTATCGCTAAGGAGGCGGGCGCCTGAGGGCGCCCGGTAGGCCGATGAAGTGTCCGTTCTGCAACTGTGTCGATACGCAGGTGGTGGATTCACGGGTCTCCGAGGAAGGCGACACGATCCGCCGCCGTCGGCGCTGCACGGCCTGCGATCGGCGCTTCACCACCTATGAACGCGTCGACCTGATGATGCCTGCCGTGGTGAAACGCAACGGCACGCGTACGGATTTCGATCCCGCAAAGCTGCGTTCCAGCATGGCCCTGGCTTTGCGCAAACGCCCCGTCAGCGCGCCGGACCTGGATGCGGCGGTGATCCGCATCCAGGAACGTCTGCTGACCAGCGGCAAGCGCGAGGTCTCCTCGGGTCATGTGGGCGAGTTGGTCATGGCCGAATTGCGGCAGCTGGATCAGGTGGCGTACGTCCGCTTCGCATCCGTCTATCGCAGCTTCGAGGACATCCGCGAATTCGTGCATGCCATCGATGAATTCCGCGCCGCCGACGATGAACACACCTGACGCCGCTCACCAGTCCACCGAAGACCACCGCTGGATGCGGCGGGCGCTGGCGGTGGCGGAACAATCCTTGTATCTCAGCAATCCGAATCCTCGCGTCGGCTGCGTGCTGGTGCGCGATGGCCGCTGGCTGGCCGAAGGCCATACACAAGAGGCGGGCGGTCGGCATGCCGAGGCCCAGGCCTTGTGGGCGGCACAGCAGGAACAACAGGATGTCCAGGGGGCCACGGCCTACGTCACCTTGGAACCCTGCAGTCACCAGGGGCGCACACCGCCTTGCGCCGATGCCTTGATCGCTGCCGGCGTCCGTCGCGTAGTGGTCGCCATGCAAGACCCCAACCCCAGGGTGGCGGGGCAGGGGATAGCACGGTTGCGGGCCGCCGGCATCGACGTCGACGTGGGCCTGCTGGCTGAAAATGCCTTGGCGCAGAACCCTGGGTTTTGCGCTCGCATGACGCGCGGCACTCCCTGGTTGTGGTTGAAGTCAGCCTCGTCCTTTGACGGTTATACGGCTTTGTCGGACGGGCAATCCCAATGGATCACCGGCGATGCCGCTCGCGCCGACGGTCACGGCTGGCGCGCCAGAGCGTGCATGGTGCTGACCGGCATCGGCACGGTGCAGGCCGATAATCCGCTGTTGGACGTGCGCGCCGTTCCGACCACCCGGCAGCCCATCCGGGCGGTGCTGGATACGCAATTTGCGATTTCGGAACAGGCGCAGCTGTTCAATGGCAATCCTGTATGGATTTTTACCGCGCACGCGGACGCCGGCAAGACCGCTCGCCTGGCCGGGCGCAATGTGCGTGTCATCATGCTGCCGCCGGACGACAGCGGCGCCTTGGATTTGGCTGCCTTGCTGCGCTGGTTGGGCGATCATGAAATCAACGAAGTCCATGTCGAAGCCGGTTCTCGACTGCAAGGCGCGTTGGTGGCGGGCGGCCATGTGGATGAATGGGTGGCCTACGTCGCCCCGAGTATCGTCGGCGCCGGGCAGGGGCTGGCCGCGTTGCCGGCGCCCATCCCCGCGCTGGATCGAGCCTACCGCTTCGAATTTCTGGATGCGGTACAGTTGGGCGCGGACATGCGGCTGCGGCTGCGGCACGCCGGCCATTGGCAAGCCTTGCGGGCCGCGTGCGGTCTGCCGTCTGCCTAGGCCGGATGACGGCAATTTTGATGGATGGAATGCTCATGTTTACAGGAATCGTCGCGGCGGTTGGTCGTATTACCGAGGTGCGCCCCCTGGGTGATCAGGAAGATGCCGGGGTGCGATTGGTGATTGCGGCGGGCGATCTGCCCCTGCAGGCAAGCCGACTGGGGGATTCGATCGCGATTCAGGGGGCCTGCATGACGGTGGTGTCCCTGCACGAATCCACGTTCGAAGTGGACGTCTCGCGAGAAAGCCTGGTGCGTACCTGCGGCCTGGACCGCGAGGGCGAGGTCAATCTGGAACACGCCCTGCGGCTGGGCGACAGCCTGGATGGGCATCTGGTCGCTGGTCACGTCGATGGGGTCGGGCAGGTGACGTGTTTCGAATCCGTGGGTGAATCCACGGAGCTGCGCGTCATCGTGCCCGCGCACCTCTCGAAATACCTGGCGTACAAGGGGTCCATCACGGTCAACGGCGTCAGCCTGACTGTCAATCGGGTGGACGATCAGGAAGAAGGCACTGAAATATCCATCAATCTGATTCCCCATACGGTGCAGGTCACGACCTTGCGCAATCTGCAGATTGGTTCTCCTGTCAATCTGGAGATCGATCTGATCGCCCGCTATGTCGAGCGGATGGTGGGCGCCATGGGGGCCGTGCCGGTGCCAGCGCCCAGCCTGGCCTGATATACGACCGGCCCGCCCCGGGCGGTAGCCTATTGACAGATATATTCATGCTAGAATAACGGACTTCGCTTGGCGCGTATGCGTGCCAGGTGTGCAGGACAGGTGGCCGAGTGGTTGAAGGCGCACGCCTGGAAAGCGTGTATACGTGAATAGCGTATCGGGGGTTCGAATCCCCCTCTGTCCGCCAAAGACACACCCAAGATCGTCCGCGACGGTCTAGAAAGCCCTAGAGAACGAACGCTCTAGGGCTTTTTTGTCTTTCCAGTAGAGCCGCCGGAAATCGCAGTTAGAACAGGGCGCATGGCCTGATCAGGGCTTGAGACCAGCATCCCACAGCATTTGTTGCGGATTTTCCGACTGGTCGTAATCCGGATCGTCCGGAAAACGGCCTGTCGCATCGGCCCAGACAATCTGAAAGACCCGAATCGATCCGCCGAAGCGGCTGCTGGCCTGAGCCACCCGTTGCGTCAGTACAAACGGGGTCGAGACATCCCGCAGCAGAATGGGCATCCGCACGGCATCGACCGGCGGCTGCCCGTCGGACAGGCCGTCCGCCTGGTGGCGGCTGTAGGCGACGACGTCGGAAATGACGTCCATCGCCAGCGCGTGATCCAGAGTGCCCGTGATGATCAGCTCAGGCTGTCCGGACCGGGCCAGACCAACGGTATGCAAAAACCAGGTGGCCGGATCCATATCGTCGTCGGCGACGACCAGATGGGTGTAGTCGTGCCATTTGAGCTTGTCTTCCAGAAAGCCCTGCAGTTTGCTGCGGGTTCTGTCCTGTTCCGATGTCGCCACGGCGGCCTGCCTGGTGCTGGTTGCTGGTGGATGAGATTATCAGTCCATTCCCGGCACGGTATTAGAAAAACCACAGTCCACGTGCAGGATTTCGCCCGTGATGCCGGCGGCCAGGTCCGACAGCAGGAAGGACGCGGCATTGCCCACGTCTTCGATGGTCACGTTGCGGCCCAGGGGGGACTGGGATTCCACGTATTTCAGCATATTGGAAAAATCGCGGATGCCGCTGGCGGCCAGGGTCTTGATCGGCCCGGCGGAAATGCCGTTGGCGCGCAGGCCCTTTTTGCCCAGGGATTTCGCCAGGTAACGCACGCTGGCTTCCAGAGATGCCTTGGCCAGACCCATCATGTTGTAGTTGGGGATGGCCTTTTCGGCGCCCAGGTAGGACAGGGTCAGCACGGACCCATTGCGGCCTGCCAGCAGGGGCAGAGCGGCCTTGGCCAGGGCCGGGAAACTGTAGGCAGAAATATCGTGGGCGACACGGAAGTTTTCGCGGGTCATGCCGTCCAGAAAATCGCCTTCCAGGGCCTCGCGCGGCGCAAAGCCGATGGAATGCACCAGGCCGTCCAGACCGTCCCAGCGCTCGCCCAGGGCGGCAAAGGCCGCGTCGATCTGGGCGTCGTCGCCGACGTCGCAGGGGATGACGATGTCGCTGCCCAGGTCCTTGGCAAAACCGCGCACTCGATCTTCGAAGCGTTCTCCGACGTAGGTCAGGGCGAGTTCGGCGCCTTGGGCGCGGCAGGCATGCGCAATGCCGTAGGCGATGGACCGGTTGGAGAGTACGCCGGTGATGAGAATGCGTTTGCCGTTCAGAAAGCCCATGATGTGTTATTCCTGTTGGTGAATTTTTAGCCCTGCACGTCGGTACCGGGCACGCGCAGGCGTTGGCCGGTGGACAGGGATGAGTTCTTGAGGTTGTTCAGCTTGCGCAAGGCGTCTACCGAGGTGTTGTAGCGTCTTGCCAGGGAATACAGGGTATCGCCCTTGCGGATCGTGTGGGTGCGGATGCTGGGGGCCTGGGTCAGGCGTACGGCATGTACCCGCTTGGTCGAGTCGGCGGCCTGAGACGGGCGCGTCTGGGCCGCGACCTGAGGGGCCGCGCGCTGGTCGTCATCCGGGTCGTAAGAGGCGAGCCGGATGCCAGCCTTGTTTCCGTTTTCTGTAGCGGGAATCAGCAGGGTTGCGGACGTCGCCCGCGTCTGCCGGGATGTCAGGTTGTTGGCCTGGCGCAGTTGATCCAGGCTGATGCCGTGGGATTTGGCGATGGCGGCCAGCGACTGACCGCGCGTCGGTTGCACGATCTGCCAGGAAGTCAGTTGGCCCGTATAGGTTTTCAGGTTGTCGTTGAAGACATCGACCTTGTCCAGCGGCAGATGCAGCGCGGGGTTGTGCTGCGCCAGTATGACAGGGCGGTTGTACGCCGGATTCAGGGCGCGGAAGTCCTCAAGGGGCATTTCGGCCAGCGCAGCCGCCACGGCGATATCCATATCGCGTGACTTATGGACGGTTGTGAAATAGGGGCTGTTGCTGACGTTGGGCAGGGTGATGCCGTATTTGTCCGGGCGGGCGATGATGTTTTTGATGGCTTGCAGCTTGGGGACGTAGTTGCGCGTTTCGTCGGGCATGTCCAGCTGGGTGTAGATCGGCTGCTTGTCGTTGTTGACCGCCTTGTCCATGGCGCGTTTGACGGCGCCTTCGCCCCAGTTGTAGGACGCCAGCGCCAGATACCAGTCGCCCTGAAAATCGTACAGATAGCTGAGGTAATCCAGCGCTGCCTGGGTGGATGCAACCGGGTCGCGCCGCTGGTCGCGCCACCAGTCCTGCTGCAGTTTGTAGTGCAAGCCTGTGCTGGGGATGAACTGCCACAGGCCGGAGGCCTTGGATCGCGACAGTGCGTTGGGGTTATAGGCGGATTCAACGAAGGGCAGCAGGGCCAGTTCGGTCGGCAGGCCGCGACGGTTCAGTTCGTCGACGATGTAGTACAGATATTTGCCTGCGCGCTGGCTCATGAGCAGGACGGACTGCGGGTGCCCGGCGTAGTAGTCGGTCCAGTAGTCGACGCGTTCGCTATGCAGGTTGGGGATGGAAAAGCCGCGTCGGATGCGGTCCCACATATCGCGTGGGGGGTGGGTCAGGTCAACCGTGCGGGACGTGTCTTCCGCCACGTAGGCCTGGCGTTGATCGGTGGAAGTGCGGTGGGTGGCGCAGCCGGCCAGTATGACCAGCATCAGCGGCAGCATCAATCGCAGGATTTTCATGAGAGGATCATTTGAAATCGTTTTTCCATTCGCGCAGGCACGCAAAAACCGCCTGGGGCGTGTTCAGCAGCGCGGCGGCATGTTGGCTGGCCGCCGCCCGGACATCTGGGTGGCTGGTGCGCAGAAACGGGTTGGTCTGCAGTTCCAGGCCCAGCCGTGATGGGACGGTCGGCAGACCCTGGGCACGCAGCCGTGCCGTGTCCTGAGCGCGCGCCTGCAGCACCGCATTGGCGGGTTCAACTTGCAGGGCCCAACGGATATTAGCCGCCGTGTATTCGTGTGCACAGCACACCAAGGTATCCGGCGGCAAACACCCGATTTTACCCAAGGAATCGAGCATTTGTGCAGGGGTGCCTTCGAATAGGCGTCCGCAGCCCGCTGCAAACAGCGTATCGCCGCAGAAAATAGCAGTCTGTTCGGTGTCCAGGTGCCCCACGTAGGCGATGTGCCCGGCGGTGTGGCCGGGAATGTCCAGGACCTGGAAGTGCAGACCGGTGCCGGGCAGGTCGACGATGTCGTGTTCGCCCAGGCGGACGTCGCAGATCGGGATGTTTTCATGGCGCGGCCCGTAGACGCGGGCCCCGGTTCGCTGGTGTAATGCCTGCACGCCGCCGACGTGGTCGTGATGATGATGGGTGATCAGGATGGCTTCCAGGATCAGGCCGTGTGTCAGCTGGGCCAGTACCGGCGCTGCTTCGCCGGGATCGATCACAATGGCGTGGCCGTTTCTCTGTACCATCCAGATGTAATTGTCGGATAGGGCGGGGATGGGCGTCAGCAAGGCCGGCGCATCAGTGGTCGGAGTGACGAAATTCATGATGGAGGGGGCTGGGTGGCACCGCAACGCGCAATGCCGATCGAATTGGCGGAATGGCTGGAAACACCGGTCGGGCAGTATGTGCGCGCCTGGGAACAGCGGCAGGTCGACGCCATGGTCGGCAATGCCTTTGGTTATCATGCCATACAAATCGGCCTGCCGCATTGGGATTTGCTGCAGGCCAACCGCATCCCTCACAAGGTCTGGGCGCATAGCCCCAGCGCTCCTTTTGGCACCCGGGCCGGGCGCCTGATCTGCGAACCGGAACAATTGCCTTTTGATGCCCAGAGCGTCGACCTGATGGTCATGCCGCATACCCTGGAATGGTGCAACGACCCCCATCAGGTGCTGCGCGAAGTCGAGCGTGTGCTGATGCCCGAAGGGCGGGTCGTGATGACCGGATTCAATCCCTATAGCCTATGGGGCTTGAGGGAGTCCTTGCCGGGTCTGGCCCTGCAGTTGCCGATTCCGGTGCCGTCCCAGGTCTCGCCGTCACGGCTGAAGGACTGGTTCAAGCTGTTATCCTTCGAGCTCGATCGCGGTCGTTTTGGTTGTTACGTGCCCTTGTGCGCGACATCTGCCTGGTTGCAGCGCTGGCAGTTCATGGAACACGCCGGTGATCGCTGGTGGCCGGCAGGTGGGGCAGTCTATGCTATCGCTGCCGTCAAGCGGGTGTCCAGCCTGCGTCTGGTCGGTCCCGCTTGGCGCAAGAGCCGCCGGCGCCGGATGCGGCGCGGCGCCGTAGCGCCTGTGGCCAGTCAGGTGGACGATGCGCGCCGCTGATCCGGATAGACAGTATTCAAGTAGGAAAAAAGCAGATGGCGGAACCGCAGGTGGATATCTGGACGGACGGGGCATGCAAAGGCAATCCGGGTCCAGGGGGCTGGGGCGCTTTGCTGCGCCAGGGCGTGCATGAAAAGACCCTGCATGGCGGCGAGGCGCTGACCACCAACAACCGGATGGAACTGATGGCGGTCATTCAGGCGCTGCGAGCGTTGAAGCGCCGTTGTGTGGTGACGGTGCACACGGATTCCGTGTATGTGCAAAAGGGCATGACGCAATGGTTGCCCAATTGGAAGCAGCGGGGCTGGCGCACCGCCGACAAAAAGCCCGTGAAAAACGCCGATCTGTGGCAGGACCTGGATGCCTTGGCCGGGCAGCATGAACTACACTGGCGATGGGTCAAGGGCCATGCCGGCGACCCCGGCAACGAACGCGCCGATGCCCTGGCCAATCAGGGCGTGGAATCCCTGGCCCGCAGCAACTGATATTCGAGCACTATGCGTCAAATTGTCCTGGATACCGAAACCACCGGCCTGGAACCCGAACAGGGCCACCGGGTGGTCGAGCTGGCCTGTGTGGAAATCGTCAACCGCCAGGTGACGAATCACCACCTGCATTTGTATCTGAACCCGGACCGCGACAGCGACCCCGAGGCCTTGCAGGTGCATGGACTGACGACGGAATTCCTGTCCGGCCACCCGCGTTTCCCGGAAATCGCCCAGCAACTGGTCGATTTCGTACGCGATGCCGAGGTCATCATCCACAACGCCGCGTTTGACGTGAAGTTCCTGAATGCGGAATTGAAACGGGCCGGGCTACCGCTGTTTCCCGATCTATGCGGCAAGATCACCGATTCCTTGATGGTGGCCCGCGAGATGTTCCCCGGCAAGCGCAACAATCTGGATGCGCTCTGCGATCGTTTCGGGATTTCCAATGCGCACCGCACCTTGCACGGTGCACTGCTGGATTCGGAATTGCTGGGCGAGGTCTGGCTGGCCATGACGCGCGGCCAGAATTCGCTGCTGGGCGGCGATGGCGAGGATAGCGGCAGCGGTTTCAGCGCTAGGGCCGCCGGCGCGATGGCGCGCTTCGATGCATCCGGCCTGCCGGTCATTCAGGTCAGCGAGCAGGACCTGCGGGCGCATGAAACCTACCTGGACGGCCTGGACAAGGCGGCTGGCGGTCGCAGCTTATGGCGTGAAATCGAGGCTCCGGCCGGGGCCATCGCCGATGGGCCATCCGCCTGATTGTTTTCCAGCATCAGGCAGATTTGGTCGATTTCATGTACAATCTTTGTCTTTCCAATCGGCTGTCATGGCGCTTCCAGCCTTGATTCTGACAGCATTCCGATTGGGCGGTTAGCTCAGTGGTAGAGCACTGCCTTCACACGGCAGGGGTCACAAGTTCGAACCTTGTACCGCCCACCATATAAATCCCAATAAAATCAATAAGTTAAACGATTTTTGAAAATCGTGATGGGATTGTTGTACGCAAAACATCTTGGGACATCCATGGTCATCAGCGCCCTCATCGAGCCCAAGTGAAGGAAGCACCGTGAGTTGCGGTGATAAACCATCAAGCTGACAAAGTAGCTAGATGCGCCGTCACCAACAGCATCGGCTCTCACAAGCGCGTTCGCTTGTGAGGCATGCATGCAAACAATGCACCCGCTGGCTAGCTCTGGCAGCTTGCCCAAAATACTTTTCATTGAACAGCTATCTGCCTTGATCGGCAAGACGGCGACAACCATCCGTACCTGGGCAACCAACCAAAAGTATGCGCACCTGATCCCACGGCTCTTCAAGATGCCGAACAGAAGGCGGCTCTGCTGTCGAACGCTTCCAAGTCGGCGTGCAGACACGGCGTTTGAAGGTGGTCGACATCAACGCTGCAGACTATGATGCTATCGAGGTCCAAGACCTTATTCAACAAACGGTGGTTTCTCGGATTGTTTAGAAAATCACTGGCTTTCCGTACAGCTATACCGTAAAGTGTCGGACAACTTGTGCAACTAACAGTGTCTGAAAACTGTCCATGAATCAATGCATCGGCTATGCCCGCGTTTCCACCGATGATCAGCACCTGGATCTACAGCGTGACGCGCTGCAGCGGGCGGGGTGCGTTCAGATCTATGAAGAAACGGCCAGCGGCAAAAATGTTCAGCGCCAAGAACTGGCGCGGTGCTTGAAGGCCCTCCGGCCCGCTGATACGCTGGTGGTCTGGCGGTTGGATCGCCTGGGGTGCAGCCTATCGAACCTGGTGCAGATCATTGAGGATCTGCAGAGTCGGGGAATCCATTTCGAGAGTCTGACAGAGAAGATCGACACAGGCACGGCGGGCGGCAAACTTCAATTCCAAGTCTTCGCCGCACTGGCTGAGTTTGAACGTAGCCTGATCCGAGAACGAACACAGGCAGGCTTGGCGGCTGCCCGTGCACGAGGCCGCAACGGCGGTCGGCCTGCTGCGTTAAACCCTAAACAAATACGCACCATCAAGTCCCTGTTACGTGATCCTGCTACATGCGTGGCAGAAGTCGCAAGGAGCTATGGTGTCTCAAGGTCTACCATCTACAAGCACTGCGGCGTTATCCCGTCGCAGCACAACTGAGAAATACTATGGGGCAAAATTTTTCGAAAATGTGCACCACTACAGCGCATCTAACTTCACTCGACTTGTTTGCAGGTGCGGGCGGACTGTCCGAAGGATTACGCGAAGCCGGATTCACGTCGCTTTACGCCAACGAGATTTCGCCGCGCTACGCGCAGACATACGCCGCCAATCATCCAGGAACGCAGGTCGATAGCCGGGACATTCGCAAGGTCGATGCACGTAAAGTCCGAAAGTTATTGGGCTTGAAGCGAGGCGAATTGGATTTGATCGCCGGTGGCCCGCCCTGCCAAGGCTTTTCAATCAACGCGCCCAAGCGCTCCACCGAGGATTCGCGGAACCACCTGTTTCGCGAATACCTGCGGTTTGTTACCGAATTTCAGCCGCGAGCGGTCTTGATCGAGAACGTCCCTGGCATGGTGTCGTTTGAAGGCGGCGCGACGTTGGATGCGATCCTGGAATCATTGAAGCAGCTCGGCTACGACGCTGACGTGCGGATTCTGTACGCGCCGCATTACGGCGTGCCGCAAACCCGCTGGCGCACGATTATCCTTGGCAGCCGTTGCGGCGTCGATCCGGCGGCGCTATTCCCGGAACCGCTGCGTCAAGCACCGGTTCGGGTGAATTTCACCTCGCAATTCGCCGGGAAAAATTTGGTGAACTTGCCGCGCTCCCTGGAATTGCCGACACACGTCACGGTCAAGGATGCCATTGGCGATCTGCCCATGCTGCGCAACGGCGAAATTGGCGAGCCAGTCAAAGACTACCGGCACCCGGCTGATAATCCGTATCAGCGACTGATGCGGGTGGGTTCAACGGGGGTAACGTGTCACGAGGCCGCCCAGTTGGGCAAGATCAACCTTGAACGCATGACGCATATCCCGCCGGGTGGGAATTGGACGGACATTCCCGATGCCTTGTTGCCACGCGGGATGCGCATGGCGCGGCGCAGTGACCACACGAAGCGTTACGGTCGGATCAGTCCTGACGGCCTCGCCTCCACCATCCTGACCAAGTGCGACCCACATTGGGGCGCTTACTTCCATTACGAGCAGGACAGAACCTTTACCGTGCGCGAAGCGGCACGCATCCAGTCCTTTCCTGACACCTACGTCTTTTGTGGTTCACGGGTTGAGCAATACGAACAGGTGGGTAACGCTGTGCCGCCGCTGCTGGGCGCAGCCGTCGGGCGAGCTATCGCCCATGCGCTGGGGAGTGTTCGCAAGGCCGAGCGCAAGGCCAGGGTGGCATAGTGGCGGGAACGATTTGGGAGTTCTTCGGTTATCGTTCCGATGACCACTCGCCGGAAGCAGTAGCTGCCGCGACGGACAAGCAATGTCCCTACTTGTCCGAAGGGTGCGAAAAGCGGTTGAGTGACGGGACCATCGCTGGCGTTTGCACTATCAAGCCGGTGACTTCTGGCCCGGTAATTTGCTGCCCTATCCGCTTGTACGCGGACAAGTACCGCGTCCTGTACGACGTGGCGAAGATCGCGTTTGACGACAATTTAGAACTGATCGCAGGCAGGCAAGCATCGGCGCGGGCGCGAGCGAAACAAGCGCCGGTCGTAGCCGTGTTCGGCAAACGCTGGGGCGGCGAATTGCGCTTGCCTCAAAAAGACGGCGCGGGCAGTTACTTCGTGGATTGGGTGCTGGCGTTGCTTGATGCCAGTGGCAAACTGAAAGAGTTTGTCGCCGTCGAAGTTCAGACCATCGATACAACGGGCAACTACCGCAACGGTCGGGAAGCCTTACTGACGCCGGAACGCACGAACCCGGCAACCACGGTCGGCCTGAACTGGGAAAACGTCAACAAACGCATCCTTCCCCAACTGATCTACAAGGGCCAGGTGCTGCAACGTGAAGCGTTGTGCCGGAAAGGTTTGTTCTTCGTCTGCCCTCAACCCGTTTACACGCGGATCATGGCCCGCCTGGGTGGCGTTGGTGGTTTGATCCGCTATGCCTTGCAACCGGCATCGATCACGTTTCTTGCCTATGAACACGGAGAAACAGACATCATCGACGGGGCCGCGGTGCCGCTGAAAGCACTGCCGCCACATTCGACCACGGTTTACAAGGTTCAAGAGGCGTTCAATAACGTCACACTGCCAGATGAAAACGTCTATAAAACCGCTATTGAAGCCGCGCTTGGCTGACAACGTGATGGGGCTTTCGCGTTGCTGCACTCGATCCTGTACGAAATAGGACTCAACCCAGACAAAGCCCGGTGGCCGCCCAGACCCTGTACGCCATCGATCGCGAGGTCAATGGCCAGGTCCCAGAGGCACGGCAGCCACCTCCTTTGTCGAGCCAGCGCGTGTGTTCAGTGTGATGACTGCTTGCTGTTTCTCGGCCCGTAAACGATCCTCATACGGATACATGAACTACACCCAAGTAGTCCAAGATTTCGTCCGCGCCCCAGATCAAGCATTCAGCTGATCTGGTTTTTTATTTTGTTCTAGGGGAAATGAATGGCGGTTTCGATAGTGAATGCCTGGCGCCGCCAGTTGTTGGAACACCGGATTCCAGCCGTGGGCCTGCTGGTGGCCTTGCTGGCGGTGCTCTGGCTGCTGCTCAGTAGCGGGGTGGAATCTTTTTCCGGCGATAACCGCGATTATCTGGGCTATGCCGCCTTGGGAGGTTTGGCCGGTTTTGGCGCCACTGCGCTGGGGGCCTTGGGGGCCTTGGTGCTGCGCCGGGTCGACACGCGCGCCCAGGACTGCATGCTGGGGTTCGCCGCCGGCATGATGCTGGCAGCGGCCTCGTTTTCCTTGATTTTGCCGGGGTTGGATGCTGCCCGTGACCAACTGGGCAGCGGCACGGGAGCGGCCTTCACCGTGGTGGTGGGCCTGGCCCTGGGGGTGCTGCTGATGCTGGGGCTGGATTATTTCACCCCCCACGTCCACAAAAGCGCCGGCCAGCAGGGGCCGGCAGTCGAGCGGGTCAGCGGGGTCTGGCTCTTCGTGTTGGCCATCATTTTGCACAATCTGCCTGAAGGCATGGCCATCGGGGTGGGGTTCGCCCAGGGGGATCTCTCGGTCGGTGTGCCGTTGACCATGGCCATTGCCATCCAGGATATTCCCGAAGGTCTGGCTATCGCGCTGGCACTGCGGGCGATTGGTCTGGGCATGAAGCCCGCCGTGGGCGTGGCGGTTGCCTCGGGCTTGATGGAGCCCCTGGGGGCCTTGGTCGGGGTCGGCATGGCCAGCGGCCTGCCCATCGCTTATCCGATCAGTCTGGGCATCGCCGCCGGCGCCATGATCTTTGTGGTGTCCCACGAGGTCATCCCCGAAACGCATAGCAACGGGCACCAGACGGCTGCCACGGTGGGGCTGATGGCGGGGTTCGGAGTGATGATGTTCCTGGATACGGCGCTGGGTTGAACCGCGGGGTGCGACCGATCACCGGTCGTCGACAATCTGTCGCAGCGCCTGTTTGGTGCTAGCCCATATGGCCGCGCACCCTGGGGCGGGCGATGGCGTGTTCGGTCAGTGCGTCGTCTTCGTCTTCCGCAAACGCGGGCATGGGGAAGTCTTCCTCGTCGAAGGCCCGGTCGCCGTTGGCATCGGCCTGACCCGTCGGGCGCAGATTGCCGAAGTCCATCAGGTTCGGGTCCATCAGGTGGGACGGCACGACATGCGACAGCGCGCGGAAGATATTCCAGGTCCGGTTGCTGAAATGCCGGTCCCATTCTTCCAGCATGCGGCTGACTTCCTTGCGCTTCAGGTTTTCCTGTGACCCGCACAGATTGCAGGGGATGATGGGGAACTCGCGCAGCTTCGCATAGGCGATCAGGTCTTTTTCGCGGACATAGGCCAGGGGGCGGATGACGATGTGTTCGCCGTTGTCCGAGACCAACTTCGGGGGCATGGCTTTCATGCGCCCGCCGTAGAACAGGTTCAGAAAAAACGTCGCCAGGATGTCGTTGCGATGGTGGCCCAGTGCGATCTTGGTGGCGCCCAGTTCGCGGGCCACCCGGTACAGGATGCCCCGGCGCAGGCGCGAGCACAGAGAACAGGTGGTCTTGCCTTCCGGGATCAGTCGTTTGACCACCGAATAGGTGTCCTGGTTTTCGATGTGAAAGGGGATGCCGCGGGAACTGAGGTAGTCAGGCAGCACGTGTTCCGGAAATCCCGGCTGCTTTTGATCCAGATTGACCGCAATGATGTCGAAATTGATGGGCGCGCGTTCGCGCAGTGTCAGCAGGATGTCCAGCAGGCCGTAGGAATCCTTGCCGCCCGACAGGCAGACCATGACGCGGTCGCCGTCCTCGATCATCTGGTAGTCGCCGATGGCTTTGCCGGTTTCGCGCAGCAGCCGCTTGATCAGTTTGTTTTCGTTGACGCTGTGGCGAGTGTGCTGCGCAAAGGGAGCGCTGTCGTCGGCAGGGGCGTGGGGGTGGGCGGTGGAGGCGGACATGATGGCGGGTTCAGGCGGGTGTGCGGCGGCGCGATTGTTCGATGCAGACGGCGGCGCAGTCCTCGAAGGCCTGCGGTTTGCAGATGCGGATGCGGGCGTGCAGGACGTCTGGAAAGTCTTGCAGAATACGGGTCAGAGATCGATCCACCAGGGTTTCCAGCAGATCGGTGTGGGCCTGGGCGGCTTCCTGGATCAGGGCGTCGCGCAGCAGGCGGTAGTCCAGCACGCTGCCGATGTTGGCGTCGTCCACAGGGCGCGAGGCGTCGGTATCGAATTCCGCATAAATGCGCAGCGGCTGGCGGGCGGTCCGCTCGTGATCCAGCATGCCGATGGACGCCGATACCTGCAGATCATCCAGAATCACACGGCGGGTGGAATTCATGCGGTGATCCCGGAAGAAAGATCCGCTGCGGCGGTGCGTTCCAGTTTGTGCTTTAGCACGGCGGGTTCCAGTTGCGCCTGATACTGGCGCAGCTCGTCGCGTCGGAAGACGTGCAGGGTGATGCGATCGCCTGCCTGATGAACATCCAGCAGCCTGTCCAGTGCGGCGGCATCGGTGATGCGCAGGCCGTCGGCGGCGATCAGCAGATCGCCGGCGGACAGGCCGGCCTGATGGGCGGAGCCGCCTTCGTAAACGGTCGTCAGGCGCAGGCCGTGCTGTTCCGCTTTGCTGCGCACGCCCAGCGCGGGTCGGGCGTGTTCTGGTTCTGCGGTCAAGGCGATGCCGTCGCGGGCCAGGGCTTCTTTCAGGGGGACGTCGGCGCAGCCTTCTGCATATTGCTGCAAGAAGCGGCTGACGTCCACGCCGGTGGCCTCAAGGATGAGCGCGGGCAGGGCGTCTTCCGGCACCCCTTGCGGGCGGCCTTGGTAGAAGTCGCGACCATAGCGATCCCACAGCAGGCGCATGACGTCGTCCAGGCTGCGGGACTGACCGGACCGATGGCGGATTTCCAGATCCAGCCCCAGGGCCACCAGGGATCCCTTGGTGTAGTAGCTGACCAGTGCGTTGGGTGAGTTTTCATCCTGCTTGTAATAGCGCGTCCAGGCGTCAAAAGAGCTGTCGGCGACGGATTGCTTCAGGCGACCGCCACCGCGCAGCACCTGATCCAGGGTGCGGGCCAGTATTTTCAGGTAGGCGGGTTCGTCAATGACGCCTGCGCGCAGCAGCATCAGGTCGTCGTAGTACGAGGTGAAGCCTTCGAATACCCAGAGCAGCCGCGTGTGATTGGGCTGGCTGAGGTCATAGGGGGCGAATGCCGCTGGTTTGATGCGTTTGACGTTCCAGGTGTGGAAGTATTCGTGGCTGACCAGGCCCAGGAAAGTTTCATAGCCTTCCGGCGCCGGCTGGCCGCGCATGGGCAAATCGTGGCGAGCAATCATCAGCGCCGTGGAAGCCCGGTGTTCCAGGCCGCCATAGCCGTCTCCCGTGATCATGGTCAGAAAGGTGTAGTGGCCGGCGCTGTCCAGAAATGGGGCTTGCCGGGAATCCGGTTCGAACAGTTCGATTTGCGCCGTGCAGATTTTTTGCACGTCGGTGGCGATGCGCTGCAGATCCAGTTGCGGCGCCACACCAGTAAAGACCAGGTGATGGGTCGCGCCGCAGGCGTTGAAGCTGATGTGCTGCGGGGTGCCGATTTCCACGGGGTGGTCGATCAGCGCGTCGTAGTCGCTGGCGTGGTAGCAGCCGAAGCCGCGAGGTTTGGCGCAGCCCGGCTGGCCGGCTGCCGGCGGCAGACTGGTGTGGACTTGCCAGTCTTTTGTGTGCGCGGGCGGGCGGATGTCCAGCAGGCAAGGCCGAGATTCCTGGCCTACGACGGCCAGAAACAGGCTGCAGCCGTTGAAAAAGGCGTGGCTTTCGTCGAAATGCGCACCGCGCACCGACAGATCCCAGGCGTAGACGATGTAATCGACCGTCAGGGGGCCGCTGGTCTGGGCGCAGCGCCAGGTATGGCTGTCGGTTTTATCGACAGCCACTGCGCCCGTGTCGTCGCGCGCCTGCAGAGTTTCAATCTGTCGGGCAAAATCACGAATCAGGTAGCTGCCGGGAATCCAGGCAGGCAGGCGCAGCAGTTGGCCGTTGGGGTCGGGCTGCGAAATGGTCAGTCGGATGGCGTAGCGGTGGCCGGCAGGGTCGGCCAACTGCACTTGGTAGCGGATCGGTTCGTCTTTCATTTCCTTAGTTTACTGTGGAGGCACTATGAGCGAAGCATTGGTAAAGGTCGAGGTCCGTGGGCGCGTGGGGCTGCTGACCCTGAACCGCCCTCAGGTCCTGAATGCACTCAGCAACGAAGTCATCGACGAGCTATCGGCGGCTGTCCAGGCGTTCGAGGCCGATGACGATATCGGCGCGATGGTGCTGACAGGCAGCGAAAAGGCATTTGCCGCCGGGGCCGACATCAGCGCGATGGCGGGCTGGTCCTACATGGATGTCTACAAGGCCGATTATCTGGGCGGCAATTGGGATGCCCTGCGACGGGCGCGCAAACCTATCATCGCAGCTGTGTCGGGCTATGCGCTGGGCGGTGGTTGCGAACTGGCCATGCTGTGCGATTTCATCATTGCCGCCGAAAATGCCAAATTCGGCCAACCGGAAATCAAGCTGGGTGTGATCCCGGGCTACGGTGGCACGCAGCGCCTGCCGCGCGCCGTGGGCAAGGCCAAGGCCATGGATCTGGTGCTGACCGGTCGCATGATGGATGTGCATGAAGCGGAACGCGCCGGCCTGGTGGCGCGCATCGTGCCGGTGGACAAGCTGCTGGACGAGGCCATCGAGGCCGCTACGGTGATTGCATCCATGTCCTCGCCGTCGGTGATGATGGCCAAGGAATGCGTCAATCGCGCCTTCGAGGGGACCTTGAACGAATCCCTGCTGTTCGAGCGTCGCAATTTTCACGCCCTGTTTGGCACGGAAGACCAAAAGGAAGGCATGCAGGCTTTTGTGGAAAAGCGCAAGGCGGAATTCAAGCATCGGTAGTTTGGCTGATCCGGGCACCTCTTGCATGGCCTAGACCATATGGCTGATCGGATATCTGCCCCCCACCCTCACAGACGGAAAGCCTTTATCGTCAACAGATACAGGATGTTGTGGCTGTGCATTGATTGTGACAGGGCGGGGGGAGATCAAGCCATGAAATCTTTCTTTGTTCGGTTTTGGGTGGCGCCATGAATCTGGTGACCCTGACTGGCATACGAGGTGGGGGCGGCACCACGACCATGGTGGGCATGCTGGGGGATGCCCTGCATGCGCTGGGTCAGCGAGTATTGCTGGTGGATCTGAATGCGTCTGATCTGTTGCGGATGCATTTCGATGTGCCTCATGCCGATGGCCGGGGATGGGTGGCGTCGCTGTTTCCGGATGAATGGAACCAGCAAGCGTTTCAATTGGATAATGGGCTGATGCTGGTGCCGTTCGGTCGCCAGGCCATTGCCGGTTTCGGTATTTCGCATCTGTTGCGGGGCGATGATTTCTGGCTGCAGGTATTGCCGACGCTAGAGCGGGATTTCGATTGGGTATTGTTCGATTGTCCACCTTGCCCGCATCGATTGGCTGCAGCCCTGCGGTTTCGCAGCACGCTGGACCTGATGGTGGCCAATCCCGATATTGCCGCGCGCGAATTGCTGTCCCAGATCAATCTGGAGGACAGCAGCTATCTGCTGATCAATGATTTTGATCCGACCCGGCGCCTGGAATGCGACGTGCTGGCCGGCTGGCAGCATCATTATGGTGACCGGGTGCTGGCCCAGACCATTTATTCCGATGAAAATCTGCCCGAGGCATTGGCCAGCAAACGCCCCGTCACCCGCTATTCTCCCGATGCCGCCGCCAGCCAGGCCGCGCGGTCTTTGGCGCGATGGTGTCTTTCGGTGCAGCGCGCCGCCGTGGCGTGATCTGCTTCCTGGCTCTTTGATGGATGGCGATGAGACCGCCCAGCGGTTCATATGGGCGGTATCCGCTGTCATCGACCAGCCATCGTCCCGGTGTATCGCTTCAGGGGCGCCATGGCAATTGATCAGGCGTGGCAGTAAATCAAACGCGCGTTCCGGTCATATTATCCCCGCTTGAAAAGCCGACAACTTTGCTGACATCATCATCAAGTCGCGTGCATTTGAAGCGACCTGTTTATGTAATATTTGCTTGCGCTGAATAAACATGTTTTTCAAAAAACACAGAATGTTGTTGCGGCGGACACAAATATAAGAATTGGTGACGATAAATCTTTTTTCTAATTTGAACTTTTGATTGGGCGCATACTGTGTTCGCAGTCGGGAAAAGCCGGACTTCTGCACTTTGAATCACCTGCCATTCCGACTGTTTCCAGAGTAGTTTCACCTGTCTTAGCAGGTTTAGTGAAGGAGCAAGTCATCATGAAAAAGTTCAAAGCATCGTTGATTGCTACCGGGGTGGGGGCTGCCCTGGTATTGGCTTTCAGTGGCCCGGCGTTTGCCGACGGTGATGGTGGTGATGGTGGTGATGTCGTAGTCCCGCACCATAGTCACGGCGCCAGCAATTACGTCCGCGACAACGACCGCAGTGCCGTTGCGACCGACCACGCCAGCGCGACTTCCGTCAGGCTGGGGGATGTTTCCCTCGGTATGTATTCTGCCGAAACCACGCTGAACGGTACCGTGAAGAATAACGGTTCCGATGGCATCAACGGCAATATGGGTGGGAATGGCGGCGCCGGGGGCTTCGGTGGTGTGGGCAACAATGGGGATTCCCATGCCCATGCATACAGTAAAGCCATCGGTGCGGATGGTGGCAGTGGCGGCGGCGGCGGTAGCGGCGGCACTGGCGGTGGCGGCGGCGGCGGCGGTGCCGGCGGCTTCGCTACTGGCGGCACCGGCGGCACCGGTGGCGTCGGTGGCGTCGGCAACGGCGGCACCGGGGGCGGTGATGCCAACGGTGCGGTCTCCAGCAAAGCTTTGGCCTGGGCGACCACAGGCAATGGCGCTCGAGGAGGCAGCGGTGGTTCGGCAAATGGTGGTTCGGCGGGCAGTTTCGTGGTCTCCAACTCCATTGCCAACAGCTCGTTTGCCAGTGCCTCGGGCATCATGAACGTGAGCCAGAACACGGGTTCCAACGCGCTGACCCAGCAGGGTGTGACGGTCCAAGGGAACGTCAGCTTTCGGTGAGCCGTCTGTGTTGCGGTAGTACTTGCCCAGGATGCGACCGGAAACTGTCGCATCCTGGGTACCCCACAGCGTTCTGTACGCTAGGAGGCCAACATGAATGGGCGCCAATTTCTAGTCGCAATCATGATGGGATCCGCGCCAATGCTTGCCTTGGCCGGGTCCGATCTGTCTGAGACACCTCAGGCCTCAACCCTGGGGGCACCGGTATCGGATTCGGCACTGTCTCAATACCGCGGCGCGCGCGATATCACCTTCAATATGCAGGATACCCAAGGGCAGCTTTACAACAACCAGGCATCGAACACCTATTCGGGCAGCAATCAGGTGTCCGATCAGGCACTTTCAGGAATGAACGGGTTCTCGACCGTCATTCAAAATTCTGGAAACAACGTCCTGATCCAGAATTCGACGATCGTCAACGTCAAGATGCAATGAGCGTCCGTCATGAGAGCGCACCTGCTGGCTGTCACCCTCTTGATCTGTCTTGCCGGCACCGCACGGGCAGGTAGCGTGCTGGTGCCGGCGATGGGCGGTGTCAATGTGCCGGGTATTGAAAGCATCCGGGAAAGGGCATTCAGCCGGACCGTGCATCAGCAGTTCGATTTCAGCTGCGGGTCTGCCGCAGTTGCCACATTGCTGACGTATCAATATAACGATCCCGTCAGCGAACAGGACGTCTTCCAGGATATGTGGAATCACGGCGATCAGGGAAAGATCCGCCAGGATGGTTTCTCGCTGCTGGACATCAAGCGTTTTCTGGATGCGCGGGGCTATGAATCCAATGGCTACGAGGTCCCCATCGAGAAGCTTGTGGAAAATTCCGTGCCGGCCATCGTGCTGATCAGCGACCATGGATACAACCATTTCGTCGTGGTGAAGGGCGTCAGCCAGGACCGTGTATTGCTGGGTGATCCGTCTGCCGGGGCCCGGTTGATGTCACGCCGGGATTTCCAGAAGATCCTCGTCACCCCTATTGTTTTTGTCATTACCAATCAGCGTCAGCGGGCCATGTTCAATGGTCGTACCGACTGGCGCACAGGACCCCTGGCTCCGATCGGAACAGCGATGTCGGCGGCCAGGCTGGCGCAGGAAAATGTTTTCGTCCTTCCCAGATCGGACGTGTTCTGAACGCGTGGACGAAAGGAGATGCACCATGTTTACCTCTATCCGTAATGGAGCGTTCCTGGCTCTGGCGGTCGGTGCGCTGACGTTTCAGACGCCCGCGCATGCCGTTGCGTTTGCTGAGGCCAGTCCGGTCAGCACGCAGACGCTGGATCATATCCGGGGCGGCTTTTCCATGGAATTCAACTTCGGCCAATTGATGATGGCCTTGAGCATGTCGCAGGTCAGCATGATCAACGGGGCCGTCGTGCCTGGCGAGCAGGCCGCGACTTCTGGTGGTGGGGGTTCGACCCTGATTCAGCAGGGGCCGAACAATTCCATCAACCCGAGCGTGCTGAACAATATCCCCGCCGGGTCACTGAGTACGGTGATCCAGAACAGCCTGAATGATCAGGTGATTCGTTCCGTCAGTACGCTGAACATCACCATCACCAGTCAGATGCTGGCGCAGTCCATGGCCCTGCAATCTCTGAACCAGGCCGCATTGTTGCGTTTTCTACACTGAAGTAGGGGGGGCCGTACATGCACTAGTGGTTTGCACGGCTGCTTGCTGTATAGAATGAATCCGTAACTCGCGCTGCATAGAATGAATCCGTCGCTCGCGCCGTCACTCGCGCGCCAGACGTCGATAACTGATAGCGAGGACCCATGATCGTCGAACGAGTACTGCCCAACGCAACACTTCTGGCGCTCTTGGTGGCAGCGCTGCCGGTGCATGCACAGCAAGACACCCCTACGATCCAGCAGCTGGAACAACAGCTCCGTGATCAACAGAAACTGCTGGAAAATACCCGCCAAAGCCTGGAGCGCCTGAAAATCCGCATGCAGGTGCCTGGCGGCCCCGCCCAGGGGCCGGTGGATTACCAGCCTGGCGGGCCGGGGGCCAGCCAGGAAGCCGTCGGCCAGGCTCCCCCTCATCCCCAAGAGACCGAGGCTGCGAAAGTCGCCCCGATCCTGGATCAGCCCGGCATTCTGACACCGCGTGGCCGCTTCGCCTTCGAGCCATCCCTGCAATACGACTATTCCAGCAACAGTCAGGTCAATCTCATCGGTTTTAGCGTGCTGCCGGCGATATTGGTCGGCCTGATCGACGTGCGCCAGGTGGACACCACTACGGTGACGGCGGCGGCAAGCCTTCGCTACGGCCTGACGAACCGGTTGGAACTCAACGCAAAGGTCCCCTACGTGTATGGCCACCAAAGCGCCATCACACGACCGTTTGCGGAAGGCGCGGCCAACGAACAGGTCTTCACCAATAGCGGGCGCGGGATCGGTGACGTCCAGTTGGGCGCGCGCTATCAGTTCAATGATGGCGGCTTGAATACGCCGTATTTCATCGGTTCCCTGACGGCGTCCCTGCCGACCGGAAAGGGTCCCTTCGATATCGACTATTCCGTCGCCGGCAGTTCGCCTACCGGGCTGCCTGTACCCGAAGAGCAACCCACCGGCAGTGGTTTCTATGCCTACGACGTCGGCGTGCTGGCGATCTATCCGTCCGATCCGGTGGTGTTTTTCGGTGGTCTGAACTACACCTGGCGTCCGTCCAAGGACGTGGATAAGACCATCGGTGGCATGCGGATCGGCAAGGTCAATCCAGGCGATTCGATCAAAATGAATTTCGGTATGGGCATGTCGCTGAACGAAAAGTCATCGCTCAGCCTGGGCTATCAGCATACGTATGTCAGGCCGACGACCTATGACGGCAATTCCGCAGCTGATTCCACATCCATCCAGGTGGGCCAGCTGTTGATCGGGTACGGATACCAGCTGACGCCCAGCACCAACATCAATCTGACGTTGGGCGTGGGTGTGACGCGGTACGCCCCCAATGCCGAGTTGCTGCTGCGCATCCCCATGACGTTCTAGCGGGGGAGGGTCAAGCCGCGTCATCCGCGGGCGAGTCCGATGAGGATGGGGGATCCGCAGGATCTTGCGGTCCCCTCCAGCAGCCCAGCGTGGCGCCGCGCGACATCGCCGTATAGACTGCGGCGTTGCGGCTATTGATTCCCAGGCGCAGGTACAGCGCTTCGGTGTGGGTCTTGACGGTCGCCATGGAGATCGCCAGTTCCCGGCTGATTCTCTTCAGGGGGTAGCCTTTGGCCATCAGGGCCAGAATGTCGTACTGGCGCGGCGTGAGGCGCAGCAATCCAGCTTCCTGTCTGGCGAGTTCTGTGGTCGGGGCCGGAGCCGTGCCGGCCTGTGCCGGTGCCATCGCCACAGACGGCAGTGGCTTGCTGTCCGGCGGGCAGGGGAGCGCTTCGTCATGATCGTACCAGCGCCGTCTGGGGGCGGCATCGCCATCGACGGACGAAGCGCCCTGCGTGTGGACTGTCGGGGCGGCTGGGCGGGGGAAGCACTTGCCGCCTGCCAGGACAAGCATGATCGATGTTCTCAGCACATCCTGCGGCGCGAATTTGCAGATGTATCCCGCCAGCGCCGGGGATAGATTGAGCAGTGAGTGGGGCGGGTCCTCGATGTCGGATAGCAGCAGGATCCGTTGCGGGGTGAATCGTTGCTGCGCGGCGGTGGTCAGTTCTTTGACATGGTCGTAGGCGGTCGGCACGGACAGCAGCATCAGGTCGGTGTCCGGCGGGCGCGTCGTCCCGTCGTCGAACAGCTGCGCGTAGTCGATGCCGCGGCTGGTGGCGGGACAGTCCAACGTTTTCAGCAGATTCAGGAGGCCCAGGCGCAACAGCGTATTGGGCTCGACGACGGTAATGGTCACCATCCAGCGCTCCCCGTGATTCCAAGTGGCGCAACGGTATATTGTTTATCCAAATGGGACCCATTGGTGCGCTGGCCGCCGCTAAAATTATCACCATATCGTTTCATTTTGTGTCGCCATGTGGCTGGGGTGATTTCTTGCTCTCAAGTGGTCCCAAAGCGTTGAGTGATGGTGTTAAGCATGGGATGCCAAACTAAGTTAAAATGGTGCGCCTTTTGAGGTAGTGGGCTGAGTCCCATGCCAAAAAAAGCTATAATTCAACGGTTTGACTAATTGCTTGGTGATTTGATCGCCAGGCCGAGAACGGGCTTTATGAGTGATCAGGCGACATCGGATCCGCGTGGTGGGTCGTCAGGTGCAGCCGCACCGCTGGTGCTCAGCGATGCAGATCGTCTTCTGGTTGCCCGTCGCTCGCGAGTCGGCCTATTAAGGGCGCTGGCAGCGCAGGCATTCACGGGGATGCTGGTGGTGCTGGGGGCCTGGGGAATTGCTGGGAAGGACGCTGGGGCTTCCGCCTTGATCGGGGCGGCAGCCTATTTTGTACCCAACGCGCTGTTTGCCATGCGACTGCTGCTAGGGTTTCTCGGGCCAAAACGCCCAGGATCGCTCGCCTTTTTCTGGGGCGAATTCCTCAAGCTGCTCACAGTGGCCGGGGTGGTGGTTCTGGTGGCGTGGCAGTGGGGCGCTTGGCTGAATTGGCTGGCCTTTCTGCTGGGTCTG
This sequence comes from Castellaniella sp., assembly GCF_049673105.1. Lineage (GTDB taxonomy): Bacteria > Pseudomonadota > Gammaproteobacteria > Burkholderiales > Burkholderiaceae_B > Castellaniella. The sequence goes on from NZ_JBATXG010000012.1 coordinate 32,772, forward strand.
CTGGGCGTCATGAAGGGGTATGTGGTGTTGCTGGCCTTGCGCCGCCTGCCATGATTTGATTACGTTTGAAGGGCTTACCGATGACCGACGCAGTAACGACGCCTCAGTCCGAATACATTCAACACCATTTGGTGCACC
>NZ_JBATXG010000013.1:0-85291 GCF_049673105.1 Castellaniella sp.
GTGGGTGCTGCTGGCCGGCGCCGTGCAGGCCCTGTGCTTCGCCCCCGGCCCTCTGCCAGCCTGGAGCCTGCCCTTTGTGCAGATCGCCAGTCTGGCCATCCTGGCCGCCCATGTCTGGGGGGCCGCAGGACCGCGGCAGGCGGCGGCCTACGGCTGGCTGTTCGGGGTGGCCCAGTTCACCATCGGGGTGTACTGGCTGACCATCAGCATGCATCAGTTCGGCGGGCTGGCCCTGCCGCTGGCCATCGGCGCGCTGCTGCTGTTCGCCGCCGCCATGGCGCTGTACGCCGCAGGCGCCTGCGCGGTAAGCGCATGGCTGTGCGCGGCCCACAGAAACCCAGAGCAAACCGCCGGGCGGCAGATCTTGAACGCCGTCGCCTGGGCCTGCGCCTGGACCCTGTTCGAGTGGCTGCGCGGCACTTTGTTTACCGGTTTCACCTGGCTGAACGCAGGCTACGCGCATGCGGAAGGCATGTTCGCCGCCTGGGCGCCCTTTGTCGGCGTCTACGGCGTGGCATGGCTGTCCGCCTTTGCCGCCGGGGCCATCGCACTGATGGCGCGCGCCAAAGACACCCCTCCTTATGATCGCAGCGCGGCGGCCACGATCGCACTGGCGCTGCTGACCGGCCTGCTGGGCATCGCCTGGACTCACATCGATTGGTCGCACGCTCAGGGCGACCCCCTGTTGGTCCGCCTGGTGCAGCCCGCCACGCCGCAGTCGGAGAAATTCGATCCGACCAGTTTCGCGGCCACGCAGAACCATGTCCTGCGGCTGGCGGGCCTGCCTGCCAAGACTCCTCAGGACCAACCGGCGCTGATCATCCTGCCCGAAACCGTGATACCGATCTTCCAGGATCAGGCGCCGCCGGCGGTCTGGCAACCCTGGCTGGATCTGGCTCAGCGGATGAACGCCAGCCTGCTCCTGGGCTTGCCGCTGCACGAGCGTACCGCTGCAGGCGACCGCTACACCAATGGCGCCACCGTGATCAGCCCCGCAGACCGCCAACCGCCCTTGAGTCCTGGGCAATGGCGCTACGAGAAACACCATCTGGTCCCCTTCGGGGAGTTCATTCCGCCCGGCTTTCGCTGGTTCGTCCAGGCGCTGCAAATTCCACTGGGGGATTTTGACCAGGGGTCGCTACGCCAGCCGCCGCTCTCTTTGCACGGCCAATCTCTGGCACTGAACATCTGCTACGAAGATATTTTCGGCGAGGAGATCGCCACGGCGGTGGCGCCAGGCGCAGACGGCGCTCCCGGCGCCAGCATCCTGGTCAACCTGAGCAACCTGGCGTGGTTCGGCAACACCTGGGCCTTGCGCCAGCATCTGTGGATCGCCCGCATGCGGGCGCTGGAAACCGCGCGGCCCGTGATCCGCGCCACGAATACCGGCATGACCGCCGCCATCGACCCGAACGGCCAAGTGCGAGGCATGCTGGAGTCCGCCACCCCCGGCGTGATGGACGTGGAAATCCAGGGCGCCCAAGGGCTGACGCCCTATGTGCGCTGGGGCAACAACCCTATTCTGATCTGGACGCTGCTGGGCCTGCTGCTGGCTTGGCGCTACCGCCGCCCCGCCCGCGCAAACTGATTCAGACCTGCGCCGCTTTGGCGTCGCGCAGGTGCCGTTCGAAACTGTCCTGATCCAGGGGTTCGCCCAGCCAGAAACCCTGCCCGGCATCACACCCGATGTTGCGCAGCATGTTGTATTGCGCCTGATTGGCGATGCCCTCGGCAATGACGCGCATGCCCAGGCGATGCGCCAACGCCACCACGGATTCGCACACCAGCCGGGCGGCTTCGTTGTCGGACACCTGCTCGGTGACCTCGCGTTCCAGCTTCAGGGTCTCGAACAGCAAGTCACGAGACGCCAGCAACGCCGGCATCCCGACGGAGACCGCCCCGACGCTGAACCGCATGCCCAGACGATGCAGATCCTGCAGCCGGCTACGCACCAGCGGGCTGAGATTCATCAGCAGATGCTCGTTGAATTCCAGCGACAGGCAATCGGCAGGCAGGTTCTGGGCGCCCAACAGGTCCAGCACATTTTCCAGTCCGGACTGCGCCAGACTGAACTGGCCGGGCGACACATTCACGGTCAGGCGCAAATCGGGCGCCAGGTCCTGGTGCCAACGCCCCAACTGCTGAATGGATTCGCGAAACACCCAATCGCCCAGCGGCTGCATGAGCTGGCGTTCTTCGATGAAAGGGATGAAATCCATGGGCGCAATCACGCCAAAGGTCGGATGCCGCCAGCGCAGCAGGACTTCGGCCTGGATGAGTCGCCCAGTGCGGAAAGAGTAGATCGGCTGGTACAGCAGGAAGAACTGACCGGCTTCGATGGCGTCGGGCAGCGTCACCAACAAATCATGCTGCATGCGCGCCCGGTCCCGCATGGATTGGTCGAAATACTGATAGCCGTTGCGCCCGGCCGCCTTGGCCTGATACATGGCCATATCGACGTGCCGCATCAGCATTTCCGCGTTATCCGCATCCGCCGGATACACGGCAACCCCCAGGCTGGCGGAAATCTGGACCATGCTGCCCGCCAGCGGATAGGGTTCCGTGATGCAGTCCAGCAGGCGTTGGCACAAAACGTCCAGCTGCGGCCTGTCCAACTGCGTGCCGCCGGCTTTGTCCGCGACCAGAATCACGAATTCATCCCCGCCCAGGCGAGCGATGAAATGGCGGTCCTCGGTGCCGCGCCGCAGGCGCTCGGCAACTTCCACCAGCAAATGATCGCCCATTTCGTGTCCCATGGAATCATTGACCTCTTTGAACAGGTCCAGATCCAGGAACAGCAGGGCCACGGATTGCCCCTTGCGGTCCGCCTCATCCACCGACGCTTTCAGGTGTTCATGGAAATACTGGCGATTGGGCAAACTGGTCAGCGGGTCGTGGTGCGCCTGGTTCCAGATGGCGGTTTCCACCTGCTTTTTCTGCGTCACGTCGCTGAGCATCACGACGCGGCAATTGACCGAGCCGTCATGATTCCAGGCCGTATCCAGCACCACGCGCTGGGCGTATTCCTCGCCCGATTTGCGTTGCAGCCAGTATTCGCCTTCCCAGCGCCCCTTGGTATTGATGGCATGCCACATCTGATCGTAAAAATCCCGGTTATGGCGGCCGGGGCGCAGCAAGGTCAGCAATTCGCCGGCGACCTCGTCGGGCCAGTAACCCGTCATGCGGGAATACGCCGGATTGACGTCGATGATGACGCCGGTGGCATCGGTGATCGCAATGGCTTCGCTGCTGTTCTCGTAGGCGATGGCAGCCAGCTGGGCGGATGATTCGGCCTGCTTGCTTTCGGTGATGTCCTGCACCAGACCGATAATGGCGGCATCCTCGCCCGTTCCCACCAGCGTGATGAACGTTTCAATGTCGAACAGCGAGCCGTCCTTGCGGCGGCCATGACGCTCGAACCGCAAGGTCGAGACTTTCTGGCTGCGGCCGGATTTCAAGGCCTCGTCCACCAGATAGCGTTCCCTGGGGGCGATGATGGACAGCAGCGTCAGGTGTCCGATCATTTCGTCGGGCTGATACCCGAAGATATCGGCCATTTTCTGGCTGACGAAACTGAAGCGGTCATGGGCGATCAGGAAAATCCCCACCAGGGCGTTGGATGCCAGCCCCTGAAAAATGATTTCGGATCGCTGCAGGCCTTCCCGGTCCTCGCGCATCTGAGTCAGCAGTTTATGGATATGCTGGGCGCCCGCGTTATAGGCGCGACCGATTTCGATCAGTTCGTCAACCCCGGCAGGCACCACACGGGTGGTGTAATCGCCGCGCAACAGATCCCGTGACGCGCGGCGCAATACCCGCAACGGCAACAACACGCCGCGACGCACCAACAGAAACCCCGCGATCAGCAAGCCAAGATCCAGCATCACCAGGATCACCAACCACTTCAGCACCTGGGTTTTGGCATCATGCAGCACCGGCATTAACGCATCTGCAGCCGTATCGAGCGAGTTCAGCAGCGCGGCGGCATTATCCGCGATCCACTGCCGCTGGACGGCATGCGGAAAATCCCGCTTTTCGGCAAGGGTGTCTCCCCAGGCGTAGGAATCCAGCATCACCGCCTGCAAACGGCCCCGCAACACCACCCAGTCACGTTGAATTTTGGGCAGCGCCTGACGGACCAGCGGCTGATCCAGCGCTTCGATCTCGCGATCCCCCACGACGCCGCCCTGCCCCAGCGCCCGCAGGGCCAAGTCCATGGCATCGATTTCTTTGCTGATCTGCGCAGTCTGCGGCAGGCCGCCATCCGACAGCCGCATCGCCCGTACGGCCAGCAGCTGACTATAGGTACGCATGCTGCCCAGCGTCGCCGACTGGTCGAGCGCGGCATCGTAGCGCGACATGAGCGAATACACCAAAGCAGCATTGCCCAACACAAAGGCCAGCATCAGAATGCAAAATGCGGCTGCCAGCGACCTGAGCCCGAATAAGGCGTGGCCGGCAGACGCTGCTGGTTTTAAAAATCGTGGGCGCATGCGATCCTGGTGATTAAGGAATAGTGTCCTTTTTGTCGCCGCAAGGGATATTCCCCTGATGCCACCAAGCATGTTACCGGATATACCAACAAAGACAATTGAACAAAAGCTGGTTTCCTGACGGGAAATTAGGCTTTTGGATGTGATTTAAAAATAAAAAACCCTGCAAACATCCGTTTGCAGGGTTTTCGTATTTTTTGGCGGAGCGGACGGGACTCGAACCCGCGACCCCCGGCGTGACAGGCCGGTATTCTAACCAACTGAACTACCGCTCCGCAGCGGTGCCAGATAATCTGGCGTCCCCTAGGGGATTCGAACCCCTGTACCCACCGTGAAAGGGTGGTGTCCTAGGCCTCTAGACGAAGGGGACAGGACATTCGTTTATTGAAGAAGTTTGGTGGAGGTAAGCGGGATCGAACCGCTGACCTCTTGCATGCCATGCAAGCGCTCTCCCAGCTGAGCTATACCCCCAAAACAAGGTCTTCATCAACGAAGAAGCGAGATTATGCATGAAAATTTTCAAGTGTGCAAGCCGTGCTGATTTTTTTGTAGATGAGATGCCAACACCGCCAGAACGGTCGCCGTCAGGTGCCGCACATCGTCAGGCGGCATCACGAAAGCCGGTGTCAGATACACGGTGCGCCCCAAGGGCCGAACCCACACACCGGCTTGCAAAAAAGCCTCGCATAAAGCGGCACGGTCGGGCGCATGGTGCAGCTCGACCGCGCCAATCGCACCTTTCACGCGCACTGCCCGCACACCCGGCAAGTCACGACATGCGCCCAAGCCTTCGTTCAGCAGCGTCTCGATCGCCTCCACCTGCGCCAGCCTGGGTTCACTGTCGAATAGATCCAGCGAAGCATGGGCGGCCGCGCAGGCCAGCGCATTGCCCATATATGTCGGCCCATGCATCAAGGCATGCGAGGCATCATCGGACCAGAAAGCCTCGAACACGCGCTGGCTGGCAATCGTCGCCGCCAGGGGCAGCGTCCCGCCGGTCAGCGCCTTGGACAGAGTCAGGATGTCCGGGCGCACATCTGCCTGTTGAAAAGCGAACAGCGAGCCGGTGCGCCCGAAGCCGGTAAAGATCTCATCGAAGATCAGCAGGATGTCGTGCCGGTCCGCCACTCGGCGCAAGCGCCGCAAGACCTGGGGATCGTGCATCTGCATGCCCGCGGCCCCCTGCACCAGGGGTTCGATCAACACAGCAGCCACCCGATCCTGCTGGCGCTGCAGCGCATCATCCAGCAGAGCTTCACTTTGATCATCCTGCGGCAGCGGCAGCATGTCCTGGGCGGGCAACACAGCGCCAAACGCGGCATGCATGCCGATATCGGGATCGCACACGGCCATCGTGCCCAAGGTATCGCCGTGATATCCGCCCCGAAAGGACAAGATACGCCGCCGCTGCGACTCGCCCCGATTCAGCCAGTACTGAATCGCCATCTTCATCGCCACTTCGACGCTGACCGAACCAGATTCGGTGAAAAACACTCTGTCCAACCCGGCCCCCAGCCGCTCGCACAGCCGCTGCGCCAGCGTCAAGGCCGGTTCGTGCACCAGGCCGCCGAACATGATGTGAGGCATGCGTTCCAGCTGCTGCCGGACCGACTCGGCAATGTGGGGATGGTTATACCCGTGACAGGCAGTCCACCAGGAAGCCAGGCCATCAATCAGGACGCGGCCATCAGCCAGATAGATCCGGCAACCCTGGGTGGCCTGAACAGGAACCGGCAAGGCGGCGGTTTTCATCTGGGTATAAGGCAGCCAGATATGCGGATAGCCCTGATCCATCCAGGGCACGGAGGGGAGTGTCATATTTTGTTTCCACTGTGCGGCAGTGCGCCGAAGACCCGACATAGATGATCGAAGCGGGACGATGGAGCCTGTTGGTTTGAATTGTCATTAACTTTCATTTGTCGCTATTTTGTATCTATCTTCACTCAATTCCACTTTTTATCGTTCAAATTGATATTATCGCTTCCCACTGAACTATGTGCCGAAAGACCGGCCCCGCCCTGTCATGGACCCATTCGAGCCGCTTTACCAAGACGCTTTGCGCCGAATGGAACACCTGTCCCGTCGACGCACGCTAAGCACATGCGACACGGACCAGCGCGGCGACAGCGCCCAGGCCATCCTGAATTTCAGCAGCAACGACTATCTGGGACTGGCCTCACATCCTGCTCTGACGACTCGAGCCCGCGACTATGCCCAGCGCTACGGCGCCGGATCAACCGCCTCGCGCCTGATCTGCGGCACCCGCGACCACACGCTGGCGATTGAAGCAAAACTCGCGCACGCCAAAGGCGCCGAGGCCGCCCTGCTGTTCTCATCCGGCTGGCAAGCCAATGCCGCCGTCCTGCCGGCGCTGCTGCGGCTGCTGGGCCGCAACACCCAGGTCTATGTCGATCGCCTGGCGCATGCCAGCCTGCATCAGGGCTGCCGAGCAGCAGGCATTCAGGAAATCCGCTTTCGCCATCAGGACCTGGATCATCTGGAACATCTGATCCAGGCGCGCGATGACCGCGCCTCACACCGGATCATCGTGACGGAAAGCGTTTTCAGCATGGATGGCGACCTGTGCGACGTGCCCGGCCTGACGGCCATCGCCGAGCGATACGGCGCTTTTCTGTACCTGGACGAGGCGCATGCCACCGGCGTTCTGGGACCTGGCGGGATGGGGCTGTCCGGACTGGTCCCCGGTCGGGTCCACCTGGCCATGGGGACGTTCAGCAAGGCGCTGGGCGGCTTTGGCGCCTACGTGGCCGGCTCGCGGGCGTTGTGCGATTACTTGATCAACACCTGCTCGGGCTTCATTCACACCACCGCCTTGCCGCCCGCGGTTCTGGGCGCCATTGACGCCGCCCTGGATCTGGTTCCCGGCCTGCAGACCGAACGCGACCGGCTAGCGGCCCACGGCAAGCGTCTGCGGGCCGCTCTGCAGGACATGGGCATGGACACCGGCGCCTCCAGCACACACATCGTGCCGCTGATCCTCGGCGACGAGCAACGCGCCCTGACTTTCAGCCGCCGGCTGCACGCCCAAGGCATGCTGACCACGGCCATTCGCCCCCCCACGGTGCCGGTCGGCACCAGCCGTCTGCGCATCGCGCTGAGCGCGGCCCACACCGACGCCGATATCGATGCCTTGATCCTGGCCATTTCCGAAACCCATGAGGCCGTCGCATGAACCCAAGTCCGTCACCCGCCGCCAACGTTGCAGCAAGGCGTCAATGCGGCCACCGGCAGACCCGGCGCCTTGCGCAACGATTCGATGCCGCCGCCCCCGAATATGAACGATACGCCGGCGTACAGCCCGCCGTGGCGGACCATCTGCTGGCCTGCATCACGGAACAAACACTGCCGCCCGCGCCCCGCATCCTGGAAATCGGCTGTGGAACCGGCCTCCTGAGCAGGAAGCTGGCCGCGCGATTTCCCGACGCCACATGGACCATCACGGACCTGGCCCCGGCCATGCTCGAACAAGCCCGGCGATCTTTGCGACTGAATCAGGGCGCCCGGTTCCTGATCATGGACGGCGAACACCCCGAACCAAGCCTGGCCGATCCGGGGTTCGATCTGATCTGTTCGAGTATGGTCGTGCAATGGTTCAGCGCCCCCGCGCAAGGCATGGCCCGGCTGGCTGGCCTGCTGGCGCCCGGCGGTTGCCTGGCCGTCGCCGTCCCGGTCGAGGGCACCTGGACGGAATGGCGCGCTGCACATCGATCCCTAGGCCTGAGACCCGCCATGATTCCCTTGCCCTCCGCCGCCTGCCTGCAAGCGCCCCATGCCGCCTTTCAGGCGACCGTCCATACGCAGCGCTATATCGAAGCCTGCGACAGCGGCCTGGACTTCCTGCGGCGACTGCGCGGCATCGGCGCCACCGCCCCTCGCCCTGGCAGCCAGCCCATGACCGTGTCGCAGCTGCGACGCGTCTGCGCGGCATTCGAACAAGCAGGCGCGCAATCCTCATACCGGATTGCCTTCAGCCTGTGGCGCCGCCACGGCGCCGCGCGGCGTGCCGAGGAGACGCTCTGATGCGCAGCCATTCTGCCGCGCCACCGGCCCCAGGCGCCTTTGTGACGGGCACGGATACCGATGTCGGCAAGACTCTGGTATCCGCCATCCTGGTGAAAGCCTGGCAGGCCGACTATTGGAAACCCTATCAGACAGGGGTAGCCGATGCCTGCAGTGACACCGACACCGTCGCTGCCTTGCTGGGACCAGGCGGGCACACCCTGCACCCCCCGGCCTGCATCCTGCAGGCGCCGCTGGCGCCTTGGGCGGCGGCGCGCCTGGAAGGCGTCGCACTGAATGCCGCCGATCTGCGCCTGCCGCGCACGCAGGCGCCGCTGGTGGTCGAAGGGGCCGGCGGGCTTTACGTGCCCATCGATGAGCGGCACATGATGCTGGATCTGGCCGCCCGCCTGGGCCTGCCCCTCGTTCTGGTCACGCGCAGCACCCTGGGGACGATCAATCACACCCTGCTCAGCCTGCAGGCCTTGGCTGCACGCCAACTGCCCGTCATGGGGGTGATCATGAATGGCCCCCTGTCGCCCGGCAACCGCAAAGCGCTGGAACACTTTGGCCACACACGCATCCTGGCGGAAATTCCCCCGCTCCCCCGAGTGGATGCCGCCGCCATCGCCCGGATGGCGGCCGGCATCCCGCCACTGGCATCGATTCTGCCGTCTCCGCCGCCGTGCCGATCCCAGCCCGACGGCATTACAAAAAATTACACCTCAGCGCATCCACTCCCGGCGCAAGGCTTTTCGAATCACAAAAGCATTTAATGTTCTTTTGGTCAACAGATGAGCGAGATTAATAGAAATTGACATGAATTAAAGGCCATTTGAATATTTGTCATTCTCTTGATCCCGCCCTACCATCCCCGCTGTCGTTTCTTTTCCATCATTGCCATGTCTGCTTGTCTGCGCCACGAAACCCTTGATCCTGCCTGGTCCGTCCAGGCCATTCTGGATCTGTTCGAGCTACCCTTCAACGACCTGCTGCTGCAGGCCCAGACGGTGCACCGCCAGCACCATCCGGCCAACGCCGTGCAGCAATCCAGCCTGCTGTCGATCAAGACCGGCGCCTGCCCGGAAGACTGCGCCTACTGTCCGCAATCGTCCCGCTATGCAACTGCGGTGGAACAAGCCCCGCTGATGCCGCTGCCGCAAGTGCTGGCGGCAGCGCGACAGGCACAGGAAGCAGGCGCGCAACGGTTCTGCATGGGCGCGGCCTGGCGATCCCCCACGGAACGCCAGTTGGACGATGTGATCGAACACGTGCAAGCGGTCAAGGCGCTGGGCATGGAAACCTGCGTGACGCTGGGCATGCTCAAGCCCGGTCAGGCCGAACGCCTGAAGGCCGCCGGCCTGGACTACTACAACCACAACCTGGACACCTCGCCCGACTACTATGGCGAGATCATCCATACCCGGACTTATGACGACCGCCTGCAGACACTGCAGCGCGTGCGCGACGCCGGTCTGAAAGTCTGCTGCGGAGGCATCGTCGGCCTGGGGGAATCCCGCGAGGTCCGCGCCGGCCTGATCGCCGCGCTATCCAGCTTGAACCCCTACCCGGAATCCGTGCCGATCAATCAGTTGGTCAAAGTCCCCGGCACGCCGCTGGCTGACGCGCCCGACCTCGACCCTCTGGAATTCGTGCGCACCATCGCCGTGACCCGCATCGTCATGCCGAAAACGGTGGTGCGCTTGTCTGCCGGACGAGAATCCATGCATGACAGCACTCAGGCGCTGTGCTTCATGGCCGGCGCCAATTCGGTCTTTCACGGCGAACAGCTGCTGACCACGCCCAATCCGCAGACGCAGGCCGACGCCAGCCTGTTTCATCGCCTGGGCCTGAAACCCATGCCCCAGGCTGCCGAAGCCCATCTCGCCTAAGCCGCCATGCATACTCTGATCCTCAGCATCTCTTTCAGCGTACTGGTGTCGGTCTTCCTGAAACTCGCCCGGCGTTGTCAGGTGCGCGTCGACCAAGCCATCGCCATGAACTACGTCACGGCCTGCGCATTGTGCCTCTGGCTGCTGCGCCCACCCCTGGAATCACTGGGGCGGCAGACGCCATCGGGCTGGGTCCTGCTGGTGCTGCTGGGCGTGCTGCTGCCCGCCGTCTTCCTGATCATGGCAGCCGCCGTGCGCCAGGCGGGGATCGTGCTGAGCGATACCGCGCAGCGCCTGTCCCTGATCATTCCGGTGCTGGCGGCCTTCCTGGTGTTCCACGAAGCCCTGTCCGGCACAAAGGGCCTGGGCATCCTGCTGGCCCTGGGCGCCCTGGCCTGTCTGCTGCGACGCCCTGTCGCGCAGGATGCGGGCGCCACCCCCGGCGCACCGCCCCCGCCGGCCATGCCGTCCGGCGAACCCATTCAGACAGGCCGCCGGATCTGGCTGCCGCTGCTGGGTGTCTGGGCGGGTTACGGCCTGATCGACATCCTGTTCAAACAGATGGCCCGCACCGGGTCCGGCTTCACCAGCACACTGCTGCTGAGCTTCAGCCTGGCCGGCGTCCTGATGGGCTTATGGCTGCTGATCCGCCGCACGCAATGGCATGCCCGCAGCCTGGCATCCGGCGTTCTGCTGGGCGCGCTGAATTTCGGCAACATCTATTTCTACATCCGCGCCCATCAGACCTACCCGGAAAACCCCACGCTGGTATTCGCCGCCATGAACATCGGCGTGATTTCCATCGGCGCGCTGGTCGGCGCCGGTCTGTTCCGCGAACGCTTAAGCCGGACCAACCTGGCCGGCATCGGCTTGGCGCTGGCCGCCATCGTGCTGCTGTTCCCCCGCTGACGCCGCAAACGGCTCGTCTGCCGGTCGGGCGGGTGCATCGTCCGCCGGCAAGGTATCGTCCACCACGGGGTCGTGCGAAATATCATGCTGAATGTCGACACGGGGATCCAGCACCGCCATGACGTGGGCATTCTGCAGGGTATCCGCCATGGGGACGAACTGTGTGGGCGCATCGGGGCTGACGTGGGTGCCCTTGACCCGCTGTTCCCGGATGAACAGCACCAGCACGGCGGAACAGGCGGACACGAAGACAAAATACACATCGCTGCCCCAGACACGCATCAACAAGCCCGCCAGCAGCGGCCCCAGGCAGGCCCCCACCCCGTACACCATATAGAGCAAGGCGCTTAGGCCCACACGCCGTTCGGGGTCGACATTATCATTGGCAAAGGACGTGCCCATCGGGTACAGCGTGAACTGCACAATACCCAGGATCACGGAAAACGCCACCAGCGCCGGATAAGGAAACTGCAGCCAGCCCCAAAGGGGGATGCCCAGCGCCACCAGAATCAAGGCCCCGACACGAATCAGCTTGACCCGGCTGGTGCGGTCCGCCAGCCATCCCAGCGGCCACTGAAAGATCAGCCCCGCAGCCAGAGATGCAGCCAGAAAAATCCCCACCTGGTGGTTGTCCATGCCGTGCTGCAAGCCGTACACCGGCGCCAGACCATAAAAGGCCCCATTGAGCATGCCGGCAATAAACAGCACCGTCAGGGACATGGGCACACGGTTCATGTAGTAACGCAAAGCCAGCGGCGCAGGCACTTGCAGGGCCGGGTGCAGGCGCCGCGTCAGCGTGATCGGAATCAGGCTGAGCACGCTGCAGATTGCCACGAACACCAGGGGCTGGTAATTCAGGTCCGGGAACAGCCCCAGGGCCAGCTGCCCCAGGACGGTGCCCAAACAGGTGGCCACCATGTAAAAGGCAAAGACCGTCCCGCGAGCGGCATTTTCCGTCTGTTCATTGAGCCAGCTTTCGATGGCGACGAACAGACACACCATGGAAACGCCCGCCACGAAACGCAATGCCAGCCAGAACCACAGGTCGTGGATCAAAATCATGATCAGGACGGTGATCGTGGTCAGGCCGGCGCAGGCCGCATAGGTGCGAATATGACCGACCTGGATGATCAGCCGATAGCCGAAACGCGCCCCCAGGACCAGGCCCAGATAATAGGACGCGATCATGGCGCCCACCCAGACTTCGGACACCGACTGCGCCGTCAGCCGCAGTCCCAGATAGGTGTTGAACAGCCCCGAACTGAGCAACAGGATCAGAGTTGCCAGATACAGGGAAAAGAAGGCGCCGATTGTCTTGGCCATGGAAAAACCCGTTCAGGACCGGGCCGAATATCGGCAGCAGCCTGGATGAAATATCCGATATGATAGAACGATGAATACGATCGAAGTATCGCCCAGTCTGACTCATCTGGATGAAAACGGCCAGGTCCGAATGGTCGACGTCGGCGCCAAGGCCGCCACGGCCCGCACCGCCATCGCCGAAGGCCGCGTCCGGCTCAGCCCGCACGCCTGGCATCTGTTGTCCGCCCAGGACAACGCCAAAGGCGAAGTCCTGAATACCGCCCGCATTGCCGGCATCCTGGCCGCCAAACGCTGCGCTGAACTGATCCCGCTGTGCCACAGCCTGCCGCTCAGCTTCGTGGGCGTGGATTTCAGCGCCGACGACGCCAGCCACACCCTGACGGTTCGCAGCACCTGCCGCACCAACCACCAGACCGGCGTCGAAATGGAAGCCATGACCGCCTGCACGGTGGCGGCCCTGACCGTCTACGATATGTGCAAGGCCGCCGACAAAGGCATCGTCATCGAACAGGTCCGGCTGGTCTACAAATCCGGAGGTAAAAGCGGTGAATGGCGCAACGATTAAGGTCCTGTATTTCGCTCAGGTCGCCGAACACCTGGGCATCCGCCAGGAAACCCAGGCGCTGGACGCCCCGATCCAGGCTGGCGTCTGGCTGGACGCCCTGGCGACGCGCTGCCCGGCGCTGGGCGCGGCCAGCAGCCTGAAACTGGCCATCAACCAAGAACACGCCAGCCGGCAGGACACCATCCGGCCAGGCGATGAAATCGCGGTCTTCAACCCCGTCACCGGCGGTTGACCCGCGCGGCAGGGCTCTCGGCATGGTACTGATTCAAACTGAACGCTTCGACGTAGCCGCCCTGATCGACCGGCTGCAAGCCCGCACGGCGGGACAGGCGGGCGCCCTGGTGCATTTCCTGGGCACCGTGCGCGACTACAGCCCCGAATCCAATTCCCGCAGCCTGTTCCTGGAACACTATCCAGGCATGTGCGAACGCGAAATCCAGGCGCTGTGTGATCGCGCCAAACAACGCTGGGATATTCTGGACACGCTGGTGGTGCACCGCGTCGGCGAGCTGCCGCTGGGCGACCCCATCGTCTTTGTCGGGGTGGCCAGCGCGCACCGGGGCGAGGCCTTTCGCGCCTGTGAATACATCATCGACACCCTGAAAACCCAGGCCCCCTTCTGGAAGCGCGAAACGCTGGCCGACGGGCAGGCATTCTGGGTGCAGCAACAAGACGCCGACGCCCGTAAAACCGCACTGTGGGAGACTCCCTCCACGCCATGAAAGCCGATCCGACCCAACCCCCCGTCAGCCTGCGCTGCGCCATCCTGACCGTTTCCAGTCGCCGACAGGCCAAGGACGACACCAGCGGCGATTATCTGGATGCCGCTCTGCGGGACGCCGGTCACACAGTGCAGGCGCGCAGCCTATGTCCGGATGACCGTTACCAGATCCGCAAGATCCTCAGCGACTGGATCGCCGACCCCGACGTCCAGGTGATCCTGTGCAACGGCGGCACGGGCTTTTCCCACCGCAAATCCACCATCGCCGCCGTGACGCCCCTGCTGGATCAGGTGGTGCCCGGCTTCGGAGAACTGTTCCGCCACCTGTCCTGGCTGGATATCGGGGCCTCGTCCCTGCAGTCCGACGCTCTGGGCGGCACCGCCAACCAGACGCTGGTGTTCTGCCTGCCAGGGTCCACCGGCGCCTGCCGTCTGGCCTGGGAAAAAATCCTGCTGCCACAGCTCGACAGCCGCCAGCCGCCCTGCAATTTCGCCAGCGCCTACCGCGCCCACACCCCGGACTGACCATGCTGGATTTCGACACGGCTCAAGCCCAACTGGCGGCACGCACCCGCACTCCCGAACAACAGGACACCCTGCCACTGGCGGCGCTATCCGGTCGCGTCCTGGCTACCGACGTGCTGGCCACGCTGGACCTGCCGCCCGCCGACAACAGCGCCATGGACGGCTATGCCGTGCGGGCGGCGGACACCGCTGCGGCCCCGGCCACCCTGCCCATCCAGCAACGCTGCTTTGCCGGACAAGCACCCCAGGCCCTGCTGCCGGGCCAGGCAATCCGCCTGTTCACCGGCAGTCTGATCCCCGCTGGCGCCGACACGGTCGTCATGCAGGAAGACTGTCACGAAGACACCCGCGGCGTCACGTTTCCAGCGCCGGTCCCGGCTGGCCGGCATATCCGCCGCCGCGGCGAGGACATGCGCCAAGGCAGTCGCGTGCTGGCCCAAGGCGACCTGCTGGATGCGGCGCGGATCGCAATCCTGGCCGCCCAGGGCATCGCCCAGGCACCCGTCTATGCACAGCTGAAAGTCGGCATCCTGACCACCGGCGACGAGCTGATCCCGCCGGGCCAGCCGCTGCAGCCAGCCGCCATCTACAATTCCAACGCCCCCATGCTGGCCAGCCTGTGTCAGGGCCTGCAGACTGCGCCGGTGCAACTGCGCCATGCCCGCGACGAGGCCGACGCCACCGAAGCCGCCCTGCTTGAACTCAGCCGCAGCTGCGATCTGGTGCTAAGCGTTGGCGGGGCATCCGTGGGCGAAAAAGATCTGGTCAAACCCGCCATCGAATCCCTGGGCGGCAGCCTGGATCTGTGGCGGGTGCGCATGAAACCCGGCAAACCGGTCGCTCTGGCCGATCTGAACGGCAAACCCGTCGTCTGCCTGCCCGGCAATCCGGTGTCGGCCTTTGCGGTCTTCACCCTGCTGGTCAGCCCTCTGATCCGGGGCTTGCAGGGCCGCAAGCAGATCCTGCCACCCGTGCGGTATGGCGTCCTGCACACCGACTGCACACTGGGCAGCGACCGCGACGACTTCATCCGCATCCAGGCTGCGCTGACGCCGTCGGGAGAAACCCTCCTGACGCCGCACACGCAGCAAAGTTCGGGGGTGCTCAGCAGCCTGGCGTGGGCCGATGGATTGGCGCGCATTCCGGCCGGCAGCCAATTATCATCGGGCGCCGGCGTTACCTGGTACGCTCTGTCGGACTGGCTACGCTAAGCGCGTTGGCGCTGACAGGACACGCTGGCGGGCATCAGCCCGCGGCGGGACCATGGCCCCGACGCATCCAGCGATCCCAGTCCTGAGGCGTATTCAGATTGACCAAACAATCCTCGCCTGAAAAATCGACCGGCTGAGCGCCGCAATCCTGCAGCCAGGCCTGTACCTGGCGCCGGCCCGATTGCACAAAATCCCGCAGACCGCCCGCCAAGGAAGCATGCGCCACCAGGCACAAGGGATGCGGTCCATCCGGCGTGCGCGCGTAGGCGGGATGATCCGGGGTGGCGGCGGCAGTCAGGCGCGCCAGCAGATCCGGCGGCCAGCGCAACACGTCCACCGGCAGGATGAACAACCAAGGGGAAGACGCCTGCTGCAAGCCGGCCAGCACGCCAGCCAAAGGGCCGCTGTGCGACAGATCGGCGGCATCGGGTACCACATGGCCGTAGACGGCATAGGCCTCGCTGTGGCGATTGGCGCTGATATGGAGATGGGCGACGCCCTGGTCCTGCATGTACTGGCAGACCCAGGCCACCAGTGGTCGGCCCCGCCAGTTCCGCAGGCCTTTGTCGACATCCGGCATGGCGGATGTGCGCATGCGAAAGGACTGGCCGCCCGCCAGAATCAGGCCATCGATCCGCCCGGCTGTGGTGGGTTGCGCTGTATCAGCCAGAAGCCCGGCGGCTGCCGGAGCGCCCGCCGGGTCTGCGCTAGCCACCGATATAGCTCATTTCGATTTTGTGGTCGCGGTGGGCCTGGCCGCGCCGTTCGGAATATCGGTCGCCACGCACCTGCCAAATGCCGGCCAGGCGGTCGGCCAGCGCCTGATGATCGGCGCCCGAACGCAGCAAGGCCCGCAGATCGTGGCCCTGTTCGGCGAACAGACAGGTGAACAGCCGCCCTTCCGGCGACAGACGCAAGCGCGTGCAATCGCCGCAAAACGGCTGGGATACGCTGGTGATCAGGCCGATTTCCCCCGCCCCATCGCCATAGGCCCAACGGCTGGCGACCTCGCCGCGATAGTTGGCCCCGACCGGCTGCAAGGGGAATTCGCCCGAAATCAGGCGCACGATATCGGCCCCGGTGACGACTTCATCCATCCGCCAGCCATTGGTATTGCCGACGTCCATGTATTCGATGAAACGCAGCACATGCCCCGTACCCCGGAAATACCGGGCCATCGGCAGAATCTGAGCATCGTTCATGCCCCGGCGCACGACCATATTGACCTTGACCGGCCCCAGGCCCGCCTGGGCGGCGGCTTCGATGCCCTCGAGCACGGTGGCGACCGCCACACGGCTGTCGCTCATGCGCTCGAACAAGGCGTCATCCAGCGCATCCAGACTGACCGTGACGCGGTTCAGACCCGCCCGCGCCAGCGCATCGGCTTTTTTGGCCAATAGCGTGCCGTTGGTCGTGAGCGTGAGTTCGGGTGGCTGCCCATCTGGGGTGCGCAACTGCGCCAGCATGGCGATCAGGACTTCGATCTGTTTGCGCAGCAAGGGTTCGCCGCCGGTCAGACGGATTTTACGCACCCCTTGCGACAGCGCCACGGCGGCGACCTGAGTGATTTCCTCGAAGGAGAGCAAGGCGCTGGCGGGCAGGAATACATGATCCGCGCCGAAAATCTCGCGCGGCATGCAGTAGGTACAACGAAAATTACAGCGATCCGTAACCGAGATCCGCATATCCCGCAAAGGCCGCCCGTAGGTGTCGAGCACGGCCTCGCCAGGCGCCAATACTGGCGCCCGGTGAGCGGGGTCTTGGGTCTGATGGAAAATGACGCGGCTCATGACGGACACGCGACTAATCGTTTTCCTTGACGCGATAGACCAACGTGGCGACCTTTGCCAGGCCGAGGACTTTGACGGTGACGCTGCCCAACAGCAGACGCGACAAGCCGCTGCGACCATGGCTACCGATGAAGATCAGGTCGCAATCGAGTTCTTTTGCAGCATGGACGATGCCGTCGGCCACATTGAAATTGGACACGGCCTTGCTCGTGGCCTTGACCCCGGCCGTGGCGGCGCGATCCAGCACCTGCTGCAGGTACTTTTGCGCCTGCTCGGCCGCCGTGCGGTCGTAGTCTTCGTCCGTGATGGCATAGGCCGCAGCCATGCCATCGAACCCAACCGTCGCAGCAAAAGGCTGCGTGACGTGCAGCGCAACGACTTCGGCCCCGATAGTGCGAGCAAAGCAGACACCCTTGTTGGCCGCCTGGGCCGAAAGCTTGGAGCCGTCTGTAGGGATCAGGATTTTCTTGAACATATTCAGATCATCCAAAAAACTGAACAGGAGACTTCAGCATACCTGCTAGGCAGCTGAAAGGACAGTCGTATCAGCCCTGAGATTGATGTGACGCAGATTCTTTCGCTGCCTGAAATAATGTGGTGCAACGCCCGCCGGAGCGGCAAAAAGCCAACACCGGACCGGGGAGTTCCTGCAACAGATGGGAAAAATCCGCCACGTCGGCAGCCGTGATGGCGCCGCTGACCACCGGCTGATAGCGCGCCTGCAGCCCCGCTGCCTGCGCCGCCTGCAACACATCCGCCGACAGCGGCTGGCCGGGGCCGTCCTCGCCGTCAGGGCGATTGATGATGACGGATTTGAAACCCGCATCGGCCAGCGCCTGCATATCGGCTGGCTGCAATTGTCCGGCCACGGCAAAATCGGGGGCCAGGGATTGATAAGACACGCTCATGAGGGCTCCTTGCAGGGGTCTGTCCCTGCGATCGTCAAATGATGGTCGGCCAGCCGCTGCGCCATGCGCGCACTCGACAGCACGGCATATTCCGCCTGGCGCTGATCGCTCAGGGCATCGCGCGCATCCGTCCCCTGCGCGGGATGGCACATCAGCACATCGCCGTCCCGGGCCTGCGCCAGCCAACGCGACATCCAGGTTTCATAGGCAGAGACGCCGCCTGTGAAATCATACACGCCCAGAAATCCGGGATTCTGGATCAGACCGGCGGCCTGAACCCGACGACGCAGCCCGGCTGCCCCCAGACCGGCGATCACCCGCGCTTTGACACGCAACCGCCAGGGCAGGCCCGCCAGACGGGGACGACCGGTATCGCGGATCCAGGGTGTCGCAGCCCTGTCCTTCAATGCCTGCAGCAGCAGATCGCGCACGCCAGGCAATTGGTGCACATGCTGGTGACCATCGACATAATCCGGCAAACGGCCCGTCAGGTTCTGGAAACCGTCCAGCTGACGGCTAATCTCGGTGCGCACCTGATCCAGCGGCAGGCGGCGCAGATAGGCGGACTGGATCAGCGATTTCAACGGCTGGCAAAACCCCCGTTGACCAAAAGATTCCGTCAGGTTCAGATGCAGGCCGACCTGCAGATGGGTTGCCAGCAAGGCCGGCAAATTGTGCGCCGCGCTGGGGCCATCGACCAGCAGGCTGGTGGCCGACAGGCGACCCAGACCGGCGAGACCAAGGACGCCGGCATCCACGGTGGCGTTCATCCCGAAATCGTCGGCGCACACTACAATGCGGCGGTACTCGGAAGCGGGGCTGGCGCTTGGGCGTTCAGGATTCATGTTCAAAAAACTCTACACCCAGATCGGCTGGTTCGTCATTGTAGGCTGCGCGGCGGCGGCGACCCATTGGGCCGTCGCCGTCGCCTGCGTCGCCTGGGGCGGGCTGGCGCCTTTGCTGGCCAATGTGGCGGGCTGGCTGGTCGCCTTCGGCGTCTCGTTCGCTGGTCATTATCGCCTGACGTTCCGGCATCAGCACGCGCCTCTGCTGCGGTCCGCCCTGCGCTTTTTCCTGGTGTCGGCCTTGGGCTTCGCCGTCAATGAAGCCACCTACGCCGCACTGCTGGAAATCACGCCGATCCGCTATGACATCCTGCTGGCGTTGGTGCTGATCGGCATCGCCGGCATGACCTTCATTCTGGGGCGCTACTGGGCGTTTCAGCACAGCCGTTGACCGCATCCCCCGCCGCCAGCCGCCACAGTCCCATGCCACGCGTCTGCGCCACCGGCGCCTGCCCGGCCAGCGCCGGCAGGCGATGAGCCTCGTCGACCCACGCCATCAGCCAGGTGGTCGGATGGTCCGGGCGGCATAGAAAATCCTGCAAGCGCGAGGGCAGCCACAGGACATCCGCCCCGTGGTCCGGCATGAACAGGGCCGCATCGGCCAATTCGCGGCGCCAATCGTCGCCCCGCATCACATCGGGATCATCCCAGTTCGTCACGGCGACAATGGGAGACCGCCAGCCTGCATACATGGGCAGGTCGTACGCATACTGATTGAACATGACCAGCTGGTCGCCTGGCTCTGCGGACTGCGCCAGCACCTGCGCCAGCGGTTTGGAACTACGCTGCGGCGCCAACAGCAGGGCCACGACCGCTACCAGACAGATGCCGGCGGCGATCAGCGCATGCCGCACCAGACTGCGGCGCACGTTCGGCGCGGTTTCTTCCTTGCGCTGTTCGAAGGTTTCCTGAATGAACCAGGCCAGCGGCGGCAACGCAGCGATCACGTAGCCGACGAGCTTCGACGTAGGAATGGAGAAAAACACCAGCACAACCGCCAGCCACGACAGCATCAGACCGCGCAGCACCCGGCGATCCACCTGTTCCGCTCGGTTGGTCGGCGGCACGAAACTGGTGTGCAGGGGTCCATGCAGATGCAGCCAACGCCACAACTGGATCGACCAGGGCAGCGTCAAGCCCAGGATGACGGGCAGGTAGAACCAGAAGGGGTGTGGGTTGTTAAAACCGGTTTCCAGGAAACGCTGGAAATGTTGGTAGACGATGTAATAGTCAAAGAAGCCCGGATAGCGCATCTGCATGGCGACCATCCAGGGCAGGACCAGCGCCAGGAACAGCAGGATGCCGGGCCACCACAGCAAGCGTCCCATGGCCCGGTAGCGGCGCCGGCCCAGCAGCCAGAAAAACAGCACGCCCCCCGGCAGCACGACGCCGATCAGGCCCTTGGCCAGGAACCCGGCGGCAGCCAGCACATACATGCCCAGCACGGCGATGCGATCGGGGCGCTGCTGTTCGTGACGGAACACCGCATCGGCCCCGGCCATGACCGTCAGGCTGATCAGGGCGCCCACCAGCATATCCAGATTGGCGTAGTGCGCCGCGCCGAACAGAAAGGGTTGCACCGCCAGGATCAACACCGTACGGGTGGCGGCGGACAGCCGCGCATACCGGCGCAAAAAGGCATAGAACACCGTCACCGTCACGGTAGCGGCCAGGACCGAGACCAGACGGCCCGCCCAAGCATTGTCCCCGAACACCGCCAGCGCCCCGGCTGTCAGCCAATAGAACAGGGGCGGCTTATGAAAAAACGGCATGCCGTCCAGGCGCGGCGTCAGGTAATCGCCCGACACCAGCATGTGCCAGGCCACGCCTACATAACGCCCCTCGTCGGGCAGCAGCAGGGGATAGGCCCAGGTCGTCGCAGCCAGCCAGATGAACACGCAGGCCGCCACCCAACCCCAGGTCGCCCTGGCCTGCATGCACTGCCAGCCGTTTTCGCAGACGTCCATCACACGATGGCCTGCGCGGCAGATCTTGGCAACGGCGTTCATACGATCGATTCCGGCGGCACGTTGGATGGTTCCCGGCCTGCTTGCGCGGCAGACGCCGGATCCGAACGCAAGCCATTGCCAACCCGCTCGCGCAATAGATAAATGGGCCGTCCTTTCACTTCGGTGAAGATGCGCGCTATGTATTCGCCCACTACGCCCAGGGACATCAGGTTGACGCCGGAAAAGAACAGCACCGCCGTAATCAGCGTGGCCCAGCCGCGCACCGGATCGCCGAACAGCACATACGTGACGACGATCACCAGGCCGTAGAGAAAAGCCGCCATCGACAGGCAGGCACCCACCAAGCTCAGTACGCGCAGCGGCCAGGTCGTGAAGGCCGTGAGGCCGTCCACGGCAAAACGCAGCAGCTTCAAAGGATGAAACCGGCTGACGCCATGCCGACGCTGGGACGGTGTATAAGACATGGGTTCGGACTCGAACCCCACCCAGGCGAACAGGCCCTTCATGAAGCGGTCGCGCTCGGGCAGGCTGAGTAAAGCCTCGACCACCACCCGATCCATCAAGCGGAAATCACCGGCGTTGGGCGGCACGGTACGACCGTCGGAAGTCCGCATCAACGCATAAAACAGACGCGAACCGATCCGTTTGAAGGGGCTTTCATCCTGCCGCGTCGCCCGTACGGCATAGACCATCTGCACCCCCTCGCGCCAGCGATCCAGCATGGCCGGCACCATCTGCGGGGGATGCTGCATATCGGCATCCAGGCAGACGATGACATTGCCCTGAGCCGCTTCCAGGCCCGCCGTCAGCGCGGCTTCTTTGCCGAAATTGCGCGACAGGCGCAAATAAACGATTTGCGGATGCAGACTGCACCAGTGCCGCAACAGATCGGGTGTGCCGTCCGTGCTGCCATCATCGACCACGATGATTTCCAGGGCATCCACCCGGGATTCCAGTGTTGCCAGCAATTCGGGCAGCAAAATGCCCAGATTGGCCTGTTCATTCAGGCACGGCACAACGCACGACAGAGAGACTGGCTGAGGCATGGGGAATCAGATCGATGAGAACGGGCAATTCAGGCAATTGCCGCCAGGATGCTGATGATAACTGAAGCCCCGTCGGACAGGCCACTGTATCGACCAGCAAAAACCCTACAGTGCCCTTTGATCTGGGCGACTCTGCTTTACGCCCACCCATAAAGATTCCTATAATAGGTACCTTTAAAAATTCATGGACTGCGAGACCTGCATGGACGACGCCTTTGTCTGTACGGAAGATGACATCGTCACCCTCGTCCATCACTTCTACCGGCGCGTGCGCCAGGACGATGTGCTGGGGCCGATCTTCGATGCACACATCGACGACTGGGACGAACACCTGGAACGCATGGTGCGCTTCTGGTCTTCGTTGTTGCGCCGCAGCGGCACGTACAGCGGCACCCCTATGCCGCACCACATTGCGCTGCCGGGCCTGAACGGCCCCATGTTCGTCCGCTGGCTGGATCTGTTCCGGGATACGCTGGGCGAATTCGATAATCCGGCCTTCGTCCAACAGGCCCAGGATTTCGCTCACCGCATCGCCCGCAGCCTCTGGTACGGCTACCAGATCAATCACACCCCAGATCAACCCATCATGGAGTTCGATACCCATGTCTCGCCTGATGAACATTGAAGAAAGCCCGGCAGCGGCTCCGGCAGGTCCTTCCATGGCTGCTTTCCTGGCCTTGGGCTTTCGGCCTCTATACATCGCCGGCGCCGGCTGGGCGTTGATTTCCATCGCGCTCTGGATCTTCACCCCGCAACTGCTGGGCGAGCCCATGACGCTGGTCGCCTGGCATGCGCACGAGATGCTCTGGGGCTTCATCATCACCATTGCAGTGGGCTTCCTGTTGACCGCCAGCGCCACCTGGACAGGCTTCAATCCAATACAGGGCAAACCGCTCGCGGCGCTGTGCATTCTGTGGTGCATCGCCCGTATCGGTTTCCTGCTGGGCGGCCTGACGGGGTTCTGGATCGCTGCTGCGGCGGAACTGCTGTTCTTCCTGGCATCAGCCGTCGCGCTGGCGCGCGTCATGTTCAAAGGCCGCAGCCGACGCAACTACGGACTGCCCGCCCTGATTTTGATGCTGGGCGTCGCTGACCTGCTGTACTTGCTGGCCGTCCTGCAGGGCAACTATCTGGTGCTGATGGAACGCTTCTCTCTGGGATTGATCGGCATGGCGACCGTGGCGCTGCTGATCGCCCGTCGCGTGATTCCGTTCTTTGCCATGCGCATGGTCCAGGGTTTGCAGATTCCCATGCTGGTGCGTTCCGGCCACGCGCAGATGATCTTCAGCGTCCTGGCCCTGCTGGCCGGCGCACTGGCGCAGCTCACCCATACCCCCATGACGCCCGGCAGCGGTCCCCATGCCCTGCCCCTGATCATGGCGGCCAGCCTGGCCATCACCGGGATCATCAGCCTGGGCCAGCTGGCGTACTGGAAACCACTGGCCGTGCTGCGCAAGCCCATGCTGTGGATCCTGTATCTGGGCTACGCCTTTCTGGGCATCGGCCTGCTGGCCGCCGCCTGGCTATTCAGCAATCTGTTCGATCCCGCCATCCTGCGCGGCGTCCTGATCCGTAGCGCTACGTATGTGCACTTGATCGGCCTGGGGGGTTTCTGCATCCTGATCATCGGCATGCTGAACCGCACGGCTCTGGGCCACCTGGGGCGCCCCCTGGCGCTGGATCGCAGCATGCTGGCCGGACACTGGCTGATGGTCGCCGCGGTCGTCCTGCGCCTGGCCGCTTTGTGGCCGTCGACGGCCAGCCTGCACCTGCTGCATCTGGCGGCGCTGGCCTGGATCCTGTCACTGGGCCTGTATCTGTGGCGCTTCGTCCCGATGCTGATCCGCCCGCGCCCGGACAAACCCGCGCCGGTCGCCACGCCCAAAAAGGCAGCGGCAGCCCCTGCCGCTCAGGCCCGCTAATCATCGGACGCCCGCAACCATGCGCCTGACCAATATGAGCGACTACGCGGTGCGGCTGCTGATGTATCTCAGCGGCCACCGCGACCGCCTGTGCACCATCGCGGAAATCGCCCAGTTCTACGGCATTTCCGAACCGCACCTGATGAAAATCACGCACCGGCTGGCCCAGCATGGCTGGATACGCACGGTGCGCGGCAAAAACGGCGGCATGGAACTGGCCCACGAACCGCAGGACATCACGCTGGGCGCCTTGATCCGGGACATGGAAAACGACCTGGCCCTGGTCGAATGCATGGGGGCGGAAAACCACTGCATCCTGACCGGCCACTGCGGCCTGAAACCCGTGATCGCCGGCGCCCTGAAAGCATTCATGGATCATCTGGACAGCCACACCCTGGCCGACGTGCTGCCCCCGCCCCCTCTGGCGGGCTCTGCCGCGCAAGCGGTGCGAATCACCCCGCCGCCAACCCGCAAGATCGCCGGCGTCCGCTGATCCCCTGACTCGTCCGAACAGCGCAGCGCGGGGCCTTCATTGCACCAGCGGCGAGTCCGACCCCTGCATGGGAATGCCCTGTATCTGCGCCGATCCGACCAGCTGCTGCAGATACTGGTGGACCGCCCGCCGGTAGCTGGATTCCTCCAGCCAGGCGGCCAAGCGGTCCTGCACCTCTGAAAACGGCACCGCGCGGCCTTCGGCCTTGCGGCCTGTACGCACGATGTGAAAGCCGAAACGGGTCTCGACCAGTTCCCCGGCCAGCGTGTGTTCGGGCATGGCGAACACGGCCTTTTCGAATTCCGGCACCATCTCGCCGCGCGTCAGTTCACCCAGAGCGCCGCCTTCGGCCCCGGATGGGCAATTGGAATATTCCCGTGCGTACTGGGCGAACTGCCCCAGGCCTTTGCGGTGCAGTTCCGCCAAATGCAGATTGGCGCGTGCGCGCAGCTTCTGCACATCCAGGCCCGCCGTCGCCTGGAACAGAATGTGCCAGACCTCGATCAGATCGCCCTCGCGGAATTCCTCGGGGTGCTGTTCGTAATAGCGCCGACAACTGGCCTCGTCGGCCTGCGGGGTGCGCACGTCTTCGGCCAGCACCGCCGCCAGCAGGGCCTCGGCGGAATCGGCGTTCACGCCCAGTTCGGCGCCGCGCTGACGGATCAGCTCGCGCAGCACCAGTTCCTGCCCCGCCGCCAGGCGGGGATTGGTTTCCTGTTCGTGGCTGGGGACTTCGGCCAGAATGTCCGATTCGGTAATGACAACGTCATTGACAGTGATCATGATGTGCCCTTAGCGACGCGGACGGACCAGTTGCCACGGGCGCACCAGATAGGTGACCGAGGCGAAGCCCGACCAGACGTGCACCAGCCGCGTGAACGGAAAGATCACGAACAGCGTCATGCCCAGCACCATGTGCAAACGATAGACCGCCGGGACGCCTTCCATGGCGCCGACGGCCCCTGAACGAAAGGTGATGATGCGCTGCGCCCATTCACCCAACTGGACCATGACGGCGCCATCCGTGTGATGCACCGACGTGAACAGCGTCGCCAATCCCACGATCAGCACCAGCAAAATCCATAACAGGGTCACCCAGTCGGACACGGTGGAGTTATGCATGATGCGGATTTCCGACCAGCGACGGTGGATCAGCAACAGCAGGCCGATCAGGCAGATCACACCCAGGATGGCGCCGCCGATGATCGCCAGCAGCTGCTTGTTCTGCGTGCTGAGCCCCAAGGCGTGATACACCGCCGGCGGCGTCAACAGGCCGACCAGATGGGTGAAGAACAGGGAAATGATGCCGATGTGAAACAGGTTGCTGCCCCAGCGCAGCGACCCCGTGCGCAGCATCTGGCTGGAATCGCTTTTCCAGGTGTACTGCTCGCGTTCAAAGCGCACCAGGCTACCCAGCAGGAACACGGTCAGCGCAATATAGGGGTACACCCCGAAGAAAAACAGATCGAGCGTCTCTTTCATGATGGTCTCCTCAGGCCTGGCTGCCGTTGGGGTGGCTGGCCCGCGAACGGGGCGGATGGAACACAAGAGGTTGCGACTGATTGCCCTGGCGGCCCATCAGCAGCGGTTCGGTGCCATCGGCTTGCGGACCGAAGGTGATCATGGTTTCTTCCATTTCGCCTTCCGGCACGTCGGGCAGGACCTCGGGTTGCACGGTCGTCATGGTGCGCAACTGGGCGAACGCGCAGGCATAGGGGCTGTCGGATTCGCCCAGCTTGTCGCCCAGGCGGGCCAGCACGTGGATGGCATCCCCCAGCAGTTCTTCGGCTGCCTGGGGCGGAATCTGCCCCAGGAATTCCAGGAACAGCGGCACATAATCGGGCAGTTCGGTCGAAGCCGGTTCCAGGCCGTGTTTGCGGTATTCCTGCTGCAGATCGACCATGGCCTGGCCGCGGTCGCGGGATTCGCCATGCACGTGCTCGAACAGATGCAAGGAATGGGCGGCCCGCCGGTCGAACGTGGCCACGTAGTCCTCCTGCAGATCGATCAGGTCGTCGTAGCTTTCCAGAAAGGTGAACAAGGGGTCCAGCCGGGCCCGCACGGGCGTCGGCAGCGCAGCGGACAATTCCGGCAAGGCATCCAGCCAGTCCTGCTCGGGATAGCTGAGCAGGGCCGACAGGACGGAAAACACCGGCATATCCTGGGCAGTCAATGTGTGCGTCATGATCTCTCCTACGCCGTTCTGGCCGGATCCAGAAACACCACGGACGGCTTGCGCTTGCCGCGCGGCTTGCCGAACAACGATCCCTCGGAACTGCCGCCGGAACAACCATTGCCGAACGTAAAGCCGCAGCTGCCGCGCATCTCGAAGGCATTTTCAGCGCTTTCGCGATGCGCCGTGGGGATGACGAAGCGGTCTTCGTAATTGGCGATGGCCAGATAGCGGTGCATGTCCTCGACCTGATGCAGCGTCAGCCCCACCTGGTCCAGGATGTCGTGCCGTTCCTGGCGATCCACCGACCGCGCCCGCATGAAGGCGCGCATGGCCAGCATGCGTTCCAGCGCGACCTCGACGGGCGCCTCGTCGCCGGCCGTCAGCAGATTGGCCAGATAGCGCAGCGGAATCCGCAGCGATTTGACGTCGGGGATTTCACCAAAGGCGCCGATCTGGCCGCTGTTGGCCGCCGACTGAATGGGCGAAAGCGGCGGCACATACCAGACCATGGGCAGCGTGCGGTATTCCGGATGCAGCGGGAAGGCGATCTTCCAGTCCACCGCCATCTTGTAGACCGGCGAATTGCAGGCCGCATCCAGCCAGTTTTCGGGAATGCCGTCGGCCAGGGCCTGGCGGCGGACCTCGGGATCGTGCGGGTCCAGGAACAGATCCAGCTGAGCCTGATAGAGATCCTTTTCATTGGGCACGCTGGCGGCGGCCTCGATGCCGTCGGCGTCGTACAGCAGCACGCCCAGATAGCGGATGCGCCCGACGCAGGTTTCGGAACAGACCGTGGGCTGGCCGGCTTCGATGCGGGGATAGCAGAAGATGCACTTTTCCGCCTTGCCGGATTTCCAGTTGTAGTAGATTTTTTTATAGGGGCAGCCGGAAATGCACATGCGCCAGCCCCGGCATTTGTCCTGATCGATCAGCACGATGCCGTCCTCGGCCCGCTTGTAGATCGACCCCGACGGGCAGCTGGCCACGCAGGTGGGGTTCAGGCAGTGCTCGCACAGGCGCGGCAGGTACATCATGAAGGTATTTTCAAACTGCCCGTAGATGTCTTTCTGCACCGCCTCGAAGTTGTAGTCCTGGGACCGCTTGGCGAATTCACCCCCCAGGATTTCTTCCCAGTTCGGACCCCACTCGATCTTTTCCATGCGCTGGCCGGTGATCAGCGAACGCGGTCGGGCCACGGGCGGCGTCTTGCGTTCCGGGGCCTTTTGCAGATAGTCGTAATCGTAGGTGAAGGGTTCGTAGTAATCGTCGATCTGCGGCAGATTGGGGTTGGAAAAGATGCGTGACAGCAGCTTTAATTTGCCCCCCTGACGCGGCTCGATACGGCCATTGGCCTTGCGGTTCCAGCCGCCGTTCCAGCGGTCCTGGTTTTCCCAGTCTTTGGGGTAGCCCACGCCCGGTTTGGTTTCGACGTTGTTGAACCAGGCATATTCCATGCCCTCGCGAGACGTCCAGACGTTCTTGCAGGTGATAGAACAGGTGTGGCAGCCGATGCATTTGTCCAGATTCAGGACCATGGCGACTTGTGCGCGGATTTTCATGGGTGCGACTCCTTTCAGGCCTGCGTCTGGGCGGACACTTCGTGTGTTTCGTCCATCCAGTCGATTTTCTTCATTTTGCGGACCACGACGAACTCATCGCGGTTCGAGCCCACCGTCCCGTAATAGTTGAAGCCGTAGGACAACTGCGCATAGCCGCCGATCATGTGGGTGGGCTTGACGACCGTGCGCGTGACCGAATTGTGGATCCCGCCGCGCTTGCCGGTGATTTCCGACCCCGGTACGTTCACGATTTTTTCCTGAGCGTGATACATCATGGTCATGCCTTCGGGCACGCGCTGACTGACCACGGCCCGCGCCACCAGCGCGCCGTTGACGTTGAAGACCTCGATCCAGTCGTTGTCCACGATGCCGGCCTTGGCGGCATCGATTTCCGACATCCAGACGATGGGGCCGCCGCGCGACAGCGTCAGCATGATCAGATTGTCGGAATAGGTGGAGTGAATCCCCCATTTCTGGTGCGGCGTGATGAAATTCAGGACCACGTGCGGTTCGCCATTGCTGAATTGCTTGTCCAGCATGGGTTTGATGGTCTTGGTATCCACCGGCGGACGGTAGACGCACAGGGATTCGCCGAAATCCCGCATCCAGGGGTGATCCTGGTAGAGTTCCTGCCGCCCCGTCAGGGTGCGCCAGGGGATCAGTTCATGCACGTTGGTGTAGCCGGCGCTGTAGCTGACCTTGTCGGATTCGATGCCCGACCAGGTGGGCGAAGTCAGGATCTTGCGCGGCTGCGCCTGGATGTCGCGGAAGCGGATCTTTTCATGCTCGCTGGATCGGATCAGATGGGTATGATCGCGCCCGGTGATCTTCGACAGGGCCTCCCAGGCCTTCAGGGCCACGTGACCATTGGTTTCCGGCGCCAGGGTCAGGATGGTCTCGCAAGCATCGATGTCCGTGAAGATGCGCGGCTGGCCCTGGCCGACGCCGGGTTCACGCTCGCGGTAATTCAGTTTGCCCAGAAATTCGACTTCTTCCTTGGTGTCCCAGGAAATGCCCTTGCCGCCGTTGCCCAGCTTTTCAGCCAGCGGCCCCAGGGTGGTGAAGCGCTCGTAGACATGCTTGTAGTCGCGGTTGACCACCATCAGATTGGGCATGGTCTTGCCGGGGATCAGATCGCATTCGCCCTTGTGCCATTCGCGCACGGCATAGGGGTCGGTGAGTTCACCCGGTGAGTCGTGTTGCATGGGCTGCAGCACCAGGTCTTCATCGGGCAGATCGGCATCGGCGGCCAATTCGGAGAATTTCTTCGCCAGATTTTTGTAGATTTCCCAATCGCTGCGCGATTCCCAGATCGGGTCCACCGCCGCCGACAGCGGGTGGATGAAGGGATGCATGTCCGACGTATTCAAGTCGTTCTTTTCGTACCAGGTGGCCGTGGGCAGCACGATGTCGGAATAGACACAGGTGGTGGACATGCGGAAGTCCAGCGTCACCAGCAGATCGAGCTTGCCTTCGGGGGCATCGTCACGCCAGGCGACCTCTTGGGGTTTGCTTTCACCCATTTCCCCGAGGTCCTTGCCCTGCACGCCGTGCTGGGTGCCCAGCAGATGCTTCAGGAAGTATTCATGCCCCTTGCCCGACGATCCCAGGATATTGGAGCGCCAGATGAACAGGTTGCGCGGGAAGTTGTCGGGATTATCGGGGTCCTCGCAGGCGAATTTCAGTTTGCCATCGCGCAGGCCCTGCACGGCGTATTCCTTGGGGTCCATGCCGGCGGCCTGCGCATCGCGCACCACCTGCAGCGGATTGGTCTGCAATTGCGGCGCCGTGGGCAGCCAGCCCATGCGCTCGGCCTTCACGTTCATGTCGATCAGGCTGCCCTGATATTTCGAGGCATCGGCCAGCGGCGACAGCAGTTCGGAGACCTGCAGTTTTTCGTAGCGCCACTGATCAGAGTGCGCATAGAAGAACGAAGTGCCGTTCATGTGCCGGGGCGGGCGCAGCCAGTCCAGGGCGAAGGTCAGCATGGTCCACCCTGTCTGGGGACGCAATTTTTCCTGGCCCACGTAGTGGCACCAGCCGCCGCCCGACTGGCCCACGCAGCCGCACATCGACACCAGATTGATGATGCCCCGGTACGCCATGTCCATGTGATACCAGTGATTCAGGCCGGCGCCCAGAATCACCATGGACTTGCCTTCGGTCTTGTCGGCATTGTCCGCAAACTGGCGCGCCACCGTGATGACCTGTTCACGCGGCACACCGGTGATGCGTTCCTGCCAGGCCGGGGTATAAGGCACATCGTCATCGTAGGACGAGGCGGCATTGTCGCCGCCCAGGCCGCGATCGATCCCGTAGTTGGCCACGAACAGGTCGAATACCGTAGCAACCAGGACTTCGCCTTCGGCGGTCTGCACCCGTTTCACGGGCAGATTGCGCACCAGGACCTCGTCGTGATCCGTGCCCTTGAAGTAATCGTGAGGCACCCCGCCGAAATACGGAAAAGCCACCGGCACGACTTCGTCATGAGACGTCAGCAGGCTCAGGCGCGGCTGCACGTCATGGCCCCGCGCGTCCTTCAGTTCCAGGTTCCATTTGCCGGCGTCCTCGCCGTCTTTCTGGCCCCAACGAAAGCCGATGGACCCCTGCGGCACGATGAACTCACCGGTCTGCTCGTCGCAGGCGACGGTCTTCCATTCGGGGTTGTTCTGCTGACCCAGGCGATCGGAAAAATCCGCTGCCCGCAGCTTGCGATCCGGCACATAGCGGTCGCCCTGGCGCACCAGGCGCACCAGAAACGGCATGTCCGTGTACTGGCGGCAATAGCGGTCGAAATAGGCGCTTTTGCCTGCCAGGTGAAATTCTTTCAGAACCACGTGGCCCATGGCCAGCGCCAGGGCCGCATCGGTGCCCTGTTTCGGGTGCATCCACAGATCGCCGAATTTCGCGCCTTCGGCGTAGTCCGGAAAGACGGACACGACCTTGGCCCCGCGATACCGCGCCTCGACCATGAAGTGGGCGTCGGGCGTGCGCGTCTGCGGCACGTTCGAGCCCCACAGCATGATGAAAGTGGAGTTGTACCAATCGGCGGATTCACTGACGTCGGTCTGCTCGCCCCAGGTTTGCGGGCTGGACGGCGGCAGATCGCAGTACCAGTCGTAGAAGCTGAGCAGGGACCCGCCCAGCAGCGACAGATAGCGGCTGCCCGAGGCATACGACACCATGGACATGGCCGGAATCGGCGAGAAACCGGCGATGCGGTCCGGGCCGTGGCGCTTGATGGTGTGGATGTTGGCGGCGGCGATGATCTCATTGACCTCGTCCCAGTTGGAACGCACGAAACCACCCAGGCCGCGCACGGACTTATAGGCTTTGGATTTGTCGGGATCGGTGACGATGGCTTCCCAGGCCTGGACGGCGCCCATCGATTTGCGCTGTTCGCGCCACATCCGGGCCAGACGCCCGCGCAGCATGGGGTATTTCACCCGATTGGCGCTGTACAGATACCAGGAAAAAGTCGCCCCGCGCGGACAGCCGCGCGGCTCGTGGTTGGGCATGTCCGGTCGGGTGCGGGGATAGTCGGTTTGCTGCGTTTCCCAGGTGACGATGCCGCCTTTCACGTAGATCTTCCAGGAACAGGACCCCGTGCAGTTCACCCCGTGGGTAGAGCGCACGATCTTGTCGTGCTGCCAGCGATTGCGGTAGGCGTCTTCCCAGGTACGATCCTCGTGCACCACATTGCCATGCCCCTGGGAAAAGGGTTCTTTCGGACGAGAAAAATATTTCAGGCGATCGATGAAATGGCTCACGATGATTGCTCCGTTGGAAAGCGTTCGAAAAGGCGCCGCTCAGCGGCGCGGCCCGGACTGCAGGGCGGAATATCGATGGGCATCAGCACGGGATCTCCGCACGGCGCCGCGAGTAATACCACCAGGTGACGGCAATGGAAACGGCATAGAACACGACAAAGAACACCAGCGCCGCATTGGGCGAGCCTGTCAGGTCGAAGGACGTGCCGAAGCTCTTGGGGATGAAGAATCCGCCGTAAGCCCCCATGGCGCCGCTAAAGCCCAGGACGGCGGCGGATTCCTTCGCGCCTTCAGAGTCGGCCTGCGCCGATTGGCCGCCTGCGTGGCGGCGCTGCGCCAGTGTGGTGAAGATGACGGGGATCATGGCAAACGTTGAGCCATTGCCGATGCCGGTCAGGAAGAACAGGAACAGGAAAGCCAGCAGGAAACCCAGGAAGCTGCCGCCAGAGCCGCTTCCCGGCAGGGAAGCCATCACCCCCAGGACGCCCAGGATCATCCAGAAGAACGTCCAGAATGTGACCCTGGCGCCGCCCAGACGATCGGACAGCCAGCCCCCGAACGGTCGGGCCATCGCGCCGACCAGCGGCCCCAGCCACGCATATTGCAAAGGCCGG
Organism: Castellaniella sp.; assembly: GCF_049673105.1. Lineage (GTDB taxonomy): Bacteria > Pseudomonadota > Gammaproteobacteria > Burkholderiales > Burkholderiaceae_B > Castellaniella. Next base: position 32,753 of record NZ_JBATXG010000013.1, read on the forward strand.
ATGTCGGGGTACAGGTATTTGATCAGCAAGGGGAAACCGGCTGAAAAGCCGATGAAAGACCCGAAAGTGCCCAGATACAGAAAGCACATGATCCAGTTGTGCTTGCGCTGGAAGATGACTGCCTGTTCGCGGAAGGACGCCTTGGCATCCGCGATGTCGTGCATACCCACCCAGGCCAGCATGGAAACGATGATGATGAAGGGCGCCCAGATGAAGGCGGCATTCTGGGCCCAGACCTCGACCGGACCGCCATGCGTGCCGGACAACTGCGCCACCTGGGGGTCGCCGGCCCACGGCCCGAGAATGCCCATGGTGATCACCAACGGCGCCAGGAACTGCACCGAGGACACCCCCAGATTGCCCAGCCCCGCATTCAGCCCCAGGGCGGAACCCTTGCGTTCCTTGGGGAAGAAGAAACTGATGTTGGACATGGACGAGGAAAAATTACCGCCTCCCAGACCGCACAGCAACGCCAGCATCAGCATCGTGGAATATGGCGTGGAAGGGTCCTGAACGGCCAGCCCCACCCCGATGGTAGGCAGCAGCAGGCTGGCGGTGGTCAGAGCCGTCCAGCGCCGACCGCCGAACACCGGCACCATGAAGGAATAGAAAATGCGCAGCGTCGCGCCGGACAGCGCCGGCAGCGCCGCCAGCCAGAACAGTTCGTTTTCGGTGTAGTCGAACCCGAGATTGGGCAGGTTGACCGCAACGACGCTCCACATTTGCCAGACCGCAAAGGCCAGGAACAGCGCGGGAATCGAGATCCACAGATTGACGTTGGCAATGGCGCGGCCTTCGTGCGCCCAGAAAGCCTGGTCTTCAGGTGTCCAGACGGTCAGCAGGCGACCGCGACGGCGTGGATTGGCATCATCAGGCACGGTGCTCATGCAGGGGACTCCTGTAACAAGGACCCTTTACGATAAGCCCCATGATTGACAGGGGTAATGATCTGAATCAACCTCGCCGAAACTTCCGGCCGGCGCCCCTACATCCAACAACCGCGGCGCCAGGAAGGGTGAGCAGATCCTGCACGGGCAGGGTCTCGTGATCTGACTGAAGGACGGCCCCAGTATAAGTGCCTGAGCGGCAGAAGACCACCTTCCGCGCAAGGACATCGCCAGAAAAAAGGCCGCCCCTAGGGGCGGCCCTGCTGCGCTGCGCGAACAGGCCGATGGGCTTATTTGCGGCTTTTCATAGGACACGTGTTGACGCCCAGCAGCTGATAGAGCGGGCAAGAGCCGAACACGCCGGTCAGCAGCGGCACCACGCCCAGCCACCCCCACCAGCCCACGGTATTGCTGGCCGCCAGGGCGATCAGGACGATTCCAAGCAGCACACGCAACACACGATCAATACCGCCGACATTCGTTTTCATAAGGTCTCCAGACAATGGAAAGACTGTGGATCAAGGGCAGAAGATGTCCTTAAGCGTGGCGACGAGCTTGGCTACGCTGGGATCTTCGATACGGTAGTACAGCGTCTGCGCCTCGCGCCGGTAAGCGACAAGGCCCTTTTCGCGCATTCTGGCCAGATGCTGCGATAGCGCGGACGGGCTCAAAGGCACTTTGTCATTCAACGCCCCCACGCTCATTTCGCCTTCGGAGATCAATAGACACAGGACCAGCAAGCGTTGGGGATTGCCCACCGCCCGCAACAAGGCAGCCGCCTGTCCGGCACTATCCTGCAATCGCCCGAGATCGGATTTGCGCTGGATCATGAATTCAAGAAAAAGTCCGCACTTTAATTTAGAAAACCATTAATTTAGTATAATCTAAATTAAAGGACTTGGGAACACTCGAGCAACGGCACCGTGCCGGGTGGCCCCTCCATTGCACTCATTCGATATCAGGAGCTCTTCCATGACCGTATCGTCATACAAACAACTCACCCAGACGCTCTCCAGCAATCTCGCACCACTGCGCAAGACCCAGGCAGACCTGATGAAAGGCTTCAACGAGATGGGCGCCGCCGCGATGGCCGGCGGTTCGCTGGACCCAAAAACCAAAGAATTGATCGCCCTGGCCGTGGGCGTGGCCGCGCGCTGCGATGGCTGCATCGGATTTCATACCAAGGCCTTGGCGCGGCTGGGCGCTTCAACCGAGGAAGTCCATGAAGCGCTGGGCGTCGCCATCTACATGGGCGGCGGGCCGGCGGCGATGTACGCCGCCAATGCCGTGGCGGCGTTTCAGGAGTTCACGGCTCCGGTTCCCGCCTGAACGCAGCGCGGAAAGCCCGCGTGCGACAAGTCCCCCGCGACAGAGACGTGGGGGGCGTGACACAAGCCGCCGAAATCAGACGCGATCGCAGCGGATGGTGATGGGGTGGCGGCGCAAGCCTTCGACGACCTGGTCGGTGACTTCACCGTCGACATCGGTGATGGCGTAGCCGATCTTGCCGCGGGTCTGCAATTGCTGGCTGACGATGTTCAGCCCGAATTCACCCATCAGATTGCTGAGCGCCCCCATGGCCCCCGGCACGTTCTGGTGAATATGGATGATGCGGGCGGCGCCGGCCTGCTCGTGATAGGCGATTTCCGGGAAATTGACCGTGCCCTTGGTCGTGCCGCTGCTGATGAAACGCTTCAGCTTTTCGGCGACCTCGCGACCGATGTTTTCCTGGGATTCCTGGGTGCTGCCGCCGATGTGCGGGGTCAAGATGACGTTGTCCATGCCGCGCAGCGGGCTGTCCAGGGCTTCGTCGCGGCTTTTCGGTTCGGTCGGAAACACGTCGATGGCCGCGCCCGACAGATGGCCGGACTTCAGAGCGCGCTGCAGCGCCGGGATATCCACCACCGAACCGCGCGAGGCATTGATCAGGATGCTGCCCGGCTTCATGGCGGCGATGGCATCCGCGTCGATCAGATTGGCGGTGTCCTTGCCGCCTGGCACGTGCAGCGTCACCACATCGGCCTGAGCCAGGAATTTCTTCAGAGTGCTGGTGGCATGCGCATTGCCCAGAGGCAGCTTGGCCTCGATGTCGTGATACAGAACCCGCATGCCGAAGGATTCCGCCAGGATGCCGACCTGCGATCCGATATTGCCGTAGCCGACGATGCCCAAGGTCTTGCCGCGGGCCTCGTAGGCGCCGTCGGCGGTCTTGTCCCAGAAGCCGGCATGCACCCGCGCATTCTTTTCGGGGATCTTGCGCAGCAACAGGATGGCTTCGCCCAACACCAGTTCGGCTACCGAACGGGTGTTGGAATACGGCGCATTGAAGACCGGAATCCCGCGCAGGGCCGCCGTGTCCAGATCGACCTGATTGGTGCCGATGCAAAAGCAGCCGATGGCCCGCAGATCCGGCAGCTCGGACAGAATGCCCTGATCGAGATGGGTCCGGGAGCGGATCCCGGCGACATGCACCCCCTGCAAGGCGTCACGCAAGGCGTCGCCCGTGAGCGCGCCAGGGTAAGTGATGACTTCGTCAAACCCGGCGGCGACGAAGACTTCCTTGGCGCTGGCATGAATGTTTTCGAACAGGACGATGCGTGCCATCTTGATCCTTCTCAAGCAGTGAAAACGTCCATTGTGCGGTATTTCTGAGTCCGCGTCAGGGTCATCCCTAATGAAAGCAGGGTCAAATCAGGCCGATTATGTCGGTATCCTGTCCTTAACGGCATATGCTTATGCTCGATCTGGCTGGATCTTAGCCATACAAAGAAAAAATACACCCGTTTTTCAACGTCGTCACCCCCGTCATCACCATTCTGTCCTGCAAGGTGGTTCTTACGATGGTCACGTTTCCCGCCGGCGATCCCCCGCCCCCGCCCCCGCCACTGCGATTTCACCGCAGGACCCGCACCGCGCGCGACGCCGACGACCACGCGCACAACCTCAGCCAGTGGGAACAAAGCTACGACCAGTTTTCCTCCGGCTCCTTCCAGGGCCAGCTGACTGAATTGTGGCTGCCGCGCCTGCAGCTGTTCCAGGAATCCGCCAATCAAGCCCTGCACCAATCGTGCGCAGCCTGGTCGGATTCCTTATGGTTCGGCTTGCCCGCGCCCCACCCGGCCATATCCCGCCTGGACGCTCAACCCATCCCTGGCCACACCCTGCTGTTTCGTCCCGGCGCGCGCCAGTTCGAGCTCTGCACTCCCCAGGATTACGATATTTTCGGCATTGTGGTGGATCAGGATCTGCTGCGCGAACACCTGACCCCTCTGGACGAAGACGCCTGCGACCGGTTGGGCGAAGGCGGCACCCTGACGCTGTCGCCCGCGCTATACCAGCACATGATCCACACCCTGGGGCAGGCTTTGTTCGCCCCCCAGTCGGCCCACACCGCGCCGACCGCAGACGAGCTGCAAGAAACCGTGCTGGACTTGCTCTGCACCGCCATGACCCAGGGAAACCGGCCCACGCCGGACCCGCATTATTCCCGTATCCGGCATAACCGCCAGATCGTGCAACAAGCACGGGAATTGGTGCTGGCTCAGGCCAGCCACCGGCTGTCGATCACCGACATCTGCCGCCAACTGCACGTCAGCCGACGCACCTTGCAGTACAGCTTCCAGGCCGTGGTCGGGCTGTCTCCCTTGGCCTATCTGCGCATCTTGAAGCTCAACCAGGTCCGCCGACGGTTGCATAATACGCAGGACTTCTCCAGCCGCGTCACCCAGGTCGCCACGACATGGGGCTTCGAACACCTGGGCCAGTTTTCCCAAGACTACAGACGTCTGTTCGGGGAATGCCCTTCCGCCACCCTGAAGCACATTCCGGGGTAAGGCACGCGCCACCCCACCCCCTGAGGCACCGGGGATAACCCTGGTTTTGCCGAAATCCGATAAGGCATTGCCGATTCTTGATAAGGCAGTGCCGTTTTCAGATAGGCACCTCGCCTGGCACGCGCAATCATAGACCTCACCAATCAGCGGCAGCGGCCCAACAGCAGGCTGCCTCAGGAGGAGGAGCGTGCCACACATCATCAAGCTGTACGTGCGCTGGGTAGACCGGATCAACCGCGTCATCGGGCGCTTCGCCATGCACTTCGTGCTCGTCATGATGTTCGGCTTTCTGTATTCGGCCTTCATGCGCATGGCGTTCAACGTCTATTTCAACTGGATGATGGAAAGCGCCCAGTTTCTGCTGTCGGCCTACTACCTGCTGGGCGGCGGCTATTCCATGCAGCTCGACTCCCACGTCCGCATGGATCTGCTCTATTCACGCTGGGGGCCGCGCACGCGCGCCTGCATCGACATTGTCACGATCTGGCTGGTGGTGATCTTTCTGGTGTTTCTGCTGCTGGGCGGCATTTCCAGCACCGAATACGCCCTGGTCAACGACCAGCGCAACTACACCGCCTGGGCACCTCCGTTAGCGCCCATCAAGATCATCATGACCTTCGGCATCTTCATGATGCTGCTGCAGACCCTGGCGACATTCTTCCGGGATCTGGCCACTGCGCTTGGGAAATCCATCGAATGAGCCACGAACTGATCACCCTCACGATGTTTTCATCCCTGCTGGTCCTGATGACCACCGGCCAGCGGGTCTACGGAGTCGTCGGCTTCATCGGCGCTACGGCGGCCTATTTTCTCTGGGGCGGCAACGACATCGAAATGCCGTTCAACGCCACCTTCACGGTGCTGAACTGGTTTGCCCTGCTGACCTTGCCCTTGTTCGTCTTCATGGGTTTCATGCTGTCGGAATCAGGCTTGGCCGACAAGCTGTACCGCATGTTCCACGTCTGGATGGGCCCCCTGCCCGGTGGCCTGGGCATCGGCACCATCGGCCTGATGGTGCTGATTTCCGCCATGAACGGACTGAGCGTGGCCGGCATGGCGATCGGCGCCAGCGTCGCCCTGCCCCAGATGATGCAGCGCGGCTACGACAAGGTCATGGTCACCGGCGTGATCCAGGCCGGCAGTTCACTGGGGATCCTGATTCCCCCCAGCATCGTGCTGGTGCTGTACGCCATGATCGCCCGCCAGCCGGTGCTGCAGCTTTGGATCGCCGGCATTCTGCCGGGCCTGTTGATGGCTGCGCTGTTCACCATCTACATCTACATCCGCTGCCGCATGAACCCGGAACTCGGGCCGCCGCTTTCCGCAGCCGAACGCAAGGCCGAAGAACCGGAAAAATGGCGGCTGCTGGGCGAAGGCATCCTGCCGGTCGTGATCTTCGCCGTCATGATGGGATGCTTCATGACGGGCGTCACCAGCCTGGTCGAAACATCCGCCTTGGGCGCCGGGCTGGCCACGATCGCCGCCGCATTCAAGGGGCGTCTGAACGGCCAGGTCATGGAAGCCTGCCTGCGCCAGACGCTCAGCGTGAGTTGCATGTTCATGTGGATCATCCTGGCTGCGCTCTGCTTTGGCGCGGTCTACGACGGCCTGGGCGCCATCAAGGCCATCGAGAAACTGTTCCTGAACGACATGGGCCTGGACCGCTGGACCATCCTGATCATCATGATGCTGTCCTTCATCGTGCTAGGCATGTTCCTGGACGACACCGCCATGCTGGTGATCGTCGCGCCCTTGTATATCCCGCTGGTCAAAACACTGGGCTTCAGCCCGATCTGGTTCGGCATTCTGTACACCATCACCTGCCAGCTGGCCTACATCATCCCGCCCTTTGGCTACAACCTATTCCTGATGCGGGCCATGGCGCCGCCGGAAATCACCATCATCGACATCTACAAATCGATCGTGCCGTTCGCCTTCCTGATGATGCTCACCCTGGCCATCATCATGATCTTCCCGGAAATCGCCCTGTGGCTGCCGGATATGTATTCAAACCGCGCCCGCTAGGCCCCAAAAGCCTGCATCTGTAAAAACACGGGGCGGCACGGCGCGGCGTGCCCTCCACCCAAGCGGAGGTCAGAGACAATGACTCAAAGACGTGAATTCCTGAAACTGGCAGGAGGCGCCGCCCTGGGGGCCGGCGCTATCGCGGCGCCTGCCATCGTACGCGCGGACGCCCCGATCAAATGGCGGCTGCAGACCTATGCGGGCCCGGCCTTGGCGGCCCATGTCATCAAACCATCCATCGATGCCTTCAATAAGGCCGCCAATGGACAGATGGAAATCGAACTGTACACCGCCGACCAGCTGGTGCCCCAGGGCGAGCTGTTTCGCGCCGTGCAAAAGGGCACCATCGACGCGGCGCAAAGCGACGACGATTCCATGGCGGCGCCGGTGGACGTGGCCATCTTCGCCGCGTATTTCCCCCTGGCCTCGCGCTACAGTCTGGACGTGCCTGCGCTCTGGAACTGGTACGGCCTGAACGATATCTGGAAAGAAGCCTACAGCCAGGTCGAAAACGTCACGTGGCTGGGCACGGGCGCCTGGGATCCCTGCAATATGGCGACCACGAAACCGATCAAGTCGCTGAACGACCTGAAGGGCCTGCGCCTGTATACCTTTCCGACAGGCGGTCGGTTCCTGTCGCGGCTAGGCGTGGTGCCCGTCACCCTGCCCTACGAAGACGTGCAGGTGGCGCTGCAAACAGGCGAACTGGATGGGGTGTGCTGGTCCGGCATCACCGAGGTCTACACCGTGGGTTGGGCCGACGTCACCAAATACTATCTGACCAACAACGTCTCGGGCGCCTGGGCGGGGTCCTACATCGCCAACACCGAGAAATGGAATGCGGTGCCCGAGCACCTGAAAACCCTGTTCCAACTGTGCATGGACAGCTCGCACTACTACCGCCAGCACTGGTACTGGTGGGGCGAGGCCCATTACCGCACTCAGGGCGGCAAACTGGAACTGACCACCATTCCCGAATCGGAATGGAAGGCGGTTGAAACCGAAGCCCACAAATTCTGGGATGAGATCGCTCAGAAAAGCCCCCGTGACGCCAAGGTCGTGGGCATCCTGAAGCAATATGCGGAAATCATGGACAAGGCCGGCCCTCCGTACCGATTCGCCTGATTCTGATTGGCAGGTCCGGGGGGTGTGCCCTGCATCGCCCCCCGATTCATCGACGCGGCACAAAGGTGCAATATGCAAGAACGTACCCTCCAGACCATCGACGACGCCATCGCCCTGGTCAAGCAAAGCAGTCTGTCCCACATCAAACTGGGGCTCTCCGACATTGACGGCGTCATCCGCGGCAAGTACATGCGCAAGGATAAATTCATCAGCGCTCTGCAATCCGGCTTTGCTTTCTGCGATGTCGTGATGGGCTGGGATTCGAACGACCAGCTCTATGACAACACAACGTTCACCGGTTGGCATACCGCTTACCCGGACGCCGCCGCCCGCATCGACCCCAGCACCTGCCGCCGGCTGCCGCTGGAACGCAACGCCCAGGGCGAAGACATGCTGTTCTTCATCGCCGAACTGGACGGCGCCGCCGCCGAGGTCTGCCCTCGGCGCCTATTGCATCGCATCATCCAGCGCGCCGCCGATCTGGGATTCGATGCCCATGCCGCGCTGGAATATGAATTCTTCATGTTCGACGAAACCCCGGATTCGATCCGTGAAAAGCAATATCGCAACCTGAAGAACTGGACACCCGGCAATTTCGGTTATTCGGTCCTGCGCAGCACCGTCCACGCCGACTTCTACGAAGAACTGATGGATCTGTGCGAGAACATGGATATTCCCATCGAAAGTCTGCACACCGAAACCGGCCCTGGCGTACTGGAAGCCGCCATTGCCGTGGACCGCATCGACCATGCCGCCGACAAGGGCTTTCTATTCAAGACCTTCACCAAAGCCCTGGCCGAGCAACAGGGGCTGATGGCAACGTTCATGGCGAAATGGTCGCATCACTGCGCCGGACAAAGCGGCCACATCCACCTGTCTCTGACCGACCGCAAGACCGGCGTCAATGTCTTTCACGACCCGAAGGCGGATCATTTCATGAGCCCCCTGCACCGGCACTTTGCGGCGGGCCTGCAGACCTATATGCCCGAGCTGATGGCCATGTACGCCCAGACCATCAACAGCTACACCCGTCTGGTGCCGGGCTATTGGGCGCCGCTGGAAGCCAGCCTGGGCATCGAAAACCGCACCACGGCGCTGCGCGTGATTCCCGGCGGGCCCAAAGCCCAGCGCATCGAAGTCCGCATCGGCTCCGCCGACGCCAATCCCTATATCGCCCTGGCAGCCGCTCTCGGATCGGGCCTGCTTGGAATCGAACAGAAGCTGGAACCCTCCTTCACGTCGGGCAATGCCTATACCCAGGAATTCCCCGACGCGATCAAATTCCCCCAGACACTCTGGGAGGCCGCCCAGCGCCTGCGCCGCTCGCAGGCGGCCCGCTCGCTGTTTGGCGATACCTTCGTGGACCACATGGCGGCCACCCGCGAATGGGAAGAGCGGAAATTCAGGGAATACGTAACCGACTGGGAACTCCAGCGCTATTTTGAAATCATCTGACTATCAGGACAGGCGTTCATCATGAGCGAACTCATCACCATCAGCCCGATCGACGGGCAAGAACTGCTGCGCCGGCCTCATGCCACTGCGGCGGATCTCGATCGCATCACCCAGGCCGCCAGACGAGCCCAACGCGACTGGGCCCGCCAGCCGCTTGCGGTGCGTGTGGATAGGCTGGAACAAGCCATCAGCACCGTGGTCGCACGCACCGAGACCTTCGCCAAGGCCATCACGGAACAGATGGGCCGCCCCATCAGCCAGGCCCCCGGTGAGCTGCGCGGTTTTGCCGAGCGTGGACGCCATATGCTGTCCGTGGCGGCAGAGGCCCTGGCGTCGCGTGATCTGCCAGAGCAAGACAATCTGCACCGGTCCATCGTGCGCGAGCCCGTCGGCGTCGTGCTGACCATCGCCCCCTGGAACTACCCGCTGCTGACAGCCGTCAACAGCATCGTGCCGGCACTGGCCGCCGGCAATGCCGTGATCCTCAAACATTCGGACCAGACGCCCCTGTGCGCCGAACAATTGGTCCAGGCCTTTGGCGATGCCGGGCTGCCCGCCGGTCTGTTCCAATACATTCACGCCACGCATGACACCATCCGCGCGCTGATCCAGTCACCCGCCATCGACTATGTGGCCTTCACCGGATCGGTGCGCGGGGGCGCCGCCGTGGAAGAAGCCGCGGCGGGCCGCTTCATCGGCCGGGGGCTGGAATTGGGCGGTAACGACCCGGCATATGTGCGCGCCGATGCCGATCTGACGCAGGCCGTCGACACCCTGGTCGATGGCGCTTTTTTCAATTCCGGGCAGTCTTGCTGCGGCATTCAGCGCATCTACGTCCACCAATCCCATTACCGGGCCTTCGTCGACCAAGCCGTCGCGCTGACGGAACAATACCGCCTGGGCGATCCTCTGGACCCGAACATCAATCTGGGGCCGGTCGTGCGCTTGCGAGCCGCCGAAGAAATCCGCACCGTGCTGGCCCGGTCCATCGAGATGGGCGCCCGCGACTGCGTGGACCCAGGACGATTTCCCATGGCGCTGCCCGGCAGCACCTATCTGGCGCCCAGCATCCTGACGCAGGTCAACCACGAGATGCCGGTCATGAACGAAGAATGCTTCGGCCCGGTGGTCGGCATCATGCCCGTGGCATCCGATGAGCAAGCCGTGGCGCTGATGAACGATTGCCGCTATGGCCTGACGGCGGCGATCTTCACCCAGGACATCGAAGCGGCCCGCCATCTGGGATCACAGATCGAAACCGGGACGCTGTTCATGAATCGCTGCGATTACCTGGACCCGGCCTTAGCCTGGACCGGCGTGAAAAACACCGGCCACGGCATCTCGCTATCCGTTTACGGCTATCACATGCTGACGCGTGTGAAGTCCTACCACCTGCGCACGCTATAGGAATGCCCGTCATGAACAAGCTGACTGCCAACTGGAACTACCCCACGGCCATCAAAGCCGGCCCAGGGCGCATCCGCGAACTGCCGCAACACTGCCGGGCGCTGGGCATGCACCGCCCCATGCTGATCACCGACCCCGGCCTGGCCGGCCTGGACATCGTCACCCAGGCCGTGCAATCCTGCCGGGATGCCGGCCTGGTCTGCGGCCTGTTTTCCCACATCAAAGGCAACCCCACCGGCCAGAACGTCAGCGATGGCGTGACGGCCTTTCATTCCGGCGCCCATGACGGCGTCATCGCCTTTGGCGGCGGCTCGGCGCTGGATGCGGCCAAGGCCATTGCGCTGATGGCCGGACAGAACCGGCCTCTGTGGGATTTCGAGGACATCGGCGACAACTACACCCGCGTCAATGTCGACGGCATGGCCCCTGTCGTGGCGGTGCCCACGACGGCGGGCACCGGCTCCGAGGTCGGTCGCGCATCGGTCATCACCGACGACCAGGCTCACGTCAAACGCATCATCTTCCATGCCCGCATGCTGCCGGCCATCGTCATCCTGGATGCCGAACTGACCACCGCCCTGCCCGCCCGCCTGACGGCGGCAACCGGCATGGATGCGCTGTCTCATAACCTGGAAGCCCTGTGCTCGCCGGTTCTCCATCCCATGGCGACCGGCATCGGCATGGAAGGCAGCCGCCTGGTGCATCACTATCTGAAGCGCGCCGTGGACGACGGCACCGATCTGGAAGCCCGCCATTTCATGCTGGTGGCGTCCAGCATGGGCGCGACCGCCTTCCAGAAGGGGCTGGGCGCCATGCACGCGCTGGCCCACCCCCTGGGGGCGCTGTACGATGCCCATCACGGCATGCTCAATGCCATTCTGATGCCCTATGTGCTCAAAGCCAACCAGGCCGTGATCACCGACACCATGACCCTGCTGGCCCGCTATCTGGGCCTGGACAAACCCGGCTTTGCCGCCACCCTGGACTGGGTGCTGAACCTGCGTGAATCCATCCACATTCCGCATGGCTTGGCCGACATCGGCATCCCTGCCGAAGCCGTGGGCAAAGTGGGCGCCATGGCCGTGCTGGATGGCTCTGCCGCCACCAATCCGATTCCTTTCACGCCCGCCCAATACGATGCGATCCTGAGCGACGCGATTCAGGGCAAACTCTGACCATGGCCCGCATCGGCGTCCTGGGGTTTCTGCACGAAACCAATACCTTCGCCCCCGGCCCGACCGAATTGGCACGCTTCATCGAAGCCGATGCCTGGCCCGGTCTGGTCGAGGGCCAGGCGCTGCTGGACGCCACCGGCGCCATGAATCTGGCGGTCAGCGGCTTTGTCGCTGCCATGCGGGATACCGGCCACATCCTGGCGCCGCTGCTCTGGTGTTCCGCCAACCCTTCCGGCCCCGTGGCGGACGCGGCGTTCGACACCATCGTGTCGCGCATGGAAACCCTGCTGCGCCAGGCAGGCCCGCTGGACGCGCTGTTCCTGGATCTGCACGGATCGATGGTGACGGAACACCTGGACGACGCCGAAGGCGAACTGCTGCAGCGGCTGCGGCGCATCACCGGCCCCGCCATCCCGTACGTTGCCGCGCTGGACTTTCATGCCATCATCACCCAGGCCATGGTCGACCAGACCCAGGCGATGGTGGCCTATCACAGCTATCCCCACGTGGACATGGCTGACACGGGCGCCAGGGCAGCCCGCATGATGCAACGCCTGCTGGCCGGCGAATCCTTTCACGCCGCCTGGCAAAAACTGGATTTCCTGGTGTCCATGCCCTGGCAAAGCACCCTGGGCGACGAGCCTGCCGGCAAGATCATGGCCCAGGCCAGGGCGCTGGAAACCCTGGATCGCCCCGAAGTCCAGTTCATTCCCGGTTTCCCCAATTCGGACACCCCCGAATCCGGGCCGGCCATCCTGGCGTATGCCAGCACGCCCGCTCGGGCCCAGGCGGGCGTACAAGCGCTGGCCCAGCGGGTCTCCGGCCTGCAGCAGGCGTTCAGCGGCACCCTGCATACGCCGGATCAAGCGCTGCAAATCGCCCGCACACACGCCAGTCTGCGCTACATCCTGGCGGATACCCAAGACAACCCCGGCGGAGGCGCAGCAGGGGATACCACCGGCATCCTGCACGCGCTGCTGGATCAACAGCTATCCGGCGCTGCCGTGGCGCTGCTCTGCGATGCACCATTCGCGCTGGCCGCCCATCAGGCCGGCACCGGCTCGACGATCCGCCTGCCACTGGGGGGCCGCAGCACACCGGGCGATCCGCCGGTAGAAGGAGATTTCGAGATCCTGGCCCTGGGCGACGGGAAATTCGTCGGCACTGGCCCGTTTTATCAAGGCTGCCGCATGGAATTGGGCCTGATGGCGCGTGCGCGGATTCAAGGCGTCGACGTCCTGGTTTCCAGCCGCAAACAGCAGGCAGCCGATCAAGCCATGTTCCGCCATCTGGGCGCCGATCCCCAGGATTACCGCATCCTGGTGCTGAAAAGCTCAGTTCACTTCCGGGCCGATTTCAGCGCCCTGGCGGATCACATCCTGATGGTGAAAGCCCCTGGCGCCAACACCGCAGACCTGCGCGAACTGCGCTATACCCGGCTGCGCCCCGGGGTTACGATCCTGTAAGGCAATGCAGCGCTTGCTGATGCAAACGGGCATTGGTGGCGGCCACCACTCGACCGTCGGACTGCGCCGTCAGCGCCCGCCCCTGCCAATCGCTGATGACGCCCCCTGCCTCCTGAATGACCGGGATCAGCGGCAGATAGTCATAAGGCATCAGATTCGTCTCCACGACCAGGTCGACATGCCCGCTGGCCAACAGGGCGTAGGCATAACAATCACCGCCGAAGCGGCGCAAATACACGGCCTTGCTCAGGCGCTCAAAGTCTTGATGGTCGGCGGCCCCGAACAAATCCGGCGACGTCGCCTGCAGCACCGCCTGCGCCAGATCCGTCACCGCCCGGGTGCGGCAGCGTTCGCCATTCATCCAGCAGCCGCGACCGCGCACCGCGACCCAGCGCTCGGCGGTATAGGGGATGTCGATGATCCCCAGCAAGGGCTGCTGCTCGTGCAGCACCGCCAGCAGACAGCCCCACAAGGGATTGCCGGTGATGAAACTGCGGGTGCCGTCGATCGGGTCGATCGACCACAGGACGGCGGCATCCGCAGCCTGCACGCCAAATTCCTCGCCCAGCACGCCATGATCGGGATAACGGCGCGCGATTTCACGACGCAGGAATTCTTCGACCCCGCGATCCGCCACCGTCACCGGACTGGCATCCGCCTTGACCTCGATATCCGGGTGATGGCGAAACCAGCGCAGGGCAATCGATCTGGCCTGACCCGCCAGGCTCTGGGCAAAATCGAGGACCTCATCCGTCCAGGGCGGCACCACTGATGACATCGGCATGACAGGCTCCCGAAACCATGAATAGGACATCGCTGCAAAAGAATTCTGAAGGCTATTGCATGTTTTTGCAAATTTCCACAAAATAACAACTCAGGCGCTCCGGCACGTTATTCGTAGGACCGCAGTACGCCATGCATCGCCGTAGCGACTCCCAATGATCCGGCATCAGACCGGTTCCCCACGACCGCAGGAGACACGCATGCAACGATTTACACACAACGTCCTGGCCGCAGCCGTCGCTCTCGTCGGCGCCAGTCTGATCCAGACCGCCCACGCCAAATCCCTGACCATCTATACCGCCCTGGAAGACGACGAAGTCACCGACTACATGGGCGCCGCCAAGGCCGCCATGCCCGACGTGGAATTCCATGTCCTGCGCCTGTCGACCGGAGACATGGCCGCCCGCTTGCTGGCGGAAATTAAAAACCCCCGTGCCGATGTCATCTGGGGCTTTGCCGTCACCAATATGCTGGACCCCCGGATTCACGGCGAACTGATGCAATACGAACCCGTCGCCGCCAAAAAACTGCCTGCCATCTATCGCGGCAAAGACGGCACCTGGTTTGCCGCCACCGGCTATATGGCGGCGTTCTGTGTCAATACCGAACGCCTGAAATCCAAGAACCTGCCCATGCCGGCTTCCTGGGAAGACCTGACGAAACCGGTCTACAAAGGCGAGATCGTGATGCCCAATCCAGCGGCATCGGGCACGGGCTGGCTGCAGATCGCCGCCATCCTGCAAGGCTTGGGCAACGACAAAGGCTGGGATCTGATCAAAGGCCTGAACCAGAACATCGCCCAATACACCAGTTCCGGCTCGAAACCCTGCAAGATGGCCCGCACCGGCGAATACGCCATCGGCGCCTCGTTTGCTTTCCCCGCCATGCAATCCATCGAAGCCGGCTTCCCCGTCAAAATGGTGGTGCCATCGGACTGGGTCGGCTACGAACTGGAAGCCTCCGGCGTGGTCAAGACCACTAAAAACCCGGAAGACGCCAAACGATTCCTGGACTGGACCTTGTCGCCGCAGGCTGCCGGCCTCTACAAAAAATACAAGGAAATCGTCACGATCCCAGGGGCTGAACCGTCCGAACAGTTGATCAAGGCCGGTCTGCCCACCAACGTGGACAAAATTCTGTATCCCATCGACTTCGAAAAATCCGCCGCCGAACGGGCCGACGTCCTGAAGCAGTGGCAACAAGTCACCGCACGCTGAACGACCGCCACCCATCAACAGGCCGGGTCCGCCCGGCCTTCTCCGGAGGGCTGCATGAGCCTGGAACTCTCACACATCGACAAATCATTCGGCGACTTTCCGGCGCTCAAAGACATCAACCTGACCGTCGGACCGCATGATTTCGTCTGTTTACTGGGCCCCAGCGGCTGCGGCAAAACGACGCTGCTGAGAATCATTGCCGGGCTGCTGCAGGCTGACGCAGGACAACTGACGCTCGACGGCCAGGATCTGGGACAAATACCGCCGCGCACCCGCAATTTCGGCATCGTTTTTCAATCCTATTCGCTCTTTCCCAATATGACGGTGTACGACAACATCGCCTACGGCTTACGCATCCGCAAGGAACCCGCCCAGCAGATTCGCGCGCGCGTGGACGAACTGCTGCAGTTGATCCGCATTCCCACCATGGCTGAACGCTTTCCCTGGCAACTGTCAGGCGGCCAGCAGCAGCGCGTGGCTCTGGCGCGGGCGCTGGCCGTCAACCCGCGCCTTATTTTGCTGGATGAACCGCTTTCTGCACTGGACGCCCGGGTGCGCAACGAAATGCGCCACGAGATCCGCGAGGTCCAGCGCCGTCTGAAAATCCCCACCATCATGGTGACGCACGACCAGGAAGAAGCCCTGATGCTGGCCGACACCGTCGTCTGCATGAACAATGGCATGATCGAACAAGCCGGGTCGCCGCAAACGCTGTATCGCGCACCCAAAACACGTTTTGTGGCGGACTTCATCGGCCTGAGCAATCTGCTGCCCGCCGATTGGCTTCAAGCGCATACGCCAGGCATTCTGGACCAGCTGCCGGCCCCGGCGCATGCCCAGGACGCCCTGCTCTGCATCCGGCCCGAACACATTCAGCTCAGCGCCGACGCCGCCGGCCCCGCAACCATCCAGAACATCACCTTCCTGGGCAATCTGTGCCGTATGACGCTGCGCTGGGGGGAACGCGAACTGCTGGTGGAACAGCACGCCAGCACAAACTACCAAGAAGGCGATCGCGTGCGCCTGGCGATCAGCCCGGGCCAGGGCTGCTGGGTCACCGCCTAGGAGCCCGTCATGAGCACATCCCAGACAGCCGCCTTGCCCGCCGCCGACCATCGCTGGCAACTGCCCGGCACCTCAGAACAATGGCTGGTCTGGGTCTGCGTGGCCATCCCCACGCTGGCGCTGATCCTGTTTTTCGGCTACCCGCTGCTGACCATCTTCTGGCAAAGCTTCGTGCTGTTCGACGGCACGCTGGGGCTGGACAATTACGCATCGATTACGTCGACGCCGGGGCTGATCACCGCCGGCATCAACAGCCTGAACATCAGCGTCAGCACGACGCTGGTCTGCCTGGTGCTGGGCTTTCCCATCGCCTATGCGCTGGAACGCAGCACCATCCTGGGCAAACCCTGGGTGCGGCTTAGTCTGCTGCTGCCCCTGCTGGCGCCCTCGCTGGTCCAGGGGCTGGGATTGCTGTTTCTATTGGGGCGTAATGGCCTGCTCTACCGCTGGACCGGCATAGAACAGAATATCTACGGCTACTGGGGACTACTGCTGTCGGACGTCTTTTACGCGCTGCCGCAGGCCATCATGATCATCCAGGCGGCGCTGCGCAATGCCGACGCCCGCTACTACGACGCCGCCACCGTCATGGGCGCCACGCCGCTGCAGCAGTTCTTTCACATCACGCTGCCCAATTGCAAATTTGGCCTGCTCAGCGCAGGATTCGTGGTCTTCACCATCACCATCACCGATTTCGGCAATGCCGCCGTGATCGCGGGCGACTACCGGGTGCTGGCCACTGAAATTTTCAACCAGGTGTCGGGTCAGCAAAATTTCGGCATGGGGTCGGTGGTGGGCATCATTCTGCTGCTGCCTGCCTTGCTATCGGTGTATATCGAACGCGTGGCATCCCAGAAGCAATTCGGCGGCAGTTCGGAAAATCGCATCCCGCTGCAGCCGGCCCCCGCCCCTGGGCGCGATCTCGTGCTGGGCCTGATCACGTACCTGAGCTGTCTGGCCATCTGGGCCATCCTGGTGGTCGTGATCTTTGCCAGCTTCGTCAAGCTCTGGCCCTACAACATGACGCTGACGCTGGCGAATTTCAACGTCAACATCTCGACCGGCTACCAGCCCATCTGGACCACGCTCTATGTGTCCGTCGCCGCTGCGCTGATCGGGATCGTGCTGCTGTTCCTGCTGGCCTACGGCGTGCGCAACCTGAGCGGGCGCCTGGCCAAAGCCGTCTACCTGCTGGCCGTGCTGCCGGTCGGCGTGCCCGGCCTGGTCATGGGCCTGTCGTATATCTTCACCTTCAATGACCCGACCTACCCCCTGCACTGGCTGTACGGCACCGCGCTGCTGATTGCCCTGTGCAATTTCTACCACTACCATACGCAGGGCTTTCTCACCATGGCCACCGGCATGCGCATGGTGCCCCAGGCGCTGGAAGAAGCCGCTGCCTGCCTGGGCGGACGCGTGCGTCATATCATGGGTGATGCCATCCTGCCCGTCATCGCCCCCACGGTGCTGGCGGTGTTCTTCTTTCTGTTCATGCGATCCATGGTCACCCTATCCGCTGTCATTTTCCTGGTCACGCCCGAATTGAACGTCGCCGCCGTATCGGTCATGCACTTGAACGAATCCGGCTTTGTCTCTCAGGCAGCGGCCTTCTCTACCATCATCATTCTCGTGGTGGCGGTCGCCATGCTGCTCATGCGGGCGCTGGTCCATTACGTGCGCCCGAACCTGAGCGCAGGAATGCACTGAGATGTGGGCGGAAGCGCGTCACCAGAAAATCCGTTCCCTGTTGCAGCGGCATGAACGCCTGACCACGGAACACGCCATGCGGGAACTCGGCGTCTCGCGCGAAACCGTGCGCCGCGACTTTCTGGAAATGGAAGCCCTGGGATTGCTGCAACGCGTGCATGGTGGCGCCATCCACCTGAGCGACGAACCCCCTCTGGATAAACGCAACACCATCCACGTCGCCGCCAAAAAGACGATTGCGCGGGCGGTGGCGCAACACCTGCGCACCCCGCTGACGCTCTTCATGGATGCCGGCAGCACCACGACCATCCTGGCGCGGGAACTGGCGCAACTCAGCGGTCTGACACTGATCACCAATTCCCTCAGCGCGGCGGCCTGCTTCACGGAATCCCGCCCGGCGCCGGACAGCCAGGTCATCATCCTGCCCGGCACGCTGAACACCGAACTGTTTTCGACCACAGGATCCTCGACCATTCTGAAGATCCAGGATTTCCATGCCGACATCGCCCTGCTGTCGCCCGTGGCCGTCAATGCGCGGCAAGGCGCGGCCAGCTTTCTGCACGACGAAGCCGTGATCGCCCGCGCCATGTCCGAAGGGGCGGACGAAACCTGGATTCTGGCTGACCACAGCAAAATCGGCATCGCCAGCCGGGAAACATTCTGCACCGCCAACCGTATCGCCCGCCTGTTTTCCAACCATGCCGCCCAGGAATCGGACGGCTACGATGCCTTACGGAGCCAGGTCGGCCAGACCATCCTGGTCTGAATCAATCACCATGCGATCCCGCCCGGCATCCTTGGCGCGATACAGACAGGCATCGGCCCGCCGGAACAGGGATTCAGCGGTGTCCCCCGGCTGCCAGGCCGCCACGCCCGCGCTGAGCGTCAGCGACAAGCGACGGCCATCTTCCAGTGCGACCGCGTGTTCCCGCACATGATCCAGCACCCGCTGGATCAGGACGGCAGCGTCCGCTATCGCGGTGTCGGGCAGCAGCACGACGAATTCCTCGCCGCCGAAGCGGGCCAGCACGTCCGCCCGGCGCCGCAACAGATTGCGCAAGACCTCGGCCACCCACTTCAACACGGCATCGCCCACGTCGTGGCCATGCTCATCATTCACACGCTTGAAATAGTCCAGATCGAAGACGGCCAGCACAGCATGGCGACCGGGCAGATCCGGATGTTTCAGCATCTGTTCCAGGGATTCATCCAGGCCGCGCCGGTTCATCAGGCCGGTCAAGGGGTCATGCAAGGTCAGTTCGCGCAATTGCTGGTTGGCTTGTCGCAAAGCCCCCATCGTGGCGCGCAGATCGGCGGTTCGGGCCTGCACCTGGTGCTGCAAGGAGCTGCGGGCCGAGGATTCAATTTGCAGAGCGCGGTCCAGGAGATCGCGCAACTGCATGACTTCGGCATAGGTCAGCAGAAAGATCTGGCTGCCCAGCGCCATCTGCATCCAGCGTTCCTGGGCCATGAAGCCGGGGATGTAGCCAAAGGCCGCCAGGCCATAGAACAGGAACCCGGCATAAAACACCAGCCAGGACACCACATACCAACGCGCAGCGCGTTCGCCTGATCGCTGGTGCCAGATCCCGATGGTGAACATCCCCAGCATGCAGGCCAGGGCATACACGGTATTGAGCTTGATGATGAGGGAATACGGCGCCCAAAAGCTGAGGGCCAGCAGCAGCACCCCGATCCCAAAGAAAATCCGGATCAGCTGTGCCTGGCGCGGCCAGCCATCGGCGCGCACATCCAGAAAGGCCCGCGTGAACAGCAGCAGACTGAGAATCGCCAGCACTTCCGTCACCGGCACGGAGACATTGGCCAGCCAGGGGAATTGCGGCCACAGGTACTGGAAACTGAGCCCCGACATCGAGGTCAGGAACAGCCCGCCGCACAGAATGTAGGCCGCGTTATACAAGGGCTGCAAGATGCGCAGGCGCAAGAACAGGGTCAGATTGAAGACCGCCAGCAGCAGCATCGCCCCCATGAACATGCCTTGCGCCAGGCTGTGGTCCTGGGTACCGGCCACCGCCGATTCGGCGGTATGCAAGGAAAGGGGAATATTGATGGCGCCGCTGCTGTGCACCCGGATCACCACCCCCAAGGATTGCTTGGGCCTGAAATCCAGCGGCAGCAGGAACAGGCGGTGACGCACGGGGCGCATGTCAAAGCGCCGGGCGTCCCCCATGCGTTCGGCATGCAGCAAGACAGGCGGGGCGACGCCTTCCGGGTCCAGATCGTAGATCCAGAAGTCGACCTCGTCGAGCAGGGGGTAGTCCAGCTGCAAGAACCAGGTGTGCTCAGACGAATCGGGGTTGTGCAACGGCACATATACCCAGTACGCGGCCCGCGTGTGAGTGAAAACCAGTTGGTCGGCATCACGACGCTGGATCGGCCAACGCCCGCTGAGCAGATCATCGGGCCCCAGTTTCCGTTGGTCATCCTGGATGAAACACAGACCGGGCAGCGTCGGCAGGTCGGGCTGCAGCAAGGACAGAGACCGGGTTGGACAGAGCGCATCCAGCGACTGGGCCGCGACGGTCGCCGGCCCGGCCAGCATCAGCCAGGTGCCCAGCAGGCACCGCATGAGCACCCACAGCCAACCCGCGCGCGTCCGCTCGCACGCAGCATGCTGTGCCCCATCGACCGTCTGCCTGCTCCCCCACCCCATACCTGTTCAGGTCCCATGAAACGTATCAGGGTTATGCTGCATCTAGATAACATTATGCATGTGAAGCTTAAGCCATGCGCTTTCAGTACGGCAATGGTAGGCTAAAGCATTCACTCGCCACCCTTTCGTCCGGACATCTCTCATGCCTTCTACCGCGACCCCGCTTTCCTCTGCCCCGGCCCCTGCGACTTCTGCGCGATTCATGCGCACGCCGAACCTGGCAGAACCGGACACCGACCGGCTGCGAGCATCGATCCGCCAGTATTTTCTGGAAACCTTCGACCGTTACGAATCGCTGTTCCAGTGCCTGGCCAACGACGAAGCCTATGTCGTCAAACCCATCTCGCTGCGCCATCCCCTGATTTTTTATTTTGGCCACACCGCGACATTTTTCGTCAACAAGCTGCTCTTGACCCGCCTGATCGATCAGCGACTGGATCAGCGGCTGGAATCGATCTTCGCCGTCGGGGTCGACGAAATGAGCTGGGATGACCTGGATGATCGCAATTACGATTGGCCCAGCGTGGCCGAGGTCCGGGCCTATCGCCAGCAGGTGCGCCGCCTGATCTGCGATCTGATCGACCACGCGCCGCTGCAATCCCCCATCGATTGGCAAAATCCCTGGTGGGCCATCATCATGGGGATAGAGCACGAACGCATCCACCTGGAAACCTCGTCGGTCCTGATCCGTCAGCATGCCCTGAAATATGTGCAACCGGCCCCTGGCTGGGAACCCCAGACCAGCACCAACGCCGCCGCCCCTCAAAACGAACCGGTGCGAGTGCCGGGCGGCACGATTCAAGTCGGCAAAGACTTTTCCAGCCCCCAATACGGCTGGGACAATGAATACGGCAGCCACAGCGCCGAGGTCGAATCCTTCCAGGCCAGCCGCTACCTGGTCAGCAACCAGGAATTTCTGGACTTCGTCGAGGCCGGCGGCTATCGCAACCATCGCGACTGGACCGAAGAAGGCCGTCAGTGGCTGGCCTTCAGCCAGGCCGAGCACCCCACGTTCTGGGTGAAGAAAACCCAAGGCTGGGCGCTACGCCTGATGACGGGCGAAATTCCCATGCCCTGGTCCTGGCCGGTCGAAGTCAACTACCTGGAAGCAAAAGCCTTCTGCAACTGGAAAGCCGCCGAAACCGGCCAGCCCGTGCGCCTGCCCACCGAGGACGAATGGTATCGGCTATACGACGCCGCCGGCCTGCACGATCCCGACGATCAACCCTGCGCCGCCAACCTGCACCTGGACCACGGGGCCTCGTCCTGCCCGGTCGATCGCCATGCCCACGGCGATTGGTTCGATGTGGTGGGCAACGTCTGGCAGTGGACGGAAACCCCCACCTATCCGTTCAACGGCTTTGACGTGCACCCGATCTACGACGATTTCACGACGCCGACCTTCGACGGCCAGCACAACCTGATGAAAGGCGGCTCCTGGATCGCCTGCGGCAACGAAGCCGTGCGGGCGTCGCGCTACGCTTTTCGGCGGCATTTCTTTCAGCATGCAGGGTTTCGCTACGTGATTTCACATGCCCCGGCCGAAGCCCCCGCCGCCTACTACGAAACCGACAAACTGATGTCCGAATACGCCGAATTCCACTACGGCGACACCTACTTTGACGTGCCGAATTTCTCGCGGGCCCTGGCGCAACACGCCATCGCCGCCATGGGCGACCATCCCCGGCGCCATGCCCTGGATCTGGGCTGCGCCTCGGGGCGCGCCACCTTCGAATTGGCACGCGTCTTTGAACAAGTCACCGGGGTGGACTTCTCGGCCCGTTTCATCAACCAGGGCGTGCAGCTGATCCAATCCGGGCAGTTGCGCTACACCCTGACCGACGAGGGCGAACTCGTGTCCTACAAGGCCCGCAGCCTGGCGGACCTGGATCTGCAGGACACGGTCGAGCGGGTCGAGTTCTACCAGGGCGACGCCTGCAACCTGAAGCCTCAGTTCACCGGATACGATCTGGTGCTGGCCGCCAACCTGATCGACCGCCTGTACGACCCGGCCCGATTCCTGGACCAGATCCACGAGCGCATCGTATCCGGCGGTCTACTGGTGATCGCCTCGCCCTATACCTGGCTGGAAGAGCACACGCCGCGTCAGGCCTGGATCGGCGGGTTCAAGAAGGACGCAGAAAACTACACCACGCTGGACGGCCTGCAAGATCACCTGGGCGCCCATTTCGATCTGGTGTCCGGTCCTGTGAATGTGCCGTTCGTCATTCGCGAGACCCGTCGGAAATTCCAGCACACCCTGTCGGAAATGACGATCTGGAAAAAGCGCTGATCCGTCGGCGGCGTCAGTTCGCCCGAGACGACTGACGCGCCAGCACAAAGGCCGCGAACTCGTCCGCCGGCAACGGTCGGCTGTAGTAATACCCCTGGGCTTCTTCGCAGCCCCTGGACTTCAGGAATTCCTGCTGTTCCGCCGTTTCCACGCCTTCGGCAATCGTGCGCAGCCCCAGGCTATGCGACAGCTGGATGATAGCGATGGCGATCGCTTGGTCATCTGCATCGACCGTAATGTCGCGCACAAAAGACTGATCAATTTTGAGCTTATGCAGATGGAAGCGCTTCAGATAGCTGAGCGACGAATACCCTGTGCCGAAATCATCGATCACGAAACGCACACCGCACGCAGCCAATTCTTCCATGCGTTGCGCAGCGGCTTCGGGTGATTTCATGGCCACGGCTTCCGTCAGCTCCAGTTCCAGGAGATGCGCAGGCACCTGGGTATCGGCCAGGATCTGCTGAACCAGGTTTAGCAGATCGGGTTGATTGAACTGCACCGCGGACAGGTTCACGGCGATCCGCAGGGCAGGCATGCCCTGATCCAGCCATAAGCGCAGCTGCTGCATGGCAGCACGCAGCACCCATTCACCGATGGGAACGATCAGGCCGCTGGTCTCGGCCAGGGGAATGAATTCGCTGGGCGGCACCGATCCCCATTGCGAAGATTCCCAGCGCAACAGGGCTTCGGCCCCCAGGATCGCGCCATCGTTCAGTGCCAACTGCGGCTGATAGACCAGCGACAGCTCACGGTTACGCAAAGCCTGCTTCAGTGCGCTGATCAGCGCCAATTCACGGCTGACGCGAGCCTGCATTTCGACGGTGAAAAATCCCACTTGATGGCGACCATCACTTTTAGCCCGGTACATAGCGGTCTCGGCGCTTTTGAGCAAGGCGTCGAATTCCGCAGCATCATCCGGATAGTGCGCCACACCGACCGTGGCGGAGCTGAAGATGTCCTGGCCACCCAGCTGCAGCGGCAAGGCGATTTCCTGCTGCAGAGCCTGGGCCTGCGCCAGCGCCTGTTGCCGGGTAGCTCCGGGCAGTACCACCACGAAATCATCGCCCGAATAGCGCGACAACAACGCCGATTTCGGCAAGCACGTGCGCAGCCGCTGCGCCATTTCCTGCAGCAAAGCGTCGCCCATGTGATGGCCCAGAGAATCATTGACGGCCTTGAAATGATCCAAGTCGATCCATAAGGCGGCCAGACTCATGCCGCGGCGTATGGCGTCGCCGCACTGCTCGCGCAGCAAGGCGCGATTGGGCAAACCAGTCAACTGATCGTATTGCGACAGCATCCGAACGCGATCGACCGCCTGGCGCTTTTCGGTGATGTCCTCGTTGTGCGCCAGATAATTGGTGACCCGGCCCTGAACATCGCGTACCGGGTAGATCAGCACGGACTCGATGTATTCGCGACCGCTTTTACTGAGATTGACCCATTCCCCACGCCAGGCCTTGCCCTGCGCCAACTGCGCCCACATGGCGCGGAACGTCAAGGCAGGCGTACGGGCCGGTTTCAAGCGACGCAGATTGCGCCCCAGGACTTCCTGTGCAGCATAGCCGCTGACGCGCGTGAACGCCGCATTGACGTATTCCACCCTGGCATGGCGATCGGTGATGATGATGGACACGGGGCTTTGAACCACAGCGGTCGACAAAGTGCGCAAGGCCTGTTCGCTTGTCAGGCGGTCCGTGATGTCGCGCGATATCACGACAAACTGCGGCGGCTGCCCCTGAGCGGTCGCCTTGCGGGCGACCGACAGCTCGAAGCTGCGTCTCTGATCCGAGCCGACACCCAGGGTAATGACGCTGCCCCGCGACTGCCCTTGCTCGGCGGCTTGCTGTAACGCGGCCAGCACGACCTCGGCATCCCTGGGCGACAGCACGTCGTGTACCGTCCGGCCCAGCAACTGATCCGCAGGAGAAGACAGGTCCGCAGGACGGCTGGTATGCACCGACAGATAGCGGCCATCGGCATCCATGTCGAACACCAGGTCGGGCATCGCGTCGAGCGTCGCCTGCAAACGATCCTGCGATTTCTGCAGCAAAGCATAGGGACGCTGCACGGCCTCGGAAAAAACAGCCCGGTACAGAAAACAGCAGGCCAGCACCTTGTACACATGACCGACCAAGCTGTAGATGTCCGTCACGTCCGAGTACAGCGTCAGAAAATATTCCCCCTGCGCCATGACACAGGCGCTGACGAACAGATCGCCGACATTGGTGCGGCGCGGTCGGCCCAGGCGCAACCAGAATAGCAGCGCAGCCAGCAGGTAAAGGACGATCAGACCGTATTCGGCGCCGACCTTGAACGCTGTCAGCCCCTGCCCGTCGATGAACATCCTGGGCATCCAGCCGGGCGACAGAAAGTACAGGACCGTCAGCCCGGTGATCATCGCCGACATGGCGATCACCTGCTTCCCCAAAGGAATGCGGGTGTGGCTGTCGATCCAGGTCAGGCCAGCGGCCGCCAACAAGCCCAGCGCACTGAGCAGACGCGCCAGCAACCAGAAATAGATGGATTTGTCCGGATCGTTGGGTGTGATGAAATCTGGCATGCCCGGATAAGACAGCACATGCAGCAAATCCAGCAATCCCACCCCGAAGAAGGTGCCGCCCAGCAAGACCAGACTGCCGGGCAGGATTTCGCGACGACTGCCCCAGAGCACTGCAAAGATCAGCGCCGCGACCACCACGGATGCGATTTCAGCCAGACTATGCAGCGGCAGATAATAGTCAAACTGATTGAATGAGGCGGGGAAGTTCAGATTGGCAAGTAAAACCAGCCCCACCATCAGCACACCGACGGAACGGATGGCACGACGCGCGTCTGCCTGATAGTCTGAATGTATCCACATGTCTTTCAGCAGTGAACCCTGCCGCCAATGTAGCCGTCGGCCCCCAGTTATGGCAAGGCATGCCCTGGCGGACTGCCGCGGCGATGCTGGGATATCCTGGTAGCACTCCCGCCTGCCAAAATTACTAAATAACCCTTTGCCATATGCTTAAAGTCTGAAAAGCTTTGCAGCCGTCATGCGGCCTGGATAGAATTAAAAGCCATAAAGAATGCTGTTGATATAACGGCATTGATTAAATTCCCGCCGTCCGGGCTTTCTGTTCCAGGCGGCGGAGTTCCTACTACCGAGACCTGCCCATGAAAAAACTTTCCGCTCTCGTCCTGGCCGCCGCCCTGCCCCTGCTGGCGATGGCCCCCGCCACCCAAGCCGCGACCGATGATCTGGCTGCCATCCAGAAGGCCGGCGTCATCCGCATCGGCACCGAAGGCACCTATGCCCCCTTTTCCTTCCACGAACAAAAGGACAACAAGCTGGTGGGATTTGACGTGGACATTGGCCGCGCCATCGCCAAGCAGTTGGGCGTCAAGGCTGAGTTCGTCGAGGGCAAGTGGGACGGCTTGATCGCCGGTCTGAACGTCAATCGCTACGACGTCGTCATCAACCAAGTCGGCATCACGCCGGAACGTCAGGCCAAATACGACTTTTCCAAGCCGTACATTTCCTCGGCTGCTGCGCTGATCGTGCGAGACGACAACACCTCGATCCATAGCTTCCAGGATTTGAAAGGCAAACGGTCCGCCAACACCATCACCAGCAATTTCGGCAAACTGGCCCAGAGCCACGGCGCCGAGGTCGTGCCGGTACAGGGCTTTAACGACGCTATCGCGCTGCTGACCTCGGGCCGGGTAGACGCCACCGTGAATGATGAGCTGTCCTTCCTGGACTTCAAGAAGCAGCAGCCTGCCGCCAAGGTCAAGGTCGTCGCGACCGATGACAGCACCGAATTCAGCCAATCCGGCGTTTTGCTGCGCAAGGACCAGCCGGCGCTGCAAACGGCGGTGAACAAGGCACTGGACGCCATCCGGGCCGATGGTGAATATAAGGCGATCTCGGAGCGCTATTTCGGCGCCGATCTGTCCTCTCGGGTGAAATAGGACCGCCCTTTCCCCCTGCGACACGATCTGAAAGGAGTCCCCGACCGTGCCGGACTGGCTGCATCTCATGGCAAATTCCCTCTGGCCGCTGTTGGTCGGAGGGATTCAATTCACCGTCCCGCTGGCAATCCTGTCCTTTCTGATCGGGCTGGCGCTGGCATTTCTGGCGGCCATCGCCCGGTTGTTCGGCCCGCCCCCGCTGGTCGCCCTGGTGCGCTTCTACATCTGGCTGATCCGGGGCACGCCTCTGCTGGTGCAGCTGTTCCTGATTTTTTACGGCCTGCCCAGCATCGGCTTTGTCCTGGATCCGCTGCCTGCCGCCCTGATCGGCTTTTCGCTGAACGTCGGGGCCTACAACGCGGAAGTCATCCGAGGGGCCATCGAAGCCATCCCCAAAGGCCAATGGGACGCTGCGTATTCCCTGAGCATGACCCGCGCCCAGGCCTTGCGGCGCACCATCCTGCCGCAAGCCGCCCGCGTGGCTGTACCGCCGCTGTCCAATTCCTTTATCGCGCTGGTCAAGGACACGTCTCTGGCCGCCGTGATCACCGTGCCGGAAATTTTCCAGGCGGCGCAGCGCATCGCATCCGTCACCTATGAACCGCTGATCCTATATACGGAAGCCGCCCTGATTTACCTGGTGCTGTGCTCTTTCCTGTCGGCGGCGCAGACCCGGATGGAACGCTATTTTGGCCAACACGCCGTTTTTTCCGAGGGCCAGCGATGATCCAGCTGCAAGACATCCGCAAATCCTTTGGCGGACACGAGGTCCTGAAGACCGTCAGCGTCGCGATCCCGGAAGGCCAGGTCACGGCCCTGATCGGCCCATCCGGCAGCGGCAAAAGCACCCTGCTGCGCTGCGTGAACCTGCTGGAAACCCCGGATTCAGGCACACTGAGCATAGGCACGGAAACGATCCAGTTCCAGACGGGGCATCATCCGAACCGCGCCGCCGTACAGCGTATCCGCCAGCAGACCGGCATGGTCTTCCAGAATTTCCAGCTGTTTCCGCACCAGACGGCCATCCAGAACGTGATGGAAGGCCTGATCACCGTCAAGCGGTGGGCGCGCGACCGGGCCCAGGCCCGAGCCTGTGAACTGCTGGACAAGGTCGGTCTACGTGACAAAGCCGATGCCTGGCCCGCCAGCCTGTCGGGCGGGCAGCAGCAGCGCATTGCCATCGCCCGCGCCTTGGCGCCTGAACCCCGGGTGCTGCTGTGCGACGAACCGACATCCGCCCTGGACCCCGGCCTGGCGGCAGAGGTCGTGGCCGTACTGGGCGACCTGGCCCAGGAAGGCATGACCATGCTGATGGCGACTCATGATTTGCGACTGGCCGCCCAGATCGCCAGCCAGACGGTATTTCTGGAAGACGGCAGCATCGTGGAATCCGGACCGTCCCAGGATCTGTTCCAGCACCCGAAAGACCCCAGGACACAGCGTTTCGTCATCACGCTGCAAGGCTGAGCCCGTCACACGTCCACCGTGTCAGACCGATGCCCCCGGGGCAGGCGTCGGCGCGGCAGCCGTGTATTTCGCCCCCGCCACGCAGGCCACGACAAACGCCGTGACGGCGATCATCGTCACGGTCACGGATTCCCCCAACAGCCAGGCCGACAGCAGCAAGCCCATGAAAGGCTGCAGCAGCTGCAGCTGCCCCACGGCGGCAATGCCGCCCAGGGCCAGCCCTCGGTACCAGAAAATAAAGCCGACCAGCATGCTGAACACCGCGACATAGGCCAATCCCGCCCACGCGGATGCGGGCACGACAGACCAGTCCGCCGGCTGCAGGATGACCGACAGCGGCAGGCTGATGGGCAGCGACAGCACCAGCACCCAGCAGATCACCTGCCAGCCGCCCAGGCGGCGCGACAGACGACCGCCTTCGGCATAGCCGTAGCCGCAGCTCAGAATGGCGCCCATCATCAAGGCATCCGCGCCCAGCGACCCGGACTCATCCTGGCTGAAAGCAAAGCCCGCCACCGATGCCGCCCCCAGCACCGCAAAAGCCCAGAACGCGCGGGAAGGGCGTTCGCCCCCCAACCAGGTGCCGAAAATCGCCGTCGCCAAGGGCAGAAGGCCGATGAACACCAGCGAATGCGCCGACGTGATGGTGCGCAGCGCCAGCGCCGTGAACAAGGGGAATCCCAACACGACGCCCAAGGCGACCAAAGCCAGCGTCCGCCATTCCGCTCCCGTCGGACGTTGATTGCGCCCGATCAGCAACAGCACGACCGCCAGGATGCCTGCCAGCGCCGCCCGGGCCGCCGTGACGAACAAAGGGTCCAGACCCAGCACCGCCACGCGGGTCGCCGGCAGCGAACCGCTGAAAATCGCCACGCCCAGCGCGCCATTGAGCCATCCGCGAGTGCTTGCCTGCATCATTCTTCCTGTGTCTGTCTGCACCGATTGGATGACACTATGCAGGTCCGGTCTTTTCCATTCCAGATACAGTCTGGTACAGTAAGCGAAAACTGTACTGGTTTCGATTTCCCCATGTCCCTGTCCCCCGCCAAAACGGGCCGCACCCTGCACGTCATGCAGTACGTCCACCAGCGCATTGCCGCGCGGGAATGGCAGCCGGGCGCGCGCCTGCCGTCCCTGCGGTCCATGGCCCGCCATCAGGGGGTGTCCAAATCCACGGTCGTCGAGGCCTACGAGCGACTGGTGGCCAACGGAGTCATCCGCTCCCAGGCAGGGTCGGGCTTTTACGTCGCCGGGCCGTTGGCCCCCCTGGCATTGGCGGAAATCGGCCCGCAACTGGATCGCCAGATAGACCCGCTCTGGGTGGCCCGCCAGTCGCTGGACATGAGCACCAGCGCCATGAAGCCGGGCTGCGGCTGGCTGCCTGCCGACTGGATGCCGGCAGACGCCATCCGGGATGCGCTGCGGTATGCCGCGCGAGACCCCGCCGCCGCCTTGACCGACTATGCTGCCGCTCTGGGGCTGCCCGCCCTGCGAACCGCCATCGCGCAACAGTTGATGGCGCGCGGCCAGCACGTCGACCCCCGGCAGATTCTGGTGACGGATTCCGGCACCCAGGCCGTCGACCTGCTGTGCCGCTTCCTGATCCGGCCAGGGGACACCGTGCTGATCGACGACCCCTGTTATTACAACTTTCTGGCGCTGCTGCGCGCCCACCAGGCGAACATCGTCAGCGTGCCCTACCAGCCCGACGGCCCCGACATGGATCAGTTCCAGCAGGCGCTGGCCATGCATCGCCCGCGCTTGTATCTCAGCAATTCCGGCCTGCACAATCCCACCGGCGCCAGCCTGTCCGACCGCAAGGCGCGGCAGATTCTGGATCTGGCCCAGGCGCATGACCTGATCGTGGTGGAAGACGACATCTTCAGCGCCTTCGAGCCGGCGCCTGCCGCCCACCTGGCCCGTCTGGATGGACTGAACCGGGTGATCCAGGTGGGCAGCTTTTCCAAAACCCTGTCGGCCAGTCTGCGCTGCGGCTATCTGGCGGTGCGCGCAGACTGGGTGGATGCGCTGGCGGACCTGCGCACGGCCACGACTTTTTCCGGCGCCGGGCTGACCCAGTCCATCATCTGCCGCCTGCTGCAGGATCCCGTCTGGCCGCGCCATATCGGCTTGCTGCGTCAGCGTCTGAGCCAGGCCATGCACCGGGCCGTCCCCCTGCTGCGGTCATTGGGACTGCACCCCTGGCATGTGCCGTCCGGCGGCATGTTCCTATGGTGCAGACTGCCGGACGGCATCGACAGCACCCGGCTGGCCACACTGGGACTGCAGCACGGCCTGGTTCTGGCGCCTGGCAACATCTTCAGTCGGTCCCAGACGGCGGGCGCCATGCTGCGATTCAATGTCTCGCAAATGGACGACCCCCGGCTGCCAGGTCTGCTGACGACGCTGATGATCCAGGCGCACAATGCTTCCGGCGCAGCCGGATCGCCCCTTTCCCTATCCCTGACGAATGCATGATGAATGCCCCATCCCCCAGCACTGAAGTCCTGAACGCTTTTTCAGGATCTCTGCAGACGCAGATCGCCTCTTTGCCCACCGCCTGGCGCACCACGCTGGAAGCGCCGCACCTGCAGAACGTATTGAACAATCTGGATGCCATGCTGGCGGAACGCCTGGCAGCCGGCGCGCAGATATTCCCGTTGCGCCCGTTTCGCGCCCTGCTCGAAACCCCGCCCGAATCCGTCCAGGTCGTCATCGTCGGGCAGGACCCGTATCACGGCCCCAATCAGGCTCAGGGCCTGGCCTTTTCCGTGCCGGATTTCTGCCCCGCACCGCCCAGCCTGCGCAATATGTTCAAGGAACTGGCCCTGGAATACGGCACACCCACCCAGGCACCACGCAACAGCCTGGTGCGCTGGGCCCGCCAAGGCGTACTGCTGCTGAACACATCGCTGACGGTGGAAGCCCATCAGCCAGCCTCGCATGCCAAAAAAGGCTGGGAACACATCACGGACGCCCTGATCATGCGGGTGCTGCGCGAACCCCGCCCCAAAGTCCTGCTGCTGTGGGGTTCGCACGCCCAGGCGCGCCGCCAACTGCTGGACATGCAGGCGCCGGCTGGTCCAGTGCAGGTGTTGACCGCCAACCACCCCTCGCCGCTATCGGCCCTGAGACCGCCCCGCCCCTTCATCGGCTGCGGCCACTTTCAGCAGGCCAACGACTGGCTGCAAGCGCAAGGCGAATCAGGCATCGATTGGATGCTGGCCAAGTCGCCCGCCGCCGCTGCGGGATACGGGGACTGAATGGATCGGGTGCGCGCGACATCCTGAGATAATGGCGACATGACATTTCAGCCCCCTCCCTCTCTTTCCATTACCAGCCTGACAGCGCCTGTCGCCATGGGTTACATCCCGCTGGGCGCCGTCTTCGGATTCCTGTTCGTCCAGGCGGGCGGCGACGCCTGGCTGGCGATAGCGTCCAGTCTGCTGATCTATGCCGGCGCCGCCCAGTTCATGATGGTGCCCATGCTGGCCGCGGGCCTGCCCATCGGCGCAATTGCGCTGGCCACGCTGGTGCTGAACCTGCGCCATGTCTTCTATGGCCTGTCCCTGCTGAACCACATGCCCGTCAGCCGCTGGCAGCGCTGGTACGGTATTTTCGCGCTGACCGACGAAACCTATTCCGTCCTGACCGCCCTGCCGCCCCACGCCCGCGCCCGGCGCATGGCCCTGATCTGCGCCCTGAATCAGGGATGGTGGGTGCTGGGCACCGTACTGGGGGTCCTGCTGGGTTCCCAAGTGCAAATCGGCCTGACGGGGCTGGATTTCGTGCTGGCTGCGCTTTTCGCCGTTCTGGCGGTCGAACAATGGCGCGCCCGGCATGACGTGCAGCCCATCTGGATCGCCCTGGCCGCCTACGCCATCGCGCTGCTGGTCTTCCCCGCCCAGGCGCTGGCGCTGTCCATCGCGCTCAGCCTGCTGGCCGCCGCCCTGCGGCCCGCCAGACAGTCGGCCCACGTCACCCACAAACAAGCAGACGCCTCATGAGCAACACCAGCTACGTTCTGATCGCCATCGGCGCGATGGCCGCCATCACCCTGGCGCTGCGGGCACTGCCCTTCATCGGCGGACACTGGTTGCGCCGGCATCCCCTGGTCCACAAGCTAGGCGATACGCTGCCACTGTCCATCATGGTGCTGCTGCTGGTGGACACCGTCACCGCTCATGCCCGAACCAACCCGCTGGGACCCTGGCAGGAACTGCTGGCCATAGCGCTGGTCGTGCTGATGCAATGGCGCACGCGCCAGACTCTGCTGAGCATCGTCGCCGGCACTGCCGCCTATGTGGCGCTACGCGCCCTGTAATGCCGTTTGCACACCCGACCTTCTACAATCGGCCTATTGCACTCTTGTCCAGGATATTCTCATGCCCAGTTTTGACGTTGTTTCCGAAGTCGATAAACACGAACTGACCAACGCCGTCGACCAAGCCAGCCGCGAACTGGCGACCCGCTTCGATTTCAAGGGCACGGACGCCCGCTTCGAACTGGACGGCTATGTGATCAACCAGTCCGCCTCCAGCGCCTTTCAGCTAGGCCAGATGCTGGACATCCTGCGCGGGCGCCTGTCGGCCCGTGGTATCGACGTGCGCTGCCTGGACGTGGCGGACCCCCTGGAAAACCTGGGTGGCGCCCGCCAGAAAGTCACGGTGCGCCAGGGGATCGAGCAGGCCACCGCCAAAAAACTGATCGCCGCCATCAAGCAGGCCAAACTCAAGGTCGAAACCCAGATCAACGGCGACAAGCTGCGCGTCTCGGGCAAAAAACGCGACGATCTGCAGCAAGCCATCGCCCTGCTGCGCAAGACCGACGTGGAACTGCCGCTGCAATACGAGAACTTCCGCGATTGAGCGCCGCACCGGCCTCCGTTCGCCGGTTTGAGCGATACCCCTGCCGCCATCTCCTGAAAGCCGCCGCCGCGCAGTCGCCCGACCTATACTCTGTTCAGCGTTCCGCCTTGCACGACGAGAACACCTACTGTGATCGACTGTACGGAAAGAGGCCTGCAATGACGACATACGATGTCAAGCTCATCAGCAAACGGGAAGTAGCCGAAGGCACGATGGAATTCACGCTGGAAAAACCTGCCGGTCTGGATCTCCGCGCCGGGCAGTTCTGCGATGTGAAGCTGCCCAGCCCGGAAGGCACCCCCAAACACGACGGCATGCACGGTTTTTCCTTCGTCAACGCGCCCTTCGAACCCCACATCGCGGTCGCCACCCGCATGCGCGGCACGCCCTTCAAAAACGCCTTCGCCAAGACGCCGGACGGCACCACGGTCAAACTGATCGCCCCGTTCGGGGACTTCACCCTGCACAAAACCGACTCCGTACCGGCAGTCTTCATCATTGGCGGCATCGGCATCACCCCGGTGCGCAGCATGATCGCGCAGGCCTTGCACGACAAGACCGCCCACCGCCTGACCCTGATCTACGCCAACCGCACCCCGGCGCAGGCGGCCTATGCCGACGAACTGCAGCAATGGGCCAGCCAGCATGCGAATTTCACCTATGTGCCGGTCTATACCCAGGCGCAAGCCAACGGTGCGGAACACGGGCGCGTGGATGCGGACATGATCCGGCGTCACGTCCCCGATCTGGCCACCCCGCGCTTTTACCTGGCCGGCCCCGAAGGCATGGTCAAGGCCACGCGGGCGCTGCTGATCGCCATTGGCGCCAACGAAGACAATATCCGCACCGAGGAATTCGAGGGCTATTGATCGCCCGAAAGACCAGTGACCCCCTATGAAAATCGGTTTACTGCAATGTGACGATGTTGCCGCCCCCCTGATCGGGGCGCACGGCAACTACCCCGACATGATCCAGTCCCTGCTGAGCCAGGTAGACCCTGAACTCAGTTTCGAGGTCTTCGCCTGCCATCAGGGACAGTTCCCCGACGCCGCCAGCCGTGTGGACGGCTGGATCACCACCGGATCCAAATGCGGCGCCAATGACGATGCCGACTGGATCGCGCAGCTGGAACATGTCATCCGCATGCTGTGGCAGACACGCCAACCCCTGGTGGGCATCTGCTTTGGTCACCAGATGATCGCCAAGGCGCTGGGCGGGCGCGTGGAACGCAGCGCCTTGGGCTGGGGCCTGGGTATCTATCCCACCCGGCTGGAACAGCAGGAACCCTGGATGACGCCGTGGCGTTCATCTACTCTGCAACTGCTGGCCAGCCATCAGGACCAGGTCTGTGAACTGCCGCCCCAGGGCAGAGTGCTGGCGGGCAGCGGATTCTGCCCGATCCATATGATGCAGGTCGGCGAAACCGTTCTTGGCATCCAGGGGCATCCGGAATTTTCCCGCGCCTACCTGGCCGACCTGCTGGAAACACGGCGGGACCAAATTTCCGCCACACGCCTGCAAGCTGCGCGGCACAGCTTGCGTGCACACGCCGACGATCTGCTGGTGGGGCGCTGGATCCTGAATTTCATCCAGCAGGGCAAACGACACGGTCATACCTCTGGATGACGACGAGCCGTCGGTCATGACTGTCCCGCTGTCACGCGCCTAGGGCGCGTCCGGCGGGCGGCTCAGCACCTGTTCCAGAGTCTGCGCCTGGCCGTCATCCAGTCGGCCTGCCCGGCGGGCCAGGACCACACCTCGAAGACATAATTGATCATATAAATCGCGCATGGCTGGATCCACCGCCTGCAGCGCCTGCCGATGCAGGCCCACGGTGCCGGCATCCCCGCGCGACACCGGTCCCGGCATGCCAGCCGCCACGCCGCTGCGGGCCGCCGACGCCAGGGTGCCGCGCAGCAAGGGCAGCAAGGCATCCAAGGCCTGTTGCTCCGTCGCCCCCCAGGATTGCCACAGACGCACGGCCTCGGCCAGCAAGACATGCACATGCTGCGAGGCATAGCCGCCCGAAGCGTGATAGCGCGCCCGCGCGCCCGGTGGCAATGTCAGGCCCACGCAGCCTAACCGGGACGTCAGTTGATGCAGGCGGGCAGCCAGCGCCGGATCAGCCGCCTCGATCGCCACAGTGCAGCCCGGCAGACTGCGCACCGCTGCCTGCGGATCAGCGCCGAAGGCCTGCATGGGATGAAACCCGCCGATCCGCGCACCCGCATCCGCCGCCGGCTGCAACGCCGCCACGGATGTCGCCCCGCTGCAATGCACGACCCCTTGGCCGGCGCGCCAGGCCACCGCTCCGGCCACCGGAGCGATCGCCGCATCCGGCGTTGCAATGAATACCAGATCGCACTGGTCGGTCACTTCCTGGGGATCGCAGGCCTGGCAGGCCGACAGCATGCCCGCCATGACACGGGCGCTTTCCAGACGGCGACTGCCGACGCGCGCCACCGGCAAACCGGCCTGCTGCAAAGCCAATGCCAGCGCCTGCGCCAGGCGGCCAGCGCCGATGAAACCCAGCCGCAGCTCTGCCGACGGATGTTCAGACACACGTGTCACGATCGATGTTTCCTTTTTCGAGCCTGCCGCCACCAGAAGACGCGCACCCCCAGCAGGACAGTCAACAGCACAGCATACAGACGCGGTTCCAGAAAATCGTTCTTGCCCGCCCGCATCCATTCAAAATGCAGAACGGACAATACCGCAGCGGGATAGATCAACCAATGCAAGCGTTTCCACCCGCGCCCCAGGCGCCGCATCCAGCCTTGGGTGGACGTCAGCGCCAAGGGCGCCAGCAGCAGCACGGCCACCGTGCCTACGCCGATGAAATCCCGCTGCCAGATGTCGGCCCACATGGCGGCAGGGACACCGCCGCGATCCCAGATTGCCCAGGCGATCACGTGCAGCACCGTGTAGAAAAAAGCATACAGCCCCAAGGCCCGACGATGCTTCACCAGCCGCCCCCAACCGGCCAGACGACGCAGGGGCGTGACGCACAGCACGATCCACAACAGTGCCAGCGCCCAGATGCCGGATGATCGGGTCAGGAATTCCTGCGGATTGACGCCCAGGCCCTGGACAGCCCCCAACACCCCCCAGCGCAGCAGGGGAAACAGGCCCAGGCCGTGAATGCAGATGCCAAGCCATCTATCGGAACGCATCAGAAATTCTGCTTCAGATCCATGCCGGCATACAGCGCGGCGACCTGGTCCGCATAGCCGTTGAAAGGCTGCGTCTGCCGACGGGGCGCGAAAAAGCCGGAACCGATCCGCTGTTCGGTAGCCTGGCTCCAGCGCGGATGCGGCACATCTGGATTGACGTTGGCGTAAAAGCCGTATTCCCGGGGCGCCGCCCGCATCCAGCTGGTCACGGGCGGTTCGGACTGCAGACGGATGTGCACCAGGGATTTAGCGGACTTGAACCCGTATTTCCAGGGCACGATCACCCGCAACGGGGCGCCGTTCTGCGGCGGCAGTTCCCGCCCGTACACCCCGAACGTCAACAGCGTCAAGGGATGCATGGCCTCGTCCATCCTCAGGCCCTCGGTATAGGGCCAATCCAGTATCCCCTGGCGCACGCCAGGCATGACGTCAGGCTGCAGGACGGTGGTGAACACGGCATAACGAGCATCTGCGGTCGGCTCAGCCCGTTTCAGCAGATGCGACAGCGAATAACCGATCCAGGGAATGACCATGGACCAGGCTTCCACGCAACGCAGCCGATAGATGCGTTCTTCCTGGGGCGCCAGCCGGCGCAGATCGTCCAGGTCCAATGTCAGGGGGTGCTGCACGGCGCCATCGATCTGCACGGCCCAGGGCTGCAGCGCCATGCGTCCGGCCTGGGCGGACGGATCGTCCTTGCCCGTGCCGAACTCGTAGAAATTGTTGTAGGTGGTGATGTCGCGCCAGGTATTGGGCTTTTCCAGTGTGGACCACTGCGCATTCATCGACGCATCCAGCGCCTGCCCTGCAGGGGCATCGCTGTCGGCTGCCCGCCCCGGCCCGGCGGCCCCTAGCGCTAAAGCCCCCAGCGCTGCTTGCTGCAGCCACCGTCGCCGCCCAAGCCAGACGGCTTCGGGCGTGATGTCGGACGGCGGAATCAAGGGTTCCTGTTTCGTGCGCATGATGATCAACCTCCGGGCTGCGGGCGCCGCCGGCCCTGTTTCAACTATCCCAGCTTTTCTGCAAACTGCACCAGGCGACGGGCCTGATAGCCGATGGCCGCTTTCACGTCATCCGTGAACGGAGCGCCCTGGGTATGGCTGTAGCCATAGGGGTTGCCGCCCACCTTGAAAATGGATGGATCGGTAAAGCCGGGTGCCACCACGATGCTGCCCCAGTGGCAGACGGTCGCATAGAAGGACAGGATGGTGGCTTCTTGCCCGCCATGCGTATTTTGCGCCGACGACATGGCCGACACGGCCTTGTTGGCCAGGCCGCCCTTGGCCCAGACGCCACCCAGCGTATCGATGAAAGCCCGCATCTGGCTGGCCATGACGCCAAAGCGCGTGGGGCAGGAAAACAGGTAGGCATTGGCCCATTCCATGTCTGCTGCCGTGACGACGGGAATGTCGGCGGTCTTGTCTGCCTGAGCCTTCCAGGCTTCCTGACCAGCTACCACCTGGGCCGGCGCAGTTTCCGCAGCCTTCAACAGGCGAACTTCAGCGCCTGCGGCCTTGGCGGCCTCGGCGGCGATGGAAGCCATCTGATAGTTGGTGCCATAGGTCGAGTAGTACACAACAGCAAGCCGAACGCTCATGCGAATCTCCTGAAAATGTAGACCAAGGCCGCCCGCATAGCGGCTCTTTGACTGTACGCCAAATCAATCCATGTGTCGCGGTCTGCCCGGCTACAAGTCGCGAGTGCCCAGGCTTCACCTTCTAAACATCTTTTTAGATACAATGATGTATCTTGATGGATCCACCATCCCCCGATAAGACCCACCCTTGTTTTTTGTAAAAATACCCCTCTTATGTCCCACGTACACACACGCCTTCGCCCGTTCCGCCGTTCCCCCCTGCGCCTGGGGCTGGCCCCCATCTTGCTGAGCCTGACCGTCTCAGGCATTGCTCAGGCGGATGACCGCGTCACCCTGGGCGCCGGCGTGGCCGTCATCCCGCGCTACGAGGGATCCAGCGAATATGCCGGCAAAGGGGTGCCTGTCATCGATGCACAGATCGGGTCCTTTTATGCCCGCACGGACCAAGGCATCGGCCTGAACCTGATCCAGACGCCCGGCCTGACCCTCAGCGCCGGCGCCAATATGCTGTGGGGCTACGGCAGCGACGTCATGCCGCGCGGCATCGGCGGCTTGTCGGACGAGGTCGGCGCCCGCCTGGGCCTGTCGATGAAGATTGCAGACACGGTGTTCAGCGTCTCGGCGCTGCAGGCGGTCACGGACAGCGATCGGGGCATGGTCGCCCACGCCCGCCTGGCCTATCCGCTCTTTGCGGGCGACCGCCTGCACTTTACCCCCAGCATCGCCACCAGCTGGGCCACCGAGAAATACATGGATAGCTACTTCGGTATCACGGCAGGGGAATCCTACCGATCCGGCCTGGCGCAATACCAGCCGACCTCGGGGTTCAAGGATGTATCGGCCCGCATGGCCTTCAACTATGCACTGACCGAGCGGCTGAGCCTGATGGGTTCCGTCGGCGTCATCCGGCTGGTCGGCGAAGCAGCCGACAGTCCCCTGGTCGAACAGAAAACCCAGACCTACACCCTGATCGGCGGCAGCTACTCATTCTGATTTTCGCACCAAAGGCAGGAACACCTCGTCCACCCAGGCGATACACAAGCCCTGGGGGGGCGCGGCCCGGTGCAGCAGCACGTAGTTACCCAGCAGGTCATTCAGTAAAGCCATGACGGCCTGCGTCAACCGGGCTTGTTCCAATTCCCCGCGGCGGATCGCCCGCTCGACAATGATGGCAAATGCGTCCTGCCGGCCTCTCATGAGCGCATCGCGCAAGTCCTGGGGAGACGCATACGTTTCCCGGAACGACGCATCCAGCAGCATGGAGAAAATCAGGCCGATCACATCCGCAAGTTCGCTGATCCGCTGCAGATAATCCAGCAGTTCCACCCTGACACCGCCCAGATCCGGCGCGTCGAACGGACGCTGATCCAATTCATGCCGAACGGCGGCGACGGCCAGATCCGCCTTGCCGGACCAACGGCGGGCCAGTACGGTCCGGCTGGTGCCGGATCGTTCCGCCACCCTGGCCAGGGTCAGGCCCGCATAGCCGTGGTCCAGCAATTCTGCCCAAGCCTGCCCCAAAATGGCCTGTTCCAGCACGGCATCGCGGCGGCGGCGTTTGACGGGGGAATCGGTCGGCATCGGGCTGGGTGTCTCCCGCGCTGGCGCACCGCGTCAACGCACTATGAACATGCGAATCATTCTACCTGCTGGCCAGCCGGCCACATCGCCAGCGCCTGATCGGCAATGGCCATCAACATATCCCGCCCGACGCCCGCCTTGGCCTGAACCGCCATGCCATGCAGCACCGTCATCACAAACCCCGCCAGCACCGCGCAATCCGCGGTGCCGGGCAGATCGCCGGCTTGCCTGGCTTGTTCGAAGCGCTGGCGCAGCGAGGCTTCCGCCGCTGCGCGCGTCTCGATCAGAACACGCCGGATCGGGTCCGACTCGCCGGACCCGGCCAGCGCGCCATTGATCGCCAGACACCCTGCGTGATCCGGGCATTGGGTATGCAGCTCGACGGCGCCGTACAGGATCTGCGCGACCACCTGCCGCGCCCGCGCCTGTTTCAGCGCCTCGGGAAAATAGCTCAAGTACCGCTCGTCATAGCGCTCCAGCGCCCGGCGAAACAGGGATTCCTTATTGCCGAATGCCGAATACAGCGCAGGCCGTTCCACACCGGTCGCCTGCGTCAGATCCGTGTACGTGGCGCCCTCGTACCCCTTGGCCCAAAACACCGTCAGTGCGGCATCCAGCGCCCGATCCACATCGAATTCGCGGCGACGTCCCATCTGCACCCCATTCCGTTGATTTCATAACGATCGATATTAAAACCGTTGACACGACACGTCCAATTTCATACCATTCATTATCATAATAGCCGTTACGAAATAGAAATCCCACCTGAACCGACCTCCTGCTTTCATAAGAGATCCCTATGACCACTCTGTTCGATTCCTTCGACCTTTCCGGCCTGACGCTGGCCAACCGGATCGTGATGGCGCCGCTGACGCGCAACCGATCGCCCCGCGCTGTGCCGCTACCCATCACCGCGACCTACTACGCGCAGCGCGCCAGCGCCGGCTTGTTGATCACCGAAGCCACCGCCATTTCCCACCAGGGACAAGGCTATGCCAACGTCCCCGGCCTGTACACCGCCGAGGCCATCGCCGGCTGGCGCGCCGTGACGGATGCCGTGCACGCCCAAGGCGGCAAGATCGTCGTGCAGCTATGGCATGTCGGTCGGGTCTCGCACACCACGCTGCAGCCCGACGGCCAGGCGCCGGTCGCGCCGTCCTCCATCCAGGCCAAGGCGAACACCTATCTGATCGACGCCGATGGCAGCGGCAGCTTCGCCGCCACATCGCAGCCCCGCGCCCTGAATGCCGAAGAACTGCCCGGCATCGTCGAGGACTACCGCCGCGCCGCACGCGCCGCGATAGACGCTGGCTTTGACGGCGTCGAAATCCACGCCGCCAACGGCTACCTGATCGATCAATTCCTGCGCAGCGGTTCCAACCAGCGCACCGATGCCTATGGCGGTTCGATCGCCAACCGCGCCCGCTTTCTGTTCGATGTGGTCGAGGCTGTCACCGCTGAAATCGGCTCGGCACGCACCGGCATCCGGCTGTCGCCGGTCACGCCGGCCAACGACAGCTTCGACCCGGCGCCGCAGCCGTTGTTCGAATACGTGGTGCACAAACTGGCTGCCTACGCGCTGTCCTACGTGCACGTGATCGAAGGCGCCACCGGCGGGCCGCGCGATCATCAGCAAGGCGACACGCCATTCGACTACGCCGCGCTCAAGCAGGCCTACCGCCAGGCCGGCGGCCAGGGCGCCTGGATGGTCAACAACGGCTATGACAGGGATCAGGCGGAACAGGCCATCGCCAGCGGCGCCGCCGATCTGGTAGCTTTCGGCAAACCCTTCATCAGCAACCCCGACCTGGTCGAGCGGCTGCGCCGGGGCGACGCCTTGAATCCGGGGGACAGCAGCACCTACTATGGCGGCGGCGAGCGCGGGTATACCGACTATCCGGTGTTGGCCGAGCACGCCTAGCCGGCAGGCTCTGCTATGTGCGGGCCGCCTTGGAAAGCGGCCACCGCACCAGCCCCAGCGCCAGGGCGGTCCCCACCAGGACCACGGCGGCCCCGGCCATGATCTGCTGCGTCACGACCTCGTCCAGGAACCATACCCCCCACAGCACCCCGAACACCGGCACCAGGAAAGTGACGCTGACCGCGCCGGTGGGCCCGACGCTGGCGATCAGGCGAAAGAAAATGACATAGGCCAGGCTGGTGCACAACAGCGCCAGCGCAATGGTGGCTGCCCAGGCATTCCACGAGACGGCGTGGGACGGCCAGTCGGCAACCGCCAGCGGCGCCAGCAACAGCGCCGCCGTCAGCATGCTGCCGGTGGCATTGGATAGCGCATCGACGCCGCTCAGGAAACGTTTGGTCCAGTTGGCGGCAATGCCATAGAACAAGGGCGCGGCGACGGACGCCAGCACCGCGGGGCCGTCACCGCCCGCGCCGAAATCCAGCTTGTCCCATACCAGCACCACAATGCCCAGCAGCGCAATGGCCAGACCCAGCGCACGCCCCCAGGGAAGGCGGTCCTTCAGCCACAGCCAGGCGATCACCGCCCCCCACACCGGCGTCACGGCATTGGTCACCGCCATGAAGCCGGCCCCCAGCGACTGGGCGGCATAGGCATACAGCAAGAAGGGAATGGCGGCATTCAAGGCGCCCACCACCAGAATCGCTTTCCATCTGCGCAGCATCAGCGGCAAACGGCCACGCAGGATGACAAGCGGCAGCAGCGCCAGAGCCGCTAGCCCCACGCGCAATTCCATCAAGGGACCGGGGCCGAATTCGGGGACCGCCACCCGCATGAACAGAAAAGACCCGCCCCACATCGCCGCCAACAGCAGCAAAGCCAGTAAATCGTGACGACGCATGATGTCGGGGTTCCAGTCAGGAGGCGCGCCGGTTTTGCCAGCACAGATCGGGGGGTTTTCGATTGTACACAGCGAACCGAACCATACGATATGAGCATAGCAAGGCCCGGCAA
Source organism: Castellaniella sp. (assembly GCF_049673105.1). Taxonomy (GTDB): domain Bacteria; phylum Pseudomonadota; class Gammaproteobacteria; order Burkholderiales; family Burkholderiaceae_B; genus Castellaniella. The sequence continues at coordinate 75,446 of NZ_JBATXG010000013.1, forward strand.
CCCCCTGAGAATAGTCCAAAAATCCTGGTTTTTTCCTCTATTTCCCTGCCCAACCCTCAGTCATGTCATGCATTATCTGCATAAATCGACAAAGCGGCGCCAGGTCCGGAAATGATCAAGGAAGTGCTGGACGGAGGCGGGCCAGGCGCCACCGCTACAATACCGACACACTTTGAGACAGAGAACGGCTGCGCAGCAGGTGCTCTGCCTCTATCGGTTCCACGAATCCATGGATGTTTTCAACCGGGCGGAGGAAACGACCCCGGGAGATCTCAACCCTCTGAAGACCATCTAAGTCGGACTCGATCGAACACTCGAAACCGGCATGCGCTGCTGCATCAGCTCGATCACCCAATCCATGAACACCCGCAGCTTTGCGCTGACATGCCGGTTCGGTGGAAACGCGATATGCATCGGCATGGGGTCCAGGCGCCAGTCCTGGAACAAGGGGATCAGGCCGCCGGACTCACTGTGCATGTCGGCCATATAAGTCGGCAACCACAGCACGCCCAGTCCGGCCAATCCGGCGGCAATATAAGCATTGCCGTCATCCACCACCACATCATGGCGGCCTTGTATCGTCAGACTTTCGCCCGCGCGATGCAGGGTCCAGGCCAGCACGCGACCGGCGCGCGACCCGGCAAAACCGACAATGCGGTGGCGGGATTCTTCCAGTTCGCGCGGGTGGGCCGGCGCGCCAGCCGATGCCAGATAGGCGGGCGCCGCATACGCGCCGAGCTGCAGATCGCCCACATGCCGCGCCACCAGCGATAAATTGTCGATTTCGCCCCCGCGTATCACGCAATCCACATTTTCATCGATCAAATCCACCACGCGATCGCTGACACCCAGGTGTAGCTGGATATCGGGATACCGGGCATGAAATGCGGGCAAGGCCGGGACAAGGACCATGCTGGCAAACGGACTGGGCACATCCACCCGCAGCCGACCGCGCGCCACCGCCGAGGCGCTGGACAGGCTGGTCTCGGCATCCTCCAGGTCCGCCAGCAACCGCAGCACCCGTTCGTAATAGACGGCGCCATCGGCTGTGACATTGACCTTGCGCGTGGTGCGATTGAGCAGCCGGACACGCAAGCGCGCCTCCAACTGCTGCACCAGCTGGGTCACGCTGGTCCGGCTCATATGAAGCGTATCCGCCGCCTTGGTGAAGCTGCCGGTTTCCACGACGCGGACGAATGCCCGCATGGCATCGAAACGGTCCATTCCTGCTCCAGTGCTTTGATTGTTTGGATTGCGCAAACAATGTTGAGTGTGATTGCCAGTTTATCCCCATGGCCCCGACCGCTACAGTGCCCGATATGCAACATCGGTCACTTCCGACCGGTTGACGATTGATGGAGAGATGCAATGCCCGCACGCGACGTCGTTTTCCCGCCCGGACGCCAGGCACTATACGAGCGCAACCGCTATTCCCCGGCCATCCGGTCCAACGGCTTTTTATTCGTGTCCGGCCAGGTCGGCAGCCGCGAGGACGGCTCGCCAGAACCGGATCTGGAACGACAGACCCGATTGGCGTTCGACAATCTGAATGCCATCCTGACAAGCGCCGGCTGCCGTTTCGACGATGTGATCGACGTGACGGTATTCATGACCGATCCCGAATCGAAATTCGAGACGATCTGGAAAGTCGTGCCCGACTACTGGGGCGAAGCACCCCACCCCACCTTGACCGCAGTCGGCGTCACCTGGCTGTATGGCTTCGACGTCGAGATCAAAGTCATTGCAAAGCTGCCGCAAGCGGCAGACCAGCCAGGAACATAAAAAATAGCGGACAATCGTGGCCATAGGCACGGCGGCCCACGCTGCCTTGCCCGCTGAAAAACCGGCGTCGGATGCCAAGCCGCAAAACGCATGGCGCCGATCACCGCCGCTCGTTTGACCGAAGGCCCACCTTGTCACGCACCGAATCCGCAACCGCACACCTTGAATCCGCTGAACTATCCGCCCAGGATCAACGCAGCAACATCGCGCGCCTGACGGTCGCTCAGGCGCTGGCCGGCGCCAACGCGGTCGTGGTGTATGCCACAGGCGCCATCATCGGCAATATGCTGGCGCCGGACAAGACGCTGGCCACCTTGCCGATTTCCATTTTCGTGGTCGGCATGGCCGCCTGCATCCTGCCGGCTGGCGCCATCGCGCGGCGCCATGGCCGCCGCATGGCATTCCTGGCAGGCACCGGCTGCGGCGTCCTGGTGGGACTGCTGGCCGCGCTGGCGGTGATGATCGGCTCGTTCTGGCTGTTCTGTTGCGCCACTTTCTTTGGCGGCGCCTACGCGGCGGTCGTCCTGTCGTTCCGGTTCGCCGCTGCCGACGGCGTCGGCCCTGCCGCCAGACCGCGCGCCCTGTCCTTCGTCATGGGCGGCGGCGTGGCAGCGGGCATCGTCGGACCGCAATTGGTCACTTACACCATGAACCTGTGGCCGCCCCATCTGTTCGCCGCCACCTTCATCGCACAAGCCGTGGCGGCAGCGCTGTCCGCCGTTGTGCTGTACGGGGTCAAGCTGCCCATGCCCACCGCCGCCGAACGCGCGGGCGGCAGGCCGATGCGCGTGATCGCGCGCCAGCCCCTGTTCGCGACCGCCGTGATCTGCGGCGCCGTCTCGTACATGCTCATGAACTTCCTGATGACCGTCGCCCCTCTGGCCATGCACCTGAGCGGCCACACCCAGACGGATTCCAACCTGGGTCTGCAATGGCACGTCATCGCCATGTACGCGCCCAGCTTTTTCACCGGTCGGCTGATTACCCGCTTTGGCGCCGGGCGCATCGTCATGACGGGGCTGCTGCTCAGCGGCCTGTCCGCTGCCGTGGGCCTGACCGGCATCGACGTCTCTCATTTCTGGCTGACGCTGATCCTGCTGGGCGTGGGATGGAATTTCGGCTTTATCGGCGCCTCGGCGCTGGTGCTGGAATGCCACCGCCCCGAAGAAAAAACACGGGTCCAGTCCCTGAACGACTTCATCGTGTTCGGGACCATGGCGATCGGGTCATTTGCCTCCGGCGGGATATTGGCCGTCTACGATTGGGATATGGTGTTGTGGGTGTCGTTCGTACCGCTGGTGTTGGCGATTATTGCGCTAATGTGGCAGTGGGGGCATGCGAACCAGCCGGCGGGAACTGCGGCGTAGCACGCGGGTGCAACTTGATGGTGGGCTTGATGCGCCAGCACGCGCATTAAGTGCCATGCACCGCAGAATACTCAAGCACATCCACCCATAGATTTGACATAATACAATAATACTGATATTTTATACAGCAATAGTGGCGGCACACGGTGTGCTGCCACGTTGCTTTGGGAGAACACCATGTCTACACCTAAACGTGTCGCCTGGAAGGATATCGTCGCGCCGCCGCTTAACTGGAAAGCCCCAAAGATATCCGACAAACAGTCCAAATCCAGCGAACCCAAGCAGGATAAGGAAGAGCAGGACCCCGACAAGTAAGTAGTTTGTCGCCGGGCACCGCAATTCTCACTGCGGATCGCAGCTTTGACTGAAGCTTAGGGAAATCTGCGGGGAAACCGCATGAATGCTGATGGTGCCCGGGGCCGGAATCGAACCGGCACGCCTTGCGGCGGGGGATTTTGAGTCGGTGATTTACAGTGTTTCTACAGGGAAATGGGGCGAATTCTAGCGTAGGTTGAAATAGGTAAAACAAGTTTTAAATCAGTAGGTTAGCGTATTTTACCTGAATTGGTGAAAACTGGTCACTGTACCTGTACTGTACCTCGGTTCGGTACAGTTGCATGACTAAGATAACGGCCAGGGGGGCAGATAAACCACTCAATTCTCGCAAGTTTTCCTGATGTTGATACTTTCGATTTTTAAAAGTTACCTACTTCTATAAAACTACAATTCTTCATCAATATAACTTTCTAAATCGAACTCAGAGCCTAGCTGAAGGAAGTTTTGGTGTGCTTCGCTAAGGATTTTCTTTTTTTGGGCCACATATGCATTGTTTGGTTCTATTTGTAGCCAATAGTTTAGTTTTCCCAGCGTGCGTTCATAGACTAGCGGATCTAGGTTATTCGCACCAGAAAGTTTGCCAATGTTTCTTTCTAGATAATGCACTGTTGCTCTCGTAGAGCGGACAAACGAGCGAGGTGCTTTCAATGCGCCACTGCTAATAGATATCCCAGTAATTATCTTCTTGGCGCCTTTAATTTTAAGTGCTGTTTTTTCATGATTTAATTTATAACCTTTGTCATAGATGATTTTTCCTATTGTCTTGGGAAGACTCCTTGGGATGTTTTCCCCGGAAAAGGCAAGGTCGTCAGCGTAGCGTGTGTATGTAATGTCGAGACTAGCAGCAAGACGCGCCAATCTTTTATCTAGTGGGCTAAAAACCGCATTACTCAACAGCGGACTGGTTGATGCTCCTTGCGGCAGAACACCTTGATGCGTCGCAATTAATGACGCAAGATGTGAAAAATTACGTTCGAAATTGGCCAGCAATAACGTTTGATGGACTTGTTGTCGCGTTATTGAGCCAAAAAAATTTTCTATATCAATAGTTAAAAGTTCATCGCATCCCAAATGATTTGATGCATGCATAATTGCATTCTTTCCGCGGCAATAGGCATAAGCATATTCACTTATGCCGCAATGATGCTGCAATTTGAGAAGTAGTTTTTGTTGGATCTGGGCTAGAACAGGGTAGGGAGAAAGGATTGTCCGATTGCCGCCACGCCGTTTAGCTATCTCGAAGGTACGGTAGTATTTCGATGAATCTGCCAAGATTCCATAAAGTATTTGGATCGAAAAGTCTTTAATTTCCCAGAGATCCAGATCTTCGGCAAATGACGATAGGCTAGTCATGTGAGTGGCTGCGCGTAAGTATTACTAACTATTATTTATCACTTCTTTCTATTCACGTTAGTGAATAGAAAGACTCTTCTTCTTCCGCAGGAAGGAGAAGAGTACTTCAGTTCAGTGGCTAAAAGTAGCCTTACCGAACGGAGGCGAGTGCACCTCCTATTGCTAATACTCACGCGCAGCGTAACCATTATAACAGATTTTCCATTTTTTAATATTTTGGGTTGTAGTTTTTTAGCTGTGAAGGCCGCGTTGATTTATACAGCTGGTTCATTATGGAAAGCTTTTTTTCATCCAAATTTTCCTGAATACGATACTTAGTGTCTTGCCTCTCTACTATTCCTATTTTTTGCAATGCAATAACCGCCTCATAAATTTCAATTGGGCTGAGCCGAAATCTGGAATGGGCTTCATATAAAGAATGCCATTGCCTATCATCTATGATTTTCAGTAACTCTGATATGGCGGTGCGATATTTCATGATTTTTGCTATCCAGCCCTCTGTAGCAATGTTCTAAACAAGGTGCCGTCTTTTTTTCTAGGCCACCAGAATATTGGGAAGACGTTGTTCGGGCAGTTATCGTTTGTTGCGCAATAAAGGGCCTCACTTTGATTAAATCCTAGTGAAAATTCGTCAATATTTTTTTTCTTATATGTTTGTGAAAGTTTCCCCTCAATGTCTTTCATAATCCTAATTGCCGTCTCAAGCTCTTTTTCTTTATAGCGATCACTAATTCCACGCCTCAATAAAATAGAAGCAAATACAGGGATTTTTAGCTCATCTTTTATGTGTTGAATCCCTAACTCCATTCCGCTAAAGCACGAGCAAAAAATATTTGTTTTATCAACACCCTGTCCTGCAAGCAGTCTTTTTAGCCACGCATCTTTTCTAACGATTTTTTTACCAGAGCCAATAAAGTCATCGAACAGCACAATGCTGTCTCCGTTTTTTATTTTTTTTATTGACTCAGGTATGTTCGAAATGAAGCGAGCGTGCCAATCTTCATAGGGTAATACTTTGTTTTTTAGCTTCTGTAGTCCGGCACTTGACCCATCAACTTCATTCGCATCAGCCACTGCTACTATCCAGGTAGACCGCGGTATTAATTCCCACTGATGGATTTGTTCATTAAATTGCTTGCAGGCTTTTGCTTCTAGTTCCGCATCAAACATGCAGAAATGCATAAGCAGGTCTTTGATCAATATCTGCTGCTCTCTCAATGTGCAAAGGCTCCACAATTCAGCCAACTCTTCATGAAAGGGTTTTATCCATGATTGGGAGTCGAAGAGTTGCATCATGTCGCCAAGAGCTTCGGCTGATATGCTGGCAGCAGCTATAGACATTTTGTGTTGTACCGTTGTTGTTAATGTGTTAATGCCGTGAGTAGTTTGGTGAGCTTTGGCACAATATTTTCCGTGGAGTGCTTTCCAGACTGAATTTCGTGTGCCACAAAAACCGGCGACAGCCTATCCTGCACTAGCTTCAATCACCTATATTTTCTTCGTCATGACTAAGCTTTTGGGTTTGCCAAGGCACTACGCGGTTGCACAAATTCTTCGAGGTCAATGTCCCCGTCGATGAACCGTTGAGCATTTTCTTCATCTGCTGCACCGAGCGAGAATCCCTCCAAACCGACTGATGCGCGTGCGTAATTGACGGCCTCTATACGTCGGTCGCGCTCGGCACCGGATATCGTTTTACTTAGTTCCGTTTCGTGCGAACCCATCTCAGCCATGGTTGTCTCCCGTGCTTTAGGTAACGCTATTTTACAAGGTGTGGGATTTTTTTGGTGCTTTGTAGAGAAAACAGGCAAAAAGGTTTCACGCAGAAATTGTCTTGTTTTTGTGGCTATCAATAGGTTTTCCCGATTGACGGCAGTATTGGCCGCCATCCGTGATGGACACTTCCCAAAGAGGCTTTGCCTCTCTGGACTCTCCACCCTCGCCGGCGGGAGCCTCGGGGGCAGGGGTTACGGGCCTATGGCCCTGAACACCTCCCCCGGGCATAGCGTGTGGGCACTCCTGACGCGTCAAGGGGCCGTGTCCTCGCCCGTAGGGCTGCGGGCCGCACCAACCCCTTGACCCGTCATCCGCGCTGTCTATGGCGCGATTCGACATGTAGGTGAATGATTCTGGCTGGAAGAGGTGTCAAGGGCGGGACCGGAGGCCGCAGCCCGGAGCAAAGCGTAGGGAACGGGTGAGGATGCCGGGCGCAGCCTTCACCCTTGACGCATCTGGAGACCATGCAGCCTGTTGGCAAGGGGTAGGAACAAGGCAAAGCCGCCGGGCCTGCCCCCGCAGCCAGTCCGGCAAGAACGGACGCGGGATGCAACCGAAGAGGTTGCCCAAGCGAAGCGCGGAGAGATGTGCAGCAGTAAATGAAGAGGCCTCGCCGATGGCGAGGCCGTTGTAGATGTCAGCGTGAAAGTCATTTTCCGTCGACAGAGCCACCGGATGCCGGCCCCCAGTTCTTGCCCATGTTCTGCAAGACATGTTGCTTGTAAGCAGGGTTCCACATGGTGTTGCCCGCTATGAGGTGGTTGGTTCGCCCGGCTGTGACCATTTGCCCAGATTGCATATCTCGGCGTGTCGTTTTCGGATTTACAACATCGCCAACGCCCTGCGCCATGCTTCTGAACGTCACGGCTCCAAACGCTATGCCTTCCGCTAGTTGCGCACCCAATCCGCTCGTTTTTCTCAGAGCAAAGAAGACGATGATGGCCAACGCGATGATATGAACGAAGGAATTAATAGGGTTGTCTGTGTTCGTGGATATCACCTTGTCAAACAGTGACTTGAAGAGTCCCACACCGACAGACACAACAACCATCGTGATTGCAATTTCAAGAATGTAAGCCATCACCTGCTGAAACCATTTGTCGAACCATTTTGCGGTGACTGGGAACATCAACGCGGCTACGAATAGAGGGCCGAGACCCAAAAGAACTCCTAGGCCGAGCTTGGCAAGAATGATGGTGGCGGCGGCTGGTAAGTGGATAAGAAACACGGCGACGGCCATTAGCAGCGCATTCGCGTAATCCCAAAACATATGAGCGATTTCGTAGAACTCGCGCTTTGCGGCTTTGCTCGTCATGTCATATGCAATGTTGAGGCCCTTGTCCGCCGAGTGATCCAGCACCTGATAGATATTCGCTGCTTGAGGATTTGACGTAGACATGATGTCCGCGAGACCCGTTTCCAAACCATGAATAGCAGACACAACTGTTGTTGTGTAGGAATCTGCCGTCATACAAAAAGCAGCAATGATGATGATCTTCAAACACTGCTTGAGAAACGTCTGGAAAGGGGCTTCAACCGCGCCTGACCGCAGCGTATTGCTGCTTCATCTGGTCGATCTGGCTGACCATCTGGTCGTACTGCATCTTCCACTTCGCCATCGTTTCGATCTGGTTTTCCACGCTCTTGGCGATGGAAGCACCATCCGTTACGGGGATTTGTGCGAAGGCGGCTGACGACGCGGCAATGCCGACGGCCAGAATGCAAGAGGCTGATAATTTCTTCATGTTCGCCACTCCTGAGAGGTTGAGGGCGAACGTAGGACCGTGCTGTCCGGTCTGTCGGTCTGTTCAGGGACCGCGCCCAGTACGGCTATGCGTTCTTGGGGCGACTAAGCGGCCGATCTGCTCTCGGCGGTCGGAACCCTTCTTTTCGGGTCGGCATCTGCGATGTAGTTGATTGCGCGGTCTGGCGCTACATCCACAAAATCTGAATACTCTGAATGGCCTGACGCTGGTCACTCCGTTCCCCGTTTCTTGGTGTACCCACCACGGGGGCATTAGGTTTGCTGTGCCGATTTACTGAGATTTACCCGAAGCGGCCGCGATGCGGTCCAGCTTCTGCACCAAGTCTTCGGCGCGAAGATGCGTATAGCGTTTGAGCATCTGCATTGACTTGTGGCCGCTGATGGCCGACACCTCCTGATCGCTCAAGCCAGCTTCCACGAACCGGCTGACAGCCTCGTGCCGCAGGTCGTGAAAGCGGAAGTCTTCAAGGCCTGCCGCGCGCTTGGCATCGGTCCATGCTTTGTCGAACAGATAGGGGCGGCGTATGCCATCCCGGCCGGGTTCGCCGAAGAACACCAATTCGGTTTCAGCAGGTCGCACGGGGTTGGCAAGCGCCTCGGTGAACACGCGCGTTGCCTCGGCCGTCAGCGGGACGGTACGGGGCGAAGAGTTCTTGGTGTGCTCCAGCCGGACTACGCGCCGCTCGATGTCCACTTGCCGAATGCGCAGCGTTGCAATCTCAGACAGCCGCATACCGGTCTGCACGGCAATACGGACAATCCAGCCGAACATCGGGTTCGAGTGCTTATCCACGGCTTGCAGCAGGCGGTTCTGTTCTTCTGGGGTCAATCGTCGGTTGCGGCCCGAGCCGGGAGCCGGGCGGCGAATGTTGGATACCGGATTGAAGGGCAAACCAATGCCCCATTCCTTGATCGCGACGGTAAACAGGTGGCCCAGCAGCGCCAGTTCCAAGCGTACCGTGTTGTTACTTCGGGGTCGTAGCTTGCCGTTTTTGTCCGGGTCGCCCGCTAGCCGTGTGTCGCGGAACTGCGCAACGATCTCGGCGTTCAGGGCGGCCAATGAATACTTGCCAAGATGCCGGATGATGACTTGCGCCTTCTTGTGTTCTCCGGCTTGGGTCGAGGCCCGCTTGGTGGGGGTGACTTCCTTGAGGTAGCGGGTCAGCGCCGCTTCGACAGTCATGCGCTCGGCGGGCGCTCGCTGGATGTATACGCCGCGTACCATTTCGTCTTCGGTACGGCGCGCCCAATCTTCGGCGTCCCGCTTGGTGCGGAATGACTTGGCCGTGGACGGCCAGCCGGTCTTGCGGATGAGGGCTTTCCAAGTGCCCGAGGATGTCGGCTCTACATCATTAACGGGGGACACCGGCATTCATTAGACTTGTTTTTGCGAAGAACACGTTTAATGGAGCAATGCCGATGTCCCCAATCGATTCTATCCTAGGGATCCACGGCCTGGTGGTCCAG
>NZ_JBATXG010000014.1:0-119693 GCF_049673105.1 Castellaniella sp.
TGGACCACCAGGCCGTGGATCCCTAGGATAGAATCGATTGGGGACATCGGCATTGCTCCATTAAACGTGTTCTTCGCAAAAACAAGTCTAATGAATGCCGGTGTCCCCCGTTAATGATGTAGAGCCCGATCTTCGCCCAGCCTGAAGGTCGCCACCAGGTCTGTCAGCGTATCTGCCTGGCGGCGCAGGCTGGCGGCTGCCGTGGCGGACGCCTCGACCAGGCCGGCGTTCTGGCGGGTGACGCCGTCCATTTGCGTCATGGCGGAATTGATTTCCTCGATGCCGGTGCTTTGTTCGCGGCTGGCGGCGCTGATTTCACCCATGATGTCGGTCACGCGGTGGATGCTGTCGATGACCGCCTGCATGGTGGCGCCGGCATGGGCGGCTTGCTCGTTGCCTTTGGCGGTGGCGGCGACCGAAGTATCGATCAGGTCCTTGATTTCCCGGGCTGCTGCTGCGGATCGCTGCGCCAGTGCGCGGACCTCGGCGGCGACCACGGCGAATCCGCGTCCTTGCTCACCGGCGCGGGCGGCTTCCACTGCGGCGTTCAGGGCCAGGATATTGGTCTGAAAGGCGATCGAATCGATGACGCCGATGATGTCGACGACCTGCTGCGATTTGTTGTCGATTTCACCCATGGTGCCAACCAGTTCGCCGACGATCAAGCCACCGTCGGTGGCGGTCTGGGCGGCGGACTCGGCCAGCGTATTGGCTTGTCGGGCGTTATCGGCGCTCAGGCGCACGGTCGCCGTGATCTGTTCCATGGTGGCGGCGGTTTCCGCCAGAGAGCTGGCTTGTTCGTCGGTGCGTGACGACAGATCCAGATTGCCTTCCGTGATCTGCGCCGAGGCGGTCGCGATGGCGTTGGAACTGCTGCGCACTTCGCTGACGGCTTGGCGCAAGTTGTCGGTCATGATGCTCAGTGCGGTCAGCAGTTGGCCGATTTCATCGCGGCTGTGAGCCCGGATGTGTACATCGAGCTGTCGCTGGGCGACGGTGCCCGCCAGATCGACGGCATGGCGCAGCGGTCGGACGATGGATCGCGTGACGCGCCAGGCAAATAGCGGCGCCAGGATCAGCGCTAGCAGCGTGGCGATCGCCAGCACGGTCAGCCCCAGCTGGCTGGATCGGGCGCTTTGGTCAAATAGCTGTTGCACCGATTCATTCTGGCGCTGCGACAACTGGTCGATCCGCGCCAGATAGTCAGCGGTCATTTTAGGCAGTTGCTGATTGAAAAAGGCGTCGGCTTCGCCGTAGTTGCCGCTGTCCAGGTCCTTGAACGCCTGGTTGCGGCTTTGCAGATAGGCGGCTCGGTCCTGCGCCGCTTGCTGCAGCAGCTTTTCCGCCGCCGCGCTGTTCAGCATGGCGTTCAGGCCTTGCGTGATGTCTTGCGTTTGCGCATCGGCTTTGGCGACCGATTCCTTCAGGGCGCGCAAGGTATCCGGGTCTGCCGCCAGCATGGCCTGCGTCTGGTTGGCGGCAATGTTGATCTGGCGGCCCAGTTGCTGCAGCAGATTGTTGGTTTGCAGCCGCTCATTCAGGGCGTGGTTGTCTTGCTGGGAATCCAGGATGCGCCAGGCGCCGATACCCGACAGAATCAGCAGCAAAATCACGACGAAACTGAAGCTCAGGGTGAGACGAGTGCTGATTTTCAGGTGGCGCATGGCGGGTCTCGCGAGGTTGAGGCCCGGCCATCTTAGTCGGGATGCTTCAGATTGTGACCTCGCTGCCGCATCTTTCTGTTATGCCTGAATGGTATGGGATTGAGCAATGCGGCAGTGCGCGGTCAGAAAGATGCGTGTTTGTATTGCATGGGTTTCTGGGAATTCCATGATGTTCATTAAACCCGTCAGGGCGAGATGAAGATAGACTTCACCTCTATCTGAGTGGCGGCCTGTAACAGGAAGAACGAGGTTGGACGTTCATGCCGAAATCAGTATTGAGAATCGTTTTCATTACTGATAATATCCCGCTTTTACTAATGTGGTTTCCATGTTCATGGGTTCGGGCTCTTCCTTGCGTTTTCCCTGGCTGAAGGCACTGGCTGCCGTGACGGCGCTCGGCCTGCATGCCGTCGTGCTGGCGATGGTGTTGTCGGCTCCGGTTGCTCAGGTGGCGATGGGGCAGCCCGATGCGCTGGATGTGCAGTTTGTCGAGCTGGGGCCTGCGCTGGATGCCGCCCCGGCATCGCCGCCCGCTGACCTGCCGGCTATCCCCGAACCCGAACCCATCGTCGAACCCGAGCCGGCCGCGGAACCGGAACCTGCGGTAGAACCAGTGCCCGAACCCGAACCCGTGGTTGAAGAACCCGAGCCGGAAGCCATTACCGAGGCGCCGCCGCCCAAGCCCAAACCGGCGTCGCCCCCAAAGCCGACCCCAAAGCCGACCCCAAAGCCGACCCCAAAGCCCAAACCCGTCGCTAAGCCGCAGCCCGTGCGCGAAAAGACGCCGCCGGCGGTCACGCCTGCTGCGGCAAGTCCGGCTGGCGGCGCTTTGCAGGCTGCTCAGGCACGGGGAGAAAATCAGGCGGTGGACCCGGACCGCCCGCGCACGATAGGTCGCGTGGATTATCTGGGCAAACGTCCCAGCCCCGTCTACCCGCGTGTGTCCCAGCGGCGTGGCGAGCAGGGTCGGGTGTTGTTGCGGGTACTGATTTCCCCCCGAGGGGACGTCGCGCACGTCAAGGTGCAGCGGTCCTCGGGATATGAGCGGCTGGACGATGCTGCGATCCAGGCGATGCAGCAGGCTCGCTTTCGCCCTTATACGGAAAACGGCATCGCCTACAAGGCGCTGGTGGACATTCCCTTCGATTTCGTTTTATAGGTCCAGGACCGACAGGAGTTTCAGAACATGATGATCGATCTGATCGGCAACGCCGCGCTGACGTTGGCTCAGGCTGTAGGGCCGGATGCTGCCCAGGCGGCTGTCGCCGTGGCGCAGAGCGCCGCGCCCGTCGCCGGAGCAGCCAACCAGGCGGCGAGCGCATTGTCCGCCGCCGAGTTGGCCGGCGGCAGCCAGGGGGTGATGCATTTCATCGGGCAAAGTGATGTCGTGGGGAAGTCCTTATTCGGGTTTTTGCTGCTGATGTCCCTGGCCAGTTGGTATCTGATCCTGGCCAAAGGCTTTACGCATCTGCGCATCCGCCAGCGATCCAGGAAATTTCTGGCGGAATTCTGGGCGGCCAGTTCCCTGGAACAGGTGGAACATGAAATCGCCACTCACGGGGCGGAAGAGCCTTTCGCGCATCTGGCCAGCCATGCCATCCATGCGCAAAAGCATCATGCCAAATATGGGGCGCTGAAGCTGGAGGAAAGCGGTTCGACCGCAGCCTTCGTGACACGCACCATCCGCAAGGTGATCGATGAGGAAACCGCCAGGCTGGAAAATGGTCTGACCGTGCTGGCTTCGGTCGGTTCCACAGCGCCTTTTGTCGGCCTGTTCGGCACGGTGTGGGGGGTGTATCACGCGTTGCTGAGCATCGGCATGGCCGACGGCGTGACCATCAGCGGCATCGCCGGGCCGGTGGGCGAGGCGCTGATCATGACGGGGCTGGGGCTGGCGGTCGCCATCCCGGCGGTGCTGGCCTATAACGCCTTCGTGCGGCTGAACCGGGTCTACCTGGCGCAGCTGGATGCCTTTGCCCACGATCTGTTCACGTTTCTGACGACCGGTCAGCAGGTGGCGGATGATCGGCATGAGCGTCATGGTCGTCACATTACCTTGGCCAGCAGCAGGGAGGCCTGATCATGGCGTTCGGCAGTTTTGATTCCAAGGGGCCCGGCACAACCATGTCGGAAATCAATATGGTGCCGCTGATCGACGTGATGCTGGTGCTGCTGGTGATCTTCATCATTACCGCGCCGCTGCTCAGTCATTCGATCCGCATCAATGTGCCGCAGGTCACGGCGCAGCCGGTTGAACAGCAGCCCAAGGTCATCGATCTGGCCATCGACCCCAGCGGCGCGGTGTTCTGGAACGGGCAGCCGGCGGCGCTGGACGATCTGGAATCCCTGTTGGCCGCCGAATCCGCCGCCGACCCGCAGCCCGAGGTGCGAATCCGCGCCGATATGGATACCCGTTATGGGGAACTGGCGCAGATCATGGGCGCGGCGCGGCGGGCCGGCATGAAGCGTCTGGGCTTCGTCACGCGTCCGGATGCGCCTGCCGAGAGCGGCGCCGAGACACCGGTCCCGGCGCAGTAAGCGCGCACGGGAACAGTACGCTGATGCGGCATCCGGATGAGCCTGAGCGCATGTATTCATGCGTTTGTCAGCTATGTAACGGCGCGCGCTGGCAGATGCCTGAGAATGACTTGTTCGAGCTAGAATCAGCGGATGCGAGTTCTAGTCATTGAAGACGACACGACCCTGGGCCATGCGCTTCAGGAATTTCTGGGCGGCCAGGGCTATGCCGTGGATTGGCTGCAGTCCGGCGACGGGGTCGAGGGCGCCGTGGCCGGGCAGTCCTACGATCTGCTGCTGCTGGACCTGAATCTGCCGGGCCTTAGTGGCCTGGAAGTCCTGCAGCGGTTGCGGGCCGGCGGTTCCCAGATCCCGATGCTGATTCTGACGGCGCGCGACGGCCTGGATGATCGGGTGGCCGGCTTGGATGCAGGCGCCGACGATTATGTGACCAAGCCCTTTGAACTGGCCGAACTGGCTGCCAGGGTCCGGGCGCTGGCCCGTCGCCATGCCGGGCAGGCGCAGACGGTGCTGGAATGCGGGCCGCTGGCCTTCGATACCGTGGGCCGTCAGATCCGGGCCAACGGTAAACGGCTGGCCCTGTCCGTGCGGGAACTGTCGGTGCTGGAAATGCTGATGGCCCGACCTGGCCGGGTGGTGACCAAACAGCAGATCGTCAATTCCCTGTCGGCCTGGGATGCCGATTTCAGTGAAAACGCGGTCGAAGTCTATGTCTATCGCCTGCGCAAACGCCTGGACGGCACCGGAGCGGGCATTCAGACCGTACGCGGCTTTGGCTATCTGCTCGATATTGACAGTGCCTAACTCATCCGCAGGCTCCGATCCCCTTCGGGATCTTCAGGCACTTGGTCTGTTTGGACGCCTGATGCCTCAGGACTCACTGGCTCGCAAGCTGGTGCGTCGGCTGCTGCCGGCCCTGTTCATCCTGGTGGCCATCGACCTGCTGGCGACCTGGTTCATGACGAGCATCGTCGGACCTCAGCCCTGGTTGCTGCGCGATCTGTTCTGGGCGATGTTGCTGACCCAGGGCCTGCTGGTCGTGCTGTTCGTCTGGGTGCTGATTTCCGGCATCCGGCGGGAACTCACCTCGATCAACCAGCTGGCCGACCAGATCCGCCAGCGTTCCATCGAGGACTTGCAGCCCCTGGACCTGACCGGCTTGCCGAGCGAAGTCGCTCCGCTGGTGCTGCATTTCAATGATTTGTTGGGGCGTCTGGACGATTCAGTGCAGGCGCAGCGCCGTTTCATCGGTCACGCCGCCCATCAGTTGCGCACGCCGCTGGCGGGCCTGAAACTGGAATCCGAACTGATGCTGGGGCAGGATCTGCCCGACACGATCCGTACGCGGGCGAATCGCATCAAATCCGTGACGGATCATATGATCCGCATGGGCCAGCAGTTGCTGGTGCTGGCCCGCGCCGATCACGCCGCGCGGCCCCAGGACAGTTTCGTGCGCCTGGATCTGTGCGAATGGATGCGGCAGGCGGGGGCGGACTGGTTGGGCCGGGCGCGAGATCAATCCGTCGATCTGCAGCTGGCGGCGCCTGGTGACCCGGTCTGGGTCGATGGCGATCCGGTACTGCTGGCCGAGCTGCTGGCCAATCTGATCGACAATGCCTTGCGCTACGGGCAAGGGGTCGGCCTGATCCAGCTGCGGGTCATCAGCAATCCGCCCTCATTTTCCGTCGAGGACGATGGCTCGGGCATCCGCGCCGAAGACATTGATCGCGTGTTCGAGGCCTTTTACAGGGCAGCCGACGCCGGGCCTGGCGGCTCTGGTCTGGGGCTGGCCATCGTGCGGGAAATTGCCCGAGCCCACGGCGCCTGGTGGAAGGTCGTCAGCCGCCCGACCTTTCCAGGCACCCGGATCACCCTGATTTTTCCCGGTCCCTGGCGAGGGGCCTGTTTGACGCGGGCAGAATAGATCATGAGCACTCAGAAACCGTCGGACTCGAACAGTCCGCAGGCGGCGTTGTTGATCGGTGCGCTGGGGGTCGTATATGGCGACATCGGCACCAGCCCGCTGTACACCATGAAGGTCGCCTTGTCGGGGACCGGCAATCCCGATGTGGAACACATTCTCGGCATGCTGTCGATGCTGTTCTGGATGCTGATCCTGGTGGTGTCGCTGAAATACGTGACCTGCATCTTGCGCGCCGACAATCGGGGGGAAGGCGGGACGCTGGCCTTGATGGAACTGGCCATGCGCGGACGCCCCGGCAAGGTGCGCTGGCGCCTGGCCGTGCTGGGTCTGATGGGGGCGGCGCTGTTTTATGGCGACAGCATGATCACGCCGGCGATTTCCGTGCTGTCCGCCGTCGAGGGCATTGGCATCGTCTCTCATCGGCTTGATGCATGGGTCGTGCCGATCGCCGTGCTGGTCCTGCTGGCGCTGTTTATGGTGCAGTCGCGCGGCACAGGCACAGTGGGTCGGATGTTCGGACCCGTCATGCTGGTCTGGTTCCTGACGCTGGGCGTTCTGGGGGCCTGGCGGGTGGCAGGCCAGCTGCAGGTGCTGCAGGCCATCAATCCGGTCTGGGCGTTGCGCTTCATCGGCGATGCGCCCTGGGAAACCTTTCTGGCCCTGGGCGCGCTGGTGCTGGCCCTGACCGGGGCGGAAGCCCTGTATGCCGATATGGGCCACTTTGGCGGGTCGGTGATCCGCCGAGCCTGGTTCGCTCTGGTCCTGCCGGCGCTGGTGCTGTGTTATTTCGGCCAGGGGGCGCTGTTGCTCAGCGACCCGTCGGCCATCCGCAATCCATTTTTCCTGTTGGCGCCGGACTGGGGCCTGATCCCCTTGGTGGGTCTGGCGACCGTCGCCACCGTGATTGCCTCGCAGTCGGTGATTTCAGGGGCGTTTTCCGTGACCCGACAGGCGGTGCAGCTGGGCTATTGGCCGCGCATGGTGATCCAGCATACGTCGGCCAGGGAAGAAGGCCAGATCTACATGCCGCGCGTCAATTGGCTGCTGTTGCTGGCGGTGCTGGCCCTGACCTTGTCGTTCGGCTCGTCTGACAGCCTGGCGCATGCCTATGGCTTTGCCGTGACGGGGACGATGCTGATGACGTCGCTGCTGGCCTTTGCCGTGCTGCCGCGCGCCTCGCGCGGCCTGCGCCGCGTCGCCTGGCTGGCGCTGATTTCCCTGTTCCTGCTGATCGACGTGTTGTTGTTCACGTCCAATACCCTGAAGCTGCACGAGGGCGGTTGGCTGCCGCTGGTGGTAGGCATCATTTTGTTGACGCTGATGGTGACGTGGAAACAGGGGCGGCAGCGCATTCATGACACCTTGGCCGGCGACCACCAGCCTTTGGTCAGTTTCATGGAATCTCTGGAAGCCTACCCGCCCACCCGCGTGCCGGGCACGGCGGTGTTCATGAGCATGATCGTCGGCACGGTGCCGCCGGCCTTGCTGCATAACTTGAAACACAATAAGGTCCTGCATGAACAGGCTCTGTTTTTGACGATCGAAGTGGCTGATGAGCCCTACGTGCCATTCGGCGAACGCGTCCGGATCGAGCGGGTCAGCCGCAGCAGCTGGCAGGCGGTCGCCCGTTGGGGCTTCAAGCAGGAACCCAATGTGCCGCAAGTGGTGGAACAGATTGCTCAAGAGGCGCAGGATCTGAACCTGGAGCCGATGCAGACATCCTATTTCCTGTCGCGCCAGACCGTCATCGTGGTGCGGCGCCTGCCCTGGCACCAGAGCTGGCGCCGCCACCTGTTTGCGTTCATGGCGCGCAATGCCAGCCGCACCACCCGGTTCTACAAGATTCCGCCCAACCGGGTGGTGGAAATGGGCATGCAGATGGAGCTGTGACCGCTTACGACCCGGTCGTGGCCGGGATGGTGATCGTGGTTTCGCGCAGTACGCCGCCGGATTGCACTGAGCCTTCCGTGCGGGTGTTGGCATTGTCCATCAGCTTCATGCATTCCTGGCGCTGATCGGCGGGCAGGCTGTCGCAGCGCAGCGTGCGGTTCCGGGCTTCGGATTGCATGGATGGAGTGGTCAGCTTGTCCTGCCGGGCGGCTTGCGCAGCGGCGCCGGCTTCGCGCAGGCAGGCTTGCTTGTCGATGCCGGGGGTGGAATTGCAGCGGGCCACGTCCTGCTGGTATTGAGTCTGGGGACCGGCTGCCTGGACGCCGGGGGCGAATAGCGCCGCGCAGCTGAGTCCGGCTGCCAGCAGGCTGGCTCTTAGGGAAATCCGCAATGCTTGATGCATGATGAGCACTCCTGTTTTGAATGCCGGACGGTATCCCGGTCCGGCGTGGGTGACTCTTTGAGTGTACGGGTTCCCACCTATTCGTATGTTACAAATATGCTCAGAATTCAGCGATGATCATCGTCGGCCGTCTTGGAGGGCGGGACCGGCGCAATGCCTCGGCGGATGGCGCTTTGCATCAGCAAGATGGCAGTAACGGGCGCGGTCATGAACAGGAACAGGCAGATCAGCCATTCGTGGAAGATCGGTCGTCCCTGCAGCAGGCTGGCCACCAGCGTGGCGGCCAGGACGACGCAAAACGTGCCCAGCGTCATGCCCAGTGTCGGGGCGTGCATGCGGTCGTAGAAGGTGCGCAGCCGCAGCAGACCCAGCGACCCGATCAGGGTGACCAGACCCGCCAGGATCAGCAGCAGGGAGACCAGTACGGCGGCCCACAGAGGCAGTTCGTTCATGGCTCGATGACCTCGCCGCGCAGCAGGAATTTGGCCAATGCGGATGAGCCGACGAAGCCGAACAGCGCGATCAGCAGGGCCACGTCGAAATACAGGCCGGCCTCGAAGCGCAGCCCCAGCACCAGCAGGATCAGCATGCCGTTGATGTAGATCGTGTCCAGCGCCAGGATACGGTCTTCGGCCTGCGGTCCCCGGATCAGGCGGACGGCGGCGCAGGCCAGGCCCAGGGCGAAGCACAGCAGGGCGAAGCCGCCTGCCCAGTTCAGCAGCGTTGCGCTCATTCGAAGATCTCCATCAGTGGACGTTCGTAGCGTTCCTGGATGATGTGGGTCAGGCCTGCCGGATCGGACAGGTCCAGCACATGCAGGGTCAGGACGTGGCGCACGGTGTCGTGTCCCGCCCAGACCGTGCCAGGGGTGAAGGTGACGATGCAGGCCAGGGCGGCCAGACCGTGGGGATCGCGGATCCGCAGGGGAATGTCCAGGAATCCCGACTGTTCTTGAGAGGCATCGCCCTGCAGGATGCGCCGGCTGACCCGGTAGTTGGAGAGCACGATGTCCCGGGCGACGTGGGCGGTCAGCCGCAAGGCGACGAGCGGATGGCGCGGACGAGAACGGACAGGCCGCAAGATCGGCGCCAGCAAGCTGAGGATCAGGGCGATGAGCAGGCCCAGCGCAATCTGCCCGACCGACAGGCTGTCGTTCAGGACCAGCCACAGGATCAGTAACAGGCAGGGTAGGGGCAGGAAGCTCAGCAGACGTCTGATCATGGCTGGGGTCCTGTGTTGGCCGGCCCCAGGACAGCCTGGACGTAGCGCGCGGGCTGGTCCAGGTAGTGGGCGGTGTCTTCCAGGTAGCTCATGGCGGGGCCGGCCTGGATGGTCAGCGCGGCGCAGGCCCCCAGCAGCACCAGAATGGGGATGATTTCGGTCAGGCGCAGGGCGGGGGTGTGCAGCTGTTCCGGCATCCAGAACAGGCGCACGCCGCAACGGCCCAGCGCCATCAGGCAGGCCAGGCCCGATCCCAGCATGGCGGCCACCAGCAGCCAGACGTTGACGGTCGGGGCGCCGAATTCCGCCGTGCGCAAGGCTGCGGACAGCAAGGAAAATTTCGCGACGAAGCCAGACAGCGGCGGCAGGCCGATGATGAGCAGGGCGCAGACGAAAAAGCTCAGTCCCAGGAAAGCCATGGTGGCTGGCAGCGGCGTCCCCACCGCCTGTTCAGACAGGCTGATGACATCGGGCTCGTCTGCCTCGAAGGCTTCTTGTGTGACGGCCAGGATATCCGCGCCAAAGGACTGGCTGCGTTCGGTCAGTTCCAGCAGCAGGAACAGAGCGCCGAGCGCCAGCACCGAGCTGAGCAGGTAGTACAGGGCGGGGCCGGTCAGGGTGACGCCCGGCATGCCCAGGGCCGCGAACAGCGTGCCCGACGAGGTGATGATGGCATAGGCGGCGATGCGCCGAGGCTGTGTGCTGGCCAACATGCCCAGGGTGCCGAAGGCCAGGGTGGCGATGCCGGCCGGAAACATCCAGGCGCCGCCGAAGGCCGCCGGCGCGCCGGCGGGCAGCAGCAGCGAACCGATGCGCAACAGGGCGTAGATGCCGACCTTGGTCATGATGGCGAACAGGGCGGCCACGGGGGCGCAGGCCTCGGCATAGGCGTTGGGCAGCCAGAAGTTCAGGGGCCAGGCGGCTGCCTTGATCAGAAAAGCGACTCCCAGGATGGCGGCGGCGCTGTCGAATAGTTGCCGGTCGGCGCCGTGCAGCGTCAGCGCGCGCACGGACAGGTCGGCCAGATTCAGGGTGCCGGTCAGGCCGTAGATCAGGGCGATGGCCACCAGCAGCAAAAACGAAGCAATCAGATTGATGCCGATGTAGTGCAGGCCGGCGCCCACGCGCCGCTTGCCGGAACCATGCAGCATCAGGCCATAGGACGCCGTCAGCAGGATCTCGAAGAAGACGAACAGATTGAACAGATCACCTGTCAGGAAGGCCCCGTTCAGGCCCATCAATTGCAATTGGAACAAAGGGTGGAAATGGCTGCCGGCGCGGTCCCAGCGCGCAGTCGAATAGATCCAGGCGCACAGGCCTAGCACGGCGGTCAGGCCCAGCATCAGGGCGGACAGCCGGTCGGCCACCAGCACGATGCCAAAAGGCGCGGCCCAGTTGCCCAGGCGGTACACCCCGATGTTCTCAATCCAGAGCGATCCGCCGATTCCCTGGGTGGCGCGGATCAGCAGCAGCGCGGCGGCGACCTGCAGCGCCAGAGAGACGGCGCCCAGCCCGACGCGCAGCGATCGCTGGCTGTCGCGTGTCAACAGCATCAGGGCGCCCGCCAGCAGCGGAATCAGGATCGGCAGGACCGGCAGATGTTGCATCCAGATGCTCATGAGCTGTGTTCCTCGCCATCGACGTGGTCGGTGTCGCTCATGCCGCGCGAAGCCAGCAGCACGACCAGGAACAAGGCGGTGGTGGCAAAGCCGATGACGATGGCGGTCAGCACCAGCGCCTGAGGCAGGGGGTCGGCATAGCTGGCGGGATCCGTCCAGTGGGGATCGATGACGGGCGGCGCGTCCAGGCGCAGGCGGCCCATGGCGAAGATGAACAGATTGACGGCGTAGGCCATCAGCACCAGACCCATGATGAACTGGAAAGTGCGCGGGCGCAGCAGCAGCCAGATGCCGGATCCTGCCAGTACGCCGATTGCCAGGGCCAATATCCATTCCATGGTCAGGACTCCACAAGCGGCGCATCAGCCGGTTCGGTGATGTTGCGGTGAAAGCGCAGGGACTGGTGCGCCAGCGCGATCAGCATCAGGATGGTGGCGCCGACCACCAGCATATATACCCCCAGGTCGAAGATCAGCGCGGTGGACAGGTGGATCACGCCGACCAGCGGCAGGACCACATCCAGGGTATAGGCCGACAGCAAAGGTTCGCCGGCCCACCAGACGGCCAGGGCGGCGCTGCCCGCGACCAGCAGGCCCAGCGCGATCCATGCCTGAGGGCGAATCAGCGGGCGGGCTTCGACCCACAGAATGCCGCCCACCATGTACTGCAGCAAAATGCCGGTGGCCATGACCAGGCCGCCGACAAAGCCGCCGCCGGGCAGATTGTGTCCACGCAGCAGGAAATACAGGGAAATCAGGGTGGAGACCGGCAGCAGCAGGCGCACCAGCACGGCGGGGATGTGCATCAGGCCTTCGGGCAGCGGCGCTTTGGGGTCGGGGTCTCGGGCGGGCGCCTGTTGCAGGATGCGGCGCAGGCGCGGTGAGGCCACCAGGGCTTCGGCAGGGGGGCGGAAGCGCCGCAGCAGGGCATAAACGCATAGGGCCACGATGGCCAGCACCGTGATTTCGCCAAAGGTATCGAAGGCGCGGAAGTCCACCAGGATGACGTTGACGACGTTGGCGCCTCCGCCCAGCGGCCAGGCCTGCTGGACGAAAAAGCCGGAAATGCTTTGGTAGATGCCGGGTCGGGTCATCATGACGTAGGCCAGAACGGCCAGCCCCGCGCCACCGGCCACCGCCGTGGCGAAATCCCGCCAGCGGCGCCATTGCGTGCCTTGCCAGGTGGCGCTGGGGTATTCCTCGATGCGCGGGGGCAGCCAGCGCAGACCCAGCAGGATCAGCACGGTGGTGACGACTTCGACGGTCAACTGGGTGAGGGCCAGATCGGGCGCCGAGAGCCAGGCGAAGGTCACGCAGGTGATCAGGCCCGTGGCGCCTGCCAGCATCAGGGATGCCGTGCGGTGGTATTTTGCCTGATAAGCAGAGGCGATCGCGCAGGCGCCGCCCATCAGCCACATCAGGCCAAAGGACCACTGCAATGGCGTGTCGCCGGATACCGCCTGTGGCCACCAGCCGCCGCGCAGCAGCGGCAGCATCGCGACGCCCAGGGTGCTGAGCACCAGCAGCAGAACCTGGGTCTGCAGCCGTTGAGTCTGCAGCCGGTGCAGCAGCCAGGCGGTACCGCTATCGATGGCTTCCAGGGCGGTTTCGAAGCTTTGACGACCGTCCAGACGGTAGATCAGAGGGACTTGGCCGGGTACCCGGCGGTCGCGCTCGCGCAGGGCCAGGTACAGGCCGATGCCGGCCACCAGGGCGATCGTGCTCATGATCAGGGGCAGATTGATACCGTGCCAGACCTGCAGATCGAAAGCCGGTACATTGGGCCCCAGCAGGCCGCGCATGACCATGTCCAGAATGGCCCCCAGGGTCAGACTGGGCAGGATGCCGACGGCCAGACAGATCACGACCAGCACGGTGCAGGGGATCAGCATCATGCGGGCCGGGTCGTGCGGCGTGCGCGGCAGATCGGTCGCGGGCGGACCGAAAAAGACCTGCAGCACGAGGCGCAGGGAATAGGTCACGCTAAAGGCTCCCGCCACCACGGCGGCTAGCGGCAAGCCCCAGCGGCTGGCCCAGTGGCCGGTGATGAACACGGTTTCGGCAAAGAACATTTCCTTTGAGATGAAGCCGTTGAGCAACGGCACGCCCGCCATCGCGGCTGCCGATACCATGGCCAGGGTGGCGGTCAACGGCATCAATGTGCGCAGGCCCGACAGGCGTGTCAGGTCGCGGGTGCCGCTTTCGTGATCGACGATGCCGGCGGCCATGAACAGGGACGCTTTGAAGGTGGCGTGGTTGATCATGTGGAAGACGGCGGCCACCAGCGCCAGCGGGCTGCTCATGCCCAGCAGCAGGGTGATCAGGCCCAGGTGGCTGATGGTCGAATACGCCAGCACGCTTTTGATATCGCGCTGGAAGGTGGCGGCGTAAGCCCCCAGCAGCAGCGAACACAGGCCCGCGCCGCCGATGGTCCAGGTCCACCAGTCGGTGCCGGAAAAAATCGGCCAGAAGCGCGCCAGCAGAAAGACGCCCGCCTTGACCATGGTGGCGGAATGCAGATACGCCGACACCGGGGTGGGCGCCGCCATGGCGTTGGGCAGCCAGAAATGAAAGGGAAACTGGGCGCTTTTCGTCAGCGCTCCCAGGGCCAGCAGCACCAGCAGGATCGGATACCAGCGGTGATTGCGGATCTCGTTGGCGGCGGCCAGCACGGCATCCAGGTCGTAGCTGCCGACGATGTGGCCGATGATCAGCATGCTGGCCAGCAGGCAGAAGCCGCCGCCGCCCGTCACCAGCAGCGCCATGCGGGCGCCGCGCCGGGCTTCCGGGCGGTGTTGCCAGTAGCCGATCAGCATGAAGGACGACAGGCTGGTCAGTTCCCAGAACACCAGCAGCTGGATCAGGTTGCCTGCCAGGACGATGCCCAGCATGGCGCCCATGAAGCTGAGCAGAAAAGTGAAAAAACGCGGGACCGGGTCCTGATCCGATAGATAATAGTGCGCATACAGGGCGATGAGCGCGCCCATGGCCGAAATGATCACTGAAAAGAGCCAGGCGTAACCGTCCATGCGCAAGGTCAGGTCCACACCCTGGGTGGGAATCCAGGGGATGCTGATCTTGATGACGCCCAGCGCGGCGACTTCGGGTGTCGCCGCCAGCGTCAGCGCCAGACAGGCCAGCGCGCTGCCGCCGGCGATCCAGGCCCCGGTGCGGCGCGCGTTGGCGGGAAGCAGTGCGGCGCACAGGCTACCTGCAAACGGGATCGCGAGGATCAGGGTTAAAAGCATGGGGGCGTGGTTGATTCAGGGATTCGGCTAGCCGTTTATGATACGCGAAGTCTGAGACTTGACTTGAATCAAGCCGGATGGTCGCATTTCGCAGGACAATGCGCTTCGATACAGGACAATATAGCCAAATTGCGCCGGAGCCTTTCGTCTCTGGCCGAGGCATCAGGAAAGCATGGCATGAACACTCCCGCAAGCCCCGATACTGATCACATCCCCGGCGATGGTCGAACCATCGCCTTTCCTGATCTGGAAATCTCCGAAGCGCTGATTCGCCGTTTCGATCAGTCCGGTCCCCGCTATACGTCCTATCCGACGGCGGACCGCTTTCAGCAGCATTATCCCGTCTCGTCCTATGTGGACCATCTGGCGCGGCGGGCGGCAGCCGACCAGCCTGCGCCTTTATCGGTCTACGTGCACCTGCCTTTCTGTGAATCGCTGTGCTATTTTTGCGGCTGTAACAAGATCATTACCCAGGACCATAGCCGGTCTGCCGACTACTTGAACATCCTGTTCAAGGAAATGGACATGATCAGCCCGCACCTGGGCGCGGCGCGCCAGACCGTGCAGCTGCATCTAGGCGGCGGGACGCCGACTTTTCTGAGCGCGGCGGAACTGACCACGCTGATGGAACATATCCGCGGGCTGGTCGACTTCACGCCCGATGCCGAACTGGGCGTCGAGATCGACCCGCGCACCGTGACGCCCGATTCCCTGGCCATGCTGGCCGGCCTGGGTTTCAATCGCACCAGTTTCGGTGTGCAGGATTTCGATCCGGAGGTGCAGGCGGCGGTCAATCGCATCCAGCCCTACGATATGGTGCGCACGGCGCTGCAGGCCAGTCGCGACAATGGTTTCCAGTCCATCAACGCCGACCTGATCTACGGGCTGCCCAAACAAACGCTGAATAGCTTCAGCCGCACCCTGGACCAATTGATCGAGCTGTCGCCTGATCGCATCGCGCTGTACAACTACGCGCACCTGCCCGACCGCTTCAAATCCCAACGCCTGATCAATGCCGAGGATCTGCCATCGGCTGATACCCGGCTGCAGATCTTCCTGATGTCGGTGCGCCGGCTGCTGGAAGCCGGTTATGCCTATATCGGTCTGGATCACTTCGCCAAGCCCGACGACGAATTGAATCGGGCGCGGCTGAACGGCGGCCTGCACCGTAATTTCCAGGGCTATACCACCCGGGCGGAATGCGATCTGGTGGGTTTCGGGATTTCGGCCATCGGCAAGGTCGGCGATGCCTACGTGCAGAATCACCATTCCCTGAACGCCTACACCGAGGCGCTGGGGCGCGGGGAGCTGCCGACCGCCAAGGGTTTCGATCTCAGCCCAGACGACGTCATCCGGCGGGAAATCATCATGACGCTCATGTGCAGCATGCCGCTGGATTTCGCGGCGTTCCAGGAACGCCACGGGCAATCCTTCCAGACCTGTTTCGCCGATGAATTGGTGCGCCTGAGGCCTTATGCGGATGCCGGACTGCTGACCATCGATGCGCACGGTTTGCAGGTGCTGCCCAAAGGGCGGGTGTTCGTGCGCGCCTTTGCCATGGTGTTCGACCAGTATGTCCGTCGGCCCAGGGTGGCGACCTATTCGAAATTGATCTGATCGTCGGGTTTGCTGGGGTCGCGGCGGGGCCGCGTCGGCAGGCGCCATAGGTAAATCGTGACGCCGATGCCGGGGATCAGCAGCAGCCAACGAGCCCAGGCGATCGGCATGATCCAGGCCGATGCCGCCAGCGATGGCCACATCATGGCGAGCGCCAGGCATTTGCTACGCAAGGGGATGCCGCGCCC
Organism: Castellaniella sp.; assembly: GCF_049673105.1. GTDB lineage: Bacteria > Pseudomonadota > Gammaproteobacteria > Burkholderiales > Burkholderiaceae_B > Castellaniella. The sequence goes on from NZ_JBATXG010000014.1 coordinate 16,312, forward strand.
CGATTGGAAGTCGCGGATATACGGACCGAGAATGCGATGGGACATCAGCCAGGCGTGCAGGCGCTGCGAGCCGCGCATATAGCAGAAGGCAGCCAGCAACAGGAAGGGGGTGGCGGGCAGCAGGGGCAGGAAAACCCCCAGCACACCCAACACCAGGGAAATCGTGCCCAGCACGGTGTACACGACGCGGATCATGAACGGAATTCTAGCAATGCCGCGCCCGCGCGTGGGAAACCTTCTGGTACCGAGGATGCGCCGCGTCACGGCCGGATCCGCGATTTGCTGGCGCAGGTGCCGTTGTTCAACGAGCTGCCCGCCGCCGATCTGACCCCGATCGTTCACGGCACCAGTGAGATCTCCGCGCGGCGCGGCGAGATCATCTTTCATCGAGGCGATCCCTGCCTGGGGTTTCATGTGGTGGTCTACGGCCAGGTCAAGCTCGTCTTCGTGTCGGCATCCGGGGTGGAGCGGGTGGTGCGCCTGATCGGTCCTGGCGATGGTTTTGGCGAAGCCTTGATGTTCATGGGCCAGAACTACATCGTCACCGCCGAAGCCCTGCGCGACACGCTGCTGCTGCACGTCGGGCGCGATGTGCTGTTCGAGCAGATCGATCGGCATCCGGGCGTGGCCCGCAAGATGCTGGCCGGTTTGAGCCGACGGCTCTACAGCCTGATGGGCGACGTGGAAGCCTATACCCTGCACACAGGCGCCCAGCGCTTGATTGCCTTCTTGCTGCACCAGTGGCCGGGCGAAATCGAACAGCCGTTTCGCATCGAAATCAGCAAATCCATCATCGCGTCGCGTCTGAACCTGACGCCGGAACACTTTTCCCGCATCCTGCGCGAGCTGAGCGAACGCGGCCTGATCCGAGTGCGGGGGCGGGAATTCACCATCCTGGATGCGGATGGTTTGCGCGCCTATCGCGGCTAAGGCTGCGTTTTCTCTGCCATGTCCGCCAGGATCTTCAGGGTTCTGCGATACAGCATCAGCGCCCGACCCAGGTTGACGATCAGCACGCTGCTGGCCAGGATCATCAAGGGCCCGGCTGCCTGAGCGGCGGGGGCCCAACCTGTGGCGGCCAGCGTCCATGACACGGCCACCAGAGCATACAGCGCGACGTGCCATTGGCCGGCTGCGGCGGGGATATAGGCCGCCATCTTGGGCAGGATCTTCAGGTAGATGCGCGCCTGGGCCGGATCATGGTCCGGGATCACGCGGGCATCCTGAGCATGTTTCCACAGCAGAAAGGGCACGATCTTGTACAGCATGCCGTGGACGATCGATCCCAGGCCGCCGACGATCAGCAAAACGCCCAACACCATTGCAGCTTGCGGGGCCTGACCGTGGCGCAGCCAGATCCAGGCCGGCGCACAGGCCAGCAGGCAGATCAGCCCGGTGAACCAGAACAGCGTGGTGGGTTCGGCGGTCGGGCGTTTGCGCGTGCCCAGCCGATGCAGAGACGTGCCGATCCAGCTGACATAGGCGCCGGCAAGCAGCAGTTCGACCGTCTCGCGCATCAAGTGCGGCAGGCCGGTGGAGGCATCCAGCGCCGTCCAGGCCACCAGCAGGCCGGGGATCAGCAGGGGTAGCCAGCGAGTGACGGATTTCGGGTAGATTTCCGTCAGTTGAAAGATCGGCAGCAGCTGAAAAGACATGCCCATCAGCAGCAGCCCGCCCCAGCCCAGCAGCCCCCACAGGATGTGGCCGCCGGCCCAGCCGGGCAGAGCCGTGCCCGCACCCAGGGCGCCGGCCATGCTCAGGCCGATGAGGACAGTCAAGGCCAGCGCCGCCAGGGCGCCGCGCACGGGAACGAGAATTTCCCGCGCGCCCTTGTACACCTGCCGCCGCTGGCGCCACAGCGCCAGGCTGACGGCGCCCAGATAGATGGCAAAGGCCGCCCCCAGCAGCGCGACGGCAGCCAGCCAGGCGGGGGGCGCCCACCACAAAAAGCCTGTCACCAGCGCCAATGTGCCCACCGTCAGCAAAGCGTGGACGGTCGCGGCCACAGCGCGCGCCGGAGTGACAGCCACATTGCACGCCACTGCCAGAATCTGGATCAGGGCGCCCAGCATGGCGCTGCCCAGAATGCCCAGGGTCCAGAGGTGCGTCATTGCCAGCGTGGCTCTGTCCCAGCGGGACATGAAGGCCTGCGGATCCGACCAGGTCGCCAGCAGCCCGGCCAGCAAGCCAAATACCGGCACGTTCAGGAAGAAGGGCAGGGGTACGCCCAGGGCGGGCGTTTTGTCGAAATCCAGGGCGCGCTGCATGATCAACCGATCCAGATCGTGACTTGGAAATGCGTTTCTTCGAAGGTGCATTCGTGCTGGAAGCCGTCGCGGTCCAGCATGGTGTACAAGGGATAAGGTTCCCGGTCGATCAGCATGTGCAGCCGCTGATCGGGGGCCAGGTCGGCCAGCGCCTCCAGGCATTGTTCCAGGGGTTCGGGCGGGGGCAGACCGCGTACGTCCAGGGTGATGTCGGGCAGGGCCATGAAAAGTCCTTTCAGAAGAAGCTGCTACCTTACACGATGAGGGGCGGGGAAGCGGCCTAAAACCGTATATCAAACACCGCTTCCCTTGATGCGGATTAAGGCCTTGGCCGGCAAGACAGGGCATAGTGCCGACTGTTGCCGATGCAGGACACCAGCGGCATGTTCCGCCTGCACGGCTTGAACCGTCAGGATGCCCCATGTCTGCATTACCTTCCTCTACCCGCCCTGGCGTAGTGCATCGCCACGATCATTCCGACTTTGAACTGGTCTGTCCAGCCGGCAGCCTGCCCGCGCTGAAATCCGCCGTGGACGAGGGCGCCGATTGCGTCTACCTGGGCTTTCGGGATGCCACTAACGCGCGCAACTTCGCCGGCCTGAATTTCGACGCCGCCGCCATCGCTCAGGGCATCCGTTATGCTCACGACCGGCAGCGCAAGGTTTTTCTGGCCTTGAATACCTATCCCCAGCCCGACGCCTGGCGCGTGTGGCAGACCGCTGTCGATCAGGCAGCCGATGCCGGTGTGGATGCCGTCATCATGGCCGATCCGGGTCTGATGGCCTATGCCCATGCCCGCTACCCCGATCTGCGTCTGCACCTGTCCGTGCAGGGGTCGGCGACCAATTACGAAGCCATCCAGTTCTATCACGAACGCTTTGGCGTGGCCCGCGCCGTGCTGCCGCGCGTACTGTCGGTGGCCCAGGTGCAGCAGGTCTGCGAAAACAGCCCGGTCGAAATCGAGGTCTTCGGTTTCGGCAGTCTGTGCGTCATGGTCGAAGGCCGCTGCGCCCTGTCGTCCTACGCGACCGGCGAATCGCCCAATACGCACGGCGTCTGTTCCCCCGCCAAACACGTGCGCTGGCAGCAGACCGATCGGGGTCTGGAATCCCGCCTGAACAACGTGCTGATCGACCGCTACGACCAAGCCGAGAACGCCGGCTATCCCACCCTGTGCAAAGGCCGCTTCGACGTGGCCGGTGAAAACTACTACGCCCTGGAAGAACCCACCAGTCTGAACACGCTGGAATTGCTGCCCAGGCTGATGGCGATGGGTGTGCGGGCGATCAAGATCGAAGGCCGCCAGCGCAGCCCGGCCTATGTGGCCCAGGTCACGCGGGTGTGGCGCCAGGCCATCGATCAGGCTCGTACCAACCCGGCGCGCTATTCCGTGCATCCGTCCTGGATGGCCGAATTGAACAAGGTCGCCGAAGGGCAACAGCACACGCTGGGCGCGTACAACCGCCCCTGGAAATAAACGTTCATCACATGCAGGCGGATCAGGCTGGCCCCAGCAGGCCGCCGCGCCTGGCCTCGTCAGGAAAAACATCATGAAACTCGCTTTGGGTCCTTTGCAGTACTACTGGCCGCGGGTCGCCACGCTGGAATTCTATGCATCGGTCTGCGACTGGCCGGTGGATATCGTCTATCTGGGCGAGACCGTCTGTTCCCGGCGTCACGAATTGCGCTTGCCCGACTGGATCGAGGTCGCCGACATGCTCGCCCAGGCCGGCAAGACGCCGATCCTGTCCACGCAGGTGTTGCTGGAATCCGGCAACGACCTGAACATCCTGCGCAAGATCACCGAAAACGAACGCTACGGCATCGAAGCCAACGACATGGGGGCGGTGCATCGGATGAGTGGGCGGCCATTCGTTGGGGGGCCGTTCTTGAATATCTATAGCAAACCCACGTTGGATGTGATCGCCGCCCAGGGCGCGACGCGCTGGGTGATGCCCCTGGAAATGGGGCGCGACAGCCTGGCGACGCTGCAGCGGGACCGCCCGGCGGGCCTGCAGACGGAAGTCTTTGCCTATGGCCGCATGCCGCTGGCGTTTTCCGCCCGCTGCTTTACCGCGCGCAATCGCAATTTCCCCAAGGACAACTGTCAGTACGTCTGCATGGATCACCCTGATGGGCTGCTGCTGGAAACCAAGGAATCCCAGGCCTTCCTGACGATCAACGGCATCCAGACGCAGTCGGCGCTGGTGAACACCCTGATCCACGAACTGGACGAACTGCGCAGCCTGGGCGTGGATGTGCTGCGCCTGAGCCCCCAGTCGCAGCACATGGATCAGGTTGTGGCGGCTTTCAGGGCCGTGCTGGACGGGCAGGAATCCGCTGCCGCCGCGCATGAACGGCTGGTGCCCCTGATGCCGGCGGGCCCCTGTAATGGCTACTGGCATGGGCGGCCTGGCCTGGACATGGTGCTGCCGGGCGGGGTCGTCGCATCGTCGGCACCGGATGTCCACGCCCCTGGCGTCAAGGCGCGCGTCGTCGCCTGATGCGCCGCGTCCCCTCCGTCTTTTCACGAGTCTGAACATGCAAAATCCCAGCAATCCCGTCTATCGCATTCCTCAGCCCCTGGCTCAGGTTCTGGGGCGCCTGCCTCGCTACCCCGGTTCCAGGCTGTTCGTCGCCGGGTTGAATCTGGTGCTGGCGCGCCATTTGCACCCGGACACCCTGCATATGCTGGAAGGCCGATCGCTGCGTATTCAGGTCGCCGACGCGCAGGTCTGTTTTGATTACACCTGGCGCGACCGGGCCTTCCGAGCGGCCCGGCACGGCGATGCCGCGCCGGATCTGACATTGCGTGCGGACGCCGTGGATTTCTATCATCTGCTGCAGCGGACCGAAGACCCGGATACGCTCTTTTTCAGCCGCCGCCTGGTGATCGAGGGCGACACCGAATTGGGGCTGATGGTGAAAAACACGCTGGATGCCATCGACATGGCGGTGTTCCACCCGAAAGTCGTGTTGCGCGATGTCTTGAAGGGATTGCGGCCCGGTGCAAAACCGGATGCCGAATGGGGTTACAGGGCCTGATATTGGTCCCGTGTTGCATCCTGTCGCTTGAGCAGTCAGACTGCAAGGGCGCGCGCCTGCCATCAGCGGGTGCCGCGTCACAGGAGCAATGCATGACGAATATTTCTCAGGCCCGATACCCCGGCCTGCCAGCGGGGCTGACGCAAGGTCAGCCCTTGCTTTGGCTGAATCCCGGCTATGACCCTCAGGCTGATGGCCGACAAACCGGCCTGGATCCTCAGATCGCCGAAGACCGCTTCACCCGTTGCGCCGGCTTGTTGGCGCAGATGTTTCCCGAACTGCAGGCGGGCGGCGGTCGCTTGTCGTCGCCGTTGACGGCGATCCCCCATTTGCGGGATGCCTTGACCCGCGCGCCGGTCGCCGGCGCCTGGCTGCTGAAGCGCGACGATGCCTTGCCGGTGGCCGGTTCGGTCAAGGCGCGGGGCGGTTTTCATGAAATCCTGTCTTTGGCGGAACGGATCGCCGCCGAAGCCGACTTGCTGCCGGATGGGGCGGACCGTCTGGTATTGGCCGGTCCGGCGGCTCAAGCCGTGCTGGGGCGCCATGCCGTCGCGGTGGGCAGCACCGGTAATCTGGGCCTGAGCATCGGCCTGATCGGCGCGGGCCTGGGGCTGCGCGCAGTGGTGCACATGTCGGCGGACGCCAAGGAATGGAAAAAACAGCGCCTGCGGGCGCGCGGCATCGAAGTCGTCGAACACCAAGGGGATTATGCGGCAGCCGTGGCGGCGGGGCGGGCCATTGCCCAGGCCGATCCGCTGATGCATTTCGTCGATGACGAGCATTCCGAGGCCTTGTTCCTGGGGTATGCGGCTGCCGCGCATGAATTGCAGGCGCAGCTGCAGACGGCAGGCCGCCGGGTGGACGCCGAGCATCCGCTGTTCGTCTATCTGCCCTGCGGGGTCGGCGGTGCGCCGGGCGGGATTCTGTATGGCCTGAAACGGCTGTTCGGGGCGCACGTGCACGGGTTTTTCGTCGAGCCGACAGCGTCGCCCTGCATGCTGGTGCAGTTGGCCTGCGGCGTGCAGCAGCCGGTGTCGGTTTATGACGTCGGTCTGGACAATCGCACCGATGCCGACGGGCTGGCGGTGGGGCTGGCCTCGCCGCTGGTGGCGCCCTTGATGGCGTCCTTGCTGTCGGGGGTGTTCACCGTGGCCGAAGACACCTTCTATGCCGACGCCTGGCGCCTGGAAGACACCGAGGGCATCTATATCGAACCGTCGGCGGCGACCGGCTTGCGCGGGCCGCTGCAGGTGCTGGATACGCCGCAGGGCCGGGCCTATCTGCAAAGCCAGGGGCTGGCTTCCGTCATGGATCAGGCCACCCATGTGATCTGGAGCACCGGCGGTTCCCTGGTGCCGGAGGACATCCGCCAGGGTTTTCGCCAGCGCGGACGCCAGGCCGCCGGCGTCGCCTAAGACTGCCTGGCGGGTCGCGGCGCGGCGAGGGTTTTTTTTGTGGGGGGAAAGCCATGTCACGCCCGATTCTGGCCACGATCCATATTCCGGCTCTGGCGCATAACCTGCAGGTGGTGGCCCACCGGCTGCGCAGCGGTGCCGCCGGAAAGCCCGCCCGGATCTGGGCGGTCGTCAAAGCCTATGGGTATGGGCATGGTCTGGAAGCCGCCGTACAAGGTTTTGCCCAGGCCGACGGCCTGGCCCTGCTGGATCTGCATGAGGCGCTTCGCTGCCGGGAACTGGGCTGGCAGCGACCGATCCTGTTGCTGGAAGGCTTCTTCCGCTCATCGGACCTGGACGTGATGGCCCGGCATGGCATCAGTACGGTGCTGCATAGCCAGGCCCAGCTTGCCATGCTGGCCGCCTGGTCGGGGCCGGGCAGCATCGATGCCCATGTGATGCTCAATTCCGGCATGCATCGCTTGGGGTTTCAGCCGCAGGAATTCCGTGCGGCCTACGATCAAGCGCGGGCCTTGCAGCAGCGCGGCATGCTGGGTGCCGTCGGCAAAATGACCCATTTTGCCCGCGCGGATGACGATCTGCTCGTGACGCGGGATCAATTGGCCTGCTTTACCCGATTGGCCGCGGATCTGCCGGGGCCGACCAGCGTCTGCAATTCGGCGGCGGTCCTGGATCCTGGCCTGGCCGCCGCCGTGCCGGGGGACGAGCAGTGGGTGCGGCCCGGCATCTGCCTGTACGGGGCGTCGCCTTATGTGGGCCGGAATGCCGAATCCCTGGATTTGCAGCCCGCCATGACGCTCACATCCGAACTGATCAGCACCCATGTCCTGCCTGCGGGGCAAGCCATCGGTTATGGTCACGCCTTTCGCACGGATCGCGATATGCGGGTGGGTATCGTGGCCTGCGGCTATGCAGATGGTTATCCCCGCCATGCCATCACCGGCACGCCGATCACGGTGGCCGGGGTCCATACCCGCGTGGTGGGGCGGGTGTCCATGGATATGCTGTCCGTCGATCTGGATTCTGTGCCGGCGGCGGATATTGGTTCGCCTGTCGTGCTGTGGGGCGTGGGCGGGCCGTCTGTGGACGAGGTCTCCTGGTCGTCCAGCACCATCGCCAATGATGTGTTGGCCGGTCTGACGCAGCGGGTACGGCGTGTGCTGGGATAGGGGCTGCACGGGCCAGGGGCCGACGGATCAAGGACGCCGGATCTGAAACGAAGCAAACATCGCTGTCAGTGCTGCTCGGGTGGCATCGCCCGGCCAGTCTTGCAGGGATTGCCCTTGCGCGTTCAAGGCGCCATCAGCGCAGCCCTGAGGGCGAAAGATCTGCACCGCGTAGTTCGACACGCCCAGGTTCGCCAGCGAGCGGCCCAACGCCAGCAATTCCTCTGAGCTGATCAGATCCGGGTGCGCGGTGGTGCGGCATTCGAAGTTCACGCCGCTGTCCAGCACGGCTTGCAGGCTGGCGCGGGCCGGCGCGCCGCTGCCGGCTACCTGTGTGACACGTTCGTAGTGCTCGAAACCGGTCTTGATATCCAGGCCTACCCAATCCAGCAGAGGCAGCACTTGCGCCAGTCGGCGCGGGTGGGTGCCTCCGGTGTGCAGGCCGATGCGGTACCCCAGGCTGCGCGCCTGGCGGATGGCCTGATCCAGGCCGGGGTCCATCGTGGGTTCGCCGCCGCTGAAGACCACGCCGTCGATCAGGCCGACCCGGCGGCGCATGAACGCCATGATGTCGGTCCAGTCCAGAGGGCTGGCGGCGGTGCGCGGCTGCAGATGCGGGTTGTGGCAATAGCCGCAGCGCCAGGGGCAGCCCTGCACGAAGACCACTGCGGCCAGCAGGCCGGGGAAGTCAGTGGCGGTGAAGGGCGTCAGGCCGCCGACCTTGAGTTGCGGGACGCCGGCCGGCGGCGTGGCGCGGATGCGCTGGTGAACCGGGCGCTTGGCGGGTTCACCCCCGTCGCTGGCGGCTGCGGCGTGTCGGGCAAGGTCGGCGGCGTGCATGGCGGGCTCCGGATCAGGCCGTGCGGGCGCCTGTCGCTGGGTCGGCAGGACGCTCGACGAAGAAGCGGCGTTCGTGGAACTCGCCTTTCTTGCCGATGTTGAAGGACGAGACGGGGCGGTGGTAGCCCATGACGCGGGTCCAGATTTCGCATGGCTGGCGTTCGGCGTCGTTCAGAGTGAGGTGGGTGTTGGACATGGTGATGTGCTCCTGAGGGGCGGATGAAATCGGACCGTGGTCCGGACGGAAAATGGGGTGAGTCAGAAGATGGGCGCACGACCGAGCCGGGATGACTCAGTGGGCGTAGATCGCCTGTCCGGCCTGCGTCGGGGGCGTAGCAGCGCCCGGTGCAAGCGCTGGCGCGCTGGCCCGGCTGTTGTGCTTGCGGGCGATCAGCTCGTCGTCGCACTGGGGGCAGAATTCGTGCCGGCCCGGCAGGTAGCCGTGCTTGGGGCAGATGGAAAAGGTCGGCGTGATCGTGATGTAGGGCAGGGAAAAGCGGCTGAGCGTGCGGCGCACCAGTTCGCGGCAGGCCTTGGCCGAAGACAGCGGTTCGGTCATGTACAGGTGCAATACGGTGCCGCCCGTGTATTTGCGCTGCAGCTCGTCCTGGCGCTCCAGCGCCTCGAAAGGGTCGTCTGTGAAGCCCACCGGCAGCTGCGACGAGTTCGTGTAATAGGGCATGTCGTGCGTGCCGGCCTGCAGGATGTCGGGCCAGCGGGCGCGGTCTTCCTTGGCGAAGCGGTAGGTGGTGCCCTCGGCGGGCGTGGCTTCCAGGTTGTACAGATGGCCGGTGGTTTCCTGGAATTCGATCATGCGGGCGCGCACGTGATCCAGCAGACGCACGGCGAAGGCGTGGCCCCAGGGGCTGCTCAGGTCGTGCGCGTCCGCCGTGAAGTTGCGGATCATTTCATTGATGCCGTTCACCCCCAGGGTGGAAAAGTGATTGCGCAATGTGCCCAGATAGCGGCGGGTATAGGGGAACAGACCGTCGTCCATCAGGTCCTGGATGACGCGGCGCTTGATTTCCAGGCTTTGGCGGCCCAGGACCAGCAGCTCGTCCAGCCGCGCGAACAGGGCGGTTTCGTCGCCCCGGTGCAGATAGCCCAGGCGGGCGCAGTTGATCGTCACCACGCCCAGCGAACCCGTCTGTTCCGCCGAGCCGAACAGGCCGTTGCCGCGTTTCAGCAGTTCGCGCAGGTCCAGTTGCAGGCGGCAGCACATGGACCGGATCATATTGGGCTTGAGTTCCGAATTGATGAAGTTCTGGAAATAGGGCAGACCGTATTTCGCCGTCATGTCGAACAGCCGTTCCGCATTGGGGCTGTGCCAGTCGAAATCCGGCGTGATGTTGTAGGTCGGAATGGGAAAAGTGAAGGCGCGCCCCTTGGCGTCACCGGCCATCATGACTTCGATGTAGGCCTGGTTGACCATGTCCATTTCGGCTTGCAGGTCGCCGTAGGAAAAGGGCATTTCCTGGCCGCCGATCACCGGCACCTGGCCGCGCAGGTCTTCCGGGCAGACCCAGTCGAAGGTCAGGTTGGTGAAGGGCGTCTGCGTACCCCAGCGCGAAGGCACGTTCAGGTTGTAGATCAGTTCCTGCATGCACTGGCGCACCTGCTCGTAGCTCATGGCGTCCTTGCGGATGAAGGGGGCCATGTAGGTGTCAAAGGAGCTGAAGGCCTGTGCGCCCGCCCATTCATTTTGCAGTGTGCCCAGAAAATTGACGATCTGACCCACGGCGCTGGACATGCGGCGCGGCGGCGCGGATTCGACCTTGCCCGGCACGCCGTTCAGGCCCTCGGTCAGCAGGGTGCGCAGCGACCAGCCGGCGCAGTAGCCCGACAGCATGTCCAGGTCGTGGATGTGCAGATCGCCCTGGCGGTGGGCCTGGCCGATGGATTCCGGGTAGACGTGGCTGAGCCAGTAGTTGGCGATCATCTTGCCGGACGTGTTCAGGATCAACCCGCCCAGGGAATAGCCCTGGTTGGCATTGGCGTTGACGCGCCAGTCTTGTTGCTGCAGGTATTCGTCGATGGAGCGGATCACGTCGATCTGCGGAACAGGGCGCGGGTCAGCCTGAATCTGGGCCGGTGAAGTCATGCTGTTAACCTCTATATATTGTGTTTGTGTGAATACTAAACACAATATATGGTGTCATCAAGCATGAGACCCGACTTTCTTCGATAGGCTTGATATGAGTTAAGTGGCGAAGATGTTCTTCGGTGAAGGCCGGAAAGCAGCGCACATGCTGCATGGATCACCGCGACGCTGATGGCCCGTGATGCTGCTGGCAGGCAAAAAAAAAGCCACCGGAGCAGGTGGCTGGGTGTGCGCCAAACGGCGTAACTGGCGGGGCGTTCAGGGCACGATATGGAAATCGATGACGATTTCGCCCGGATTGCGGGCCAGATATTCGAACTGGATGTTTTCGCCGAAATGGTTTTTCAGCTGCTGCAGCAGCGGCAGGGGGTCGTGATCGTTGCAGAAACGCATGGTTTCGCCCGGCTGCAGGGCCGACAGGGCGCCGAAGATGGCGGCATGCCGGAAGCGTTTGGCGATGCCCCGCGCATCAAGGGGATAGGTGTTTTCGGCAAACATGGGGATAGCGTCGGAAGCCACGGTGCATCATTCCTGAAAAGATGAATCGGAAAGTCAGATTATAAAAATGACCAGGCTGAAAACGGGCAGGAACCCTATGCGCAGCGCGGGTTCCTGTGGATCGTGCGCGGGGCGGTGCAGCGAGCCACCCCGGCATCATGCCGGTGGGCTGGTTCAGGACCCGGCGGCGTCTTTCACCAGGTCCGGGTGGCGCTCTTCCCAGGCCTTTATGTCTTGCTGCCAGCTGCGTTTTGCTTCGGCATAGGTGTCGAACACGCAGGGGCAGCAGCCGTTGCCGCAGCATTCGTTCAGATCGGGCTCGATGGGTTCGATCGGGCGCGGGTCGTTGTCGGTGGGGGTATCGCTCATGACATCATCATAGGACATTGGGTACAGGGCATCGGTGGCCTGGACGGTTGTCCTGTGTCAGGCGCAGGCCAGATTTTCCCGGTTGCTGCGCTGGATGTCGTCGGGGATGTCGATCTGCATGCTGGGCTGCGGATGGCCGTCGATGAACATCATCAGTTCGCCGGTGCGAAAGGCGGTCCAGGTTTCATTGTCGGTCAGCGGCTTGGTGGTGATGATGGCCACGCAATCGCTGCTGGTCGTGACGTGGGCGAAGTCCACCGCCATGTTTGTATCGACCAGGCGGGCTTCTTGAAAGGGCCATGCCCGCACGATGTAGGTCAGTTGGGTGGAGCAGTGCGCCACCATGCAGCGCCCGTTGGACAGCAGAAAATTGAATACGCCGTAGCGGGTCAGTTTTTTCGTCATGTCGGCCACGGCGGCAAAGAGCTCTTGCTCATCAGGTTCGCTGGCGCCGAATCGCGTGCGCAGTCCTTCCATCATGAAACAAAAGGCGCGTTCGCTGTCGGTCTGGCCGATGGGCAGGTAATCGCCGCGCAAGGCGGGATGGAAGGATTTCAGGTCGCCATTGTGGGCGAACAGCCAGTGGCGTCCCCAGAGTTCGCGCACAAAGGGGTGGCAGTTTTCCAGTTCCAGCGCGCCCTGGGTGGCTTTGCGGATATGGGCGATGACGTTGCGCGATTTGATCGGGTAGCGCTTGATCAGATCGGCCACGGGCGATTGGCAGCAGGGGGCGTTGTCCAGAAAGCAGCGCGAACCACGGTTTTCGTAAAAGGCGATGCCAAAGCCATCCGCGTGGTGGTCGGTGTCGCCGCCTCGAGCAGCAAAGCCCGTAAAGGAAAACGTGATGTCCGTCGGCGTGGCGCAATTCATGCCCAATAGCTGACACATGGCAAGCAGGTCCCAGGAAAAACCGGAGCGGCGACCGCCCCGAATGGTTCATGCTTGAATTGTAGTCTTGCCGGGCCGGATATTACTGTGGCTTGGTATGAGAATCCGTGATGAGCTTATGCCGTGTTTCATCCTGGCCACGAATGCCGGGCGGTCAGTCGTGCCGCAGCCTCAGGATCACCTGTCGATAGCCGCTGGCCGGGTAAATGGCCGGCATGGGCGGGTGCTCTTCACTGGGCGCCAGCGACCGGGTATTCGCCAACAGCGCCTGGATGATGGCGACGAGTTCCAGGCGGGCCAGCGGGGCGCCGGGGCAGACATGGATGCCGGCGCCGTACAGCAGGTTCAGGGCCGGGTCGCGGTCCAGCCGGAATGCGTCGGGATCGCCGAACACGGCCTCGTCCCGATTGGCCGAAGCCCAGATCAGCGTCAGGCGCTCGCCCGGCTGAATCCGGGTGTTGCCGACCTGTACCGGACAGGTCGGGGTGCGGCGGTTGGCGATCAGGGGGGCATGGATGCGCAGGATTTCATCGTTCGCTGCGCCGACCAGGGCCGGATCACGGCGCAACTGGTCCTGCACATCGGGGTGGGTCGCCAGATATGAGGCGATGATGCCCACGCTGGAGGCCATGGTGCCCAGTTCGCCGACCGTCCAATTGCGCAGGATGCTGACGATCTCGTCTTCGGTCAGCAATCTGCCCTGAACGGTTTCATGCATCAGGCGGGTCGTGACGTCATCCGGGGCCTGTGCGCCCGCCTGGCGGCGGACTTTCAGCAGATCGCGGATGGTTTGGTCGAATTCCGTGGCCACAGCGGCGATGGCATGGCTGTCGCCCGACAGGGTCGCGACGTTTTTCTTGTTGATCCACTGCAGCAGCGGTTCGTGCAGGCTGTCGGGCCAGCCCAGAAAGGCGCATTGCATGCGCAAGGCAAAGGGGTGCGCCAGACCGAACATGATTTCCGTGCTGGCATTGCGCGGCAGGGCGGCGACCAGTTCGGTGCAGATCCGACGGCAGGTGGGTTCGAAGTCAGCGATGCGATCCGGGCCGAAGTAGGGTTCGATCACCGCGCGGTAGGCGGTGTGTTCCGGCGGGTCCATGCTGTTGGGTACCGACACATGGCGCGACGCCTGGCTGCTGAAGGTGGCCGGGTCCATCAGGATGCGCATCACGTCGGCGTGACGAAAGACAGAGTGATGCAGATAGTCGCTGTGGGCCACCGGGCAGCGCTGGCGCATGGCGTCGTAGGCGGCGATCGGGTCGGCGAGCACGTCCGGGGCGCGGGGGTCCCAGTCCTGGTGTGAAGTCATGGCAGTTCTTTATAGTCGGGAAGGGTGGCCTTGAATCAGATGTGTCTGGCTGTCATGCCAGGGTAAACCCCGGGTATGGCCGCCGGCTGCCGGACGGCGGATTTATCTGGCGGGGGATTGATTTTTCTCAATGGAACGGGATTCCCGTGCATGGGCATGCGCCGTGCATGTGGGGTCATGGTGTTTGGCACACGTGACCCTGGCGCTGGCGTCGGGCCGGGTGCCCTATGTCTGCTGGAACAACTGGGCATCCGCCGCCGGCCGATCGGCGGATCTGGCCGCCGAAGACCTGTCGCGGCACTGGCTGAAAGGGGCGGGGCTGGTGCGGTGATGATTGCGTTCGTCGTGTCTTGAAAACCCCCTGATTACCCGCATATACATCGCATATCGGGGCGTATGCGTCCCTTCCCAATAAGGGGTTCCACTCATGCGATTCGACAAACTGACGACGAAATTTCAGCAGGCGCTGGCCGACGCCCAAAGTCTGGCCGTACGCCAAGACCATCCCTATATTGAAAATGCCCATCTGCTGTCGGCCCTGCTGGCCGACGCGGACAGCGGCGCAGGCAGCCTGCTGGCGCGGGCCGGCGTGGCGGTGCCGCGCCTGCAAGCCGAGCTGGACCGCCAGATCAAGGCCTTGCCTGCTGTCCAGGGCACCGAGGGCAATATCCAGGTCAGCCGCGATCTGCAGGCCGCCCTGGCGCGCACCGACAAAGAAGCCGGTCAGCGCGGCGACGCCTACATCGCCAGCGAACTCTACCTGCTGGCCCTGGCCGATGACAAAGGCGATGTAGGCCGTGCATTACGGGATGCCGGCCTGCAGCGCAAGGCCCTGGAAGCCGCGATCGACGCGGTGCGCGGCGGCGCGACCGTGGAAGGTGCGGAAGACGAGGACAACCGCCAGGCCTTGAAAAAATACACCCTGGACCTGACTGCCCGCGCCCGCGAGGGCAAGCTCGACCCCGTGATCGGGCGCGACGACGAAATCCGCCGCACCATCCAGATCCTGCAGCGCCGCACGAAAAACAACCCGGTGCTGATCGGCGAGCCCGGCGTGGGCAAGACCGCCATCGTCGAAGGCCTGGCGCAGCGCATCGTCAATGGCGAGGTCCCGGAAACCCTGAAGGGCAAGCGCGTCCTGACGCTGGACCTGGCCGGCCTGCTGGCGGGTGCCAAATATCGCGGCGAATTCGAGGAACGCCTCAAGGCCGTGTTGAAGGAACTATCCCAGGATTCGGGCCAGACCATCGTTTTCATCGACGAACTGCACACCATGGTGGGCGCCGGCAAGGCCGAAGGCGCGATGGACGCCGGCAATATGCTCAAGCCCGCTCTGTCGCGCGGTGAACTGCATTGCGTGGGCGCCACGACGCTGGACGAGTACCGCCAGTACATCGAAAAGGACGCGGCGCTGGAACGGCGCTTCCAGAAGGTGCTGGTCGACGAGCCCGATGTGGAATCCACCATCGCCATTTTGCGCGGCCTGCAGGAACGCTATGAACTGCACCACGGTGTACAGATCACCGATCCGGCCATCGTCGCGGCGGCGGAATTGTCGCATCGCTACATCACCGATCGTTTCCTGCCGGACAAGGCCATCGACCTGATCGACGAGGCGGCGGCCCGCATCCGCATGGAAATCGATTCCAAGCCCGAAGTCATGGATCGGCTGGACCGGCGCATCATTCAGCTGAAGATCGAGCGCGAGGCCGTGCGCAAGGATACCGACGAGGCATCCGAACGCCGCTTGAAGGCCATCGAGGAAGAACTCGAAACCCTGCAGCGTGAATACAACGACTACGAAGAAGTCTGGAAAGCGGAAAAGGCCGCTGTCCAGGGTTCGCAGGCCGTGAAAGAGGAAATCGACCAGGTTCGCGCGGAAATGGCCGATCTGCAGCGCAGGGGCCAGTACGACAAATTGGCGGAACTGCAATACGGGCGTTTGCCCGAACTGGAATCCCGGCTGAAAGCGGCGGAAGCCGCCCCGAAGGATGCGGAATCCGGCAAGCCGCGCCTTTTGCGCACCCAGGTGGGCGCCGAGGAAATCGCCGAGGTCGTCTCGCGAGCGACCGGCATTCCCGTGTCGCGCATGATGCAGGGCGAACGCGCGAAACTGCTGGGCATGGAAGCGGTATTGCACGAGCGTGTCGTGGGCCAGGACGAGGCCGTGCGCCTGGTGTCCGAAGCCATCCGCCGTTCACGCGCGGGCCTGTCCGACCCCAGCCGGCCCTATGGTTCGTTCCTGTTTCTGGGGCCGACCGGGGTTGGCAAGACCGAATTGACCAAGGCGCTGGCGCGTTTTCTATTCGATTCGGACAGCCATCTGGTGCGCATCGACATGAGCGAGTTCATGGAAAAACATTCCGTGGCCCGTCTGATCGGCGCGCCTCCGGGCTATGTCGGCTACGAGGAAGGCGGCTACCTGACCGAGGCCGTGCGGCGCAAACCCTATAGCGTGATTCTGCTGGACGAAATCGAAAAAGCGCACCCGGATGTCTTCAACGTGCTGTTGCAGGTGCTGGACGATGGCCGTTTGACCGATGGCCAGGGGCGCACCGTGGATTTCCGCAACACGGTGATCATCATGACCTCGAACATCGGGTCGCAGCATATCCAGAATCTGGCGGACCAGCCCTATGACGTGGTCAAGGAAGTCATCCGCGACGAACTGAAAACCGCTTTCCGACCTGAATTTCTGAACCGGATCGACGAGATCGTGGTCTTTCACGGCCTGGATGCCACCCACATCGAACCCATTGCGCGGATTCAATTGAAGCGCCTGGCCGAACGCCTGGCCCAGCATGAAATGCGTCTAGAGGTCACCGACGATGCGATCAAGGAACTGGCGCGGGTCGGCTACGATCCGGTGTTCGGCGCGCGACCCTTGAAACGCGCTATCCAGCAGTATCTGGAAAACCCCGTCGCCCGCCTGATCCTGGACGGCACATTTGGCCCGCGCGATGTGGTGCCGGTGGATTGGGACGGCGAGAAGTTCGTCTTCGAACGCACGCTGCAGTAAGCGTTCGGTCGGCCGCGCTCGCATGCGCCGGGCCGTCTCCTGTTCATGAATCCTGCGTGGGGGTTCGATGGGCGGGAGACGTCCCGGTTTGCATTCGCGGCTGTGTCCGCATCTGTAGGGCGCGTCGGTTGTGTCGTCCCTGTCAGGATTGCGCCTGATGGATGCGCGGCAGATTGTGCTCGATCCAGTCGGCCAGGACGCGCACTTTTTCGGCCGCTTCGCGGCCCAACGGGGTCAGGCTGTATTCGACGTGGGGCGGCACGACTTCCAGGGCGGTGCGCAGCACCAGCCCGTCGCCTTCCAGCCACTGCAAGGTCTGCGCCAGCATGCGTTCGCTGACCCCGCCGATGGCGCGGCGCAGTTCGCTGAAGCGGTGCATCCGCGTTTCCAGAACGATCAGGACCAGCACGCCCCAGCGGCTGGTGACGTGTTTGAGCACTTCGCGCGAAGGGCAGTCGGTCGCCAGCAGATTGCCGGGGCGCAACCGCTGGGATAGCGACAAAGGGGGATCGGACGGCGAATCGTTCATGGCAAAGGCCTGGTCATCGGGGGAGCGCCGTGCAGGCGGTTCCCATTGAGGAATGGATTGGATCAACAAACGCATACTAACATTTTTGTACGTACTTACTAAAAGTTTGTTTATGGATTAGAGTGGCATCACGTTCACATTCACGGATGAATTCACATGACTATCGCCATCACCGGCGCCACCGGACAACTGGGCCGCCTCGTTATCGAACACCTGAAGACCCGCGTGTCGCCTTCCCAATTGCGCGCGCTGGCGCGCACGCCGGCCAAGGCGTCCGACCTGGGCATCGAGGCGCATGCGGCCGACTACGATCAACCGCAGACCCTGGCGGCGGCCCTGGCCGGCGTGGATACCCTGCTGCTGATTTCTTCCAGCGAAGTCGGCCGCCGCGCCGTACAGCACCGCCATGCGATTGATGCCGCTCGGACGGCGGGCGTGCGTCGCATCGTCTACACCAGCCTGCTGCGCGCCGATACGTCGGCGCTGAGCCTGGCGGGCGAACACCGGGAAACCGAGCAGATGCTGAAGGATTCCGGCCTGGCCTGGACGATCCTGCGCAACGGTTGGTACACCGAAAACTACATGGGTTCCGTCGTGGGTGCGCTGGCGGGCGGCGCCCTGGTCGGCAGCGCCGGCCAGGGCCGGATTGCCTCGGCCGCGCGCGCCGACTATGCCGAAGCGGCCGCCGTGGCCCTGACGACCGCAGGTCACGAAGGGAAAACCTATGAACTGGCCGGCGACGCCGCCTACACACTGGACGATCTGGCAGCGGAAATCTCGCGCCAGTCAGGCCTGACGATTCCCTACCGGAACCTGCCCGTGGCCGACTACGCCGCCATCCTGGCGGGCCACGGCCTGCCGCAGGGCCTGGCGGAAGCGATCGCCGGCTGGGACGCCGACGCGTCCCGGGGAGCGCTGTACGACGATGGCCGCCAGCTCTCGAAACTGATCGGCCGGCCCACGACCCCGATGTCCGAGTCCGTGGCCGCCGCGCTGAAGGCCTGAAGCGCCGTTCAGGCCCGTTTGGCAATCATGCCGTAGATCCACAGCACGATCAGGGCGCCGACGATGGAGCCGATCCAGCCGGCGCCTTGTCCTGCCTGGTACAGGCCCAGGGCCGCCCCCAGGTAGCCTGCGACGACCGACCCCACGACCCCCAGGATCGTGGTCATGATGATGCCCAGTTTCTGTTCGCCAGGCATAATGGCCCGGGCGATCAGACCGATGATGAAACCCACGATGATCATGCCGATAATGCCCATGCTGTGCTCCTTGAGGTTTGAAAGACTGAACGCAGGATAGCGATCAGGCAGGCGGGCGTCCAGACATCCTTAACATTCCTTGAGCAACAAAATGTTGCGCCTCGCGCTCGATCAAGGGCGGGAGGCGGTTTCCAGCACCTGGCCCCACAATGCCCGCACCGCGTCCCGTTCCCGCTGGAATTCATCCGCCGGCACCCGCGCTTTTTCCGCCCCCTGCAGCCGTAGCGCATGCTGCCGGCGCCGGAATACCCGGTACGCGTCCGCGACCTCGGCGGCCAGCAGGCCTGGCACCAGGCCTGCCTGTGCGGCCAGCCCCAGCAGCGCGATATTCCCCAGATTGCCCAGCAGTTCCGGATGCGCGCCCGATTGGCTGAGCACGAGAAACTGCGTGATGAATTCGATGTCCACCATGCCGCCCCGATCGTGCTTCAGATCGAAGTCCTCGCTGCGGTTGGGGTGTCCCTGGGAGATTTTGTCGCGCATGCTCAGGACGTCGCGGCGCAGGGCATCCGGATCGCGGGGCAGCAGCAGAATGCGCTGGCGGATGTCCTCGAAACGGGCGCCGATGGCGGCGTCTCCCGCGACAAAGCGGGCGCGGGTCAGGGCCTGATGTTCCCAAGGCCATGCCTGATTCAGTTGATAGTGTTCAAAGGCGTCGATGGGCAGCGCCAGCAGGCCGGCGTCGCCGTCCGGGCGCAGACGCAGATCGATTTCGTACAGGCGGCCCGATGAGGTCAAGGTAGACAGCCACGAGGCCACCCGGCGCCCCAGCTTGGCGTAGCGTTCGCCCGCGTCCTGATCGGGGTCGTCGTACAGGAAGACCAGATCCAGGTCGGATGCGTAGCCGATTTCCTTGCCGCCCAGCTTGCCGTAGGCAATGATGGCGAAGCGGGGCGTGCCAGGGTCGGCACGGCGCTCGCGCGGCAGCACCTGGGGCCAGACCCGGTAGATCGCCTCGGCCAGCATCAGGTCGGCCAGCGCGGACAGGTGGTCGGCCAGGCCCTCGACGCTGATGACGCTTTCGAGATCCTGGGCCAGCAGCTGGAAGGTCACCTGATGCTGCACGTCGCGCATCAGGTTCATCTGCTGCTCGACGTCAGGCTGGCCGTCGGGCAGCACGCAGGCGTCCAGGTCGCTGCGCAATTGTTCGGCGATGGCCGGAAAATCAGGGGCCTGCATCAGGCTGCGCCATTCGATCAGGCTGTCGAGCAGCAGGGGGTAGCGGCTCAGGTACTGGGACGCCCAGGGGCTGGCGCTGACGATGCGGGCCACGCGAGCCAGGGTTTCCGGGTATTCGGCCAGCAGCGCCAGGTAGGCGCTGCGCTGGGCGATGTGTTCGACCAGATTCAGCAGGCGCTGCAGGGTGGCGGGGGGATCGTCCGTCCGGGTAGCGGCCTGCATCAGGCCGGGCAGCAGCGCCTGCAGCCGTTGCCGGCTGGTGCGCGGCAGGCTCTGGATGCGATGGCTGTCCAGCAGGGCGTCGATGCGAACTTGCATGTCTTGCGCCTGTGTGTCCGACAGCGCAGCGGAGCCGGCGTCGGGGGCGGCGGGCGTGTCCTCGGCTGTCGCATCGCCCCCCATGCCGGCGATGCGGAAAGCGTCCTGGAAGCAGCGGGATACATACGCCCGATGCTCTTCCAGGGTCGTCTGGAACGCGGTCGTGTCCGGGTGCCCCAGCGCCTGGGCCAGCGCAGCCAGCCCGCTGGTGTCATGGGGCAACAGGTGGGTCTGTTCGTCTTCGCGGTATTGCAGCAGGTGCTCGACGCGTCTCAGATAGACGTAGGCGGCTTCCAGGCCACGGGCCTGGTCGCTGTCCAGGATGCCGGCGCGTTGCTGCTTGTGCAAGGCGGCCAGCAGATTGCGCTGTTGCAGCGAAGGCTGGCGACCGGCCCGGATCAGCTGGTTTAGCTGGATCACGAATTCGATTTCCCGGATGCCGCCTTCGCCCAGCTTGATATTGTGCCGTGTGTCGACGCCGTGGCGCGCCTGGGCGCGCCGCTGCCAGTCGGTGCGGATACGTTCCCGCAGACCGCGCAGGGACGATAGCGTGTCGAAATCGAAATATTTGCGATAAACAAATGGCCGGCGCAGGGATTCCAGCGTCTGCGCCTGGGTGGTGAAGGCGCTTTCGTCAAACAGCGGACAGGGGATCAGGCGGGCCTTCAGCCAGGCATAGCGTTCCCATTCCCTGCCCTGGGATACCAGGTAGTTTTCCAGGGCGGGCAGGCTCCAGGCCAGCGGGCCGCTGTCGCCGTCGGGGCGCAGCCGCAGGTCGGTGCGAAAGACATAGCCGTCGGCATCCAGTTCCGACAGGATGGGCATCATCAGCCGGCAGACCCTGCCGTAGAATTCGTGGTGGCTGATGCGCCGGCGGCCATCGGTTTCGCCTTCCTCGTCGTACAGCATGATCAGGTCGATGTCGGACGAGACGTTCAATTCCTTGCCGCCCAGCTTGCCCATGCCCAGGATCAGCATGTCCTGGGGTTCGCCGGTGGCGGGGTGGCGCGGCACACCGTGGATGTCCATCAGTGTGCGCATGGCGCAGGCGTAGGCCTGGCCGATCGCCAGGTCTGCCAGGGTCGACATGGCGGCCACGACTTCGTGCAGCGGCGCCAGCCCGGCGATATCGCGCACCATCAGGGTGTGGAAAACGCGCCGGCGCAGTCGGCGCAGGGCTTGTTGCAGGGCGGGGCGATCGGGCGTCTGTCCGGCAGGCAGGTTCAATTCCTGGTCGTACCAGGCCTGAATCGTTCTGCGTGCCAGAGGTTCGGCGCTATCATCCAGCAGCCGGGCCTGTTCGCCAGGGTGGGCGGCCAGGTGGCGCCGCAGGACGCCGGACCAGTGCAGGGCGGGCTCTATAATGGCTCGGGACATCGGATCCATCAGTGATTCGGTGAAACTGGGCCCGGTGCAGCCGGGTGGCAGGGGGCTTTAACATACTGCAAAAACCGGCATGCGCCAATTCATTTCAAAGCTTTCCTGTGTCTGGTCGCGACCCATGTGCGCGGCACTGCTCTGCCTGTATTTCGGGCTGGCAGGGTTGCTGCTGGCCGGACGCTACCTGATTCTGCCGCATCTGGACGATTGGCGTCCGCAGGTTGCGGCGCAGTTGTCTCAGGCGCTGGGGGCGCAGGTATCCCTGGGGCCGATCCAGGTGTCCTGGCGGGGCTGGAACCCGCAGGTCGATTTCAGCCAGGTGCGGATCATCGATGCGCAGGGGCGCGACCTGCTGGCGGCGCCCAGCGTCCGGGCCGAGCTGAACTGGGCTGCCATCCTGCCCGGCAGCCAGGGGGCGCTGCGCCTGCAGGTGCGGGGCATGGATCTGGGCCTTGACCGCTTGCCGGATGGGCGGCTCAGCCTGTTGGGGCAGATACTGACCGCGGATCAGGCAGGCGACGGGGCGGCGGTTCCCGCGTGGCTGCAATGGGTGCTGGCTCAGCCCCTGATCGCCTTTCAGGACGCCACCGTGCGCTGGGATGATCAGTTGCGCGGGGCGCCCGAAATGCTGCTGCGCGATGCGCATGTCGTCTTGCGCCATCAGGGATCCGGAGCATGGGGGCTGTCCCTGTCGGCGCGGGCGCCGATGGCGGGCGACGCCCGTCTGAATCTCAAGATAGTGGCCGATGCGGCGGCGCTGGCGCAGGGCAAAAATGCCGATTGGCAGGGCTGGTTGCAGCTTGCCGGGGCCGGGGCGCGCGATTGGCGCCCCTGGGTCGATCTGCCGCAAGCCCTGGAACGGGGCCGGCTGGATGCGCAATTCTGGGCTAATAGCGGACCACAGACGCCGCAATTGACCGCGCTGCTGGGTCTGCAGTCCGTGCGCTGGGAATCCCCGGAGACCGGGAACGTACAGGTGCCGCAGGCGGAACTGTGGCTGCAGGGGGGGCTGGATCAATGGCGGGCGCTGGCTCGGGGCGACGATGCCCCGGACGGCCTGGTCTTTGATCTGCGCGCCCAGGACGCGCAGCTGACGCAAGCGGAATGGTTCGATGCGCCCTTGGCCTTTGGCGCGGTGGCGGCGCGGGGCAGCGTGCGGCATGCGGGCCGCTGGGGGCTGGAACTGCAGCGCCTGGATTGGCGCAATCCCGACATCGCTCTGCAGGGGGCGGGCACGTGGGATGAAGGAGGGCTGGCCGGCACCGCGGATTTCCAGGGCACCATCGCCCGCGCCAAGCTGAATGCGATCCACCGGTATTTGCCGCGCGAGGTCGATGCCGATGCGCGGGAATGGCTGGCGAAAGGCCTGCAAGCGGGTACGCTCATCAACGGCCATTGGTTGCTGCGCGGGGATCTGGCTGAATTTCCTTTTGGCGTGCGGCAGCAGGCGGGGGATTTCCAGGTGCGGGGGGATTTCCGGGACGCCCGGATCGAATTCGTACCGGACGCACCCCAGGAACAACGCTGGCCCCTGCTGCAGGATGTGAACGGCACGGCGGATCTGCATCGTATGGATCTGCGTCTGACGGCGTCGTCGGCGTGGATGGAACCCGTCCCAGAGCAGGTGATCCGCCTGAACGGCGTGCAGGCCAGAATTCCTGATCTGGAACATGATGCCACCCTGCAGGTGTCGGGCCATAGCGCCGCTGACGGCGACGCCTATATGCACCTGATCCGGCAGACGCCGCTCGCGCACCTGCTCGACGGGGTCTTCGACGAGGCATCGGCCTCCGGCGACTGGCAGGTGCCTTTGTCTCTGACCATTCCGCTGTTGCGCACGGACGAGACCTTGGTGCAAGGGCGTATCGACCTGCATGAGGGCAGCCTGCAGTTCATGCCGGAGGCGCCGCCCTTCGAGGCCATCGACGGCAGCCTGCATTTCAGCGAACAGGGCGTGCAGCTGGCCCATCCTTTGGCGGCGCGCTTGCTGGGCGGCGCCGTCCAGGTGCGCGGGGCCTTGGGGGGCGCGAAAGCAGCGGGCTTGTCCTTTCAGGGCCACATGACGGCCAAGGCCTTGGCCGCCTTTGTCGGCGTGCCGGGCATGAGCCGTCTGTCGGGTGCGCTGGATTATCAGGCGCAATTGGCGCAGCAGGGCAATGCCTACGTCTTCCAATTGCATTCCGATACGCGCGGTCTGGGGCTGGATTTTCCAGCGCCCTTGGCCAAGCCCGCTGACCAGGCGCGGTCCCTGCAAGTGCGCTGGACCGATGCCGATACGCAGGCCGACGTCCTGGAAGCGCGCTTGGGCGATCTGGTTACGACGAGGTTTCGTCATGTCCGAAAGACGCGGCGCGGACCCTATTTCCAGCAGGTGCTGATCGGCGTGGGGCAGGCGGCGGATGCGGCTGAGCCGGGCTTGCGGCTGGCGCTGCGTTATCCGCTGATCGATCTGGATTTCTGGAATGATGTCGTGGATGAATTTTCCATCCCCAGACGCGGTCAAGGGGCTGGTGCCCGTTCGGCGGCGCGGCCTTTGTGGCCGGATCTGTCTTTGCTCAGCGTTCAGGCGGATCAGTTGCGTTTGCAGTTCACGCGCCTGGATCAGGCGGTGTTGCGGGTAACGCGCACACAGGATGAGCAGTGGTCGCTGAATCTGCGTTCCGAACAAACGACGGGCACCCTGAAATGGCGTGAACGCAATGGCCGGGTGCAAGGCCCTGTCGCGGGGCGCTTCGCCCGTCTGAGCTTGGGAGATGATGCCAGGGACACGCGCTCTCTGCTACCCGATCCACCCTCTGACGACGATGTCAGTTTTGACGATGATCTGGAGATCCCTGGTCTGGTCTTGCAGGCCGACGAGCTGCGCCTGTATGGGCGCACCGTGGGGGCCTTGTCTTTGGAAGGCGTGCGTGACAGCGCGCGTCAAGTCTGGCAGCTGAATCATCTGCGCATCGGGGATGATGACGCCCGGCTGCAGGGGGCGGGCGCCTGGCGTCTGCGCGGCCCGGACAGGGGGCTGAGCCTGCAGGCGACGGTCAAGGCCCAGGACCTGGGCGCGTGGCTATCGCGCGCGGGCTGGCCCAACATGCTGTCGGGCGGCCAGGGTTCCCTGAAAGCGGATCTCACCTGGCGCGACCTGCCGTGGCACCATGACAAGACCGCTCTGCGGGGCACCTTGCAGCTCGAACTCGACAAGGGCCGCATCTTGAAGCTCGCGTCGCAGACCGGGAAATTGCTGGAAATCCTGTCGTTGCAGTCCATCGCGCGCCTGAACCATCTGGAACAGGGGCTGACGGGCCTGCCCAAGGACGGCTTTCCCTTTGATCAACTGCGCGGGTCCATGAGTCTGCGCCAAGGTGTCGTCCGGGCGCATGATTACAAGATCATCGGCTCGGTCGGCACCATTCTCCTGGAGGGCAGCGCGGGCATCGTCGACAAGTCCCTGGATCTGCAGGCGGTCATCGTGCCCAATCTGGACGTCAGCGGCGCCGCCCTGGCAGCCGGTATCGCCATCAACCCGCTGATCGGCCTGGGGGCGTTCGTCACGCAATGGCTATTGAAAACGCCGCTGGCCAAGGCCATGACGGTGCGCTATCAAGTCAAAGGAACCTGGGACGAGCCCAAGATCACGGAAATTCCGGTGGATACCGCTACCGCTCACGAGTCGAACAGCGGCTGATCGGCTGGCCTGTAGCGCAGCCCTGTCAGCGCAGTTGCCGGGTCTTCAGGTGCAGGCTGGTTTCGGTAGCCGAGATGCCCTTGATCAGGCGGATGCGTTCCAGGGCGTCGGATAGCTGGGCGATACTGGTGACCCGCAGTTCGGCCAGCAGATCCCAGCGTCCGTTGGTGTCATGCAGCGCCCATACGGCGGGCTCTCCGGTCAGGTCGCGCACGATGCGCGACGTTTCATGGCCTTCGATGGCGATGCTCATCCAGGCGTTGATGTCCTGCGGCTGGGCGTCGGCCTGCACGCGCACGGTATAGCCCAGGATGATGTGATCGCGTTCCATGCGGGCGATGCGGTTGCAGACGGTACCGCGCGATACCCCCAGCTTTTTCGCCAAGGTGGCCACCGAGAGGCGGGCGTCGTTGCGTAGATAAGAGAGGATTTGGTGGTCGAGGGAGTCCATTCCAAAGCTGCTTCTGACATATTGATATCAACATCATACATTTTGTCCAAAGAATTATCGTTTTTTGTAAGAAATTGACTATATGAATTGCCTCTCCTCTGAAGAATAATAAGTTCAGTCCGATCGGAAACCCTTCGGCCCCGTCCTTGATCAAGCGGTATTTGCGGTGGATCGAACGAGGGATGCGCATGGATTTCAAGATGCCGGATCAAAACACAATAATCAGACAGGAGGCGCATCATGGCATTGATGCTGACGACAAGCGACGTAGCCGTGCTGGTTGCTCGTATGAATATCCGCAGGACTCTGGACCTGTTGTCCCGATACATTCAGGATGATTTCGTGCGCTGGGAGTCTTTCGAAAAGATTGCCCGCCTGGCCAGTCATTCCACGGTCGGTGTGATCGAACTGATGCCGACGTCGGATGCGGACCGCTATTCCTTCAAATTCGTCAACGGCCACCCTTCCAACCCTTCTCATGGCTTGCCCACCGTCATGGCGTTTGGCGCACTGGCGGAAGTCAGTACCGGTCGGCCCTTGCTGTTGAGTGAACTGACTCTGACGACCGCGCTGCGCACGGCGGCCACGTCTGTCATGGCCGCCCGCGTCCTGGCGCGCAAAGAAGCCCATACCATGGCACTGATCGGCAATGGCGCTCAAAGCGAATTCCAGGCGCTGGCTTTTCATCATCTGCTGGGCATCGATACGTTGCGGATCTATGACATTGATCCCGAAGCCAGCCATAAGCTGAAGCAGAATTTGGCAGGCGTCCAAGGCCTGGATGTCCAGTTGGCCCGTAGCACGCAGGATGCGGTGGCTGGGGTGGATATCATCACGACCGTCACGGCGGACAAGACCAATGCATTGATCCTGACGCCCGATATGGTGCAGCCCGGTGTGCACGTCAATGCCGTTGGCGGGGATTGTCCGGGCAAGACCGAATTGCATGCCGATATTCTGTCGGGCGCCACGACGTTCGTGGAATTTGAGCCCCAGTCCCGGATCGAGGGAGAGATCCAGCAGATGCCCAGCACGTATGCGGTGATCCCGCTCTGGGAAGTGCTGACGGGACGGCGCCCTGGCCGCCGGTCCGATGCCGAGATCACGATATTTGATTCCGTCGGTTTTGCGCTGGAAGATTTTTCCGCTTTGCGTTTCCTTTGGGATCAAGCACGGGCATTGCAGATCGGTCGCGAGTTCGAACTGGTGCCGCAAGCCGGCAATCCCAAGGATCTGTTTGGCGCCATGCGGCACCTGTCTGCCGATACGACTGCAGGCATGGAAAAGGCGGCGCTGGCCTGCCCGCATGAGGCCTGAGTCTACTAGGGAGATCGATGATGACAGGAAAGGTAGCCGCCCTGATCGGCGCACCGACGGATATCGGCGCGGGCGCCCGTGGCGCCTCGATGGGGCCGGAGGCGCTGCGCGTGGCCGGCCTGGAGCGGGCGCTGATCCGGCAGGGTCTGAGCGTCGTCGATGCCGGCAATCTGAGCGGCCCTGGCAACCCCTGGCAGCCTGCGCGGGATGGCTATCGTCATCTGCCCGAGGTCCTGCAGTGGAACCAGTTCCTTTTCGAGGCTGTGACGGCGCAGCTACAGGCCGGCCGCATTCCGGTCATGCTGGGTGGGGACCACTGCCTGGGCGCCGGTTCGGTGGGCGCCGTCGCCCGCCATTGTCGACGGATCGGGCGCCCTTTGCGGGTATTCTGGCTGGATGCGCATACGGATTTCAATACGGCCAGCTTGACGCCCAGCGGAAATATGCACGGCATGCCGGTCGCCTGTCTGTGCGGTTTTGGTCCGGATGAACTGGTGAACCTGGGGGGATCGGGACCCGCTGTGCAGATCGGCGATCTGCGCATGATCGGCATCCGCAGCGTCGATCCCCAGGAACGCCTGTTCGTGCATGAGCAGGGCCTGGATGTATACGACATGCGCCTGATCGACGAACTGGGCATGCGGGCAGTGATGCAGGCCGCCCTGGCCGATCTGCCCGAAGATGCACACATTCACGTCAGTTTCGACGTCGATTTTCTGGACCCCGGCTATGCCCCCGGTGTGGGGACCACCGTGCAGGGCGGGCCGACCTGGCGCGAGGCTCAGCTGTGCATGGAGATGCTGGCCGATACCGGTCGGGTCGCTTCGCTGGACATCGTCGAGCTGAATCCGGCGCTGGATGTGCGCAACGGCACCGCCAAAGCGGCCGTGCAGATGGTAGAGAGCCTGTTCGGCAAGAGCACTTTGGTGCGGGACCGGCTGCTGAGACCCTTGCCGTAGGCAGGTCTGTCACAGATTCCCGCGATCTGCGGGGACCTTGCAGGCGCTTCGCGGCCAAGCGCCCAAGCGGCCGCACCTCGCCGGGCAGGCGCTCAGGCTGGCTGCAACGAAAAGCGCCTCAGGGTGCGTTCTCTTGCGCGCGCGTGGTCGACGATCGGCAGCGGGTAGTCTACCCCCAGGCGCAGGCCGCAGGCCGCCAGGGCGTCAGGCTTCATGGCGGCAGGAAAGTGGATGTGCGCATCGGGGACATGCGCCAGTTCCGGCAGATAGCGGCGAATGAACTTGCCGTCTGGGTCGAAGCGCCGCGACTGCGTGATAGGGTTGAAGATGCGAAAGTAAGGCTGTGCGTCGCAGCCTGTGGAAGCCGCCCATTGCCAGCCGCCGTTGTTGGCGGCCAGGTCGTAATCATTCAGGTGCTGGGCAAAATAACGCTCGCCCCGGCGCCAGTCGATGCCCAGATCCTTGGTCAGAAAACTTGCCGTCACCATGCGCAGGCGGTTGTGCATATAGCCGGTTTGCAGCAGCTGGCGCATGCCGGCATCGACCAGGGGATAGCCGGTGCGCGCCTCGCACCAGGCTTGCCACAGATCGGGCGCGTCGTCCCACTGCACCTGGTCGTACTCGGGTTTGAACGACTGTGTGACCACGCGCGGATGGTGCCACAGGATCATGAAATAGAAGTCGCGCCAAGCCAGCTCGGACAGCCAGGTTTGAGCCCCCGCGCAGCCTTGGGCTGCCTGCTGGGCAGCCAGTGCGGCGAGCTGGCGAATGGACACGGTGCCGAAACGCAGGTGTACCGACAAGTAGGATACGCCCTTGTATCCGGGGTAGTCGCGCGCCTCGCGATAGGCCGCCATGCGCGGTGCGAAGTCGCGCAGCAATTGCTGTGCGCCGCTCATGCCGGTGGGCAGGGCCGATTCCTGCAGATTGGCCGAGGCGAAGCCCAGATCCGACAATGTTGGCAGGTATTCCCCCTGGGGTGGCGGCGCCAGGTGGTGAGCATAGCGGTGGACGGGGTAGGGGGTAAGCTGGAACGTATTCAGTTTTTGCAGCCAGGCGCGCTTGTAGGGCGTGAACACGCTGTAGGGGCCGCCTTGCTGGGTCAGTACCTCGCTGCGTTCCAGCAGCACTTGGTCCTTGTAATCGCTGAAGCCGATGCCCAGCGCGAGCAAGGCGTCGGCCACGCGCTGGTCGCGTTCAATGGCCTGCGGTTCGTAGTCGCGGTTGACCAGCACTTCTTGCACCCCCAGTGCTTGGGCCAATTGCACGATGCAGTCCGGCGCCGGGCCATGACGCACGATCAGTCCGCCGCCGGGGGCGCCGCTGCGCGCGGCCAGCTGCTGCAATGCCTGATGCAATTCCAGCACGCCGGCGTGGATGAATGCCACGCGCCGGTCTTGGCGGCTGGGCAGCGCGTCCAGGATGTCGGTGTCGAACACAAAGGCACAGTACACCCGCTTGAAGCGGCGCAGTGCGTGGTACAGCGCGGCATGGTCTTCGCAGCGCAGGTCGCGGCGCAGCCAGACCAGGGCATTCGGGCCCATTGCTGGCGGATGGGGGCGGGCGGTATGGGGGGGCGTTGGCATTTCGCGGAATCCTAGCGGGTGGCAGAGGCGGATTGGCGCAGCCAGCGCATCAGGGTTCCGATCAGCGGGATTTTTTCATATAACTCTTCGGCGGCGTCCCAGTAGTCGCGGTGCAGCATCACGCGGCCCTGGGTGTCGAAGCGCACCAGGGTGGCGCCATGGATGCATTGCTCGACACGCGGTCGCCAGCGGCGCATGCGAAAGCGGAATTCCCAGGACAGAAAAGCCTGGTCACCCTGCACCAGATGCTGGGTGACGGTGAAGCGGGGTTGATCCAGCGTGGCGAACATGTGGCTGAAAATCTGCGTGATGGCGCGTACGCCGCGCACGTCGTTGAACGGGTCCTTGAAATGTGCTTCGGGTGCGTACAGGGTGTCCAGCATCGCCAGATGCGTGGGCGAGAGCTGCTCGTAAAGCTCGATCAGCCGCTGCGTGGCGGCTTCGGTCGTGGCCTGCCTGTCGCGGTCAGCAGGCGGGAATGAAGTCTGCATGTTCAAAGCCCCGTGAAACGGTGTACCAAGGGGAAATACCAGCGATACGGCAAGCAGCGCATGAGCTTGAGCACAGCGGTGAAACGTTTGGGAAAGTGCAGTTCGAATTTCCCTTGCTCCCAGCCGCGGACGATGGCCTGCGCCGCCTGCTCGGGCGTGAGGAGTGCGGGCATGGAAAACTGGTTTTGCGCGGTCAGCGGCGTATCGACAAAACCGGGGTTGATCAGGCTGACGCCCACTCCCTTGGGGTGCAGATCAAGATACAGGCTTTCCGCCAGATTGATCAGAGCCGCCTTGGTGGGGCCATAGGCCAGGCTTTGCGGCAGACCGCGCCAACCGGCCACGCTGGCTATCAGGCTCAGATGCGGTGCGCGCCCCGCGTCAGCCGCCTGCAGCAGCGCGGGCACCACGGCGCAGAGCACCTGCAGCGCGCCCGTGACGTTCACGCGCTGATGCTGCAGCAGTTCGGCCAGATCCAGCGTTTCGACCGACATGGGGCGGTAGTGTCCGGCGCAGTAGCACACCAGATCCAGCGCGCCACCGGCCAGAATCTGCTGCGTCGCGCTGGTGACGGCCTGGGCGTCGGTCACGTCGAGCGCCAGCGCCTGGCTGCCGGGATGCTCGCGCCCGAAGGCGTCAAGCAGATCCTGTTGGCGTGCCGATACGCATACCTGTGCGCCACGTGCGTGCAGCAATACGGCCAAGGCGCGTCCGATACCGCTGGACGCGCCGATCAGCCATACGCGCTTGCCGCGCCAGTCGGGGATGGGGGGGTTGGGGGGCATGGCGCTATTCCTTGGTGAAGGACAACAGCACCTCGCCCAGCGTGATGCCGAACTTGCTCATGGTGGCACGGTTGAGCATCACGCGCTCATCGACCAGGAACATCCAGTCGTCGAACTGCACTTCGTACTCCTTGTCGTCCACCGGCAAGCGCAGCGTATAGTTCCAGCGAAAGGCGTTGCCGGATTCCTGACCATGAGCCTCTCCCACCACATCGTCGGCGCGACCGGTGTAGCGACCATCTGCATGTTTGGTCAAACGCCAGATGCGGCGCTGGGTCGTCCCGTCCGAGTAGGTGAAGAACTCATCCAGCACGCCCTGATTGCCTTCCCAATGGCAGTCCATCACGACTGTGAAGCGGCGCGCCACTTCGCCGCTGCGCTTTTGAAAAATGCCGTGGGCATGAACGCGGCCGTTGAAATAGCGGTCGAGTTCCAGTTTGGGGCGCTGCTGGGCATAGTCGCTCACCTGAGGGCTGGCGCAGCCCGCAAGCACAGCGGTGCCCGCGAGCAGGGCTAAAAGGACGTGACGGCGAGTGTTCATGACATGGCTCCTGTGGGAGAGTTCTGGGGGGCGATCATCCGGCTATGCAGCAGCCAGGCTGCCGCGAGCTTGAGCGCGCAGGGCAGCAGCGCATAAATCCAGGCCAGACGCTGCAAGGCCAGCGGATCCTGGCTGCCGGGCACATAGCCCAGCCATTGCAAGAGCGGCAGGGTGACGCCGGCGGCCAGCGCCAGGTTGAGCTTGGTGGCCAGATTCCACCAGCCCAGGTAGGCGCCGTCATGCGCACCCTGCGCGCCGTGGCGTTCGATCAGCAAGGCCAGCAGGGCGCCGGGCGCAACCAGGTCAGCCCCCAGCGCCGCACCCGACAGCACGCAGATGACGGCAAAGGCGGCCAGCTGGCCGCCTTGCAGAGCTGCCGCCCAGCCAAAGCAGGCCACTGCCAGCAGCATGCCGGCCAGCCACGCGCGTTCCAGCCCGAAGCGGCGCACGAACTGCAGCCAGGCGGGCATGGACAGCGCACCGCTGACGAAATACAGCGTCAGAAACAGCGCAATCTGCGACGGCGAGGCCAGAAGCCTGTCTTGGGCGAAAAACAGCATCAGCGCAGCCGGAATGGCGCTGGCGATGCCATTGCACAAAAACACCGCCAGCAGCCGGCGAAAGGACGCCTGGGTCAGCGGCTGCCAGAGCCGGGACTTGCCCGCCGTGTGTTCCTCATGGGGTTCGATTGCGAGCGGCGGGCGCGGTGCCTGCCAGAGCGTCAGCCAGCCGGCGAGCAATGCCAGCGCGAATACCCCCAGCATGGGACCTGCGCCCCAGGCCACCGAGAGCGCGCTGGCCGCAACCACGCCGATCAAGCCCAGACCCTCGCGCCAGGCCACGATGCGGCTGCGTTGTACCCGGTCGCCCCCCAGCTGCACCCCCCAGGCCTGGTGGGCAATCAGCAACAGACTGTGTGCCAGGCAGGTGAACAAAAGCCCCGCCACCATCCAGGCCGCCAGCGCCGTCGTGCCCCGCACGAGCGGCAAGAACAGCCCCGCCATGCCGCCGCCCAGAAGCAGCGCCGAGGCGCCGGCCGTCCACAGAACCGCATGTATGCTGCGGCGGTAGAGCAAGTCGCTCAAACGTCCCAGCAGCGGATCGGCCCCCGCATCCATCAGCCGTACCAGCAGCAACAGCGCCCCTACGGTGCTCAGCGGCAGGCCGAGATCATCGGCGTAGTAGTGCGGCAGCACCACATACAGCGGCAAGGCAGCAAAGGCCAGGGGCAGGCCCAGCAGTCCATAGGACAGCCCCGCACGCCAAGGCAGCGCCTGAGAAGCCCGCCATGACGGACCGCCTGTCATGACCCTGTTCCTGATTCGAGCGCCAGCAAGTCGTTGCGCAAGTCGGGTTCCGACGTGCTGGGCGACAGCCAGATGGCGAAGAAGCGGCGTGCCAGTTCGGCATCGTCGATTGCCGCCAGCGCCTGTCGGCCATGCCACAGACGCATGCCCACGCCGGGTTGGTATAAACCCGTCAGGCGGTCGCCCGGCTGTACGTCGGGCAACGCGGCAATCAGCGCTGTCAGCCAGCGCTGGGCCTGTGCGGGCGGCAGTTTGCCCTGACGCTCGATCTCTTCGATGGAGCGTTGGGCGATGGCGGTCCCCGTGAAGGTGCGGTGGTAAGTCAGTTCCAGCGCCAGCGGATACGCGTCGAAGTCGGCTGCCTCGAACCGAGGGCCTGCCCACAGGCGGGCGTCGTAGATCAGTAGCCCGAGAAAGCGCATCTGCCCCTGACCCTGCAACGTGGCTTCGGGCAGCGCTGGGTGGATGAAGGCAGGCGGGGCCGCGGGCTGATCGGCTGCGGCGCTGAGATCAGCCACCCCCAAGACCATCGCGGCGGCCAGCAGCTGAACCCGCACCAGGCGCATCAACGGTGAGTAACGGTAGAAAGGCATAGGCACCGATCGAAAGGGATGATATTTTCAGTCTTTCACGAGCGTGAACTGCACCACGTCGATATTGCGGCTGTCGAAAGCGGCTTCGCAGTACGCGAGATAGAACTCCCAAGTGCGCAGGAATTTCGCATCAAACCCCTGTGCCAGCACCTGGACCTGCTGCTGCTTGAACCGGATATGCCAGCGGCGCAGGGTTTCGGCGTAGTCGGCGCCGAAGGCCAGCTCCTCCACCACGCGCAGCCCCTTTTGCTGCGCTGCTGCACGGAATTGCTTGGGGCTGGGCAGGCAGCCGCCGGGAAAGATGTATTGCTGAATGAAATCCGTCCCCTGTATATAGCGCTCGAACAAGGCGTCGTCGATGACGATGCTTTGCACGCAGGCGCGACCGCCGGGTTTGAGCAAACGCGCCACGGTGCCGAAATAGCCGGGCCAGTAAGATTGCCCCACGGCTTCGATCATTTCGATCGAGCAAATGGCATCGAACGGGGCGTCCTGGATGTCACGGTAGTCTTGCAGGCGCAGCTCGGCCTGGGTGGACAGCCCCGCCTCATGCAGGCGCTGGCGGCCAAACGCCAGTTGCTCGGTAGAGAGCGTCACGCCGGTGACATGGGCCTGGAATTCTCCCGCCGCCATCTCTGCCAGTGCGCCCCAGCCGCAGCCAATTTCCAGCACCCGGTCGCCCGGCCGGACGCCGGCGCTGCGCAAGGCGCGGCGCATCTTGGCGTGCTGGGCGGCAGTCAGATCGCCCCCCGGATCGCCCTGGAACCAGGCGGATGAGTAATTCATGCTCGGGTCCAGCCACAGCGCGTAGAATGCGTTGCCCAAGTCGTAGTGGGCGTGGATGTTGCGCCTGCTGCCGGCGCGTGTATTGCGGTTGAGCAGGTGGCGCAGGCGGCGGGCCCATCGCCCCCACCAGGCGCCGTAGACCATTGATTCGAGCGCGTCGCGGTTGGCCATCAGCAGGCGCAAAAGGTCGGTCAGCTGCGGTGTGCTCCAGTGCTGATCGATATAAGCCTCGGCCAGCCCGATGTCGCCCGAGCGCAGGACGGCACCAAATACCCCCCAGTCATGCAGATGCAGGCTGGAATATGGATGGCCCCCCTGGCCCAGTTCAAGAGCACTGCCATCGGGCAGTATCAGATGCAGCGTGCCGTGTTGCAGGCGCTGGAGCAGTCGCAAGGCGTACTGCGCCGTCCTGGGCAGACCAGGCGGCAGACGCAGCGGCAAGGGCATCGAGATCGGCGTGGTGGTGTTCATGATCAGCGGTCGGTTGCAGATGAGCGGGACACAGGCACCGCAGGCGCCTGGGGCTTCGTGTGGAAAGGCACTCGCTTGAGCCACAGCAGCAGCGCGTTCCAGAGAATGCGGGCCATTACGCCCAGGGTGAGCAGCGGGTAGCGCCAAAGGGCGCGGCGGCGGCTGGAGGCGTTGAGCGGCTCCAGCTTGCCGGCCATGCCGGTGAGCAATACGGGACCCTCGGCGTCGTGGTAGTCGATGCGCACTTTGACCGATCGCAGTCCATCGGCTCCGCCCCGGCGAAACTCAAAGCGGTAGCCGCCGTCCAGAGTGCAGAACGGTGAGACGTGAAACACCTTGCGTGCCTGCAGTTCCTGCCCGTAGCGCGGGTGGTCCAACAGGTAGGCGTGGCGCTCGCCGAAGGTATTGTTCACCTCGGCGACAATGCTGCGCAGGCTGCCGTCCAGGCGGTGGCAATACCAGAAGCTCACCGGCTTGAAGCTGTAGCCCAGCACGCGCGGGTAGCATTGCAACCAGATCTCGCCCTGTGCGTCGGTGATGCCCTCGGCCTGCAGCAGTGCCTCCAGCCAGGCCAACGCTCCGCCTTGTTGCGGAGCCAGGCCGTCCCCGTGGTCGGTGTCGCGGAACGAAAGCCATCCCGCGCGGTTCAGTGCCAGCACGCCTGCCGCTTCGGGCCGTTCGCGCAATGTGCGCATGGGCAGCAACAGGAAGAAGGTGGGCACGATGAAGCGGTGGCGGCGCGGGCGCAGCCGGGTGTGCCACACGTGGCCGAAGCCGATGTGCGGCACGTTGCCCACCATAGCGGCGCTGGCAGCGGGAGTGTTCATGCGGCCTCCCGGTAGCGCATCTGCGTCAGCAGCGCGTCGGCGGCGCGGTAGCCCGATTGCAGGCCGTCCTCATGAAAACCGTAGCCGGTCCAGGCGCCCGCGAACCAGGTGTGCTGCACGCCCTGTATCCGGGGGATCTGACTTTGCGCGGACCATGCTTGCAGGTCGAAGACGGGGTGGTCGTAATCGAACTCGCCCAGGATTTTTTGCGGATCGATGGGACGCACCGGGTTGAGCGACACCAGCACCGGCTCTGCAAAGGGCAGAGGCTGCAGGCGATTGATCCAGTAGTGCAGGCATACCCGGGCCAGTTCCTGCGCGTCGTCGGCGGCACGTTCGTAATTCCATGCTGCCCAGGCGGCGCGGCGCTGCGGCATCACGCGGGTGTCGGTGTGCAGCACGGCGCGGTTGGACTGGTAGCGGATGGCCCCCAGTACGCGCCGCTCGATGGTGCTGGGCCGCTGCAGCAGACGCAAGGCTTGGTCGCTATGCACGGCCAGCACGGCGGCGTCGAAATGTTCGGTGGCACCGCCTGTGTGCACGAGTACGCCGGCGGTGTTGCGTTCGATGTGCGTGACTGGCGTGGACAGGCGTGCATCCAGGCCTTGCAGGATGGCGTTGACATAATGGCGCGCTCCGCCCGCCACGGTGTGCCATTGAGGCCGGTTCCGCACCTGGATAAGGCCATGGTTGTGACAGAAGCGCACCATGGTGGCGACGGGAAAACGCAGCATCTGATCAGTCGGGCAACTCCAGATGCAGCCGAGCATGGGCAGAAAATACCAGTGGCGAAAGGCTGCGCTGAAGCCGTGCTGATCCAGAAAATCACCCAGCGATTGCGCCAGCGCCTGTTCTTGTCCGCTATCGGCCAGCGCGGTGCACAGGCGGTTGAAGCGCAGCAGTTCCGAGAGCATGCCTAAAAAGCGCGGGCGCAGCAGATTGCGTCGCTGGGCAAACACGGTTGTCAGGCTGGAACCGCTCCATTCCAGCGCCCCCGCGCCCAGTGCGCCTGCCCCAGGCACCTGCACGGAAAACGACATGTCGGACGGGGCGGTAGGCACCTTCAGCTTGTCGAGCAAGGCAATCAATCCGGGATAGGTGCGCTCGTTGAACACCAGAAAACCGGTGTCGACCCCATGCGTCACAATCCGACCACGAGCGTCAGGCAAAGAGACATCCACGGTGTGCGTATGCCCGCCAAAATAGCTTCCGGCCTCGTACAACGTGACCTGCGCCTGCCCGTGCAACCGGTGTGCGGCCGCCAAACCCGAGATTCCTGATCCGATGACAGCAACTTTCATGGTCTTGTCCGCTGTGCGATGATGGTCCGAGCAGCACAACTGCACTGCTCTTGTGGTGTAATGTACTAGACAAACCCTTTTTTGTCTAAGACAATTTGGCCCAACCATTCATTTACCATGAACTCTTCGACCACACCGATTGCTCTCGCTGCGTCCGTATCCGACGACGCCGGTCTGCCGATTGCCGCCGTCGAGCGCGAGACTGGCCTGGGCAAGGACACGCTGCGCGT
The DNA here is from genome assembly GCF_049673105.1 of Castellaniella sp. Lineage (GTDB taxonomy): Bacteria > Pseudomonadota > Gammaproteobacteria > Burkholderiales > Burkholderiaceae_B > Castellaniella. The sequence continues at coordinate 53,221 of NZ_JBATXG010000014.1, forward strand.
CTGGGAGCGACGCTACGGGTTTCCCACGCCATTGCGTGATGCTTCGGGTGACAGGGTCTACAGTCTGGATCAGGTGCAACAGCTCAGACTGATCAGTCGGTTGTTGGGTATCGGTCTGCGTCCCGGCAAGGTGGTCGGTCTGGATCAAGCCACGTTGCAGGATCTTCTGACCCAGCGTTCTCCCGTACAGAACACTGTTTTGTCCAAGACAAAATCACCTAGTTCCGGCGCAGACCTGGTCATCGGAGATTTGCTCCACGCCATCGGCGCGCACGATCCGCACACCTTGCGGTACAGCCTCAGCCATGCGCAGTTGCGTATGGGATTGGCACCCTTCGTGACGGATCTGGTGGCGCCGCTGACGACGGCGGTGGGCGAGGCCTGGGCGCAGGGGCGCTTCGAGATCTTCGAGGAACACCTGTATACCGAGGTCATCACCGGTGTGCTGCGCCACGCCATCGCTTCGCTGGCCCTGCAGCCCGTGTCACAGGGTCCCAAAGTGCTGCTCACGACCGTACCGCAAGAGCAGCACAGCCTGGGGCTGCTGATGGTCGAGGCGTTATTGGCGTTGGAAGGTTGCACTTGCGTATCGCTGGGCACACAGACCCCGCTGAGCGATATCGTCGAAGCGGCGCAAGCACATCAGGTCGATGTGGTGGCCTTGAGTTTCAGTAATCTGCATAAAGCGGCGGTGGTGCGCGCCAGTCTGCGCGAGCTGCGCGCCCAGTTGCTGGCGTCCACGGCGCTGTGGGTTGGGGGTGCGTGCACCGCGCTGTACCAATGGCCGGTGGCCGGCATCAGCACCGTGCAGCATTTGTCGGGCCTGCAGCCCTTGGTGGCGCAGTGGCGCCACGCCAATTGAATTGACGCAGGATTTGCCATGTTTTCTATCGCACGCATACTTCAAGGCGCAATCACCCCTCAGTCGATCCGGCCGCGCCGGGCGCTGCTGGCGCTGCTGGTGACCGGTGCCGGTTTACTACTGACGGGCTGCGCCGGCACGCGCCCCCCGCCCGGCGTGACGGCCGTCAGTCCGTTCGATGTGCAGCGCTACGCAGGCCGCTGGTACGAGCTGGCGCGGCTGGACCACGCCTTCGAGCGCGGCATGACCGATGTCTCGGCCACCTACACCGTGCAGGCCGATGGCAGCGTACGTGTGGTCAATCGTGGTTATGCGCTTGCCGCAGGCCAATGGCGCCAGGCAGTGGGCAAGGCCCTGTTCACCGGCGCGCCCACCACCGGCTCGCTCAAGGTGTCTTTTTTTGGGCCGTTTTATGGCGGCTACCACGTCGTCGCGCTGGATCCGGACTATCGCTGGGCGCTTGTGCTTGGTTCCGACACCGGCTATGCCTGGATCTTGGCGCGCGACAAGCAATTGCCGACCGCTCAGCGCGACGCGATCGTGGCGCGGGCGCGGGACCTGGGCGTGGATACTTCGGCGCTGATCTGGGTGCCGCACGAGCGCCAGGATCCGGCATTCTGAGCGTAATATGGCAATAGCGCACTCTGGTCTGTCGTGCGGTCCAGGCGCGACCTGGGGGGCGCTTGCCTTGATGGCCCATCCGACAACCTTGGGAAGAAACACGTCATGCGCATTTTGCTCACCGGCGGTACCGGCTTGATCGGGCAGGCCCTGTGCCGACATTGGCGGCACCAGGGCCATGAATTATGGGTCTGGAGCCGCAATCCCCAGCAAGTCCCCGCGCTGTGCAGCGGCGCACAGGGCATTGCACAGCTGCAGGCGCTCGATGGCGGCCCGGCGATGGACGCCGTGATCAACCTGGCGGGTGCGCCGATTGCCGATCGCCCATGGACAGAGGCGCGGCGGCGTTTGCTGTGGCGCAGCCGTGTCGATCTGACGCGTACCTTGGTCGACTGGATGGGTCGGCAGGCCACGTCACCGCGTGTGCTGATCTCGGGTTCTGCCGTGGGCTGGTATGGCGACGGCGGCGAGCAATGGCTGGCCGAAGACAGTGCGCCATGCACAAGCGACTTCGGCAGTCGGTTGTGCATGGCCTGGGAGCAAGAAGCCGAGCGTGCGCAACAGTGGGGTGTGCGTGTGGCGCTGCTGCGCACCGCGCCAGTGCTGGCACCACAAGGGGGTATGCTGGCGCGGTTGCTGCCCCCGTTCCGCTTGGGTCTGGGCGCGCGCCTGGGCAGCGGCCGGCAGTGGATGCCCTGGATACATCTGGACGACCAGGTGGCCCTCATTGATCATTTGCTCCGGCACGAGCGCTGCAGTGGCCCCTATAACGCCTGCGCACCCGATCCGGTGCGCAACACCGACTTCACCCAAGCCCTGGCGCGTGCGCTGCACCGCCCGGCGGTGTTGGCCGTACCCGCCTGGGCTTTGCGCCTGGCCTTGGGTGAAATGTCGGTGCTGCTGCTCGGCGGCCAGAGGCTGACGCCGCGCCGTGCGCAAGAAGCGGGGTTTGTCTGGACGCATCCACAGATTTCAGCGGCTTTGGGTCATGTGCTGCAAAAGTGATCCTTTGTTGAGCACTGCCTCTGTCCATGAAAGCCAGGTTGAAATGAAAAAAGCTCCCGAGGGAGCTTTTTTCATGGTCGTGGCCAAATCGCTTGCCGGAGCATGTCAATATACCCCTTGGGCCAGCATGGCGTCGGCGACTTTGACGAAGCCGGCGATATTGGCGCCGTTCAGGTAATTGACCTTTTGGCCTGCGGTGCCGTAGCGCACGCAGTTCTGGTGGATGTCGCGCATGATGGCGTGCAGCTTGGCGTCGACCTCGTCGCGCGTCCAGTGCAGGCGCTGCGCGTTCTGGCTCATTTCCAGGCCGGATACCGCTACGCCGCCTGCGTTGCTGGCTTTGCCGGGGGCGTACAGGATGCCGGCGGAAATCAGGGCTTCGGAGGCCTCGATGCTGCAGGGCATATTAGCGCCTTCGGCCACGCAGCGTACGCCGTTGGCAATCAGGGTGCGGGCGTCTTCGATTTCCAGTTCGTTTTGCGTCGCGCAGGGCAGGGCCACGTCCACCGGCACGTGCCAGGGGCGTTTGCCGGCCTCGAAGGTCAGGCCGAAGGCCTTGGCGTATTCCTCGATGCAGCCGCGTTTCTCGTTTTTCAGCTCGATCAGGGCAGCCAGTTTTTCAGGCGTGAAGCCGGCGGGGTCGACGATGCAGCCGCGGGAGTCGGATACCGTGATCACCCGGGCGCCCAATTGCATGCATTTTTCGATAGCGTATTGGGCGACGTTTCCCGAGCCAGACACCGATACCGTGTAGCCTTCCAGGGACTGGCCCGCATGTCTGAGCATTTCTTCGGCGAAATAGACCGTGCCGTAGCCCGTGGCTTCGGGGCGGATCAGGCTGCCGCCAAAGGCCAGACCTTTGCCGGTAAAGACGCAGCCGCTCTGGTTGGACAGTTTTTTCATCATGCCGGCCATGAAGCCGACCTCGCGGGCGCCCACGCCGATGTCGCCGGCGGGCACGTCCGTGTCCGGGCCCAGGTGACGATGGAGTTCAATCATCAAGGCTTGGCAAAAGCGCATGACTTCAGCGTCGGACTTGCCTTTGGGGTCAAAGTCGGAGCCGCCTTTACCGCTGCCCATCGGCAGGGTGGTCAGAGCGTTTTTGAAAGTCTGTTCGAAGGCCAGGAATTTCAGGATCGACAGATTCACCGAGGGGTGAAAGCGCATGCCGCCTTTGTAGGGGCCGATGGCTGAGCTGTGCTGGACGCGAAAGCCGCGATTGACGCGGGTGCGACCCGTGTCATCCATCCAGCAGACGCGGAACTGGAATGCGCGTTCAGGTTCCACGATGCGCTCGAGCAGCGCCTGGCTGGCGTAGCGTGGATTGTGCTGGATGAAAGGCCACAGGCTGTGCATGACTTCTTTGACAGCCTGCATGAATTCGGGTTGATGTGGGTCGCGTGCCTGCAGTTGGGTTAGAAATTCATCGACGGAAGGAAGACTCATCAAGGTGCTCGCTTATTTTTTCATCATGTCAAAAAATTCGGCGTTGTTTTTGGTTGCCCGGATTTTGTCCAGGATGAATTCCATGGCATCGATTTCGTCCATATCGTGGATGAACTTGCGTAGTACCCAGACCTTTTGTAAAAGTTCGGGCTTGATCAGGAGCTCTTCGCGACGCGTGCCGGATTTGTTCAGGTTGATGGCCGGGTAGATGCGTTTTTCGGCCAATCGTCGTTCCAGGTGCACTTCAGAGTTGCCGGTGCCCTTGAATTCTTCGTAAATGACTTCGTCCATGCGGCTGCCGGTTTCGATCAGGGCTGTGCCGATGATGGTGAGCGAGCCGCCTTCTTCCAGGTTTCGCGCGGCGCCGAAAAAGCGTTTCGGGCGCTGCAGCGCGTTGGCGTCGACGCCGCCGGTCAGGACTTTGCCCGAGGCCGGCACCACGGTGTTGTAGGCGCGCGCCAGACGGGTGATGGAATCCAGCAGGATAACCACGTCTTTTTTCAGTTCGACCAGGCGCTTGGCCTTTTCGATCACCATTTCGGCGACCTGCACGTGGCGGGTGGCCGGCTCGTCGAAGGTGGAGGCCACGACTTCGCCGCGCACCGTGCGCTGCATTTCCGTGACTTCTTCAGGGCGTTCATCGACCAGCAACACGATCATGACCGCATCGGGGTAGTTCGTGGTGATGGCATGCGCGATGTGCTGCATGATCACCGTCTTGCCCGATTTCGGACTGGCCACGATCAGGGCGCGTTGGCCTTTGCCGATGGGGGCAAAGATGTCCATGATGCGACCGGTGATGTTTTCCTTGCTTTTGATGTCGCGTTCCAGGACCAGCGGCTCGTCTGGGTGCAGCGGCGTCAGGTTCTCGAACATGATCCGGTGCTTGATGGTCTCGGGCTGCATGCCGTTGACCTTGTCGACCTTGACCAGGGCGAAATAGCGCTCGCCGTCCTTGGGGATGCGGACCTCGCCTTCGATGGAGTCACCGGTGTGCAGGTTGAAGCGGCGGATCTGCGAGGGCGAGATGTAGATGTCGTCGGTGCTGGCCAGATAGGAGGTTTCTGGCGAGCGCAGGAAGCCGAACCCGTCAGGCAGCACTTCCAGCACGCCATCGCCGAAGATCTGCTCGCCTTGTTTGGCGCGCCGCTTCATGATGGCAAACATCAGTTCCTGCTTGCGCAGCCGGTTGGCGTTGTCGATATCGAGTTCGGCAGCCATTTCCAGCAGCTGCGACACGTGCAGCGCTTTGAGTTCGTTCAGGTGCATGGGAGGGGAGGGAAAGAAGGAATCATCGGGCGCGCTGCAGGACCGGGACCGGCCTGCATGGCATCACTGCGAATAGTGAAAAATCAGAGCGCTTCGTCTAGGAAGGCCTGAAGCTGGGTGCGGGACAGAGCGCCGACTTTGGTGTCTGCGATCTTGCCGTCCTTGAACAGCATCAGGGTGGGAATGCCGCGGATGCCGTATTGGGCAGCGCTGTCGGGGTTTTCGTCCACGTTCAATTTGACGATGGTGACGCGGCCCTGGTATTTGGCGGCGGCTTCGTCGAGCAGCGGGGCGACCATTTTGCAGGGGCCGCACCATTCGGCCCAGTAGTCGACCAGAACGGGTAATTCGGATTGGAGCACGTCGGCCTGAAAAGAGGCATCGCTTACGTGCTTGATGGAGTCACTCATAGTGCGGATATCGTGCGCAAATGATAGGGAAGGGAGGCGATGGGCCAGATGAAACGCCGCCGCGCAGCGGGGCGCGTGAGGCCCTATGTCACTAAGCATACCATTATCTCCGTAAAATGGTGGCCTTTTTGATTGCAAATGAATGGACACCACCGTGAGCACAGCACGCTATGACGAGTCATCGATTCGGGTCCTGAAGGGACTGGAGCCGGTGCGCCAGCGACCAGGGATGTACACGCGCACCGATAATCCGCTGCACATCATCCAGGAAGTCATCGACAATGCCGCCGACGAGGCGCTGGCCGGGTTCGGGCGCAGCATCGCCGTCACCCTGCATGTCGACGGCAGCCTGACCGTGGAAGATGACGGGCGCGGCATCCCGGTGGGCGAACACCCCGAGGAACACGCTCCCGTGGTGGAACTGGTGTTCACCCGCCTGCATGCGGGGGGCAAGTTCAACAAGGCCGACGGCGGCGCTTACGCGTTTTCCGGCGGCCTGCATGGCGTGGGGGTATCCGTGACCAACGCGCTGTCCACCCGGTTGGAAGTCACCGTCTGGCGCGAGGGCGGCGAGTACCGGATCGTGTTTGCCGATGGTGCGGTGATCGAGCCGCTGGCGCAGGTGGGCGCCGTGGGCAAGCGCCGCTCGGGCACCCGCGTACGGGCCTGGCCGGATGCCCGCTATTTCGATCAGGCGCAGGTCCCCCTGGGTGATCTGGAGCATGCGCTGCGCAGCAAGGCGGTGCTGCTGCCGGGCACGCGCGTCACCCTGACGATCGAGAAGACCGGCCAGCAGCGCGAATGGCACTACGAGGATGGTCTGAAGGGCTACCTGAGCGAGGCCCTGGGCGATACCCCGGTCCTGGTGCCCTTGTTTGCGGGCCAGCAGTATGCGGACGACGAGGACGAGCAATACGCCTTGGGCGAGGGCGCCCAGTGGGTGGTGGGCTGGACCGAAGAAGGCGCGGTAGTGCGCGAGTCGTACGTCAATCTGATCGCCACCACGGCGGGCGGCACGCACGAATCCGGCCTGCGGGAAGGCCTGTTCAATGCGGTGAAGTCCTTTGCCGAGCTGCACAATCTGCTGCCCAAAGGCATCCGCCTGCTGCCGGAAGACGTGTTCGCGCGGGCCAGCTTCATCCTTTCGGCCAAGGTCCTGGACCCGCAGTTCCAGGGCCAGATCAAGGAACGCCTGAACAGCCGCGACGCGGTGCGCCTGGTGGGCGGGTTTCTGAAAAATGCCCTGGAATTATGGCTGCACGCCAACGTCGAATTCGGCAAGCGCCTGGCGGAATTGGCGATCGGCCAGGCCCAGGCGCGCAGTCGCGCCGCCCGCAAGGTCGAAAAGCGCAAGGGATCCGGGGTGGCGGTGCTGCCCGGCAAGCTGACCGACTGCGAATCCACGGATGTCAGCCGCACGGAGGTCTTTCTGGTCGAGGGCGATTCTGCCGGCGGGTCGGCCAAGATGGGGCGCGACAAGGAATTCCAGGCGATTTTGCCTCTGCGCGGCAAGATCCTGAATGCCTGGGAAGTCGAGCGCGACCGTCTGTTCGCCAACAACGAGATCCATGATATTTCGGTCGCCATCGGGGTGGACCCGCATGCCGCTGGGCAGGATGCGGACCTGTCCGGGCTGCGCTATGGGCGCATCTGTATATTGTCGGATGCCGACGTCGATGGCGCCCATATTCAGGTACTGCTGCTGACTTTGTTCCTGCGCCATTTTCCGCGCCTGATCGACGCGGGCCATGTCTACATCGCCCGTCCGCCCTTGTTCCGGGTCGATGTGCCGGCGGCGGGCAAGCGCCCGGCCCGCAAGCTCTATTGCCTGGATCAGGTGGAACTGGATGCGGTGCAGGAAAAACTGCGCGGCGAGGGCTTGAAAGAAGGGGCCTGGCGCATCAGCCGCTTCAAGGGGCTGGGCGAAATGAACGCCGAACAGTTGTGGGATACCACACTGAACCCGGATACGCGCCGGCTGGCCCAGGTGCGTCACGGCGACGAAGGCCTGGATGCCTCGGCGCGCATGTTCGACATGCTGATGGCGCGCGGCGAGGCCAACCAGCGGCGTGTCTGGCTGGAAGAAAAAGGCAATCTGGCCGAAGTGGATGTGTAAGGAATGACGATGGATGCCAATACACCTGATTCTCTGGTGGCAGAGGATGATGAAAGCCTGGTGCTGGGGCGTTATGCCGAGCAGGCTTACCTGGATTACGCCGTGTCGGTGGTGCGTGGCCGCGCGCTGCCGGAAGTATCGGACGGGCAGAAGCCCGTGCAGCGGCGCATTCTGTACGCCATGGACGCCATGGGTCTGGGGCCGCAGTCGCGTCCGGTGAAATCGGCCCGTGTCGTGGGCGATGTGCTGGGCAAATATCACCCGCATGGCGACCAGGCGGCGTATGACGCCATGGTGCGCATGGCGCAGGATTTCGCGCTGCGCTATCCGCTGATCGATGGCCAGGGCAATTTCGGTTCGCGCGACGGCGACAATGCCGCCGCCATGCGCTACACCGAGGCCCGCCTGACGCCGTTTTCCCGCTTGTTGCTCGACGAGCTGGACGAAGGCACGGTGGATTTCACCCCCAACTACGACGGCAGCCAGCAGGAACCCGTGTGCCTGCCTGCCCGTCTGCCCATCATGCTGCTCAATGGGGCCTCGGGCATCGCGGTGGGGATGGCGACTGAAATCCCATCCCATAATCTGCGCGAAGTCGCTCAAGCCTGCGTGGCGCTGCTGCGCAGGCCGACGCTGAGCGACGCTGATCTGTACACCATGATTCCGGGGCCGGACTTTCCGGGCGGCGGGCAGATCATTTCATCCGCGGAAGACATTGCGCAGATCTATGCCAGTGGCCGGGGCAGCCTGAAGGCCCGCGCCCGCTGGCACTTCGAGGACATGGCGCGGGGGCAGTGGCAGCTGGTCGTCACCGAACTGCCGCCGGGCACCTCCGCCCAGAAGATTCTGGAAACCATCGAGGACCTGACCAATCCCAAGCCGCGTGCGGGCAAAAAATCTTTGTCAGCCGAACAGCAGCAGGCCAAGGCGCTGGTGCTGGGGCTGCTGGATGCGGTGCGCGACGAATCGGGCAAGCAGGCGCCGGTGCGCCTGGTGTTCGAGCCCAAATCCCGCAGCATCGACCGTGACGAGTTTGTCAATCTGCTGCTGGTGCGCACCGGGCTGGAAGGCAATGTGTCGCTGAACCTGGTATGCATCGACACGGATGGCCGGCCCGGCCAGCGCAGCCTGCGCCAGGTGCTGGAATCCTGGCTGGCCTTCCGGGCGCAGACGGTGACCCGGCGCACGCGCCATCGCCTGGACAAGGTGCTGGACCGTATCCATATCCTGGAAGGGCGCAGCATCGTCTATCTGAACGTGGACGAGGTCATCCGCACGATTCGCGAGGCGGACGATCCCAAAGTCGCGCTGATGGAACGGTTCTCGCTGTCCGAGCGCCAGGCCGACGATATTCTGGAAATGCGCTTGCGGCAGCTGGCCCGTCTGGAGGGCATCCGCATCGAGCAGGAACTGGAAAAGAAGCGCGAGGAACAGCAGGAATTGCAGCATCTGCTGGACAATCCCGACGCCTTCCGCCGTCTGATGATCCGCGAGATCGAATCCGACGCCAAGCAGTACGGGGACGACCGCCGCACCTTGATCGAGGCCGCCGACCGCGCCGTGCTGGAAACCCAGGTGCTGGACGAACCCGTCACGGTCATCATGTCGCAAAAAGGCTGGCTGCGGGTGCGTCAGGGGCATGGGCACGACGTTGGGCAGTTCAGCTTCAAGACGGGCGATGCCTTGTACGACGCCGTGGAATGCCGCAGCACCCAGGAACTGACGGCGCTGTCCAATACCGGGCGCAGCTACAGCATGGCGGTGGCCAGCCTGCCCTCGGCGCGCGGCGACGGCCAGCCGGTCACGTCCATGCTGACGCTGGAACCCAGCAGCCGGATCGTGCATATGTGGGTGGCGCCGCCTGATCAGCGTCTGCTGTTGGGCGTGGCCTCGGGCTATGGCTTCGTGGCGACGGGCGGCGACCTGTCCACCCGCCAGCATGCCGGCAAGCAGTTCGTCACGGTGGACAAGGGCGATGCCTTGCTCAAGCCCCTGCTGCTCAAGCCCGACGATCAGGCAGTCGCTCTGTTCAGCCAGAAAGGCAAATTCCTGGTTGTGGCGCTGGACGAACTGAAAACTCTGGCCGGCGGGGGCCGCGGCACCATCCTGATGGGGCTGGACGAGGGCGACCGCCTGGCGCAGTGGGCCGCCGTGGGGCCGATGGGGGTGGTGCTGCGCGGCGTCTATCGCGCCCGCGACACCGAGCTGACCTTGTCTCCGGACGATCTGGCCATCTATGTGGGGCGCCGCGCCCGCAAGGGCAAGCTACTGGATGTGAAGATCAAGCAGCCCAGCCTGTGGTCCGGCAACTGAAGACAGGGTGACGCAGGACAGGCGGACGCCGGGCGGACCGGCGTACCGCCGCTGCCGGTCGACGGGTCCGGGCGGGGCTAAAATGAGAAATCGCCCACGTTTTTTTGGAATTCGTCATGAGTCTCAAGGTCTCGGTGCAGCCGGCAGGTCGGGATTTCGCCGTCGAGCCGGGGCAGACCATCCTGGACGCCGCCTTGGCCGCCGGCATGGTCCTGCCCTATAGCTGCCGCAACGGCACCTGCTCCACTTGCCGGGGGAAGGTCCTGTCGGGTAGCTACGAGGCCGGGCCAGCGCCGGAACGGATTCTCGACGCCGCCGACCGGGCGCAGGGCTATACCTTGCTGTGCCAGGCGCGGCCCACGTCCGACGTGGTGATCGAAGCCGAAGAAGTCCGCATGCGCGGCGATATCGTCGTGCGCAAAATGCCGGTGCGGGTGCAGGCGCTGACGCCGCTGGCTGACGATGTCATGGAAGTCACGCTGCAGTTGCCCTCGGCGGAAGCCTTCGCCTTCCAGCCAGGGCAATATCTGGATTTTCTGTTCAAGGACGGCAGGCGGCGCAGTTATTCCATGGCCTGCGCCCAGACGCAGGATCACCGGGTGCAGCTGCACCTGCGCCACATGCCGGGCGGGATGTTCACCGACACGGTGTTCGGGCGCGGCGAGACCCCCCTGAAGGCGCGCGACATCCTGCGCATCGAAGGTCCCTTGGGTTCATTTTTCCTGCGCGACGAAGATCGCCCCATCGTCTTTCTGGCCAGCGGCACCGGCTTCGCCCCTATCAAGGCCATGATCGAAAGCATGTTGATGCGCGGCGACCGTCGTCCTGCCGTGCTGTACTGGGGGGGGCGGCGGCCCGCCGATCTGTATCAGGCCGACCTGGCCCGAACCTGGCTGGATCAGTGGCCGGACTTCGGCTTTGTGCCGGTCGTCTCCGATGCCTTGCCCGAGGACGGCTGGACAGGCCGTTGCGGCTGGGTTCATCAGGCGGTCCTGGACGATTTTTCGGATCTGTCCGGCCATCAGGTATATGCTTGCGGCGCGCCGGCCATGGTCGAGGCCGCACGCCAGGATTTCGTGCAGCAGCGCGCCTTGCCGCCAGCGATGTTTTACGCCGATGCCTTTACGTCCGAGGCCGATCTCGCCGAGGTCCGGGCATGAAGGTTGCGGTGTTTGGCGCCGGCATCATCGGGGTATCCAGCGCCTGGTGGCTGGCCCGGGCGGGTCACGAAGTCGAGGTCATCGAACGCCGCCCTGGGGTGGCGCTGGAAACCAGCCGTGCCAATGGCGGGCAGATTTCGGTCTGCTACGCCGAACCCTGGGCCAGCGCCCACATGCTGAAAAAAGTCTTGCGCTGGATCGGTCGGGCGAATGCGCCTTTGCGCGTCAGTCCGCGCCTGGACCCTCGCCAGTGGCTGTGGTGCGCGCGCTATCTGAACGAATGCCGGGCGCCGCGTTTTGCCGCCAATCTTCGGGCCATGGTGACTTTGGCGCAGTACAGTCGCGCCACTTTGCGCGAACTCAGGGCCGATCTGGGTGTCGAATACGATCATCTGGAACGCGGCATCCTGGCGTTTTATCGGGATCCGCGCGAATTCGAATACGCGCAGGCCAGCGCGGCGCGGATGCGCGAACTGGGGGTGGATCGCCGGATCGTGGATGCGGCGGAAGTCCTGCGCATCGAACCGGCACTGGCGGCTGCTCGCGACCCGATCGTCGGGGGCGATTTCACGGTGGACGATGAATCGGGCGACGTGCATCTGTTCACGCGCGCGCTGGCCGAGCGGGCGCAGGCCGCCGGGGTGATCTTCCGCTTCAATACGAGGGTCAGCCGCCTGGTGCCGGTCAATGACCGCATCTCGGTGGCTGAATTGCTCGAACCCGACGGGTTCTTCCGATCCCTGCGGGCTGACGCCTATGTGGTGGCGCTGGGCAGCTTCAGCCCGCAACTGCTGGCGCCCCTGTGGGTGTCCTGCCCGGTCTGGCCCGCCAAGGGCTATTCCGCCACGTTTCGCCTGCGCGATCCGGCTGCTGCGCCGATGGTCAGCCTGGTCGACCAGGAAGCCAAGATCGTCGTTTCGCGATTGGGCGATCATCTGCGCATGGCGGGGACGGCGGAAATCGGCGGTTATTCCCGCGCGTTGGATACTGGCCGTTGCAATCAGCTGGCGGAACATGCCAGATCCCTGTTCCCAAGTGCGCTTGATTTTGATAACGTTCAGTTCTGGTCCGGTTTGCGACCGACAACGCCATCGAACGTGCCGTTGATCGGTCGTTCGCGCATCCGTAATCTGTATCTGAACACGGGGCACGGCAGCCTGGGTTGGACCATGGGAGCCGGTTCCGGCAGAGTGTTGGCGGATCTGGTCTCAGGGCGCGCTCCCGACATTCGATTTCCTTTTTTGGATTGACTGATTCATGAAGAATTTCCCCTTTGGTTCCGGCGCTGCGCGTTCGGGGTATCGTGCTGCCTGCATGCTGGCGGCAGCCGTGGCGGCATCGCCGGTCTGGGCCGCCACCGATGTGCCGGTGTGGATCAGTCTGGACGGGCATAACGCCGATGCTTTTCAGTCCATGGTCAAGGACTACAACCGCAGCCAGTCCGACGTGCAGGTCAAGATCCGCACGTTCGATACGCCCGAAGCCCTGAACCAGGCGCTGGATGCTGCAGCGGCGTCCAAATCCCTGCCTGCTTTGGCACAGATCGGCGACAGCCACACCCTGGAAGACATCTCGCAGCGATCCTATATCCAGCCGCTGTATACCCTGGAAAAATCTGCTCCCCTGAAAGGCGTACGCTGGTTCGTGTCCTCGGACAATGCGTTCATCCATGACGCCAAGGGCCGCCTGATGGCCTTTCCGGCGATGCTGGAAGTCCCCGTGATGTATTACAACCAGGACGCCTTCAAGAAAGCCGGTCTGGTGCCTGCCACGCCGCAGCGTACCTGGATGGATTTGCAGGGCCAGCTGGTCAGCCTGGCGAACAAGGGTTCGCGCAAATGCCCGCTGACGTCCGACTTGCCAGTGTCGATCAATCTGGAAAACCTGGCCGCCGTCAACAATCAGTTGTACGCCAGCGCGGATAACGGCCTGAAGGCCAAAGGCCTGCCCAGTTTTTCCTTTGACGTCACCTACGTGCGCCATCTGTCCCTGATGATCAGTTGGGTGCGCTCCGAAATCATGGTGCGCCCGGATGCCGGCATGCATTCCGTCAGCCGTTTCGCCAAGGGCGAGTGCGCGGTGATGATGTCCAGCTCCGGCCACATCGGCGCATTCAACGACCAGCGCAAGCTGCAGTACGCGGTGTCCGGCCTGCCGTACTATCCCGAAGTCACCAAGGTCCCCGGCAATCCTTTTGTCAGCGGCGCGGGGCTGTGGGTCATGAAATCCCCCAAACCCGTGACCGATGCCACGGCGGCCTTTTTGGGCTGGATGACGCAGCCCGAGCAGGCGTCGCGCTGGTATCAGCAGACCGGTTATCTGCCGCTGACGCAGGCGGCTTTCGATACCACGCCGCCCAGCTACTACAAAAATCTGGGCCAGTGGCGTGATCTGGTGGCCGTGTACGCAGGGCGTTCCGCCGTCACCGGGCAGGGGTTCCGCATCCACAATTACCCGGCGATCCGGACCCGTTTCCAGCAGATCCTGACCGCCGCTCTCGACGGCCAGCAACCCGCTGTGACCGCCCTGAATTCGGCTTCCGCCGAGGGCAACCGGCTGGCGCACCAGCGTTAGGATCGCTGCCAGGACGTTTTTATCCGTTCGTACATCCCAGTCTGGCGGCGGTTTCGCCGCCAGGCCACCATAGGCGCCTGATTCCCTGAATCCGGCGCCTTTTTTTTGGGCATGTCGCATCCAGGGGGATTCTGGGAGAAGCGGCATGGTCAGGCTTTTGGGAATGGTGGTGCTGGTGCTGGGTCTGGCGGGTTGCGTCACGACCGATGCCGGGGCCGGGTGGCGGGCATGGGCGGGGCTGGAACCCTCCGTCGGGCGCTATCACTTCGACTGGCGGCTGTCCGGGGATGCCGATCTGGCGCCCTTGCAGATATTCGATGATGGGCGCGAGACCTGGCTGCAGTATCCAGCGGGCCAGGCGGTTCCCGCGCTGTTTGCCCGCACGGCGGCGGGGGACCGCTTGCTGCAGGCGCGGCGCACCGGGGACTATCTGGTGCTGCGTGGAGTGCCGGATCATCTGTTGATGCGCGGCGGGCTGCTGGTGGCCGAGGCCCGGCGGGTGGCGGATGGCGCGCCGGGCGCTGTCGCAGGGGATCGCGACACGGTAGCGCTGGGGGCGGGTGTTGCGCCGGCGCTCAGCGCTGATGCCGGGCAGCCGTCCCAGGCTGTGCGACCGGGCGGGTCTGGCGCCTTGGTGTCTGATGCGGCCAGGCACCCGGCAGCGGCTGCCGATCTGCCCAATAAACCAATGCCGAGTCCGCCGCTCAAGCTGGCGCCGCCGGTGTCGCGCCCCTTCGAGGTCACGCCCGCCGATGGCAATATGCGCCGGGCGCTAAGCCGCTGGGCAGGCCTGGCCGGATGGACATTCGAGGCCGAGCATTGGGCGGTGGACGTGGATATTCCCCTGGCCGGATCGGCTGTCTTCGACGAGGCATTCCGGCCTGCCGTGCGCAATCTGCTGGCCGCGACCGAACTGGGCGACCGGCCGGTGCAGCCATGCTTTTATGCTAACCGTGTCTTGCGCGTGGTGCCGCTGGCGCAGCGCTGTGATCGCACCCAGGCGCCCGGAGACGGCGCATGAACCCCCGGAACGCTGGGGCGTTGCTGGCCCTGTCACTGCTGCTGTCGGGCTGCGCCTTGCAGGAACGCTTGCAGCAGGCCGCGCAGCGCTATCGCCAGGCGGATCAGGCGGTGGAACAGGGGCACGAGCGCTTTGTCCGTTCTCTGAACGACCCGGTTCAGCGGCGGGCGGCGCAGGATATCGACAAGCCCTGGGTGGCGGGCAGGTCGCAGCCCTTGGCCAGGGAACTGTCCCTGCCGCCGGCCTTGCGGGCGCGAGTGCGCACGACCTTGCTGTTTGCGGATGGCACGGACGACCTGTCGCGCATTGCCCGACGGATCTCTGCGGTCACCGGCATTCCTGTGCACGTCCGCCCGGATGCCTTGCTGCCATCCTGGCACTTTTTACCGCGACTGGCGCAGACAGCGGGGCAGGGGGTGGCGCCCAGGGATGCCGAACAGCCCTTTGATCTGGCGAGCGCGCCGGCGCCGCTGCCGCAGATCCTCGACCGCTTGTGTGCGCACCTGGGCGTCAGATGGCGCTACGTTCAGGACCGCATCGAGTTTTTCCGGACCGAGACGCGCGTCTTCAATATTCGCGCCCTGACCTTGGATGCGCGGGCGCAGGCCTCGCTGGGTCTGGGCGCCCGGCAGACGGACGGGGGGTTCATCAGCACGTCCAGCACACAGTTGCAAAGCGGCGATCAGGATGTGATGAAAACCGTGCGGGCCCGTATCGAACCCTTTCTGTCGCAGGCCGGTTTGCTGGTGGCCGAACAGGGGGCGGGCGCGACGATCGTCGTCACCGATCTGCCGGATGTGCTGGACCGGGTCGCCGCGTATCTGGATCAGGAAAACCGCTCCCTGACCCGGCGCGTGCGCTTGGTGTTCGAAGAATTGACCGTGGCGCTCAACGAACAGGCGCAGGCCAGTCTGGACTGGAACGTGGTGTTTTCCGGCGCCCGCCTGGCCGCTGGCCTGGCGGTGCCCGCCCTGAGCAGCGGGCCGGCAGGCCGTCTGGGGGTGGGAATCACGCACGGCACGCTGAGCGGCAGCGAGGCCGTCATCCAGGCGCTGGGGGAATCCGTGCGTTTGGTGCGCCGCAGCAGCGTGCCCATGCTGACCCTGAATCGCCGTCCGGTGACCCATGCTGTGCGCACCACGTTTTCCTATATCGATCGGGTGGAAACCACACCCCTGTCCGGGGCCAACGGCTTGGCGGTGCCGGCGGTGTCCGTCAATCAAAAGGAAGAAACCGTGGGGTCGCTGCTGACGCTCGTTCCCGATGCTCAGGAAAACGGCCAGATTCTGCTGTCGCTGGCGTATGACAATACCGTGGCGCAGCCTCTAAAGACGGTCACTTTCGGCGGTCGGGACAATCCTTTGCAGTTGCAGCAGCTGACGGTCGAGGGCAACGGCACCGTGCAGCAGTTGGCGCTGCAGCCGGGCCAGCCGCTGGTGGTGTCGGGCTTCGATCGACAGCAGTCCGAGGCCGGAGAGCGGCGTCTGAATCCTGGCCTGCCCGCCATCCTGGGCGGTGGTGATCGGCTCAATACCCAGCGCCTGGCGACCGTGCTGATCATCACCGCGCAGGTCGAGGAAGGTCTGTAAATGATGCTGGCCGGACGTCTCATCTGGGTAGAGCGAACGCCGCTGGTCTTCGGGTTGGAGTGGATGCCGGTGCTGGGTGAACCCGAACTCGCCGGCGCTCAGGCGCGTCGCGAGGGGGCCTCGCATCAGGCGCTGTCAGGCAATCCACCGGCTGCTCTGGGGCTGGTGCGGGGACTGAAATCGCGGCAGCCCTGCTGGGCAGCGGCGGACCTGTGGGCGCGGCAGCATCCCCAGGGGGCGGTGGCCTGCGTCGTGCCGTTGGGGCCGGATGCCTGGCATGTTCTGGCCAGTCACGAAGGTGTGGTGCTGGCGCGGGCGGATCGCAGCTATCCGGATGCCGATCTGGCGGATCAGGCGGTGGAAGCCTTGCGGCTGGCCTATCCCCGTCTGCAGGTGCGGCCTTGCGATGCCGATGGGAATGAGGTGCTGCAGGCCCTGGCCCGGCAGGCGGCATCGGCGCCGCCTTTGGTCCGGGTGCGTCGCCGGGGCGGATGGCTGGCCCTGTTGGCGCTGGTGGTCCTGGCGGGCGCTGGATGGTGGGGCTGGGGCGTCGCTGCGGAAAAGGCGTCAGCGCTGGAACAGGCGTCCGATAGCCGTCTGCTCTGGGAACGGGCCTTGGCGCATGTGCTGGCCCAGCGTCCTGTGCATGGCGAACAAGGGACGCGGACCTTGCTGCAAGCCTTGTATGAGCAGCCTGTGCAGGTTGCGGGCTGGGTACTGCAGCAGGTGCACTGCCAGCCCGGCGCAGGCGGCTGGCAGTGCCGCAGCGAATACCGGCGGCTGGCTGCGCAGGCGGACAATCGCGGCCTGCTGCGGGCGGCGCCCACAGCCTGGCGGCTCGATTTTCCGACGCTGGATCGGGCCCAGGCGGCTTGGACCCTGCCCCTGGCCGGGCAGCCCGCCGATCCTGCTCGCCTGCCTGCTTCGCGCCTGGTGGCCCGTGACTGGGCCAGCGCCTTGCAAGCGGTATTGCCCGCTTTTACTGCCTTGCGCATGGATGCGCCCCAGGCGGTGCAGGTGCCGCCGCCCCGGGACGAGCAAGGCCGGGCGGTTGCGCCGCCGCCAGACTTGCCCCGTTTGGCCAGCCGGTTGCTGAAAGTCGAAGGTCCCTTGCGCTCGGGCGAGCTGCTGGCGCCGCTGTCGCAGTCGGTGTCCTGGCACAAGGTCTCTCTGTCGCATGCGCCGGGCGCGCGCCCTGGCCTCAAAGCCAGCCGTCTGGTCTTGCACCTGGAAGGATCCCTATATGAAAACCAAGAGTGATATCCGGCAGTGTCGTGTGTTGCGTCTCTGGATAGGGGCGTGTCTGGTCTGGGGCGTGGGGGCATCGCTATCGCTGGCGCAGCCGGCCCCCGCTGTATCCGTCTTTGCTTCGCCGCCGGAGGAATCCTGGGAAATGCAGTCCGTGCGTGAATTGATGCAGCAGGATCTGCGCGAGGCCTTGCAGGCCGGGTCTTCTGCTGCAGCGGGGCGCGGGGCGGACCATGCGGCGCGGCCCTTGTTGGCGCCGCGCCTGGTCGCCCTGTACGGGGTGGGGCGGGCGCTCATGGCCGAAGTCCAGGTCGGCCAGCGGGCCTATCTGTATGTGCGCGGCCAGGCTTTCCCCGCCGGACATGCCAAGGATCCAGGAGTGTATCAACTGCGCGGCATGAATGGCGCCTGTGTGCAGCTGGAACGTGGTGAGGATCGCCATTCCCTATGCCTGCGCATGTTGTTGGGCGAGGGGCGGCCATGAAAGCCTGGTCTTCCGTGCTGCGGGTAGCCGAACCCCCGATGCCTTTCGATCTGTCTGCCGCCGCCACCATCGATCACTCCGAGCAACTGTCAGCGCTGCAGCCCCCGCTGCGGCGGGTGCTGGCGCGGCAGTTGGGGGTGGAAGCGCTGGCGGACCGGATCTGCCCGGTGGAACGGGCCGACGGCACTGTCACCGTGCTGGCGCGGGCGGAATACGTGGGCGGTGATCAGGCCGATGCCCTGGTGCGGCGTATCCAGGCGACAGGCGGGCGCTTGTCGGAGCCTGCGCGCTACGTGCTGCCGGCGGCGCTGCTGCTGGCCTTGTCGCGCGATTCCGGCTCTGCGATGTCCTCGGTGGTGACGGCCGCGGACCGCACCCCCACGGCCTTGGCCGGGGTGTTTCAGGATCTGGTGGAATGGGGGGTACGCCAGCAGGCGACCGATCTGCACCTGAATGTCTATCGCGATGCCCCCGAATCCGAGGTTCGCTACACCGTGTCGGGTCGGTATATCGCGCCGGATCGCTTCCGGCCCATGCGAACCGATTTGCTGCTGGACGTGCTGTCGGTGGCCTGGATGGACATTCAAGGCGGTAACGGGGCGGTCTTCGATCCCACTCTGGAGCAGCAGGGCAGTCTGTTGCGGCGTGTGGATGGCAAGGCCTACACCTTGCGCTGGGCCTCGCTGGCAGCGGACCGCGGCCCCAGCGTCTGCCTGCGGTTTCTGGCGCGGGATGCGCAGGTACGGGATGCGGGCCTGAGCGCCCTGGGTTATCGGCCCGATCAGCAGGCCTGTTTCGAGCGTGTCATGCGCTCCGAAGGCGGCGCCATCGTGCTGGCTGGCGCCGTCGGTTCCGGCAAATCCACCACGCTGGCGGCCCTGATCCGGGGCCTGCCCGATGAGCGCAAGGTCATCACGCTGGAAGAACCGGTGGAATACCGGATCGCGCGGGCGGTGCAGAACACCATTGGCCGCGATCTGGACCAGCAGGCGCATGGGCGCTATGCGGCCAAGCTGCGCACCCTGAAGCGTTCCGCCATGCATGATGTGCTGTTGGGGGAAATCCGCGATGCGGAAAGCGGCCTGGCCTTGATGGACTTGGCCGGGTCGGGCGTCAACGTCTATACCACGGTGCATGCGCCCTCCGCGCGCGCCATTGTGGATCGGCTTTCGTCCGCCTTCATCGGCGTGCCGCGCGATTTTCTGCAGATGCCGGGAGTGCTCAAGCTGCTGGTGTTCCAGGCGCTCTTGCCGCAATTGTGCGCGTCCTGCGCGGTGCCGGCCACGCCTGCGGACCTGTCGCGCCAGCAGCAAGGGACCCGTCAGGACTGGTCTCGCTGGCTGGGCTGGATCGAGCAGCTGTGGGGCATCCGGGCGGAGCAACTGCGCATCCGCCGTCCCGATGGCTGCGCCCGCTGCCGCTTGCCGCAGCTGCCGGAACTAGCCGGTTATGCCGGCCGGACGGTCGCCGCCGAATTGCTTGAGCCGGGCGTGCAGTCGGATGTGTCGGCCACGGCATCCGGTTTTCTGCCCGACCCCGTCGACAGCGCGCTGGCGCACGCCATGCTCAAGGTCGGGGCGGGCCAGGTCGACCCGCGCGACGTCGAGACGCGCTTCATGGCCTTCGAAACCCTGCTGCTGCGCCGTCAGCGGCAGGCAAGGGGCGCCTCATGTTCCGCGTGAGGGCGTTGGCGCAGCGGTTCCCGGCATGGCGCGATCGTCTGGATGCCTGGCGTTTCTCGGACCGGCGGGCGGACTACTTCGAGTATCTGCATGCGGTGCTGGCAGGCACACAGGGCCGTCTGACCATCCGGGAATTGTTCGATCGGGATGCGCAGCGTTATGGGCCGGGTACGGTGCGCGGGCGGCTATCCGGTCGCTGGTCGGCTGCCTGCGAGGCCAGCGGCGGGGACCTGGACGCTACCTGGCGCGGCTGTCTGCCCGCCGACGAGCGCGCTTTGATCCGGGTGGCGCAGGCGTTTGGCAATGCCCGCTTGCTGGCCTGCTTTCAGGCGCTGGCCGGACATCTGGGCCTGCTGATCCGAACGCGGCAGTTGCTGTGGACGACGCTGGGCTCGGCTGCCGTTGCGCTGCTCGTCGTCAGTGTGCTGGTGCTGGCGGTGCCGGCCTGGACGGTGCCCGCTTTGCTGCAGGCGTTCCAGGGTCTGCCGCCGGCCTTTCAGGGCGATTGGGCGCGATCCCTGTTTGCCGCCGCCCGGTTGTTGCGCGATTGGGGACTCGGCATCCCCGTGTTGGTGGCCGCCTTGTCGTTGACCGTGTGGTGGGCGTTGCCGCGCACCTGCGGTCCGTGGCGTCGTCGCCTGGATCGGGTGGGGTTGTGGCGCTTGTATCGTCAGGTCCAGGCTCTGCGCCTGCTGGCCCTGGTATCCATTTTGCTGCAGCCGGGCGCAGGTAGCTCGTCTCAGCTCAGACCGGTGATCCTATTGTTTCTGGATGGCGCCAGCCCCTGGCTGCGGGCGCATCTGCAGCGAATGGTCTGGCGCATCGACCAGGGGCTGGCCGGCGCGGCTGCCTGGGATACCGGGCTGTTGGATCGCGAACTGTATTGGTATCTGGAAGACGTGGTGGCGGCGCAAGGCCTGCCGGCAGGGTTTCAGGCGGCCCATGCGCGCATGGCCACGGTCTGGTTGGCCCGTATCCGGGTGCAGGCCCAGACCTTGCGCTGGCTTGCCCTGTTATCGGGTGTGGCGGTCGTAATGGGAATCGGCGTGTGGCATTACGCAGCCATCGATGATTTGCGTCGGGGCTGGATGATGTTTCACGCCAGCCAATAGGGGCTGGCGTGTCATGGCCGGAAAACGGCAAGGGGGGTGTATGCAGAACGATGAACGCGTGTGGAATAGGGGATCGGCAAGGGGGCGTCGGCGGTCTCAGCAGGGGTTTTCTCTGATCGAGGTGTCTATCGTCACGGCCATTGTGTTGTTGATTGCGGTGATAGGCATTCCCGCCATTGGCGGATATGTGCTTGAAAACAAGGTGCCCAAAGTCGGTCAGGAACTCGCGCGGTTCGTGATGCAGACGCGCGTCAATGCCGGCACCTCGGGTGATCCGCCGTATGCCGGTATCGGCACGGAGAACCTGGCTTCGATGGTGGCGGATTCGACCGTGCTGACCCGCACCAGCGCCGGCGCCGTGCTGCATGGGCTGGGTGGCGGCGGCACGGTCGAGGTCGAATCTGACGATGCCGGCGCCGGCTTTCTGGTGCGCCTGGCGCAGGTCAACCACGTCGCGTGTCCCTCGATCGCCTCGGTGCTGCAGCGGGTGGCGGACCGTATCACGGTCAGCGCCAACGGCGGGGCGGCCCGGACGGTCAAGGACGACACGACGCCCTACAGCGCCTTATCCGCCGAATCGGCCTGCGCCAAGGGCGACACCAACCAGTTTGTGTTCCATGTGCGCTAGGCAGCGCCGTCAGCGCGGCTCTTTGCTGCTGGAATTCATGTTGGTGGCCGCGCTGAGCCTGGCCGTGGCGGTGTGGGCCGGTCAGGAATGGGCGCAGCGGGCCCGCGCCACGCAGGCGCAGGCCCTGGCTGCCTGGATGGAACCTGCCAGAGCGGCGGCTGAGGCCTATCTGCGCCAGCATGCCGCCGCCCTGCAACAGGCGGACGCGCCACAGGCCCTGGCGGCCCACGGCGTTGCCGACTGGGCGGCGCCCGATTGGGCGGAACTGCAGGCAGCCGGCTTGATGGCGGATGGCTGGCAGGCCCAGGGGCCCTTGCGTCAGACGCTGGCGCTGCGGATAGTGCGCACGGGGGCTTGTCCGCACGCCCCTTGTCGGCTGCAGGCCTTGATCGGCACACGTGGCGGCTTGCGGCGCGCGGACGGCGGAGTCGATGAGGCGTTGGTGGCGCAGTGGCTGATGGCCGCTCAGGGTCGCGGATTGGTGCTCTGGCCGCACGATCCCCTGCATTTCAGAGGGGTGGGGCGTCGTCTGGCCTTGCCTGAGGGGGCATCTTGGGGGGCAGGCGCGGTCGCATTGGCGGTTGATCTGACGCTGGCGGCGGACGATGAGGCGACTGGTTCGACCGGTGCCGAGACGGATTTCCTGCGGGTCCGTGATACCCGCAACCCGGATTTCCAGGGCGATGCCTCGGTGCGCGGCACGATCCGCAGCGGCGCGTGGGTGCATACCCAGGAGGGGGTGGTGCTGGAACAGGGGTGGATCGGGGGCAGCCCTTGCGCGACCGAGAGCGCAGTGGGCCGGGATGGCCGCTACGCCGGCCTGCTGGTCTGCCGCCAGGGCGTCTGGCAGGAACTGGCGCGTCCGGCGGGCGGCGGCTATATGATCAATAGCCGCCGGGGCTGCTTCAGCTCCGCGGGGCAAGCGACGCTCAATCCTTTGACCGGCGCCTGCGGCTGCGCACCGGGGTATACCAGGGTCCAGATTGCAGAAAGCGGGTCTCTGGTCGCGCCGGAAGGCTTGTCGCAGGGGTTTATTTGTCAGCCCAATAGTCACTGAGCAGGGCGGGCGTGGCGCCGCACCGCCCCCGGCATGCGGCCCGCCGCGCTTACGCCCAGATATCCTCGGTCTTGCTCACAGCCAGTTTGGAACGCAAGGCGTTCAGGGCGATGCGGTGCACGACTTCCGTCGGCGCCGCGCACAGATCCTCCAGGACGGTGACGCCGAAGGGCTGCGCGTCGGTCGACATGGCGGTGAATACCACGCAGTTCTGAGTCATCATGCCGCACAGCAGCAGCGCGTCGATGCCATTGAGCTGCGCGGCCAGATCGGTTTCCTGGAACGCATCGGCGAACTGCTTGATGACCACCGGGGCATTCCCGGCAGCGGTCAGGATGGCGGGCCGGATCTCGGAGCCCGGGCTGTTAGCCGCAAACAGTCCGGTTGCCAGGGGCGAGACGTGCCGGATCAGCACGATGCGGTCTCCCGCCTGCCGGGCCTTGTGGATGGCCTCGACGATGGCGGGTTCTGTGTCCTCGGCGGCGTGCAGCGGGAGCACCCCGCCAGGAAAGTAATCGTTCTGGACGTCGATCACGACGAGTGCACGGTGCATAGCGGTTCTCCTGAATGGGTGTCCAGGCAATCTTAGGGTCGGATACAGGCCAGGTCGACTGGCTGGATGGCCAGTTTTCAATTAAATTCAGCCAATGCACATCGCCATCATCGCTTACGACGCTATTAGCCCTTTCATGCTCTCGACGCCGATCGCCGTGTTCGGGGAACCGTTCGCGGACGAGGCGCACCAGGTGGACGTCTGCGCCGAACATCCTGTGATTTCTACGCAGGGCGGCCTGACAGTGCAGATCCCGCATGGGCTGGACACTGCGTCGACTGCCGATCTGCTGATACTGCCCGGTTGGCGTCATGCGGATGAACCGCTGCCCGAACCGGTGGTGCGTGTCATTCGCGCCACGGTTGACCGCGGGGGCATCGTCGCCGGCCTGTGTCTGGGCGCCTTCGGTCTGGCTCAGGCCGGTGTGCTCGATGGGCGGCGGGCGACGACGCACTGGGCGTGCATTCCGGCGTTTGCCGCGCGGTTTCCGCGCGTGCAGGTCGATGCGGGAGCGATTTTTGTGGATGAGGGGCAGGTCGTGACATCCGCCGGTATCGCGGCTGGATTGGATTGTTGCCTGCATCTTCTTGCGCGGATTTCCGGCCAGGCCGAGGCGAATCGCGTCGCGCGCCGCATGGTGATCGCGCCGCAGCGTGGCGGCGGCCATCCCCAGGTGGTCGAGCGTCCAGCGCCGGTCTCACAGACCGATCATCGGGTGGCTGAATTGCTGGATCGGTTGCGCGCAGACCCTGTAGACGTACCGCCCTTTGAAGTCCTGGCCCGACAGGTGGGCGCCAGCCCCCGCAGCCTGGCTCGCCATATCCGCGCGCGTACCGGCGACAACCTGGGCGGCTGGTTGCGGCGCTCGCGGCTGTTGCGGGCGCAGGCGCTGTTGGCGGCGGGCGACCCGATTGAATTGACCGCCACCCGCAGCGGATTTCCTGACGGGCAGGCGCTGCGGGTGGCGTTCCGGCGCGAACTGGGCATGACCCCGCGCCAGTGGATGATGCGTCAGCGCATCGGATAGCGGCATCCGGTGCGCTGAGGCGGGTCTTACTGTCCGCTCCAGGCGGCGATGACGGCGCGTTCCTCATCCGTCATTTTCGTCAGATTGGCCAGCGGCATGTATTGATTGCCCACCACCAGCTTGATCTGCGCGGCGTGCTGCAGCGTTTCCGCCGTGGTGTCCAGCATGATGCCGGCGGGCGCTGCGGCGAAGCCGGGCTGAGTGGGCTTGACCGAATGGCATTCGGTGCAGCGCGCAGCGATGATGCCGTGCACCTGTTCGATGGTGACGGCGGCCTGAGCGGGTGCGCCGCTAGCCAGGCCCGCGACCGGCGTAGCAGGCGATGGCGCGGCGATCCACCCGATCAGGGCCAGCATGATGACGCCGGCAGCCGGGTAGCGCAGATCGTTCTTGCCCGTGTGGCGCAGCACGAAATACTGGCGGATCACGGCGCCGGCGAAGATGAACAGCGACATGATGACCCAGGCGTATTCATTCGAATAGGTGAATGAATAGTGGTTGCTGAGCATCAGGAAAATCACCGGCAGCGTGAAATAGGTGTTGTGCACCGAGCGCTGCTTGCCCCAGGCGCCATCCAAAGGGTTGGGCTTTTCACCGGCTTTCAGGGCCTTGACCATGCGGCGCTGGCCGGGAATGATCCAGAAGAACACGCTGGCCGACATGCAGGTGGCCATCAGGGCGCCGGTGATCAGGAAAGCCGCCCGACCCGGAAAGATCTGGGTCGTCAACCAGGCCACGAGCACCATCATCACGCCCACGGCGACACTCAGCCAGCCGTCGTGGTTGACGGTCGGGCTGATGATGCGGCACAGGCGCGAATACACGTTGTAGCCCACCACCAGGAACAGCACGGCCAGGATACCGGCCTCGGTGCCGCTCATGTTGCGGGCCCATTCCCAGGGACTGGCTGGGTTCACCAGGTAGATGTCGGCCTTCAGCAGGTACAACAGCATGAACAGGCCGAAACCGGACAGCCAGGTGGTGTAGGCCTTCCAGAACGACCAGTGCAGGTCGTTGGGCAGCTCAGCCGGGTTGGTCAGGTATTTTTGGTTGTGATAGAAGCCGCCGCCGTGCACGGCCCACATTTCACCGTAGACGCCCAGCCTCTTGCTGTGTTCGCCTTTGGGGGCGTGCAGGCTGAGATCCAGCATGACGAAATAGATCGATTCGCCGATCCAGGCGATGGCGGCGATCACGTGCAGCCAGCGCAGCAGCAGATTGCCGTATTCCAGGAAAAAGCCTTCCATGGCCCTGTCTCCTTTTGTTTTATTGGATGAATGCCGGGGAACCGGCGGCGCTTAGCTGCCGCGATAAGTGGACCAGGTCCAGGGCGTCACGACCAAGGGCACGTGATAGTTCTGTTCCGGGTGGGCGATGCCGAAACGCAGCACCACCACATCCACAAAACGCGGTTCGGGCAGATCCACGCCCTTGGCCGCGAAGTAGTCCCCCGCATGGAAGACCAGCTCGTATGTCCCTTTGAGCAGCGCGTCACCGCTGAGCAAGGGCGCGTCACATCGGCCATCGTGATTGGTGGCGGTCTGTGTGAGCAAAGTGCGGGTATCGCCTTCCAGGCGATAGAGTTCCAGGGCGACGCCCTGAGCCGGCACACCGTGTACGGTGTCCAGGACATGGGTGGAGAGTTTTCCCATGAGATTGATCCCCGGTCAGTATCCTGCCAATGTGGCCCCCGGTATGGCCGTTCCGGTCACAGGACCGGTTCGCGAAGCGTCCGCAAGTGCACGGATTGTCTCGGGGCAGGATGGTTGGCGTCGGTGCCGGTCAGGCTGTTTTAGTGCGTCCAGAGAGGCATCCGACATATTGTCAACAATTTGTGTTGACGATTCTCGCGTGATCCCCAATAATTGTCAACAATTTTTGTTGACCATGATTCGATACCGAATCGCTCACGCCGATGCTCCAGTTGAAACCTTCACGGGGTGTTTCGCCGGATCTGAAGGCCCCCAAGGCCTCTTCCCTGCGTAACCCGAAGCCTGCCAGCCAGTCATCCGAAGTCGATCGCGTCTATGGCGAGATCTTCGATGCCGCCATGGACCGCCGCCTGATGCCGGGCGCCAAGCTGACGGAATCGGCCTTGTGCTCGATCTTTGACTGTTCGCGCAGCACCGTGCGGGCGGCGTTGGCGCAGCTGGCTTACGACAAGATCGTGCTGATCGAGCCCAATCGCGGTGCTCGGGTCTGGCAAGCCACCCCCAAGGAAGTGCGCGATGTCTTTGCCATGCGCCGCGCGCTGGAAGGCGTCACCATCGATCAGCTGGTCGAACTGGACGACATCGCCCGGCGCCTGGCGCCGCTGGACGAGATGGTGGATCGGGAACAGCAGGCCTACGAGCAGGGCGACCGGATCAGCTGGATCCGGCTGTCCAATGCATTTCACGTCGAGCTGGCCCGCTTGCTGGACAACCAGGTACTGACGGACATGCTGTCGGGGCTGTGCGCTCGCACGACGCTGATCATCGC
Source organism: Castellaniella sp. (assembly GCF_049673105.1). GTDB lineage: Bacteria > Pseudomonadota > Gammaproteobacteria > Burkholderiales > Burkholderiaceae_B > Castellaniella. Next base: position 79,879 of record NZ_JBATXG010000014.1, read on the forward strand.
CCTGGGCGGCAGCCCCGAAGGCAGCGCCTGTTCGTATGTCGAACACCGGCACATTCTGGACCATATCCGGCAGCGCGACGCTCAGGGCGCGCGGGCGGCCATGGACCATCATTTACAGGACTGCGAACAGCGGATGGAGACGCCGGAAGACGGCGTCATCGATCCCTGGTCGGCCCTTAATGCGCGGCGCTGACATCCCGCGTTGATATTCATCCCTCAGGAGACCCATCATGACCGACCCCCATTACCCGCGCGATCTGGCCGGTTATGGCCGTACTCCCCCGCAGGCCAATTGGCCGGGCCAGGCCCGTGTGGCCGTCCAGTTCGTCATGAACTACGAGGAAGGCGGCGAAAACTGCGTGTTGCATGGAGATGCCGGGTCGGAGCAGTTTCTGTCGGAAATCATCGGTGCCGCCGCCTATCCCGATCGTCATCTGTCGATGGAATCCATCTATGAATATGGGTCGCGGGCCGGGGTCTGGCGCATTCTGCGGGAATTCGAGCGTCGCGGTTTGCCCTTGACCGTGTTCGGCGTGGGCATGGCGCTGGAACGCAATCCGGAAGCAGCTCGCGCCTTTGTCGAACTGGGGCACGAAGTCGCGTGCCACGGCTACCGCTGGATCCATTATCAGCACGTGCCCGAATCGGTCGAGCGTGAGCATTTTCAGCGCTGTGTGGACATCGTCACCCGGCTGCTGGGTCGTCATCCCGATGGCTGGTATACCGGTCGCGACAGCCCCAATACGCTGCGCATCGTCGCAGAAGAAGGCAAATTTCTGTACGACTCCGACTATTACGGCGACGACCTGCCGTTCTGGACCGAGGTCGATCTGGGTCATGGCAAGACCCATCCGCAGCTGATCGTGCCCTATACCCTGGATACGAACGACATGCGCTTTGCTTCGCCCCAGGGTTTCAACACGGGCGATCATTTCTTCCATTATCTGCGCGATGCGTTCGACGTGCTGTATGCCGAGGGCGACACCGCGCCCAAGATGATGTCCGTGGGCCTGCATTGCCGTCTGACGGGCCGTCCGGCGCGCTTTGCCGGCCTGCAGCGCTTCCTGGACCATATCCAGAAACACGACCGGGTGTGGATCGCCACGCGGGCCGATATTGCCCGTCACTGGGTCAAGGAACATCCCTTCAAGGCCGCCTAAGACCATCCCCGCGCCGGTGGATATCCGCCGCGGGCGCGGCGTCCTGAATGTCAGGACTGTTTTTCCGCTGGGCATGAGGCCCGGCGCCTCACCATCTGGGCTGCGGCCCGGATGGGTTCATTCTGAATCTCTGGAGCGTATCACCATGGCTTCTCTCAATCTGCCCGTCGGCACCGTGATCGATGCCCCGGCTGTCGATCTGCCTGTTTTTGCCACTCGCCATCCGAACCTGGCCAGCGAAAAAATGGGTGCGAAAGTCGTGTCCTGCACGGACGAATTTTTCGCCAGCGCCTCACGTATGCTGCAGGACTCCGAGCCTGTGTTCATCGTGGGCAAGTTCGACGATCATGGCAAATGGATGGACGGCTGGGAAACGCAGCGCCGTCGCAACGGCGGCAACGATACCGCCGTGATCAAACTGGGTCTGCCCGGTGTCATTCGCGGTCTGGACATCAATACCAGTCACTTCACCGGTAATTTTCCTCCGGCGGCATCCGTGCAGGCCGCCCGCTGCGAGGGCGACCCGACGGACAAGACCGAATGGGTGGAAATCGTAGCGGCAACGTCCTTGAAGGGCAATTCCCATCATTTTGTGGACATCTCGGATGACCGTGTCTGGACGCACCTGCGCCTGAACATCTTCCCGGATGGCGGCGTGGCCCGCCTGCGCGTCTATGGTCAGCCGGCCTGCGACTGGGACAAGCAAGACCCCAACACCTTGTACGAAGTGTCTGCCTTGGCCAGCGGCGGGCGCATCGTGGGCTACAACGATTCCCACTTTGGCTCGCCCATGCCGCTGCTGACCCCTGGTCGTGGCGCCAATATGGGCGATGGCTGGGAAACCCGCCGCCGTCGAGAACCCGGCAATGACTGGGTCATCATCGAACTGGGCCATCCGGTCACGGTCGAGAAAATCGAGATCGACACGGCTCACTTCAAGGGCAACTACCCGGATCGCGTGTCCGTGCAAGGCGCGCTGGTCAAGGAATCCACCGATCAGTCGCTGATCACGCAAGCCATGTTCTGGCCCGAGATTCTGGGCGAACAAAAGACCGAGATGGACAAGCAGCACTTTTACGAAGGCGCCGCGCTGAAATCAGTGGGGGCGGTGTCGCACGTGCGGGTGAACATGTTCCCCGATGGCGGCATCAGCCGTGTGCGCATCTGGGGACGTTTGTCTCGTTGATGAGTGCGGGCGCCTGCGGGCGCCCGCGGTTTCAGGAGTTCATGATGAGTACGACCGCGTCTGTGGATCCGGCCTTGTCCGCCCGCCTGCATGCTTGGGTGGACGAGCATTTTGATGAACAGGTGGCGCTGCTGCAGCGCCTGGTGGGCATTCCCACCGATACGCCGCCGGGCGACACCGCCCCGCATGCCGAGGCGGTTGCCGCCGTGCTGGAAGGCTGGGGCTGGCAGGTGGAACGCCATGCCGTCCCTGCCGATGAAATGCAGGCTTACGGCATGCGCAGCATCACCAATCTGATCGCGCGCCGCCAGTACGCGTCGGGCGGTCCGGTGATCGCCCTGAATGCGCATGGCGACGTGGTGCCGCCGGGTGACGGCTGGACCCACGATCCTTACGGCGGCGAGGTCGTCGACGGGCGTCTGTACGGCCGGGCATCCGCGGTGTCCAAGAGCGATTTCACCACCTATCTGCATGCCGTGCGGGCGTTGGAAGCCAGCGGCGCCTCGCTGAAAGGCGCGGTGGAATTGCACTTTACTTACGACGAAGAATTCGGCGGCCTGAAAGGCCCCGGCTGGTTGCTCGATCATGGTCTGAGCAAGCCGGATTATGCGGTGTGCGCCAGTTTCAGCTATGCGGTGGTCACGGCGCACAACGGCTGCCTGCAGTTTGAAATCACGGTCAACGGCAAAGCAACGCACGGCTCGGCGCCCAAGACCGGCCACGATGCGCTGCAAGCGGCCAACCGCATCCTGACGGAAATCTACCGGCAGGCGGCGGCGCTGGATGACATCCATTCCGGCATCGACGGCATCACGAACCCGACCATGATCGTCGGCAGGATCGAGGGCGGCACCAATACCAATGTGGTGCCGGGGCAGGTGGTGCTGAGAATGGACCGCCGCCTGATTCCGGAAGAAGACCCCGAGCAGGTCGAAGCTCAAGTGCGGCAATTCATTCAGGCGGCGGTCCAGGGGCTGCCAGGTATTACAATCGGTATTCGCCGGCTGTTGTTGGCCCGTGCTCTGCGTCCCTTGCCGGGTCATGAAAAGCTGGTGGCCAGCCTGCAAAAGCATGCCCGCCATGTATTCGGCGAGACCATTCCTGCGGTGGGCACGCCCCTGTATGCCGATGCCCGACTGTACGCCGAGCACGGTATTCCCACCGTCATGTACGGGGCCGGCCCGCGCACGGTGCTGGAATCCGGGGCCAAGCAGGCCGACGAGCATGTCGTGCTGACTGATCTAAAAGGCGCCACCCAGGTGGTGGCCGGCATGCTGGCGGAGTTCCTGGCCGTTTGACCGTCGGCCCCCGGTTTGCCGCCTGTGCTGTAATAAGGGCTTGCCGGGGGGTATGGACATGAGTGAACAGGCTGTGCTGGAAGCGCGTATCGTCGAACTGGAAATGAAGGCCGTCTATGCCGACGATCTGCTGGATCAACTGAATCAGACGGTGTTCCGGCAACAGCAGCAGATCGAAGCTCTGGCCCGCGAATTGCTCAGCCTGCGTCAGCAGCGCGGCCCCGAGGGGCCGTCCGGCGCGCGCAATCCGCAAGACGAGCGTCCTCCCCATTATTGATGTCGTCCGGTCCGGCGTTTGCCGGGCCGGCATCACTTTCATCGCGCCGCTTCGCCGGCAGGAGCCCATCACCTATGAATCAGCCGTCCGATTACGTTCCGCCTAAAGTCTGGGTCTGGGAAAAACCCAGCGGCGGGCGCTTCGCCAGTATCAATCGCCCCGTGTCGGGTCCGACGCACGACAAGGAACTGCCGGTGGGCCGGCATCCCCTGCAACTGTATTCCCAGGGTACGCCCAATGGCATCAAAGTCACGATCCTGCTCGAAGAGCTGTTGGCCGCCGGTCATGCCGGGGCCGAATACGATGCCTGGCTGATCCAGATCGGCGAAGGCGACCAGTTCGGCAGCGGTTTTGTCGACGTGAATCCGAATTCCAAGATCCCGGCCCTGGTCGACCGCAGCGGCGCATCACCCATCCGGGTGTTCGAATCCGGCGCCATCCTGCTGCACCTGGCGGAAAAGTTCGGCGCCTTTCTGCCGACGGATCCGGCAGGCCGCGCGGAATGCCTGTCCTGGCTGTTCTGGCAGGTGGGCAGCGCGCCCTATGTGGGCGGCGGATTGGGGCATTTTTATGCGTATGCGCCGATCAAGATCGAATACGCCATCGACCGCTTTGCCATGGAAGCCAAGCGCCAGCTGGACGTCTTGGACCAGCGTCTGGCGCAGCATGAATATGTGTCGGGGGATGCCTATACCATCGCCGATATGGCGATCTGGCCCTGGTACGGCGGGCTGGTGCTGGGTCATGTATATGGCGTCACCGAGTTCCTGTCGGCGCAGGATTACCAGCATGTGCTGCGCTGGGCAAATCATATGGCAGACCGCCCGGCTGTGCAGCGGGGGCGGCTGGTCAATCGTACCGCCGAGGGCAACCTGCGCGAACGCCACGCCGCCTCGGATTTCGATGGGCTGATTTAGCGGGCGGCGCGGGACCGGTCGAGGGCGATGGACAGCATCAGGATGGCAAAGCCGCCCAGCGCCAGCCCGCTGCCCACCCAGCCCGGCGAGGTCCAGCCGTAGCCTCCCGCAATGGCCATCCCGCCCAACAGCGGCCCCAGGGCATTGGCGAAATTAAAGGCAGAATGATTCAGCGCGGCAGCCAGGCCCTGGGCATGCCGCGCAACATCCATCAGCCGGGTCTGCAGCACCGTCCCCAGCGCGCCGCCAAAACCGATGAAAAAGACGTTCAGGGTGATTGACCAGACGTGGTCGGCAGCCAGCGGGAACAGCGCGGTCATGGCCGCGCTCCACAGCAGCAGGCCCGCCGCAGTCGGCAACATGGCTTTGTCCGCCAGCCAGGGAATCAGGATATTGCCTACCGTCAGGCCGATGCCGAAGACACTCAAGATCAGCGGCACGGTCTCTGGCGAGACATGGGTGACTTCCAGCAGCACGTCGGCCAGATAGGTGTAGACCGCGAACAGGCCGCCAAAGCCGATGGCGCCCACCGCCAGGGTCAGCCAGAGCTGCAGGTGCTTCAGGGCGCCGAGTTCGCGTCGGGGACTGGCGCCTGGTTCCGGCGGGCTATGAGGCGCCAGCCGCGCCACCAGAATCATCGTCAGCAGGCCCGACAGGGCGACCAGGCCAAAGCCCCACCGCCAGGTCAGGGCATGACCCAGCCAGTTGGCGAGCGGCACGCCGACAATGGTGGCCACCGTCAGACCCAGGAACATGCGGCCCACCGCCTGATTGCGTTTGCTGTGCGGCACCAGCGATACCGCCACCAGGGATCCGATGCCGAAATAAGCGCCGTGCGGCAGGCCGCTCAAGAACCGCAGCACCAGCAGGGATTCGTAGTTGGGTGCAAAGGCGCACAGAGCGTTGAATAGCGAGAACATGCCCATCAGCCAGATCAGCAGTGTGCGCCGCGCAATCCGGGCCGCCAGCACGGTCAGCAGCGGCGCGCCCACCACCACGCCCAGCGCATAGGCGCTGATGACGTGCCCGGCGGTCGGCGCGTCGATGCCCAGATCCTGCGCGAAATAGGGCAGCAGGCTCATGGTGGCGAATTCAGTCGTGCCAATGGCAAAGGCGCCGATGGCCAGCGCCAGGATGACCAGGCCGGGCGATGCGGGCGCTCGCTGGGCCGGGGAATGGGAATGGGGCATGAGATCGGGAAGAGAATTCTTCAGCTCAGCAGTGTACTGCACAAGGGAAAACCCTGATTTTTCTTGGCATCGCCTAGGGGGTACCCGCACCTGTGCCGGATGGCTGGCTGTCGCGTGCGGGGGCGGCGGCATTGCTATCCCCCGGCGTCTGGATTAGGCTTTCCGATCTTTGTCACCCTTACGGTCTGGATCAGCATGCACTTCACCACCATTGGCGCGGCCATCGTCGATATCGTCGTTTCTCATGTCCAGCCCATGCGGGGCGCCAAGCAGGATGTGGACCATATCGGCCTGTATGCCGGGGGTGGGGCGGTCAATGCGGCGCTGAACGTCGCAGCGCTGGGCGCGCAGGTGACGGTGCATGCCTGCGTGGGGCGCGATCTGGAAGGCGGTCTGATCCGTGATTTGCTGCAGCGGCACGGAATTCGCGCCGCGATTTCAGATCACACGCTGCCGACCGGCAAGGCGGTGGTGATGGTGGATGATGCGGGCGCCGCCCGGGCCTATGCGCAGCGCGGCGCCAGCGCCTGGGTCGGCGGGCAGGGCTTCGCGGGCCTGTCGCAGGCCGATGTCGTGTATGTGACGGGCTTGTCTCTGGAATCCCAGGCGTGGCTGCAGGATGCCCTGGCCGACATGACGGCACGGCCCTTTCGTCTGGTGGTGACGCCTGGCGCGCGGCAGCTGTCCGATCCCGCCGCCTTGCACGGTCTGTGGGATCAGGCGGATCTGTTATGCGTCAATGCCAACGAGGCGGCGAAACTGGGAGGCGGGAACGCTTTGCAGACCGATGCGCCGCCGCCCGACGTGGCGCAGGCCCTGGCCCGCCGGCTGATCCGGCGCCAGGGGCAGTCCATTCTGGTCACCTTGGGGTCCGGCGGGGCGTTATTTTTTGATGGCGAACAAGGGCATTTTCATGCGGCCCGGACCGTCCCGGCGGTTTCGACTATCGGGGCGGGCGATGCCTTCGCCTCGGCTTTCGTGCACGCCTGGGCGGATGGCGCATCGCCCCAGGCCGCCTTGTCCGCCGCCACCGACAGCGCTGCGCGGATCATCCAGATCGTACCCGCCAATCAGGCGGGGCCGTTGCGTGCTTAGTGTCCTGTTTTTCATATAACTGACAGCTATATCTGTATCGCTGGCCGCCAGATTGAATCTGGGACAATGATCGCCTGTTCCGTTTTCTCTTATGGTTTGCGCGATGAAACTTCTGTCTGTCTTTTTCAGTGGCGCGGTCCTGGCCCTGGCCGCCACGACCAGCGCCTGGGCGGCCCAGCCGCTGCTGACCCCGGCTGAATTGAATGCCCTGCATCAACAGGCCTCGGTGCGCGTCATCGATATCCGCCCCGCCGAAGCGTATGCGGCTGGTCATATTCCAGGCGCGGTGTCGGCCCCCTATGCTCAGTGGCGCGGCCCGGCGAACAATCCCGGCCAGCTGCCGCCGGTGGATCGTTTGACGCAATTGGTGCAGGCGCTGGGCGTGGATCAGGGCGTGCATGCCGTCGTGGTGTCTTCGGGGGCGGACAGCTCGGATTTCGGCGCCTCGGCGCGGGTCTACTGGACGCTGAAATACTTGGGTCTGACTGATCTGTCGGTCTTGAATGGCGGGCTGAAGGCCTGGGCGGATGCGGGGCTGGCGCAAGACCAGGCGACGCCGACCGTCGCGGCCAGCGCTTTCCAGGCGCAGCTGAACGAAAACATTCTGGCGACCACGGACCAGGTAGCGGCCCAGGTCGGCAATCCTCAGACCCGTCTGGTCGATGCGCGCCCACTGGATTTCTATCTGGGCAAGGTCAAGGCCCCCACCGCCCAGGTGCCGGGCACCATCCAGGGCGCGGTCAACGTGGAAAACGGCCGTTGGTTCCAGCCCGGCACTTCGATCTTCGTGTCCTCGGATCAAGCCCGTCAGATCGCAGCGGAACTGCTGCCCGGCGAACAGGCGGCTGAAACGATTTCCTTTTGCAACACCGGCCACTGGGCGGCGACCGACTGGTTCGCGCTGTCGGAAGTGGTCGGCGTGAAAAATGTGCGGCTGTATCCGGAATCGCTGGCCGAATGGTCGCAGGATTCGTCCCGGCCCATGAGCAACGTCCCCAGTCGCGGCAGCCAGATTCTGGACCAGGTCAAAGGCCTGTTCGGTTAAACAGGCCGATATTTCATGATGAAGAGACTTCCTCTGGCGGTGGTGCTGGCTGCCTTTCTGGTCTTTCTGGCCTGGTCCGTCGCCTTGCGTCAGGCGTTGTTGTTTCTGGTCGGCATCGGCCTGGGCGCCGTGCTGTCCGGCGCGCGCTTCGGCTTTACCACCGGCTGGCGGCGTTTGATCGAACAGCGGGATCCATCCGGCGTGTTGGCGCAGTTGGTCTTGCTGGCGATCGCCGCCGCCGTGTCCATGCCCTTGCTGGCGGCTTATCCGACGGATCTGGGGGCGGCGCTGGGGCCGCCCAGCGTCAGTCTGATCGTCGGGGCCTTCGTGTTCGGCGCTTGCATGCAGGTGGCCGATGGCTGCGGTTCCGGCACCCTGTACAAAGCCGGTCTGGGCATTCCCATGAACATGGCGATTCTGCCCTTGTTTGCCATCGGCAGCTTTCTGGGGTCCGCGACCCTGGACCAATGGCTGTCGCTGGGCGCTTTGCCGCCTTATGGGCTGGTGACGCAGGTCGGTGCGCCCACGGCCTTGTTGTTGACGCTGGCAGGATTGGCTGTGATCGGCTGGAGCGTGACCCGCTGGACCGGGGCCGCAGCCCCTTGGTGGGACCGGAAACTGTTGATCGGCGCGGTGCTGTTGGCCTTGCTGGCGGTGCTGAATCTGGTGATCGCCGGCCAGCCCTGGGGCATTGTGTACGGCTTTGGCCTATGGGCCGCCAAGCTGGCCACGGCGACCCATCTGTTCGATCCGGCGGCCAACGCCTTCTGGAGCGAACCGGTCAATGCCGCCACGCTGGCCCAATCCGTTTTTCTGGACGTCACCTCGATCACCAATATCGGCATCCTGGCCGGCGCCTTGTGGATTGCCGCCGGCAAACCGCGCGCCGCCGCACGGCCCATGACGGCCAGCCAGTGGATGATCGGGCTGGGGGCGGGGCTGCTGTTGGGGTATAGCTCCCGCTTGGCTTTCGGCTGCAATATCGGCGCCATGGTCAGCGGTATTTCCACTGGCAGCCTGCACGGCTGGATCTGGGTGCCGATGGCCTTCCTGGGTTCTTTGATCGGTGTGCGGGTGCGCCGCCGGTTTGCGTTCTGAACGGGGCGCCAGATGATGAACCGATTATTGACCCTGGTCTTTTGGCTGCTGCTGGTCTCGTTCTTTGCCTGGGACTGGATGGACAGCGCTCCGGTCAACATCCGCGCCGAACCTCCGCTGATTGCTGCTGGTTCGGGTGTGGCGCCTAGCGGCGGGCACTGCGCCTCGACGTTCTGACGTTCGCCGTGACGTGACGTCAGCGAGGTTCTTTCGCCCCTGCTGACGCCGCAGGCAGCGCATTGAGCGGGATCTTCAGGTAGGACAGGCCGTTGGCTTCGGCAGCCGGCAGGTGGCCGGCGCGGATGTTGACCTGCAGCGCCGGCAGCATCAACGCCGGGGCATCCAGCGTGGCGTCGCGCGCCTGGCGCAGCGCTACGAAGGCGTCTTCCGTGATGCCGTCGCGCACGTGGATGTTGTGCGCCTTGTGCTGAGCCACGTTGCTTTCCCAGGCGGCGGGACGGGTGTCGGGCGGATAGTCGTGGCAGGCGAACAGCCGGGTGGCATCCGGCAGCGCCAGGATGCGCTGGATGGACCGGTACAGCGTCCGCGCGTCACCCCCCGGAAAATCGGTGCGCGCCGTGCCCAGATCGGGCATGAACAGCGTATCGCCGGTAAAGACGGCGTCTTCTACCTGATAGGCCATGTCCGCCGGCGTGTGGCCCGGAACGAACAGGGCGCTGGCCTGCAGCGTGCCGATCATGAAGGTGTCGCCATCGGCGAACAGATGGTCGAACTGGCTGCCGTCGGCCTGGAATTCCGCCCCCAGGTTGTACAGGGTTTTGAATACCCCTTGTACCTGACGGATGGGTGCGCCGATGGCGATGCGTCCCCCGGCCTGCTGCCGCAGATAGGCCGCAGCCGACAAATGATCGGCGTGCGCATGGGTTTCCAGAATCCACTGCAGAGTCAATCCCTGATCGCGCAAATAGTCCAGCATCCGGTCGGCGGATGCCGTGGATGTGCGCCCGGATGCCGGCGTGTAGTCCAGCACGGGGTCGATGATCGCCGCCATTTGGCTGGCGGGATCAGACAGCGCGTAGCTGACGGTGCCGGTGACGGAATCAAAAAATGGCTGAATCGAAAGGGACACGGCGGTTTCCTGGGTTCAAGGCGACAGCGCCCACAAGGGAGCTGTCTGATCATAGCGCTCTGATTTTCAATCTATTGAATAATATTATATTAATTGATATATTATTAATCAATCCCTACTGCTTGCCTGTGCCATGTCTTCCGACACTTTAGACCCTGACCGTTTACGGGACGCCGCCGCCTTGGCGGTGGCCGACCTGAAAGTCCTGGCCAATTCCGACCGCCTGTTGTTGCTGTGTCAGCTATCCCAGGGGGAACGCTGCGTGGGTGAATTGGAAACCCTGCTGGGCATCCATCAGCCTACCTTGTCGCAGCAGCTGGGGGTGCTGCGATCCGAAGGCGTGGTCGCTACCCGGCGCAGCGGCAAGCAGGTCTTTTACCGCGTCGCCAATGCGCAGATGCTGCGGGTGCTGGTGGCGCTTTATGCCATTTACTGTCCTACGGGAACCCATCATGATTGATTGGAATGCTTTTACGCCCTGGTCCGCCTTGATCGGCGGCGTGATGATCGGCGGGGCGGCTGCCCTGTTCATTTTGCTCAATGGCCGCATTGCGGGCATCAGCGGCGTGTTGGGCGGCTTGCTGCGAGCAGGGCCGGGGGACCGCGGCTGGCGGCTGGCTTTTCTGGCCGGCTTGATGGCGGCGCCCTGGCTGGCCTACGGGATGGGATATAGCGCTCCGATCCGGATCGATGCGGATGCCGGCATCCTGATCCTCGCCGGGCTGCTGGTGGGGCTGGGCACCCGCTATGCGGGCGGCTGCACCTCCGGGCACGGCGTGTGCGGCCTGTCGCGATTGTCGCCGCGTTCTTTGGTGGCCACTGTGTGCTTCATCGGCGCCGGCATGTTGACCGTGGCGGCAGCGCGCCATTTTCTGGGATGGTAAGGATCACATCATGGCATTGTTCACTGCATTTCTGTCCGGCCTGATCTTTGGCATCGGTCTCCTGGTGTCGGGCATGGCCGAACCGGCCAAGGTCATTGGTTTTCTGGATATCACCGGGGCCTGGGATCCTTCCCTGGTGCTGGTGATGGGCGGCGCCGTGCTGGCCGGTCTGCTGGCGTTCCGGCTGGCAGGCCGACGGGCGACGACCTATCTGGGGCTGCCCTTGACGCTGCCTGCCGTGCGCATCATCGATCGTCGGCTTGTTGTCGGCAGCCTGGTGTTCGGCATCGGCTGGGGTTTGGTGGGCCTGTGCCCCGGTCCGGCACTGGTCGGTCTGGGGGCGGGGCGCTGGCAGGCGGCGCTGTTCGTCGCCGCCATGCTGGCGGGCATGGGCATCTTTCAGTGGCTGGAGAAACGCCGGTCCTGATGACGGTTGAGCCGAACGGCGTCTGCTCGCTGCCCGGGCAGCATGCGCACCAGCGTATTGTCGTGCCAGACATAATGGTGCGCCAGGGCGGCAGCGGCGTGCATGCCGATCAGGAAATAGCCGATGTTGCCGATGACTTCATGGGTGTCTTGCAGCGTGTGGCCCAGGGCTTCGTCCGGCCCCAGCAGGGCGGGCCATTCCCACGTGTAGAAAGGCACATGCTTGCCCTGTGCGCTCAGCGTCAGCCAGCCCAGCAGCGGCATCAGAATCAGAAAGACGTACAGAGTGATGTGCATGGCCTGCGCCAGCCGGTGCTGCCAGGCCGGAACCGGCGGTGTAATGGGCGGGATGCGCGATGCGCTGCGGATGATCAGGCGGACGAACACCAGGCAGAACACCGTCAGCCCCAGCATGGCGTGCCATGCCTTCATCGCATCGTGCAGCGGGTTGCTCTTGGGGACCAGTCCGCGCAGTTCGATCAGGGCATAGATGGCGATCAGCAAAGCCAGCATCAGCCAGTGAGCCGTCATCATCAGGCGGTTGTAGCGCTCTCTCGATGGGATCATGATCCAGCCTTTGCAGGGTGACAGGATGGAAGCATGATAGGCAGTTGCGGATGAATGGCGAATGAATGCGGCCCGACGCGAAGCGCTGACACGCTCGGCAGAGGATCGAATCAACGCTTCAAGGCTGCATAGCGCCCTGGGGTGACACCAAAGGCCCTGTGGAACATGGCGATGAACGCGCTCACATTGTCGTATCCCAGGTCCAACGCAATCGCCGTCACCTGCCGGCCCGACGCCAGCAGCTCCAGCGCCTTGAGCAAACGCACGCGCTGACGCCATTCGGTGAAGGTGAACCCGGTCTCGGCAATGAAACGGCGGGTCAGTGTCCTGGATGCGATACTTGCCCAGTCAGCCCATTCCTCCAATCGCCGCCCATCATCGGGCCGGTCGGATAGGGCTTGGGTGATCCTCAGCAGTCGCGCATCCTGCGGCATAGGCAGGCCGAGAGCAAGCTGCGGCGATGAACGGATCTCATCGAGAATGACGCCCGCCAGCCGAGCCTGCGACGCATCAAGTGCACTGCCCGTCCACGAGGCGGCACGCGCCACCGCCTCGCGCATCAGACCCGAGACAGCCAAGACGCAAGGCTCGTTGGGCAGTTCGGTGCAGGCGGGTGCCACGACATACATACTCCACCCCACGAAAGGCCCATGCGAGCGCAGCCCATGCGGTACGTTTGGCGGTATCCAGACGGCATGCGTGGCGGGTACTACCCAACGGCTGCAGCCCGCCTCGACCGACAGCAGGCCCGTTGTTGCGCCAAGCAACTGCCCGCGCGCATGGCGATGGCGTCGTGTGGCCCGCACCGTACTGGATTGTCGCGCCACAACCAGCAGGAGTGGACCGTCTGCAGTGGCAGCTTGCGCCGGCGAAATCATCGGGCTGGACATGTTTGGCGTGAAATTGGCATCGAGTGTCATTTATACCGTACTAACGCCATGCTGGCTTGCTTACAGTGTTTCTTTCCACTCTCAGTCAGAAAGACACAATATGCAAATCACTAATATCCGCTCAGCCTTGGACGATCTCCTCAACCAGCAGCAACGCCCCTTGGAAGATGTGCTCACTCGCCATTTCGGCCCCGATTTCAGGCAGCGTACCAACGGACAATGGGCCGACCGCGACGCCTTCGCGCAGCATGCGCGCAAACTGCGCGAAGTGACGGCCTCGGCCCGCATCGAGATCCTGGACGAACTGCGCGATGGCAACCGTTATGCGGACCGCCACCGTGTGTATGTAGTCAAGCGCGATGGCTCCAGGGTCGTGCAAGAAGTGTATCTATTCGCGGAACTGGATGCCGAGGGGCGTTTCGCATGTATTGAGGAAACCACGCTGATGCTCGAGGGCGCGGAATCCGACCGCGAGATGGGCAGCATGAAATAACGTTTGTTGATGGGGTGAAGGTCGGTGAGGTCGGCGCAGTCCAGCGAAGTACCGGGCTGAAGTCATCACCAAACAAAAAAGCCCCAGGCGATGGATCGCAAAGGGCTTGATTGACATGATGGGAATGGTGCCGGCTAGAGGAGTCGAACCCCCGACCTTCGCATTACGAATGCGCTGCTCTACCAACTGAGCTAAGCCGGCCATGACGCTTAAAGCGTCATCCTATGACGTCAAAGCGCCACAGTCTGGCAGGACCATACCCCACCAAAGCCAGCTATTATACATGGAATTTTTTGAATAAAAGGATGGACTCCATGAACCTGATTCCGGGCCTGATGATCGCCGCCGCTGCGCTGCCCTATGCTGCCGCCATCGCAGCCAAGGCGGGCGGCACACGCTTCGATAACGACAATCCCCGGCCCTGGCTGGCATCCCAGCAAGGCTGGCGGGCGCGGGCCAACGCCGCCCAGGCCAATCTGTTCGAAGGTCTGCCCTTCTTTTACGCAGCGGTGCTGTATGCCCTGTATGCGGATGTGGCCGTCGACCGGCTGGCCGGCCTGATGGGTGTCTGGATCGCGCTGCGGGTGCTGTTCGTCGCGGCGTACATCCTGGGGCGCGGGACGATGCGCTCGCTGATCTGGGCGGCGGCGCTGGTCGTGAATGTCGCGATCCTGCTGTCCTGACACCGGGCAGCAGGCTGCGGCCCTCTGGCGGATATTTTCCGCGCGGGCCGCTGGCGTTCAATCCTGGTCCGACGCCGCGCTGTGGGGCGCAACTGGGGTCTTGTCCTGTTGGCTGCCGTTTTGGATCATGGCCAACGCATCGGGGAAAAGCCCCCAGCAGGCCATGAACAACGCCGCAAACAGCGGGCCGATGACAAAGCCGTTCAGGCCGAACACCGACAGGCCGCCCAGGGTGGAAATCAGCACGACATAGTCCGGCATCTTGGTATCTTTTCCCACCAGGATGGGGCGCAGCAGATTGTCGATCAGGCCGATCACCGTGACGCCGAACACGGTCAGCGTGATGCCCTGCCACCAGGCGCCGGTCACCAGGAAGTACACGGCCACCGGCACCCAGATCAGCGATGCCCCCACGGCGGGCAGCAACGACAGAAAGGCCATCAGCACTCCCCAGAACAGCGCGCCCTGGATGTCCAGAAAGGTGAACATCAGGCCGCCCAGCAGACCCTGGGTGGCGGCGATCACGATATTGCCCTTGACGGTGGCTCGCACTACGGTGGCGAATTTCTGAAAAAGCTTGTGCCGATGGTCTTCGTGCAGCGGGACAAGCTGCATGAACGCCGGTGCGAGCTTTGCGCTGTCGCGCAGCAGGAAGAACAGCAGATACAGCATCACACCCAGTCCGACCACGAACTGAAATGTGTTCTGCCCGATATTGACGGCTTGCTTGGCCAGGAACTGACTGGCCTGCAGGGCGCCGGTGGACAGTTTTTCGCGGATGCTGAGCAGATCGCCCACCCCGAAGGAATCCAGCCAACCGTGGACCGAAGGGGGCAGGGCGGCAACGATCTGTTCGTAGTACTGGCCTAAGTTCAGCTGCCCGGAATTGATTCGGGTGTACAGGCCGGCGACTTCGTTGGCCAGGGCGCCGGCGATGAACAGCAGCGGCAGAATCACCATCAGAGTGATGCACAGCACCGTCAGGAAGGATGCCAGGCCAGGGCGCTGTCCGCCCAGCAGGCGCAGCAGCCAGCGGTGCAGCGGGTTGAAGATCACCGCCAGTACGCCACCCCAGAAAATGGCGGCGTAAAACGGCATCAGGACACTGATGAACGCAATCGAAACGGCGGCCAGCAGCAGCAGAAAGCTGCGGAAATGGAGTGTATTGGTATGCATGGATGTTGGTGTGACTTTTTGGTCAGTGTCGCCGGGCGTTGCGGATCCGGTGGGCGATGGCGCCGATGATGATGGCTGCGACCGGCATGCTGCTGAGCAAAGCGGTCTGCGGCGACCAGTCAAAGCCCAACGTCAGGATCCCCTGGTACAACAGTTTGAACAGGCTGAACAGATAGTAGCTGATGGCGATGATGGACAGGCCCTCGACCGCTCTTTGGATCTTGATCTGGGTATCGGCGCGGGTACTCAGACTTTGCAGGATCTGGCTGTTTTGCTCTTCCATTTCGACCTGCACCCGCGCCTGCAGCAGATTGCCCAGATGCGCCACGGCGCTGCCGATGCGCGTCAGGCGCTGATCGGTGGATTCGCAGTAGCGCACCGTCGGGCGGAAGCGCTGGGCGATGAAGGTGCCCAGCTGCTGGCAGTCGCCGGTGCGGCTTTCGTGCAGCTCGGCAATGCGTTCGAACACCAGTTGGGCATAGGCTTCGGTGGCGCTGAAGCGCAGGCGGGTGCGGGTCTGGGTCTGGGTCACGCGGGCCGACAGCCGCGTGATGCGTTTGAGCAGCGCCCGGATGTCGTCGGCCTCGGTCCGGGCGTTGTCGTCCGACAGCGCCACCAGTTCGGCTTCATATTGCCGCAATTCGCTGCCCAGCGATCGCGCCAGCGGCAGGGTCAGCGATGCCATCAGGCGATAGGTTTCGATTTCCAGCAGCCGTCGTGCCATCCGGCCGAGGCGACGACCATCCAGCTGGCGGTTGAGCACCAGCATGCGGTTCAATCCGTTGCCGTTCAGACGCAGGTCGCTCCAGACGGTGGCCTTGCCATCGTCCAGTTCCGATCCGACCGGGTCATGGAAGCCATAGGCGGCCAGATCGCCGCGCCAGGATGCTTCCGATTCCACGCAGATCTGGTCGGCATTGATGAGCAGCTCGCTGTGGGTCTCGGCGACCTCGGCCAGCACCGCGGGTAAAGCAGGCCAGGGACTGTGGGCCGCACCGGGGCTGACCAGGGTGAGTGTCAGGAATTCCGTGTGCCGTTCCCATTTCAGGCGCGCGTCACCGACTGGAAATTCGCCTTGGGGCAGGGAAGGGTCGGCCAGGGCGACATGGCGGTCGCACAAGGTGCGGATGATGGTCTGCGCGGCATCGTCTTCGTCCAGAAAGGCCAGGTGAAAGACCTGTGCCGGCGCGTCGAAATACATCGAAGGTCTGGCGTGCAGCTCGTTGTGCAGGGTGTGGCGTTGCAGATGCATGCGGCTTCAGTCCGAACGGTGAAGTCTAAAGAGATTCAGTGTATCCAAAATCTATATGAAAAACGCCGCAGCGGGATGCTGCGGCGTTGAATAGAGCCGATCAGAAGACTGTGATGAGTTCAGGATGCGGTTTTCGGCATGGTGTGATGTTTGACGGACGGGTGGGCTTTTTTGGCTTTGTGTTGCGTCTGAGCCTTATGAGCCGGGGCCTGTTTCGCAGTCGCCGGGGCCGCGGTTTGAGCGGGCGTGCTTGCGGTATTGGCCGCGAAAACAGGCGCAGCCGTGGCGAGGCCAAGAACAGCTGCCGAGCAGGCCGCCAGGTAGGCAATGCGGGAACGTGTCGTCATGACAGGGACTCCAGAGAGTATCTGGATGCACCTTGCATCCAGGCAGGCAGATTGATCTGCCATGATGCTCAGATCATGGTCCGGCGAAATGGTTCTCGGGCGACATGAATGTTTACCATGTTGACGGCTGGTTGAACGAGCGGCGCCAGTGCGCTCTGGGGCGGTGGCGGGATCAAGCCTTTGTCCGCTCTGGACGCTGCCGCGGCCAGTGCTTTTCAGTCGGCAGCCTGATTGGCAGGGGGATACAGCACGCTGCCGTCCGGCTGGATGACGGCGCCATGTGTCAGGCTGGCCGCGTCGACATGGTTGAGTCCCATGATGTGCAGGACCGGGATTTCCCGGGCGATCAGATAGTCGCTGATGATGCGCCGGTGGCAGCGCCACCAGACGGCCTCCGAGCACATGATGGCGCAGCGCTGGACCTGAGCCCGGTTGATCAGGATGTCCAGGCCTTGGTGGAATGCATCCGTCAGGGCATAGTCGGCGTAGTGGTGGAAACTGTCGTTTTCCCAGAAACCGTTGGTTTCGGGCGGCGTGATTTTCGATTTGCCGCGCAACCCGCCCAGCGCGTCCAGATGTTCGTAATCGATGCCGTAGGGGGCCAGCGAGCCGGGCAGGGTTTCGCGGTTGAACTGCGGATTGGTGCGCGACCGTGGCACGGTGCGGATGTCCACCAGCCGTTCGATTCCGGATGCCTGCAACAGGGCCGCGAAGGCGGGCAGATCATGGGTGGAATGGCCGATGGTGTAGATGGGTGACATCGCCTTGGTCCGGGAATCCGATGAACCCATCATAGTCCTTCGCTGCGGCGCACGATGGCGGAACGCCGCCACCGATCAGGGACTGCCTAGTCGAAGATCTCGTGCCAGAACGACTTGTGCTTTCGATAGCCGTCATGCCGGCGGGAATCTTCGTAGCGGGGCTGCTGCGCATGTCCCTGGGGGGCGGCGGGCCGGGCTGCGGGCGCCGATTCGCTGACGCTGCGCTCGATCAGCTTGTCGAGCTCGCCACGATCCAGCCAGACGCCTCGGCAATTGGGGCAGTAGTCGATTTCGATATTCTGACGCGAGGACATGGACAGATTCGTATCCGGGCAGGCGGGGCATTTCATAGGCAATGACTCCGAGTGGGGAAATGAATAATGTTGGACCGTTCAGCTTGTCGTAAGTTCCGGTATTTGTCTGTATTGTTATAAATGCACTTTTATAAGATAATTGTGCATATAGCACTATATTTCCAACGCGGGAGGCGCCATGACTGCACTGCTCAAGACTTCTCCGGCCCCGGATGCCGTCCTGGCCAAGGCCGTGCTGCGGGCCGGTGATCAGCTGGGCTTGCGCCAGGCTCAATTGGCGGCGGTCCTGGGCATGCATCGCACGGCGGTCAGCCGCATGAAAACAGCCCAGTCCCTGGATCCCGACTCCAAACAAGGCGAAATCGCGCTATTGCTGATCCGGGTGGCGCGGGCCTTGTTTGCGCTGACCGGGGGGGATGCCGAATGGATCCGGCATTTCATGCAGTCACCCAATACGGTCACGGGTGGGGTGCCTGCCGAACAGATTCGCACCATTCAAGGGTTGATGACGGTGCTGCGCTTCGTCGATGCCCTGCGGGGCAAGATTTGATCTGGGCGGAATGCGACGGCCCGGATCAGATCCAGCCTCTCCGGGGCATCTTGCACCGGCTGGTCGAAAGCCAGGAACAGATCGCCACCCTGGCCTATGTCGATACGCTGGAAGAACAGGCTGTCCTGGAAGCCCTGCTGGAAACCTCCAAGCCCCCTTGGCCTGCAGGCAGCGACCGCTGTCATTACCTGCTGCGATCGCCTTTCCGGTACCCGCCTCTGCCCTGGGGGTCGCGTTTCGGGGCCCGGCACGAGCCCGGCCTGCTGTATGGCGGTCTGAGTCAGCAGACCACGTTGGCTGAGTCCGCCTATTACCGTTTCGTCTTTCGTCAGTCCATGACGGGGCCGGCCCCCAAGGACGTGCTGATCACCCAGCATACTTTGTTCACCGCAGGGTACCGGACGGATCAAGGCCTGATGTTGCAGGCGCCGCCGTTCGATCGTTTCAGTGCGCTGCTGATGCATCCGTCCGATTACGCCGCCACCCAGCAACTCGGGGCGGAAATGCGCGGAGCGGGCGTTCAGGCTTTTGAATACGCATCCGCCCGCGATCCAGCGCATCAGCCCTGCGTCGGCTTGTTCACCCATCAGGCGCTGGCGGGCGTCAAGCCCTTGACCCAGGCAGCCTGGCTGTGCGAACTGCGCGAACGCGAAGTCTCCTTCAAGCCCCTGGCCGCCCAATCGGTGGTGAGCTGCTCTCTGGACGACTTCCTGGTCGATGGCGTCTTGCCCCGGCCCGCCTGATCCCCTATCGTGTCATCCTGGCAGCAGCAAGGAAACCGCATGGACAAGATCCGGCTCGACAAATGGCTGTGGGCCGCCCGCTTCTACAAGACCCGCAGTCTGGCGGCGCATGAGATCGGCGCAGGTCGCATTCAACTCAATGATCAGGTCGTCGCCAAACCCGCCCGTGAAGTCGCCGTGGGTGATCGCGTGCGGGTGCGCAAAACCGGTCTGGACATCGAGGTCGATATCCGCGCGATCAGCGGCGTGCGCGGCCCGGCGCCCCAGGCTGCGCTGCTGTATCAGGAAACTGCCGACAGCATCGCGGCTCGCGAACGGGCGGCGGAACAGCGCCGCCTGGCACCGGAACCCGCCCAGGACTTAAACGCTGGCCGGCCAACCAAGCGGGATCGCCGGCTGATCGATCAGATGCGGGGACGGTAGGCTCTAGCCCGGCGCGAGGCGCCTGACGATCCCGGCCTTTGCTTTCCGGTAGTAGATCGCGCAGGCGACCGGAATCAGCGTGGGCAGGATGATATACAGCGGGGAAAATACCGGGCTGCTGAAATGGTCCAACGGCGCGGCGTTCCGGATGTCGTAGAGCCCCAGTGTGTGGAAGGCCAGGTCCAGGAACAGATAGCCGATCAGGTGATAGCTCATGATCGCCTTGGATTCCCTGCCGGCGGCCTCGAACAGTTCCATTCTTTCGCTGGATAGCACCCACGCCAGGTAGAACGTCGAATAGATGCCGCAGCAGATCCTGATGAACGACATGACAAACCCGTCGGGGTATTTGCTCCAGGCCATGACGACCGTGTGGTTGAAGCCGATCTGCGAGGAAACGTACATGATGAAGAACGCGGCGATGAATCCGTACAGGCTCAAGGACCGCCACAGGAACGGTCTGATCACATAGCCGGCCAGATAGAAGGCCGAGGCGACGCAGAACTGGCTCAGGTAGTTGTCGTTGATGTCCCTGCCGGCCTGGAAGCGGCCTGCGAAGATCTCGGTCCCCAGGTATCCCAGCGCCAGAATCGCCAGGATATACACGCCGGACGAGAGCCTCCATGCCTGCGTCGCCTTGATGATCGGAAACCAGGCGGACGACGTCACCGCGTAACAGACGATAAACCAGAGGACGAGAAAATAGGTGTTCTGCTCGAAGTTCGACTCGTAGTTGGCGAGCAGGATGTCGTGGATCGAGCCGTTGAACGGATCGCCCTGGATGTCGGCGCCCAGGCCGTTTCTGAACAGGACCGCCAGCGACCCGATCACCAGGTAGGTCGAGATCGCATACAGCACGTGTTTTCTGGCGATCCCCGTGTAGAACTTCCGCGCACTGGTGCGCGGATCCAGCAGCAGCCCGCCGATGAAGAAGAACAGCGGCATGTGGAAGGTGTACGGTCGATAGAAGTCAAAGAGCGACCCGTGATAATGACCGATGACCACCATGACGATGCCCATGGCCTTGGCGTAATGGATCGCCAGGGACTCGCGTGCGGTCGGTTTGTCGTGAATATGGCGCTCCATCAGCGTCCTTCGCGATGGCTCGGTGTCGTGGGTCCCGATTGGAGGGGGCTGACACACCGTATTGCCGGAACTGAAAGCGTAACATCGCTGAATGCCTGGAAAGGGCAAGGGCGCTACGCGAAGTAAGTGCGCGTCACAGGACATGTGATGGCCTGGCCTTTTGCC
Organism: Castellaniella sp.; assembly: GCF_049673105.1. Lineage (GTDB taxonomy): Bacteria > Pseudomonadota > Gammaproteobacteria > Burkholderiales > Burkholderiaceae_B > Castellaniella. The sequence goes on from NZ_JBATXG010000014.1 coordinate 100,995, forward strand.
GTGATTTGCTCCTGAGTTTTGCTTTTCCGCAAGAATCAGCGCGGCTGGGCATAGGGCGTTCATGTCCGGTCAACTTATACTGTGCTGGATGCGCAGCACACGCTGCGCCATGACCTCTCAATAACGCCTTCTGGAGTGATCGCTATGTACAAACGTATTCTGGTACCGCTCGATGGGTCGCCATTTTCGGAAGAGGTGATTCCCTATGCAGCTGGCTTGGCGAGTGTGCATGGCACGGAACTGACACTGCTGCGCATTGTGGACAAGGCGTCCGATGAAGAAAAGGCACAGGACTATCTGGGCGCCCTGGCGTCCCGCTATGGCGCCGGCAGCCGGTGTGTGCTGGATACGGGCGATGCCGCCCAGGCGATTCTGAAACAAGCCGCCCAAGAGCCGGCAACCTTGCTGGCCATGACCTCGCGCGGGCGGTCCGGCCTGATGGAATTCATGCTCGGCAGCGTGGCTCAGCGTGTCGTGCGCGGCGCCGGCGGACCGGTGCTTGTGTATCGCCCGACCGGGGCTGGCACACCGGTCCGCGAGCCGGTCAAACTGCGCAGCGTCGTGGTGCCCCTGGATGGCAGCGCCCTGCCGGAAGCCATGGCCCACGACGCAGCCCGGTTTGCTCACTGGGCCGGCGCCGGTCTGGAAGTCGTCAGTGCGATCCAGCCCGTCATTGCCGCGCAGGTAGGCGATGAACCCAGCCGTGAAATCCCTGGACTGGAATCCGGCTATGTGCATACTCAGGCCTCCGCGCTTGCCAAACAGCACGGCGTCAGCGTTGACTGGGATGTGCTGCACGGCGAGCCGGTGCAGGCGATTGCCGATCATGTGGCCCGCCGCAGTGACGTCATCTTGGCGATGGTGACGCGTCGCCACGACGCCCTGGAAACCGCTTTGCTGGGCAGCGTGACCTCGGGATGCCTGCGCAAGGCCGGTGTGCCGATCCTGATGCGCCTGCCTTGAATGCGTAAAATGGCGGTTCTTGTGCGGCCGCAAAAAATTATGCTATAGTTTCGCTTCTTTGCAATTCCCCGATAGCTCAGTCGGTAGAGCGACGGACTGTTAATCCGCAGGTCCCAGGTTCGAGCCCTGGTCGGGGAGCCAAGAAATTCAAGGACTTAGATGAAAATCTAGGTCCTTTTTCTTTGCCTGTATGTGGGGTGATTCATGAGCCTGGTGCAGTCGGCCAAGCTCAACAGCCACGGGGTTCCTTGCGTAGTCCATCGTGAATGCGGGTAAGTCGGGCGTCAGCGGAAGGTTACGCCCTGTCATTCATTTTTCAGTATCTTGATGGAAAATGGCGGCGCTACAAGAGAGGTTGTCATGAAAAGGCTATTTTTGGTTTGCGCGATGGTTGCCATGCTTTCGGCCTGTGCGGTGTATACGCCACGTGGATCTGTGGTTGTGGATCCGGCTCCGGGCTATGGGCACGGTGGGTTCTGCCCTCCAGGGCAAGCCAAAAAGGGCAACTGCTGAGCGGTCGACCATGACACCCGTCGTCCGCAGCTGTGTGCAGCGGCCCAATAATCTTTCAATACATCCCTTTTTATCGATCCGGCATGAATCCAGACCATTCTATGCCGGCTAGTTCGGCCAGCGATCTATGCCAGCTTGCAAGATTGTCTTTCTGGAACTGATCGAGATGATTGTGCCCGCAGGCGCGCGCCAAGATGCGCATCAAATCGGTGCTGGCCTCGAAGAAAGTGGCCAGGCGTTGAGCGGATACCTCTACATTCAGGCGCTTGCGCAGTTGCGGGTCCTGCGTCGCGATGCCGGTTGGGCATAGATTGGTGTGGCAAATACGGGCTGCGATACAGCCGATGGCCTGCATCGCAGCATTGGCCAGTGCGACACCATCGGCTCCCAGCGCCAGCGCTTTGGCAAAGTCAGTATGAGTTCGCAGACCGCCTGTGATGATCAGCGTGACGCGCCCACTGGCTTTCAACTGATCAAGACAATGGCGGGCGCGGGCCAGAGCCGGGATGGTGGGTACCGAGATGTGGTCCCGGAACATGAGGGGGGCGTCCCCCGTTCCGCCGCCGCGACCATCCAAGATGATGTAGTCTGCGCCGGCTTTGACGGCGAATGCAATATCCCGCTCGATATGCTGGGCGCTGAGTTTGAACCCGATAGGGATGCCCCCGGTGATCTCGCGTACGTGATTGGCGAAGCGAGCGAAATCGTCGACGGTGTGCAGATCGCGGAACGTGGGTGGCGAATCCGCATCCTGGCCTTCGGGCAGATGGCGGATTTCAGCGATGCGACCAGTCACTTTTCGACCAGGCAGGTGCCCCCCTGTACCTGTCTTGGCGGATTGACCGCATTTGAAATGAAAGGCCTGCACCAGAGGCAGGAGAGATTCGTGATAGCCAAATTCGGCCGATGCGTATTCGTACAGGTAGCGATGGTTGACTTGTTGCACCTCGGGCAACATCCCCCCTTCGCCGGAACAAATGCCTGTCCCGGCAAGTTCCGCCCCTTTGGCCAGGGCGATTTTGGCTTCTTCGGACAGTGCCCCGAAGCTCATGTCGCTGACTAGCAGAGGGATGTCGAGTTGTAGCGGTTTCTTGGTGTCCGGACCGATGATCAACTGTGTGCCCACCGGCACACCCTCCATCAGGGGTTGACAGGCCAGCTGCGCCGTCATGAACTGGATGTCGTTCCAGTCAGGCAGTTGGCTGCGGGGGACGCCCATCGCAGCCATCTCTCCGTAACGGCCCATTTTGCTCAGGCCTTCGCGCGCCAGGCGATGGATGAACGCGACGGTTGGTTCTTCAGGAGTCTGTGAGACTTCTGGCGCCGGGTCGGAGGCCGTCGGGGTAGCCGTTGCCGACGGTTCTGTGGCGGTGGCATCCTCCAGAGAGAATGCCTTGCCCACCATGGCATCGGGCACCTTGGTGTGATGCCCATCGCAAAAGGGCGCGTCTTTGGTTTGCTTGCAGCGGCACAGCCAGGCTTCTCCATTCTTCTCTGCGATGAAGGCCAGTGGCGTGAATCCGGTGCCTCGGTGCGAACCGTCACAGAAAGGCTGATTCTTCGAGCGACCACAGCGGCACCAATAGTATTCCTGGCCGGCTTTCAGTTCGACCGCGATAGGTTTGTTCGCGGCAATAATGGGTTTCAAGACGTGTCTCCTTTTTTAGGTCCGGGTATCCCAGCGGATACGATCAACTGACGCGCTGCTGCAGCAGTCGATGCGCCGTTCGGCATGGACTCGCGTGCGCCATGCTTGGATGCCTAGCAGTTGGATGACTGCCGTGTGCGATTTGTTTCAGTGTGCGCACACCGATATTGCATCTGTGACGATGCGGGGACCGGTTGCTGTTCGCTGTGCATAAGCTTCAGTTTGCCAACGCGGCAGCGTTTGGTGTGTTCGTGCCCGTGTTCGCGGACTGCCGCATGCGAGGGCGCCGGCACGTCATAGGATGTGCTGTTCGGCTCATTCCACGAGGCCGAGCATCTGACGGGCGATACGAATATGGTTGTCCTGATCGATGCAGCCTTGCAGGAAGAACAGCGTCGGCGCGCTGCTGGCCGCAAGGACTGTTCGATCCCTTTTCGCCCGGATCACGGACAGGACATTCTGGACGATCTCAAACGCAAGGCACAGCCGGGTTATCCGGCCATTGGCCGCCTGCGATGTCCGGCCTTTTGCGTTTGCGGTAGCGGCCTGGATGCGATACTGCCGGGGTGTGACGGATGCGGGGGTGTCCTATGCGCTGCGCGATCCGCGGGAATCCGAGATTCTGGCAGTCGTGCGAGATAGTGGTCTGGATGCCACGGCTCTGTCGCAAGGGCTGATGCAGTTGAACGGCCTGTTTCCTGCCAGCTTGCGCGATTCGGCTGTATGGCAGGATCTGGTGGCTGGTACCCTTGACCACATGCTGAACCGAGGCATTAAGGACTCCGCCGCTGCGCAGTCCCAGTAGTCCCGTCGCCTGCTCGTGCTCGGCTCCAGATGGTCGGTCTTGCAGAAACGTCGTCAGGCATCGCTCTCGTGCCGTGACGACGGTCAGATAATACTGCCGCCACCGCTCAGCATGTACTGGATGGTGTTCATGGTTTTCCTCGAGGGATTTTTGCGCAAAGGTGGGCTTAGAATCAGCCAACGTCATGTTAGAGATGAGAGCGCCATGAAAATCAACAAAACTGAAAAATCGTCGGCAGGGAAAGCGGGGGATTTGCGCGCAAAATTTCCTGGGCAAGCAGAAACACAGATTGACGGCCAAGGGCGGCTGGCCGTTCAGATCACCACCTGGGTTTCGAACGGGACGGATGGCTCGGATCAGCACCAAGTAGCGTTGACCGATGGCGATATCGAAAGGCTGCTCACCTGCCTTGCGCATCCTCGCGATGCGGACACCGCGAAGGCCGTGAGCAAGCTCATGAAAGAAAACCTTAGAAATGCGCTTCGCTTGGTCGCGCTGGGCTCAGGCACTGCGCTGGTCGATTAATGGTGCGGCGTGTCCTCCTGCCGATGGGGCATCCACTGCTTCTGACCATAGGCGGTTGGGTCTACGAGGCGTCGGTCAAGCAATCATTCCAAGATGAGCATGCCTACCCCTGATTCCTTCGCTTGTCCCTGCGGCTTGCCGGCTGCCTATCAGGCCTGTTGCGGTCGCTGGCATCATGGGGCGCTGCATCTGCAGGCGCCCGACGCGCAGGTCCTGATGCGCTCGCGCTACAGCGCCTATGTGCTGGATGACCTCGATTATGTGTTGCAGACTTGGCACCCTGACACGCGGCCTGCCGTGCTGGCGCCCAATGAACCCGGCACGAAGTGGCTGGGGTTGGAAGTGCGTCGCCATGATCGGCAGGATGCGGACCATGAAACCGTAGAATTCGTGGCGCGGGTTCGGGCCCATGGTCGCGCGTCCCGCCTGCACGAAGTCAGCCGTTTCGTGCGCGAGGGGGGACGCTGGTTGTATGTGGATGGGGTGATTTAATGCGCCCCGGCCGCAGCCCCGCCGCCGTGGTCCGCTGTCTTCGGACGGGCCAGCCAGATCAATCCGATCAGGATCAGGAAGATGAAGGCCGATGCGTAGAAGAAATCGGTGGCCGACATGGTGTAGGCCTGCTGGTTGATGATCCGGTCGAGCAGGGCGGCGCCGTGCAACTGGTCGATGCCCAGGTTCTGCATGCCGCCCATGATGTGATCGAAAGCCGGTTCGCCGGGGCGGGCGGCTTCGGTCAGGCGGGCATGGTGCAGGATGGCGCGGTCGTCCCATATCGTCGTGGTGATGGACGTGCCGAAGGCGCCGCAGACCAGGCGAAAGAAATTCGTCAGGCCGGCGGCTGCGGGAATGCGGTCCGGGCGCAGGCCGGACAATGAAATCGTCGTCAGCGGGATGAAGAACGTCGCCATCGCCGCCCCTTGGATGAAAGTCGGCAGCATGACGCCGAACAGATCCACATTGGTGTTGTATTGCGCCCGCATGTAGCTGATCAGGGAAAAGATCAGAAAGGCCACGGTGGCGATGATGCGCGGATCGTGGCGGGCCAGCATCTTGCCTACCACGGGCGACAGGATGATGGCCAGGATGCCCACCGGCGCGGCGGCCACGCCCGCCCAGGTGGCGGTGTAGCCCATGGTGTTCTGCAGCCACAGGGGCAGCAGCACCACCGTGCCGAAGAACACGCCGTAGGCGATCGACAGGGCGATGGTGCCGGACGTGAAATTGCGCTGGGCGAACAGGGTCAGATCCACGACGGGGTGGGCCGCCGTCAATTCCCAGATGACGAAGTAGACAAAGGTGATGACCGAAATGACGGCCAGGATGCAGATCAGCGGGCTGGCGAACCAGTCCAGGTCCTTGCCCTTGTCCAGCATGATTTGCAGGGCGCCGACCCAGACTACCAGCAAAAACAGGCCCATGCGGTCGATGGGCAGCTTGTAGCGCCGCGAGTCGCGGGCTTTGTACACCTGCCACGACGCCCAGGCGGCCAGCAGGCCGATGGGCACGTTGATGTAGAAGATCCAGGACCAGGCGTAGTTGTCGGAAATCCAGCCGCCCAGCAGCGGCCCGGCAATCGGCCCCACCAGGATCGTCATCGACCACAAGGCCAGCGCCATGCCGGCTTTGGCCCGGGGATAGCTGGCCAGCATCAGCGATTGGGACAGCGGAATCATCGGCCCGGCGACCGCGCCCTGCAGCACGCGGAAGAACACCAGCGATTCGAAGGACCAGGCGAAGCCGCACAGCCAGGACGTCAGGACGAACAGCAGTGTAGCCAGAACGAACAGGCGCACCTGGCCGAAGCGCTGGGTCAGCCAGCCGGTCAGGGGGACAGTGATGGCGTTGGCCACGGCGAAGGACGTGATCACCCAGGTGCCCTGGGTGGTGCTGACGCCCAGGTCGCCTGCGATCGTCGGGATCGACACGTTGGCGATCGACGAATCCAGCACGTTCATGAAGACGGCTGCTGACACGGCGATCGTGCCCAAGACGCGGGCGCTGCCTTCCAGCGGCGGGTGGCCGCCTTCGGGCGGCTGGGCGGGCGCGGTCGGCGCTGCGCCGTCATCCAATGCGGCGGTGCTCATGATGCAGTCTGGTTTTCCTGGATGATGCGCCGAATCAGGGCGTCGACCTCGGCGGGTTCATGATCGTAGACCGGGGTGCTCAAGTCAGTCGCCGGTGCGCTGGGGGCGGTCTGGTCCGGGGCAGAGGACAGATCGACATCCACCGTCATGGACAGGCCCACACGCAAGGGATGGTCCTGCAGATCTTGGGGGTCCAGCGCAATACGCACGGGCACGCGCTGGATGACTTTGATCCAGTTGCCGCTGGCGTTCTGGGCCGGCAGCAGGGCGAAGGCGCCGCCGCTGCCCGCGGATACGCCGACCACCGTGCCGTGGTAGGTGACTGCGCTGCCGTACAGGTCGGAGACCAGCGTGGCTTTCTGGCCCGCTTGCATGGCGCGCAACTGGTTTTCCTTGAAATTGGCCTCGACCCACAGGCTTTGCAGCGGCACGACGGTCATCAGCGGCGTGCCGGGCTGGATGCGCTGGCCCAGTTGCACGGAACGCTGCGCGATCATGCCGCCCACCGGAGCCAGCACGCGGGTGCGCGCCTGAGCCAGCCAGGCCTGACGGACCTGATCGGCGGCTTGCAGGACGTCCGGGTGCGTGGCGACGGTGCTGCCCTGAGTCAGGGCCTGATTGGTGGCCAGCTTGGCTTTGGCCACGGCCAGCCCGGCGCGAGCCTGGGCCAGGCCGGCCTGGGCGGATTTGACCGCCACCTGAGCGTGCAACAGTTCTTCGCCGCTGACACCGCCCGATCCGCGTAGGGCATTGCGCCGCTGCAAGTCGTTGTCCGCCTTGTGCAGCAGGGTGTCAGCCTGTTCGACGTTGGCTTGGCCGACGGCGACATCCGCAGCCAGGGCGTCGTTCTGCACGAACAGCGTCTGTGTGTGGCGCACGGTCTGGGCCAGGGCGGCTTCGGCCTGGGCGAGCGTGATGCTGGTATCGCTATGGTCCAGCGTCACCAGCAGACTGCCCTGGGCGACGGTCTGGGTCTCGTCCGCGCCGATGGACACGACCGTGCCGGGGATCTGGGCGCTGACCGACACCAGATTGCCGTGCACATAGGCGTCGTCGGTGGATTCGTAATGCGAGGCGAAGATCATCCACCAGATCCCGTACAGCAGGCCGATCAGGATGAAGACGCCGGTGGTGGCCCACATCAGGCGTTTGCGGATGGGGCGGGCTTGAGTGCTGGTTGCGGTCATGATGCGTGTGGTGGTTCAGTCGATGGGGGTCGAAGACGGATGAGTCGCGTTTGCCTGGGCCGGCGCCGGCTCGTAGCCGCCACCCAGCGCGGTGGCCAGTTGTACGTCCAGCACATAGGCGCGGGCGTGCAGGTCCGTGGTCTGCACGGTCTGTTTCAGCGCTTCGCTTTGGGCCAGCAGCACCTGCACGAAATTGCCCAGGCCCGCCTTATAGCGGTCCAGCGCGACGTCGTAGGCGGAGGTGATGGCTTTCAGGCTGGCTTCCTGGTGACGAATCTGTTCCTGTAGCGCCCGGATCGAGGCGCTGGCATCCGCGACCTCGCGCAGGGCGCCCAGGACGGTTTCGTTGTATTGCGCGATGGCTTCGTCGCGGGCGGCTCGTTGGCCGGCCAACTGGGCATTCAGAGCGCCGGCGTGGAAAATCGGCAAGGTAATCACCGGTCCGGCGCTGGTGTTCTCGCTGCTGCTGCGCACCAGTTTGTCCATGCCCAGGGATAGGAAGCCGGCCGCGGCGGACAGATTCACGTTGGGCAGGAAATCGGCCTTGGCGGCAGAGACCTCCGCCCCGGCGGCTTGTGCCTGCAGACGGGCGGCCACGATGTCGGGGCGGCGCCCCAGCAGGGCCAGGGGCATGTGTTCCGGGACGCCTTGGGGCAGGGCCTGCTGCGCCTGTATGGGTAATGCGGGCAGCTGTTCGGGCGACACCCCCAGCAAGGCGGCCAGCTGATGGCTGAGCAGGGCGGCGTTGTTGCGGGCCTGGCTGAGCTGCACCTGGGCGGAAGACACGGCGGAATCCGCCTGATCCACATCCACCTGGATGCCCAGGCCGTTCTGGTAACGGTCGCGTGTGATGTCCAGGGCTTCTTGCAGCTTGCCGACGATGGATTCGATGGCAGCCGCCTGGGCCTGGGCGTTTTGCTGTTGAAAATAGCTTTGCGCGACGGCTGACACCAGCAAGGTGCGGGCTTGCTGGCTGGATGCCTGGGCGGCGGCGGCGCGATGCCCGGCGGCGGTGGCCAAGGCGCTTTGCTTGCCCCACAGATCCAGATTGAAGTCCAGCTGCAGTCCCAGGCCTGTGTCGCTCTGGTAGGAGCCTCCCAGCGGGGGCGGGTAGATGTAGTTTTCGCTGAGCCGTTCGCGAGTCAGGTGGTAGTTGGCATTGATCTGGGGCCATTGCACGGCGCGCGCGCCGCGCATGGCGGCTTGCGCGGCGCGCACCCTGGCCGCCGCCGCTTGCAGGGATGGGTTGGACTGCAGCGCCTGGTCGACCAGGTGGTTCAGCTGCGGGTCCTGGTAGCGGGTCCACCAGTCGTGTCGAGGCCAGGCCAGATTCGGGTCGGCCTGCAGAGCCAGGCTTTCGCCGCTCAGGGTCTGAACAGCGGGCGCGCCGGGATCCATGGGAGCGCAGGCCGACAGGGCCAGAACCAGCAGCAGGGGGGTGAAAAATTTCATGCTGACAAGAAGCTGAAAGTAGTTGATATGGTCTATATCTGACTAGGCAATTATATAGCCAAATGCGGAGAATGATGAGACTGGCATCGGTAAGACGGGGGTGGATTCAGGGGGCGGAAGCGCTGCTGTCCTGCTGCAGGATCTGTTCGCCGTTCTGGATCATGCGCTTCAGCAAAGCCAGCAGCATGCGGGTTTCGTCTTCGGAAAAGCCCTGTAGATGCAGATTGAGCGCGTCGGAAATAATGGGCAGGATCTGGATCGCAACGGCGTGGCCGGCATCGGTCAGAATGATTTTCACGACCCGGCGGTCTTCGGGAATGCGGTCACGCTGGACGAAGCCTTTTGCTTCCAGGCGATCCAGCATGCGGGTCATGGCGCCGGTGTCCACGCTCATGGTGCGGGCCAGTTCAGCCGGGGTGTCGATATGTTTGTGCAGGACCAGCATCAGCGGGCGCCATTGGTTGGCGGTCAATCCCAGAGGCTGGGTGCGCAGGTCGATCACCCGATGCAGCAGAACGTGCAGATGCTTGATCAGCAGCCCCACATTGCGGTCCGCAGTCAGATCGCTAGGGCTGTCGCTATAAAAGCAAGAGGGCGAGCTGGCGGCAGGCGCCGGATCCGGGGGGCGGGTGAATGAACTGAGCGGGTCTTGCATGTTAAAATTCTACCCCATCAATATCTGACTAGGCAACTAATTATGCCGGAGATTTCGCGCCGCCTGTTTTGGACAGGGTTTGTGCTGGCGGGGTTGGGGGCGGTGCTGTTTTCCGCCAAGGCGATTGTTGCCAAGTTACTGTATCAGCATGGCGTGGATGCGCTGGACGTGATTGGTTTTCGCATGCTGCTGGCGCTGCCGTTTTTTGCTGCGGTGGGCCTGTATCAGGCCCGCCTTGCCCGGCGGGGGCTGATTCCCCGTTTGCGCTGGCCTGACGGGGTGCGCATCTTCATCCTGGGTTTCATCGGTTACTACCTGTCCAGTTTCCTGGATTTCCTGGGTTTGCAATATATATCGGCAGGCCTGGAGCGCTTGATCCTGTTTCTGGCGCCGACTTTCGTGTTGCTGATCTCGGCCTGGTTCCTGGGCAAAACCATTTCGCCGCAACAATGGCTGGCGATGGCGCTGGCCTATGCCGGGGTCGCCCTGGTGTTCTGGGCCGATCTGTCTCTGGCGGGCGACAACGTCATCCTGGGCTCGGTCTGTGTGCTGGGGGCCGCTTTTTCTTATGCCCTCTATCTGATCGGCTCGGGAGAGCTGATCGAGCGGGTCACGGCCACACGGCTGGTGGCTTACGCCATGACGGTTTCCGCCGGGGTGACGATGACGCACTTCTTTTTGGCCAAGGGCGTGGCGGGTCTGGATCAAGCCTGGCCCGTCTACGGTTTGTCCCTGATTCATGCAACGGTCAATACCGTCATGCCGACTTTCATGATCATGTGGTCGGTGGCTCGCATCGGGGCGCCCCTGACCGCCCAGTTGGGTCTGTTGGGGCCTGTGTCCATCTTGTTTCTGGCCTGGGCATTCCTGGGCGAGCCGATCACCCTGCTGCAGGTGGCGGGCACGGTGCTGGTGGCGGCTGCCGCCGTGGTGCTGGGCCGGCGCCCTCGCGAACCTGCCGGTGCGCCGTCTCAGGCGCGCCCCAGCAGGGCGTAAGCAGAGAGCGGGTCTTCAGCCTTTGGACCCGCCCATGCTTTCCTCGATTTCGTCGCGGTGCACGTCGTGCGTGATGAACCCGGCGCTGTTGTCGGGCATGGCCAGGTAGTGCGGATGCGACAACGTGTCGTGGATGTCCTGCAGACCGCCCGCCCAGTGCTCGCGCATGGTCGCCGGCCCGAACTGGAAATCCCGGAAATGCTGCTCGTAGGATTTATCGCGGTAGATCAGGTGGATGACGTTGCTGCGGGCGCCACTGGCTAGTTCCGACGCCTGGCGGCAGGCGGGGTCTTTCTGTCGCTGTGCTTCAGGTACCTGATCCAGCACCTGCCGCAGCAGTTGCTGCATTTTCCGCTGCGCCCGCATTTCCTCGGTCACCATCCGCGTCCGGCTGGAATAACGGATGTCCTGGATGCGATCGCCCACTTCGTTGATGCTGTGCGGCACGGGGCCGCGCGCCGACCAGAGATCCACCTGAAAGACGAGGGTGTCGCGTTCCGGGCGCTGTTGCAGCACATGGGCCAGGGGCGTATTGGAAACCAGTCCGCCGTCCCAGTAGTATTCGCCGTCGATTTCGATGGCGGGAAAGGCCGGCGGCAAAGCGCCCGAGGCCATGAAGTGTTCCGCTCGTAGGCGGGTCTTGCGATTGTCGAAATAGGTGAAATTGCCCGTGCGCACGTTCACCGCCCCCACCGAGACATGCAGGCCGCCATCGTTGATCCGGTCGAAATCACACAGGGATTCCAGGGTGTCCTTGAGGGGGCGGGTATCGTAGTGACCTACGTTGCAGGGGTCCAGGCTGGCCGCCAGGGCGGCAGGGGGAAAGCGGGGCCGAAAAAAGCCCTTTTGCCCGACCAGCAGCGCGCTGCCGGCATGCATCGCCCCCAAAAACTGGCGGGCCAGATCGTTGATCTGGAACAGGCCTTGTTCCATCAGGGCGTTGGTCCCTGGGCCGACATAGGGTTGGCAGATCAGGTCCCAGAATTCCTGTAGCCGTTCGACGCGTTTTTCCAGAGGGTTGCCGGCAATGATGGCGGCGTTCAGTGCGCCGATGGAAATGCCGGCCAGGTCGGTCAGCCGGATGCCTGCCTCGTTCAGGCCCTGGTAGACGCCGGCCTGGTAAGCCCCCAGGGCGCCGCCGCCTTGCAGCACCAGGGCGCGGGCGGCGTAGGCTTCGTGGGCTGCCTGGATGCGGGATTCAGTCTTGGACATGGATGTCGGCCTTTAGAGAGTGCAGGAATGCTTCGATCAGCGTACCGCGATAGCGGCTGCGGTGCAGCACGATGGACAGGCGCCGGTCCAGATTCAGGAAGGGCGTGCGCAGCACGCGCAAGCGACCGGTCGCCACCGCGTCCAGGGTGGCTGCGTAGGGCAGGCAGGCGATGCCCAGCCCGGCAATCACCGCTTGTTTGATGGCCTCGATCTGGCCCAGTTCCAGCAGGATGCGGCCTGGCGGCAGCGCGGTCAGCGCTTGTTCGCTGAGGGCGCGAGTGGCCGAGCCGCGTTCCCGCAGAATCCAGGGGGCGCCGGCGAAATCCTGGGCCTTCAGCCGGGTTCGCTGCGCCAGCGGATGCGACGGGGCTGCGCACACGACCAGCGCATCGCTGCGCCAGGGCAGGGTTTCCAGCCGCGCGTGATGGACCGGGCCTTCGACGCAGGCGATGTCGATGGTGTGGTCCAGCAGCATGTCGGCGATCGCCCGGGTGTTGTCTACCGTCAGATGTAGTGCCACCATGGGGTGTTGGGCCACAATGGGACCCAGAAGTTCCCCGACCAGATAATTGCCCACCGTATTGCTGGCACCCACGCGCAAGGCGCCCGTCAGCTTTCCCTGTGTATCGGGGTGGCGGCGCTGCATGTCCTGCAGCCGTTCCAGGATTTCTCGGGCCAGGGGCAACTGTTCGGCCCCCTGGGCGTTCAGGTGCAGGCGACCGCGCTCGCGGTCGAACAGCGTGCTGCCCAGTTGTCGTTCCAGTTCCGCCAGCGCCATGCTGACCGCCGGCTGCGTCAGATGCAGTTGCTCGGCAGCGCGGCGCACGCTGCCGGTGGCGGCCACGGCATCGAAAATTTCTAATTGACGGATGCTGAGTCCGATCATGACGGTGGATTCCCACGCTCACAGGCAGGGGATATTGTAGGGCGCCGCCCCCGATCAATCAATTTTATTTATATGTGTAGTCACTATTGTTGACTTTATTGATTGATTAGCGCCCTCTAGAATGCGGACCTGTCTCTGCCTTCCGATGGTTTGTGTATGTTGCCGATTTCCGCCGTTCCCCATTCTCTGCCCGCCGCCGGGGCGGCAGCGCCGGATATGGCCGGCGACAGGCCGCGCGCGCCGTCGCGTTGGTATGGGATTGTGCTGTCGGGCGGGTTGGCGCTGGCGGCCTGGCAGTTGGGGCGCTGGTTTCCCCTGATCGGCGGGCCGGTCATGGGCATTTTGCTGGGCATGGCGTGGCGCAATCTGCTGGGCGTTTCCGCGGTATTCGTGCCGGGCATCGGTTACAGCAGCCGCCAGATCCTGAAATGGTCCATCATCGGCCTGGGTTTCGGGCTCAGTCTGGGGCAGGTGGTGCAGACCGGGGCGTCGTCGCTGGCGGTGACGCTGGTGACCTTGCTGACGGCCTTTGTCGCGGCTTGCCTGTTGGGGCGCTGGTTGGGGCTGACCGGCCACCTGCGCACCCTGATCGGGGTCGGGACCGCGATCTGCGGGGGCTCCGCCATCGCGGCGGTGGCCCCCATCATCAAGCCCGATGAGCACGATACCGCCTTGGCGATTTCCACGATCTTCCTGTTCAACGTCGTGGCGGTGCTCGTGTTCCCGCCGCTGGGGCATTGGATGGGCCTGAGCGACGCCGGCTTTGGCTTGTGGGCAGGCACGGCCATCAACGATACCTCGTCCGTGGTCGCTGCCGGCTACAGCTACAGCACCGCCGCGGGCGACGTGGCCACCATCGTCAAGCTGACGCGCGCGACCTTGATCATTCCCGTGTGTGTCGGAATGGCCTTGTGGACGGCGTGGCGGGCGCGCCATGCCGAAACCCGCGTCTCGCTGGCGCAGATTTTTCCCTGGTTCATTCTGTGGTTTCTGGCCGCCTCGGGCGCCCGGTCCACCGGGCTGATCCCGGAATCGCTGCTGGCTGCCTTGCATCAAGGGGCGCAGTTCCTGATCATCATGGCGCTGACCGCCATCGGCCTGTCGTCGGATCTGCGCCGCATGGCCTTGGCGGGGGTACGGCCTTTGTTGCTGGGCTTGGGGGTGTGGGTGGCGGTGGCCTGCAGCAGCCTGGCGGTTCAATGGGCGATGGGCAGTCTGTGATCAGTCGCCCCCGCCGCCCCGCCCAGCGGGGCTGCCGGGTTTACAGCATCGAGAACCAAGAACCGGAATGCTTGGTCAGGGCCACGCCCACGATATAGGCGAAGATCGCGATGGCGATCAGGGTAGCCGTCAGGCGCCCACGTGTCGTGCGACCGCGCTTGATGGCGATGGTGCCTACGCCGATGTAGGCGATCAGCAGCACGATCTTGGTCAGAATCCAGGGCTGGTTCGGGCCGATCATGGCCGCCAGGATCACCCCGCAGGTCAGCAGTACGGTATCGATGACGTGCGGCAGGATGCGCACCAGCCGGGTCTGCAGCAGCGCCGAACCCGTCACGGACCAGTAGGCCCGGATGACGAACAGGATGATGCTCAGGCTGACGGCGGTGACGTGCAGATGCTTGATGGGAAAATAGTATTCGGTCATGGATGCTGTCTATGAGAAAGGATCGAATGGGCGGCGCCAGTGTAGTTGATCCCGCCGAGGGCGGCCCGCGCCGCCTTCGGGCGTGCGTTTGGCCGCGTCCATCCGCAGGCGGGTCCTTGTCAGTTCGCCGTAATCGCTCGCAGCTGCCAGCCGCCGCCTTCGCCTTGCAGTACCAGTTCTGCCCCGTGATGGCGGCGCAGGGTGCTGCGGTGGCCGACGCTGATGATCCGGGTGGCGGGCAGTTGTTCGCGCAGTAGGCGGTACATGGCGTCCTCCAGGCCTTCGTCCATGGCGGATGTTGCCTCGTCCAGGAACGCGGCGTCCGGGCGGGCGATCAGCAGGCGGCCAAAGGCCAGGCGCTGCTGTTCGCCCAGCGACAGGATGCGGCTCCAGTCGTCTTCGACGTCCAGGCGGTCGCGCAGATGGCCCAGCTGCACCAGGTCCAGAATGGCCTCGTCCCGACCGGCGGGCGTCTGTTCGACTGGCTGCGGGTAGTGCAGGGCCTGGCGCAGGGTGCCCAGCGGCAGATAGGGTTTTTGCGCCAGGAATAGCGATGCGGCGTCCGGGCGGATGATTTCCCCGGATCCGTAGGGCCAGATGCCGGCGATGGTGCGCAGCAGCGTCGTCTTGCCCGACCCCGATGGCCCGCGCACCAGTACGGGGTGGGCAGGCTCGACTTCCATATTCAGATCTTTCAGCAAGGCGTGTCCGTCGGGGCGCCGTACGGTCACGCCTTTCAGGGCCAGGCGACCGCCATCCTGGCGGGTATCCGGCAGTTGCATCTGGCGGGCGGTGTCGATCGTGGCGTCAAAACCGGTCAGACGGTCCAGGGTGGCGCGGTAGGTGGCGAAGCTGTCGTATACATTGCGGAAGAACGACAGATTGGTCTGCAGTTGCCCGAAGGCCTGGGCGGTCTGAATCAAGTCGCCCAGGCTGATCTGCTTGGAAAAGAATCGCGTCGCCTGAATGATGAAGGGGAAGACGACGGCGGTCTGAGTGACGACGAAGTTGAAGCCCAGGAATTTCAGCGACCGGTAGATGATGTCCCAGGTGTTGCCGATGACTTCCGCAAACCAGCGGCGCAGGGTGCGGCCTTCCACGCGTTCGCCCCGGTAAAAGGCGATGCTTTCGGCGTATTCCCGCACGCGCACCAGGGCGTAACGGTAGTCGGCGTTCAGTTTTTCGTTCAGGAAATTCAGGCGGATCAGCGGCTTGCCGATCCAGATGGCCAGCAGGGTGGCCAGGAAGACATAGATGAAGACCAGGAATACCATGGCGCGGGGGATCTCGTAGCCCAGCACGGTCATGGGTCCGGACAGGTTCCACAGGATCAGGGTAAAGGCGATGGTGGATACCACGGCGTTGATCAGGCCGACGGCCAGCGTCATGGATGTGTTGGCGAAGTTGGTGATGTCCTGCTGGATACGCTGGTCCGGGTTGTCGGCCAGGTGGCTGAGCGACTGCGACCGGTAATAGGCTTGCTGTTCCATCCAGCGGCTGAGCAGGCGTTCATTCAGCCACTGTCGCCAGTGCACGACAAAGGCCTGCTGCACGTAGAAGTCGAACAGGGAGCGCACCACGTGCACGGCGGCCAGCAGCGCGAACAGCAGCATGGCGGCCCAGAAGCCCGGTGCGTTCAGGGCCTGCAGGGCGCTGTACATGGTGTTGTACCAATTGGAGAACAGCACGTCCAGGCGCACGGCTCCCAGCGTCAGCAGCAGGATCAGGGCCACGCCCGCCAGAGGCCGCCAGTTACGGCGGGGAGAAAAGAAATCCGCGCTCAGCCGCCAGAACTGATCCCCCCAGCGGGTGAATCGCTTCAGTCCCCAGACGGCGGCGATGCCCGCCAGAACAGTCAGTGCATACGCTTTGGCCAGCCACAGGCCGCTGTCGATCAGGATGTCTTGCCATGCCATGAATGTTGTCGTCCCTTTAGAAAGTCAGCGCCGCTGCCCGGTCTGTGAGCTGCGATTGTAAGTTGGATGACTGAAGATCAAAAAGGTTTCTTCATGCCCAGCCGTTTCGCCAGTTTGTGCAGGTTGCTGGCGTCGATATCCAGGGCCTTGGCGGCCTGGGCCCAGTTTTTGTCGGCGGCGATCAGGGCCTGGCGGATGGCATGGCGTTGGCAGTCGTCGACGGTGGTGCGCAAGGGCGGGATCTCGTCCAGCACCACCGGGGCGTCGGTGGTCGAAGGGGCGGTCTCGGCGAGCGTAGCCGCCGCGCTGTCCGGGGCGGGGGGGATATCCAGGTCCAGCAGCGCCGGTTCGATGGTCAGCACCTGATCGCGCGACGCGCCCCGGCTTAGCGTCTTCAGCGCCGCCCGGCTGATCACGTGCTCGAGTTCGCGCACATTGCCCGGCCAGGGATATTGTTGCAGTGCTTGTTCGGCCTCGTAGGACAGACGCACACCGCGCAGACCCAGGCGGGCCCGATTGAATTCCAGGAAATGACCCGCCAGGATCAGGACATCGCGGTCACGGTCGCGCAGCGGCGGGATGGGGATGGGGTAGACAGATAGACGGTGGTATAGATCGGCCCGGAACAGGCCGGCTTGCGTGTTCGCCTTCAGGTCGCGATTGGTCGCCGCGATGACGCGCACATCGGTTTTGATCGTCTGGTCCGTTCCCAGGCGCTGGATTTCGCCGTTCTGCAGCACGCGCAGCAGCTTGGCCTGCAGACTGAGCGGCAGTTCGCCGACTTCATCCAGGAACAGAGTGCCGCCTTGGGCGGCTTCAAAGCGCCCGGGGCGGTCGGCCGTTGCGCCCGAAAACGCGCCTTTGACGTGGCCGAACAGCTCGCTTTCCGCCAGAGATTCCGGCAATGCCGCGCAGTTCACCTGGATCATGGCCTGCCCGCTGCGGCGTGAGTGACGGTGCAGGCGTCGGGCGAACAATTCCTTTCCTACTCCGGTTTCCCCCAGCAGCAGGATCGGCAGATCGGAATCGGCGACCAAGTCCAATTCATTCAGCAAGGATTGGATGGCTTCGCTGTGGCCCAGGATTTCGGTCGTTTCGCCGATATGTTCGATGCCTTGCTGCGATGTGCCCAGTTGGCGCAGGCGGCGGTTTTCGCGCTCGAGATCGGTGACGCGCACAGCGGCTTGCAGGATCAGCCGCAGGGGTTCCAGTTTGGCGCGGGCGGCCTCGTCAAAGGCGCCGGTGGTCAGGGCGTCCAGGGTCATGATGCCCCAGGGTCGGTCCTGATGATAAATCGGCATGCCCAGGCAGTCGTGCACGGGCAGGGGAGAGCCTTTGCGATCGTCCAGCAATCCGTCGTAGGGATCGGGCAGTACGCTGTCCGGGTCGAACCAGGTGGGTGTCTGGCGTGACAGGATCGCGGCGAAACGGGGATGTTGCCCGACCACGAAACGGCGGCCCAGGGCCTCGTGCGCCAGACCGGAAGCGGCCACCAGGTGCAAGGTGTCGTGGCTGTCGAGCATCAGCAAGCCTACGGCATCGCAGGCAAACGCCTGTCGGATGGTGGTGGCGGCCCTTTGCAACCGTACGCCGTCGGGCATATCGGTCATCAGATCCATCAGTAATTGGGTTTCCATGATGGTAATTTTAACCATGAAAGGGTCATTTTTACCTTTTTCGCCACGGTAGGATTTACCCTATTTGATCCACATCAGTGTTTTCCCTATGTTTTCCGGTTGGCACGGTTTTTGCTTGATAGAAAATGAAGTGAAAAGGGAGCGCCTTTCGGCGCTGGTTCTCGAATCTATCGGCTGCTGAAGGAGCGCAGGATGGGTGAGTATAAGAAGTTATGGTGGACGCTCATCGGCGTCCTGGTTGTGTCATTTGGCATCCTGGGATGGATGGGCAAGGAGGTCTACCAGCAGGCGCCCCCGATTCCGGGCCAGATCGCCACGGCCAGCGGTCAGGTTCTCATGACCGAGGAGCAGATCCTCGACGGTCAGGTGGCTTACCAGACGGCGGGCGGGATGACCGTAGGGTCGATCCTGGGACATGGCGCCTATCAGGCGCCCGACTGGACGGCCGACTGGCTGCATCGTGAATTGACGGCTTGGCTGGATCTGGCTGCGCAAGAACGCTTTGGTTTGAACTTCGACCAGCTCGATGGTGACAATCAGGCTATCTTGCAGCGTCAGTTGAAGGCCGA
>NZ_JBATXG010000015.1:0-149486 GCF_049673105.1 Castellaniella sp.
ATCCGGCGCTGGTCGACTGGGCGCGCCAGCCCTCCACCAGCCCGCCCAAGCCTGAGGTCAGCTCTGTGGTGGAAGAGATCTCAATAACTAATGACTCAAGCCAGTGGTGGCGGTGTTGGTGCGGGCGCGGTCGGACAGCGCCGGATGCTGACGAAGGGAGGGCGGGGGAAGTCGGCGGGCGTGTTTGAGGCCGAAGGCCGAGTTCGCCCGCCGCCCGCCCGGACGAGGCAGATACGGGAAGTCCGGCCAAGGGCCCGCCCGCTGTCTGGCGCCCGCACCAACACCGCCACCACTGGCGTGCGCGTGCTGCCCGTCAGTCCACCAGATCCTGGTATTCCGGATACCGCCGCACATAAGCCTCGACATACGAACACACCGGGCGGACCGTCCAGCCGCGCGCCCGAGCCGTGTCCAGCCCGAAGCGCACCAGATCCGCCGCGATGCCGCGCCCGCCGACCAGGACAGGCACCCCGGTATGAATGAAAGACGCGACCGTGCCGTCCAGCTCGTAATCCAGCACGCACAACTGGCCGTCTTCCGTGAATTCGAAACGGTGAGCGGCCTCGTTGTGGCGGATGGCACGGGGCGCCGCCGCAGCGGCGCCGGATGTGGTGGCGTCAGATGACATACAGATCCACGTATTCGTGCACCGGCATGGCCTCGAGTTTGGCCTGGTCCAGGGATACGTCCAGGATGCGCTGCTGCTGGCGTTCCGGGAACTGGCGCGTCAGGTTCTTGCGGAACTTGGCTTCCAGCAGCGGAATGCCTTCCTGGCGGCGGCGCTTGTGGCCGACCGGGTATTCGCAGACCAGCTCGTCGAGCTTCGTGCCGTCATTGAATTCCACCGTCAGCGCATTGGCGATCGAACGCTTGTCGGGATCGTGGTAGTCCGCAGTGAAGGCCGGATCTTCCACGCAGACCATCTTGTCGCGCAGGGCGTCGATGCGCGGGTCGGCGGCCACGCTGTCCTCGTAGTCGGACGCTGTCAGTCGGCCAAAGATCAGGGGCACCGCCACCATGTACTGGATGCAGTGATCGCGGTCGGCGGGGTTGTTCAACGGGCCTTTCTTGTCGATGATGCGGATGCAGGCCTCGTGGGTGCGGATCGTGATTTTTTTGATGTCGGCGTGCGTCTTGCCCAGGGATTTCAGCTTGGTGTGAATAAGCAGAGCGGATTCCACGGCGGTCTGCGAGTGGAATTCGGCGGGGAACGAGATCTTGAACAGCACGTTTTCCATCACGTAGCTGCCGTAGGGGCGCTGGAACGTGAAGGGCTTGCCCTTGAAGGACACATCGTAGAAACCCCACACCGGCGCGGTCAGGGCGGACGGATAGCCCATTTCCCCGGTGCGGGCCATCAGGGCCAGGCGCACGGCGCGGCTGGTGGCATCGCCCGCCGCCCAGGACTTGCGGCTGCCGGTATTGGGCGCGTGGCGGTAGGTGCGCAGGCTTTGTCCGTCCACCCAGGCCAAAGAGACCGCGTTGACGATTTCATCGCGGGACAGGCCTAGCATCTGGGACACGACGGCGGTCGAGGCGACCTTGACCAGGATCACGTGATCCAGGCCGACCTTATTGAAGGAATTTTCCAGGGCGATGCAGCCCTGGATCTCGTGGGCCTTGACCATGCCTTCGAGCACGGCGCGCATCGTCAGGGGTTGTTTGCCGGCAGCGACGGCATTGCGCGACAGCCAGTCGGCCACCGCCAGAATACCGCCCAGATTATCGGACGGGTGGCCCCATTCGGCGGCCAGCCAGGTGTCGTTGAAGTCCAGCCAGCGGATCATGCAGCCGATATTGAAGGCTGCTTGCACCGGGTCCAGCTGGAATTGCGTGCCGGGGACCTTGGCGCCGTTGGGGACTACCGTACCGGGCACGATGGGACCCATCAGCTTGCGGCAGGCCGGATATTCCAGGCTTTCCAGGCCGCAACCCAGCGTATCGATCAGTGAAAGGCGGGCGGTCGACAGAGCGAGATCGCTCTGGATCGTATAGTTCAGAACATAGTCGACAATATCGATCAGGACTTGATCGGGATCGGGGCGGACATTGGATTGCATAGGAACGCGGGTCTTCCTTTGGACTGCCTGTTGGCAGCCCGATTTTGTCAGTCAGTCGAGTGGGTACTAAAACGCGTCGCCAGGGACGCGCACCCAGCCCTCCATCAATACACGGGCGCTGCGGCTCATGAGGGCCTTGTTGACGATCCAATCGCCGTCTTGTTGTTGGGCTTGCGCGCCAACCAGCAGGGTGCCGGAGGGATGACCAAAGCATACAGCGTTGCGTTCGCCCCCGCCAGCAGCCAGGTTTACGAGCGTGCCGGGAATGGCCGCTGCCGTGGCGATGGCCACGGCAGCCGTGCCCATCATGGCATGGTGCAGTTTGCCCATGGACAGCGCGCGCACCAGCAGGTCGATATCCTGGGCGGCAATGGCTTTGCCGCTGGAAGACACATAGGATGTCGGCTTGGCGACGAACGCGATCTTCGGCGTGTGCTGGCGCTGGGCGATCTCGTCGAGGTGCGCGATCAGGCCCATGCGCAGCGCGCCATGCGCACGGATGGTTTCGAACATGGCCAGGGCCTTGGAATCGCTATTGATGGCGTCCTGCAGTTCCGTGCCGGTATAGCCGATGTCTTCGGCGTTCAGGAAAATGGTGGGAATCCCGGCATTGATCAGCGTGGCCTTCAAGGCGCCGATACCCGGAACCTGCAGTTCGTCGACCAGGTTGCCGGTCGGAAACATTGAACCGCCTGCGCCTTCTTCCTCGGCGGCGGGGTTCATGAATTCCAGCCGCACTTGCGCGGCGGGAAAGGTCACCCCGTCCAGTTCGAAGTCGCCGGTTTCCTGGACGGCGCCTTGTGTCATCGGGACATGGGCGATGATGGTCTTGCCGATGTTGGCTTGCCAGATGCGCACGGTCGCCAGGCCGTCTTGCGGGATGCGGTCGGCCTCGACCAATCCGGCGCTGATCGCGAAAGGCCCCACGGCTGCCGAGAGATTGCCGCAATTGCCGCTCCAGTCCACGAACGCCCGATCGATGGACACCTGGCCGAACAGATAGTCGACATCGTGATCGGGTCGGCTGCTCTTGGACAGGATGACGGTTTTGCTGGTGCTGGAAGTCGCCCCGCCCATGCCGTCGATCTGCTTGCCGTAGGGGTCCGGGCTGCCGATCACGCGCATCAGTAGCGCGTCGCGCGTCGCGCCGGGCGACTGCGCGGCGGCGGGCAGATCCTGCAGGCGAAAGAACACGCCTTTGCTGGTCCCCCCACGCATGTAGGTGGCGGGGATTTTTACCTGGGGCGCATGGTTCATGTTGGTCTTGCTCATTGGTTTAATTCGTTGCGGCTGATTCGATGAAGTCCTGCGCAAACCGTTGCAGCACGCCGCCGGCTTCGTAGATCGAGACTTCTTCGGCGGTGTCCAGGCGGCAGGTGACGGGCACGTCGACGGTGTCGCCGTTCTGGCGGCGGATGACGAGCGTCAGCGTGGCGCGCGGAGTGCGCTCGCCGACCACGTCGAAGGTTTCGGTGCCGTCGATGCCCAATGTGCGCCGGTTCACCCCCGGCTTGAATTCCAGCGGCAGCACGCCCATGCCGACCAGGTTGGTCCGGTGGATGCGCTCGAAGCCCTCGGCGGCGATGGCTTCCACGCCGGCCAGGCGCACGCCCTTGGCCGCCCAGTCACGCGATGACCCCTGGCCATAGTCGGCGCCCGCCACGATGATGAGCGGCTGCTTGCGCTGCATATAGGTCTCGATGGCTTCCCACATGCGGGTGACCTTGCCTTCGGGTTCGATGCGCGCGAGCGACCCCTGGCGGATCTTGCCGTCGTCCCTCACCATTTCATTCAACAGCTTGGGGTTGGCAAAAGTGGCCCGCTGCGCGGTCAGGTGGTCGCCGCGATGGGTGGCGTAGGAATTGAAGTCTTCTTCCGGCAAACCCATTTTGGCCAGATATTCACCCGCCGCGCTGTCCGGCAAAATGGCGTTGGACGGCGAGAGGTGATCGGTGGTGATGTTGTCGCCCAGCACCGCCAGGGGGCGCATGCCGGTCAGCGTGCGTTCGCCGGCCAAGGCGCCTTCCCAGTAGGGCGGGCAGCGAATGTAGGTGCTCTGGGGGCGCCATTCGTACAAGGGATTGGTTTTCCCGCTGGCAATCAGGTCGCGGGCGAACATGGGCTCGTACACTTGGCGGAAGTGCTCGGGTTTGACGCTGGCGGCGACGATGGCGTCGATTTCCTCGTCGGACGGCCAGATGTCCTTGAGGGTGATGGGCGTGCCATCCTGTTTCAGGCCCAGCGCGTCTTTTTCGATATCGAAGCGGATGGTGCCGGCGATGGCATAGGCGACGACCAGGGCGGGCGACGCCAGGAAGGCTTGTTTGGCATAGGGATGGATGCGACCGTCAAAGTTGCGGTTGCCCGACAGCACGGCGGTCGAGTACAGATCGCGGCTGACGACTTCTTTCTGGATTTTCGGGTCCAGCGCGCCGCTCATGCCGTTACAGGTCGTACAGGCGAAACCGACGATGCCAAAGCCCAGTTTTTCGAGTTCCGGCAGCAGCCCCGAATCCTGAAGATACAGCTGGACTGCCTTGGAACCCGGCGCCAGCGAGGATTTGACCCAGGGTTTGCGGGTCAGGCCCAGCGCGTTGGCGTTGCGCGCCAGCAGGCCGGCGGAGATCACATTGCGCGGGTTGCTGGTGTTGGTGCAGCTGGTGATCGCGGCGATGATGACGGCGCCGTCCGGCATCAGGCCGGGCTCGTTTTCCACCGTGCCGGCAATGCCTCGGGCCGCAAGTTCGGATGTCGGGACGCGGCTGTGCGGGTTTGAGGGGCCGGCGATATTGCGCACGACGCTGGACAGGTCGAACCGCAAGACGCGCTCGTATTCGGCGGTCTTCAGGCTGTCAGCCCACAGGCCGGTGTGCTTGGCGTAGGTTTCTACCAGCTTGACCTGTTCGTCTGCTCTGCCGGTCAGTTTCAGGTAGTCGATGGTTTGCTGATCGATGTGGAACATCGCCGCCGTGGCGCCGTATTCTGGGGTCATGTTGGAGATGGTGGCCCGATCGCCCAGAGTCAGGTGGGCAACGCCTTCGCCATAAAATTCCAGGTAGGACGACACGACTTTTTCTTTGCGCAGGAATTCGGTCAGGGCCAGCACCAGATCGGTGGCGGTGCTGCCCGGCTGCGGCTTGCCGGTCAATTCGACGCCGATGATGTCGGGCAGGCGCATCCAGGAGGCGCGCCCGAGCATCACGCTCTCGGCTTCCAGGCCGCCGACGCCGATGGCGATCACGCCCAGGGCGTCGACGTGCGGCGTATGGCTGTCGGTGCCCACCAGCGTATCCGGAAAGGCCACGCCGTCTTGCGCGTGCACCACGGGCGACATGCGTTCCAGATTGATCTGGTGCATGATGCCGTTGCCCGGCGGGATGACATCGACGTTCTGGAAGGCCCTTTTGGTCCAGTTGATGAAATGAAAGCGATCATCGTTGCGACGGTCTTCGATCGCCCGGTTCTTGTTGAAGGCATCCGGTTCGAAGCCGGCGTGCTCGACGGCCAGCGAGTGGTCGACGATCAGTTGAGTCGGCACCACGGGATTGACCAGGGCGGGGTCGCCACCTTTGGCTGCAATGGCTTCGCGCAGACCTGCCAGATCGACCAGCGCGGTTTGTCCCAGAATGTCGTGGCACACCACGCGGGCGGGAAACCAGGGGAAATCCAGGTCGCGCCGGCGTTCGATCAGCTGTTTCAGTGAATCGGTCAGGATGGCAGGATCGCAGCGGCGCACCAGGTTTTCGGCAAAGATGCGGGATGTGTACGGCAGTTTGTCGTAGGCGCCGGGTTCAATGGCCTCGACGACCGAGCGGGTGTCGAAGTAATCCAGTCGAGTGCCAGGCAGAGGCTTGCGGTGTGCAGTATTCATGGCGTCCAGAAGCAGTCGGATAATAGGCGGCAAGGGCTGCGGTGTGAATGGGAAGTGGGCGGTGTCCACCGCCCGCTTCCCGGGCGCGTCAGCGGCGCTTGGCGAGCGGCACGAAGCTCAGATCTTCCGGGCCGATGTAGTTGGCCGTCGGGCGGATGATCTTGTTGTCGATGCGTTGCTCGATGATGTGCGCCGACCAGCCGGCGGTGCGGGCGATCACGAACAGCGGTGTGAACATGGCGGTGGGCACACCCATCATGTGGTACGACACAGCCGAGAACCAATCCAGGTTGGGGAACATTTTCTTGGCGTCCCACATCACCGATTCCAGGCGGTCGGCGATGTCGAACATCTTGGTCGAGCCGGCGGATTTGGATAGTTTGCGGGCCACGTCCTTGATGACCTTGTTGCGGGGGTCGGACACGGTGTACACCGGATGCCCAAAGCCGATCACGACTTCCTTGGCTTCGACGCGGCGGCGGATGTCGGCTTCGGCCTCGTCCGGGCTGTCGTAGCGTTTCTGGATTTCGAAGGCGACTTCGTTGGCGCCGCCGTGTTTGGGTCCGCGCAGTGCGCCGATGGCACCGGTGATGGCGGAATACACGTCGGAACCCGTGCCGGCGATGACGCGCCCCGTGAAGGTCGAGGCGTTGAATTCGTGTTCGGCGTACAGGATCAGAGATGTGTGCATGGCGCGCACCCATTCGTCGGACGGGGTGTCGCCGTGCAGCAGGTGCAGGAAATGGCCGCCGATGCTGTCGTCGTCGGTTTCGACGTTGATGATGCGGCCATTGTGGCTGTAGTGGTACCAGTACAGCAGGGCCGAGCCCAGGCTGGCCATCAGGCGGTCGGCGATGTCGCGGGCATCAGGCAGGTTGTGGTCGTCTTTCTCAGGCAGCACGCAGCCCATCACCGACGCGGCGGTGCGCATCACATCCATGGGGTGGCTGGCGGCGGGCAGGGCTTCCAAGGCGACCTGGACCTGGGCGGGCAGGCCGCGCAGGCGGCGCAATTTTTCCTTGTAGGCCTTGAGTTCGGCCTTGGTCGGCAGTTTGCCGTGAATCAGCAGATGGGCGACTTCTTCAAATTCGCAGGTATCGGCGATATCCAGAATGTCGTAGCCGCGATAGTGCAAATCGTTGCCGCTGCGGCCCACCGTGCACAAGGCCGTGTTGCCGGCCACCACGCCCGACAGGGCGACGGATTTCTTCGGTTTGAAGCCGGGGGTGGGTGCGGCCTTTGCGGATGCAGGCTTCGTGGATACAGTCTTTCGTGTCGCCATCAGAGATCTCCTTGAGTGACGGAATGAATGTCGGTCGGCGCGCGCCGGATCAGGATGCTTTGCCCTTGCCTTGTTGGAACAGCGTATCGAGCTGAGCTTCGTAGCGGTGATAGCCGATCCGGTCGTAGAGTTCTTCGCGTGTCTGCATCAGATCGACCACATTGTGTTGGTGACCGTCGCGGCGGATCGCTTCGTAGACGGTTTCAGCGGCCTTGTTCATGGCGCGAAAGGCCGAGAGCGGGTAGAGCACGATGCCCACGCCTGCGCCCGCCAGTTCCTGCACCGTAAACAAGGGGGTCTGGCCGAATTCGGTGATATTCGCCAGCACGGGCACGCCCAGGGATTTGGAAAATTTCGCGTAGGTTTCCAAATCATAGGACGCTTCCGCGAAAATCGCATCGGCGCCGGCTTCGACGCAGGCATGGGCGCGTTCCAGGGCGGCTTCCACGCCAGCCACTGCGATCGCGTCGGTGCGGGCGATCAGGTAGAAGTCGCTGTCGGTGCGGGCGTCGGCAGCGGCCTTGACGCGATCCGCCATTTCTTCGGTGCTGACGATTTCCTTGCCGGGGCGGTGGCCGCAGCGTTTGGCGCCGACCTGGTCTTCGATGTGGCAGCCGGCGGCGCCGAATTTGATCAGGGATTTGACGGTGCGGGCGATATTGAAGGCCGACGGTCCGAAACCCGTGTCGATATCGACCAGCAGCGGCAGATCGCAGACGTCGGTGATGCGGCGGATGTCGGTCAGCACGTCGTCCAGGGTGTTGATGCCCAGATCAGGCAGACCCAGAGAGCCGGCGGCGACTCCGCCGCCCGACAGATAGATGGCGCGGTAACCAGCGCGTTTGGCCAGCAGCGCGTGATTGGCGTTGATGGCGCCGATGATTTGCAGGGGGGATTCTTCGATGAGCGCCTGGCGCAGCAAGGCGCCGGGAGAGGCGGGACGAGTCATGAACGGTGCTCCGGTGTGCAGCCGCGCCGGGCAGACCCAATGCGCGGCAGAGGTCGCCCGAGTGGGGCGGGATTCCAGTCGATGCTACCGGCATTCTGTGCCTGCAGGGCGGCCCTGTCTGTCATCGGCTGGACATTCAGCGGCGCGCCGCCGGCTTTTCCAGCCGACCGGCGCGCTGCGGGGACAGGCTTATTTCAGCAGATCGGCGATGCCGTCGCGTTCTTCCAGCAGCTCGTTCAGGGTGTGATCCATGCGCTCGCGCGAGAAGGCGTCGATTTCCAGGCCGCTGACGCGCGTGTATTCGCCGTTGGCGGTCGTGACCGGCACGCCGTAGATGATGCCTTCGGGAATGCCGTAGGAGCCGTCGGACGGAATGCCCATGGTGACCCACTTGCCGTTCGAACCCAGCACCCAGTCATGGATGTGGTCGATGGCGGCATTGGCGGCGGACGCCGCCGACGACAGGCCACGGGCTTCGATGATGGCGCCGCCGCGCTTGCCGACGGTCGGAATGAAGGTGTCGGCGATCCAGGCCTGATCGTTCACCAGGGATTGCGCGGCTTGCCCGCCGATGGTGGCGAAACGCGTATCCGGGTACATGGTCGGCGAGTGGTTGCCCCATACGATCAGCTTTTCGATGTCGGCCACGGCCTTGCCGGTCTTGGCGGCCAACTGCGACAGGGCGCGGTTGTGATCCAGGCGCAGCATGGCGGTGAAATTCTTGGCCGGCAGGTCCGGGGCGGATTTCATGGCGATGTAGGCATTGGTGTTGGCCGGGTTGCCGACCACCAGCACCTTGACGTTGCGGCTGGCGACTTCATTCAGGGCTTTGCCCTGGGCGGTGAAGATCTGGGCATTGACCTGCAGCAGGTCTTTGCGTTCCATGCCGGCGCTGCGCGGACGGGCGCCCACCAGCAAAGCCACGTCGGCGTCCTTGAAGGCGGTGCGCGGATCGCTGTGGGCGCTCATGCCGGCCAGCAGCGGGAAGGCGCAGTCGTCGAGCTCCATCATCACGCCCCGCAGGGCCTTCTGGGCCTTTTCATCCGGGATTTCCAGCAGCTGCAGGATGACAGGCTGGTCCTTGCCGAGCATTTCACCGGAAGCGATGCGAAATAGCAGGGCATAGCCGATCTGGCCGGCCGCGCCGGTGACCGCGACACGCATGGCGGGTTTGGACATAATGGTTCTCCGATAGGATGAGGAAGGGTGCTGGGGGTACAAAAACGCCGAAAAGAGTAGTGTATTTCATGGCCCAGCGTCAAGAGTCTTATATCTTATATAAGACAGAAGAGTATTAGACATCTGGGCGGAGAAATGCGAAAATGCCGAAGTTCCATTTTGTAGCATGGGCCACCCTGCAGCACCTTCATCCGACATGTCCGATACCCCCTCGATCGATCGACAGCAGCCGTCAGCGCGCGCATCGCATAGTGCCGCGTTCAGTCCGCTGTATCAGCAGATCAAAGGGCTGATCCTGCAGGGCCTGGACCGCGGCGAATGGAAACCCGGCGAAGCCATCCCCAGCGAACTGGAACTGGCTGCCCGCTTTCAGGTCAGCCAGGGCACGGTGCGCAAGGCCATCGACGAACTGGCGGCTGATAACCTGCTGATTCGCCGCCAGGGCAAGGGAACATTCGTCGCCACCCATAACGAAGCCCGTGTCCGCTATCGGTTTCTGCGGCTCAGCCCCGATGATGGGCAGGCCGCGACATCCAGCAGCCAGATTCTGGATTGCCGGCGCACGAAGGCGTCGGCGGACATCGCCGCCGCGCTGGATCTGCGGGCGGGCGATGCCGTGGTCAACATGCGCCGCTTGCTGTCCTTCGATGACATCCCCACTATTTTGGACGATATCTGGTTGCCCGGCAGTGTTTTTAAGGGCTTGACCCTGGAATTCCTGCAACGCTACCGGGGACCTGTCTATGCTTTGTTCGAAACCGAATTCGGGGTCAGCATGGTGCGGGCCGAAGAAAAAATCCGCGCTGTGGCGGCCACTGCCGCACAGGCCGATTTCTTGCGGGTTCAATCCGGCAGTCCGCTGTTGCAGGTCGAACGCATTGCCTATACCTACGGCGACCGGCCCATGGAATTGCGGCGCGGCCATTACGTGACGGATCGGTACCACTATCGCAACAGTTTGAATTGATTCCCAGATCGGCGAAAATGCCGTTTGAATCCAGAAAATCTTCCACTATCCAACTACGAGGCCATCATGTCTGAATCAGCCACAAAGCCGCGCCCGCAGTTTCGTAACTTGGGGTTGACCGACCTCATGAGCTACAAGCTGCCGCCCGCAGGCAAAGCATCCATTCTGCACCGCGTCAGCGGGGCGCTGTTGTTTCTGGCGCTGCCGGTCATTCTGGTGCCGCTGTTCGCGCTCAGCGTGCAGTCGCCGGCGACGTTCGCCACCATGCAGGAATGGGTCTCCAACCCCTTCTGTAAGATCGTGTTGCTGGTGCTGATGTGGGGCTACTTTCATCATTTCTGCGCCGGTATCCGCTACCTGACCCTGGATCTGCATATCGGTAACGCCCGTGGACCCTCGCAGCGTTCGGGCGCCCTGGTGATTGGCGTGGCTCTGGCCTTGACCGTCGTGTTCGGTTTGAAACTATTCGGAGCCTGGTAATGTCACATCATGAACTCATCGGTCGCAAGCGCCTGGTTGTAGGCGCGCATTACGGCACGCGCGATTTCATCGCTCAGCGGGCCACTGCCGTCATCATGGCGGCCTACACACTGGCCTTGGTGTTGTACGCCGTCTTTGTTCCCAGCCTGGATTTCGAATCCTGGCGGGCTTTCTTCGCCTTCACGGTCGGCACGCTGCCGGTTGGTCAGTTGCTGGCCTTCCTGGCCTTCGTGTCGCTGGCGTGGCACGCCTGGATCGGTGTGCGCGATATCTGGATGGACTACGTGCGTGCCGCCGGTCTGCGCCTGTTCCTGCAGGTTCTGACCCTCCTCTGGCTGGTCGCCG
Organism: Castellaniella sp.; assembly: GCF_049673105.1. Taxonomy (GTDB): domain Bacteria; phylum Pseudomonadota; class Gammaproteobacteria; order Burkholderiales; family Burkholderiaceae_B; genus Castellaniella. Next base: position 11,134 of record NZ_JBATXG010000015.1, read on the forward strand.
CAGTGGTCTTCTTCGCTCAAATTCTCTGGAGTCTCTAACGTGGCTGCTGTCAAGAAAACTCTCCCGCGCCGCCAGTTCGATGTGGTGGTGGTCGGCGCCGGCGGGGCCGGCCTACGCTGCGCCTTGCAGTTGTCCAATGCCGGTCTGTCGGTCGCCGTGCTGTCCAAAGTATTCCCCACGCGCTCGCATACTGTGGCCGCTCAGGGCGGTGTCAGCGCTTCGCTGGGCAACATGAGCGAAGACCACTGGCAATGGCACATGTATGACACGGTCAAAGGTTCCGACTGGCTCGGCGACCAGGACTCGATCGAATTCATGGTGCGCGAAGCCCCCAACGCAGTCTACGAGCTCGAGCACTTCGGCATGCCGTTCGACCGCAACCCCGACGGCACGATCTATCAGCGTCCGTTTGGGGGTCATACGTCCCACTTCGGTGAAAAGCCTGTGCAGCGCGCCTGTGCGGCAGCCGATCGTACCGGCCACGCCATGCTGCATACCCTGTATCAGCGCAACGTCGCCGCCCGCACCAATTTCTTCATCGAATGGATGGCGCTGGATCTGCTGCGCAACAATGCTGGCGATGTGCTGGGCGTGACCGCGATGGAAATGGAAACCGGCGACGTCTACGTCCTGGAAGCCAAACACACGGTGCTGGCTACAGGCGGCGCGGGCCGTATCTGGGCCGCGACCACCAATGCCTTCATCAATACCGGTGACGGCCTGGGCATGGCGGCGCGCGCCGGCATCCCGCTGCAGGACATGGAATTCTGGCAGTTCCACCCCACCGGCGTGGCCGGCGCCGGCGTGCTGATCACCGAAGGCGTGCGTGGCGAAGGCGGCTTCCTGCTGAATAAAGACGGCGAGCGCTTCATGGAACGCTACGCGCCGCAACTGAAGGACCTGGCGCCGCGCGACTTCGTGTCCCGCTCCATGGACCAGGAAATCAAGGAAGGCCGCGGCTGCGGCGACGGCAACCACGTGTTGCTGAAACTGGACCACCTGGGCGCCGAGACCATCATGAAGCGTCTGCCGTCCATCCGCGAAATCGCCATCAAGTTCGCCAACATCGACCCGATCAAGGACCCGATCCCCGTCGTGCCCACCATCCACTATCAGATGGGCGGCATCCCGGCGAACTACCACGGTCAGGTCATGACCCTGGTCAATGGCGAGGAAAAAGTCGTCAACGGTCTGTACGCCATCGGCGAATGTGCGGCGACGTCCGTGCACGGCGCCAACCGCCTGGGCACGAACTCTCTGCTGGATCTGGTCGTGTTCGGTCGTTCGGCGGGTAATTTCATCGTCGATCAGCACCCTGAACGCCAGCACAGCCACCAGATCCTGCCCGATACCGACATCGATGCCTCCCTGGATCGCCTGGATCGCCTGGAAAGCCGCACCTCGGGTGAAAAACCCCAAGACGTGGTCCACAAGATGCAGCTGGCCATGCAAAGCCATTACGGCGTGTTCCGCAAGCTCGAACTGCTCAAAGAAGGCGAGACGGTCATCAACGACCTGGTGCCCGAGATCGACAATATGTACTACTCGGACAAGTCCCAGGTCTTCAATACCGCGCGTCTGGAAGCCCTGGAAGTCACCAATATGATCGAAGTCGCCCGCGCCACGGCGAAATCCGCCGCGAACCGGCTGGAATCGCGCGGCGCCCATGCGCTCGAAGAATACCCCGAGCGCGACGACGTCGATTGGCTCAAACATACGCTGTGGTTCTCGCAGGACAACCGCCTGGAATACAAGCCGGTGCGCATGAAGCCGCTGACCGTGGACACCATCCCGCCCAAGCCGCGTACCTTCTAATCTGGATATCGTCATGACAAAACGCATCGTGAAATTCGAGATCTACCGCTACGATCCGGACAAGGATGAGCGGCCTTACATGCAAAAACTGGAAGTCGAGCTGCAGCCTTCCGACAAGATGCTGCTGGACGCCATCCTGCGCATCAAGAACGACATCGACGACAGCCTGGCGCTGCGCCGTTCCTGCCGTGAAGGCGTGTGCGGGTCTGATGCCATGAACATCAACGGGCACAACGGCCTGGCCTGCACCACCAATATGCTGGATCTGGCCGAGCCCATCGTCCTGAAGCCGCTGCCCGGCCTGCCCGTGGTGCGCGACCTGATCGTGGACATGACGTTCTTCTACGACCAATATCATTCGATCAAGCCGTACCTGATCAATGACGAACCGCCGCCTGAAAAAGAGCGCCTGCAGTCCCCCGAGGAACGCGAGGAGCTCGACGGCCTGTATGAATGCATTCTGTGCGGCTGTTGCTCGACGGCTTGTCCGTCTTTCTGGTGGAATCCGGACAAATTCGTGGGTCCGGCCGGCTTGCTGCAAGCCTACCGTTTCATCGCTGATTCCCGTGATCGCGCCACCGGCGAGCGACTGGACAATCTGGAAGATCCCTACCGTCTGTTCCGCTGCCATACGATCATGAACTGCACCGAGGTCTGTCCCAAGGGGCTGAACCCCTCGGCGGCGATCGGCAAGATCAAGGAAATGCTCGTTCGGCGCACGGTGTAGGAATCCGCATGTCCGGCGATCTATCTGATTTGGACCGCGCCCGCCTGCGTTGGCGGGCGCGTCGCGGTCTGCTCGAAAACGATCTGATCATCACGCGCTTTCTGGATGCTTACGAGGCCCAGTTAAGCGAGGTCGATGTTCGAGCGCTGACTCAGCTTTTTGAAATGGGCGACAACGAATTGCTCGATGTCCTATTAGGACGGTCGGCTCTGGACGGGGTGTACGACACCCCCGACATCCGGCGGCTCGTTGAGCAAATGAAGGCGCTGTAACTTTAAGGAAATCACATGCAGCTATCCGATAAAAAAGCCACGCTATCGTTCTCCGATGGCAGTCCGTCGGTTGAATTTCCCGTGTATCAGGGGACCGTAGGCCCGGATGTCATCGACATCCGCAAGCTCTATGGCCAGACGGGGATGTTCACCTACGATCCGGGCTTCATGGCGACCGCTTCCTGCGAATCGGCCATCACCTACATCGATGGCGATAAGGGCCAGCTGCTGTATCGCGGCTATCCGATCGACCAGCTGGCGCAGAATTGTGATTTTCTGACGATCTGCTACCTGATCATGAATGGCGAACTGCCCAACGATCAGCAAAAGCACGACTTCGACGATCTGGTCACGCACCATACCCTGGTGCACGAGCAGATGCATACCTTCCTGCAGGGCTTCCGCCGCGACGCGCACCCGATGGCAGTGTTGACCGGCCTGGTGGGGGCGCTGTCGGCCTTCTATCATGATTCGACCGACATCACGAACCCGCGTCATCGCGAAGTTTCCGCCATCCGCCTAATCGCCAAGATGCCGACCCTGGTCGCCATGGCATACAAGCATTCCCTGGGCCAGCCGTTCATCTATCCGAAGAACGATCTGTCCTACACGGGCAATTTCTTGCGCATGATGTTCGCCACCCCTTGCGACGACTATCAGGTCAATGAAGTCGTCGAGCGCGCTCTGGATCGCATCTTCATCCTGCACGCGGATCACGAACAGAATGCCTCGACCTCGACGGTGCGTTTGTGCGGTTCCTCGGGTACCAACCCGTTTGCGGCGATCGCAGCCGGTGTGGCTTGCCTGTGGGGCCCGGCGCACGGCGGCGCCAACGAAGCCTGCCTGAACATGCTGGAAAATCTCCAGGCCAACGGCGGCATCGCGAAAGTCGGCGAGTTCATGGAAAAGGTCAAGGACAAGAACTCGGGCGTACGCCTGATGGGCTTTGGTCACCGAGTCTACAAAAACTACGATCCGCGCGCCACGATGATGCAGGAAACCTGCCGCGAAGTGCTGGACGCGCTGGGCCTGCACAACGACCCGCTGTTCAAGCTGGCCATGGAAGTCGAGCGTATCGCCCTGGAAGACCCGTACTTCGTAGAGCGCAAGCTGTACCCGAACGTCGACTTCTATTCGGGCATCGTGCAGCGCGCCATCGGCATCCCCACGTCCCTGTTCACGGCCATCTTCGCGCTGGCCCGCACAGTCGGCTGGATCGCCCAATGGAATGAAATGCTGTCCGACCCCAACTACAAGATCGGTCGTCCGCGCCAGTTGTACACCGGCGCAGCGGTGCGCGACATCAAGTAATCGCGCGTCGCATTGCTGTCGTCAAAAGCGGGCCTCCGGGCCCGTTTTTTTATGGGCGATCGGCACCGCCGCCGGCCCCCAGCCTTGTCATGCCTGTCGCTTGCGTGTACTGTCAGCGGGTTTGCTTGCACGGAGAAAGCCCTCATGACCGATATGCTGTACCTAAGCCCTGAGGAAATCGAAGCCCTGTCCATGCGTGTCTTGCAAAAGCATGGCCTGGGCGTAGATCACGCCGCCGCGATCACCGAAGTGGTGCTGGCCGGCCAACGTGACGACTGCCAGTCTCATGGCGTCTATCGCATCCTCAGCTGCGTCCAGACCATCCGGAAAGGCAAGGTCAATCTCGCCGCGCGCCCCGTGCTGCAGGATGGCGCGGGCGCCATCGTGCGCGTCGACGCCGATATGGGCTTTTCCCCGCTGGCCTTCCAGCTGGGTGTCGATCCGCTGGCTGACAGGGCGCGGCGGTACGGTCTGGGCGCTTTGGTCATTCAGCGCTGCGTGCATTTTTCCGCGCTGTGGCCTGAAATCGAAGCCCTGACGGACCGCGAGCTGGTGGCCTTGGCTCTGACCCCCAGCCATGCCTGGGTGGCGCCTGCGGGCGGGCGCCGCCCCACGCTGGGCACCAATCCGATCGCCTTTGGCTGGCCACGTGACGGCAAGGACCCGTATGTCTTTGATTTTGCCACCAGCGCCATCGCCAGGGGCGATCTGGAATTGCATCGGCGCAGCGGCCAGCCCCTGCCGGCGGGGTGCGGGGTGGATGCCCAAGGGCGTCCGACCACAGACCCCCTGGATGTGATGGCGGGCGCCATGCTGACTTTTGGCGGTCACAAGGGTTCGGCCTTGTCGACGATGGTCGAGCTGATGGCGGGCGCCCTGATCGGGGACTGGCTCAGCAGCGAATCTCTGGACTATGACGAGGGGGCCGGCGCCTCGCCTTGTCATGGCGAGCTGATCCTGGCGTTCGATCCTGCGATGTTCGGCGATCCGCTCCAGGCCTCGGCCCGCGCCGAAAGCTTGTTCGAGGCCATCGAATCCCAGGGCGCGCGCTTGCCGTCCCAGCGCCGCTATGCGGCCAGGGCGCGTAGTCGCGAGCAGGGCATTGCCGTGCCGCGCGCGATGTATCAGGACATTCTGGCGCTGGCGTCCGAGGCCTGACCGTTGCGCCGCCTGTCAACGACAAGGCCCGGATTGACCGGGCCTTGTCGTTGAGGCGGGTGCAGCGTATGCGTCAGCCCGTCACGCGTGCTTCCTGCTGCGCATCCACCACGGCCAGGGCCGTCATGTTGAGGATGCGTCGCACCGTCGAACTGGTGGTCAGGATATGCACCGGGCGCGCCGCGCCCAGCAATACCGGACCCATCGCCACGCCGTGGCTGCCGGTCATCTTCAGCATGTTGTAGGTGATGTTCCCGGCGTCCAGGTTGGGTGTGATCAGCAGATTGGCCGGTCCCTTCAGGGTGGTGTCGGGATAGGCCTTGGATCGGATCGGATCGGACAGCGCGGAGTCGGCGTGCATTTCACCATCGACCTCCAGATCCGGGGCGCGTTCGGCGATCAGGCGGCGGGCTTCGGCCATTTTTCGGGAAGACGCCGTGGGGCGGCTGCCGAAGTTGGAATGCGAGAGCAGGGCGATTTTCGGCACGATGCCGAAACGGCGGACTTCTTCCGCCGCCAGGATCGTCATGTCGGCGATCTGTTCGGCATCGGGGTCTTCGTTGACGTGCGTGTCGCAGATGAACAGCGTCTGCGTCGGCAGCATCAGCACGTTCATCGCCGCGTAGGTGCCCGCCGTCGGCTTCAGGCCGATGACTTCTTGCACGTATTTCAGCTGATTGTCGAAGCGGCTGGCCACCCCGCAGATCATGGCGTCGGCGTCGCCGCGCTGCAGCAGCATCACTCCGATCAGGGAATTGTGCTTGCGCACCATCGCCTTGGCGATGTCGGGCGTCACGCCTTCACGGCCCTGCAGCTTGTAGTAAGCCGTCCAGGTTTCGTTGAAACGGGCGTCGTCTTCCGGGTCCACGATTTCGATATTCTGGCCGGGCGTCAGGCGCAAGCCGAATTTGCGGATGCGCATGTCGATCACGCTGGGCCGGCCAATCAGGATGGGCAGGGCGATCCGTTCGTCCAGCGCGGTCTGGGCGGCGCGCAGTACGCGTTCGTCTTCGCCATCGGCATAGATCACGCGCTTGGGATCTGACTTGGCCTGTTGGAACAGCGGGCGCATCAACTGGCCGGAGTGGTAGACGATGCTCATCAGGGACTGCCGGTAGGCGTCCATGTCCTCGATGGGGCGTCGAGCCACGCCCGAGGCGGCGGCGGCTTCCGCCACGGCGGGGGCGACCTTGACGATCAGGCGCGGGTCAAAGGGCTTGGGGATGATGTAGTCCGGCCCGAAGCTCAGGTCCTGGTCTGCGTAGGCGCCGGCGACTTCAGCGCTGCTTTCAGCCTCGGCCAGTTCGGCGATGGCCTTGACGCAGGCCAGTTTCATCTCTTCGTTGATGACCGTGGCGCCGCAATCCATGGCGCCCCGGAAGATGAAGGGAAAGCACAGGACGTTGTTGACCTGGTTCGGGTAGTCCGAACGGCCCGTGGCGACGATGCAGTCGGGACGGGCGGCCTTGGCGTCTTCGGGGCGGATTTCGGGGTCGGGGTTGGCCAGGGCCAGGATCAGTGGCCGGTCGGCCATGCTGCGCACCATGTCTTGCGTCAGCACGCCCGGCGCCGAGCAGCCCAGGAACACGTCGGCGTCCTGGCACACGTCGGACAGGGTGCGGGCGTCGGTCTGCTGCGCGTAGCGGGCCTTGTTGGGCTCCATGTTCTCGTCGCGGCCCTGCCAGATGACGCCGCGCGAATCGACGACATAGATGTTCTTTTGCGAGACGCCCAGCTTGACCAGCAGGTCCAGGCAGGCGATGGCGGCGGCGCCTGCGCCGGAACACACCAGCTTGACCTTGCCGATGTCCTTGCCGACGACTTTCAAACCGTTCAGGACGGCAGCCGAAGAAATGATGGCGGTGCCGTGCTGATCATCATGGAAGACCGGGATCTTCATCCGTTCGCGCAGTTTCTTTTCGATATAGAAACATTCGGGCGCTTTGATGTCTTCCAGATTGATGCCGCCTAGCGTGGGTTCCAGCGCCGCAATGATGTCGACCAGCTTGTCGGGGTCGTGTTCATCCAGTTCGATGTCGAACACATCGATACCGGCGAATTTCTTGAACAGGCAGCCTTTGCCTTCCATGACGGGTTTGGCAGCCAGAGGGCCGATATTGCCCAGGCCCAGCACCGCGGTACCGTTGGTGACGACGCCGACCAGATTGGCGCGAGACGTGTATTTGGCGGCGGCGGCTTCGCCTTCGGCGTGGATGGTCATGCTGGCGATGGCCACGCCCGGCGAATAGGCCAGCGTCAGATCGTCCTGGTTGGCCAGCGGCTTGGTGGGCACGACGGAAATTTTTCCGGGTGTCGGGAAAGCGTGGTAATCAAGCGCCATTTTGGCGCGATCATCCTTTAGATTCATGATGACGAGTGCTCCTGCTGATTTATTGATATGGCGTCGTCGCAACCAAGCCCGTGCGAGGCCTGGTCTGCATAAGTGTTTGTAAATACCAACGCCGATCTCGTGGAAAGGCGTCTGGGCTCGGTATTTTGGGCTGCTCAGTTTATACCTGCATGGCAACACGGGTATACTTTAGCCCTAATACGGCTTATACAAGGCGTCGTACTACGGCCTTCTGCCCCTGCTATCCGCTAATCGGTCTGGCCGAGTCGCGGAAGGTTTTTCAATCTGCATCGTTCGGGTGAAGCACCCGCTAGGTGAAGCGCACAATGTCCACGGAACAAGAACTCCAATCTAATTCCTATCTTTTTGGTGCAAATGCACCTTATGTAGAAGAACTCTACGAGGATTACCTCGATAATCCGGGTTCGATTCCGGATCAGTGGCGCAGCTACTTCGATCAGCTGCAGCATCAGCCGGCCGCCGATGGCCGCGAAGCCACCCGCGATCAGGCACATGCCCCCATCGTCGCTTCCTTCGCTCTACGAGCCCGAGAAAACGCCTTTCAGGTGCGCCCGGCTCAGGCGTCGGATCAGTCTCTTGCCATTGCCGGCAAACAGGTTTACGTCCAGTCCATCATCGCGGCGTATCGCTCGCTGGGGGCGCGTATCGCCCAGCTCGATCCGCTGAAGCGCCGCGATCGGCCGGAAATTCCTGAACTGGACCCTGCCTTCTACGGTTTGTCCGAAGCCGATCTGGACCAGATCTATTCGGCGACGAATACCTATTTCACCAAAGCCGACACGATGACCATGCGGGACATCCTGAAGGCTTTGCAGGATACCTATTGCCGCAACGTCGGCGCGGAATTCATGCATATCTCCGATCCGGCCGTCAAACGCTGGATCCAGGAACGCCTGGAATCCACGCTGGGCGTGCCGGAATTCACCGTCGAGCAAAAACGCAATATCCTGCAGCAAGTCACCGAGGCCGAAGGCCTGGAACGCTTCCTGCATACCAAATACGTCGGCCAGAAACGCTTCTCCCTGGAAGGCGGTGAAAGCTTCATTGCCGCCATGGACGAGGTCGTCAACCACGCCGGTGAAAACGGCGTGCAGGAAATTGTCGTCGGCATGGCCCACCGGGGCCGCCTGAATCTGCTGGTCAACATTCTGGGCAAAATGCCCGGCGATCTGTTCGCTGAATTCGAGGGCAAGCACAGCCAGGCGCTCAGCGATGGCGACGTCAAATATCACAATGGTTTCTCCAGCGACCTGTCCACGCGTGGCGGTCCGGTCCACCTGTCCCTGGCATTCAACCCCTCGCACCTGGAAATCGTGAACCCGGTGGTCGAGGGCAGCGTGCGCGCCCGTCAGGACCGCCGCGGCGACGAGCGCGGCGATCAGGTGCTGCCCGTGCTGGTGCACGGCGACGCAGCCTTCGCCGGCCAGGGCGTGGTCATGGAAACCCTGAACCTGGCGCAGACCCGTGGCTACGGCACCGGCGGCACCCTGCACATCGTCATCAACAACCAGATCGGCTTCACGACGTCCGACCCGCGCGACACGCGTTCCACGCTGTATTGCACGGACGTGGTCAAGATGATCGAAGCACCGGTCTTCCACGTCAACGGCGACGATCCCGAAGCAGTGGTCTTCGTGACGAAACTGGCGCTGGATTATCGTCAGCAGTTCGGCCATGACGTCGTGGTGGACATCGTCTGCTTCCGTAAACTCGGCCACAATGAACAAGACACGCCGTCCCTGACGCAGCCCCTGATGTACAAGAGCATCGGCACCCATCCGGGCACCCGCAAACTCTACGCGGATCGTCTGGTGGCCCAGGGCGCCCTGGCCGAAGGCGAACCCGATCAGATGGTCAAGGATTACCGCCAGCTGATGGAAGACGGCCAGCGCACGGTCGAACCCGTTCTGACCGACTACAAGAACAAGTACGCCACCGACTGGTCGCCCTTCCTGGGCGCCAAATGGACCGACCATGCCGATACCGGCGTGCCGCTGGCCGAACTGACCCGCATCGGCGAAAAACTGACCCAGGTGCCGGAAGGCTTCACGGTTCACCCCCTGGTCAATAAGCTGCTGGGCGACCGCCTGGCGATGGCGCGCGGCGAACACCCCGTCGATTGGGGCATGGGTGAGCACCTGGCTTTCGCCACCCTGGTGGCCAACGGCTACGCCATCCGCATCACCGGGCAGGATTCCGGGCGCGGCACCTTCACGCACCGTCATGCGGTGCTGCATGATCAGAAACGTGAACGCTGGGATGCGGGTTCCTACATTCCCCTGCAAAACGTCTCCGACAATCAGGCGCCGTTCACCGTCATTGACTCTGTGCTGTCCGAAGCCGCCGTGCTGGGCTTTGAATACGGCTACGCCACGGCGGAACCCAATATCCTGACCATCTGGGAAGCTCAGTTCGGCGACTTCGCCAACGGCGCTCAGGTCGTCATCGACCAGTTCATCGCCTCCGGCGAAGCCAAATGGGGTCGCGCCTGCGGCCTGGTGCTGATGCTGCCGCACGGCTACGAAGGCCAGGGACCGGAACACTCCTCCGCGCGGATCGAGCGCTTCCTGCAGCTGTGCGCCGACAACAACATGCAGGTCGTGCAGCCCACCAACGGCGCGCAGATCTTCCACGTGTTGCGTCGTCAGATGATTCGTCCCTTCCGCAAGCCGCTGGTGATCATGACGCCCAAGTCGCTCTTGCGCAACAAGGCGGCGACGTCTGCACTGGACGATCTGGCGACAGGCACGTTCCAGCCGGTCATCGGTGAAACCAGTGACGACATCGTGCCGACGGAAGTCAAGCGTGTACTGGTGTGTTCCGGCAAGGTCTACTACGACCTGGTCCATGCCCGCGAAGAACAAGGCCGCAAGGATGTCGCCATCCTGCGCGTCGAGCAGCTCTATCCGTTTGCGCACAAGTCCTTCCAGGCGGAACTGCAGAAATATGAAAATGCCAAGGAACTGGTCTGGGTGCAAGACGAACCTCAAAACCAAGGGCCGTGGTTCTATGTGCAGCATCACCTGTACGAAAACATGAATGATGGCCAGAAATTGGGTTATGCCGGTCGCCCGGCGTCGGCTTCGCCGGCAGTAGGCTATATGGCTAAGCATCAGGAACAGCAGCGCGCCCTGATCGAGCAGGCCTTCTCCCCCAAACTGAAAAGCTTTTCGCTGATCAAATAAACCGACCAATTCAAAGACAGACATACGGAAAAAATTACTATGGCTATTACCGAAGTTCTCGTTCCTCAGCTTTCCGAATCCATCTCCGAGGCCACCCTGTTGAACTGGAAAAAGCAGCCGGGCGAAGCCGTTGAAGCGGATGAGATCCTGATCGAAGTCGAAACAGACAAGGTCGTCCTGGAAGTGCCGGCCCCCGCTTCGGGCGTGTTGTCCGAGATCGTCAAGGGCGACGGCAGCACCGTGACCTCGGGTGAAGTCCTGGCCCGTATCGATACGGCCGCCAAGGCCGCCGCTGCGGCTCCGAAGGCCGAAGCAGCACCCGCCGCCGCTGCGGCGGCCCCGGCTGCTGCTGCAGCGCCGGCGGCAAAATCCTCTGCCGCTTCGCCGGCGGCAGGCAAGATCCTGTCCGAAAAGGGCATCGATCCCGCCACGGTGGAAGGCACGGGCCGCGCTGGCCGCGTCACCAAGGGCGACGCCCTGAATGCCGCCGCCGCTCCGGCTCCGGCCACCCCGAGCGCCCCGGTGCCTGTCGGTCTGGATGGCCGCCCTGAACAGCGCGTGCCCATGAGCCGCCTGCGCGCCCGCGTGGCCGAGCGCCTGATCCAGTCGCAGTCCGAAAACGCCATCCTGACGACCTTCAACGAGGTCAATATGCAGGCCATCATGGACCTGCGCAAAAAGTACAAAGACGTCTTCGAGAAGGAACACGGCGTCAAGCTGGGCTTCACATCCTTCTTCGTCAAGGCGGCTGTCGCGGCGCTGAAGCGCTATCCGGTGGTCAACGCCTCGGTGGACGGCAAGGACATCATCTATCACGGTTATTTCGACATCGGTGTGGCCGTGGGCAGCCCGCGCGGCTTGGTGGTGCCCATTCTGCGCAACGCCGATCAGCTGTCGCTGGCCGACATCGAAAAGCAGATTGCCGATTTCGGTCGTCGCGCACAGGACGGCAAACTCACCCTGGATGAACTGACCGGCGGTACGTTCTCGATCTCCAACGGCGGCGTGTTCGGCTCGATGCTGTCCACCCCGATCATCAACCCGCCGCAATCGGCCATCCTGGGCATCCACGCCACCAAGGACCGTCCGGTGGTGGAAAACGGCCAGATCGTGATTCGCCCGATGAACTATCTGGCGCTGTCCTATGACCACCGCATCATCGACGGTCGCGAAGCCGTGCTGGCGCTGGTCGCGATGAAAGAAGCTCTGGAAGACCCGCAACGCCTGTTGCTGAGCGTCTGATCCGCAGCTTTGATGTAATCCGGTACGCACCCTTCGGGGTGCGTCGTTTTGAGAGAAGAACATGGCAAAACAATTTGATGTAATCGTGATCGGCGCCGGCCCCGGGGGCTATATCGCTGCGATCCGCGCCGCCCAGCTGGGCATGGCCGTGGCCTGCGTGGATGCCTGGAGCAACGCCGCCGGCAAGCCCGCACCTGGCGGTACATGCACGAACGTGGGCTGCATCCCGTCCAAGGCCCTGCTACAGTCGTCCGAACACTACGACCAACTGAACCACCACTTTGCCGAGCACGGCATCACGGCGGAAAACGTCAGCCTGGATCTGGCCAAGCTGGTCGGTCGCAAAGACACTGTGGTCAAGCAAAACAACGAAGGCATCCTGTATCTGTTCAAGAAAAACAAGGTCTCCTTCTTCCACGGCACGGGTTCTCTGGTCGCCAAGACCGACTTCGGCTGGTCGGTCAAAGTAGACGGCAAAACCGCAGAAGATCTGGAAGGTCGTCATGTGATCATCGCGACGGGTTCCAGCGCTCGCGAACTGCCGGGCCTGCCCTTCGACGAGGATCGCATCCTGTCCAACGACGGCGCCTTGCGCATCCCCTCCGTACCCAAAAAACTGGGCATCATCGGCGCGGGCGTGATCGGCCTGGAAATGGGCAGTGTCTGGCGCCGTCTGGGCTCCGAAGTCACCATTCTGGAAGCCATGCCCGACTTCCTGGGCGCAGTCGACCGCGACGTCGCCAAAGAAGCACAGAAAGCCCTGAACAAGCAGGGCCTGGACATTCAGACTGGCGTGCGCATCGGCGAGGTCAAGTCTTCGGCCAAGGGCGTGAACCTGCACTACACCGACGCCGCTGGCGCGGATCAGAAATTGGCCGTGGACCGCCTGATCGTGTCGATCGGTCGTGTGCCCAATACCCAAGGTCTGGGCGCCGATGTCGTCGGCCTGAAGCTCGACGAACGCGGGTTTGTGGTCGTGGACGAAGATTGCCGCAGCAATCTGGCCAACGTCTGGGCGGTGGGCGACGTGGTGCGTGGCCCGATGCTGGCGCACAAGGCCGAGGAAGAAGGCGTGGCGGTGGCGGAACGTATCGCCGGTCAGCACGGACACGTCAATTTCGACACCATCCCCTGGGTGATCTACACCTCGCCGGAAGTCGCCTGGGTCGGCAAGACCGAACAGGCGCTGAAGGCGGAAAGCCACGACTACAAGGTGGGATCTTTCCCCTTCATGGCCAATGGCCGCGCGCGCGCGCTGGGCGATACGACGGGCTTCGTCAAAATCCTGGCCGATGCCAAGACCGATGAAGTCCTGGGCGTGCACATTGTTGGCCCGCTGGCATCCGAACTGATCGCCGAGGCCGTCACCATCATGGAATTCCGTGGCGCTGCCGAAGACATCGCCCGGATCTGCCATGCGCACCCGACCCTGTCCGAAGCTGTCAAGGAAGCCGCTCTGGCGGTGGATAAGCGCACGCTGAATCTGTAATCTTCGATGGATGTCAGCGCGTATTACGCGCAGGCTCTGCGTGAGCGGGGCTTCGTCGCAGACGAAGCCCAGCACGCAGCCGTCGTGCGCTTGCAGCAATACTATGACGACTGGATCGAGTTCAAGCGACAGCGATCCAGCCGCCTGAAAAAGCTGTTCCTGAATCCTGCCGTGCCGCAGGGCGTGTACCTGTGGGGCGGGGTAGGGCGCGGGAAAAGCTTTCTGATGGACGCCTTCTATCTGACGGTGCCCGTCAAGCGCAAGGTCCGTCTGCATTTTCATGAATTCATGCGCGGCGTGCATAAAGAAATCCGCGCCGTCAGCGGCGAAGCCGATCCGCTGGATCATGTCGCCCGCAACATCGCCAAGCGCTACCGTTTGATCTGCTTCGACGAATTCCACGTGTCTGATGTGGCCGATGCGATGATCTTATACCGCTTGCTGCTGCGCCTGTTTGAATACGGCACGTCGTTCGTGATGACATCGAACTACGAACCGTCCACCCTGTACCCCGATGGCTTGCACCGCGACCGCATTCTGCCGGCCATCGCCCTGATTCAGGAAAAAATGGACGTGTTGAATGTGGACGGGGGCGTGGATTACCGCCGCCGCACCCTGTCGCAATTGCGCACCTATATCACGCCCATCGCCGCCGCGACACGCGACGAGCTGCGTTCCGCCTTTGACCGCCTGGCCGATACCGCGGAACAAAAGCCCGTGCTGATGATCGAGAATCGTGAAATTCAGGCGATCGCTCTGGCCGGAACCATCGTCTGGTTCGATTTCATGGCCTTGTGCGGTACGCCTCGCTCGCAGAACGACTATCTGGATCTGGCCGATCGTTTTCAGACGGTCATCGTGTCGGACGTGCCGCGCATGGCGCCGCGTCAGGCATCCGAGGCCAGGCGGTTCACCTGGCTGGTGGACGTGCTGTATGACCACAAGGTGAAATTGATCCTGTCGGCGCAGTGTCCCGCCGATGAACTTTATACTCAGGGTCCGATGTCCAACGAGTTTTCCCGCACGGTATCGCGGCTGATGGAAATGCAGTCGCGGGAATACCTGGCGGAAACCCGTCGGGCGACTGTGGCGCTGTAGGATACGGCACGCCGTCCTGTGATCCGACTATCAGAGATGCAGATGACTTCTTCCGCGAATGCGCCGGCGACCCGCAGGGTCCTGACCGGCATCACCACGTCCGGTACGCCGCACCTGGGCAATTATGCCGGGGCCATCCGTCCGGCCATCCAGTCCAGCACCGAAGCCGGGGTGGACGCGTTCTTTTTCCTGGCGGATTTCCATGCCTTGATCAAGTGCGCCGATCCGGCCCGGGTGGCGCAGTCGCGCATGGAGATCGCCGCCACCTGGATCGCGGGGGGATTGGATACGGATCGCGTGACGTTCTACCGCCAGTCCGATGTGCCGGAAATCCCGGAACTGTGCTGGATGTTGACCTGCGTGACGGCCAAAGGCCTGATGAACCGCGCGCATGCCTACAAGGCATCGGTCGACGCCAATGTGCTCAAGGGTGTCGACCCGGACGACGGCGTAACCATGGGGCTGTTTTCCTACCCGGTGCTGATGGCGGCGGACATCCTGATGTTCAATGCCCATCGGGTGCCGGTGGGGCGCGATCAGGTGCAGCATCTGGAAATGGCGCGCGATATCGCCCAGCGTTTCAATCACCTGTATGGCCGGGGGCGGGACCTATTCGTCCTGCCCGAGGTCCAGATCGACGAGGATGTCGCCACGCTGCCCGGCCTGGACGGGCGCAAGATGTCCAAGAGCTACAACAACACGATTCCCTTGTTCGAGGGCGGCGCCAAGGCCTTGAAGGCCGCCGTGGCGCAGATCGTCACGGATTCGCGGCTGCCCGGAGAACCCAAGGACGCCGAGGGTTCGCACCTGTTCACCCTGTACCGGGCGTTTGCCACGGCGCAGCAGGCGGCGGATTTTCGGGCTGCTTTGGAAGGCGGGCTGGGCTGGGGCGATGCCAAACAGGCGCTGTGTGAACAGAT
The DNA here is from genome assembly GCF_049673105.1 of Castellaniella sp. Classification (GTDB taxonomy): domain Bacteria; phylum Pseudomonadota; class Gammaproteobacteria; order Burkholderiales; family Burkholderiaceae_B; genus Castellaniella. Next base: position 26,722 of record NZ_JBATXG010000015.1, read on the forward strand.
CGAAGCGCAGATCGGTCCCATGCGGGCGCGGTACGCCGATCTGATGGCGCACCCCGATCGCATCGAAGCCGTTTTGCAGGCGGGGGCTGAAAAAGCGCGACGCGCGGCAGTGCCGTTCATGGACCAGTTGCGCGAAGCAGTCGGTTTGCGCCAGCCGGCGGCCGCATCCAGCAAGGCCGGCGCGTCTACCGCCAAGGCCGCCAAAGCGCGCCTGGTGTCTTTCCGCGACGAGGACGGCAAATTCCGCCAGCGCCTGTTTGCTGCCGATGGCGCGGAACTGCTGCTGTCGGAACCCTTCGGCGATCCAAAGGTCCTGAACAGCCTGAGCCGGTCTTTTGTCGGTCATGACCTGACCCTGCTGCCGGCAGGGCCCGATGGCGTAGTCAGTCTGGAATCGAACAGCCTGCGCTGGGCGCGCTGTCCGGTCAAGCAGGTCGGCGCCGTGCAGGAAGCGCTGGAACAGGCGCTGGGAAGCTAAGGCGCTTCCCGCCTGCGCCACGCCAAGGCGCCCCGTTCAGGCGGTTTGGCCGTTGGGTTTGGCCTGCGTCATCTTGGCTGCCGCGCGACCGCGCAGCCATTCCAGCACCAGCAACAGCGCGGTGGAAAACAGGATCAGGATGGTCGCGACGGCGGCGATGATGGGGCTGATGTTTTCGCGGATGCCGGTGAACATCTGGCGCGGCAGCGTGACCTGCTCGGGGCCGGCCAGGAACAGCGTGATCACGATTTCGTCAAAGGCCGTGGCAAAGGCGAACAGGGCGCCGGCGATTACGCCGGGCGCGATGATGGGCAGCGTGACGCGGAAAAACGTGCGCACAGGACCGGCGCCCAGGCTATAGCTGGCGCGCAGCAGATTGGAGTCGAAACCCTGCAGGGTGGCCGATACCGTGGTGACGACGAAAGGCGCGCCAATCGCGGCCAGCGCCAGGATCAGGCCGGCGTAGCTATTGACCAGACCGTAGGGCGCGAAAAACAGATAGATGCCCAGGCCGGTGACGACCAGCGGTACGATCATCGGTGAAATCAAGATCGACATCAGCAGGCCCTTGCCGCGAAAATTCGTGCGGTGCAGGCCGGCAGCCGCCAGCGTGCCCAGTACGGTGGCCAGCACCGTGGCGGCAGGGGCCACGATGAAGCTGTTGGTGGTGGCCCTGGCCCATTCGTCGGACTGGAACAGGGCCGTATACCAGCGCAGGGAAAAGCCGTCGATCGGGTAGAGCAGCATCGAACCCTGGTTGAACGACAGGGGGATGATGACCAGGACCGGCAGCAGCAGAAACAGCAGGATCAGCACACACAGAATGCGCAACGCGTAATGCCAGACTCGTTCGGTCAGGGATAGATAAGGTGGGAATTCCGGGTTGAACATGATCGTCCTTCAGGCCTTCAAAGAGGAACCGCAAGACGGCTGCGGCCGTGGCGGTTCCGATGTTCGGGGTCCGTGTATTAATTCAGGGCTAGTTCCTTGCCGGAAACCCTGCGGTACAGCGCATAGAGCACGAGCGTGCCTGCCAGCAGGATCAAGCCCAGCGCGCTGGCCATGCCCCAGTTGATGGTCTGGTTGGTGAAATAGGCCACGTAGTAGCTGATCATCTGGTCGGCTGCGCCGCCCAGCAGGGCTGGGGTGATGTAGTAGCCGATGGAAATGATGAACACCAGCAGGGATCCGGCAGCGATGCCGGGGTAGGTCTGCGGCACGTAGATGCGCCAGAACGCGGCGAAGGGATGGCTGCCCAGAGAGATCGCAGCCCGTTGATAGGTGGACGGCACCGACTGCATGACGCTGTACAGGGGCAGCACCATGAAGGGCAACAGGATGTGAACCATGGCGATGTAGACGCCCAGGCGGTTGAACAGCAGAGGCAGCGGCTGGTCGATCAGCCCCAGTTCGCTCAGGGCGCTGTTGATCAGGCCCTCGCGCTGCAGCAGCACTACCCAGGCGGCGATGCGCACCAGCACGGATGTCCAGAAGGGGATCAGGATGCAGATCAGGACCAGGTTGGCGCGGCGCTTGGGCAGGCGCGTGATCCAGTAGGCCAGGGGGTAACCCAGGAGCAGCGCCGCCAGGGTGACGATGGCGCTGATCTCGAAGGTGCGGGAAAAGATTTCCTGGAAGGCCGATGTGTTTGGCGGAACCGACACGATGCTGCCCTTGGCGTTCAGCTTCAGATCCAGAGAGGACAGCAGGTAGTAAGGCGTCCAGGAGGTGTCATTGCTGGCGATGACGGCCCAGTAGGCGGGGTCGGCCCAGCGTTCGTCCAGATCGATCAGTCGTGCGCGGGCATCGGCGGCATCGGCGGCGGGGAAAGGCAGGCGGCGCAGCGTCTTGAAGATCAGCGAGCGATATCCGGAAATTTCATAATTCAGCCGGCGCGCCAGTTCACCGGCGGCGGGGGTGCTTTTGGCATTGCCCAGGTCATGCGCCAGAGCCTGGTAGGCGGTGTCCGGCGGTTGGCCGGCGCCGTCCCAGTCGGCCAGGGCTTGTAGCGTGTGAGGCAGGGTGTTGATGACTTCGGGGTTGTCGGCGGCCCGGGTCAGCAGCGATGCGATGGGGATGATGAAGATGACCAACAGGAAAACGGCCAAGGGGCCGACCAGCAGCATTGCGCGCCAGGTTTTCTTCCGCTGGGCGGTTTGCATCGAGCGCCGGATGGCGGCGGGGTCGTCTAAGGTCGTATCCATGGCAGTATCCAGACGTTAGAGCGAACGGGATGGCCCGAAGGCCATCCCGCGCGTAGGATCAGCGGGCGGCCCAGGCCGTGAAGCGCTGTTCGAGTTCTTCGCCGTGATCGGTCCAGAATTCGATGCTGTTGAACAAGGCGTTACGGGCGTTGGCCGGTGAATTAGGCACATTGGCCAGGACGTCCGGGCTGAGCTTGCCGATGGCTTGTTTGCTGACAGGGCCGTAGGCAATCTGCTGCGAATAGGCCGCCTGTGCGTCGGGCGAGCTGGCGTAGCGGATGAACTCGATCGCTTGTTCCTTATTGGGGGAGCCGGCGGGGATGACCCAGTAGTCAAAGTCGTAGACGCTTTGGTTCCAGACGACCTTCAGGGGCTGGCCTTCGCGCTGTGCGGCGTCGATGCGTCCGTTATAGGCGGCTGACATCACCACGTCGCCGGCTGACAGCATCTGCGGCGGCTGAGCGCCGGCTTCCCACCATTGGATATGGGGCTTGAGTTCGTCGAGCTTCTTGAAGGCGCGGTCCACGCCTTCGGGGGTCGACAGGACTTTGTAGACCTGATCTGTCGGCACGCCGTCGGCCATCAGCGCGAATTCCACGTTGTAGTGGGCGCCCTTGCGCAGCCCGCGCTTGCCGGGGAATTTCTGCACATCCCAGAAGTCGGCCCAGCCTGTGGGCGCGGTTTTGAGCTTGTCCGCGTTGTAGGCCAGCGCCGTGGACCAGACGAAGGTGCCCACGCCACAGTACATCAAGGCGCCGCGCACCATATCGCCCTTGTCCAGGATGGAGCCCCAGTCGATGTCTTCATACAGGCCTTCGTCACAGCCGCGGCCCAGATCGCCGGTTTCGACTTCGACGGCGTCCCAGACGACGTTGTTGGACTGGACCATGGCCTTGACCTTGGCCTGTTCGCCGTTATAGGCCACGGGGATGACCTTTTTGCCGGTGCTCTTTTCGAAGGGCTGGATGAATGCCGCGTTCTGAGCATCGCCGTTGGCGCCGCCGAAGTTGACCACGGTCAGGTCGCGCGCCTGGGACGGCGCCTGGAACAGCGCCAGCGGGACGGTGACGGCCAGCGCCGTCAAAAGCGGGGTTTTTTTCATGAGGTGTCTCCTGTGTTATGAGTATGGCGTGTAAGGCGTTAGGGATGGAAAACACGGACGTGCTCGGGATCGATCCGCAGGGGGATGCGGGCGCCCTGTGTATGCTTCCCGGCGTCCGCGGCCAGGGGCATTTTGACGAAAAACGTGTCGCTGTCGCCCAGGCGGCAGCGCAGGCGGACATGGTCGCCGAAATAGACTTCATCGACGGCGTGGGCGTCGAAGCGGTTCGGGCCATCGCTGTCATCGGGCAGGATGCGTTCGGGACGCATGGCGATGACGCAGGGGCTGCCGGTTTGCAAGCCCTGGACGTTCAGGCCGCGCAAACGCGGACCTCCGACGACTTCCACCTCGCACCAGTCGCCGTCCTGGGCGCGCACGGTGCCGGGGAATTGGTTGCTGTCGCCCACGAATCCCGCCACGAAGCGGTTGCAGGGCGATTCGTAGAGTTCGTCGGCGCTGCAGACTTGCTGAATGATGCCCTGGTTGAAGACCGCGATGCGGTTGCTCATGGTCAGGGCTTCGCTCTGGTCGTGGGTGACGTAGACGAACGTGATGCCCAGTTTCCGGTGCAGGGCTTTGAGTTCCAGTTGCATGTGTTCGCGCAGCTGCTTGTCCAGAGCGCCCAGCGGTTCGTCCATGAGCACGATCTTGGGTTCGAAGACCAGGGCGCGCGCCAGCGCGATACGCTGCTGCTGGCCGCCGGACAGCTGAGCGGGATAGCGTTTGGCGAAATCCTGCATCTGCACCATGGACAAGGCATCGTGGATGCGTTGCGCTCGTTGCGAGGCCGGTACCTTGCGGACTTTCAGCGGATATTCCAGATTGCGTTCCACCGTCATGTGGGGGAATAGCGCATAGTTCTGAAACACCATGCCCAGATTGCGGTGATGAGGCGGCACGTCATTGAGACGGCGGCCTTCCAGCAGGATATCCCCCTGGGTCGGGGACTCGAAGCCGGCGAGCATCATCAGACAGGTGGTCTTGCCGGACCCGGACGGACCGAGCAGGGACAGGAATTCGCCGGGGTAGATATCGAGATTGAGATCCCGGACGACCAGATGACTTCCGTCATAGGATTTCTGGACGCCCTGGAATCGGACCAGGGGTTCGGGGGTGGAAACAGCGGACATCAGGGGTGGTCTCCGAAGTCGGGTGATCGGGATGGCATCAGGCGGGATCGGCCATGGCATCCATCAGGATAGCCAGACCTTCGTCCAAGATGCCATCCGGAATTGTCAGGGGAAACAGGAATCGGATGACGTGTCCATCGGCGCCGCAGGTCAGCAGGACCAGGCCACGTTCCAGGGCGCGCCGCTGGATGGCAGCAGCAGTCCCTGGGTCGGGACGACCGTCGGGGCGGCGGAATTCAGCCGCGACCATGGAGCCCAGACCGCGGATGTCGGCGATGCGGGGGTGTTTGCGGTCGGCCAGCGCCTGTTTCAGGCGCGTCCCCAGTGTATCCGCTCGAGCGATCAGCGCTTCGTCATCGATGATGTCCAACACCGCCAGTGCGGCTGCGATGGCCAGTGGATTGCCGGCGTAGGTGCCGCCCAACGACCCGCGTGGGGCGGCGTCCATCAGTTCGGCACGACCGCACACGCCCGACAGCGGCATGCCGCCCGCCAGGCTTTTGGCCATGGTGATCAGATCGGGCGTGACGCCGGAGTGTTCGATGGCGAACATCTTGCCGGTGCGGGCGAAGCCGGTCTGCACTTCGTCGGCGATCAGCAGAATGCCGTGCTCGTCACAGCGCTGGCGCAGCGCCTGCAGCAATTCGGGGGGGGCGACGTTGAAGCCGCCTTCGCCCTGAACCGGTTCGATGACGATGGCGGCGACACGCTTCGGGCTGATGTCGGCCTTGAACAGCAGATCCAGCGCCTTCAGGGAATCCTGCACGCTCACGCCTTCCAGGGGGCAGGGGAAGGGGATGTGGTAGACCTCGGCGGGCAAGGGGCCGAAGTCCTGCTTATAAGGAGCGACCTTGCCAGTCAGGGCCATCCCCATGAAGGTGCGGCCATGAAAGGCGCCGGAAAAGGCGATGACGCCGGTGCGGCCTGTGGCAGCGCGGGCGATTTTGACCGCATTTTCCAGCGCTTCGGCGCCGGTGGTGAAAAAGGCGGTCTTTTTGGCATGGTTGCCCGGCGTCAGGCGGTTGATGCGTTCGGCGAGTTCGACATACGAACCGTAGGGCGCGACCTGAAAGGCGGTGTGGGTAAAGGCGTCCAGCTGGTGACGGATCGCCTGGACGATGCGGGGATGGCAGTGGCCGGTGTTGGCCACGGCGATGCCGGCGGCGAAATCGATATACCGTCGGCCTTCCACGTCCCATAGTTCCGCATTCAGGGCGCGGTGGGCGTAGAAGTCGCAGGTGATGCCGATGCCATTGGGGATGGCAGAATTTTTGCGCTGCTGCCAGTCCTGATTCAGGTCTGTCATGTTTGTCTCCGGGTAGGCGGGGTGTTTCCGCACTGATTTTTTTTCACTATACTAATCTTTTGGTTTGTCAAATAGATCCATTTAAATAAATCCAATGGAGCCAATTTGGAATCCTTTATTCTATCCGAGTGGTTGTTGCAACACTTCGATACCTCGTCTGATAGTCCTGCATATCGGCGTTTGTACCAGCTTATCTGTAGGGCCATTCTAGAGGGGCATCTCAGCGCCGGGGCGCGCTTGCCTTCATCGCGGGATCTGGCCGCCGATTTGGGGATTGCGCGCAATACGGTGCTGCAGGTGTATGACCAACTGGCCGAAGAAGGCTATGTGCACGCCGGTGTCGGGCGCGGCACCTATGTCCAGGACATCAGCCAGGATCTGCTCGAATCGCCGGCTGCCCAGAGCGATGCGCCCGATGCGGCGGCTGCCCACACGAACAGCGGCCATGATTTGTCGCGTCGCGGGCGAGGGCTGGTGTCGCGGCTGGGGTTCTCCAATCTGCAGACAGGCGCCTTCATGCCGGGGATTCCAGATGTGCGGGAATTTCCGTTGAAAACCTGGTCCAGGATTCAGAACCGCCTGTGGCGCAACGAGCCCTGGGATTTGATGCGCTATGCCCCCGCGGGGGGGTACGGCCCCGCGCGGCAGGCGATTTCGGATTATCTGGGTAGCGTCCGCGCCGTGCGCAGTTCCGCCAAACAGGTCGTCATGACTACCGGCATTCACCAGGGGATCGATGTGGCGGCCCGGCTGTTGTGCGATCCGGGCGATACCGTCTGGATCGAAGAACCCGCCTATTGGGGCGTGCGCAACCTGCTGCTGACCGCCGGACTACGCCTGGTGCCGATCCGCGTCGACGACGAGGGCATCTGGCCCCAGGAAGCCGAATACGCCCGCCCGCCACGCCTGATCGTCGTGGCGCCTTCGCACCAGTATCCGCTGGGCATGGTGATGAGCCTGGCCCGGCGGCGCATGCTGTTGGAATATGCGCGCCAGGTGTCCTGCTGGATCATCGAGGACGACTACGACAGCGAATTTCGCTACGGCACTCGACCGCTGGCGTCCCTGCAGGGCATGGACGAATCGGGGCGCGTGCTGTACGCGGGCAGCTTCAGCAAAACGCTGTGTCCCGGCCTCAGGGTCGGCTTCATGGTGGTGCCGGAATCCCTGGCGGACCCTTTTGCCAATGCCGTGGCAGAGCTGTTTCGGGAAGGCAACATGATGAATCACGCGGTGCTGGCCGAGTTCATCCGCGAAGGCCATCTGGCGCAGCATATCCGCCGTGTCCGACGCCGCTATGCCGAGCGCCGCGCCTGCCTGATTGACGAAATCGATCGGCACTTCGGCCAGACCCTGGAGATCGTCGGCGGCGATGCCGGCCTGCATCTGATCCTGGCCTTGCCCGAAGGGGTGGATGACACGCTGGTAGTGCGCGACGCTTTGCAGCAAGGCGTGGTGACGCGCGCCCTGAGCACCTATTACCTGGAACGGACACATGCCCGTCCCGGCCTCTTGCTGGGGTATGCCGGGGTCAGCCCGGAAGACATCCGGCCCGCCTTCGACACGCTTGCCCGCGTGGTCGGCGCTTATCTTTAACTTTGTTCCAAAAGGAATCCGTGATGAGTACAAGCAATAGCCTGGCCCATGATGATGTGGCTTACCAGTTTCATTCCTACACCAACGCCCAGCGCCACCGCGAGGAAGGGCCTTGCATCATGGATCGCGGCAACGGCATCTATGTGTACGACACGGCGGGCAAGGAATACATCGAGGGCATGGCCGGACTCTGGAGCGTGGCGGTCGGGTTCAGCGAGCCCCGACTGGCCCAGGTGGCCTACGAACAGATGCAGCGCCTGCCCTTCTACCATACGTTCACCCACAAATCGAACGTGCCGTCGATCGAATTGGCGGAAAAGCTGATCGGCCTGACGGGCGGGCGCATGGCGCAGGCCTTTTTCACCAATTCGGGGTCCGAGGCCAACGACACCATTGTCAAAATGGTCTGGTATTACAACAATGCCCTGGGTCGTCCGAACAAGAAAAAGATCATTGCCCGTCAGCGGGGGTATCACGGGGTGACGGTTGCTTCGGCCAGCCTGACGGGCCTGGCGGGCAACCATCGCAGTTTCGATCTGCCCTTACCGCGCATGCTGCATACCGGCTGCCCGCATTGGTACCGCGAGAGTCTGCCGGGCGAGACTGAAACCGCCTTTGCCGACCGCTTGGCCGACGAACTGGATGCCTTGATCGTGGCCGAAGGTCCGGAGACGGTGGCCGCTTTCATCGGCGAGCCGGTCATGGGCGCGGGCGGGGTGATCGTGCCGCCGGAAACGTATTGGCCGAAGATGCAGGCCGTGTGCCGCAAGCACGACGTGCTGCTGATCGCCGACGAGGTCATCACGGGCTTCGGACGCACGGGGCGGATGTTCGCCTCGGACCTGTACGGGATCGAGCCCGATTTCATGACCTTGTCCAAACAGCTGACGTCCTCGTACCAGCCCCTGGCTGCCGTACTGATGAATGAGCAAGTAGCGTCGGTGCTGGCTCGCCACAGCGGCGAGCTGGGATCCTTCGGACACGGCTACACGGCCAGCGGACACCCGGTGGCGACTGCCGTGGCCCTGGAAAACATCCGCATCATCGAAGAGCGCGGTCTGGTCGACAACGCAGCGGCGGCAGGCGCCGTCTTGCAGCGCCGCCTGCGCGAACTGTCCGCTCACCCGCTGGTCGGGGAGGTGCGGGGCGTCGGGCTGATCGCGGCGGTGGAACTGGTGGCGGACAAGGCTGGCCGCACGTCGTTCGACCCGCTTGGAAAAGCAGGGGCGGCGGTGGTGAAACAGGCACAGGCCAATGGTCTGATCTTGCGCGGCATCCAGGACAGCCTGGCCTTCTGCCCGCCGCTGATCATCACCGAGGCGCAGGTGAATCTGCTGGCGGATCGTTTCGCGCAGTCTCTGGACGAAGTGGCGCGGACTCTGTAGCCGCGTCGGTGCCCAGCGCCGGCTCGCCGTCCGGGTGCGGGCGGTCGAGCTGTGCCTGGGCGCTGATCCAGTCGCGAAATTGCACCAGGGCGGGCAGGGCGGTCTTGCGTTCCGGCACGATCAGGTGAAAGGCCCTTTGCGCTGGGCCGCTGTGCGGGTTCAGGATGTGCAGCTCGCCGCGGTGCAGCTCCTGCTGGATCAGAAAGGGCGGAATCAGCGCCACTCCCAGGCCGTCCGCTGCCGCCTGGGACAGCATGGAAAAGAGTTCCAGTCGTAGACCGGCCATCGAGGCGGGCGCCGCGACGCCTGCCGAGGCAAACCATTCACGCCAGGCGGTGGGCCGGGTGCTTTGCTGCAGCAGGGGCAGGGCGGCGATGGCGGCGGCGTCCAGCGGGCCTTCGGTCAGTTGCGGGCTGCACACCGGCATCGGATTTTCACGCATCAGAAAATACGCCTGTGTGCCCGGCCAGCCAGGATCGCCGGAATAAATGGCCGCGTCGAATTCCGTGTCGTCGAACAGAAACGGTCGGGTGCGGGTCGCCATGTTCACCTGCAGCCCCAGGCTGCGGGCCTGAGGAGTGGCCAGTCGGGGTAGCAGCCAGCGGGTGGCGAACGTCGGCACCACGGCCAGGTCCACCACGCCGCCGCCTTGGTGCGCCATGATGGCCAGGGTGTCGCGTTCGATGGCGTCGAGCTGGCGGCGAACTAGGCGGCCATAGCGTTCGCCGGCATCGGTCAGGCGCACGCCGCGACGGACGCGGTCAAACAAAGGGACGCCGACAAAGGCTTCCAGGCTGGCGATCTGACGGCAGATGGCGCCCTGGGTCAGGGACAGTTCCTGGGCTGCATGGGTGAAGCTCTGGTGGCGGGCGGCGGCTTCGAAAGCCTGAAGCGCCGTGGTGCTGGGCAGGCGTTTACGCATGGTCGCAGGACTAATTAGTGATTAAAATTCACACATTAATCAGTTTATATCGTTTGCATGGCCTGGGCCAGGCCAGTAGTATGCAAAATCATCACTTTGCTATCTCAGGAGCCTGTTCATGTCCTCGTCCCGCCCCCAGTTCCAATGGCTTGATCCCCTGCTGCTGGACCAGCAGCTGACCGACACGGAACGCATGGTGCGCGATGCCGCCCGCGCCTACGCTCAGGATCGTCTGCTGCCCCGCGTGCAGGATGCCTTCCGTCATGAACAGACGGATGCCGCTATTTTTCGCGAGATGGGGGAACTGGGCTTGCTGGGCGCCACGATCCCCGAGGAATACGGCGGGGCTGGCATGAACTATGTGTGCTATGGCTTGATCGCCCGCGAGGTCGAGCGCGTGGATTCAGGCTACCGTTCGATGATGAGTGTGCAAAGCTCACTGGTCATGGTGCCGATCAATGCCTTCGGCACGACCGCTCAAAAGGAAAAATACCTGCCGAAACTGGCCTCCGGTGAATGGATCGGCTGTTTTGGCCTGACCGAGCCGGATCACGGCTCGGATCCGGGGTCCATGGTGACGCGCGCCAAAAAGGTGCCGGGCGGCTACAGCCTGAGCGGCGCCAAGACCTGGATCACCAATAGCCCGATCGCCGATGTGTTCGTCGTCTGGGCCAAGGACGAGGCCGGCGACATCCGCGGCTTCATCCTGGAAAAAGGCTGGAAGGGCCTGTCGGCGCCGGCCATTCATGGCAAGGTCGGCCTGCGGGCCTCGATCACCGGCGAGATCGTGCTCGACGAGGTCTTTGTCCCTGAAGACAACATCTTCCCCGACGTGCGCGGCCTGAAAGGCCCCTTCACCTGCCTGAATTCCGCCCGCTATGGCATCGCCTGGGGCGCCTTGGGCGCGGCCGAGGCCTGCTACGAGACCGCTCGCCAGTATGTGCTGGACCGCAAGCAGTTTGGTCGCCCATTGGCCGCCAATCAGTTGGTCCAGAAAAAACTGGCCGACATGCTGACCGAGATCACGCTGGGTCTGCAGGCTGTGTTGCGGGTGGGCCATCTGAAGGACGAGGGCATTGCGCCGGTGGAAATCACCTCGATCATCAAGCGCAATTCCTGCGGCAAAGCGCTGGACATCGCCCGCACGGCCCGCGACATGCTGGGCGGCAACGGGATTTCCGACGAGTTCTGCGTCGCCCGCCATCTGGTCAATCTGGAAGTCGTGAATACTTACGAAGGCACGCACGATGTGCATGCCCTGATCCTGGGGCGGGCGATCACCGGTATCGCCGCGTTCTCGAACTAAGAGGCAAGTCGATGGCGCAAGAGACGGTCAGCCAGGCGGCGCAGGGCGCAGGGCAGCAACAGGCTGCTGCAGGGGCCTTGTCGCACATTCGGGTGCTGGATCTGTCGCGGGTGCTGGCCGGCCCCTGGGCAACCCAGATCCTGGGCGATCTGGGAGCCGATGTGATCAAGATCGAGCGGCCCGAATCGGGGGACGACACGCGTGGCTGGGGGCCGCCCTGGATGCCGGACGCGCAGGGTCGGGAATCCCGCATCGCGGCCTACTATCTATGCGCCAACCGCAACAAACGTTCCGTGACCGTGGACATGGCCAGCCCTGACGGTCAGGAACTGATCCGCCGGCTGGTACGCGAGTCGGATGTGCTGGTGGAAAACTTCAAGGCGGGCGGGCTGGCCCGCTACGGCCTGGACTACGACAGTTTGCGGGCCATCAATCCGCGTCTGGTGTATTGCTCGATCACCGGGTTCGGCCAGACCGGGCCGTATGCGGCGCGGGCGGGCTACGATTTTCTGGTGCAGGGGCTGGGCGGCCTGATGAGCGTGACCGGCAGGCCGGACGACCAGCCGGGGGGCGGCCCCATGAAGGTCGGCGTGGCCCTGACGGACATTCTGACCGGTCTGTATGCAGCCAATGCCATTCAGGCGGCGCTGGCTGCCCGGGAACATACCGGCCTGGGCCAGCATGTGGACATGGCCCTGCTGGACGTGCAGGTCGCCTGCCTGGCCAATCAGGCCATGAACTATCTGGCGACCGGCAACAGTCCGGGCCGGCTGGGGAATGCGCATCCCAGCATCGTGCCGTATCAGGATTTCCCCACGGCGGATGGCTACATGATTCTGGCGATCGGCAACGACGGCCAGTTCGCGCGGTTCTGCCAGGAAGCCGGACGTCCGGATCTGGCCGCCGATTCCCGGTTCGCCACCAACCGGGCGCGGGTGGAGCATCGCGACACCCTGATCCCGATGCTGCGCCATCTCACCACGGCCCGGACCACGGCTGCCTGGATCGAAGCGCTGGAATCCCGTGCAGTGCCTTGCGGCCCGATCAACACGATGGAACAAGTGTTCGATGACGTTCAGGTGCGCGCACGCGGCCTGAAGATCGACATGCCCCATCCCGAAGTCGGGTCCGTGCCTCTGGTGGCCAGCCCGATCCGTCTGTCGGACACGCCGGTCGATTACCGCCTGCCACCGCCCGGACTGGGTGAACACACTGCGGATGTGCTGGTCGACGTTTTGGGGTTGTCGCCGGAAGACGTGCAGTCCTTGCAGGCGCGCGGCGTGGTCTGACGCGCCGGCGTTCATCTGGCGTCAATGCTCTCCTGTTTAGCATGTTTGTGAAGGGGCGCCACCCGGCGCCGGCTGACGCTTTCACAGGAGCATTGTCCATGAAGACGATTTCGATTGCGGCGCTGCTGGCCGCCACTACCCTGACTATTCCCGCCCTGACGCAGGCGCGCACGGTGACCTTATCCACGACCTTGAAAAACTATGGTGGCGACGGCGCTTACCTGGCGGTCTACCTGACCGATGCTCGGGGCGCCTACGCGGGCACCCTCGCGCTGGCGGGCCGCAAGGCGAAATACTACAAACACCTGAGCGACTGGAAGCGGCTGTCGGCGGGGAAGGCCTCGCCGATCGATGGCGTGACTGGCGCCAGCGTGGGAGAGGGCCGAACCTTGACGGTGACGATCGAGCTGGCCGATGCCCTGTTCGACGCCGGCTACGAGATCCATGTCGATGCCGCCGTAGAGGATATGCGCGATAGTCCGTCCGACATCCGCGTGCCCTTGACCACGGCGGGAGGCGGTCAGGCTGCCACCGGGCGTCAGTTTGTCCAGTCCTTCAGCTACTGAAGCTACTGAACGTGAAGCCCAGGCCATCGTCTGCTCCGGCGGTCGACTCTACCCTGAGCGGGCCGACCATGGGGACGCGCTGGTCGGCCCGCTACCAGGCGGCGCCGGGCCTGGATCATGACGCGCTGTCGCGTGATCTAGCCCAGGCGGTAGCGATGGTGGACGCGCAGATGTCGCCCTGGAAACCGGGCAGTGATCTGATGCGCTTGAACCGGGCCGAGCAGCAGCAATGGGTGGAGTTGCCTGAGGCCATGCTGAAAGTGCTGACGCGCGCGCGGGACATCGGTGCCCTGAGCGGCGGCGCTTTCGACGCGGCTGTCGGCGGCCTGGTCAACGCCTGGGGGTTTGGCGCTACGGTGGATACGCCCGATCCGGTCGCCATCCGGCTGGCCGCCGCCAAGCATTACCCGGCGCATCTCTGGCTGGACGTTGACCTGGCGCAAGGACGGGCGCGCAAGCGGGCGCCTCTGACGTTGGACCTGTGCGGAATCGCCAAAGGCTACGCGGTGGACCGGATGGCCCGCGTCATGGCCGATCATGGTGTCGCTCACGCCCTGCTCAGCCTAGATGGGGAACTGAGAGCCTGCGGCGGTCGAGCTGATGGACGACCCTGGGCGGTCGCCCTGGAAAGCCCGCAGGATGGCCGTCGCGCAGCCCACGGGGTGATCGATCTGGCCGACCTGGCCGTTGCGACATCGGGCGATTATCGCCACTGGGTTCAGGCAGGCAGCGAGCGCTTGGCGCACACCATGGATGGTCGTCAGGCGGCGCCGGTGCGCAATCCGCTGGCTTCCGTCACAGTGCTAGCGGCCACCTGCATGGATGCCGATGCCTGGGCGACGGCGTTGCTGGTGGCAGGTCCAGACGAAGGACCCGCGCTGGCTCTGCGCCAGGGGCTGGACGCCTTGTTCCTCGTGCGGCGAGTGGGCCGGTTGGTGGAGTTCGGGGTGGGCCGCTTTGCGCTTATTCAGACTGCCGACCTTCAGTCGAAGGATCGGCCTTCCCCCGCTTCTTCGTGCGTGGCCCCATCGCGGATGCGGTAGATGCGTTTGAAGGTCGGGATGATCTTTTCATCGTGAGTCACCACGATGATGGCGGTGCGGTACTGCTGCGCCATGTGGTTCAGGATGCGCACGACCGCCATGGCGCGTTCGCTGTCCAGCGGCGCCGTCGGCTCGTCGGCCAAAATGACGGGCGGTCGGTTGATCAGACCGCGTGCGATGGCGACCCGCTGCTGTTCGCCGCCGGACAGTTGCGTGGGCATGGCCTGGGCGCGGTGGTCGACTTGCAGCGCGGCCAGCACATTCAGTGCACGGGCGCGGGCGTCGCGCGTGCTCACGCCAGCCAGCATCGGCAACAGCGCCACATTGTCGGTGACGTCCAGAAACGGGATCAGATAGGGCGCCTGGAAAATGAATCCGATCCGATCGCGGCGCAGCGCCCGTAGATCTTTGACCCGCCAACCGTCGTCGTAGATCGTCTCGCCGCCCAGGGTCATGCGCCCGCTGCTCGGGTCGATGACGGCGCCCAGGCATTTCAGCAGCGTGCTCTTGCCCGACCCGGATGGCCCGATCAGGCCCACGACCTCGCCGGGCGCCACCGACAGATTGACGTCGCGCAGCGCCTGCACGGCGGTGTCGCCCTGGCCGTAGCGTTTGCTCAACCCTTCAATCAGGATCCCGGAATGGCTCATGACATTCATCCAATAGCGTCGGCGGGATCGACCCGCAAGGCGATCCGGATGGCCACCAGACTGGCCAGCGCGCAGATCAGCAGGATCGCCGCCAGGCCGGCGGCGGAATCCGCCGGAATCAGCAGCACGTACTTGGGGAAGACCGGAGCGGAAAACGTCGCGGCAATCTGACCTACCATGAAGCCGATCAAGCCCAAGGCCAGCGCTTGCTGCAGAATCATCCCGGCGATGGTGCGGTTGCGTGTGCCGATCAGCTTGAGCACGGCGATCTCGCGGATTTTGTCCATGGTCAGGGAATAGATGATGAAGGCCACGATCGCTGCGCTGACCAGGGCCAGAATCATCAGGAACATGCCGATCTGCCGCGCCGATGATGCCACCAGCTTGTCCACCAGGATGGTTTCCATCTGGGTTCGCGTGTAGGCGGACAGGCGGGTCCAGCGCTGGATGCGGGCGGCGACCTCGGCGGCATCCGCGCCGGGATGCAGCGTCACCAGAACGGCGTTGACCGACGGGTTGCTGGTCTGGCTGTCCAGCACGGCTTGACGCGCGGCATCATTGCCGGGCTGGTTCAGACCGGGATTGGCCGCTGTGCGGCGGCGGCTCTGCCAGATGGCGTCATTGTCCTTCTGAAACTGCGCCTGCTGCGCGTCTTTCAGCGGGATGAAAACCATCGGATCGCCGCTGGACGACACGGTGCGCCGGGTCTGGCCGACCACCGTGTATTCATGGCGGCGGATGGTGATCCGGTCGCCCAGGGCGAAGCCGGTCGTCACGTCCGCCACGGCTTCGTAGTGGTTCAGGACGATCTGGCGACCCGCCACCAGATTGGGGGGGCCGCCGGGCGTCGCGCCGGGGATGCCCAGGGTTGCGCCCACCACCATGATGCGGACGTCGCGGCCTCGATGGCGCGCCTGCATCGTCAGATAGGTGACGTTGGCCGCCTGGCGCACGCCTTCCAGACCCAGGATGCTGCGGTAGGCATCGTCGGGCAGGCTAGAACTTTCGGCATACGGACCCTGGGTATCCTGCTGCACGACCCATAGGTCGGCGCCGCTATTGTCCAGCAGCGCGCGCGCATCGGCGACCAGGCCGCGATAGACGCCTGCCATGATCAGTGTGACGCCGATCAGCAACCCCAGGCCGATCCCTGTGAACAGGAATTTGCCCCAGGCATGCTGAATGTCGCGTCCGGCCAGGCTGATCATGTGCCGGGTTCCGTGCGTGCCGGGCCGGTGCTGCGGATCCGGCTGCGCGCCGTCAGCGGGCTATCGCTGTGGACGATGATCAGCTCACCGGCCTGCAATCCTTCCATTACCTGGACCATGCCCTGGGCATCGGTGGCGCCGATACGGATCGGGGTAAAGACCGGGCGGCCATCCTGGATGCGCCAGACCCCGGGCTGTCCGTCCTGATGGCGGATGGCGGCATTGGAAATCACCGGGCCTTGCCGGGTGGCCGGCAATTTCACCGTGGCTTCGGCCAGTTCGCCCAGCGCGGGCAGCGGCGCGGGCAGGGCATCGAAGGCGACCTTGACCAGCAATTCTTCGGTGACGGCGTCAGCCACCGGTTCGATCCGGGCGATCCGGCCCGAGGCCGGTTGCAGCCTGCGGGATCGCAGCACGATATGGGTCGTCAGGCCTTCTGTCAGCCCGGCGGGGCCAGCCTGGTCAAAGCGCACGTTCAGCCAGAGCGTGTCCGGCGCGACCACCTGGATCACGGTCTGTCCGGCCATCAGGGTCGTGCCGGGGTCGGCCTCGCGTGTCAGGACAAAGCCATCAATGGGAGACACGAGCGCCAGATTGCGCCGTTGAGTCTTCAGCGCAGCCAGTTCGGCCTGCAGCTGCTCGATATCCTGCGCGGCGGCTTGCAGGAAAGAGTGCGCCAGCTTTGCTTCATGGCGCTTGTCGCTGGCGGATTCCTCGCTGGTGGCGGATGCTTTCAGCAGCGTGTCGTAGCGCTGCAGCTGGACTTGGGCTCTATCCTGGCGGAGACGGGCTTCTTGTGACCGGATACGTGCACGCGTCAGCATCGCCATCTGGGCCCGGATGCGGTCGTCCAGGTCAACGGGGTCGATTTCTCCCAGGATTTGGCCTGCGCGCACGGTATCGCCGGTTTCCACATCCAGCCGCAGCAGCCGCCCCGTGAGGGTGGGGCCGATCCGATGGACCTGCCGGGCTTCGATCGAACCGATGCCGAAACGCACGGGATGGATGGAAGCCTCCTGGACGTGTGCTGTCGTGACCGGGATGCGGGCCAGCGGCCCGGACTGCAGGATGACAGACAGGAACAGCCCCAGCAGGATCAGGGCCGGAATGGTCAGCAGCAGGCGTCTGCCGGTGATGGACAGGCGTTTCATGGGCAGGCCTTGATGCCTTGGCAAAATAGGGTGAACACGGCGGGCGCCTGGTGTTGCATGCGCTGTATGTCGCCGGCCAGCATGGACTGGATGACCAGGCCCTGGATCATGCCGACAAACAGCACGGGCAGGGCGTCCAGATCCAGCGCGCTGTGCAGTTCGCCTTGGTCGATGCCGCGGCGGGCATGGCCCAGCAGCTTTTCTCGGTAATGGGCCAGCAATCCCTGCACCTGGGACTTGGCGGGCGTGGGATGGTCATGCTGCAGTTCAGCGAACAGAATGCGCGGGATGCCAGGGTGGTCGACGATGAAATCCACATGAGCCTGGAACATGGCGTGCAGCGCCGCGAGCGGTCCGTCGGTTTGCGCCGTGGCCGCGTCGATGCGCGCCAGCAGCGTCTCGCACGCGTAGCTCATCACGGCGTCCCAGATGGCTTCCTTGTTCGGGAAATGCCGGAACAGGGCGCCCTGGGTGAGCTGCATGTGCTGAGCAATGGCAGCGGTAGTGATGTCCGCCGGATTGCAGCGGGCGGCCAGTTCGATGACGGACTGCACCGTGGCGGCCCGCCGTGCTTGCGCCGGCAGGTATTTCTGGGAGGTGTTCGGCATGTTGCCCCCACGAAAAGAAAGTAATTAATTACTATCTTATCATGGAGGCGCTATTCAGCCAGTGATGTCGATTGCCTTGCGCACGACAACGAAGAGTATCGCCAGGAACCCCAGGCTCAGCAGGATGATGCCTGGGTTGCGGTCGCGCAGGCCGAAGCCGAAAAAAGTGGCGATCACCCCGAGGACGAAAATGACCAGCAGTGTGGTGTTGTGGAAGAACATGATGATGTGCTCCGTGGGAGAAGAAGGCTGAGTGTGGTTCGAGCGGTCTCAGCCCAGCAGATCGAGTGCATGCCGGGCGGCGACCCATTCCTCGTTGGTGGATTCCATGGCGACCTGCACGGTGCCGCCGGGCGCGGATAGCGTGTTTGCCTGAGCGGCGTTGGCTTCTTCATCCAGACGCACGCCCAGCCAGCCCAACTGTGCGCAGATCCGCCGCCGCAGCTCAACGCTGTGTTCACCGATCCCGGCCGTGAATACCAGCATGTCCAGCCCGCCCAGCACGGCGGTCAAGGCGCCGATCTCGCGCACGATCCGGCGCACGTACAGGTCCAGGGCCAGCCGCGCGCGCGGCGTGTCCGCCTCGCGGGCCAGCAGGTCGCGCGGATCGGGCGAAATGCCCGAGACGCCTTTCAGGCCGGATTCGTGGTACAGGATGCGACCGACTTCTTCCAGGCTGAGCCGTTCGATCTCCATCAGGTAGATCACAGCCCCCGGGTCGAGCGAGCCGGTGCGGGTGCCCATCATCAGGCCGTCCAGGGCGGAGAACCCCATGGTGGTTGCCTGGCTGCGCAGGTCGCGCATGGCGCACAGACTGGCGCCACTGCCCAGATGGGCGACGATGACGCGCCCTCGCGCGTGGTCGCCGTGCCGTTCTGGCAGGGCAATGGACAGGTATTCGTAGGACAGGCCGTGAAAACCGTAGCGGCGCAGGCCGCGTTCCCATGCTTCATAGGGCAGCGGCAGCATCTGCTCGATCTGCGGGATGGTGTGGTGGAAAGCCGTGTCGAAGCAGGCGATCTGGGGCAAATCGGGCCGTTCCCGCAGCAGGATATCGATGGCATCCAGCGCGAAAGGCTGGTGCAGCGGCGCCAGCGGGATGTAGGCGCGCAGGTCCTCCAGCACATGGGCGTCGATGCGTACCGGCGTGGAATATTTGCTGCCGCCGTGGACGACGCGGTGGGCGACAGCCACCAGGCGTCCGTCGCCCAGCCGGGCCTGCACGCGCTGCAGGATCATATCCAGGGCGTCGCGATAGGGGGTTTGTGGGTTCAGTTCGATCGCAAACGGTGCGACGCCGGTTTCGCCGAAGTCCGGGCGGGCGCCGCCGATCCCCTCGATCTTGCCGTTCCAGGCGGGGCGGCGCGGCAGCGGATTGGCGGCTGTATCGAACAGGGCGAACTTGATGCTCGATGAGCCGCAGTTCAGCACCAGGATCAGCGCGGATCCGGAAGAGTTCGTCTGGTCGCGGATCATAGCGGGGCGCTCCGGTAATGGTGCGCCAGGATCAGGGCCAAGGCGCACGAGGTGATGCGGGACGCGTAGGTGTCGGCTCGGCTGGTCAGGATGATGGGCACGCGCGCGCCCAGAACGATGCCGGCGCTGGCTGCATTGCCCAGGTACATCAGTTGCTTGGCCAGCATGTTGCCGCTTTCCAGGTCGGGCACGACGAGGATGTCGGCGCGGCCGGCGACGTCGGAGCGGATGCCCTTGAGCTGTGCGGCGGCCAGCGAGACTGCGTTGTCGAAGGCCAGCGGCCCGTCGAGCAGCCCGCCGGTGATCTGGTCCCGGTCCGCCATCTTGCACAGGGCGGCTGCGTCCAGCGTGGCCGGCATGGTGGCGGTCACGGTCTCGACGGCGGCCAGGATGGCGACTCGTGGCTCGGCGACGCCGATCGCATGCGCCAGGCGGATGGCGTTGCGGACGATGTCGGCCTTGTGCTCCAGCGTCGGGGCGATGTTGATCGCCGCGTCGGTCACGATGAAAGGCCGAGGGTAGTGCGGGGTCTGCAGCAGGTAGCAATGGCTGACGCGCCGGCTGGTGCGCAGCCCGTCTCGGGCGACGACCGCGCTCATCAGTTCGTCGGTGTGCAGGCTGCCCTTCATCAAGGCTTCGACTTCGCCGGCGCGCGCCAACGCCACGGCCTGCTCGGCTGCCGCGTGGCTGTGCGCTGCGTCCAGAATCTCGACGCCGTCCAGCGAGGCGTTCAGCGCTGCGGCGACCTGTTCCAGGCGTGCGCGGGGCGCTACCAGGATCGGGTCGATCAGGCCTTCCCGGCGGGCGTCCAGCGCCGCCTTCAGGCTGATCTCGTCACACGGATGCGCGACCGCCACCCGGATCGGATCATGTTCGCGTGCCTGGCCGAGCAGACTGCGCAATCCGTCCTGCTGCGCAGCATTGTCGGGATCAATCATGAAGGATTCCTTCTGTAGGTGACCCAGGCGGCAGCCTGGGTGCTGGTGACTTGAGTGGCTGGAGATGGTGACATTTCGATCCCCTTTGACGACTTTTTAGTCGATGATGAGAGGAGCAGACCTGATCAAGATCAAGGACTCAGCCAAACTTTCCCTACAGAATCAATCTTTCCCTACAGACCCCAGTGTGATGGTGGCCGGCGCTTACTTCCGCAGTCGCGCGAAGGCTTCGGCCATGGCGCCTTGGGGGGCGGCGGCGGGCTTGTCAGTGCGCCCGCCTCGCTGACCAGGGCGTCCGCGTCCCGCGCCCGCGCCGGACGAACCCGAGGTGCGCGGTTCGGGATCGTCCTTGCGCATGGTCAGCGCGATGCGCTTGCGCGCCACGTCCACTTCCAGCACTCGCACTTGCACGGTCTGGCCGACACGCACCACATCGCGCGGGTCCTTGACGAATTTATCCGCCAGGGCCGACACGTGCACCAAGCCGTCCTGGTGCACGCCGATGTCCACGAAGGCGCCGAAATTGGCCACATTGCTGACCACGCCTTCGAGCACCATGCCGGCCACCAGATCCTTGATGTCGTGGATGCCTTCCTTGAACTGCGCCGTCTTGAATTCCGGACGTGGGTCGCGCCCCGGTTTTTCCAGCTCCGCGAAAATGTCACGCACCGTGGGCAGGCCGAACTGCTCGCTGGTGAAGTCCGCGGGCGACAGGCCTTTCAGGGCCTGCGGCTGGCCCATCAGTTCGGCAGCGGGGCGTCCCGCTTTCAGGACGATCTGCTCGACCACGGGATAGGCTTCGGGGTGGACGGCGGAGGCGTCCAGCGGATTATCCGAGCCGGGCACGCGCAGAAAGCCCGCCGCCTGTTCGAAGGCTTTGTCACCAAAGCGCGGCACTTCGCGCAGGGCCCGGCGGTTGGGAAACGCCCCGTTTGCCTCGCGCCACTGCACGATGTTGCGGGCCAGGCTGGCGTTCAGGCCGGACACGCGGGTCAAGAGCGGCGCCGAGGCCGTGTTGACGTCCACGCCAACGGCGTTGACGCAGTCTTCGACGACCGCCGTCAGGGAATGCGCCAGTTCGCGTTGATTGACGTCATGTTGGTATTGGCCCACGCCGATGGCCTTGGGTTCGATCTTGACCAGTTCGGCCAGCGGGTCTTGCAGCCGGCGG
Source organism: Castellaniella sp. (assembly GCF_049673105.1). Classification (GTDB taxonomy): domain Bacteria; phylum Pseudomonadota; class Gammaproteobacteria; order Burkholderiales; family Burkholderiaceae_B; genus Castellaniella. The sequence continues at coordinate 48,251 of NZ_JBATXG010000015.1, forward strand.
GCGATCGAGACCGCGCCGCGCAGGCTGACGTCCAGCTCGGGGAATTCGTGGGCGGCCAGCTCGGATGCGGAATAGACGGATGCGCCCGCTTCCGACACGACCACCCGGTCGAAGACCAGTTCCGGGTGGCGTTCGCGCAGGGTCGCCGCCAGGCGTTCCGTTTCGCGCGAGGCCGTGCCGTTGCCGATCGCGACTAACGGGATCTGGTGGCGCTGGATCAGGGCGGCCAGCGTGCGCAGGCTGCCTTCCACGTCGCGGCGCGGTTCAAAGGGGTAGATGGTGGCGGTGTCCAGCAGCTTGCCGGTGGCATCGATGGCGGCGACCTTGACCCCGGTGCGGATGCCGGGGTCCAGGCCCAGCACTGCCTTGGGGCCGGCGGGGGCGGCCAGCAGCAGATCCTTCAGATTGGCGGCGAAGACCCGGATCGCCTCGGTTTCAGCGGCTTCACGCAGCCGACCGATGAGTTCGGTTTCAAAGGCGGTCAGCAGCTTCACTCGCCAGGTCCAGCGACAGACCTCGGCCAGCCAGTGCTGGCGCGACGTGGCCTGGGCGTCGAAGCAGGCGTCTATGTCCAGCAGGTCGGCCACGCGCGTGACGCAGGGGTGCGGCGTCAGGGCTTCCCGTTCGGCGTCCAGGCCCAGTCGCAGGTCCAGAATCCCTTGCTGGCGGCCTCGCAGCAAAGCCAGCACGCGGTGCGAGGGCAGAGTGCGCAGCGCCTCATGGAAATCGAACCAGTCGCGGAATTTCTCGCCCTCGGCTTCCTTGCCCGATACCACCTGGGCGTAGAGCAGACCGGTCTGCCAGAGTTCGCCGCGCAGGGCTTCCAGCAGCGTGGCCTGTTCGGCGAAACGTTCGGCCAGAATGTCGCGGGCGCCGTTCAGGACGGCCTTGGCATCGGTGAATCCTGCTTCGACGTTCAAATAGCCGGCGGCCAGCGTTTCGGGATCGGCAGCGGGGTCGGCCAGCAAGATATCGGCCAGCGGCTCCAGACCGGCTTCGCGGGCGATCTGGGCGCGGGTGCGGCGCTTGGGCTTGTAGGGGGCGTACAGATCTTCCAGGCGTTGTTTGCTGTCGGCGGCCAGGATCTGAGCCTGCAGCGCATCATCCAGCTTGCCTTGCTGGGCGATCGAATCCAGGATCGCGACGCGTCGGCCTTCCAGTTCGCGGATGTACAGCAGTCTGACTTCCAGCTGGCGTAGCACGGTATCGTCCAAGCCGCCGGTGACTTCCTTGCGGTAACGGGCGATAAAAGGCACGGTGGCCCCGGTGTCCAGCAGATCCACGGCGGCAGCGATCTGTGCAGGCCGGGCATCCAGCTCGGCGCACAATAGGCGCAGGACGCGCGCGGGGTCGATCTGGTGGGAAGAAGAGGCGGTAGCGGCGATGGACATGCTGAGGTCCTAAAATACAGAGATCAAGCGGCGCATTTTGCCATAGCCGGCGAGCCCCCCGGAATTGTCTGGCGTATCATCCACCGATTCATCCCGTCTTTCTTCCCCCATGTTCAGCGACGATCTGACTGCCGTATTCGGCCCCGAAGGCCCATTGGCCCAGCAGCTGCCGAGCTATGTGCCGCGCGCAGCGCAGCAGGAACTGTCTGCCGCCATCCAGGACGCCGTAGCCGCCGGCGGCGTGCTGGTCGCCGAGGCCGGGACGGGAACCGGCAAGACCTGGGCCTATCTGGTGCCGGCCTTTCTGTCGGGCGACAAGGTCCTGATCTCCACCGGCACCCGCACCCTGCAGGACCAGTTGTTCCGGCGGGATATCCCGCGTTTGCGCGAGGCGCTGGCCTTGTCGGTGGATGTGGCTTTGCTCAAGGGCCGCAGCAATTACGTCTGCCACTATCATCTGGAACGGCTCGAACAGGATGATCGAGGCCTGCGATCTCGCGATGAAATTTCCCAACTGCGGCAGATTCGCCAGTTCGTCCAGGTCAGCAACACGGGGGACAAGGCCGACCTGCCGTCGGTGCCGGAAACCGCCGATATCTGGAATCGGGTTTCCTCTACTCGCGAAAACTGTCTGGGCCAGGATTGCCCTTTTGTGCGCGACTGCTTTTTGTTGAAGGCCCGGCGCCATGCCCAGGAAGCCGACGTGGTCGTCATCAATCATGCCCTGTTCATGGCGGATTTGGCTCTGCGCGAAGAAGGCATTCCGGATCTGCTGCCCGACACCCGGCTGGTGGTGTTCGACGAGGCGCATCAACTGCCGGAGACCGCCACCCGTTTTCTGGGTCAAAGTGTGTCTCTGCATCAGTTGCTGGATCTGACCCGCCAGGCCGAGGCCGCCGGGTTGGCGCAGGCCCGCGAGGCAGCACGCTGGAGCGAACTGTGCCAGGCCTTGGAATCCGCTGCGCGTGACTTTCGCTTGGTCAGCGCATCCGTGGGGCGGATGCCCGGCGGGCGGGCGACATTCGAGCAGATCCCCGAACCCGAGGCCTTCGATCCTGCTCTGGAGCGGCTGACGCAGGCGCTGGATACCCTGAGCGAGGCCCTGGGCACCCAGGAAGAACGCCATCCCGACCTGGCGGCGGCAGCCCGTACGGCCCGCACGTTGCGGGCGCGCCTGGTGCAATGGGCGCAGCCGGCGCGGGGACTGCCGGAACCGGCAGATCAGGCGGCGGTGCGATGGATCGAACACAGCACGCATTCGGTGCGCTTGCATCGGGCGCCTTTGTCGGTTGCGCGGATTTTCTCCGGCTTCCGACGCCCTGAGCAGACCTGGGTGCTGACGTCGGCAACGCTGTCCGTACGCGGCAATTTCGCCCATTTCCAGCATCAGCTGGGGCTGCAGGACGCCCGGACTGCCAGCTGGGTATCGCCTTTCGATTATCCTGCCCAGGGCTTGCTGTATGTGCCGCAAACTCTGCCCTGGCCCAGTGATCCGGGGTTTACCGATGCGTTCGCCCAGGCTCTGCTGCCGCTGGTGGATGCCTGCGGGGGCGGGGTGCTGGTGCTGTGCACGACGCTGCGAGCGGTCGACCGCGTCGCCGACCAGCTCTTGCGGGGCTTGCTGTCCTCGGATCGGCCCGTCATGCGTCAGGGCGAGGCCACGCGCGGCGTCCTGCTGGAACGCTTCCGGGCAGCCGGCAATGCGGTGTTGGTGGGCAGCACCAGCTTCTGGGAAGGCATCGACGTGCCGGGTGATGCGCTGACGCTGGTGGCCATCGACAAACTACCCTTTGCGCCGCCCGATGATCCGGTGCTCGAAGCCCGGCTGAACGCCTGCCGCGCCGAAGGCGGCAACCCGTTCATGGAATATCAGTTGCCGCAGGCGGCCTTGTTGCTCAAGCAGGGAGCGGGGCGTCTGATCCGGTCGGAACAGGATTGGGGCGTTTTGATGGTCGGGGATGGCCGTCTGGTCGATAAACCCTATGGCCGGCAGCTATGGCAGGGCTTGCCGCCTTTTGCCCGTACGCGCGATGCGGCGGTGGCGGTGGATTTTCTGGCCCATCCGCCCGCCGTCGACGATGGTCTTACAACCAGTTGAGCGGATTCCAGGCGCTTTTGGGTTCGTCCAGACCCTGTTTGTAGTATTTACTATCCGGGAAGTTGGTATCCAGTACCCGCTTGGCGTCCTCGGCCAGATTGGGAAGATCCAGCTTTTGGTAGCTGAGCATCATCAGGTACAACGCCTTTTCCACGATAGGAACGCCTTCGAAGTCCGTGACCACGGTCTGCGCCCGGTTGGCCGCCGCCACATAGGCGCCGCGCTCGTAGTAGTACTGGGAAATATGGACTTCGTTTTCGGCAATCGTGTTGACCAGCCAGGCCACGCGCTTGCGGGCATCGGGGGTGTAGCGGCTGTCCGGGTAGCGCTTGATCAGGTCGTTGAAGGCCTCGTAGGATTCGCGCAGGCCTCTGGGGTCACGCTCGCTGGGGTCTTGGCGGGTGATGTTCGACAGGATGGCGCTGGGCGGCGTGAAGGTGATCATGCCCTTCAGATACAGCATGTAGTCCGAGCCGGGATGGTTCGGATACTGTTGCATGAAGCGGTCGATGGCGGCCTTGGCCTGTTCGGGTTCTTCGTCCTTCCAGTTGATGTAGGCCTGGTCGATCAGGGACTGCTGGGCATAGATGCCGAAGGGGTAGCGGGCTTCCAGGGCTTCCAGGTTTTTGCGCGCATCGCTCCAGTTGCCCGAACTCATGTCCGTGCGGGCCTGGCTGTACAGGCGCTCAGCGCTCCAGCCGGCAGTCGGATCGACTTTGGTCGCCGTGGAACTGCAGCCCGCAACGAGTGCCAGGCAAAGGCCTGCGAGCGTTAGCCGAGCGAAAGACGACAGGGATTTCAGAGAAACGAGTGCTTGCACGGCCACAGGGCATCCTTGATCGAGGTGTTAGCATTGTCGGCAGATTATATGATTTGTCGCCATGTCTGACACAGAGTTTGCTACCGAGGATGCCGGCCCCGACGAGCCGACGCTGTTTACGTTGCCCCTGCACCTATTGCCGGACCGCCTGGACAAGGTGCTGGCCCGGCTGTTACCCCAGCATTCCCGCAGCCGTTTGCAGACCTGGATCGAAGACGGCCATGTCCAGGTGGACGGGGCGGTCGGCAGAATCCGCACCCGGGTCGGGCCGGGCGCCCGGATCCAGGTCTGGCCGCAGCAGGCGCCCGAAGATCTGGCCTTCGTGCCCGAGCCGGTCGACTTTCTGGTGGTGGCTGAATCGCCGGACTGGATCGTGGTGAACAAGCCCGCCGGCCTGGTCACCCATCCGGGGGCAGGCAATTGGCATGGCACCTTGTTGAACGGTTTGCTGTATCGCTATCCGGAACTGCAGCGTGTCGCCCGCGCCGGGATCGTCCACCGGCTGGACAAGGACACATCCGGCCTGCTGGTCGTTGCCCGCACTGATCTTTCCCAGACGGCGCTGGTGCGCCAGTTGCAGGCGCGGACGGTCAAGCGGGAATATTGCGCCCTGGTGCATGGCGCTTTGTCCGGACAGGGCGTCGTGGAAGCCCCGATTGGTCGCGATGCCAGGGTGCCGGTGCGCATGAGCGCCGACCGACCGTTGGCGCCCAAGCCGGCCATCACACACTATGCCGTTCAGCGTGTCGGGCACTGCGGTGATCAGCCCGTCTCTGAGGTCCTGTGTCGTCTGGAAACCGGTCGAACGCACCAGATCCGGGTGCATATGGCGTTGTTGAAACATCCCTTGCTGGGGGATGCCTTGTATGGCGGACGTCCGATCGCCGGCGCGATGCGGCAGATGCTGCATGCCAGGGCGCTCAGCTTTCAGGAACCCGACACGGGGCAATGGCAGTCGTTTACGGCGGCTTTGCCAGAGGATTTCTGCGCCGTGCAGAAGCAGCTGAACTGGGATGAGTCGTAAATGCGCGTCATCGAATGGACGAACGGTTTGCAGGGGGTAACGGGGGCGGCCTGGACCGGGGTGCAGTACGTCAGCACCTGGCGCCAGGGCGGCGCCAGTGCCGCCCCCTGGGATAGTCTGAATCTGGGCCTGCATGTCGGGGACGAGCCCGCCGCCGTGCGGGAAAATCGCGACCGGGTGAGGGCCGGCCTGCCGGCGGAACCGCTCTGGCTGGAGCAGGTGCACGGCACCACGGTCTGGCATGCCGATGGCGCGGCGTCACAAGATCGCGTCGTGCTCGACCCCGGTGCAGCGCCTTGCGCCGATGCCGCCGTCACGACCAGTCAGGGGCGACCGTTGGCGATCATGACGGCGGATTGCCTGCCGGTGGTGCTGGCCGACGAGGCCGGCACAGTGCTGGGGGTTGCGCATGCCGGGTGGCGCGGTCTGGCCGCCGGTGTGCTGGAAAATACTTTGGCGGCCATGCGACAACAGGCGCCGGGGGCGTCGGCTTGGCGCGCCTGGATCGGGCCAGGTATCGGCTTCGATGCCTTCGAGGTCGGCGACGAGGTTCGCGCCGTGTTTGTGGCCGCCGATGCCGAGGCGGCCAACTGCTTTGCGCCCTCGGGGCGGGCGGGGCATTGGCTGGCGGATCTGGCCGGTCTGGCGGCGCGGCGCTTGGCGCAGGCGGGCGTCGGTTTGCTGGAATCCAGCGGCGAGTGCACCTATCGTCAGGCGGATCGGTATTTTTCTTATCGGCGACAGGCGCGCACGGGCCGTCAGGCAACGCTGGCCTGGCTGGTATGATTCCTGTCAGAGGTAGGCGCATTCGACCCCGATGCCGGTAAACGTGAGACCATGCGGGTATCAGGCAGGGCACTAGCGAATTACCCGAATTGACGCCCGCAAACAGCGTGGCAGAATGGATAACACATGAGATCGCAAGACTGGATCAGGTCTTGCGAGGGCTGGGGGGCAGTGGGGAATATGAATTCGTCTCAGCGGCCAACGCCGCCAGGTGCCGCTTCCAACCGTCTGGCTGCTATCCAGGCCGATTTTTTACAGAACTGGCAGGCATTGCTGGATCAGGCGCGCCAGGGCGCATTGGCCCCCCTGTCAGATCGACGCTTCGCCTCGCATGCCTGGTCAGATGATCCCCATGCTTTGTTTGCGGCGCATGCCTATCTGCTGATGGCGCAGGCGATGCAGGATCTTGCCCAGGCTGCCGATACCGATGATGCGACGCGGGAACGACTGCAGTTTTCCGTCATGCAATGGATCGAAGCCGCTGCCCCGTCGAATTTCCTGGCCAGCAACCCGGACGCGATCCAGGCGCTGCTGCGCAGCGGCGGCGATACCTTGCAGCGCGGCCTGGCCAATATGCTGCGCGATCTGCGTCGCCGCAGGATCACCCAGACCGATGAATCGGCGTTTTCTCCCGGCGACAATCTGGCGATCACGCCGGGCGCGGTGGTATACGAAAACACCTTGATGCAGGTGATCCAGTATCAGCCGCAGTCTGCCCAGGTGCATCAGCGACCGCTGCTGATGGTGCCGCCTTGCATCAATAAATACTACATACTTGACCTGCAGCCGGCCAATTCCCTGGTGCGACACGCCCTGCAGGCGGGGTTCCAGGTTTACATGATTTCCTGGCGCAATCCCCGGCCCGACGATAGCGACGGCATCGACGGCAAGACCTGGGACGACTACATCCAGGACGGCGTCTTGCGGGCCATTGCCGTCGTGCAGGACATCAGCCGACAGCCGCAGATCAACGCCCTGGGGTTTTGCGTGGGCGGTACCTTGTTGTCCACGGCGCTGGCCGTGGCGCGAGCGCAGGGCCAGGACCCGGTGGCTGCGCTCACATTGCTGACGACGTTTCTGGATTTTCGCGACACCGGCATCCTGGATGTCTTTGTCGATGAATGGCATGCCCGGACGCGGGAACAGCAACTGGGCGCCAGCGGCCTGATGACGGCGGGCGAACTGTCCACGACCTTTTCCTTCTTGCGTCCGGCTGAACTGGTCTGGAACTACGTCGGCTCCAACTACCTGATGGGCGAGTCCCCCAGAGCCTTTGATCTGTTGGCCTGGAATGCCGACGGCACCAATCTGCCAGGGCCTTTCTTCACCTGGTATTTTCGCAATACCTATCTGGAAAACCGCCTGAAAACAGGCCAGTTGCACGTCTGCGGGCAGGCGGTCGACCTGCGCGCCCTGGACATGCCCGCCTATCTGTATGCATCGCGTGACGATCACATCGTGCCGTGGGCGTCTGCCTATGCCTCTACGCTGCTGCTGCGCGGGCCCTTGCGCTTTGTGTTGGGGGAATCCGGCCATATCGCCGGTGTGATCAACCCCCCTGAACGCGGTCGGCGCGGCTACTGGTTCCGGGATGACGGCGCGCTGCCCAGCGATCCGGCCGAATGGCTGGATTCCGCGACGCACGCGTCCGGCAGCTGGTGGCCGGATTGGCTGGGCTGGCTGGCCGCCCATGGCGGGCCGCGACGGCGGGCGGGCCGTTCCCTGGGCAACAAGAAATACCCCATCATAGAGCCCGCCCCTGGGCGCTATGTCAAAGTAAAAGCTGACTGAAGGAGAACCCTATGAGTGGAAAACTGGCTTACGTCACAGGTGGTATGGGTGGCATCGGCACCTCGATTTGCCAGCGCCTGGCCAAGGAAGGCTTTACCGTCGTAGCGGGCTGCGGGCCCAGCCGCGACCATGCCAAATGGCTGGATGAGCAGGCCGCTCTGGGGTACAAGTTCAATGCCTCGGTCGGCAATGTGTCCGATTGGGATTCCACGGTAGAAGCCTTCGTCAAGATCAAGGAACAGTTCGGTCCGGTCGATGTGCTGGTCAACAATGCCGGCATCACCCGCGACAGCGTATTCCGAAAAATGACACAGGAAGACTGGCGCATCGTCATCGACACGAATTTGAACAGCCTGTTCAACGTCACGAAACAGGTGATCGACGATATGGTCGACCGGCAGTGGGGCCGAATCATCAACATCAGTTCCGTCAATGGTCAGAAAGGCCAGTTCGGCCAGACCAACTATTCCACCGCCAAGGCCGGCATCCACGGCTTTACCATGGCGCTGGCCCAGGAAGTCGCCAGCAAGGGCGTGACCGTCAATACCGTGTCGCCGGGGTATATCGGCACAGACATGGTGCGCGCCATCCGTCCCGACGTGCTGGAAAAGATCGTCGCGACCATTCCGGTGAAACGCCTGGGCACTCCCGAAGAAATCGGCGCCATCGTGGCCTGGCTGTCCTCTGACGACGCAGGTTTTTCCACCGGGGCGGATTTCTCGCTCAACGGCGGCTTGCATATGGGTTGATGCAGATGTCGCAAACTACTCCCGCACAGCCCGCGCGGCTGATCAAGAAATACCCCAACCGCCGGCTCTATGACACGCAATCCAGCGCTTACATCACGCTGGCGGACATCAAACAACTGGTGCTGGACAATGCCGACTTTCACGTCATCGACGCGAAAAGTGGCGAGGATCTGACCCGCAGCATCCTGCTGCAGATCATTCTCGAAGAAGAATCCGGCGGGATGCCCATGTTCTCGGCCAATGCATTGGCGCAGATCATCCGTTTCTACGGCCATGCCATGCAGGGTGTCATGGGCACCTTTCTGGAAAAGAACATCCAGGTGCTGATGGATATTCAGGATCGCATGGCCGAACAGTCCCAGGGCTTGTATCAGCAGCACTTCGGGCCCGAGGCATGGGCGCAGCTGATGAACATGCAGACCCCGGCCTTGCAGAACATGATGAACAGCTATCTGGAACAAAGCCGTCATGTGTTCCTGCAGATGCAGGATCAGATGCAGGATCAGACCCGCAACCTGTTCACTGGTTTCCCGTTTCCGGGACAGCCGGAATCCGGCAAGAAAAAACGCTGATCTTCACCGTCTCGACCGTCTTGCGGTCGATCCACGCCAGCGCCTCAGGGCGCTGGTGGCGCTGGCGCAGACCCCGCGCGCCCGGCTGATGATCAGTCGCGGACATCGTCAAAAACCCCGTCGGATTCAGTTTTTCGTCAGGAAAAACGCGGTGCGCAGTGGTAAATTAACGAGAATCATTCTGCTTATCATGACGGAGAGTCTTTATGGTGAACAAGCTGTTTATTGCCTTGGCAGGTCTGGGTCTGGCGTCTTCTGCGCTGGCCGCGGAATATCCCATCGGCGAACCCAAGGACATACATGGTCTGGAAGTGGCGGCCGTGTATCTGCAGCCGGTCGAGATGGAACCCGCCGGCATGATGCGGGCCGCCAAGGACTCCGACGTTCACCTGGAAGCCGATATCCACGCGACTGCCGACAACAAGAACGGTTTGCCGGAAGGCGCCTGGGCGCCGTACCTGAACATCCAGTACGTGCTGCAGAAACAGGGCAGCGACAAGGTTCTGAAGGGCGATTTGATGCCGATGGTGGCCAATGATGGTCCTCACTACGGCGACAACGTCAAGCTCGAAGGGCCGGGGAAGTATCAGCTGACCTTCATCATCGGCTCACCCGAGACGGCGCACAACAATCATTTTGGCCGCCATGTGGACAAGGAAACCGGCGTGGCGCCCTGGTTCGAAACCTTCGAAGTGAAGTATGACTTCGTCTTCGCCGGTACCGGCAAGAAAGGCGGGTATTGAGATGCGTGCCTGGGCCGGGACTCTGGCAGTCGCGGTGGCGCTGGCCGGGTGGCTGGCCCCCTTGTCGGCGGCACGAGCCGATTTGCCTGTCTATCAGCTGACGTTCAAGCCCGACGGCACCTTTGAACCCGCCCGGCTGGAGGTGCCGGCAGGGCGGTTCAAGATCGTGCTGGTCAATGAAAGCACGGAAGCCGTCGAATTCGAAAGCCTGCCTCTGCGCAAGGAAAAAGTGCTGGGGCCGGGGGTGACGTCTTTTGTGGTGCTGTCTTTGTCCCGGCCAGGCGAATACCCCTTTTTTGACGATTTTCATCCTCAGGTCAAGGGCACATTGGTCGTGCTGCCCAAACCCTGATTCCGGACATCCTGATGGAACAAGTTGCCTTCATCGTATGGCGCGAAAGTGTCGAAGCCCTGCTGGTCGTGGGCATCCTGTATTCCTGGCTGCGCAGCTCCCCGGAAGGTCGGCGCGGCCTGCCCTGGTTGTGGGGCGGGGTGGGGGCGGGTCTGTTATTGGCCGTGGCGCTGGCTTTGGTGCTGCTGGGCATGGCGTCTTGGTTGTCCGACACCGGCCAGGAATGGTTTCAGGCGCTGATGGCGCTGGCCGCGTGTGCGCTGGTGGTGCAGATGGTGGTCTGGATGCGTCGTCATGGGCGCGGCTTGCGCCGCGAGCTGGAAAGCGGGGCGGCGGCGCAGGTGGGGGGGGATCATTGGTGGGGTCTGCTGGCGCTGGTCATGATCGCCGTGGCGCGGGAAGGCAGTGAAACGGTGGTGTTTCTGTATGGCACCGTGCTGTCTTCGCAGCGAAATGATCAGGTGCTGCCCACTGTGCTGGCCGGTGTCGGCGGGTTTCTGGCAGCGCTCCTGACGTTTTGGCTGTTGCAGTTGGGGGGGCGGGTCATCACCTGGCGGCGGTTTTTCAAATTGACGGAAATCCTGCTGCTGTTGCTGGCGGGCGCCTTGCTGGTGTCGGCGACCGATCGCCTGATTTCTCTGGATGTCCTGCCTGCGCTGGTGGACCCGATCTGGGATAGCAGCGGGGTGCTGGACACCGCCGGCGGTCTGGGCAAGATCCTGGCTGATTTCGCCGGCTACCGGGCCTATCCCGCGCTTTCCCAGGTGCTGATCTGGCTGGGATATTGGGGGGGGGCGATCTGCTTGCTGCGGCGGGCGTCGGCGCAGGCCCAACCTCAGTCGGGGCGGACCAGGGCGCCTGCTGCGACCTGATCATCATGAATGCGATTTCTCAAGCGCACGGGTTTCGAGCCCGCGTCGCGCAGGTCGGCGACTTCCTGCGCGATCATCAGCGGGCCATCCGCGCGATCCAGTGGCTCATCGTCGGGTTCTATCTGGCCCTGCTGATCATTCCGGCCCTTTTGCCGCTGCCCGATCGCACGGCGTCAGTCTTCAATAACCTGACGGTCGTGGCCCAGTTCGCCTTTTGGGGGGTCTGGTGGCCCTTTGTGCTGGTCTCCATCCCCTTGCTCGGCAGAGCCTGGTGTGGCCTGTTCTGTCCCGAAGGCACCTTGACCGAATGGGCCAGCCGTCATGGCCGGGGCGGCGCCATCCCGCGCTGGATGCGCTGGGGGGGGTGGCCGTTCGTCGCCTTCAGCCTGACGACGATTTATGGTCAATTGGTCAGTGTCTATCAGTATCCCTGGGCAGTGGCGGCTGTGTTGGGCGGTTCCACAGTCGCGGCCATGATCGTCGGCTGGCTGTATGGCCGCAACAAGCGGGTCTGGTGCAAATATCTGTGCCCGGTCAACGGGGTATTTAATCTGCTGGCCAAACTGGCCCCCTGGTATTACCGGGTGGATGCGCAGGCCTGGCGCGCGCCGGTGCGCCGCACCGAATCCATCAACTGTGCGCCCCTGTTGCCGCTGCGTCATATGGAAGGGGCGGCTGAATGCCATATGTGCGGTCGCTGCAGCGATTATCGCGGCGCCATTACGCTGTCGCCTCGCTCGCCGGAAGCCGAGATCGTGCTGGTGGCCGATGGCAGCGGCTGGCAGACGATGCTGATCGTCTTCGGCTTGATGGGCCTGGCGGTGGGCGCGTTTCTCTGGAGCGCCAGTCCCTGGTTCGTCACCCTCAAGCAAACCATGGCGGCCTGGCTGATCAACCGCGACATGTACTGGCCCTTGGCCGACAATGCGCCCTGGTTCGTCTTGACGCATTACCCCCAGGTGAACGACAGCTTCAGCTGGCTGGATGGCACGGTCATCCTGTTGTTCATCTTCGGCGCAGCCTGTGCCGTGGGCGGTGCCACGTTCGGCGGCTTGTGGTTGGCGGATCGGGTGCTGCCGGAACGCACCTATCCCGGTGTGCGCGATCAGAACGGTCATTTGCTGCGCAGCCGTCTGGCGGGGGTGCACAAGCTGGCCCAGGGCCTGATTCCTGCTGCGGGAGTCGGGGTGTTTCTGGGCCTGTCCGCCACGACGCTGACCCTGTTGCAGCATGAAGGCGTGCCGACAGGCTGGGCCAATCCGGTGCGGTTTACCTTGCTGGCGCTGGCCTTGGCCTGGAGCCTGCGCTTTGAATGGCGTCTGGCGGGTTTGCGCACGGGGCAGTCGTGGCGTAAAGGACTGGCCGTGGGCGCTGTGGCTGTGGGTTTGTTGCCTTTTATCTGGGCCTGGCTGCTGTTTTTTGTGTTGTGGTGAACATTCTGAAGCGCAAGTGCTCCCTTCTGTAAAATTCAGTATGCTGTAACAGAGCGTCTGTTACGGGCCGTGGCTGGCTGACGCATGAAGCGGATAAGTCCTCTAGCCTGGAGCACATGCATGTCGGCAGTCCGATCGCATCCGAGATTCAAGCAGTGGTGGCCTGGTCTGGTCGTGGCGTTGCTGGGGTTCGCCTTGACTGCCGCGCTTGTGCGCCACCAGTTGCACGCCGTCCGATCCGTCATCCAGATCCGTTTTTCAGAAGAAGTCCGTTCCTCGACTGATGCGCTGGCCCAGCGCATCGTGGCCATTCGCGAGATCGTGGCGGGCTTGCGCGGCCTGTTTCTGATCGATCCTGGCCTGGATCGCGATCAGTTCGAGCGGGTTGTGGCGGGTCACGGCATTCGTCAGCATTATCCGGAACTGATCAATCTGTCTTTCGTGCGCTGGGTGAGGGCGGCTGATCTCCCCGCGTATCAGGCGCGTCAGCGGCAACAGGCCGGTTTGCCGGACTCCGGGGACGTTTCCTATATCCACCCCTTGCGCGAACAAGCCGATTATTACGTCGTCGAATATCTGTGGCCCAGGGTCGGCAATGAAGGTGTTGCAGGACTGGAGATCTCTTCGCAACCGGCCAATCTCGAGGCTCTGTTGGCGGGTCGTCGTTCCGGGCGCCCGACGGCGTCCGAGCCGTTCCAGTTGTTCCAGAAGGAAGCAGACCGGGGCGGCTTCCTGGTGCGGTATCCGATTTTTCGCCCAACGCCCGGTGTCGCCGGACCCTCGTCTGAATTCATCGGTTCGGTGGCAGCCGTCATTCGTATCAATCAGCTGCTCGATTCGGTGCGGGCATCCGGGTTCCTGCGCGGCATGTCGGTGCAGTTGCAAGATATCGGCTTAAGCGCCGTCGCCTGGCCAGAGGGCGTATCGGTCGCACCATCCGACTGGATGATTCTGGGGCAATCGCTGCTCGCCGACGCGGAGGCGCTGCCCGACCCCGGTCGGGAAACTCGTGTGCTGGATGTGCTGGATCGACGCTGGCAACTGAGTTTCGTTCAGACTCAGCGCCTGGCATCCGCCGAGGAGCGCTGGCTGCCCTGGTGGATGGGCATTGCGGGCGGCGCCTTGTCCCTGCTGCTGGGGGTCCTGACCAGCGTTCTGTCCAGGTTGCGGCTGACTGCTGTGTCCCAGGCGGTCAGCACGCATGTCGCGCTGCAAGACAGCGAGGAAAGATTCCGGGCGGTGTTCAATCAAGCCGCTGTCGGCATGTCCCTGACCGAGGTGGCGACCGGGAGACTGTTGCGGATGAATCGCAAATATGCAGCGATTCTGGGGTATGCCGAATCCGAGTTATTGCAGATGGATTTTCGCGCGCTCAGCCATCCCGACGATCTGGAGGCCGATCTGGCCCAGGTGGCGCGGGTGCAGTCCGGCGAGCTTCAGGAATTCCAGATGGAAAAGCGCTTGCTGCACAAAGATGGCTATCCCATCTGGGTGTCGCTGACGGTGTCGCCGATTCTGCGGGCCGGCGCCGCCCCGGATTACCATGTGGCCGTGATCCAGGACATCACGGAACGCAGGCGCATGCAGGATGCCCTGTGCAATAGCGAACAGCGTCTGCGCAGCCTGTTGGACCGCCTGCCGGTGGGGGTCTGCCTGGTCGAGCAGGGGCAGCATATCGTATTCCGCAATCAACAGTTTCTGCAGATCTGCGGCTATGCCGCAGATCGCATGCCGGATGTCCGGTCCTGGTGGGCCTTGACCGTCCCGAACCCGGAGGTGCGCCGGCGCATGCGTCAAGCCTGGGAACGTCAGTGGCAGCAGGCTTCAGGCGGGGGTGAGCGCCGCGCACACATGGAATTCCAGATGACTTGCCAGGACGGGCGCTTGCGCACGGTGGCTTTGTCCGGATTGCAGCTGGAAGGCGACTATCTGGTGACGCTGGAAGACCTGACCGGGCGCAAGGCGGCGGAAGATGAGATCCGCTACCTGGCTTACAACGATCCCCTGACGGGCCTGCCCAACCGCCGCCTGCTATTGGATCGCCTGCAGCAGGTGCTGGCGGCCAGCGCCCGCCGGCAGCGCTACGGCGCCTTGCTGATGCTGGATCTGGACCACTTCAAGACGATCAACGAAACGCGCGGCCACGAGGCCGGTGACGAACTGTTGCAGCAGGTGGCCGAGCGCTTGCGCAGTCATTTACAGGATTCGCACACCATCGCCCGGCATGGGGATGATGAGTTTGTCATCGTGCTCGAAGATCTGTCGGCTCAATCCGAAGAAGCCGCGGCCCAGGTGGAAGACATCGGGCGTCAGATACTGCAGGTCCTGCGGGCTTCCTATTTGTTGGGCAACGAGTTCTACCATTCCAGCGTCAGCATGGGGGTCAGCCTGTTCCTGGGGCAGGAAACGGCAGCCGACGAACAATTGCGGCGGGCGGATCTGGCCATGTATCAGGCAAAAGCAGCCGGGCGCGATACCCTGCAGTTCTATGATCCGCACATGCAGGCCGTCATTCATGCGCGAGTGGCTCTGGAACAGGACATGCGGGTGGGGCTGGACCACGATCAGTTCGAGCTTTTCTATCAGCCCCAGGTGAGTCGGGGCGGCATCATCGGTTGCGAGGCCCTGCTGCGTTGGAAGCACCCCCGCGACGGCTATATATCGCCCGCCTCGTTCATTCCCCTGGCCGAAGACAGCGGCCTGATCCTGCCCCTGGGGGACTGGGTCCTGCGCACGGCCTGCCGTCAGCTGGCCGCCTGGACGGCTCATCCGACCCTGTCGAGTCTGCGGGTTGCGGTCAACGTCAGTCCCCGCCAGTTCCGCCAGCCCGATTTCGTGGATCAGGTGCTGGCCGCGCTGGCGAGTGCCGGCGCTCACGCACATCTGCTGGAACTGGAATTGACCGAAGGCCTGCTGCTGCAAAATATCGAGGACACCATTCAGAAAATGAGGCGTCTGAAAGAGCAGGGTGTCGGCTTTTCCCTGGATGATTTCGGCACGGGGTATTCATCCCTGGCCTATCTGAAGCGCCTGCCGCTGGATCAACTGAAGATCGATCAGAGCTTTGTGCGCGATGTGTTGACCGACCCCAATGACGCTGCCATTGCGCGCACCATCGTGGCCCTGGGGCTTAGTTTGGGCCTGCAGGTCATCGCCGAAGGTGTGGAAACCGAATCGCAACGCTTGTTTCTGCAGCAGCATGGTTGTCATGCCTGGCAGGGGTATCTGTTTGGCCGGCCTGTGCCGGTGGCGGAGTTCGAGGCGGTGGTGTTGCGGCCTGGTTCCTGCGCCAGGATCTCTGGCGATTCCGAAGATGATATGTTTTGAAATATTATTTTTCTTTTAGAAAAATATGCCGTTTCGTCTGATTTCAAGCCATTTTCCACGTGTTTCCGGGTGTTCCGCAGGCCGGTGAGCTTGAATTTTGAAACACTATATATAGTGTATTTGGTGTAGGATGTGCACAAGATTTGGTGCAAAAATAAGATCAAGCACCGGGTTCTCCCTAGCATAATCCACCACAAGACAAGCCACCACCATGATCAAGACCGTCATCAAGCGCGATGGGCGCAAAGAACCTTTTATTCCGTCCAAGCTCAACGGTTGGGGCGAATGGGGGGCCACGACGCTGGGCGACGGCGTGGACTGGCCTTCCGTCGTGCTGGAAACCGTCACCAACATGCCCGAGGAATGTTCCTCGGAATTTCTGCAGATACAGCTCATCCGGCATTGCCTGGACGCGGATACCTGGTCCTACAACCGCATGGCGGGTCGTCTGTATGCGGCGCTGGCCCAAAAAGAACTGAAAGACGTCTGCGACGGGGCATTCCCCACCGTGCTGACGCTGCACCGGCGCCTGGAAGGCCTGGGCTACATGGAACGCCTGGACTATTCCGAAGAAGAATACTTCCAGGTCGAGGGCATGATCGACCACACCCGGGACTTCGAATACGCCCATTACCAGATCCATACGCATCGTTCGAAATACGCGATTTCCGACCGGGTCAAAGGCATCCATTACGAAACCCCGCAGTTCGTCTACATGCGCATGGCGATGGCGTTGGCGGTGGATCAGCCGCGTGAGCGGCGCATGCGCGACGTCGCGAAATTCTACGAACACCTGTCGAAAAACCGCATCAACGCGCCCACGCCCAATCACATCAACTTGGGTACGCCGCTGCGCGGCTACGCCAGCTGCTGCCTGTATGCATCCGGCGATTCGGCGCGTTCCATCGCGGTGGGCAATCACATTGCCAACACCATGACCTACATGAGCGCGGGGATCGGGTCCTACCTGCAGACCCGCTCGGTCAACGACCCGGTGCGTGGCGGCGTGATCCGCCATCAGGGCAAATTGCCCTATCTGCGCGCCGTGGTGGCTGAAATCAAGGCCAATCTGCAAAATGGCCGGGGCGGCGCCTGCACCAGCTATTTTTCGATTTTCGATCCGGAAATCGATGTGCTGCTGCGCCTGAAGAACCCCATGTCCACCGAAGACCGCAAGATCCGCGGCATGGACTATTCATGGGGCGGCAACCGCTTCTTTGCCCGCAAGGTCGCGCGCAATGAAAATATCTTTCTGTTCAATTGCCACACGGCGCCCGATCTGTACGACGCCCTGTATGGCGATGACGAAGCGCGGTTCGAAACCCTGTACGAAAAGTACGAACGGGACGTGACCTTCAAGAAGCAAACCGTCAATGCGCGCGAACTGCTGATCACCGCGATCAATGAATGGAACGAGACCGGGCGCGTCTACGAGCACAATATCTACGAGATGAATCGTCATACGCCCTTCAAGGGCACGATCTACAGCTCGAACCTGTGCTCGGAAATCGCGCTGCCCACGGCGCCTTACAACCATATCACCGAGCTCTATCAGACGACGGACATTTCCTTTGTCGAATTCGAGGACGAGACAGGCGGGCTGCAGACGCTGCGTCCGGGGACGGGCGCCGTAGACACCGCCAGGGGCATGGTCTACCTGGAAGACCTGGTCGCCGGCGACGTGCTGGCCGATGGCCGGCGGATCGCGCGCGTCGTGCGCTATTCCTCGCCCGAGGTCGCCACCTGCAATCTGGCCGGCATCGTGGTGTCGAATATCGAATCCGACGAGCAATACGAGGAAGTCGCCTACTACGCCTTGCTGATGATCGACAAGTGCATCCACTTGGCCGATTATGAATTGCCGCACGTGGGCGTGACCTCCAAGGCCCGTCTGAATGCTGGCGTCGGCATGCTGGGGGTGGCGCACCTGATGGCGAAAAACCATCAACGCTACACGGAAGACAGCGGCAAGCAGTTCATCCACTGGGTGGCCGAACGTCACTACTACCACCTGGTGCGGGCCAGCCTGCAACTGGGCAAAGAACTGGGCAACGCGCCCTGGATGCATAAGTCCAAATGGCCGCAAGGATGGTTGCCGATCGACACCTACAACCCGAACGTCGACAAGATCGCCGACCTGCAGAATCGCTATGACTGGGAATCCCTGAGGGCCGATGTGATCGCCAATGGCGGGATCCGCAATTCCGTGGTGGCGGCGCATATGCCCACGGAGACCTCTGCCAATTCGTCAGGCACGACCAATGGCGTCTATCCCATCCGTGAACTGACGATGATCAAGACCGACAATCAGCGGGTGAACTATTGGGCGGCCCCTGAAGGCGATGTCCTGGGCAAGTGGTACGAATCCGCCTGGGACGTGTCGGCCAAGGACATGACCGACATCTACGCGATCATCCAGAAATGGACGGATCAGGGGATTTCGGCGGATTTCTACCGCAAGGTGATTGGCGATGCCAGCATCGAATCCACGGAAATGATCCAGAACTATCTGTATCGCGTGAAAATGGGCCTGAAGTCCAAGTACTACATGAACCAGAAAACGTCGGCTGGCATGAAAAAAGTCGCCGATTTTTCCGCTGCCCAGGGTTTCGTGAAGCTCGATATCGCCGGGATTCAGCTGTCGGCGGCGGCGCAGCCCGTGACCGGCCTGGATGACGATCCCATGTGCCAGGGCGGCTGCACTCTGTAAATCTTGTATTGGCGCTCCCGACCTGCCGCGCTGGCAGGCCGGGAGCGCGACTTTCATTGGAACCTCGCATCATGTCTGACAACGTATTCAATTATCAGAAACAGGACTACGCCAAGCCGCTGCTTTTCATGGGCGAAAAACAAGGCCTGTTCGACACCATCAACCGGCATTACCCGGACATCTGGGCGCTGTACAAGACGCAGAAATCCCTGGACTGGGATGAAAACGAGTTCGACTATTCGTCCTGCAATGCGGATTTCAAGACCTGCCCGCGCGCCACCTACGACATGATGGTCAAAACGCTGGCCTGGCAGTGGGAAGCCGATAGCGTGGCCTCGCGCGCCATCGCGCCTGTGCTGGCGCCGTTCATCACTTCGTCCGAACTGTGGGCCGCCTGGCAGCGCATTTCCGACAATGAAGTCGTGCATGCCGCGACCTATTCCGAAATCGTGCGCAATTCCTTTGACGACCCGTCGGCCATCATCGACGAAATCCTGAGCGTGCGTCAGGCCCACGAGCGCCTGTCGTGCGTGGTCAAGGCCTTTGCCGACGGCTATGAAGCCTCGCATCAGTACGCGCTGGGGCAGCGGGCCAATGATCAGGACACCTACAACGCCCTGTTCATGATGGTGGTGGCCTTGTTCTGCATGGAACGCATCCAGTTCATGGCCTCGTTTGCCGTGACCTTCGCCATCTGCGACACCGGCATGTTCCAGCCGATCGGCAAGGCCATCCAAAAAATCGCCCAGGACGAACTGGAAATTCACGCCGAATTGGATCGTGCCGTCTTGCGCAACGAACTGCGCACGGAGCGGGGGCGCAAGGCCTTTGAGCAATGCCGTTTTGACATCGAGCGGCTGATTGCGGAAGTCGTCGACAGCGAACTGGACTGGATCCAGTATCTGTTTTCCGAAGGCCGCGAACTGGTCGGCATGAACGCCGACCGCTTGGCTGCCTGGACGCTGTACTGCGCCAAAGACGTCTACAACACTCTGGGAATTCAGACTGACCGCTATGAATTTCCGCAGTCCAACCCGCTGAAATACATGGAAAAATGGCTGAACATCAGCAAGACCCAGGCCTCGCCGCAGGAACAGGACATCGCCGCCTATAAGGTCGGCGTCATGCGCCGTACCGACGAAGGCGTGGTGTTCGACGACGAATTCTGATGCGGGGTGGCGGCCCTGTGGCCGCCGCGCATCAGTTGCCGGCCTCGTCCTGTTGGCTGCGCAACGAGAATTCCCTGGGGGTCTCTCCGGTGTGTTCGCGAAAGGCCGCAATGAAAGAGGACAGGCTGTCATAGCCGCATGCCAGCGCGACGTCAGTGGCGCGGGCGCCCTGTTCCAGCAGAGGCAGGGCATGCACCAGGCGCGCCCTCTGGCGCCACAAACGAAAGCCCAGACCGGTCTGTTGCTGGAACAGGCGCGTCAGGGTTTTTTCAGATAGGCCGATCTGGCGGCCATATTGCGCCAGGCCAGGGGCGGTGCTGGGGTATTGATGCCACTGGCGGCACAGGGCCTGCAAGCGTTTATCGGATGGCCAGGGCAACACCAGCCCGGCTTCGGGACAGATGGCGATCTGATCTTCCAGGACCTGGGCCAGGCGGCCATCCGGCCCGTCGACGTCGTATTCGATGGGGATGGTGCTGAAGGTGCGGATCAGTTCCTGCAGCAGCGGATTGATGACCAGCACGCGGCAGTCATGCCAGTTCGCCCCCAGGGTCGGGCTATCGATGTACAGGCTGCGGATGACGGTGTGCTGCGATTCTCGCACCTGGTGGCGGATGCCCGGCGGAATCCAGACGGCGCGCTGCGGCAACGCGATAAACCTGGCCTGAGAGGTCCAGACCTGCAGGTGTCCCTGGATTGCATAGGATAGTTGGGCCCAGCCATGCTGATGCGGGCGAGGGATGATCATATTGGACTGGCTGTCGATATGACCGTACAGCGGGCGGGGCAGGCGGCGTAGATAGCTGCGCTGGATGATAGGCGCGCGTCCCGCCGCCCGGCTGGCTGTGGGGGGCGGGGCAGGGTCTGAAATCATGGATGAATGTCCGTTCGCAAATACTTAATGGTTTTTTGCCGTTAAACATTAGAATGCGCTCAGTTTAATCTAGCATTCGAGAGCCCCGAACCGCCGGGATGCTTGCTGCGGACATCGTCTTGATGTCGGGTGACGTCCCGGCTGGTTCTTTTTTTAAGGCAGCGCCTGCGCGGCGTCTGTCCTATCCATCTGGGCTTCGCGCTGCAGCAGTTCGCGCTTGCGCGCCACCCCCCAACGATAGCCCGAAAGGCCCCCATCGCGTCGTACGACGCGATGACAGGGGATCGCGACCGCCAGCGCATTGGCGGCACAAGCCTGGGCGACTGCCCGGGCGGCGGTGGGGGCGCCGATGCGTGCGGCGATGTCGGCGTAGCTTGCCGTCTTTCCCGGCGGGATGTCGCGCAGCGCCTGCCAGACTCGCTGCTGGAACGCCGTGCCGCGCACGTCCAGCGGCAGATTCAGGCCGATGCCCGGCGCTTCGATGAAACCCACGACCTGCGCGACTAGTTGCTCGAACCCCGGGTCTGCGCCGATCAGTTCCGCTTTGGGAAACTGATCCTGCAGGTCACGCACCAGACGGTCCGGGTTGTCGCCCAACAGAATGGCGCAGATGCCGCGCTGGCTTTGCGCCACCAAAATGGCGCCCAAGGAGGACTGCCCCACCGCGAAGTGGATCACGGCGCCTGTGCCGCCGGCCCGGTATTCCTTGGCGCGCATGCCCAGCACTTGCCGGGATGTTTCGTAGAAGCGGCTGCTGGATTGAAAGCCCGCCTCATAGATCGCATCGGTCACGGTTCCGTCGGCGGTATTCAATTCCTGTTGCAGCCTGCGTGCGCGGTAAGCTGTCGCATAGGCCTTGGGCGTCAGACCAGTTTCGGACTTGAAGACCCGGTGGAAATGAAAGGGGCTCATGGCGGCCTGGGCCGCCAGCGTATCCAGGGACGGCGCGGTGTCTGACGATTCGATCAGGCGGCAGGCTCGCGCCACCAGGTCGGCGCGCTTGGCTGCCGCGCGGCTGCTCCGGGCGCGATCGGACCGGGAGTCAGTGGTCGCCGGGGCCGTGTGCGGCGCTGGGGAAGTGTGAGTGCTCATGGCGAGATTCCGGGGTATTGCTGTCATATCAGCTTAGACCGGAATGGGATCGCAAGAACTCTGTTTCTTGCGATCTGTGGGCAGGCATGGAAACCCGCGTTGCGCCGTTCATCTATATGATGACAGGCCAGAGGGGTGCGCAGAAACGAAAATGGGCCGGCAATCTGTGATTACCGGCCCATCTCTAAACTGGTTGCGGGAATAGGATTTGAACCTATGACCTTCGGGTTATGAGCCCGACGAGCTACCAGACTGCTCCATCCCGCGTCTGAAGAACATAACTATAGCATAGTCTGCGAAAATAATGCAAGCAAACCTTCGGAGTTCACGATAAAATGACGGAAACGGAAGTCCTGCGGGTATTAGAAACCGCTTTGTTATGTACGGATGCGCCCTTGCCCATGGCTCAGTTGCGCAATCTGTTCGAAGACACGATTTCCGGGGACGACATCCGGCGCCACCTGGCTGCATTGCAGTTGGATTGGCAGGATAGGGGCCTGGAGCTGGTGCAATTGTCCAGCGGCTGGCGCTTCCAAAGCCGTCCTGATATGCAGCGTTACCTGGGGCGCCTGAACCCCGAAAAACCGCCCCGATATTCTCGTGCCGTGCTGGAAACCCTGGCCATCATCGCCTGGCGCCAGCCCGTGACGCGGGGGGATATCGAGGATATTCGTGGCGTCACGGTGTCTGCGCAAATCATTCGCACCCTGGAAGACCGGGGCTGGATCGAAGTGCTGGGTTATCGGGATGCGCCCGGTCGCCCCGCCTTGCTGGGCACCACGCGGCGCTTTCTCGATGACCTGGGCTTACGGGCGCTGGACGAATTGCCTGAACTGGATGCCGATGATTCCGTCCAGGCCTTGGAAACGCTGGCGCTGACCGCGTCAGGCGCTGACAGCCAGGCGGAATTGGAACCGGATGCGGATGATCCCAAGCCGGACGAGGCGCAGCAGGCGCCTGAAGCATCATCACCATGATTAGAATTTTGTGAAGGAGTCACCGAACCCCATGACAGCAGAACACGACACGACATCGCACGCCCCGAACCAGGACCAGGCGCAGCCGCCGGCTGTCGGCCAGGAAGGCAAGGGCGCCTCGGGCCGTTCGCGTGGGGGCCGCAAGCTGCGTACGCCGTTTCGCCGTCGCCGCGGGGATGCCCAAACCGCAGAAGCCGCAGCGGATCAGGCGCCGGTCGTGGATGCAGGGACGGCGGAAGAAGCCGACCGCGCCTTGTCCTATCTGGGCGACAGTCATCAGACCCGACAGCGCCTGGACCGCTACCTGAACAGCGATGCGCTGATGCCCAAGCTGCACAAGGTCCTGGCCGAAGCCGGCATCGGATCGCGGCGCGACATGGAAGACCTGATCGTCGCCGGGCGGGTGTCCGTCAATGGCGAACCGGCCCATGTGGGGCAACGTGTCGGCCCCAATGACAAGGTGCGCGTCAATGGTCGTCTGGTGTCGCGCCCCAGAGCCGGCAAGCTGCCGCGTGTGATTCTCTATCACAAACCCGCCGGCGAAATCGTCAGCCACGACGATCCCGAGGGGCGGGCCACGGTCTTTGCGCGGCTGCCGCGTATCCGTAGCGGAAAATGGCTGTCGGTGGGGCGTCTGGATCTCAATACCGAAGGGCTGTTGATCCTGACCACGTCGGGCGAATTGGCCAATCGCTTGTCCCACCCCCGCTATGGCGCCGAGCGCGAATACGCAGTGCGAGTACTGGGGGAATTGACGGATGAAAAGCAGGCGGAATTGACCACCGGCATTCAGCTGGAAGACGGTCAGGCGCAATTCAATTCTCTGGAATACATCGGGGGCGAAGGCAGCAACCGCTGGTACCGGGTGACCTTGTCCGAGGGCCGCAACCGCGAAGTCCGGCGCATGTTCCAGGCAGCCGGCGTGACGGTCAGTCGCTTGATCCGCACGCGTTTTGGCGAAGTCATTTTGCCTAGCAATCTGCGGCGTGGTCGTTGGGACGAAATCGATGAACAGCTGGTCGGCGCCTTGATGGTGCAGCTGGGCTTGATCCGGGACGGGGGAGACGATGCGGATGATCAGGCGGAACGCCAGCCGCTGTCGCATGCCAGCGCCTTGCCGCCCGGCTTTGGCACGCCGGGCCAGAACGGCCAGAACGGCGCCCGTCTGAATCGCCGTGGTCGCGTGGCCGGCGGCCGCAAATCCGCGATCGATCCCTTTACCACGGGTTTGCTGATCAGCGGCGGCCTGGCGAATGGCCATCCGGATGGCGGCAAGCAGCACTCGGGTCCCAAACCGCACCACAAGTCCTCGTCCGCCAAGACGGGGGGCGGTGCGCGTGGCGGCAGGGCGGGCAAGTCAGGCAAGCCGGCTAAATTCCAGGCTGACGGCCAGCAGCCGGCGCGTGAACCGAAAGCCCCTCGCGCGCGCCCGGCGGGGGATGCTCCGCCGGCCAGGTCGGCGAAACCCGCCCGGCAGGCGGCGCAAAAGCAGAATCGACGCCCCGCCAAGCCGCGTCGCCAGGGGGGTAGCGAGCATCAGCCCCAGGGCGCGCATGCGCATGAGTCCCAGTTGGCGCGCGTCGGGCGCGGACGTTGAGATCTTGATGTAAGCAAATGCCGATAAGCCTTATATAAACAGCGAAATGCTGTTATAATCTAAGGCTTTACAGCACCTTGGTGTTGTGTCGACCGGAAACCTGCTTTGCTTGGTGCCGCGCCTTTTTCAGGGTGTGTGTCGGGCAGTTCAAGCAGGTTTTCGGCGGTTCCTGAAATACCTTAAGGCTGGTCCTTAAGGCCAACAGAGGGCTGCGGGACAGCCCCTTTTTTTTGGAATTTATGGCAGATATCTTTGCAGTCACCCAGCAGGCCCTGCTGGGTTTCGATGTGGAATTGGTCGACGTGGAACGCGCGCCCCTGGGGGTTTTGCGTGTGGTGATCGACCGTCCCGAAGGGGTGCGCATCGAAGACTGCGAACAAGTATCGCGCCAGCTGTCGCATGCGTTCGAGGTCGATAACATCGACTATCAGCGTCTTGAGGTCAGCTCCCCGGGGGTGGATAGGCCATTGCGCCGTCTGGCGGATTATGTCCGTTTTGCCGATCAGCGCGTCGAATTGCGCTTGCGCGAGGCGGTGGAATCCCGCAAGGTCTTTACCGGTGTGCTGCGTGTGTCGGGCGACGAATCGCCCGCGTTCAGTCTGGAATACGAAGACCAGGCGGGCAAGCCGCAGACGCTGCCATTTTCTTTTGACGATGTGGACCGGGCGCGCCTGGATCCTGTTCTCGATTTCAAAGGTAAGAAGCGATGAGTCGCGAAATTCTTCTATTGGTCGACGCCCTGGCGCGTGAAAAAAACGTCGAGCGTGATGTGGTGTTCGGCGCCCTTGAAAGCGCGCTGGCTTCCGCCATGAAAAAGCGCTTCAAGGAAGAAGTGGACATTCGCGTGGCCATCGATCGCCAGACCGGCGAACACGAAGGCTTTCGCCGCTGGTTGGTGGTGCCTGACGAGGCCGGCCTGCAGGAACCCGATGCCCAGGAACTCTACACCGATGCCCAGGATATCGTGCCGGGCATCGAAGTCGGCGAATACATCGAAGAGCCCCTGGAACCCATCGAATTCGGGCGGATCGGCGCGCAGGCGGCCAAGCAGGCCATTTTGCAGAAAATTCGCGATGCAGAACGCGAGCAGGTGCTGAACGATTTCCTGGATCGCGGTGAATCCATCGTTTCCGGTACGGTGAAGCGTCTCGATAAGGGCGATGCCATCATCGAGATCGGCAAAGTCGAAGCGCGCCTGCCGCGTTCCGAAATGATCCCCAAGGAAAACATCCGCGCTGGCGATCGCGTGCGCGCCTGGGTCCTGAAAATTGATCACGCCGCGCGCGGCCAGCAGGTGATTCTGTCGCGCACTGCGTCCGACTTCATTCGTGAGCTGTTCGACAACGAAGTGCCTGAAATCGAACAGGGTCTGCTCGAAATCAAGGCGGCTGCCCGCGATCCTGGCGTACGTGCCAAGATCGCCGTGGTGGCGTACGATAAGCGAATTGATCCGATCGGCACCTGCGTCGGCATGCGGGGTTCCCGCGTGACGGCAGTACGCAACGAGCTGGGCGGCGAACAAGTCGATATCGTGCTGTGGGCGGATGATCCGGCTGAATTCGTCATCGGCGCGTTGGCGCCGGCGCATGTCGAATCGATTCTGGTCGACGAAGACAAGCACGCCATGGACGTCGTCGTGGACGAGGAAAACCTGCCCAAGGCCATCGGCGCCCGTGGACAGAACGTTCGTCTGGCATCCGAACTGACCGGCTGGCAGATCAACATCATGACGCCGGAAGAAAGCCAGAACCGTCAGGACGAAGAACGCTCGACCCTGCGTCATGCCTTCATCACCAAGCTGGACGTGGACGAGGAAGTCGCCGACATCCTGATCGACGAGGGCTTCACGGGTCTGGAAGAAGTCGCCTATGTGCCCCTGCAGGAACTGCTGGACATCGAGGCCTTCGACGAGGAAACCGTCAATGAATTGCGCACGCGAGCGCGCAATGCCTTGTTGACCGAAGCCATCGCCCAGGAAGAACGTGTGCAGACGGCCCGGGATCTGCTGGAAATCCAGGGCATGGATGCCGCTCTGGTGGCCAAATTGGCCGAGAACAACATCACCACCCTGGATGATCTGGCCGAGCTGGCGGCCGACGAGCTGGCCGAATTGACCGGCTTGCCCGAGGAAACCGCCAGCGACATGATCATGCAGGCGCGGGCTCACTGGTTCGAGGACGACGAGGCCTGATATTCCTCGTCGCATCGTTCCCCATAGCCCCTTAACGTAGTTAAAGAGAGAGTCGAATGCCGAGTAACACCGTCGCCCAATTCGCCGAAGAACTGAATATGCCCGCCAACGTCCTGCTGGATCATTTCCGCTCGGCTGGCGTCCAACTCGATTCGGTGAATGCTGACGTGACCGAGGCGGACAAAAGCGCCTTGCTGGAATCGCTGCGGCGCTCCCACGGCTCGGATTCGGGCAAAAAGGTCGTGCTGACGCGTCGCAAGACGTCTGAAATCCATCAGGCGGATAGCTCCGGGCGTTCGCGCACCATTCAGGTCGAAGTCCGCAAAAAGCGCGTGCTGGTCAAGCGCGATCGCTCAGAATTGCTGGACGCCGCTCGCGCCGAGGTCGTTCAGGCAGACGAATCGACTGCCCAGGAACCGGCTGTAGTCGAAACGGCGCCGCCCGTCGATGCGCCGACCGCGCCGGCGCCGGCGCCGGTCGTCGAGAAAGCTGTCGCACCGCAGGCGGCAGAGCCCGCAGCGGCTCCGGCGGAAGCGCCGGCTGCGTCCGAACCTGCGCCTGACACCACATCGGCGCCTGCCGTAGCTGCGGATGTTCCCGCGGCGGCTGCGCCCGAAGCCCCCTCTACTGAATCCAAGCAGGACATCGTGAGCGAAACCCCTGTCGTCGAGCCGCAGGTGGTGCCTGCCGAGACGTCTGCTGAATCTGCACCTGCAGTGCAGCCCGAACCCGAAGCCCCGCGCGCTGCTGCGCCGCGCGCCGAGGCGTCCTCCGCCCCGGTGGCGGCCCCTGCTGCGACGCCGGGCAAGGCGCGCCGCGCGCCCGCTGATTCCGAACGGGAGCAGGCGCGCAAGGCTGCCGAGGCCGAAGCCGCTGCGCTGCGCGAAATGATGCGTCAGCCGCGCAAGGTCCTGCGCGCTGCCGAACCCGAAGAGTCCGCCACCAAGACGCTGCACAAGCCGGCTGGCAAGGGCACTCCGAAAAAGGAAACCGAAGGCAAAAAGGTCATCAAGACCGCCGATGTGTCGTCCACCTGGTCCAATGATGGCCGCAAGAAGCCGTCCAAGGCGGATACCCTGTCGGCAGGTTCCGGTCAGGAAGCCTGGCGTGCCGGCGGCAAGGGCCGCGCTGGTGGCAAGGGCGGACGCCGTCAGGGAGGCCGCCGTCAGGCCGATCATCGCCAGGAACAGCAGCCCGTCGAATTCATCGCTCGCGAAGTGCACGTCCCGGAAACCATTTCCGTGGCCGATCTGGCGCACAAGATGTCCGTCAAGGCCGCCGAGGTCATCAAGCAATTGATGAAGCTGGGCCAAATGGTGACGATCAACCAGATCCTGGATCAGGAAACCGCCATGATCGTGGTCGAAGAACTCGGCCACCAGGCGATTGCCGCCAAGCTGGACGATCCGGAAGCCTTCCTGGCCGATACGGAAGCCGCCGAAGCCGAAGCTCTGCCTCGCGCGCCGGTCGTGACCGTCATGGGTCACGTCGACCACGGCAAGACCTCTTTGCTGGACTACATCCGCCGCACCAAGGTCGCGACGGGCGAGGCCGGCGGCATCACGCAGCACATCGGCGCCTACAGCGTCAAGACCGATCGCGGCGTGGTCGCCTTCCTGGATACTCCGGGTCACGAAGCCTTTACGGCCATGCGCGCCCGGGGCGCGCAGGCGACTGATATCGTGATTCTGGTGGTCGCCGCCGATGACGGCGTCATGCCGCAAACGCGCGAGGCCATCCACCACGCCAAGGCCGCTAACGTGCCGCTGGTCGTGGCCATCAACAAGGTCGACAAGCCCGAAGCCAATCCGGAACGCGTCAAGCAAGAACTGGTGGCCGAACAAGTCGTCCCCGAAGAATACGGTGGCGACGTGCCGTTCATCCCGGTGTCGGCCAAGACCGGCCAGGGCATCGACGAGCTGCTGGAAAACGTGCTGCTGCAGGCCGAAGTGCTGGAATTGAAGGCGCCGGTCGACGCGCCCGCCAAGGGCATCGTCATCGAAGCCCGTCTGGACAAGGGCCGCGGCCCGGTGGCGACGATTCTGGTCCAAAGCGGCACTTTGCATCGCGGCGACGCCGTGCTGGCGGGGGTGGCGTTCGGCAAGGTTCGCGCCATGCTGAACGATACCGGCAAGCCTACCCAGGAAGCCGGCCCCTCCACTCCGGTTGAAATTCAAGGTCTGGCCGATGTGCCGGCTGCGGGCGACGAGGTCCTGGTCCTGACCGACGAACGCAAGGCGCGTGAAATCGCGCTGTTCCGTCAGGGCAAGTTCCGCGACGTCAAACTGGCGCGCCAGCAGGCAGCGAAACTGGAATCCATGTTCGACAATCTGGGCGAGGGTGTCCGCACGCTGTCCCTGATCGTCAAGACCGACGTGCAGGGTTCCCAGGAAGCTCTGGTACAGTCCCTGCTGAAACTGTCCACCGACGAAGTCCGTGTGCAGGTCGTGCATGCGGCCGTGGGCGGTATTTCCGAAAGCGACGTCAACCTGGCGATCGCCTCGGGTGCGGTCGTCATCGGCTTTAACGTCCGTGCGGATCAGTCTGCCAAAAAATTGGCGGAATCCAATGAGATCGACCTGCGCTACT
The DNA here is from genome assembly GCF_049673105.1 of Castellaniella sp. GTDB lineage: Bacteria > Pseudomonadota > Gammaproteobacteria > Burkholderiales > Burkholderiaceae_B > Castellaniella. The sequence continues at coordinate 77,408 of NZ_JBATXG010000015.1, forward strand.
ACAACATCATCTATGACGCCATTGATGATGTGAAAAACGCGCTGTCGGGCATGCTGGCGCCGGAAAAGCGCGAAGAAGTCATCGGCATGGTCGAGATCCGCGAAATCTTCTCGGTCTCCAAGATCGGCAATATCGCCGGCTGCATGGTGCTCGAAGGTCTGGTCAAGCGCGATTCCCAGGTGCGTCTGCTGCGCAATCACGTGGTGCAGTGGACCGGCACGCTGGAATCCCTGCGCCGCTTCAAGGACGACGTCAAGGAAGTCAAATCCGGCTTCGATTGCGGGATCACGCTGCGGGGCAACAACGATATTCAGATCGGGGATCAGCTCGAAGTCTTTGAAATCAAGGAAATCGCCCGCACGCTGTAATGGCGCGGCATGGAATCATGGGTCGTCATAAATCCAAACCGAACCCCGGCCGCAATATGCGCCTGGCCGACCAGATCCAGCAGGATCTGGCGGCGCTGGTGCAGCGCGAACTCGACGTGGCGCGGGCCGGCCTGATCACCCTGACCGGGGTGGATCTGTCGGCGGATTACGCTCATGCCAAAGTCTATTTCACCGTACTGGGCGCTGAACCGGTCGTGGCGGCGCAAGCCTTGAACGACAAGGCCGGCTGGCTGCATTCGCAGCTCTTCAAGATGCTGCATATTCATACGGTTCCGACGCTGCGCTTTGTGCACGATGTGCAGTTGGCGCGCGGCATAGAACTGACCCAACTCATCGATCGGGCCAATCGTCCCCAGGCGGGCGTATCGGAAATTCCCGAACTCGAAGACCCGGACGGCCAGCCCTGACAGGGCGGTCGTCACTCATCTGAACGGATTGAACGATGGCTTCCCGACGCGGGCAGATGCTCGACGGTGTCCTGTTGTTGGACAAACCCGAGGGCCTCTCCAGTAATCATGCGCTGCAACGCGCCAAACGGACCGTGGATGCCCGCAAGGCGGGGCATACCGGTACGCTGGACCCGTTCGCCACGGGTTTGCTGATCTGCTGCTTTGGCCGCGCGACGAAAATTTCCGGCGCCATGCTGGAAGCCGATAAAGTCTACGAGGCCACGATCGCCTTCGGCGAGGAAACCGACAGCGGCGACCTGACCGGCCATATTGTGGCGACGGCCGAGACCGTGCCCGCCATCACGGCGGATCAGCTGGAATCCGTGCTGCCGGCATTTCGCGGGGAAATCGAACAGATTCCGCCCATGGTCTCGGCCCTGAAGCGCGATGGCAAGCCTTTGTATGAATATGCCCGGCAGGGCATCGTGCTGGAACGACCGCCCCGGCGTATCACCATCCATGCGCTGGATGTGCTGTCTTGCGACGGCGCTTCAGCCCGCCTGCGCGTGCACTGCAGCAAGGGCACCTATGTGCGCACGCTGGCCCAGGACATCGGGCGCCGCCTGGGATGCCTGGGGCATCTATCGGCCCTGCGGCGCACCGCCGTCGGCCCCTTCGCGATCGAACAGGCCATCGGGCTGGAAGCCCTACAGGCCATGACGGCGCCGCAGTCGGCGCTCATCCCTTTACACGCCTTGCCTGACGGACTGCGCCCGGCAAGTGTTTCTACCGAGGAAATCATCCTATGAAGCGAGCTTTGCGTAACGTGGCGATCATCGCCCACGTGGACCATGGCAAGACCACTCTTGTCGACCAGCTGCTGCGGCAGTCCGGCACCTTCCGAGACAACCAGCAGGTGTCCGAACGAGTGATGGATTCCGGCGACATCGAGCGTGAGCGCGGCATCACCATTCTGGCCAAGAACTGCGCCGTCGAATACGAAGGCACGCATATCAACATCATCGACACCCCGGGCCACGCGGATTTCGGCGGCGAGGTCGAGCGCGTGCTGTCCATGGTGGATGGCGTGTTGCTGCTGGTGGATGCCGTCGAAGGCCCCATGCCGCAGACTCGTTTCGTGACGCGCAAGGCGCTGGCCTTGGGTCTGAAGCCCATCGTCGTGGTCAACAAGGTCGATCGTCCGGGCGCCCGTCCGGATTACGTGGTCAATGCGACCTTCGATCTGTTCGACAAGCTGGGCGCTACCGAAGAGCAACTGGATTTCCCGGTGATCTATGCCTCGGGCTTGTCCGGCTATGCCGGCCTGACCGACGATGTGCGCTCGGGCACCATGCGCCCCTTGTTCGATGCGATCTTGCAGTATGTGCCGCAGCGCGAGGACGATGCTGAAGGCCCGCTGCAATTGCAGGTCATTTCCCTGGATTACAGCAGCTACGTCGGTAAGATCGGCGTGGGCCGGATCAATCGCGGTCGCCTGCACTCCGGCCAGGATGTGGTCGTGAAGTTCGGCCCGGAAGGCGACTCCATCAAGGGCCGCGTGAATCAGGTGCTGAAATTCCAGGGTCTGGATCGCGTGCTGGTGGACCAGGCCGAGGCCGGCGACATCGTGCTGATCAACGGTATCGAGGATATTGGCATCGGCTGCACGCTGATGGATCCGAATACGCCCGAAGCCCTGCCCATGCTGCGCATCGACGAGCCTACCCTGACCATGAACTTCATGGTGAATACCTCGCCCCTGGCCGGGCGCGAGGGCAAGTTCGTCACCAGCCGTCAGTTGCGCGACCGCCTGGATCGCGAACTGAAGTCCAACGTCGCTTTGCGTGTCAACGACACCGATGACGATACCGTGTTCGAAGTCTGCGGGCGGGGCGAACTGCACCTGACCATCCTGCTGGAGAACATGCGCCGCGAAGGCTACGAGCTGGCCGTGTCGCGGCCCCGCGTCATGTTCAAGGAAGTGGACGGCGTGAAGTGCGAGCCCTACGAACTGCTGACGGTGGACGTGGAAGACTCGCATCAGGGAGGGATCATGGAAGAGCTGGGTCGCCGCAAGGGCGATCTGCAGGACATGCAGCCCGATGGGCGCGGTCGCACTCGCCTGGAATATCGTATCCCGGCGCGTGGCCTGATCGGCTTCCAGGGTGAATTCATGACCCTGACGCGCGGCACGGGCCTGATGAGCCACATTTTCGACGACTATGCCCCGGTGCGCGAAGGCGGCGTGGGCGAGCGTCGCAACGGCGTGCTGATCAGCCAGGATGACGGCACCGCGGTGGCCTATGCGCTGTGGAAGCTGCAGGAACGCGGTCGCATGTTCGTGTCGCCGCAGGATCCGGTCTACGAAGGCATGATCATCGGCATCCATTCCCGCGACAACGATCTGGTCGTCAATCCTATCAAGGAAAAGAAGCTGACCAACGTGCGGGCTTCGGGCAAGGACGAGCATATCGACTTGGTGCCGCCTATCGCTTTGAACCTGGAATACGCGGTGGAATTCATCGCCGATGACGAACTGGTCGAAGTCACGCCCAAATCGATTCGTCTGCGCAAGCGTTATCTGCAGGAACATGAGCGCCGTCGCAGCATGCGCGAATCGGCCTGATCGATTTCGCTTCTGATCTGTCCGGCTTTGCCGGACACACGCAAACCCCGCCCTTGCTGGCGGGGTTTGCGCTATGTGGACGTCCTGCAGATCAGTGTCAGCGGGTTTCGGTGCGAATCACGATGGCCAGGCCGGCCAGCAGCGCGCCCAGACCGGCGTAGGCCAGCAGGCCGGGGCGTTCGCCCACCACCAGAATGGCCAGCAAAAAGGCCGTGACAGGTTCCATCAGGGCCAGCGACACGCCGCTGGCCGCGCTGATGCTGCGCAAGCCCGTGCTGAACAGCAGATAGGCGATGCCAGTGGAAGCGATCCCCAGAAAGCCGACGACCAGCCAGCCGGATACCGTGATCTGCAGCGGCCCCGCCCAGAGGCCTGCCGCGGGCAGCGCCAGCGCCGCGCCCACCAGGAATACGCCCAGCGTGGTGATGGCCGGCGTCGAGCGATGCACCAGTTGTTTGTTGAGCAGAGCGTAGACGGCATAGGACAGGCCTGCCGCCAGACATAGGGCGATGCCCAGGGGATCGGACCGCACGTCGTTGCTGCGTCCCAGGACCAGCAGCATGCCGCCGGCGACCGCCAGCAGCGTACCCAGCCACCAACCGGCGCTGGGGCGCGCGCCGCAGGCCAACTGCAGCAAGCCCGCCCAGATGGGGCCGCTGCCCAGGGCCAAGGCCGTGCCGATGGCAACGCCCGTGGCCTTGACGCCGGCAAAGAAGGTCAGGTTGTAGGCCGCCATGCAGGCGCCCGCCCCGATGGCGCGCCGCCAGTCCAGCTCGCTCAGTTGCCGACCCAGGCTGGCCGGCCCGCTCAGCAAGCCGGCATAGACCAGAAAGAAGAGGGCCGCCACCAGCAGCCGCAAGGCGCCCACCCAATACGGAGATAGCGCATCGGCGGAAAAGCTTTGCGCCGTGCCGGTCGTTCCCCACAGGATGCCGGCCCCCAGGACCAGCAAGGCGCCCTGCAGGGGGCGGGAAGAAGAATTCGCTAAGGTGCTCATAGATCATCACGATGGCTGCCTGAGTGGGCCACGATGGAGCATCTTACTTCTTACCGCGAGTCGGCGTGTTTTGACTCAGGCCGCTTAAAATGAGCCGCAGGACCCTGCGGGGCGCTTGGACAAAGATTTTTCCTGGATGTCATGATTCTCTATCTGCACGGATTTCGTTCTTCTCCCGAGTCCTTCAAATCGAGCTTGATGGCGGCGGCGCTGGCCGAGCGCGGCCTGGCATCGGCATGGCGCTGCCCGCAGTTGCCGGCCAGCCCGGCGGAGGCGCTGCAACTGGCTTTGCGCCAGGCCCGGGATCTGCTGGATGCTGCCCAGACCGGTCAGCCCGAGGGATCGGCGCAGGGGCTCAGTCGCTTGACCGTCATCGGCTCATCGCTGGGGGGGTTCTACGCCACCTGGCTGGCGGAACGCCTGGGCTGTCGCGCCGTGCTGCTCAATCCTGTCGTGCATGCTGCGCGCGACCTGGCGACCCAGGTGGGATCGCACCGCACCTTTCATGGCGACAAACCCTTCGAGTTTTTACCGGAGTATGTGGATGAACTAGCCCAGGCCGAGGCCGATATCGTCGCCCTGACACACCCGGAACGCTATTTCCTGCTGGCCGCGACCGGCGACGAAGTCCTGGACTGGCGGGACATGCAGGCCCGCTTTGCGGGTAGCCGACAACGCATCATCGACGGCAGCGACCACGGCATCTCGGATTTTGCCGACTGGTTGCCCGAAGTGCTGGATTTTGCTTTGGACGCTGCCGCCCAGCCACCAACCGCCGCGCAGGCACCGCAGGAAAGCCGCCGTGTCGTGACAGGCAGTTGGGATGCCCTGGGCGCCGAAGCCGGTCGCATTCGTCTGGAAGTCTTCGTGCAGGAACAACAGGTGCCGCTGGAAGAAGAACTGGATCCCCTGGACGCCCAGTGTCTGCACGCCATTGCCTACGATGCCTCGGGCGCCGCCATCGGTACCGGACGTCTGCTGCCCGATGGGCATATCGGTCGCATGGCGGTGCGCCGAGCGGCACGCGGGACTGGAGCAGGGTCCTTGTTGTTGACCGCCTTGATGGACGCCGCCCGTCTGCGCGGCGATACTGAAGTCGTTCTGTCCGCCCAACTGCAAGCCCGGCCTTTCTATGCCCGCCACGGTTTTGTGGAAGAAGGCGAGACCTACCTGGATGCCGGGATCGAGCACCGGCTGATGCGGCGCAGGCTTTAGAACATTCCTGCGGGCAAAAGGCCTGCCGGAGCAGGCTTATTTCAAATTGCCCGACAGGAACTGTCTCAGCCGGGGGCTTTGGGGATTGTCGAAGATATCCGTCGGCGCGCCGGTTTCTTCCGCCACGCCCTGGTGCAGGAACATCACCTGGGATGCCAGGTTGCGGGCAAATCCCATTTCGTGCGTCACGACCAGCATGGTGCGGCCTTCCTCGGCCAGTTTCTGCATGACTTTCAGGACTTCGCCCACCAGTTCCGGGTCCAGGGCGGACGTGGGTTCGTCAAACAGCATGACTTCCGGTTCCATGGCCAGCGCGCGGGCGATCGCCACGCGCTGCTGCTGGCCGCCGGACAGGGAGGACGGATACTGGGTTTCGACCTTTGGGTCCAGGCCGACCTTGGCCAGATAGTGGCGGGCGCGTTCGGTGGCTTCGGCGCGGCTGAGCTTGAGCACTTGAATGGGCGCCTCGATCACGTTGCCCAGGACATTCATGTGCGCCCACAGGTTGAAGTGCTGGAACACCATCGCCAGCTTCGAGCGCAGGCGGCGCAGCTGGTCCAGGTCGGCGGCGTGCGGTTCCCCGTGCTTGTCGTGCACGATCTTCAGCAGTTCGCCGTTCAGCGACACCGAGCCCTGATTGGGCTTTTCCAGGAAGTTGATGCAGCGCAGGAAGGTGGATTTTCCCGAGCCGCTGGACCCCAGGATGCAGATCACGTCGCCGGCGTTGGCTTGCAGGGAGACGCCCTTCAGGACCTCGTTGTCGCCGTAGCGCTTGTGAATATTGAGTACGTCGAGTTTGGACATAGGTGTTAGCGATAAGGGCCCAGATAGGCCAGTGTACGGCGTTCGTACCAGCGGAACAGCCCGATCAGGGCGAAAGAGAGCGCCAGATAAAGCAGGGCGGCGATCCCGTACGAAGGAAAGGTCTGGTAAGTGGCGGAATTGGCGTCGCGCGCTACTTTCAGAATATCAGGCACCGTGGCGGTGAAGGCCAGGGACGTGGCGTGCAGCATCAGGATGACTTCGTTGCTGTAGGCCGGCAGCGCGCGGCGCAGCGCCGAGGGCAGAATCACCCGGCGGTATAGCGCAAAGCGCGTCATGCCGAAGGCGCGGGCCGCCTCGATTTCACCGGCGCTGGTGGCGCGGATCGCCCCGGCGAAGATTTCCGTGGTGTAGGCTACGGTATTCAGGGTCAGCGCCACGACCAGACAGTTAAAGCCGTTTTGGAAGAAGGTCGCCAGGCTGGGGGTGTCCTTGACGAAATCCAGGCTGTAGATGCCGGCGTAGATGAACAGGATCTGCACATATAGCGGTGTGCCCCGGAAGACGTAGCTGAACGTCCAGAGCGGAATCGACAGCCAGCGGCGCGACGATACTCTGGCCACGGCCAGGAAGATGGAGATGAAAAAACCCATCGAGACCGACAGCACCAGCAGCCACAGGGTGACGACCATGCCCGAGAGGCTGCCGTTGCTGGTGTACAGGTAGGCCTGCCAGAATTGCTCCAGGACATCGATCATAGCGACACCTGGCGTACGCCCACTGTATAGCGTTTATTCAGCCAGTACAGCACTCCGTTGGAGACCGTGGTCAGCGCCAGGTAGATCAGCCCGGTCAGGCTGATGAACAGGAACACCCGAAAGGTCACGTTGCCCGCGTCCTGGGCGACCTTGACCAGATCGGACAGGCCGATCAGAGAAACCAGGGCCGTGGACTTCAGCAGCACCTGCCAGTTGTTGCCGATGCCGGGCAGGGCGTGGCGCATCATCTGTGGAAACAGCACGCGGCGAAACACCTGAAATTCACGCATGCCGTAGGCCGTGGCGGCTTCCATCTGACCGTGCGGGACCGACATGAAAGCGCCACGAAAGGTTTCAGCGAAATAGGCGCCGTAGATGAAACCCAGAGTCAGCACGCCGGCGCCGAAGGGGTCGATATCGATGTACTCCAGGCCCAGCAGGTCGGTCAGGGAATTCAGATAGATCTGCAGGCTGAAGAAGATCAGCAGCATCAGCACCAGATCGGGCACGCCGCGGATCAGGGTCGTATAGGCCGTGGCCAGAGCGCGGGCGCTCCAGGATGTCGAAAGTTTGGCCCAGGCGCCCAGCAGCCCCAGGGCCAGGGCGACCAGCAGGGACAGCAGAGCCAACTGGATGGTGACCCAGGTCCCCGCCAGCAGCAGGGGTCCGTAGCCGTTCAGAAACATGGAAGACAGCCAAAAATAAGGACCGCCCGGTCAAGCGTGGCCTGGCGGGCCGTCCGGGCGGTTGCAGCATGCGGCATGGCCGCAGGCTGGATTATTGGGCGGGAAATTGGATCAGGCCTTCGGCGAAATATTTTTTGGCGAAGCCCTGGATGGTGCCGTCGGCCAGCATGGCCTTCAGCGTCTTGTCGACGTCCGCTTTCAGCGGATTGCCCTGACGCAGGCCCATGGCGATGGGGTCGTTCAGGATCGGATCGTCCAGCGTCATCTGCGCCAGTTCGTAGTCCGCGCCTTCGGGTTTGCTGAGAAAGCCTTCGACTGCGCTTTGGGCTTCCTGGAAGGTGGCGTCCAGACGACCTGCGGTCACATCCACGTAGGCATTGGTGTAGCTGGGATAGGACACCACGTTGACGCCCTTGGGCGCCCAGTATTTGCGGGCGTAGGTTTCCATGGTCGTGCCTTGTTGCACGCCCACGCGCTTGCCCTTCAGGGATTCAGCGGTGGGTTCCAGACCGCTGCCCTTTTTAACCATGAGCTTGACCGGCACGATGTACATCGGCGTGGAAAAGTCGATGACTTTCTTACGGGCTTCGGTGGCTGTCATGGTGGAATTGGCCAAATCGAATTTGCGCGCCTTCAGGCCGGGGATCAGGCTGTCGAAGGACTGATCGATCCAGACGCACTGGCGTTGCAGGCGTTTGCACAGTTCATTGCCGATGTCGATGTCGAAGCCTTCGAGCTGGCCGTTCGGGTTGCGGTATTCGAATGGCGGGTAGCCTGCTTCGGTGGCGATTTTCAGTTCCTGGGCGTTGGCTGCAAAGCTGGCGGCAGGCATGAACCCCGTTGCGATCAATAGCGCAGCGCCAATCAGAGTCGTTTTCATCGGAAGGTCTCCTGTGGAGCCGGACGCAAAGAGCGTATCGCCCGGCGGTAACAAGGCGTGATGTTAACTCAGGTCGCAACCCGGCTGCATCAAGCATTACCCGTATATGGGGGCTTATTCCGGCAGGGCGGGTTCTCGGGTGGGTTCGATCTGGACCGCGCTTTGGATCTGGCGGATGACCTCGTCCAGGTCGTCGGTGACCGTGATCAGATCGACGTCATAAGGACTGACGGTGCCGTTCGCGACCATTTGGTCGCGGACCCAGTCGATCAGGCCGCTCCAGAATGCCGTGCCGATCAGGATGATGGGGGCGGGCGGTTGCTTCAGGGTTTGCACCAGCGTGATGGCTTCGAATAGTTCGTCCAGGGTGCCAAAACCGCCGGGCAGCACCACATAGGCCAGGCTGTGCATGAAGAACGAGGCCTTGCGCGAATTGAAATATTCGAAGTGCAGGCTGTCGGTCTGGTAGGAGTTGTCGGAATTTTCCCTGGGCAGGCGGATGTTGAGCCCGATGCTGCGCCCGCCGGCTTCGAAGGCGCCCCGGTTGGCGGCTTCCATCAGGCCCGGCCCGCCGCCGGCGATCACCGGCACGCCCAGTTGCGCGATGCGGGCGCCGATTTCCTGGCCCAGTTCATAGAAGGGGTGGCCGCGCGCGATACGGGCGCTGCCGAAAACACTGACGCCCAGCCCGATTTTCTGGAAGGCGGCGGCGGCGGCGCGCATCTCTGCAATAATCGTGGGAATCTGTTGTTCCGCCGAAAGTCGTTTTGTCTTGTTGTCTATCATGAAAAAAACCTTGTTGCTTGTCGATGGGTCCAGCTATCTGTATCGCGCCTTTCACGCGATGCCGGATTTGCGCAATGCGCAGGGCGAACCCACGGGGGCCTTGTATGGCGTCATCTCCATGTTACGAAGGCTGATGGCCGATTACAAGGATACGGCGCAGTATGGCGCCTGCGTGTTCGACGCGCCGGGAGGCTCGTTTCGGGAACAGATGTACCCGCAATACAAAGCCAACCGACCGTCCATGCCGGAAGACCTGCGCGCGCAGATCCCTGCCATTCACGAGGCCGCGGCAGCGCTGGGCTGGACCGTGATCGTGGAACCCGGCGTCGAGGCCGACGATGTCATCGGCACACTGGCGCTGCAGGCGAGCGAAAGCGACTTTTATACCATTATTTCGACCGGGGACAAGGATCTGGCCCAATTGGTGAACGATCAAGTCGAACTGATCAACACCATGTCCGGCGAGCGCCAGGACCGGGACGGCGTGATTCATAAGTTCGGTGTGCCGCCCGAGCGCATCATCGACTATCTGATGCTGACGGGCGATACGGTGGACAATGTGCCGGGGGTGGACAAGGTCGGCCCCAAGACCGCCGCCAAGTGGCTGAATGAATACGGCAGCCTCGACGCGCTGGTGGCGCAGGCGGACCAGATCAAAGGCGTGGCGGGCGCCAATCTGCGCGACGCCGTGGCGCGTTTCCCGCTGACTCGCGATTTACTGACGATCAGGCTGGATTGCGCCTTGCCGCCCGATTACGCGGTCGCCAATATGGCGCTGCGAGCGCCGGATCAGGCGACCCTGACGCGCTTGTACGAAACCTACGGGTTCCGGACCTGGCTGCGCGAAATAACGGGCGAACCCGATCGCATTCCGCAGCAGGACGCGCGGGCGGCGCAGCCGGCAGCCATGCCCCAGGCGCCCGCTCGGCTGAATTACGAAACCATTCTGGATCAGGATCATTTCGCCCGGTGGATGAGCAAACTGCGGGCCGCGCCGCTGGTCGCCCTGGATACGGAGACCACCAGCCTGGATCCCATGGCGGCGCGCCTGGTCGGCCTGTCGGTGGCGATTGAACCCGGCCATGCCGCGTATATCCCGGTCGGGCATCGGGCGCCCGGCACACCGGATCAGCTGGACCGCGCCTGGGTGCTGGAACAACTGCGTCCCTGGATCGAGGATTCGGCGGCCCCCAAACTGCTGCACCATGCCAAATATGATGCACATGTGTTCGCCAACGAAGGACTGACCCTGCGTGGCGTGCAGCATGACACCATGCTGCAGGCTTATGTGCTGCAGTCACATCGCCGGGTCAATCTGCAGGACCTGTGCATCCAGTGGCTGGGTGTGACGGGTACGACCTACGAAGATCTGTGCGGCAAGGGCGCCCGTCAGATCGGTTTTGACGAGGTCGACCTGGAACGCGCCGCGTATTACGCCGCCGAAGACGCCGACTTTACGCTGCGGCTGCACCAGGTGCTGTTGCCGCAGGTGCAGGCCGAACCCGGCTTGCTGCGCACCTACGAACTGGAAATCCGCACGTCCGATGTCCTGACGCGCATCGAGCGCAATGGCGTGGCCATCGATGCCCAGGTGCTGGCCAAGCAAAGCCACGAACTGGGGCAACAGATGATTGCGCTGGAAACCCAGGCGCATGAGCTGGCGGGCCAGCCCTTCAATCTGAATTCACCCAAGCAACTGGGCGAGATCCTGTTCACGCAGATGCAGTTGCCGGTGCTGCGCAAGACCGCCGGCGGCGCGCCGTCCACGGACGAAGACGTCCTGACGCGGCTGGCGGCGGATTATCCTTTGCCCCGCCTGCTGCTGGACTATCGGGGCATCGCCAAACTGAAGTCCACCTATACCGACAAATTGCCGCGCATGATCGACCCGCGCACCGGGCGGGTGCATACGCGCTACGCCCAGGCTGCCGTCATTACCGGGCGTTTGGCCTCGTCCGATCCGAATCTGCAGAATATTCCGGTGCGCACGGCCGAGGGCAGGCGCGTGCGCTCGGCCTTTGTGTCCAGTCTGGGTAGTGTCGTGTCGGCGGACTATTCGCAAATCGAATTGCGCGTCATGGCCCATGTGTCGGGGGATGCCAATCTGTGCCGGGCCTTTGCCGAAGGTCAGGATATTCACCGCGCCACGGCTGCCGAGGTGTTCGGCGTGGCCCCCGATCAGGTCGATGCCGAACATCGCCGGGCGGCCAAGGCCATCAATTTCGGCCTGATCTACGGCATGGGGGAATTCGGCCTGGCTTCCAACCTGGGGATTACGCGGGCGGCAGCCAAATCCTACATCGACCGCTATTTCATGCGCTACCCTGGGGTGGCTGAATACATGGACCGCATCCGCCGCCAGGCGCGGGAACAGGGCTATGTGGAAACCGTCTTTGGCCGGCGCCTGTATTTTCCTGATCTGGCCGGCGCCAAGGGGCCCCGGGCCGCTGCCGCCGAGCGCGCCGCCATCAATGCGCCCATGCAAGGCACGGCAGCCGATCTGATCAAGAAGGCCATGGTCCAGGTGCAGGATTGGATGTCGGCTGAAAACCTGCGCAGTCTGATGGTCATGCAGGTGCATGACGAACTGGTGTTCGATGCGACGCCCGACGAAGTCGATATCCTGCGGCAGCGCGTGCCTGAACTGATGGCGGGGGTGGCCGATCTGGCCGTGCCGCTGGTGGCCGAGGTTGGCGTAGGCCACGATTGGGGCGAAGCGCACTGACGGATGCGCCCCGCGCGGTGATCGCTGACGATCAGTCCGTCTCGCGCAAGCGGTTGGGCAGCAGTTCGCCGTGGCGCGCCAGAATCGGGTAGGCGGCGGCGTTGACCAGGTAGGCGTTGACGCCGCCCGTATCGCGCAGGACTTCCAGATAAAAGGCGCCGACGTCGGCCACATCGATCCGCCCGGTCTTGATCCGTTCCAGGTGGCGATCGGCGGCCTTGGCCTCCAGGGTGCGGAAGTATTCTTTTTCAAACGCCAGATTGCGCGCCACCTGGCGGTCACCGGAGACAAACAGGGATGCCGCCTGACGCAGATTGTTCTGCAGGCGGTCCAGCGTGTCGCTCAGCTCGGCTTTTTGTTCGGCACCCAGCACCCAGTGCTTTTTATGCAAGCGGCTGGCGTGGCCCAGCAGCCCCATCCCCGAGACGCTGGCGGCATGGGATATGTTCATGGAAAAAGTCAGAATGGCTTTCAGGTACTGCTCGTCATCGGGGCTGAGGCTTTCCTGGTCCATGGTGGCCAGGTAGGTGGTGACGGACTGGTCCAGTTCGCCAATGACGCCATTCAGGTAGCGGGCGCGACCGATGGCCTGGGTGTCGTCCTGTAGCAGGGCGCGTTGCGTCAACTGCAGGGATTCACGTAGCAGGTCCGTCAGGCGCAGGGCTTCTCGGGCGACCTGGCCCAGGGCTACCGCCGGCACTTCGCGGGCGGATTCGTCCAGGTAGCGGGGGCGGGCGGGATCGTCGGGATTGCTGCGTTGCGGCATCAATCGCTGCAGCAGGCGGGCGTAGGGCCGCAGCACCGGCATGAAGCAGGCGGCCACGATCAGATTGAAGATCAGGTGGAAATTGGCGACTTCGTGGGCGGGGTCGCTGCCTAGTGTTTGCATGATGTCGGGCGCCCAGGGCAGCAGGGCCATGCCCAGCAGGCAGCCGATGATCCGGGTGCCCAGATTGCCCATCGGCAGGCGGCGGGAGGCCGGGTTGTCGTCGCGACCGCCTTCCAGCACCGGGTTGATGGCGGTACCCAGATTGGCGCCCAGCACCAGGGTGTAGGCCAGGGCCGGATCGGCCAGGCCATGGTGCGCCAGCGACATGATCAGCACCACGACCGCCACACTGGAATGGGATGCCCAGGTCAGCGCCGTGCTGGCCAGCAGCGCCAGCACCGGGGCATCGCCCAGGGCGTCGAGCGCCGTGCCCAGCATGGGCGCGCTTTTCAGCGGCTCGAACATATTGACCAGTTCGTGCAGGGACAGCAGCAGCAGGCCCAGGCCGATGAAGGCTCGTCCCAGATCCCGGGTGCGGCCCGGTTCGTAGTGGCGGAACATCCAGACGCCGATCAGGATCAGGCCGGGCGCCAGCATCGTCGGGTTGAAGGATAGCGCCTGCACGATCAGGGTCGTACCGACGTTGGCCCCCAGCATGGCGGCCAGGCCCGGCGTCAGGGAGACCAGGCCGTCCATCGCGAAACCGGCGATCATCAAACCGGTGGCGGTGCTGCTCTGGATGGCCGCCGTGACGAGCAGGCCGGTGCCAAAGGCGCGGGGCAGGGATCCCATGGCCCGCCCCATCCAGAGCCCCAGGTTCTTGCCGAAGGCTCGCTGTACGCCGGTTTGCACCATGTGCACACCCCATAGCAGCAGAGCGATGAAACCGCTGAAGGCGACAATGACCTGGAGTTCTTTCATAGGCGCTTAGCCCTGCTGGCGGCGCAGGGCCTCGATGCGCTGTTCGATGGGCGGATGCGAGGCGAACAGGGCGCCCAACGCGCCGCCGGCGATGCCCGCCGCCTGGAAGGATTTGGGCAGTTCGCCGGCCTCGACGCCGCCCAGCCGCGCGAGGGCGCGGATCATGGGTTCGCGGGCGCCCATCAGGTGGGCGGCGCCCGCATCCGCCCGGAATTCGCGTCGGCGGGAGAACCAGGCCACGATGATCGAAGCGATCACCCCGAACAGGATTTCACAGACAAAAACGCTGGCGTAATAGCCCATGCCCACGCCACGCTCGTTTTTCAGGATGGCGCGGTCGATGAAATAGCCTACCAGGCGCGACAGAAAGATCACGAAGGTGTTGACGACGCCCTGGATCAAGGTCAGCGTGACCATGTCGCCATTGGCGACGTGCGCGACTTCGTGTCCCAGGACGGCGGTGACTTCTTCTTCGGTCATGGACGACAACAGGCCGGTGGACACTGCCACCAGGGAATCATTGCGAAAGGCGCCGGTGGCGAAGGCATTGGGGGCGCCTTCGTAGATGGCGACCTCGGGGCGACCGATACCGGCCCGGTCAGCCAATTGATGCACGGTATCGACCAGCCAGGCTTCGCGGGCGTTGCGCGGCGCCTGTGGGTTGATGACCTGGGCGCCCGTGCTGGTTTTGGCCATCCATTTGCTCATCAACAGAGAAATGAAAGACCCGCCGAAGCCGATGACGGCGGCAAAGACCAGCAACTGAGCCGGGTTGATGCCGTTGGCTGTCAGGTAGCGGCCAACGCCCAGCAGGTTCATGGTGATGCTGAGCACCAGCATGACGGCCATATTGGTCGCGAGAAACAGGATAATGCGCTTCATGGGAAAGACGGCTCCGAGAGTCGGGTTTGGTGTGCCCAAAGTGTATAGTATCGGCTTTGAGAACTGTATCCTGTTGTGGTGACAAACATGCAGTCCTTATGGATGTTGCTAGCCTGTGCGATGTTCGCCATGATGGGGGCCTTCGTCAAGGTTGCCGCCGATCTGGGCGCTACTTTGCCGGAAGTCGTGCTGTTTCGCGGTATTCCTTCCGTCCTGCTGCTGTCTTTCTGGGCGTATTCTACGCGCCGTACCCTGCGCCCCACCTGCTGGCGTCCGCACATCTGGCGCAATGTCAGCGGCATCGTATCCATGTGGATGGGGTTTTTCGCCCTGTCGCATCTGGCCCTGGCGACGGCGGTCAGTCTGAACTACACCGCTCCCCTGTTCATCGCCGGCTGGCTGCTGTTTTTTGGCGGCGCGCAGCGCGACCCGGTGCGCGTGCTGGCTGTGCTGGCCGGTTTTCTGGGCGTGCTGGGGGTCCTGCGCCCCAGTGTGGAACGCGATCAATGGCTGGCGGCGTTGTTAGGGCTGTGCGGTGGCGGACTGGCTGCCGTTGCCATGATGCAGATCCGTCAACTGGGCCGGATCGGCGAACCGGAATGGCGCACGGTGCTGTTGTTTTCCCTTGGCGTGTGTCTCAGCGGCCTGGTCGGCATCAGCATCCAGGGCTGGCGCACCAGCGACCCGCTCGCATTGCTGGCCCTGACGGGGCTGGGCTTGGTCGGGTTGGTGGGGCAGCTCACCATGACCCGCGCCTTCGGGCTGGGGTCTACCCTGTTGACGGCTGCCCTGCAGTACACCACCATCATCTTTGCCGCACTGATTGGCATGCTGTTCTGGGGAGATCGACCAGCGCCGCTGGCCTGGGCCGGTATGGCCCTGATCATCGGCTCCGGCTTGCTGTCGGTATGGCGTACGCATACGGATTCCCGCACCCTGCATGATCGCGGGGGTTCGCCGGCGGGGGGTTCGCAGACCAAGGAGGTAAATCCATCATGATCGACTTATTGATTCAGGCCGAGGCCTTGCAAGAACGCCTGCGCCGTCCGGGTTGTCTCGTGTTCGACGTGCGCCATGATCTGTCGGATCACCATGCGGGTCGCCGCGCCTACGAAGCAGGACACGTGCCGGGCGCCCTTTATCTGGATCATGAAACGCAATTGTGCGCGCTGCGCTCGGGCCGCAATGGCCGCCACCCTCTGCCGGACCGGGCTGATTTTGCCGCCCTGTTGCGCGCCCAGGGCCTGACGGCGCGCTCGGACGTCGTCGTCTACGATGCGGGCAACAGCATGTTTGCCGCGCATCTGTGGTGGATGCTGCGCTGGCTGGGCCACGAATCTGTGGCGGTGCTGGATGGCGGCTGGGCGGCCTGGCAGGCCGCAGGCGGCGCAGTCGAGACCGGTGCGCGGGAGGCGTCTGTCAGCGAAGCTCAGGCCTTGCAGGGGCTGGCGCCGTCGGGCCAGGCGTCGATGCCTTTGGTGGATGCGCGGGCGGTGCTGGCGAATCTGGACGAGCCGCGCTTTACCGTTTTGGATGCCCGGGCGCCCGAACGCTTCAGCGGCGAAGTCGAACCGATCGATCCGGTGGGCGGCCATATCCCAGGCGCCCTGAACCGGCCTTTCATGCTGAATGTGGAAGCCGATGGGCGGTTCAAATCGCCCGCCCGCTTGCGCCAGGAATTCGAGACCTTGCTAGGCGGCCGCCTGGATCACGGCATCGTGCATCAGTGCGGTTCGGGCATTACGGCTTGCCACAATATTTTTGCGATGGAATTGGCCGGTTTTCGGGGGTCCGCCCTGTATCCCGGTTCCTGGAGCGAATGGTGCAGCGAGGCCGACCGCCCGGTGGCGCGCGGTCGCTGAGGCCGCGTGCCACCGGAGCGCGGCGTCCAGCGTCCATGCGTTCGCCGATCTCGTCGTCTTTCCGTGCGGTTTCCATAAGCCTGGTGTCCGGTGTCTCTGGGAACAGGGGCGCGTCCAGCAGCTTGCCCTGGGCGTCCCTGGAGAGGGCTGCCGGGCATTTCACCCAGCCTCGGGGTTCTCGTACAATCCAGTTTGGAACTCAATGATAAAACCCCATGGTCAAGGAAAAAACCGCGCCGCGCACGGACGTTTCGCAGGCTGCCGAGGCATTGCCCGCCGATTTCGAATCAGCGCTGGCCGAACTGGAATCTCTGGCTGCCCGCATGAATGACGGCAATCTGGGTCTGGAAGAATCCATCGCGCTGTACCAGCGCGGGGTGGCGCTGGCCCGCGTCTGCCAGCAGCGGCTGGATGCCGCAGAACAGCAGGTGCAGGTGTTGCAGGGTCAGCTGCTGGAACCCTTCGAGGGCGCGCAGGGGCAGGATGCGTCATGACGGCGGCATCCAACGATTTTGACCTGTGGCTGCAGGATATGGTATCCCATGTCGGCGCGGTGCTGGATGATTTGCTGCCGCCCCTGGAAGACGACGGCCCCGCGCGACTGCACGAGGCCATGCGCTATGCCGTACTGGGGCCGGGCAAACGGATCCGCGCTGCGTTGGTGCTGGCCGCCGGCGAGGCCAGCCGCACACCGGGCGTTGCCTCGGCGGCTCAGGATCTGGCCTTGGATGGGGCGGCTGCCGCCGTCGAATTGATTCATGCCTATTCCCTGATTCATGACGATCTGCCGTGCATGGACGATGATGATCTGCGTCGCGGCAGGCCGACCGTGCATCGGCAGTTCGACGACGAGGCCTTGGCCATGCTGGCGGGCGATGCGCTGCAGCCGCTGGCCTTCGATTGCCTGGCGCAGATGCCGATTGCGCCCGCTCTGGTCGTGCAGGCCGTGCAGTTGCTGGCCCGCGCGGCGGGGGGCGATGGCATGGTGGGCGGTCAGGCGATCGACTGCGCCAGTGTCGGCCATGCCTTGTCCATCGACGCCTTGCAGCGCATGCACCGCATGAAAACGGGCGCTTTGCTGGAAGCCAGCGTCTTGCTGGGCGGCGTGGTGGCCGGCGCCAGTTCCACGGTGCGCACCGGCCTGGAATCCTATGCAGCCGCGATGGGGCTGGCATTTCAGGTCGTGGATGATATTCTGGACGTTACGGCGGATTCCGCGACGCTGGGCAAGACCGCAGGCAAGGACGCTGCGCAGGGCAAGCCCACCTATGTGTCCATCTTGGGGCTGGAGGAATCCCGCGCCTTGCTGCTGGACCTGCGCACCCAGGCCCACGAGGCGCTGCTGCCGCTGGGGCCGTCGGCCTGCCGACTGCGCGAACTCGCTGATTACATCATTGGCCGGACGCACTGACGATGCAGCTGCCGGGCCGACATGAAGAAGACATGATGACAACTCTATTGGAAGGCATCGCCTCGCCGGCTGATGTGCGCCGCCTGGACCGCCGGGAACTGAAGGACCTGGCGGCCGAGCTGCGGGCGTTCATGCTGGCTTCGGTCGCCCAGACGGGCGGGCACCTGTCCTCGAACCTGGGTACGGTCGAACTGACGTTGGCGCTGCATTATGTATTTAATACGCCCGATGACCGCCTGGTCTGGGACGTGGGTCATCAGTCCTACCCCCACAAAATCCTGACCGGCAGGCGCGAAGCCATGTCCGGCTTACGGCAGATGGGCGGGATTTCCGGTTTTCCCAAGCGCAGCGAATCCCCCTACGATGCCTTCGGTACCGCGCATTCGTCCACGTCGATCTCGGCAGCGCTGGGCATGGCCGTGGCTGCCCGCAACAAGGGTATCGACCGTCAGCACATCGCCGTGATCGGCGATGGCGCCATGACGGCGGGCATGGCCTTCGAGGCGCTGAACAATGCCGGCGTCACATCCGATGTCAATCTGTTGGTGGTGCTGAACGACAACGATATGTCGATTTCGCCGCCGGTCGGCGCCCTGAACTACTATTTCGCCCGCCTGTTGTCGGGGCAGTTTTATGCCCGCGCCAAAATGATGGGCCGGGCCATGCTGCAGCATGTGCCGCCCGCGCTGGCGCTGGCGCGTAAACTCGAAGGCCACGCCAAAGGCATGCTCTCGCCGGCCACCTTGTTCGAAGAACTGGGCTTCAACTATGTGGGGCCCATCGATGGCCACGATCTGGAAGCCCTGGTGCCGATGCTGGAAAACATCCGGGCGCTCAAGGGCCTGCAGTTCCTGCATGTGGTGACCCGCAAAGGGCAGGGTTACAAGCTGGCCGAGGCCGATCCCGTGCTGTACCATGGGCCGGGCAAATTCGACCCATCCATCGGTATCCAGAAACCGGCCCAGCCTCCCCGCCGGACGTTCACGCAGGTGTTCGGGCGCTGGTTGTGCGATATGGCGCAGGCCGATGAACGCCTGGTCGGCATCACTCCGGCCATGCGCGAGGGCAGCGGGATGGTCGAATTCGAACGCCAATTTCCGCTGCGCTATTTCGACGTCGGTATCGCCGAGCAGCATGCCGTCACGTTTGCCGCCGGCCTGGCCTGCGAGGGCTGCAAGCCGGTCGTCGCCATTTATTCCACCTTTCTGCAGCGCGGCTACGATCAGCTGATCCATGACGTGGCCTTGCAGGACCTGGATGTGACCTTTGCCCTGGATCGCGCCGGCATCGTTGGCGCCGACGGGGCCACGCACGCCGGCAATTACGATATTGCCTATTTGCGCTGCATCCCGAACATGGTGATTGCCACGCCGTCGGACGAGCACGAAGCCCGGCTGCTGCTGAATGCCTGCTACCGTCACCCCGGGCCGGCCTCGGTGCGCTATCCGCGCGGGGCAGGGTGCGGGGCCGATCCGGGCGATAGCCTGGACCCTGTCGATATCGGTCGCGCCGTCGTGCGCCGTCAGGGGCGCAATGTCGCCATTCTGGTGTTCGGCACGCTGTTGCCGCAGGCCGCCCAGGCTGCCCAGGCGCTGGATGCCACCCTGGTGGACATGCGTTTCGTCAAACCGCTGGACGAGGCCCTGCTGTCCGAGCTTGCGGCGTCGCACAGTCTGTTTGTCACGCTGGAAGAAGCCGCCGTCATGGGCGGCGCGGGCAGCGCGGTTGTGGAATACTTCAATCGGGAGGCGATCGTGCGCCCGGTTCTGCAGCTGGGGCTGCCGGATGAATTCATCGATCACGGGGACCAGAAGGCCATTCTCGCCGGACTCGGCCTGGATGCCCAAGGGATCGAGGCGTCGATACGCCAGCGTTTGGAAAGGAATCACTCATGAACACCCTGCTGGACCCGGTGGCTGTGGCCATGCCGGATGTGCAAAGCAGCATCGATACCCGGCACATCGCCATTCAACGGGTGGGGGTGCGCGGTGTGCGCCATCCCCTGGTGGTGGCGACTGCCGCCCAGCCTCAGGCGACCATCGCCGACTGGGAAATGACCGTCGCATTGCCGCCCGAGGAAAAAGGCACCCACATGTCGCGCTTCATCGCCTTGCTGGAATCGCATCGCGGGCAGCCGATGACGCCGGCCTCGCTGTGCGCCATGACCCAGTCCATGTTGGACCTGTTGCAGGTGGATGCCGGCGATGTGGCTGCCAGTTTCCCGTATTTCATTGAAAAGGCCGCGCCGGTGTCCGGGGTGCGCAGTCTGATGGATTATCAGGTGCGCTGGGCCGCCCAGGCTCGCCGGGGTCAGGCGCCGTCGTTCTCCCTGCAGGTGCAGGTGCCGGTCACCAGCTTGTGCCCATGCTCCAAGGCGATTTCCGAATACGGCGCACACAATCAGCGTTCGCACGTCACGGTGCAACTGGAATGCGCAGCGGACCACGCCCCGGCCTTGGATGCGCTGATTCCGCGCATCGAGGCCCAGGCCTCGTCCGAACTCTGGGGCCTGCTCAAGCGCGCCGACGAAAAATTCGTCACCGAGCGCGCCTACGAAAACCCGAAATTTGTCGAAGATCTGGTGCGCGATGTGGCCGTCATGCTGCAAGGCTTGCCCGGCGTGATCGCCTATCAGGTCGAAGCCGAGAATTTCGAATCGATTCACAACCATTCCGCTTACGCGGTAGTGCGTAGTCAATAGGCTGTGTGCTAGAATACCGGGTTACTTGCTCGACCGTTCCTGAATGGGGGCCCCTTTAGGGGTGACTGATCTGTGCCGGCGGGCTGTCTGTCAACATCGCAGATATCCACAAGGAGTCATTCATGCGTCACTACGAAGTAGTGTTTATTGTGCATCCCGATCAAAGCGAGCAGGTGCCCGCCATGATCGAGCGCTACCAAGCCATGGTCACGACCCACGGCGGTCAAATCCACCGTGTCGAAGACTGGGGTCGCCGCCAGTTGGCCTATCCGATCCAGAAGCTCGTGAAAGCTCACTACGTGTGCTTCAACATCGAGTGCGGCCAGACCGCGCTGGACGAACTGGAACACTCGTTCCGCTACAACGACGCCATCCTGCGTCACCTGTTCATCAAGACCAAGCATGCTCACACCGAGCCGTCGATCATGATGAAATCGGTCGAACGCGAAGAAGCCCGCAAGGCCTCCAGCGTCGAGACGCCGAACTCCTGATCCGGCACTCGCGCGATCCGTGAACCGAGTCGAGCTGGCCGCGACATTGACCGAAATTCCGCCTTTGCGCCACACACCGGCAGGACTGCCTGTGTTGCGTTTGCAGATGGTGCATGAATCTGAAGTCATCGAGGCCGGTCTGCCCCGCCAGGTTTCCATGGAAATCAAGGCGGTGGCGCTGGGAGACGTCGCTCTTGCTTTGGCTAAGGCCCCCCAGGGCAGTCCAGTGCAGATCGTTGGTTTTCTGGCCCCGCAGCGACAAGGATCGGATCGGCTGGTATTGCATATCCAGCAGCTTGTGCAGGCACATTGAATGAACCCTCCGGGCGCGTCCCGGAACCAGACAAAGGCAAACATCATGGCTTACTTCAAAAAGTCGAAAGAAAAACGCAAATTCGGGCAACAGAATCCGCTGTTCAAACGGCGCAAATTCTGCCGCTTCACCGTGGCCAAGGTCGAAGAGATCGACTACAAGGATCTGGACACCCTGCGCGATTTCATCCAGGAAAACGGCAAGATCATCCCGGCTCGTCTGACCGGCACCAAGGCACACTATCAGCGCCAGCTGGACAGCGCCATCAAGCGCGCCCGCTTCCTGGCCCTGTTGCCGTACACCGACAACCACAACTAAACCGAGGTCCCCGTCATGCAAATCATTCTGCTTGAAAAAGTCATCAATCTCGGGAACCTGGGCGATGTGGTGCGTGTGCGCGATGGTTATGCCCGCAACTACCTGATCCCCCAGAAGATCGCCCGTCGTGCCACCGACGCCGCCCTGAAGGAATTCGAGGCCCGTCGCGCCGAACTGGAAAAACTGCAGGCCGAAAAGCTGGCTGCCGCCCAGACCATGTCCGAAAAGCTGCACGGCTTTTCCTTCGTCATCAGCCAGAAGGCCGGTGTCGATGGCCGTCTGTTCGGTTCCGTCACCACGATGGACGTCGCGGCTGCTCTGCAGCAGGCCGGCTTCCCCAACGTACACAAGGGCCAGATCCGCATGCCCGACGGCGCCATCAAGGCGGTGGGTGAATTCCCGCTGCAAGTCGCCTTGCACGCCGACGTCGTGGCCGACATCACCCTGACTGTTCAGGGCGACATGGCGTAATCACGCAAGCGCGCCGTGCTACATTCCTCTCAGCGGGAATGGCAGGGCAGCTCTATAAGGCCGGCGCCATGCCGGCCTTATTTTTTTCCGGCCTTTTTAAGCGAACAGGTGTAGGGACTGACGGTGGAAATCGAAAACGATACCCAACTGGACTATCTGCGGGTGCCGCCGCATTCCATCGAGGCCGAGCAATCGGTGTTGGGCGGACTGCTGCTGGATAACGCCGCATTCGATCGCGTGGCCGACGTCCTGACGGAAGACGACTTCTACCGCTTCGATCACCGCCTGATCTGGCAGCACATCACCCGGCTGGTCAGCCTGGCCCGCCCGGCTGACGTGATCACGGTGCATGAGTCCCTGACGACCGCCGGCAAAGCCGACGACACCGGGGGCCTGCCGTATCTGAACGCGCTGGCGCACAACACACCGTCGGCGGCCAATATCCGTCGCTATGCCGAGATTGTGCGCGAACGGTCCATGCTGCGCAAGCTGGTGTCCATCGCCGACGAAATTTCGTCCGCCGCTTTCAATCCCCAAGGCAAGGAAGCCCGCCAGATCCTGGACGAGGCCGAATCCAGGGTGTTCCAGATCGCTCAGGAAGGCGCGCGGGGCATGGCCGGGTTCCAGGAAATCCGCCCCTTGTTGGCGCAGGTGGTGGAACGCATCGACGAACTCTATCATCGCGAGGGCGATTCCGACGTCACCGGGGTGCCGACGGGCTTCGACGATCTGGATCGCATGACCTCGGGCCTGCAGCCGGGGGATCTTGTTATCGTCGCGGGGCGTCCATCGATGGGGAAAACCTCGTTTTCCATGAACATCGGTGAACACGTCGCCATCGAACAAGGCCTGCCGGTGGCGGTGTTTTCCATGGAAATGGGCGCGGTGCAGCTGGCCATGCGGATGATCGGTTCGGTGGGCATGCTGGATCAGCACCGCATGCGCACCGGCAAGCTCAATCAGGATGACTGGCCGCGCCTGACCCATGCCGTGCAAAAGGTCGAGCAGGCGCAGATCTACATCGACGAGACCCCGGCGCTGACCGCCATGGAGGTCCGTGCCCGCGCCCGGCGCTTGTCGCGCCAGTGCGGCCAGCTGGGGATGATCATCATCGACTATATTCAGCTGATGTCCGGTAGCGGCGGGGAAAACCGCGCGACGGAAATCTCTGAAATCAGCCGCTCGCTCAAAGGCTTGGCCAAGGAATTGAACTGCCCCCTGGTCGCGTTGTCGCAGCTGAACCGCAGTCTGGAACAACGCCCCAACAAGCGCCCGGTCATGAGCGATCTGCGCGAATCGGGCGCTATCGAGCAGGACGCCGACGTGATCATCTTCATCTATCGCGACGAGGTCTACAACCCGGATTCGCCCGACAAGGGCACGGCGGAAATCATCATCGGCAAACAGCGTAACGGCCCCATCGGTACCGTGCGCCTGACGTTCCAGGGCGCCAGCACGCGATTCCTGAATTTCTCGGCGTCGTCGGGGTTCTAATGGCGGTCGCGCTATAGCGGCAAGGGCGGCTGCGTCATCCGTCCCGCTGCCGCGATTCAGGGTTCGCCGGCGCTCATCCGCAGGGCCATGCGTAGCGCCGCCCGTAAAGAAGCCGGGTCAGCCAGACCCTTGCCCGCAATGTCGAAGGCCGTGCCGTGATCCACGCTGGTGCGCACGAAGGGCAGGCCCACCGTCACGTTGACGCCTTCGTCCAGGCCCAGGTATTTCACCGGGATCAGGCCCTGATCGTGGTACTGAGCGACCACGACGTCGAATTCCCCCTGTCGCGCCCGCATGAAGATCGTATCGCCCGGCCAGGGGCCTGACACGTCCAGGCCTTCTGCGCGGGCCTGCTCGATGGCGGGCAGGATGTGGCGGGCTTCTTCATTGCCGAACACGCCGCCTTCACCGGCATGGGGATTGAGTCCCGCCACGGCGATGCGGGGGCGGGCGATGCCCGATTGGCGGCAGGCCAGCTGCGCCAGACGGATGGCGCGCGCTTCGGCGGCCTGGTTGATGGCGGCGGGCACGTCCGCCAGGGCGATATGGATCGTCACCAGCAGCACACGCAGTTCGTCGTTGGCCAGCATCATGGCGTAGTCCGTCGTGCCGGTGCGCTCGGCCAGGATTTCCGTGTGGCCGGGAAAATCAATGCCATCGGCATGCATGGCGCCTTTGTGCAGCGGCGCCGTCACCAGGGCGCGCAGCAGCCCGGCCTGGGCGTCGTCGATGGCGTGGCATAGGTATTCGTAGGCCCCGCGCCCCGCGCGCGGGTCCGGGCGGCCCACAGGCAGATCGGCGGGCAGCGCCTGCCAGCGGTTCAGGACGCCGATGACCCCGCCCGTCGTGCCTGCGCCGGGGCGATCCAGCGCCTGGATCCGCAGGCGCTCGTTCAGGTTCAGGGTCTGACAGGCGCGGGCCAGCGCCCCCGTATCCCCGTACACCACGGCGGGGTGGGGCAGGCCTTCGGCGAACAGGCGCACGATCAGTTCCGGGCCGATGCCGGCGGCATCCCCCATCGTGAACGCCAGGGGCAGGGGCGCGCGGGCCTTAGAGGGCGTCGCTGGCATAGTCGGCCAGGCGGGACCGTTCGCCGCGCTGCAGGGTGATGTGGCCGGAGTGCGGCCAGCCCTTGAAGCGATCCACCACGTAGGTCAGCCCAGAGCTGCCCTCGGTCAGGTAGGGCGTGTCGATCTGCGCGATGTTGCCCAGGCAGACGATCTTGGTGCCCGGCCCCGCCCGCGTGATCAGGGTCTTCATCTGCTTGGGCGTCAGGTTCTGCGCCTCGTCGATGATCAGGAATTTATTCAGGAAGGTGCGTCCGCGCATGAAGTTCAGGGACTTGACCTTGATGCGCGAGCGGATCAGGTCCATGGCGGGGGTTTTGTTCCAGTCCTGGCCGCCGCCGTTGGCGCTGGTGCTGATGGCGCCGCCCGATCCCTGATGCAGGACTTCCAGATTGTCTTCCAGGGCGCCCATCCAGGGCAGCATCTTTTCTTCTTCGGTGCCGGGCAGGAAACCGATGTCGTCGCCCACCGGCACGGTGGCGCGGGTGATGATGATTTCGGTATAGCGTTTGGTTTCGAAGGTCTGCGCCAGGGCGCTGGCCAGCGTCAGCAAGGTCTTGCCCGTGCCCGCCTGGCCCAGCAGCGAGACGAAGTCGATGTCCGGATTCATCAGCAGGTTCAGGGCGAAGTTCTGTTCGCGGTTGCGCGCCGTGATGCCCCACACGCTGTTCTTGCTGTGGCTGAAGTCGCGCAGCGTGGCCAGCACTGCGCTTTTGCCGGTGACTTCGCGCACCTGGGCCGCCAGCGGCATGTCGCCATCGTAATAGACGAATTCATTGACGCTGAACTGGCTGCACAAGGGGCCGCGCACACGGTACCAGGTCAGGCCGTTTTGCTGCCAGGATTCGATGTTCTTGCCATGTTTGACCCAGAAATTTTCCGGCAGGGGCATGATGCCGTCGTACAGCAGATCCGAATCGTCCAGCACGTGGTCGTTCAGATAGTCTTCTGCAGGCAGCGCCAGGGCACGCGCCTTCAGGCGCATATTGATGTCCTTGGATACCAGGACGATCTCGCGTTTCGGGGATTCCTGACGCAGGCCGTGGACGATGCTGAGAATGACGTTGTCGGCCTTGCCCATGGGCATGTCGATCGGCAGGCGGGATTCCGTGGCGCGGGTCTGGAAATAGAGCGACCCCAGCGCATCGGTGTTGCCCAGCGTGTCCAGGGGCACGCCTTTGTTGAGGTCAGCCGTAGTGATCAGATCGTCCAGATAGCGGCTGACCTGGCGGGCGTTGCGAGCGACCTCGGACATGCCCTTTTTCTGGTGATCCAGCTCTTCGAGCACGATCATCGGCAGAAACACATCGTGTTCGGCAAAGCGGAACAGCGAAGTCGGGTCGTGCAGCAAGACATTGGTGTCCAGCACGAACAGCTTGCGCTGGGCGGTGGGCAGGCGTTTGGCTTTGGCGGCGGGTGTCCTGGCGGGCTGCGCCACGCTGGGCGGTGTCTCGGGGACGGTGGCATCCGCCGCTGCGTTGCGGCTGCGCGTAGCGGGCGCCGGAGCGGCCTTGGCTGCCGGAGCAGTGGCTTTGGCGACGGGCGCGGGTTTCGAGGCAGCAGGGGCGGCCTGGGGCGCAGCGGAGGCAGCCCGAGGAGCGGTGACGGCGGTTTTGGCGCTGGGCGCGGATTCTGCGGCGGCAGTCGCGGTTTTTGGAGAGGCGATCTTGCTCAGGATCGCCGCCAGGGGGCGTTTGGGCTTGGGTTGCGCAGCCGTGGCGGCCGGCGCTGCGACGGGTTCGCTGAGCGGAGCCTGCCGAGTGGCGGCAGGGCTGGGTTCCACGGTGTCGCCGAGACGAGCCGGCGGTTTGGGAAGGGGCATGAAGGCTCCTGGAGTGGGGCTTAGACAGCCAGATTCTGTGCGGCGCGCAGGACTTCTTCGGCGTGGCCCGGAACGCGCACGCCGCGCCATTCCTGGATCAGCACGCCGTGCCGATCGATCAGAAAGGTGCTGCGGTCGACGCCGCGCACCTGCTTGCCGTACATGTTCTTGAGTTTCATGACGCCAAACAGGCTGCACAGGGCCTCGTCCGGATCGGAAATCAGCGGGAAGGGCAGGTTCTGCTTGTCCGTGAAGTTCTGGTGGGATGTCAGCGAGTCGCGGGAAATTCCAAAGACCGGGCAGCCGATGGCCAGGAACTGTTCATGCAGATCGCGGAAATCCTGTGATTCGACGGTGCAGCCGGGGGTGTTGTCCTTGGGGTAGAAGTAAAGGACAAAGGGCTTGCCCTGCAGCGTCGTGGAATCGAATGGACCATGCGTTGATTCGGCCTGGATGGCAGGCAGGGGCTGGCCGATGGCGACGGATGTCATGCGTGGGGGTCTCCGGGTAATAACAGGGCCAGAACGCGCCGTTCCTCGGACATGAGGATGTTGTAGGTGCGGGCAGCGGCCTGAGTGGTCATGGTTTCGACGCCGATGCCCAGATTGAGCAAGGGGCGCAGGGTGTCGGGGTGCAGGAAGGTCTGCCGCGTTCCGGTGCCGATCAGCAGGACTTCCGGCGCGTCTTTAGGCAGGGTGGAGGGGGTGTCGTCCAGAAAGGCCAGGGGATCTTGCGCGGCATCCAGGCCGACCAGGGCCTTCAAAAATGCCGCGTCGATCTCGGCGACGGTGCGCAGTTCCAGTTCGCGCACCGGGCCTTCCGGCCCGAAACAGACGGTGGCCTCGAACCGAACCCGGTTGATCTCCAGGTGGTGTTCCCCGTAGGCCGTGACGGTATTGAGAGCGGGGTTGAAGTCTTTTTGCAGTAGCACGGAACGCTCCAGAGTTCCTGTGATGATAGCGCAGTGCCGGCACGCCTGGGCATGGCGGGGACCGGAATGCGTACCGTCGATTTGCGAGTCCCAGACGCATGCGCTAGATTATCGGATTTGCTGCACTGCAATCATCTGTTGCCGATTCCTTTTCCGCCCAGTCCGAGGACCATCATGACGACCTTCCCGCGCATCGAGCGCCTGCCCCCTTATGTGTTCAACATCACTGGGGAACTGAAGATGGCCGCCCGGCGGCGCGGTGAAGACATCATCGACATGTCCATGGGCAATCCCGATGGCCCTACTCCCAAGCACATCGTCGAGAAACTGGTCGAAGTCGCCGAACGCGGGGACACTCACGGCTATTCGGTGTCCAAGGGCATTCCCCGTCTGCGCCGCGCGATCACCGGCTGGTATCAGCGCCGCTACGGGGTGGATTTCGATCCGGACAGCGAGGCCATCGTCACCATCGGTTCGAAAGAAGGTCTGGCGCACTTGATGCTGGCGACGCTGGATCGGGGCGACACGGTGTTGGTGCCCAATCCCAGCTATCCCATTCACATTTACGGGGCAGTGATCGCCGGCGCCAACATCCGCTCGGTGCCCATGACGCCTGGCCTGGATTTCTTCGAGGAAATCGAACGCGCCGTGCGCGAGGCCATCCCCAAGCCCAAGATGATGATCCTGGGATTTCCCAGCAATCCGACCGCGCAGTGCGTCGAGCTGTCGTTCTTCGAGCGCATCGTTGCGTTGGCCAAGGAACACAACATTCTGGTCGTGCACGACCTGGCCTACGCCGACATCACCTTCGACGGCTACGTGGCGCCGTCCATCATGCAGGTCGAAGGCGCGCGTGACGTGGCGGTGGAATTTTTCACCATGAGCAAGAGCTACAACATGGCAGGCTGGCGGGTCGGCTTCATGGTGGGCAACCGCGAACTGGTCAATGCCCTGGCGCGCATCAAAAGCTACCACGATTACGGCACCTTCACGCCGATTCAGGTGGCGGCCATCGCCGCCCTGGAAGGCCCGCAGGACTGCGTGGCCGAAGTCGTCGAGCAGTACCGCCGCCGCCGCGACGTGCTGGCCAAGGGCCTGCAGGAAGCGGGCTGGCCGGTCGATGTGCCCAAGGCGTCCATGTATATCTGGGCGCATATCCCCGAACCCTACCGGGCCTTGGGTTCGCTGGAATTTTCCAAGCGACTGCTGGCGGATGCCAAGGTCGCGGTGTCTCCCGGCATCGGTTTTGGCGATTACGGCGACGAATACGTGCGCTTTGCGCTGATTGAAAACGAGCAGCGCACCCGGCAGGCCGTGCGCGGCATCAAAGACATGTTTCGCAAGGACGGGCTGCTGAAATGAAACCTATCCGTATCGGATTGTTGGGCCTGGGCGTCGTCGGTAGCGGCGTCTGGACGGTGTTGGCGCAAAACGGCGGTGAAATCGCCCGCCGCGCCGGCAGGCATATCGAAGTGGCCGCCGTGGCGGTGCGCGACGCGGCCAAGGCCCGCGCCCTGGTCGGCCCTGATGTCAAGGTCATGACCGACGGCATGACCCTGGCGCAGGACCCGGACATCGACATCATTGTCGAGCTGATGGGCGGCGACACCCTGGCGCGGGATTGCATCCTGGCGGCGATCCATCATGGCAAGCATGTCGTCACGGCCAATAAGGCGCTGCTGGCGATGCACGGCAACGAGATCTTCGCCGCGGCTCAAGCGCGGGGCGTGATGGTGGCGTTCGAGGCCGCCGTGGCCGGGGGCATTCCCATCATCAAGGCGATCCGCGAAGGCCTGACGGCCAACCGCATCGAGTGGGTGGCGGGCATCATCAACGGCACGACCAATTTCATTCTGTCGGAAATGCGACAGCGTGGCCTGCCCTTCGAAACCGTGCTGGCCGAGGCCCAGCGCCTGGGCTATGCGGAAGCCGACCCGACCTTCGACGTCGAAGGCGTGGATGCTGCGCACAAGCTGACGCTGCTGGCCTCGCTGGCCTTCGGCATTCCGGTGCAATTCGACAAAGCCACGACGGAAGGCATTTCCAATCTGTCCTCCGAGGACATCGTGCATGCCGAGCGCCTGGGCTATCGCATCAAGCTGCTGGGCATCACCCGCCGTCGCGCCGAAGGCATCGAATTGCGTGTGCACCCGACGCTGGTGCCGGCTGACTGCCTGCTGGCCAATGTCGAAGGCGCCATGAACGCCGTGCTGGTGCGCGGCGACGCGGTCGGCCTGTCGATGTACTATGGTCAGGGCGCCGGGTCGCTGCCGACGGCTTCCGCCGTCGTGGCGGATCTGGTGGACGTGGCCCGGCTGCAGATGGCGGACCCGGAACACCGCGTGCCGCATCTGGCTTTCCAGCCGGAAGCCGTCGCCGATATTCCCATCCTGCCGATGGTCGAGGTCCGCTCCAGCTTCTATCTGCGCGTGCGGGTCGATGACCGGCCCGGCGTGCTGGCCGATCTGGCGCGCATCCTGTCGGGGGCCGGCATTTCGGTGGGGTCCATGTTCCAGCAGCCGCACGGCGAACACCAGGCCGAGATCATCTTCCTGACCCACGAGGCCCGCGAGGGTGATGTGGATGACGCCTTGCGCCTCATGCAGGCACAGCCTTTTGTCCGTTCGGACGTGACGCGTCTGCGCGTGGAGAATCTGACTTGAAATATCGGTCCACCCGGGGCGGCATGGCCCCCTTGCCCTTTTGCGACATCCTGCTGGAAGGCCTGGCGCCCGACGGGGGCTTGGCGCTGCCTGAAACCCTGCCGCATCTGGACGCGGCCACGCTGGAATCCTGGCGCGACCTGTCCTACGCCGAGCTGGCCGCGCAAGTGCTGGGTCTGTTCATCGACGACATTCCCCGGCAGGATCTGCTGCGCATGACGCAGGCGGCCTATGCATCCGACGTCTTTCCGCAGATTGCGCCGATCAAGCCGCTGCGCCCCGGCCTGTCGCTGCTGGGCCTGTCCGAAGGCCCCACGCTGGCCTTCAAGGACATGGCCATGCAGTTCCTGGGCCAGGTCTTCGAATACGTGCTGACGCGGCGCGGCCAGACCCTGAATATTCTGGGCGCGACCTCGGGCGACACCGGGTCGGCGGCGGAATACGCCTTGCGCGGCAAGCGCGGCGTGGCGGTATTCATGCTGTCGCCGCATGGGCGCATGAGCGCCTTTCAACGTGCACAGATGTATTCCCTGCAGGATGCCAACATCCACAACATCGCAGTGCGCGGCGTCTTTGATGAATGCCAGGACATCGTCAAGACCCTGGCGGGCGATCTGGATTTCAAGAGCGCCCATCGCCTGGGGGCGGTGAACTCCATCAACTGGGCGCGGATTGCAGCGCAGATCGTGTACTACGTCTGGGGCTGGTTGCGGGCCACGCAGGGGCCGGGGCAGCCCGTGTCCTTTGCTGTGCCCTCGGGCAATTTCGGCAATATCCTGGCGGGCCACCTGGCGCGGCAGATGGGACTGCCCATCCACCGCCTGGTGCTGGCCACCAATGAAAACAACGTGCTGGAAGAGTTCTTTCGCACCGGCATCTACCGGCCCCGTCCGGCCAGCCAGACCTATGCGACGTCCAGCCCGTCGATGGATATTTCGCGGGCCTCGAATTTCGAGCGCTTCATCTTCGATCTCGTGGGGCAGGATGCGGCGCGGGTGCGGGCGTTGATGGACGAGCTGCGTCAGAGCGGACAGTTCGATCTATCGGATCTGAAGCCTCAGTTTACGGAACGCTACGGCTTTGTCGCGGGAGCCAGCTCGCATGCCGACCGGCTGGCGACGATCCGCGACATTCAGCGGGAAACCGGCGTGCTGATCGATCCGCATACCGCCGACGGGGTACATGTGGCGCAGGCCCACCTGGAACCCGGCGTGCCCATGCTGGTGCTGGAAACGGCCTTGCCGGCCAAATTCGCCGAGACCATCCTGGAAGCCACCGGCCAGGCGCCGGCAGTGCCAGCCGGCTTGCAGGATCTGCAGCAACGCCCCCAGCGTGTCGAACTCATGGACTGCGACGCGCGGCAGGTGGCCGATTACATGCGTCGGCACGCGCTGTAAGGCTTTCCCCTAGCGGCCATCCGGGGCGGCAGCGAGCCTTGCTGCCGCCTGGCCGCTGAGCACGGCGCCCTCCAGCACGGCAGGGTAGCCGGTGTCAGTCCAGTCGCCGGCCAGCAATAGGCCGGGCCAAGGGGGCTTGGGGCCGGGGCGCCGCAGGCCCGGCACCGCATCAAAGGTCGCTCGTTTCTCGGTGATCAGCGCCTGCGCTTCGACGGGGGGCAGGGGATGCGGCGCCTGGGCGCGGATCTGTTCCACCACGCCGGCGATGATGCGCGTGGCATCCTGTCCCGCGTAGCGGTCGGCGGCGCCGATGACGACGTGCACCAGACAGCGTGCCTCGGCGGACCGGGCGGTGACGCTGTGGTCGAACAACCATTGTCCCCAAGCGCGACGCTCGGGGTCGTCCCATAGCAAGCTCATGGCGCGCCCCGACTCCCAGGGGCGGCTCAGGCGCAGACTGACGGTGCCGATGGCCGCATGCCGCAGGGCGGGCCAGTCGGCCAGATAGCCCTCGGCTTGCGGCAGGGGGCTGAGCAAACGCTGTGCCTCGTGCATCGGAGTGGCCAGAATCACCTGTTCATAGTGCTCTCCATCGACCAACCAGCCGCCCTGCGTGGCGGGCGTGATCGCTTGGACCCGTTGCCGTTGCAGACGCCCATCCAGCAGTTGGCAGGCTTGCCGCGGCCATAAATCATGCAGTTGGCGCCGGGGAATCAGCATCCGGCTGGCGCAGGCGCCTGCGCCCAGGCTGTCTTGCAGAACGCGGGCGAACAGGCGGGCCTCGGTGTGTTGCAGAGCAGTATTGGTGGCTGCCAGGCATAGCGGCGTCCACAGGCGTTCCAGCAGGCGGGGCGGGCACCCCAGCTGTTGCAGCCAGTCTGCCGCCGTCAGGCCGATATCGATGCGGGCCAGATCCGAGGCGCGGAGCACTCGCCACAGGTGATGGCGGCCTTGCCAGCCTTCCAGGCCCCGGCTGCCGAACAGTGCCCCCAGCTGATGCGCCGGGGCGGGCAGCGGCCAGAACCCCAGGCGCAGCTGGCCGTCGGCGGATTGCAGATTCAGCGGCTGGATATGGCAGGCGCTGGCGGGGTCCACCCCCAGGGATTGCATCAGCGCCAGGGTCTCGCGGTAGGCGCCCAGCAGAATGTGCTGGCCGTTGTCCGTGGGTATCCCCAGACTGGGATGCGTTACCGGGCGGGCCCGTCCGCCGGCCTGCGCCGCCGCCTCGAAGACCCGGACCGGCATGCCTGTCCGATGCAGATGCACGGCGGCGGCCAGGCCGGCCCAGCCTGCTCCGACGATGGCGACGCTCATGCCGCCAGGCGGCGCACCAGCCCCTGGCCGCCACTGACCCAGACCTTCCAGGCCAGCCAGAGCTTGCGGATCGGTGTCAGGGCGATGCGCTGGTTCAGCACATGCCAGCCGTCGCGCTCGATTTCATCGAGCAGCGTGTGATAGATCGCCGCCATCATCAGGCCTGGCCGCTGCGCGCGGCGATCGGCCTCGGGCAGCAGGCGCATGGCATCCCGGTACAGCTCGCGTGCGCGCACGGTCTGTTGCTGCATCAGGGCGGCAAAGCCATCGGTGTAACGGCCATCCAGAATGTCGTCCACGCTGACGCCGTGCTGCGCCATATCGTCGGCAGGCAGATAGATGCGGCCTCGGCGGGCGTCGTCGCCCACGTCGCGGATGATGTTCGTCATCTGAAAGGCCAGGCCCAGCGTCTCGGCGTATTTCAGCGTGCGCGGATCGGTATAGCCGAAGATGCTGGCCGACAGGTCGCCCACGACGCCGGCAGCCCGCCAACAGTACTGACGCAGGGCTTCCCAGTCGGCATAGCGGAACTGGTCCAGATCCATTTCCATGCCCTCGATGATGGCGTAAAACGGATCGGGGCGCAGCTGGCAGGGTTCCAGATGGCGCTGCAAGGCGATGGTGACCGGGTGGTCGGGCGTGCCGTTGAACATCTGATCCACCTGGCCGCGCCACCAGGCCAGTTTCATGCGGGCGACGGACGCTTCGCTGACCCCGTCGACGATGTCATCGACCTCGCGGCAAAAAGCATACAGGGCCGTGATCGCCCGCCGTCGTTCCGGCGGCAGAAACAGAAAGGAATAATAAAAGCTCGACCCGCTTTGGGCGGCTTTATGTTGGCAGTATTCGTCAGGACTCATGATGATGGGGCGGGGCAGGGCCGGCAGAATGCGCGCCAGCATAGCAGGAAGCCGTCGCGTCGCGTCAGAATGGGCCGGTCGGCGTAAGGGTTGCAGCCGCCGGCTTCCAGTTTTTCCAGGATGCGCAGGCCGCCGTGGACGACCAGGCGCAGTTCCCAGCCGATGCGCCCCGGCAGGCGCCAGGCCAGGGGGCTGCCGGTCAGCAGCAGACGCCGGGCCTGGGCGATCTGATCCTGCAGCACAGCCTGCCAGGCAGCCGGCGCTTGTGTCGGGCGTGACCGGCACAGATCGGCCAGCGCCGGCAGGGTGACTTCGTGGCGGGCCAGGCAGTCCAGGGGGATATAGCAGCGGCCCTTGGCCTGATCCACGGCCACGTCCTGGCAGAAATTGACGCGCTGCAGACCGGTGCAGATGGCGTCGGACTGGCTCAGATCCTGTTCCGCAGTGGCGCCAAACAGGTGCAGCATCAGGCGGCCCACCGGGTTGGCCGATCGGCGACAGTAGTCCAGCAGCGTGGGCTCGTCCGCGTAGCTGGTGACTGTCAGGTCCTGCAAAAAGGCAGACAGCAGATCCAGGAAAGGCTGGATGGGCAATTGATGTTCGGTGATGGTCTGCCCCAGCCGTTCGAACAGGATCTGGTCCGGTGCGGATAGCGGCGTGCGGACGGCGCGGTGCGTGCCCAGGTCCTGGATGGCGGAGCGCCACGTTTCCAGAGCGGTTCGCCGGACGAGGGTGTCGGCATCGCCTTCGTCGGCGATATCGTCCGCGCCCCTGGCGAACGCATACAGGTTGCGCACCGCCGGGCGCAGGCGCGCCGGCAGCAGGATCGAGGCGACGGGGAAGTTTTCGTAATGATCGACGGCCATGATCCGGCAGTATACTGAGCCTCGGCCGGGAATCGGCTTTGAGAGGGCGATCAGCCCAGGTTAGCGAGGCACGCATGCCCCGCTTTTTCTGTTTTTTGAGGATCCCATGCCGCGTCCGATTCTGGCGACCATCGATACCAATGCCTTGGCGCATAACCTGCAGACCGTGGTGCAGCGCCTGGCGCAAGACCAGCCAGATAAATCGCCCTTGATTTGGGCGGTCATGAAGTCTCATGGTTATGGCCATGGGATCGCCGCCGCGCTGCGCGGGTTTTCTCATGCAGATGGCCTGGCCATGCTGGATCTGGACGAGGCCGTGCATTGCCGCGAACAGGGCTGGACCGGGCCGATTCTATTGCTCGAAGGGTTTTTCGAACCCGCAGATCTGGACATCCTGTCCCAGTATCGCCTGAGCACGACAATCCACTGCGTCGAACAGCTCGATATGCTGGAAGCCAGTCTGGTGCGCGCGCCGATCGACGCCATGGTGAAGCTAAACAGCGGCATGCACAGGCTGGGGTTTCAGCCTGGCGAATACCGGGATGCGTACGCGCGCGCCCTGGCGCTGCAGGCGGGGGGCGTCTTGGGGACGGTCGGCAAGATGACGCACTTTGCGCGGGCCGACGATGATGCCGCCCTGACGCAGGCGCAACTGGCCTGTTTCCTGGACGTGACGCAGGACCTGCCCGGCGCGATCAGCGTCTGCAATTCCGCAGCGACCCTGACGCCGGGCTTGGCTGCCGGGCTGGCGGGCCAGGATCAATGGGTGCGGCCAGGCATCTGCTTGTACGGCGCATCGCCCTTTGCCGATCAGCCTGCCGACACTTTCGGCCTGCGACCGGCCATGACGCTCAGCGCTCAGTTGATCAGCACGCATAGAGTGCCAGCCGGCGAAGCCATCGGGTACGGGCAGCAGTTTCGCGCGCCGCATCCCATGCGGGTCGGCATTGTGGCTTGCGGCTATGCCGACGGCTACCCCCGTCATGCCGTGACCGGTACGCCGATCACGGTGGACGGGGTGCGTACGCGGCTCGTGGGCCGGGTGTCCATGGATATGCTGGCGGTCGACTTGGACCCGATTCCTGCCGCCGGCGTCGGCGCTCCGGTGGTGCTGTGGGGCCAGGGCGGGCCGTCGGTGGACGAAGTCGCGCAGGCCTGCGGTACCATCGGCTACGAACTACTCTGTGCGGTGACGCCCAGGGTGCCGCGTCGCGAGCTGTGATGTCGATCTCAAGGACCTTCCTATGAAAAACAGTTGTGTGCTCGTCACGGGCGCGACCAAGGGCATTGGCTGGGCCATCAGCCAGCGCCTGGCCGATCAGGGCTGCCATGTCGTGGGTCTGGCCCGCCATACGGCGGATATCGACTTTCCCGGTTATTTGTATGCCTGCGACCTGGCCAATGCCGGTGAAACGGAAGAACTGCTGCGGGTGATCCGGGAAAAATATCCGGTCGATGCCGTGGTCAATTGCGTCGGGCCGGTGATGCCCGAAGCCCTGGGCGAGGTCGATCTGGCGTCCCTGTATCAAGCCTTCGACTTGAACGTGCGCGTGGCCGTCCAGGCGGTGCAGGCCTTTGTGCCGGGCATGAAGGCCCGCAAGGCGGGGCGTATCGTCAATCTGTGCAGTCGCGCCGTCTATGGCTCGGCAGGCCATACCAGCTATTCAGCCGCTAAAAGCGCGCTGCTGGGCTGTACTCGCACCTGGGCGCTGGAACTGGCGCCGTACGGCGTGACCGTCAACGCCGTGTCTCCCGGGCCGGTGGAAACCGGCCTGTTCCGGGCCGAATACCCCGTGGGCAGCGAGGCGGAGCGCGCCGTGCTGGCCAGCATCCCCTTGGGCCGCCTGGCGCAGGCCGACGAGGTGGCCGCCGCCGTGGTCTTCCTGCTCAGCGATGAGGCCGCCTTCATCACCGGCCAGGAACTTGGCGTGGACGGGGGCGGCAGCCTGGCGGGCCGCTGATGGCCAAAGCCCGTACCCTGTTCCTGTGCACGGATTGCGGCGGCACGACAGCCAAATGGGAAGGCCGTTGCCCTCACTGCGGGGCCTGGAATACGCTGCAGGAATCCCGTGAATCGGCGGCGACGGCCACGCATCGCTTTGCGCCGCTGGCGGGGGTCGCGCCCGTGCGCCGCCTGTCCGATATCGAGGCCCGCGAGCAGGCCCGCAATCCCACCGGCATCGAAGAATTCGACCGCGTGCTGGGCGGCGGGCTGGTGGCCGGCGCCGTCGTCCTGATTGGCGGTGATCCGGGCATTGGCAAATCCACCCTGTTGCTGCAGGCCCTGGCCAGCCTGTCGGAGCGCGGGCCGGTGTTATACGTCACCGGCGAAGAGTCCGCCGAACAGGTCGCCTTGCGGGCCCAGCGTCTGGGCGTGTCCGGCGATGCGGTCGATCTGCTGGCGGAAATTCGCCTGGAACAGATCACCGGCGCGTTGGTCGAGCGCCGGCCCGAAGTCGCCGTGATCGATTCGATCCAGACCCTGTATTCTGGCGACCTGACGGCAGCGCCGGGTTCGGTGTCCCAGGTGCGCGAATGCGCCGCCCAGCTGACGCGAGTGGCCAAGCAGACCGGCGTGACCCTGATCCTGATCGGTCATGTGACCAAGGATGGCGCGCTGGCCGGCCCTCGCGTGCTGGAACACATCGTCGATACCGTGCTGTATTTCGAGGGCGACACGCATTCCTCGTTCCGTCTGGTGCGGGCGATCAAGAACCGTTTTGGCGCGGTCAACGAGCTGGGTGTCTTTGCCATGACGGACCGCGGTCTGCGCGGCGTCAGCAACCCTTCGGCCTTGTTCCTGGCCGGACATGCGCGCCAGGTGGCCGGCTCTTGTGTGATGGCGACCCAGGAAGGCACACGGCCCTTGTTGGTCGAGGTCCAGGCCTTGGTGGACACCGCCCATGTGCCCAATCCCCGGCGCCTGTCGGTGGGCCTGGAAGGCAGCCGCCTGGCGATGCTGCTGGCGGTGCTGCATCGCCATGCGGGGGTGGCGACCTTTGATCAGGATGTGTTCGTCAACGCCGTGGGCGGGGTGCGCATCATGGAACCCGCCGCCGATCTGGCCGTGGCGTTGGCGATTCTGTCGTCCATGCGCGATCAGCCTTTGCCGGAAGGCTTGCTGGCCTTTGGCGAAATCGGCCTGGCGGGCGAAATCCGTCCGGCACCCCGAGGGCAGGAACGCCTGCGCGAGGCCGCGAAACTGGGCTTTAGCCGGGCCATCGTGCCGCGCGCGAATCTGCCGCGCCAAGGCATCGAAGGTCTGGACATCCAAGCGGTGGATCGCATCGAGGACGTGCTCAGTGTCTTGCGTTAAGGGCCGCTCATGATGGCTGACAGTCTCTGGCTGATTCCCGCCTGCCTGCTGGTGGGCGGGGTGATCGGATTTTCCGGCGGGGTGCTGGGCATAGGCGGCGGTCTGTTCGCCATCCCCCTGCTGGGTCTGGTGCTGGGGTACGAACAGCAGGCGGCGCAAGGCACCGCCCTGATCATGGTGCTGCCGGCCGTGCTGCTGACGGTGCGCAAATATCATCAGCGCTCCCCCATCGACCTGCGCTCGGCAGCGGCGGGCGCCGTCAGTTCCATCGTGTTTACCTGGGTTGGGGCCCAGATTGCCCTGGGCATCGATCCCTGGCTGCTGCGTCGCATTTATGCGGGTTTCGTGCTTTTGATCGCCTTGTTCTATTTTCGGGAAAGCCTGGGCCGCAAGGCGCGGCAGCGAGCAGACAGCGATTTTCGCGAAGTCGGCCAAGTGCGCCGCTGGTGGTATTTCCTGGTGGGGGTCTTCGCGGGCCTGACGGGCGGCATTTTCGGGGTGGGGGGGGCTGTGTTGGCGGTCCCTCTGATGACGACCCTGTTCCGCTTGCGTCAGACCTCGGCGCAGGCCTTGGCCCTGACCATGATCGTGCCGGGGACGGTGGTGGCCTTGAGCACCTACGCCTGGCATGGGCAGGCGCATGGTTTGGTGGGGATTCCGCTGGCACTGGGCAGTCTGCTCTGCGTGCCCTATGGTGTGCGCCTGGCCTATGCCCTGCCGGAGGCGCGGCTTAAATTGATCTTCGCCTGCATGCTGCTGATCATCATGGCGCTGCTGCTGGCGCGGGGGCCGGCATGACGGCCCTGCCGACAGGATGGGTGCGGCTGGCGATGCCAGGCGGCGCCCTGTGCGCGCCTGAATCCCTGGCCGCTGCAGCCCAGGCTGTCTGGTTCGACCCCCGGCGCCCAGGGGCGGTTGCCGTAGCGGAAGGAGGTCGGCAAGCCGCCTGGTTTGTCGACGGTGATCACGCCGCCGCTGTGCTGCGCCACTACCGTCGCGGCGGCTTGCGGGCGCGGCTGGGGCGGGAAACGTATTTTTGGCTGGGGGAAGGCGCGGTCAGAGCCTGGGCCGAAGTCCGCGTGCTGGCGCATCTGCGCGCGGCGGGCCTGTTGGTGCCCGAACCCCTGGCCGCCGCCTATTGGCGCACCGGTCTGTTCTATCGCAACGCCATTCTGATCGCCCGGATCCCGGGGGCGCGCGCGCTGACAGGTCTGCTGGATCAGGCGGATCCGGCAGCGGTGGCGCGGGCGATCCATGCCATGCATGATGCCGGCGTCTGGCACGCTGACCTGAACGCCTACAACATTTTGTTCGATGAGCAGGGCCGAATCTGGCTGATCGATTTCGATCGCGCGCGCCTGGGTGTGGTGTCTCCGGGACAGCGCCGTAAAAATCTATTGCGTCTGCGCCGCTCTTTGGTTAAGGTAGCCGGCGCGCGCGGAGCGCAGTGGTGGGATGCACTGGACGGAGCCTATCTGCAATCGTCTGCCTGAAGGCAGCGCAATCCGGTCCTGGTGATCTCCTTATATGACCTTTCTATGGGGACCTTGCCATGAAAATCGGCACCGTTCATACCCTGTTGGCCGCAGCCGCGCTGATCGCAGCCGGTTCGGTGTCTGCTCAGGATCGCGTCGTCAATGTCTACAACTGGGCCGAATACACCGCCCCCGACACGCTGTCCGGTTTTGAAGAAACCACCGGCATCAAGATCCGTTACGACGTCTACGACACCAACGACACGCTGCAGGCCAAGCTGCTGACCGGCAAGTCGGGCTACGACGTGGTCGTGCCGTCCACGCACTATGCGGCCCGCCAAGTGCAGGGCGGTCTGTTTCAGAAGCTGGACCGCTCAAAGATCCCCAACTGGCAGTATCTGGATCCCGACCTGATGGCGCTGGTCGCCACCGTCGATCCGGGCAACCAGTATCTGGTGCCTTGGGGCTATGGCACCAACGGCCTGGGCTATAACGTGACCCAGGTGCGCGAGATCATGGGCGCCGATGCGCCCCTGAATTCCTGGGACATGCTGTTCAAGCCGGAAAATGCCGCCAAGCTGCAGTCTTGTGGCATTTCCATTTTGGACGAAGCCGCCCAGGTCTTTCCTGCCGTCTTGCACTATCTGGGCAAGGACCCCAACAGCAGCGACCCCAAGGACTACGAGGCCGCTCTGGCCCTGTTGAAGACCATCCGCCCCTACATCCGTCAGTTCAGCTCTTCGGGCTATATCGATGAGCTGGCCTCGGGCGGTCTGTGCATGGTCTACGGCTTTTCCGGCGACGTGATGATTGCCTCGGCGCGCGCTCGCGAGGCCAAGAAATCCTACGCCATCGACTATTACATTCCCGATGGCGGCGCCCCGGTCTGGTTCGACACGATGGCCATTCCGAAAAGCGCCGAGCACGTAGACGAGGCCCATGCCTTCATCAACTACATCGAGACTCCGCAGGTGCATGCGGCCATCACCAACACCATGTTCTATCCGAACGCCAATCAGGAAGCGCGGAAATACGTAGTCAAAGAAGTGGCTGACAACCCCATGATCTATCCGTCGCCGGAAGTCTCGCGCACGCTGTTCGTCATCAAGCCCCAGCCCATGAACATCCTGCGCCTGCAGACGCAGATGTGGGCGCAGCTGAAGACCGGGCGCTGATGAACATGCAGGACCCGCGCGGCATGCCTCGCCAGGGCGAGGCCGATGACTTCGTGCGCATGGAAGAAGTCGTCAAGATCTTTGGCGACACGGTGGCGGTGAAATCCGTCAGCCTGTCCGTGCGCCGACACGAGATCTTCGCCTTGCTCGGCAGCTCGGGCTGCGGCAAATCGACGCTGCTGCGCATGCTGGCTGGCTTCGAGGAACCGACGTCCGGGCGCATCATCCTGGACGACGAGGACATCACCAGCCTGCCGCCGCACCGGCGACCGGTGAACATGATGTTCCAGTCCTACGCCCTGTTTCCGCACATGACGGTCGAGGCCAATGTCGCCTTCGGGCTGAAACAGGAAGGCGTGCCGCGCAACGAGATTCACGAACGCGTGTTCGAGGCGCTGGACCTGGTGCAGATGGCCGGCTATGCGCGGCGCAAGCCCCATCAGCTGTCCGGCGGCCAGCAGCAGCGCGTGGCCCTGGCCCGCAGCCTGGTGAAACGCCCCAAGCTGTTGCTGCTGGACGAGCCCATGTCCGCTCTGGACAAGCAGATCCGTCAGGCGACGCAGATCGAACTGGTGAAAATTCTGGATCAGGTGGGCGTTACCTGCATCATGGTGACGCACGACCAGGAAGAGGCCATGATCATGGCCAACCGCCTGGCCGTCATGACCGAAGGGCAGATCGTGCAGTGCGGCACACCGCACGACGTTTATACCTTTCCCAGCACTCGCTTCGTGGCGGGCTTCATCGGCTCGACCAATCTGTTCACGGGCACCATCGTGGTGGACGAACCCGATCACGTGCTGATCGAAAGCGACGCCCTGACGCGCCCTCTGTACGTCAGCCACGGCATCAGCGAACCCCTGGGCATGGAAGTCCATGTGTCCATCCGCCCGGAACAGATCCGGGTTGCGCGCCAGGCGCCGGAATCCGAATCCAACTGGGGGCACGGCATGGTGTCGCACGTGGCCTGGATGGGCAGCACGACCCGCTATCAGATCCGCCTGGACGCCGGACAGGTCATCGAAGCCAGCGTCCCCAGCCTGGACTGGAGCCAGGTCGATGCGCCCGGCGTGGACGAGGAGGTTTATATTTCCTGGTCCCATGATGCCGGCATGGTGCTGGCTTCATGAACCTCAGCCGCCGTCCCAGTGCGCGCCAATGGGCGATTGCCGCGCCTTTCGCCTGGTTGTGCCTGTTTTTGCTGGTGCCGTTCCTGCTGGTCCTGAAGATCAGTTTTTCGGATCTGCAATTCGGCATTCCGCCGTACCTGCCGATCGCCACCTTGCAGGACCAGACGCTATCGCTGGCCCTGCATTTGCGCGGTTACGTGCTGTTGTTCACGGACGGCATGTATGCGGCTGTCTATCTGAATTCGGTCAAGATGGCGTTGATCACGACGCTGTGCTGCGTTGTGATCGGCTATCCCATGGCCTATCACATCGCCCGCGCGCGCCCGGACATTCGCAATTTGCTGCTGCTGGGGGTGATCTTGCCGTTCTGGACCTCGCTGCTGCTGCGGGTCTATGCCTGGGTGGGCATTCTGCGCAACGATGGGCTGCTGAATCATCTGCTGCTCAGCCTGGGGGTGGTTGACACGCCACTGGAAATCTATCGCACGGATCTGGCGGTGTATATCGGTCTGGTCTATGCCTATCTGCCCTTTTTCATCCTGCCCTTGTATGCCAATCTGGTGAAACTCGACGGTCGTCTGCTGGAAGCCGCCTATGACCTGGGGGCCAGGCCCTGGCAGGCCTTTTTGCAGGTCACGCTGCCCTTGTCGATGCCGGGGGTGATCGCCGGCGCCATGCTGGTGTTCATTCCCTCGGTGGGCGAATACGTGATTCCCGAAATGCTGGGCGGGGCCAATACCCTGATGATGGGCCGCGTCATGTGGAACGAATTCTTCAATAACGCCGACTGGCCGATGGCGGCGGCGGTGACCTGCGTCATGGTGCTGCTCCTGTTGGTGCCGCTGTCGATCTTCCAGTACAACCAGGCCCGTCAGCTGGCTGGACGGGATCGATGATGCGGCGCGCGTCCTGGTTCCGTTTCCTGTCGCTGGTGATCGGCTACAGTTTCCTGTACGTGCCCATCGTCTGTCTGATGGTGTTTTCGTTCAACGATTCGACCTTGATGAGTTCCTGGTCGGGATTTTCGCTGCGCTGGTACCGATCGCTGTTTCAGGATCAGGCGCTGCTGTCCGCCGCCAAGCTGTCTTTGCTGATTGCGGTGCTGACGGCGACGGCGGCGGTGGCGATCGGCACCTGGGCGGGGTATGTGTTGGCCCGCATGGGGCGCTTTCGTGGCTTTGGCCTGTACATCGGCATGCTCAGCGCGCCGCTGGTCATGCCGGAAGTCGTGCTGGGGATTTCGCTGCTGCTGATGTTCGTCGAGGTATCGAAAGTCATCGGCTGGCCCGACGGCAATGGCCTGTTCACGATCTGGGTGGGGCACGTGACCCTGTGCACGGCCTATGTGGCAGTCATCATCCAGTCCAGGGTGCGCGATCTGGATCGTTCCCTGGAAGAAGCCGCTCTGGATCTGGGCGCTTCGCCGCTCAAGGTGTTTTTCCTGATTACCCTGCCGTTGATCGCCCCGGCGCTGGTGGCAGCCTGGTTGCTGGCTTTCACCCTGTCGCTGGATGATGTGGTGATTGCCGCTTTTCTGTCGGGACCGGGCTACACCACGCTGCCGCTGGAAGTCTTTTCCCGCGTCCGGCTGGGCCTGAAGCCTGAAATCAACGCCCTGGCGACCTTGTTCATGCTGGCCGTGGGCATTGTCGTGGTCGCCATCAATCGCATGCAGATCCAGGCGACGAAACGGCAGGCGGGGTAGGGCGGGCGCCCTGCCTGTCTACCCGCCCAGCGTCAGTACCGTCACGGCAAACAGGCCTGCCGACAGCAGCATGCTCGCGGGAAAGGTCAGCAGCCAGGCCAGCAGGATGGTGCGTACGGTGCCATTGTGCAGGCCGCTGCGGTTGGCCACCATGGTGCCGGCCACGCCCGACGACAGAACCTGTGTCGTCGAGACCGGCAAACTGAAGGCATTGGCTATGCCAATGGCGCCGACGGCGGTGATCTGGGCAGCCATGCCCTGGGCGTAGGTCATACCCTGCTTGCCGATTTTTTCGCCCACGGTCAGGACCACCCGGCGCCACCCCACCATGGTGCCGATGCCCAGGGCGAGCGCCACCGCCGCAATGACCCAGAGCGGCGCATATTCCGTCGTGGCCGACAGATCGGCGCGCAGGCGGCGCAGATCAGTGACGGCATCCGCAGGCAACACGCCCATATTGGCTACCTTGCGGGCCGTGTCGTCCAGACAGAGCAGGTGGCTGCGCACACGTCCGCGCGCCTCGGGCGGCAGTTCCTTGTAGGTGCGCACCCCATCCAGGCTGTGACGTACTGCCTGGATGGAAGACATGGTGTCCTGCGGGCTGCAACGGGCTTTCTGGGACGGCTCGGCGCTAGGCGGTGTCTGC
The DNA here is from genome assembly GCF_049673105.1 of Castellaniella sp. Lineage (GTDB taxonomy): Bacteria > Pseudomonadota > Gammaproteobacteria > Burkholderiales > Burkholderiaceae_B > Castellaniella. Next base: position 121,621 of record NZ_JBATXG010000015.1, read on the forward strand.
AGCGCCAGGTAGTCTCCCAGGACGTTGGCATGGCGCAGGTAGAAGTCGTTCAGGTGGCCGGCGGCGGCGTAGGTGCGCTGGATCTGGTAGGGCGTGCTGGCCGGGTCCAGCACGAATTTGGCCGGGACGATGCCGATGAGCACCAGCATGATCAGGCCAATGCCTTTCTGTCCGTCGTTGGATCCGTGCACGAAGCTCACGCTCATGGCCGACAGCACCAGCACCAGCCGGTTCCAGAAAGGCGGGTGTTTCTTGTTGTCGATGGCGCGGCGCTGTTCGGGCGTCTTGTGCATCTTGGAATCGGCGAACAGCTTCTTGAACCCCAGCAGCAGCAGTGCCGCCACCGCAAAGCCCGCCAGCGGCGAGATGATCAGCGACAGGCCGATATCCAGCGCCTTGCCCCAGTTGACGCCAGCGCCCACCGGGATGTCCGTCAACAACGCATTGGCCAGACCCACGCCCAGGATCGCGCCGATCAGCGTGTGTGAACTGGAAGCCGGGATGCCGAAATACCAGGTGCCCAGGTTCCAGGCAATGGCAGTGACCAGCATGGAATACACCATGGCCTGGCTGCGTCCGCTGTCCAGATTGAGCAGCAGGTCCACCGGCAGCAGGTGGACAATGGCGTAAGCCACCCCCACGCCACCCAGCAGCACGCCCAGAAAATTGCAGATGCCTGAAAAGAACACCGCCAGATGCGGCGGCATGGCCTTGGTGTAGATCACCGTCGCCACTGCGTTGGCGGTATCGTGGAAACCGTTGATGAATTCGAAGATCAGGACGAGGGCCAGGGCCAGCGCCAGGCTGAAGCCGACCGTCAGAGGCAGGCCCGAGAATAAGTCGAACATGATGGGGAATAATCCGGGAGACGCGGCATTATTGCAAATTTGCCGACGACTGACTTGGACGGCGCTTTGGCAAGGGGGTTTTGGCTCGGTCGGTCAGGCGGCGCCGCCCGGATGAGCGGCGCGCCGCCCGGCTTTTCGTCAAGCCAGGAAATCCACCTTGCCTGTACCCAGGCGGTAGATCCCGCCCGCGATCTTCAGTTTTCCGGCCTGCTGAGCTTGGGCGATGATGCTGGATTGCGCCACCAGATCGGCCATGCCGTTGCGCACGTTTTGTTCGATGGCGGCATCCAGTAAATCGGCCTGTTGCAGATCCAGCTTTTGAACGGCTGGGGTCAGCGCATTCACCAGAGACTGGATGTGGCCCGGAAACTGCGCATGGTCCTTCACCGCCTTGACGGCAGCCCCCACGGCGCCGCATTTCTCGTGCCCCAGGACCAGGATGGCAGGCACATTCAGCACCGCCACGGCATATTCCAGGCTGCCCAGCATGTCGTCATTGGCGAAATTGCCCGCTACACGGGCGACGAACAGGTCGCCGCGCGCGGTGTCGAAGGCGTATTCGGGCGCCACGCGGGAATCGGCGCAACCCAGGATGGCGGCATAAGGATTCTGGCCGCCCGCCAGCGCCTGGCGTTCGTGGACGAAGTTGTGGCGCAGCCTGACGCCTGACACATAGCGCTGATTGCCCTCGGCCAGCCGCTGAAGCGCTTGATCGGGCGAGATGGCGTTGTCGGGCTTGGGCAGCCCTGCCGCCCGCGCTGTCGCGGCGACGCCACCGAGCCCGGCAGATGCCGTCAGGGTCAGCGCCAGGGCGGCGGACGAACGCAGGAAATGGCGGCGGGACACGGGCTGCACGTGCGTGCAGAACATCGAATCGCACATAGGGGTTCCTCTCGAAAGGGTTTAGACGGGCGTTTGCCCCTGGATTCAAATCGGTAATACTTGAAACAAGTGCGGATGCTGCCGGGAGATAGTAGCTGTTTCTGTCGCGGGCGGGGAATTTTCGCGCGGCGGCGGGCGAATGCCAGCATTCCGCGTCACAACCTTTAAAATACAGGCCTTTCTGACACTGACCGGACATTTCCTATGTTGACCCAGGACGAACTCAAACAACAGGTGGCGCAGGCCGCGCTGGATTATGTGCTGCCGCAACTGCAGCCGGACAGCATCCTGGGGGTGGGGACGGGGTCGACGGTGGACCGCTTCATCGACTTGCTGGCAGGCCATCGGCAGGCCTTTCACGCGGCGGTGTCCAGCTCCGAACGCAGCACCCTGCGCCTGCAGGCGGCGGGCATCCGTGTGCTGGATCTGAATGACATCGCGGCGACGGCGCTGTACGTGGACGGGGCCGATGAAATCGATCGCCAGCTGAACATGATCAAGGGCGGCGGCGGGGCGCTGACCCGGGAAAAAATCGTCTCGTCCGTGGCGGACCGTTTCGTCTGCATCGTCGACGAATCCAAGCTGGTCGATCGCCTGGGCGGTTTTCCGTTGCCCATCGAAGTCATTCCCCTGGCGCGCGAGGCCGTGGCCCGCGAAATCCGCCAACTGGGCGGGCAGCCGGTCCTGCGCGCAGGTTTCACGACCGACAACGGCAATCAGATCCTCGATGTCTCGGGGCTGAACTACGGCGATCCGGCGGCTTTCGAGGCCATGCTGAACAATATCCCCGGCGTCGTCTGCTGCGGCCTGTTTGCGATTTCAGGGGCGCATGTGGCACTGATCGCCGGGCAGGATGGCGTGTCCCGACTGGAACTGCAGGACGCCTGAGCGTCATGCGATTGTCATATCCGCCTGCTATGCTGGGCTTCTTTCCAAGCGGCAGGCGTGATGGTACGCTGTGCCCTCGTTGAAATCGCCTGAACGGCAGGCAGAGAGGCCCCCCGATGCTGGAACACACCAATAAGCAATTTCACGGCGAACTCGAAACCACTCGCTCCATGTTTCTGCAAATGGGCGGCCTGGTCGAATCGATGGTGCTGGATGGCATGCAGGCCTTGTCCGAAGGCGAATTGCAGCTGGTGGACCGTGTGCGGGAACACGAGCGCCAGGTCAATCAGTTCGAGGTCGATATCGACGAGCGCATCAGTCAGTTGATCGCCCGCAACCAGCCCACGGCCGGCGACCTGCGTTTATTGCTGTCGGTGTCCAAGATGCTGACCGACATGGAACGCTGCGGCGACGAGGCCGAAAAGATCGCCAAAGTCGCCCGGCGCCTGCACGAAGGCGATTCTTCCTACGAACCGGTGGTCGAACTGCGTCATATGGCCGATGCCGTCGCGGCCATGATTCGGGCCGCGCTGGATGCCTTTGCCCGCGAAGACCCGGTCGCCGCCGCCCAGGTGGTGCGCAACGACAAGGACGTGGACAAGGAATGGAAAGCGTCCCTGCGCCACATCATCACCTACATGATCGAAGACCCGCGCACCATCTCGCATTCCATCGACCTGATCTTCATCGCCAGGGCGCTGGAACGCATCGGCGACCATGCCAAAAATATGGCCGAACGCGTCATTTACATGGTGCGCGGCGACGACGTGCGCCATACGGGCGTCAACAACACGGAACGCATGGCGCGGGGCGAACCGCCCGAACCTCGCGAGTGATGCTTGGCGCAAACGAAAACCCCGCTACGGCGGGGTTTTCGTTTGTCTGGAACGGCAGCGTCAGGCCGAGGGTGGCGTATACCCCTGGGCCTCGACATCCTGGTCTTCGAACAAAAAGGCCTTCATGCGGTCAGCCAGGAATTTGCGCGCTTCGGGGTCGGCCAGGCTCAGGTGGTTTTCGTTGACCAGACGGGTCTGGATGTCTTGCCACTTGGCCCAGGCGTCTTTGGAAATTTCGCGCCAGATGCGCACCCCCAGGTCGCCGGGGTAGGGCGGGTAGTCCAGGCCGGGGGCCTCGCGGTTCAGTTTGCGGCAGTGGATCATGCGGGCCATGGTCAGGAATCTCGCTCATCAGATGGACAACGCACCATTGTAGCGACTGATGGCGCGCAGGACCTCGTCCAAACCCGTGCGCCAGTCACGTTCCAGCGGCCCCAGCAGGGCTTCCAGGCGGGAGCAATCCAGGCGGCTGTTGGCAGGTCTGGGCTCGGGGGCGGGCCAGTCGCTCGACGGGATGGCCTCTACTGCTGGCAGACGCGGGATCAGGCCAAGACGCAGGGCCTGAGCGAAGATTTCCTGCGCGAATCCGTGCCAGCTGACCCAGGGGCTGCCTGCGAAATGGTAGACGCCCCCAGGGGCGGATGAAGGCGAGGCGGTCGCCACAGCGCCGTGGGCGTGCAGCGCCAGCCGATGCAAAGCCTCGGCCAGGTGTCCTGCCCAGGTCGGTCCGCCAATCTGATCGTCGATCACGCGCAGACGGTCATGCTGCGCGCCCAGGCGCAGCATGGTGCGCACGAAATTGCCGCCCCAGGCGCTGAAGACCCAGCTGGTGCGCACGATGATCGCATCGGGCGCGGCATCCTGGACTGCCTGTTCGCCCAGCAGCTTGCTGCGCCCGTAGGCGTTCAGCGGGCAGGGCGCGTCGGTGTCACGGTAGGCGCGGTCCAGTGCGCCATCGAAGACATAGTCGGTGGACACATGCAGCAGGTGCATGCCGCGCGCGGCGCAGCCGCGAGCCAGCAGACCGGGCGCGTGGGCGTTGACGGCCAGGGCCGCATCCATGTCGGTCGCGGCGCGGTCTACTGCGGTGTAGGCGGCGGCATTGATCACATAGTCTGCGGGGTGCGCATCCAGCCAGCGGTCTATTGCCGAGCCATCGGTGATATCCAATTGGGCGCGGGTGACGAAGTCGTAGACGGCGGAACCGGGCTTGTGTGCCGCCAGGGCCTGTAAGGACCGGCCCAGTTGGCCGTCCGCGCCCGTGACCAGGATGCGTGCCGTGGCAGCCGGCATCAGGCGGACGCCGCCGGACTGTCCGCCATCGCGCTCAGGCCCAGGCGCTGCCGCTGGTAGCTGCCGTCCTGTACCCGCCGGCACCAGTCGCGGTGGCCCAGATACCATTGCACGGTCTTGCGCAGCCCGCTGGCAAAGGTTTCCTGGGGGGTCCAGCCCAGTTCGTGCGCAATTTTGCCGGCGTCGATGGCATAGCGCAGATCGTGGCCGGGGCGGTCGGCGACATGCGTGATCAGATCGCGATAGCGGGTCACGCCGGCGGGATGTTCGGGCGCCAGTTCTTCCAGCAGCGCGCAGATCGCTTCGACCACGTCGATATTGCGTTGTTCGTTATGGCCGCCGATGTTGTAGGTGTCGCCCGGCACGCCGGCTTCGATCACGCGCAGCAGGGCGCGGGCATGGTCTTCGACGTACAGCCAGTCGCGCACCTGCAGCCCCCGACCATAGACCGGCAGCGGCTTGCCTTCCAGGGCGTTCAGGATCACCAGGGGGATCAGTTTTTCCGGAAAGTGATGGGGACCGTAGTTGTTCGAACAGTTTGTCACCAGCACCGGCAGGCCGTAGGTGCGGTGCCAGGCGCGCACCAGATGGTCTGATCCCGCCTTGCTGGCGGAATAGGGCGAGCTGGGCGCATAGGCGGTGGTTTCCGTGAACAGAGCGCCGGTGCCGGCCAGATCGCCGTAGACCTCGTCGGTCGAAATGTGGTGGAAGCGAAAGGCCGTCCGGGCATCGGCATCCAGGCCGTTCCAGTAGCGGCGGACCGCTTCCAGCAGGGTGTAAGTGCCCACCAGGTTCGTCTGGACAAACGCCGCCGGCCCGTCGATGGACCGGTCTACATGGGATTCCGCCGCCAGGTGCATGATGGCATCTGGCCGGTGCTGGGCCAGCACCCGGTCCAGCCCTGCCGCATCGCAGATGTCCAGATGCTCGAAGACGTACCGGGGGTCGTCGGCCACCATGGCCAACGATTCCAGATTGCCTGCATAGGTCAACGCATCGACGTTGACGACCCGGTGGTCGGTGTGGGCGATCAGGTGGCGGATCAGGGCCGAGCCAATGAATCCGGCGCCGCCGGTGACGAGGATGTTCATGCCGAATTCCTGTGGGCGTGTAGTTGAATCATCACAGCCGCTTGATGAACACCAGGCTGTTGCGTGAATGGTTGTAGTGCGCCCGCTTGTCGTGGGGCAGATCGGACACGCCGCCTTGCACGAAACCGCGTTTCAGAAACCAGTGCGAGGTGCGGGTCGTCAGGACGAACAGGCGCCGCGCGCCTTGGCTGCGGGCTGTGCTTTCGGCGTGGCGCAGCAGTTTTTCCCCATCGCCCGTGCCCTGCCATTCGGGGTGCACGATCAGACAGGCCATTTCCGCCATGCCGTCGTTCGGGTAGGGGATGACGGACACGCAGCCGTAGATCACGCCGTCGTGTTCCAGCACCGTGAATTTTTCCACATCGCGCTCGATCACGGCACGGCCTCGCGGCACCAGCGTGCCATCGGCTTCCAGCGGTTCGATCAGCTGCACGATGGCGCCGACGTCGTCGGCCAGGGCGGGGCGCAGGTCTTCCAGGGTGTCTTCCACCACCATGGTGCCCACCCCGTCGTGGGTGAAGATTTCCAGCAGGATGCTGCCGTCCAGTGTGTAGGGCACCAGATGCGCCCGGGCCACGCCGCGTTTGACCGCCAGCGACGCGTGTCCCAGGAAGGCGCTGGTGTCTTCGTCCAGCACGTTCTGAGCCAGCAGCTCGTCGGCGTCTTTGCGCGCCAATTCAGTGTCTACCGAACCATCGGTTTCCGTCACGGTGCGGTTTTGCGTCAGGAAGATCAGCTTTTCCGCCCGCAGAGCGACGGCAGCATTGGTCGCCAGGTCTTCCATGGCCAGGTTGAAGGCTTCGCCGGTGGGTGAAAAACCCAGGGGCGACAGCAGCACGATGGCGCCTTGGCTGATGACGTTGTGCATGGCATCGATGTCCAGCTTGCGCACGGTGCCGGCTCGCTTGTAGTCCACGCCGTCGATCACGCCCACTGGCCGGGCGGTGACGAAATTACCCGAGATCACGCGGATCTTGGCGTGCGACATCGGCGTGTTGGGCAGACCCTGGCTGAAGGCGGCCTCGATGTCCAGGCGGATTTCGCCGGCGGCTTCTTTGGCGCATTCCAGGGCTTCCGGGCTGGTCGGTTCCGTGCCTCGGCCAAACTGCATCGTGTAGCCTTTCAGACGCAATTGCTCGTTGACCTGCGGGCGCGATCCATGGACCAGGACCAGCTTGATGCCCAGAGCGGACAACAGCGACAGGTCGGCCACCAGGGCTTCCAGGCCGCCGTCTTCGATCAGCTCGCCGCCCAGCGCCACGACGAAAGTCTTGCCGCGAAAATCGTGCACGTAGGGGGCCACCTCGCGAAACCATCGCACAAACTGCGCGGGAGCGAATTCTGGGGCGTCCTGGGCGGAATAGGTATCGATTTCGGGTGAACTCATGGCAGGTGACGGAGACATCGCTAGGGAGGAACCTCGAAATTATAATGAGGGATTGGCCCCCGATTTCAGTGTGTGGGCAGACTTCATCCCCGGAACTCTTCGTTTTGCCACAAAAACCAACGTCAGCCGCTGCATCGCCATCCCGTTCCGTCCGTCGCGGCGGGCGTCGAGACGCCTCGCCAGAGGCCGGGCGCGCGCCGGATGCACCGCCGCCTGGCCCACGGCGGCGCCCGCCACAGACCACGCCTGCCGGCGCCGGGGATCGGCCGCTGCCCGCCATCGTCTACCCCGAAGACCTGCCGGTCAGCGCCTGTCGCCAGGAGATCGCCAAGGCGATCACCGACCATCAGGTCGTCATCGTCTGTGGCGAGACCGGCTCGGGAAAGACCACGCAGCTGCCTAAAATCTGTCTGGAATTGGGCCGAGGCCGTCAGGGCATGATAGGACATACCCAGCCGCGCCGGTTGGCGGCGACGTCCGTGGCGCAGCGGGTGGCCGAGGAACTGCACACCGAACTGGGGGATTGGGTCGGCTATCAGATCCGCTTTGGCGAGCGCGCCGGGCCGGCGACGGCGATCAAGCTGATGACCGATGGTATCTTGCTGGCGGAAACCCAGCGCGATCCGCTGTTGCGCCGTTATGACACCCTGATCATCGACGAGGCGCACGAACGCAGCCTGAATATCGACTTTCTGCTGGGCTTTCTGAAGCGCCTGCTGACCCGTCGCCGGGATTTGAAGCTGATCATCACCTCGGCCACCATCGATGCGGACCGCTTTGCGCAGCACTTTGCCTCGGGCAGCGGGCCGGCGCCGGTCATCCAGGTGTCCGGTCGCCTGTTTCCCGTCGAACTGCGATACCGCCCGGTTCAGCCGGATGCGCCCGCCGACGAACCCCAGGCACCGGGTCGGGGCGACGAGGAGCGCGATCTGGTCGATGCCGTAGCCGATGGGGTGGACGAATGCGCCCGCCACGGACCGGGCGACGTGCTGGTGTTCCTGCCCGGCGAGCGCGAAATCCGCGAGTGCGCCGAAGCGCTGCGCAAGCGCCATCCCGCCGGCGCCCTGGTGCTGCCGCTGTACGCCCGCCTATCGCGGGCCGAACAGGAACAGATCTTTCATCCGCGCAGCAATGTCCGGCGTATCGTGCTGGCCACCAATGTGGCGGAAACCTCGCTGACGGTGCCCGGTATCCGCTACGTCGTGGACAGCGGTCTGGCCCGCATCAAGCGTTATTCCTGGCGCAGCAAGGTCGAACAGCTGCGTATCGAACCCATCAGCCAGGCCTCGGCCAACCAACGGGCGGGGCGCTGCGGGCGCTTGGGGCCGGGGGTCTGCATCCGGCTCTATGCCGAACAGGACTTCAAACAGCGGCCCGCCTTCACGGATCCGGAAATCCTGCGTTCCTCGCTGGCCGCCGTCATTCTGCGCATGAAGGCGCTGCGCCTGGATGATGTCGAAGCCTTTCCTTTCGTGGAACCGCCCACGGGCCGGGCGATCGCCGACGGCTATCAGCTCTTGCAGGAACTGGGGGCGCTGGACGAGCAAAACCGCCTGACCCCGGTGGGACGCGTCCTGGCCAAACTGCCGGTGGATCCTCGCGTGGCCCGGATGATCTTTGCCGCGCACGAGCAGCAATGCCTGACGGAAATCCTGGTCATCGCCTCGGCCCTGTCCATTCAGGACCCGCGCGACCGGCCCATGCAGGCCCGCGAGGCCGCCGATAACGCGCATGCCCAGTTTCGCGACAAACAATCCGAATTTCTATCCTGGTTGAAACTGTGGGAATGGTATGGCGAGCAGGTCGCCCATAAGGCCTCGCAGCGCAAACTGGTGGATCAGATCCGGGCAAAATTCCTGTCGCCGGTGCGTCTGCGCGAGTGGCACGATACCCATGTGCAGTTGCTGACCCTGGCGCGGGAACAAGGGTGGCGGCTGAACCAGACACCGGCCACGCGGGAACAGATCCACATGGCTCTGCTGGCCGGCCTGCTGGGCAACATCGGTATGAAAGCCGACGATGCCAGCCTGTACCAGGGCGCGCGGGATATCCGTTTTGCGATTCATCCGGGGTCTCCTTTGCAGAAAAAGGCGGGCCGCTGGGTGCTGGCGGCGGAACTGGTCGAAACGACGCGTCTCTATGCCCGCTGCGTGGCCCAGATCGAGCCTGCGTGGGTGGAACGGGCGGGCGCCCATCTGGTGAAACGTGCCTGGTCCGACCCGCGTTGGGAAAAAAAAGCGGGTCAGGTGGTGGCCAATGAACGGGGTACCGTGCATGGCCTGCCGGTGTATACGGGGCGCCGTGTGCACTATGGTCGCGTCGATCCCGAGGCGGCCAGGGAAATCTTCATCCGCGATGCGCTGGTGCCGGGTGACATCGACAGCAAGCTGCCCTTTATCGCCCACAACCGCAAGCTGATCGCTTCCATCGAGCGGCTGGAACATCAAAGCCGCAGACCGGACATCCTGGTCGACGATGCCCTGATCTACGCCTTTTATGATCAGCAGATCCCCGCCGACGTCTGCCAGACGGCGACACTGGAGGCTTGGGTCGGCACGCTGGACGCTCAGGGGGTCAAGCGCCTGAATCTGAATCGCGACGACCTGATGCAGCACGACGCCGCCGGCGTCACGACCGAGGTCTTTCCCCGCCGCTTGCATTGGGCCGGGGCCGATCTGGCTGTGGATTACCATTTTGAACCGGGTTCGCCCAGGGACGGCATGACGCTGACGGTGCCTTTGTTCGCCCTGAACCAGATCGACGCCGCCCGCTGCGAATGGCTGGTGCCCGGCATGCTCAAGGAAAAAGTACAGTTGCTGCTGAAATCCCTGCCGCAGAAGCTGCGCCGCCATTGCGTGCCTTTGCCCGAGTATGCCGCGGGGTTTCATGAACGTTGGTTCGAACGCGCCGTCGATCCTGGCATGGGGCTGCCGGACGCCATCATCCAGGACGTCTGGAATCAACGCCAGGTGCGCATCCAGGCGACCGATTTCAAGCTGGAAACGCTGCCGCCCCATCTGTTCATGAATTTCAAGGTCGTCGACGAGCATGGCCGCATGTTGTCGGGGGGGCGCAGTCTGGATCAATTGCGGGCCGAGCATGGTCGCCAGGCGCAGGCATCGTTTCAGCAGGTGGCGGCGCGGGATCTCGCCGCCGCTCAGGTGCTGGACCATGAAGGTCTGACCGCCTGGACGTTTGGCGCCTTGCCCGAACTGCTGGAGATCCAGCGGGGCGGGCAATCGCTGATCGGCTATCCCGCGCTGCGGGACCGGGGGGAATCCTGCGATCTGGACGTGTTCGACGATCCGCAGGAAGCCCGTCGGGTGCATGCCGACGGCCTGCGCCGTCTGTTTCGACTGGCCTTGCGCGAACAGGTCCGCTATCTGGAAAAGAATTTGCCGGAACTGACCCGCATGGCCATGTGGTACATGGATCTCGGGACGCAGCAGGAATTGCGCGACCAGTTGGTTGATGCCGCCATCGGCCAGGCCTGTCTGATGGACCCCTGGCCGGAAGACGCGGAATCTTTCGCCCGGCGCGGCGAAGAAGGGCGCGCGCGCCTGAATCTGTTGGCGCAGGAACTCTCCCGGCTGGCGGCGGCCATCCTGCAGGAACGCGCCGCCTTGCAAAAGAAACTGCCCCAGGCCAAACCTTGGCCGTCCGCGCAGCAGGACATCCGCCAGCAGCTCGACGCCCTGATCGGGAGGGATTTCATTCGCAACACGCCCGCCGAACAATTGAAGCATCTGCCGCGCTATCTGAAAGCCGCGCAGATGCGGATCGATAAACTGCGTGAAGATCCCTCCCGGGATGCCCGCCTGATGACGGAGATGGCCCCGCTCATCACGCCTTGGCAGCGGGCGCGCGCGGCCCTGAAGGGCGCCCCGGATGCGCAGCTGGACGCTTTCCGCTGGCAGCTGGAAGAATTGCGCGTCGCCCTGTTTGCGCAGACTTTGCGCACCCCGTTTCCCGTCTCGGTCAAGCGCCTGCAAAAGGCCTGGTCCGCCTTGCAGCGTTAGCGTTCCTGTTCAGTACAATCCCTCGCATGACGATGCCCCCAGCCTCTCCTGCCTTTGTGCACCTGCGCAGCCATTCCGAGTTCTCCGTCGTGGATGGCATTGCCCGGATTCCCGATTTGGTCAAACGCGCCAAGGCCTTCGGCCAGCCCGCCATGGCCCTGACGGATCTGGCCAATCTGTTCGCCTGGATCAAGTTCTACAAGGCGGCGCGCAAGGCGGGCGTCAAGCCCATTGCAGGCTGCGACGTCTGGCTGCAAAACCCGGATGAAGAGAACAAGCCGTTTCGCCTGCTGCTATTGGCTACGGATCACGCGGCCTATCTGGACCTATGTGAACTGCTCAGCCGCGCCTGGACGGAAAACAGCCAGCGGGGCCGGGCTGAACTGCGCCGCGAATGGTTGTCCGGCAAAAGCGGCCTGATCGCGCTGTCCGGCGGGCGGGCGGGCGACGTCGGGCATGCGCTGGAAGCCGGACGCATGGACGAGGCGCAGCGCCTTGCGCGCCAATGGGCGGCGGATTTCCCCGGCAGCTATTTCATCGAGCTGCAGCGCGCCGGGTTCGACGGCGACGAAGCCTATGTTCAAGCGGCCCTGCAGGTCGCGGCTGCGTGCGGCCTGCCGGTGGTGGCGACCCATCCCATTCAGTTCATCAGCCCCGAAGATTTCCGCGCCCACGAGGCGCGGGTCTGTATCGCCGATGGCGAGCTGCTGGGCAATCCCCGTCGGCCCAAGCGCTTCACGGCCGATCAGTACATGCCGGATAGCGAGGACATGGCGCGGCGTTTCGCCGATGTGCCTTCGGCGCTGGCCAATACCGTGCAGATCGCCCGGCGCTGCAATCTGACCCTGACGCTGGGCCATCCCGAATTGCCGCTGTTCCCGACGCCCGATGGCGTGTCGCTGGACGACTATATGGTGCAGCTGTCCAATCAGGGCCTGCAGCGCCGCATGCTGCAGTTGTATCCGGACGCCGAGGAACGCGCCCGCCAGATGCCCGCTTATCAGGATCGCCTGGACTGGGAATGCAAGACCATTGTCGATATGGGCTTTCCCGGCTACTTCCTGATTGTGCAGGACTTCATCAACTGGGGGAAAAGCCACGGCGTGCCGGTCGGCCCTGGCCGAGGGTCGGGGGCCGGATCGTTGGTCGCCTACAGCCTGGGCATCACGGACCTGGACCCCTTGCGCTATGACTTGCTGTTCGAGCGCTTCCTGAATCCGGAACGCGTGTCGATGCCCGACTTCGACGTGGATTTCTGCCAGGACAACCGCGAACGCGTCATCGAATACGTCAAGGAAAAATACGGACGCGACGCCGTCAGCCAGATTGCGACCTTTGGCACCCTGGGCGCCAAGGCCGTGGTGCGCGACGTCGGGCGGGTGCTGGAGATGCCCTACAGCGTTTGCGACAACCTGTCGAAGATGATTCCCTTCAATCCAGCCGATCCCTGGACGCTGGATCGTACCCTGGAAAATGAGCCGGCTTTTCGCGAACGCTACGACACGGACGAGGAAATCCACGCTCTGATCGATCTGGCCCGGCCCCTCGAAGGCCTGACGCGCAATATCGGCATGCACGCGGGCGGGGTGATCATCGCCCGGGGGAAACTGACCGATTACACGCCGCTGTACTGCCAGCCAGGCAGCGAATCCAGCGTGGTGTCGCAGTACGACAAGGGCGACGTAGAAGACGTCGGTCTGGTCAAATTCGACTTTCTGGGCCTGCGTAACCTGACCATCCTGGACTGGGCGGTGCGCTATGTGCAGGAATTCAATCCGGGCATGCGCGATTTCGACATCATGAGTCTGCCGCTCGATGATCCGCAAACCTATGCCTTGCTGTCCTCGGCCAATACCACCGCCGTGTTTCAGCTGGAATCGCGAGGGATGAAAGAGCTGCTGAAAAGCATGCAGCCCAATACCTTCGAAGACGTGATCGCCTTGCTGGCGTTGTTTCGCCCCGGTCCGCTGGAATCGGGCATGGTGGTCGATTTCGTCAATCGCAAACACGGCCGCGCCGACGTCGATTATTTTCATCCCGACCTGGAACCGGTGCTGAAAAGCACCTATGGCGTCATCGTCTACCAGGAACAGGTGATGCTGATCTCGCAGATCATCGGCGGCTATTCCCTGGGCGGCGCCGATCTGCTGCGTCGCGCCATGGGCAAGAAAAAGCCCGAGGAAATGGCCAAGCACCGGGTGATCTTCCAGGAAGGCGCCGTCAAAAAAGGCTATGACGCCGATCTGGCGACCCATCTGTTCGACCTGATGGAAAAGTTCGCGGGCTATGGCTTCAACAAGAGCCACTCCGCCGCCTACGCTCTGATTTCCTACCAGACCGCCTGGTTGAAGTGCTACCATCCGGCGGAATTCCTGGCCGCCACCATGCTGTCGGACATGGACGACACCGACAAGGTCCAGGTGTTCTGGCGCGATGCCGTCGCCAATGGCGTGGCGGTTCTGCCGCCTGACGTCAACGCCTCCGGTTATCGCTTTGCCCCGGTGGCCGACGAAGCGACCGCCAAGGGCCAGCCGCCGCGCACGATCCGCTACGGCCTGGGCGGGGTCAAAGGCACCGGCCAGTCGGCGGTCGAATCCATTCTTGCCGCTCGGGAAGCGGGCGGCCCGTTCGTCAGCCTGTTCGATTTCTGCGCGCGGGTGGATCGCCATGCGGTGAACCGCCGCACCATCGAGGCCCTGATCCGGGCCGGCGCTTTCGATACGCTGGAAGGTAATCGGGCGGCTTTGCTGGAAACCCTGAGCAGCGCCATCGAGGCCGCCGAGCAGGCAGAACGCAACGCCAATCAGGGGGCGCTGTTCGCAGACGAATCCGATCAGCTGGTGGCGGGCGAGCTGACGCGCGTCACCCCCTGGGATCTGCAGACCTTTCTGACCGAGGAAAAAACCGCGCTGGGCTTCTATTTCAGCGGCCATCTGTTCGATGCCTGGCGCGACGAGATCCGGCGGGTGGCGCCCACGCCGCTGGCCCGTCTGGCGCCGGCGCGCGGCCCCCAGTGGCTGGCCGGCGTGCTGGCCGCCGTGCGCCCGCGCATGACTCGGCGCGGCAAGATGCTGTATGCCTTGCTGGACGACGGCACGGCCCAGATCGAAATTGCGATCTTCAACGAACTGTACGAGCAATACCGGAACAGTCTGAAGGAGGACCGTCCTCTGGTCATCCAGGGCCGGGTCAGCCACGACGAATATTCCGGCGGCCTGCGGGTGTCCGCCGACGAGCTGTACGATTTGCAGCGCATCCGCGAAACCCGCGCCCGCAGCCTGCGTCTGTCGGTCCCCGCCGCTCTGGACACCGCTCGTCTGCAAGAACTGCTGGGACCCTGGCGTTCCACCGAATCCGGCGTGCCGGTCGAATTGCGGCTCAGCCGCCCCGATTTTTCCTGCCTGCTGCGCTTGGGCGATGACTGGCGAGTGCGCATGGACGATGCGCTCATCGCCGGCGCCCGGCAGTGGCTGTCCTATGATCAGGTCGAGGTCCACTACGGATGAATACCATCCCCATTCGCATCATCAGCCTGGCGTCCCGCCCAGACCGGCGCCAGCAGATTGCCGCGCAGTTCGACAGGCTGGGGGTCTCGGGCTACAGCTTTCTGGATGCCGTCAACGGCAAGCAGCAGCCCGACCATCCGCTGTTCGCGCATTACGATCCCCAGGCCAGGGCGCGTGTAAAGGGCCGGGGCCGCGATTTGCAGCCGTCCCAATTGGGTTGTTTCGCCAGCCACTATCTGTTGTGGCAGGAATGCGCCGATTCCGGCAAACCGATGATCGTGGTCGAGGACGATGCGATCCTGAAGGATAACTTTCCCGATATGCTGGATCATGCGCAGGCCTTGCTGCAAGCCTGGCCTTTTATCTGGCTGCATGAATATGACCTGCCTGGCCGCGATCCCTCTATGAACGTAGGCAGGATCGGCCCTTTTACCCTGAGTCGCAAGCTCAAGAAGCACACCTGCTCGGTTGCCTATCTACTGGATCCGGCGGGGGCATTGGCTTTGTTGAAGCACTGCCAAGCCTGGGTCTACCCGCTGGATGACACCGTCTTCCGGTTCTACGAACATGGCGTGGAAAACATCGTGTTGCAACCGGCATGCGTGGCTCAGGATCATGTCTCCCCGTCGGATATTACAGGCGCTTCCGAAGGAACCCGATTGCCCCTGCAGGACAAGATCCGGCGCGAACTCTACCATGCTCGCGATACGGTATGGCGGCTGCTGCACAATCTGTGGTTTCAGCTTCGTCACCGGCGTACTGTGTCATGAGGCCCTTGCGCGTCGTTCATGCCGAGGCCGCCACGGGCTTTGCAGGCCAGGAACGCTACATTTTCCGCCTGCTGTGCGCCTTGCGGGACCGGGGTCATCATGTTCAGGCGATCTGTCAGCCTCATGCTCGTCTGGCTACGGAATTGCGGCAAGCCGGCTTCCAGGTCGATACTCTATGCATGGATGGCGCCTGGAATCACCTGAAGGGCCTGCCCCGGCTGACGCGCCTGTTGCGGCAGGGTCGATTTGATGTCGTCAATACGCACAGCCGCCGTGAAACCTTGCTGGTCGGCGCCGCCGCCCGGCTGGCGGGCGTACCGCTTATTGTCCGCACCCGCCATCTGGCCAAGCCGGTTGGCTCGTTGTTGGCCTATACGGGCATCCCCAAACGCGTGATCGCACCCAGTGAATTTGTGCGCCGGCATCTGATCGACCGGGGTGTGGCGCCAGGACATGTGGCCGTCGTGCCGCCTGCCGTGGATTTTCCCGACCCGATGCCGGCTCCCATCCTGCGGGCGGAATTGGGCTTGGGCGCGGATGCGGTGATTGTGGGCAGCGTCGGCGTGCTGCGCCGGGAAAAGGGTCACGAGCAACTGATCGAGTCCATGCTGCCCTTGTTCGAAGCCTATCCGGATCTGCATCTGGTGATTGTCGGGGGCGGGGATGCCGCGCTGGCCGGCTTGCGCGCGCAGGTCGCCGCCGCCGGCCTGAAGGACCATATCCATTTGTTGGGCACGCGCACGGACGTGCCCGCGCTGCTGCCGGATTTCGACATTTTCGCGCTGGCGACGCATATCGAGGCATCGGGCACGGCTTTTGTCGAAGCGGGCGCTGCGGGCGTGCCGGTCGTCGGCACCCGCGTGGGCGGGGTGCCCGAGATGATGCGCGAGGGCGACAGCGGTTTGCTGGTGCCGCTGTTCGATATCCCCGCCTTGACTCAGGCGCTGGGGCGTCTGATCGCCGATCCCGAGCTGCGGCGGCGCATGGGCCGCGCGGGACGCCATTATTGCCTGGAGGAAAGTCGTTTCACGCGCGCCGCGCTGGGCGAGCGGACCGAACACTGTTACCGTCAATGGATAGAGGAACTCATCTGATGGCCGACCGCATTGTGCCCGTTTTGATGTACCACCATGTCCGCCCGGAAGGCGGCATGATTGCGGCGACCCCCGAACACTTCGAAGACCAGTTGCGCTGGCTGTCCCGTCGCGGCTATCAGGCTCTGAGCACGACGGATTTCATCCGGCATTTGCAGCAGGGCGGGGCGCCGCGCCGGTCTGTGCTGATCACGTTCGACGACGGTTATCTGGACAACTGGGTCTATGCCGAACCCTTGTTGCGCCGTTACGGCATGCGGGCGACGGTGTTCGTCGTGACCGGCTGGGTGGGCGAAGGCCCGGTCCGACCGCAGTTGGGCGATGGAGAACCTCTGCCCGATACCCCGGAGCATCGGGACTGCGAACAGCGTATCGAGGCAGGCCGGGCCGACGAGGCCATCCTGCGCTGGTCTGAAATCCGGGCGATGCAAGATAGGGGCGTAGTGGAATTCCATAGCCATACGCATACTCATACCCGTTGGGACCTGTTGGACGGCGCGACAAAAAATATGCGGATGCGTCAGGAATTGGCGCAGTCGCGGGATTGCCTGCGCCAGCATCTGGGCGAAGTGTCTGACCAGTTGTGCTGGCCGCAGGGCTATTTCGACGATGATTATGTCCGTATCGCCCAGGAATCCGGGTTCCGGCATCTATACACGACGCGGGCATTCGGTCGCAATCGGCGTGGGACCGATCCGGCATCGATCTTCCGTTTCGCCGTGCGCGATACCAGCGGCGCTTCCCTGGGGCGCCGGATTCAGGTCGCAGCGAATCCGGTGCTGGCGCCGATGTTCAATGGCTGGAAACGTTGGAAGCGGGGGCTGCACTATGCCGGCTAAGGCCCTACGACGACGCGGCAGCGGGATAGCGCAGGCCGGCTCATGAAACTGTCCGTCATCATCATCACCAAAAACGAAGCCCGGCACATTGGCGCCTGCCTGGATTCGGTCGCCTTCGCGGACGAGATCATCGTTCTGGATTCCGGCAGCACGGACGCCACCTGCGACATTGCCCGGCAGCGCGGCGCCCAGGTCGAAAGCAGCACTGACTGGCCAGGATTCGGCCCGCAGAAGAATCGCGCCCTGGATCTGGCGACTGGCGACTGGGTTCTGTCCATCGATGCCGACGAGCGCGTGACGCCCGAACTGGCCGAATCGATTGCGCAGGCGCTGGCCGCGCCGGGCGCACCAGCGTACCGCGTGGCCCGCTTATCCAATTTCTGTGGCCGCTGGATCCGCTATAGCGGCTGGTGGCCCGATTATGTCGTGCGCCTGTTTCGTCGTGATGCAGGGCGGTTTTCCGATGCTCCCGTTCACGAGCATGTCGTGGTGTCGGGCAAGACGGGGACCTTGTCCGGTCATTTCCTGCATTATCCCTATGCCAGCTTGGAGGTCTTCATCGACAAGATCAACCGCTATTCGACCGAAGCAGCCTATGCGGCTTACCGGAAGGGCCGCAGGACCGGGGTGTTCGGGCCGTTCGGGCATGCCGCCTGGACGTTCATTCGGCATTACGTGCTGCGGCGCGGCGTCCTGGATGGCTGGCAAGGCCTGGTGCTGGCAGGGATGGCGGCGACGGGCAGCTTTTATCGTTACGTCAAACTGTACTGGCTGGGAAAGCAGCCGCCCGAATCACGAGTGGACGAGACATGAAGATCCTCTATACCAACGCCCATTCTCATAATGGGGGAGGGCATACGACCTACATTGCCAGTCTGGCGCGCGCCTTTCAGGGGGAGCACCAGATCACGGTGGCGGCGCCCGTCACTAGCCGGCTGTATCAACAGGCCCAACAGATTCCCGGCGTCCAAGTCTGGAATACCTCTTTCAGTACGCGGGTCAAGCCCATGTTGCTCGAGGTGCTGGCGCTTCGCGTCCTGCTGCAAGAGGAGCGCTTCGACCTCGTTCATGTGAATGGTTCCTCTGACCACCGTCAATTGATGCTGGCCCGGCGGGGACTGTCTCATTCGCCCCGTATCGTCTGGACCAAGCACAACACCATGCCAGTGGGCAGCTTGGGCAACCAGATGAGGGCATGGGCGGGGACGGATGGCGCCATCGGTGTTTGTGACTATGTCGCTCGTCAGTTGATGGATTCAGGCTACAGAGCGCGTCCGGTCCAGATGATTCGTCTGGGTGTCGATACGGGGCGGTTCTGCCCCCCGTCAGATAAGGCCCGCGCTCAGGCGCGGCGCGAATTGCTGGGTGAACTGCCGGATGGCGTGTGCGTCTTGGGCAGCGTGGGCGGGACGGATCGGGCCAAAGGCTGGTTGACGCTGGTCCAGGCTCTCGCGCGCTTGCCCATCTCCCAGCGCGGGCGTTTCCGTGTGCTGGTAGCCGGAGATCCGCTGCGCGGCGCGTTGAAACAGGAAATGGATGCCTTGAGAATGGGTCCCTATGTGGTATTCCCTGGGCTGGTAGAGGATCCGCGCCGCATTCTGGCTGCCAGTGATGTGGGCTTTGTACTATCCTCTCAGGAAGCCGGGTCCTATGCCGTATGTGAATCGCTGGCTATGGGTTTGCCTACTCTGGTGTCCAGTGCAGGCGGACTGCCCGAACTGGTGCGCGACGGCGTGGACGGATGGGTTGTGCCTGTCGGCGACGTCGATGCGCTGCGTCGCTGGCTGCTGGCGCGGCTAGCAGGACCGCTCGATGGAGCGATGGCCGCCTCTGCCAGAGGCCGCGCCCAGGCGCTGTTTTCTTTGTCGGAGTGCGCTCGGCAGACCATGGATTTCTACCGGCGTGTCGGTGCGCGATCCGGGTCCGCCTCGATATAATCCGCCCATGATCCCCATTCTCATGTACCACCAGATCGGCGAGCCCAATCCCAGGGGCACTCCCTACCGGGGACTCACCGTGCATCCCGGGGATTTCCGGCGGCAGATGGTCTGGTTGCGCAGACTGGGCTACCGGGGCTTGTCCATGGCGCAGTTGATGCCCTATCTGCGTGGCGAAAAACAGGGCAAGGTCTTTGGCCTGACCTTCGACGATGGCTACCAGAATGTGCTGGACCACGCCGTGCCGATCTTGGAAGACTGCGGCTTTCATGCCACCAATTATTTCGTCGTCCGGCAATTAGGGGGGTCCAACGTCTGGGACCGCCCGGAAGGCGTCCCGGCTTCCGCCCTGATGGATGCCCGGGGGCTTAAGGATTGGGCGGCAGCCGGGCACGAGGTCGGTTCCCATACCTTGAATCATCCCGTGTTGCCGCGTCTGTCTCCCGAATTGGCGCTGAACGAGATCCGTGATTCCCGTGATGCGCTCGAACAGATGGCAGGCGCGCAGGTCAAGGCCTTTTGCTACCCCTATGGGCATTTCACGCCCGCTTTGGCGGCTTGTGTGCGCGAGGCGGGATACGACAGCGCCACGACAACCGCTGGCGGCCTGGCGCGCCGCACGGACGATTTGTTTGCTTTGCCGCGCATCGCGGTCATGCGCTCTACTTTGCTGCTGCGTTTTCTGCAGAAATGCCTGACCTCGCTGGAAGACCGCAAGCGTCAGCGACGGGACCAGGAGGCCTCGTGAGCACTGAGGTCGACGAACTGCCGTCGCTTGCTTCGGCGCAGCCCCCGGCAGGGCTGGCCATCGCCTTCGTGGTCGATCGCTTTGGCAGCCGCTTCGGTGGCGCAGAAGCCTATGGTGTCGCCTTGATGCGGGAATTGGTCGCCGCCGGGCATCATGTCACGGTATTTGCGCGGGAATACGATCCTGCATGCGATCTGCGTCTGGCCTTCCACCCGATCCGGATCAGTCGCCGCTGGCCCGGCTGGATTCGGTCCTGGCTGTTCGCCCGGCAGGCGGCGCGGATGACCCGCCAGGGTTTCGACATCGTGCATTCTCACATGAACGGGTGGTGCGGAGATGTCGAGGTCGTGCACGTCACTCCGGTGCGTTACCGCTGGCGGGTGCAGGCCATGAGTCCCATGAAGCGCGGGCTCTCCTACACCAGCCTGCGGGTATGGGCCTACTTGGGTCTGGAAGCCCGACGTGTGGCGCCGCGCCCGGCACACCGGGTGGTGGCGGTGTCCCATCTGATCGCTCATCAGTTGGGCCAGGCCTATGGGGGCAGGGTCGGGCAGGCCCCGGTGATTGCGCCCGGCGTTGCGGCAGCGCCGCCCGTCTCTGCGGAACAACGCCGTCAGAGCCGCCGGGCCCTGGGCCTGCCGGATCACGGTGTCTTGTGCTTGTTGGTGGCCCGGAATCCTCTGCGTAAAGGTCTGCCCACCGTTTTGCAGGCCCTGCAACAACTGCCTGACGACGTGCTATTGATGGTTGTAGGTGCCAATGCGGCTTCGCGGGATTATGTGGCCCAGGCGCCGGAAGCCGTACGCCAGCGGGTGCATCTGGTTGCGGAAACCTCTCAGGTGGCGCCGTATTACCAGGCGGCGGACATCTATGTGCATCCCACACTGAACGACAGCTTTGGCATGGCGCCTCTCGAGGCCATGTCCTTTGGCCTGCCGGTGATCCTCAGCCCGGCCCCCTGGTGTGGATTTGCCCAGTATGTCAAGGCCGGCGAAGAAGCCCTGGTGCTCAGCCATCCGGAAAAAGCGGACGAACTGGCGCAGATGCTTCGGACGCTGATCTCGGATGCCGCGCTGCGTGAGCGGCTGGTCGTCGGCATGCAGGGTGTATTGGCCCGGCACGCCTGGCCCGAAGTGTCCCGGCAGTATCTGGCTTTGTATGCGGATGTCTTGCAGGAACGCCAATCCCTGCCTGGACGTTGAGCTATACCCAGCCCCTCAGCCAGTACACCAGCAGCCCCAGGTATTCCTTGACGATGGATCGACTGGCGTTCAGGGTGCGCAGGTCGGGCAACCAGAATGAAAAATCCGGTTCCTCGGGTACCACGATCTGTGCCGGAGACGCCGCCGCGATGGGCATGAGGCCCTGCTTCTGGAAACTGGCCATGGCCCTGGGCATATGCAGGGCGGACGTCACCAGCAGAAAACGCTGGATATTGTGTTGTCGCAGCATTTTGGCGGTGTAGAGTGCGTTCTGATGCGTCGTCAGACTGTGGTCTTCCTGGATGATGGCGGCGGATGGCACGCCATTCTGTTCCAGGGCCGAGGCCATCATGCGGGCTTCACTGACGCCGCCGTCAAGGGCGGCTCCGGACACAATGACCAAGGGCGCCCGCCCCGCCGCATACAAACGGGCGGCGGTGTCGGTGCGCAGGATGGTGTTCTTCGGGTCGTAGGATTCAAACCAGTTCTGCCGGCCATTGGCGGTATTGCCGCCCAGCACCACAATGGCCTGAGCGGCGGGCAGGGAGGCAGGCGACGCGTGCGGGTAGCGTTGTTCCAGCAGACCGCCGGCCCAGAGGGATGTGGTGGGCAGAGACCAGAACAGAGACCAGGCCAGCGCGCTGAACGTGATGACGGCAGCCGTCTTGCGCCAGCGCACGATGAACAGGATAACGGCCAGAACCAGCAGGGTGACGGAAAGGTTCAGGGGAATGACCAGATTGGCCAGAAATTCGGACACACTCATGCGGCAGGGGGGATATTCAGGTGTTCCAGCACTTGATTCAGCACGTCGGGCGCGCTGGGCCAGGCGTCCAGGTGTCCCAGGCGCAACGCCTGATTCGACCAGGGGCCGGTGCGGTGGGGGTCGGTGACGCCAAACAGGGTGATCTGCTGAGCATGGGCGGCAGCCGCCAGATGCGAGACCCCTGAATCGTTGCAGACGACTAGACGGGCCAGCCTGGTCAGGGCGGCAAACGCCCCAAGGCCCAGCGGGGGCAGCAGCTGCGCAGTCGGCGCGGCTATCTGAGCCGCCCGCTGTTCGGCAGCGGGGGGCGCCATCGCCACGGCGATGCCGCGCGCCTGCAAGGATCGAGTCAGGCTGTCGAAGCCTGTCCATGTCTTGATCCGGCCCTTGTGCAGGCCGGTGGCGGTGGGGGCGATCAGGACGAAGGTATCCCGATGCAGTCCGGCTTGCGCCAGCGCTTGCGCTGCCTGGACATCATGCGCTGTCGCTGCTTGCCAGCGCAGTTCCTCGGCGGGTTCGGGCAAGCTCACCGGCAATTGCCATCGCGTCAGCGCGTAGCGAGTCAGGTGGTGCCAGGATTGCACCGCGTGCAGTGGTTCTGCGGGTTTGCGGCAGGGCCAGCGCAGAATCAGGCTGCGACCGTCGTCCCGGTAGCCGGCGCAGGGGACGCCTGCGAAACGAAATGCCAGCGCGCTGGACAATGAATCCGGCAGCAGCAAGCCCAGAGGCCGCGCCGGCGCGGATTGCTTCAGGTGGCGGCGCACGGCGGCCCGGTCCGCCCGCCAGGATGGCCCCCGGATCGGCACGAAACCAGCCAGCGGGTAGGCAGCCAGCAGATCCTGAGCCCAGGGGCGAGCGCACACGACGACCGGCAATTCCGTGTCCAGCAGGGTATCCAGGCTGGGCAGGCTCATGCAGACGTCGCCCACCCAGTTGGGAAGTCGTACATAAATGACAGGTCGGGTAGCGGGTGTCAACGCTAGGGCTCCGGCGGCCCGCTGCGGAAATCCATGACTGGCGGGCTAAAATGCGTGATTCACGACAGTATATAAGAGAGTGTCTCGCTTGAAACCCCACCCCCACCAGGCTACTGACAGCCGCCCCGTACGGCGGGAACTGTGGCGCCAGATTTACGTGCGTCTGGGCAAGGACTGGAAAGTCGGACTGCTGGCCTTGCTGCTGCTCAGCATCGCGTCTGCGACCCAGCCTTTGCTGGCCGTGATCATGAAGCCCTTGCTGGACGAGGGCTTCACCGGTGCCCAGCCATCCTATATGTGGTCGATTCCGCTGGCGGTGGTGGGCATCATGCTGGTGCGCGGCATCACTACGTTCCTGGGCACGTATCTGATGTCCTGGGTCGCCAACAATATGCTGCTGGGTTTGCGCCATGACATGTTCGAGCGCCTGCTGGGCATGTCGGATGAAACCTTCCGGTCCCGCGATCGGGGGCGCTTGCTGAATCGTTTCACCATCGATGCGGGTAACGTCAGCGGCTTGTCGACCGAAGTCATTCGCGTCATCGTGCGCGAATCGCTGACGGTCGTCGCCCTGCTGGCTGTCTTGCTATACATGTCCTGGCAACTGACGCTGATCGTGCTCATCATGCTGCCGCTGTCCGTGTTGACTGGGCGCTATTTCATTCGGCGCCTGCGCCGCATCAATCGCGACACCATCAATATGAACGCGGAATTGACCCGCGTCGTGTCCGAAGGCATTGCCGGCCAGCGCGTCGTCAAACTGTTCGACGGCTACGGTCGTGAACGCGACCGCTTCGGCTATGTCAATGCCCGTTTGCGGCGTTTCGCCATGCGGGCGGCCAGCGCCGATTCAGCCATGTCGCCGATTTCGCAGTTTTTCGTGGCGCTGTCGGTAGCCATCGTGGTGGCGGTGGCCCTGTACCAGGCCAACCATCAGGGGCTGACAGTCGGCAGTTTCGCTGCGTTCATGGCCGCCCTGGGCCAGATTTTCGATCCCCTGAAGCGACTGACCAACATCGCCGGCGCCGCCCAGCGCATGCTGGTGTCGGCGGAAAGCGTTTTCGCCCTGATCGACGAACCGATGGAAGTCGATACGGGCACTCGGGACATTGCCGGGCGCTTTGAGGGCCGGCTGGATTTCCAGGCCGTCACGCATCGTTTTCCGGATGCCGTGCGCAATACCCTGGATGGGGTGTCCTTTTCCGTGCAAGCGGGCCAGACGGTCGCGCTGGTGGGGCGCTCGGGCAGCGGCAAGACCACGCTGGTCAATATGCTGCCGCGATTCATCGAATCCAGTGGCGGGCAGATTCTGATCGATGGCGTAGACATCCGGGAATTTCGCTTGAGCGCTTTGCGTTCGCAGCTGTCCCTGGTCAGCCAGGACGTCGTTCTGTTCGAGGGCAGTGTCGCCGACAACGTCGCCTATGGCATACAGGGGGATCTGCCCGAGGCCCGCATCCGCGCCGCCCTGGAAGCCGCCAGCCTCTGGGACTTCGTCGAGAGCCTGCCCGATGGCATCCATACTCAGGTGGGCAACAACGCCAATGCCTTGTCCGGCGGCCAGCGTCAGCGTCTGGCCATCGCCAGGGCCCTGATCAAGGATGCTCCGATCCTGATCTTGGACGAAGCGACCTCCGCGTTGGATAACGAGGCGGAACGTCAGGTTCAGCTCTCGTTGGAACGCCTGATGGCCGGGCGCACCACCCTGGTGATCGCCCATCGGCTCAGCACCGTGCAAAAGGCGGACTGCATCATCGTGCTGGACCAGGGGCGGATTGCAGAATCCGGCTCGCACACGGACCTGCTGGCGCTGGACGGTCTCTATGCCTCTTTGTACCGCCTGCAGTTTCAGGATGCTGCTCCCGGAGACCCCGGTGGCATGGCGGATCCAGCAGTCGGCGCTTAGCCTGGCCCCTATTGATTGATAGTGCGATTTGAATCTGTTTGCGGGAGCATCTGATGAAAGCGATTTACCTTCTGGCCACTTTGGCCGTGTTGTCGGGCTGCGCCAGCCAGCCGCAGGGCCTGAGCATCAACGAGCTGGAAACGCCGCGCAACCAAGTGACGGAACGCCGCCGCCTGCCCATTGATTTTCCCGGCGTGCAGCAGAATCTGTTCCGCCATGCGGCTGTCTGCGGGCAAACCTATACCTTTGAAATGGTGCCTGGCCAGACATCCTTTGGCCGTGTGGTCTATCGCCCCACGCCGGATGCCGGCTGGGACCGCAGCGTCGTGCTCAGCCTGACCTTGCTGCACAACCGCACCATCAATGTCACAGCGTACAGCTACCATGCCGGCCAGATGGAACGTGTGCATGAAATGCTCACAGCCATGATGAAACCGGAACTCTGTCAGGCAGACAGCAGCTGGGAAAACAAGATGAACCTGGGGGAATAAGGGACTGCCGGCTTATAGCAGCACCAGGTCGTATTGTTCCTGCCCATAGCCGGCTTCCACCGCCAGCGAGATCGGCTTGCCGACGAAATCGCCCAGCATCGCCAGGTGCTGGCTTTCTTCTTCCAGGAACAGATCGATCACGGCCTGGGACGCGACAATGCGGAATTCTTTGGGGTCGAACTGACGGGCTTCGCGCAGAATTTCCCGCAGAATTTCATAGCACAGCGTACGCGCCGTGCGCACCGATCCCCGCGATTGGCACGTGGGGCAGGGTTCGCAGAGCTGATGGGCCAGGGAATCCCTGGTGCGTTTGCGCGTCATTTCCACCAAGCCCAGTTGGCTGAAGCCGCTGACCGTCACGCGTGTGCGATCAGGCGCCAGTGCCTTATGCAGTTCGGCCAGCACGGATGCCTGATGCCCGGCATCGTCCATATCAATGAAATCCAGCACGATGATGCCGCCCAGATTGCGCAGGCGCAGTTGCCGGGCGATGGCGATGGCCGCTTCCAGGTTGGTCTTGAAGATCGTGTCGTCGAAATTGCGCCCGCCCACATAGCCGCCGGTATTGACGTCCACCGTCGTCAGCGCTTCGGTCTGATCGATGATCAGATAGCCGCCGGACTTCAGATCCACCCGGCGCGACAGGGCGCGCGCGATTTCCTCATCCACATTGGCCGTGTCGAACAGCGGGCGGTTGCCGCTGTAGTGGTGGATGCGCTCGACGACGGACGGTGTGTAGCGCTGAGCCCAGGCGATCAGTTCCTGGGTGACGCTGCGGGAATCCACGGTAATGCTGCCGGTGTCCGGGGTCGCCATATCGCGTAGCACCCGCTGGGCCAGGGTCAGTTCGATATAGACGGGAGAAGGCGCCGGCACCTTGCGGATCCGGTCCTGGATATTGTCCCAGAGCGTTCGCAGATAGCGGATATCGGCGACCAATTCCTCGTCGCTGGCGCCCTCGGCCTGAGTACGCACGATAAAGCCGCCGGGTTCATCGGTCGGTCGCAAGGCCAGAATGCGCTGGCGCAGGGCCTCGCGCTCGGTTTCGTCGCCGATGCGCTGCGAAATGCCGATATGAGGTTCATGCGGCAGGTAGACCAGCATGCGACCGGCAATGCTGATGTGCGTCGACAGGCGGGCGCCCTTGGTGCCGATGGGGTCCTTGATGACCTGCACCAGCAACGGCTGACCTTCGAAGAGCAGCTTCTCGATAGGGGTCTGGAGATTATGTTCCCCGTTGCTGCGGGCATGGCGGTTCTGCCGCAGGTCGGCCACGTGGATGAAAGCGGCTCTTTCCTGGCCGATGTCCACGAACGCGCTTTGCATCCCCGGCAGCACCCGGGCGACCCGACCCAAATAGAGATTGCCCACGTGTCCGCGCTGGATACTGCGTTCTATATGAAGCTCTTGTGCCACGCCCTGGGCAGTCAGGGCCACACGGGTTTCGAAAGGGGTGACGTTGATCAGTATGTCTTCGTTAAGGGGCATGGATGAGCAGCCTGTTTGTTCTTGTTTACAAGGGGATTGCTCATTGGACTGTATCACCACCAAGGGATTTTCGCCCTGAACTTGCACGCGGTAAAAAAGCTGTGCTATAGTTCGGTCTCTTCGCCGCCAGGCACCCAGGGTTAACCCTGAAGTCCTGTCCTTTTAGGATGGGGTCAGCCAGGCAGAAGTCATTGATTTGTAGGTGAAAAGCCCGATTGATGGCGGATGTGAGCGACGAAGATTCGGCTTCGGTCGAAGGCAGTCAGGTTTGACATTGAAATGCGGATGTGTTTTAATGGCGGGCTTCGGCGAGAGGATGAAGATCTTCGGTCAGATTGCTGCAGCGGTAGAGGTTTCGCCGGTTCGCCGGTTGTAAATTTCCCTGGCAGCGACTTGACAGGAAATAAAAACTTCTTCATAATCTCGTTTCTCTGCTTTACGCAGATTTGTTCTTTAAAAACTTAACAGCCGATAAGTGTGGGCGCTTGATAACAGGCAGCACAGCCCGGCGGTACGATGATTCTCACGAGTCTCGCACTGTTCGGAAATGCACACATGTTATACCAAGTGCTCACATAGATAGAAATGAAGAAGTAAGGTTAAAACCATACTTTGTCGTTTCTTTTGAGTGATGCATAGCGAACGTAGCTTTCCATCCCTTCGGGGATAAGAAACTACGATTACAGGAATTGAACTGAAGAGTTTGATCCTGGCTCAGATTGAACGCTAGCGGGATGCTTTACACATGCAAGTCGAACGGCAGCGCGAAGAAAGCTTGCTTTCTTTGGCGGCGAGTGGCGAACGGGTGAGTAATGTATCGGAACGTGCCCAGTAGCGGGGGATAACTGGCCGAAAGGTCAGCTAATACCGCATACGCCCTACGGGGGAAAGGGGGGGA
>NZ_JBATXG010000016.1:0-50965 GCF_049673105.1 Castellaniella sp.
GACAAGCGCCGGGGAAACCGTCCGCCGGGATGCCGGCGGACGGACGGCCAGCCGCGCTTAAGCCGGCTCCAGCACCAGCAGACCCGTGGCGGTATTGGAAATCGGCACATGATAATGGGCGTGATGGCGGCGCACCGGCGTATCGTCCAGCACGCCGCGCGCCGCCACCCACATCAGCAGCTCGATCCCCTGGGTGCCGGCCAGTTCCACCAGATCTTCGTTGGAAAAACGCGTGATCCATGTCGGATCATCCACCAGACTGTCCATGAACTGCAGATCAAAAGGCTTGTTGATGAAGCCGGCGCGCTCGCCATCCAGTTGGTGGGACAGGCCGCCGCTGGCGATCACCAGCACCCGCCGCTCATCGTCCCAGGACTCGATGGCGCGACGCAGGGATTGCCCCAGCCGGTAACAACGGGAAGCCGAGGGGTATGGCGCCAGGACCGTATTGATGCAGACCGGCACGATCTCTACCGGCCAGGCGCCGGACTGCTGGCCTTCGGGCCACAGCAGGGCCAGCGGCAGGGACACCGCATGATCGATCAAGGCTTCCTGGCAGGTGGTGATGTCGAATTCATCGGCCACCAGCGTTTCGACGATGTGCCAGGACAGATCCAGGCAGCCACGCGGCTCGACCAGGGCGGGAATGCCCCAGCCCTCGTCCGCCGTCTGATAGGACGGCGCCGCGCCCACGGAAAACGTCGGCATCTTGTCCAGAAAAAAATTCAGGCCATGGTCGTTGTGCAGAATGACGACCACATCGGGGCGCATCTCGGCCAGCCAGTCGCGAGCCTGGTCATAGGCATCGAAAAAGGGTTTCCAGTAGGGTTCCTGCTGCTTGCTGCGGGCGAGCGCACCGCCTATGGCCGGAACGTGGGATGTGCTGATACTGCCAACAAGATGTGCCATATTCATGCTCCTGCCGCGGCGAGTTTCGCCTGAAATTCCTGCTTGCTCACGCCGGTCTGCTGGGCGCCGATATCCTGCATGTCCAAGCCGAAAATACCGGCCAGCTTGGCCAGATAATAGGGGTGGCCACCGGCTGCGATCATGCGCAACACTTCGCGGCTGCGCACGGCGGCCTTCTGGGTATCATCCAGGCGGTATCGTTCCATGTAGGCTTCCTCGTCCTGCTGAAACGCCGCCCGGCACTGGGCCGAATTAAAACTGAAGCACATGCGGTTCAGGGCATAGCCGATCCGCGCCAGATCGCCATCAAAGATCACGGTGCCGGGGATGGTGCGCCGGCGTGATCGGGTCTGGGCCGTCGTCATAGGGGGTCTCCTTGAAAAATGCCCCGCCCGGGTGCGGGGGTCGCAGGCTTGATACAAGCCCTGGGGCTACTGCACATCAAACCGGTCCCATCATGCTGCTGAGCCGCACGGCAGGGAATGGATTTTTATAGTTTAAAAATGTACATTTCGTGGATATCCCCCAGACAGCTTCGCCATGACAGACCTGATCCCCGCGCCACCCGCCCACGACCACACCTCCGTGCCGATCTATAAGCTGTACGGCTATGGCAATGTCTGGACTCATCCGGATCCGCTGTACTGCGAAACCATCGCTGCACAGGAAAAATTGCACAATTGGCATGTCACTGCGCACAAGCATACGGATCTGTTCCAGATCCTGTTCCTGCAATCCGGCGACGCCAAAGTCGTGCTCGACGGCCAGGCCCAAACCCTGTGCGCACGCACGGCGCAGCCACCGACGGACAACGGCCAGCCTGACGTCGGCCCCTTGCGGCTGGGCGCTGGGCACGTAGTGCTGGTTCCCCCGCACGTTGTCCACGAATTCATGTTCCAGCCCGGCGCAGGCGGCTACATTCTGACCCTGACCTATGCCCTGCTGCAGCCGCTGTGCCTGCGCCACAGTCTGAGCCTGCACACCCTGGCGGGACCCGCCCTGCTGACGCTGGGCGCGCAAGACGCCTACACGAGCCACACATTCGACCAGTTGGACCAGGAATACCACCGTCCGCATCACCCACAACGCGGCCCCTTGCTGGAAGCACTGCTAGGCAGCATTCTGGTATGGATCCACCGCCATCATGCCCCCCGTTGCGACCGCGCGGCGGAACCGTCGTCCGGCAGCCTGCATCTGGCGCGCTATGCGCAGATGATCGAAATGCACTTTTCCCGGCAGCATCAGGTCGGCTGGTACGCCGGGCGCCTGGGCGTGACGGCCGCGCACCTGAACAGCATTGCCCAGACGCTGGCGGGCAAGACAGCGTTGCAACTGATCCACGAACGCCTGGTGCTGGAAGCACGCCGCGAATTGATCTACACCCCCCGACCGATCAGCGCCATCGCCGACTCACTGGGCTTTGCCGATCCCGGTTACTTCACACGCTTTTTCAAACGCTTGGCCGGCCTGTCCCCGAAAGACTTTCGGCGCAGGATGTTGGACGGCGGCCCGGACATCGCCGCTTGACGATCAAACCACGGGTTCGTAAGGCAGACCCACGTAGTTTTCCGCGATGGTGGTCAGGCCCGCCTGCGTGCTGGTGTAGTAATCCTGCTCGGCCTGCTGGATGCGCTGATTGAAGGGATCGCCCTCGAAGGTATGCAGCAACGACGTCATCCACCAGGAAAAGCGCTCTGCTTTCCAGATACGGCGCAGACAGATCTCTGAATAGCGATCCAACAGCTCGGGGCGATTGTCCAGGCAGGCCCCGCGCAAGGCATGGTACAGGGTATAGACGTCGCTGGAGGCCAGGTTCAGACCTTTGGCACCGGTGGGCGGCACAATATGCGCGGCATCACCCACCAGGAACAGTTGCCCAAAGCGCATGGGTTCCGCCACGAAACTGCGCAGCGGCGCAATGCTTTTCTCGAACGACGGGCCAGTCTGCAATTTGGCGGCCACGTCTTCGGGCAGGCGGGCCGACAGCTCCGTCCAGAAACGGTCGTCGGACCATTCCTCGACATGTTCCGCCAGGCTGCACTGCAGATAATAGCGGCTGCGCGTGTGCGAACGCATGCTGCACAGGGCGAAGCCTCGCGGATGATGCACATAGATCAACTCGTCTTCGACGGGCGGCGTGTCGGTCAGCAGGCCCAGCCAGCCAAAGGGGTAGACCCGCTCGAAATTCTTGATCCTATCCTGCGGCACCGACTGGCGCGACACGCCATGAAAACCATCGCACCCGGCGATGTAATCGCAGTCCAACGTCTGGCGATGGCCTTCGTGCATAAAGGTGACGCGCGGTTTGCCAGCCATAAAGTCGTGCAATTGCACGTCGGTGGCTTCGTAGTAGATCGGCGCGCCGCTGGCCCGGCGGGCATCCATCAGGTCATGCGTCAGTTCGGTCTGCCCGTAGACCAGCACGGATTTGCCCGTCAGGCCCATCAGGTCCACCCGCTGCCTGCGCCCCTGAAAGGCCAGCGTGAAGCCGTCATGCTCCAGCCCTTCGGCGTCCATGCGCGCGGATACGCCGGCTTCGCGCATCAGATCGACGAAGCCGTATTCCAGCACCCCGGCCCGCACCCGCCCCAGGACATAGTCCGGGGTATGGCGTTCCAAAATCACGTTATCGATGCCGCAGCGATGCAGCAATTGACCCAGCAACAGCCCCGAAGGGCCTGCACCGATGATCGCCACTTGTGTTTTCATAGTCTCCTCCTGCCGGACTTGGCGCCCCCTGGCGCTCGGATAAGCCCGGAACTGGCCTCATGGTGCCTGCCAGCCGCTCATTTTGGAATGGATTTTTCAAGCATAAAATTGCCAAAATGAACTATCTACAGACTGCCCCTCTGTTTCAGCTTTATGGCGAACAAGCCGGATGGCCCCTGGCAGAAATGCTGCACTGCGAAACCATCGCATCCAGAAGCAGCTTGCACAATTGGCATATTCGACCACATCGCCACGCCGGCCTCTACCAGATTCTGTACCTGCATCAGGGGCGCGCCATCGTCAGCCTGGAACAGCGTCGTCCCGCCATCCGGGCTCCGGCGGTCGTCGAAGTGCCCCAGGCCTATGTACATGGTTTTGAGTTCGACGCCGATTGCGCCGGCTACGTCATCACGATCACCAACGCCCTGCTGGCGCATCTGACACAGCGGCTTGGTCCATCAGGGGCTGCTCCGCACCATCCGATGCTGCACCGCTTGACTGCCGGCGCGCACAGCGACAGCCTGCACGAGGCCTGCGCCCAGCTCAACGCGCAATACGCTGCTCGCCTGCCCTTTCGAGAGGCCCAGATCGAGGCCTGGCTGACCCTGCTGTACGCCCGCCTGCGCCATCATCCCGCCCATGACGCCCCCACCCGACAGCCCGATCGGGGGATGCAACACTATGCCCGGTTCGGCGAACTGCTGGAACGGGCCCACAGCCGACAGCATGCGGTCGCCTGGTATGCCGACACGCTGGGGCTGAGCACCACGCACCTGAACCTGATCACGCGCACTCACGCCGAGAAAACCCCCTTGCAACTGATCCATGAGCGCCTGGCCCTGGAAGCCAGCCGCAGCCTGATCTATACCTCGATGACGATCAGCGAGATCTCGGATGCGCTGGGATTTTCGGAACCCGCGCATTTCACGCGCTTCTTTCGCAAAGCCGCCGGACAATCCCCACGGGATTTCCGGCAGCGGATGCAGAGCGCGGTCAGCGGTCTTGAAAAGCCTTAGAAAAAGCCCAGAGCATTGGGGCTGTAGCTGACCAGCAGGCACTTGGTCTGCTGATAGGCGCTCAGCGCCATCTTGTGGGTTTCGCGTCCGATGCCGGATTGCTTGTAGCCGCCAAAGGCGGCATGCGCGGGATACAGGTGAAAGCAATTCGTCCACACCCGCCCCGCCTGGACCTGACGCCCCACGCGGTAGGCCTGCGAGCCATCACGCGTCCAGACCCCCGCGCCCAGGCCGTAATCGGTGTCGTTGGCGATGGCGATGGCTTCGTCCTCGTCCTTGAAAGTCGTCACAGCTGCCACGGGGCCGAAGATTTCCTCCTGGAACACCCGCATGCTGTTCTCGCCGAACAGCAGCGTCGGCTTGACGTAAAAACCGTCGTCCAGCCCTGCCCCCGGCGCATTGCGCGCGCCCCCGGTCAGGCAGCGGGCGCCCTCGTCGCGGCCGATGTCGATGTAGCCCAGAATCTTGTCCATCTGCGCCCTGGACACCTGAGCGCCCAGCATGGTGTCCGCAGCCAGCGGATGGCCCGCCTTCATGGATTCGACCCGCTTGACCGCGCGCTCGATGAAACGCTCGTAGATGGATTCCTGGATCAGGATGCGCGACGGGCAGGTGCAGATCTCGCCCTGATTCAGGGCGAACATGCTCAGGCCTTCCAGCGCCTTATCGAAAAAGGCGTCGTCCTGGTCCATGACGTTGGCAAAGAAGATGTTCGGACTCTTGCCGCCCAATTCCACCGTGCTGGGAATCAGATTGTCGGCGGCGGCATGCAGGATGTGTTTGCCGGTCGGTGTGGATCCCGTGAAGGCGATCTTGGCGATGCGTTTGCTGGACGCCAGTGCTGCGCCGGCTTCCCGGCCAAAACCGTTGACGATATTCAGCACGCCAGGCGGCAGCAGATCGCCAATCAGTTCCATCAGCACCAGGATCGACGCGGGGGTTTGTTCTGCGGGCTTCATGACCACGCAGTTGCCCGCCGCCAGCGCCGGCCCCAGTTTCCAGGCGGCCATCAGCAGGGGAAAGTTCCAGGGGATGATCTGGCCGACCACGCCCATGGGTTCGTGGAAATGGTAGGCCACGGTGGTGTGGTCGATCTCGGAAATTCCGCCTTCCTGGGCGCGGATGCAGCCGGCGAAATAACGCATGTGGTCGATGGCCAGCGGCAAGTCCGCCGCCATGGTTTCGCGCAGCGGCTTGCCGTTGTCGATGGTCTCGGCCACCGCCAGCAGGCGTAAATTCTGTTCCATGCGATCGGCAATGCGCAGCAGCACGCCGGCGCGTTCGGCCACCGACGTTTCACCCCAGGCCTTGCGGGCGGCATGGGCCGCATCCAGGGCCGCCTCGACGTCGGCGGCGTCGGATCGCGGCACCTCGCAGAACACCTGCCCGGTAATCGGCGACAGATTATCGAAGTAATTGCCGGCAGCCGGCGCCACCCAGCGCCCGCCGATATAGTTTTCGTAGTGTTTTTTATAGGGAAAGCCGATGTCGATCCCAAAGTGCTTCAGGTCGGTCATGTCCATGTCTGTCTCCTTGATCCGGGGCGTTTGTTTCCCTGCCGGGGCGCCGCCTTGTCCGATGCACCATGCACCGGCGCTTGATCTTCTTAAAGCAAGGACCATGCCAGACACCTTTTCCTGCCGGGCAAGCCAGCCAACGGGCGAGCGTTCCCCACGAGGCACAGGGCTTTCCTTACGCTGGCAGCAGTGGCATACTGAAACGGAACCTGCTTTAAAAACAGAGACTTGTCGCATTTTGCGACACTTTCCCCTGCATTTTGCGACAGCGGCGCCTCATCATGCATCACATGCGCCGCTACCCGGACGGAGACGCCGATATGCAGCATCCACCGCCACTCGTTCTCGCCCCTGACACCCGCTCCCAGGCGGCGGCCCGCATTCATCAATCCTGGACCCGCTGCGCCGATCTGGACCCGCATCTGCTGAACGATCCAGACCCATTGCCCAGAGCGGATCTCAGCCTGAAGATCGAAACCCACCAGCCGCTGCTGCGATATGCGGAACCCAGCCTCATCGCGCTGGGCGCCCTGGTCGGGTCGACCAACGGCATCGCCATCCTGGCCGATCCCAGCGGCCTCATCCTGCACGAACGCGGCAACCCCAGCTTTCTGGACAAGGCCCAGCGCATCGCACTGCGCGCGGGAGTCAACTGGGCCGAATCCCAACGCGGCACCAACGCCATCGGCACAGCGTTGCATGATGGCCATGCCGTTCGCGTGCATGGCGCCGAACACTTCCTGGCCCGCAACAGCATCCTCAGCTGCCATGCCGCGCCGATTTTTTCGGCCATCGGGGAAATCCTGGGCATTCTGGATCTCTCCTGCCCGGTCGACGCCCAGAGCCTCTACGCGCTGCCCCTGGTGCAGCGCCTGGCCCAGGGCATCAACAACCAGATCCTGTTCGGCAGCCCGCTGCGGCGGCTGGACTTCCATCTGGGCGAAAGCCCCGGTCCGGATAGCGCGCCGGCCATGCTGCTGCTGGACGACGATGCCCGGATCGCGGGCGCCAACGAAGCCGCCCTGCAGGCGCTGGGCGCCGACTGGCAGCTGATCGGCACACCCTGCGCCCAATGGATAGACGGAGTCCTGCACACGCGCGACACCCGCTTGCGCCGACATGACGGCCAGCCGCTGACCGGGCGCCTGCATGCGCCCACCCGAACCCTGGTCTCGCTCAGCCCGGACGGCCCATCCCCAGCCCGCCCCTCGCTGCCCGACGCGCCGCCCCAAACGGACGCCCTTCACGCCCCTTTGCTGCAGCAGGCCATCCGCGCCATCGACAGCGGTCTGGCTGTATTGCTCCAGGGGGAAACCGGCACCGGCAAAGAAGTCCTGGCGCGGCATATCCACACCGGCAGCCGCCGTCGTCAAGGCGCGTTCATCGCCATCAATTGCGCGGCCCTGCCCGAACATCTGATCGAATCCGAACTATTCGGCTACGAAGCCGGCGCCTTCACCGGCGCACGCCGAGAAGGCTCACGGGGCCTGCTGCGTCAGGCGCATCAAGGCATCCTGTTTCTGGACGAAATCGGCGACATGCCCTTGGGTCTGCAAACCCGTCTGCTGCGGGTGCTGCAGGAACGAGAAGTCCAGCCGCTAGGATCGGACAAGCGCGTGGCGCTGGACGTCGGCCTGATCAGCGCCAGCCATCATGACCTGAAAGCCCTGGTCGATCAGGGCCGATTCCGCGCCGATCTGTACTACAGGCTGCAGGACATGCCGCTGGCCTTGCCGCCCCTGCGCCTGCGGCCCGACCTGGCTCAGTTCATCCACACGCAATATCAGGCGCTGGGCGGGCAGCTGAGCCATGACGCTGCCGATGTGCTGGCGGGCCACGCCTGGCCGGGCAACTACCGCGAACTGCGTAGCGTCCTGCGGCGGCTGCGCTGCCAGTACCCAGAGCCAACGCCGATCCAGGCGCATCAATTACCGCCCGATGTGGCGACCGCCAGCGGGACCGACGCGCCCGGCACCGCCCCTGCGGGGGACGCTACCGCCTCTTCTGCACCGACCGCAGCGCGGTCCGACTCCTCCGCGCGGCTGCATGATGTCCAGCAAGCCACGATCCAGCGCGTCTTGCAGGAATGCGCCGGCAATATGGCCCAGGCGGCGCGCCGCCTGGGCATTCACCGCAGCACCCTGTACCGCCGCTTGAAATGACACAGGCCGCCCCGAGGGGCGGCCTGTGTCGACATCACCGAAACCAACGGCTTGGCGCCAGCGATTACTGACCTTCCAGGAAGGACTTCAGCTTGTCCGCCCGGCTGGGGTGACGCAATTTACGCAGCGCCTTGGCCTCGATCTGGCGGATGCGCTCGCGAGTGACGTCGAACTGCTTGCCGACTTCTTCCAGCGTCTGGTCCGTGCTCATTTCGATGCCGAAACGCATGCGCAGGACCTTGGCCTCGCGCGGGGTCAGGGAATCCAGCACTTCCTTGACGACATCGCGCATGGAACCATGCAGCGCGAAATCCGACGGCGACACCGTGCCGGTATCCTCGATGAAGTCGCCCAGATGGGAATCATCATCGTCGCCGATAGGCGTTTCCATGGAAATCGGCTCTTTAGCGATCTTCAGGATCTTGCGGACCTTGTCTTCCGGCATGTCCATTTTTTGCGCCAGGGTCGCGGGATCGGGCTCGGCGCCCGTTTCCTGCAGGATCTGACGGTTGATCCGGTTCATCTTGTTGATCGTTTCGATCATATGCACCGGGATCCGGATCGTGCGGGCCTGGTCAGCGATGGAACGCGTGATGGCCTGCCGGATCCACCATGTGGCATACGTGGAAAACTTATAGCCGCGCCGGTACTCGAATTTGTCCACCGCCTTCATCAGGCCGATGTTGCCTTCCTGGATCAGGTCCAGGAACTGCAAACCGCGGTTGGTGTACTTTTTAGCGATCGAGATCACCAGACGCAGGTTGGCCTCGGTCATTTCGCGCTTGGCCTTGCGGGCCTTGGCTTCGCCAGTGGCCATGCGCTTGTTGACGTCTTTCAGGTCTTTCAGCGGCAAGACGACGCTGCGCTGCAGCTCAATCAATTTTTGCTGAATTTCCTGCACAGCGGGGGCATGACGTTCCAATGTTTCGGAATAGGCATGGCCGGCAGCGACTTCCTGCACCACCCAATCCAGATTGGTTTCATTGCCCGGGAAGGCCTTGATGAAATGCGCGCGAGGCATGCCGGCGCGGGTGACGCAGATGGACATCGCGGCGCGTTCTTGGGTGCGGACCTCTGCAACCTGGACGCGCAAGGCATCGGCCAGACGCTCGACCATTTTGGCGGTAAAGCGCACGCCCATCAGTTCAGCGTGAATGGCTTCGCGGGCTTCGACGTACGCCGGGGATTTATAGCCCTCGTCTTCGAATGCCAAACGCATCTTGTCGAACCAGGATTCGACCACATCGAATTTCTTCAGTGCCTTGGTGCGCAGGTATTCCAGTTGCTTGCTGCTCATGCCGCCAGCCGGACCGTCGTCGTCGTCCGACGTCACCCCGGAACCGGCGTAGTCCTCGCCTTCCTCGTCGATCAGGCCGTCGACGACCTCGTCGATCTGGGCGGAGCCTTCGCGGACCTTGCGAATGTGTTCCAGGATTTCATTGACCGTGGTCGGGCAGGCGGCAATCGCCATCACCATGTGTTTGAGGCCGTCTTCGATGCGCTTGGCGATCTCGATTTCGCCTTCGCGGGTCAAAAGCTCGACCGTGCCCATTTCACGCATGTACATGCGCACCGGATCGGTCGTGCGACCGAAATCGGAATCCACCGTGGTCAGCGCGGCTTCGGCTTCGTCTTCGACGTCGTCGTCGCTGGTCGCCGACGGCACGTTGTCGCTCATCAGCAGGGTTTCGGCATCGGGGGCCTGGTCGTAGACCTTGATCCCCATGTCGTTGAAGGTGCTGATGATGCCGTCGATGGCTTCGGCATCGACCAGATCGTCGGGCAGATGATCGTTGATTTCGCCGTAGGTCAGGTAGCCGCGTTCCTTGCCCAGCTTGATCAGGATCTTCAGGCGGTTGCGCCGGGCTTCCTGTTCTTCCGGGGTCATCTGGCTGCGCGATGGGCTTTCTTTTTCGCCCTTGGCACGCTTGCCGCCCCGTTTAGGCAGGGGTTTCAGATCGGGGATGACCTCGCCGTCATCGGCATCATCATCCGAATAGTCGGCGCCATCGCTGCCAGCGTTTTTCGCCGGACGACCGGGTTTGCGCCCGCTGGCGACCTTGGGCGCGCGCGGCGTCGTGGCCGCCGCCTTCTTGGCAGGGGCTTTCTTGGCTACGGGCTTGGCGGCGGCCTTTTTCGTCGCCGCCGGCTCTGCCGCCGTCACACTGGCCGCCTTGACCACGGATTCGAGCTCGGCGCTCTGGGCCTTGGTTTTCTTGGCTGCCGTTTTTTTGGCAGCCGCAGGGGTTTTGCCAGTTGCTTTGGTGGTCATGTGCTCTTTCCGTTCTCAGTTCAGTTGCCGGGTCGGGCAACATTCCGGGTCGACAATTCCGTTGAAGGCGCTCAACTTATTGAAAACCATGTAGTTTACTGCACTTGCCAGGAAGATTCATCCTGCCGGGGCCTTCAAGCGGGCCAGCCGGCGGCTAAGGTCCTGATACCGGCGGCGCTGCGTTTCATCGCTCAGCCCCGCCTCGATCAGTCGAT
This sequence comes from Castellaniella sp., assembly GCF_049673105.1. Classification (GTDB taxonomy): domain Bacteria; phylum Pseudomonadota; class Gammaproteobacteria; order Burkholderiales; family Burkholderiaceae_B; genus Castellaniella. Next base: position 10,801 of record NZ_JBATXG010000016.1, read on the forward strand.
CGCATTGTTCCTGCACCGCCTGCAATTCGATATTCCGCAGCGCATCGCGCCATTCCGCCTGGGGATCTGGCAATTCCTGCGTCAGGATTTCGGTGGACAGGTCGCGGATCGCCGCAGCAAGGTCCGAATCAGGATCGGCGGCTTCCAGCAAAGCGCCCGCATGACGTCCGCCGCAGACGCTGGCCAAGCCGATCAATTCCCGAACCATGTGCAGATGGGGATGATGAGCCAATAATTCAAGCTGCTGGTCGCCCAGTTCATCCACCAAAGCCGGATGCGCCAGCAACAGCCGCAGCAAACGCCGCGCCAGCGGCGTCACCGTGCGCGACTGAGCTGCGCGAGTACGCCGGCGCCCGCCTGCAGAGGAACGCCCCTCGGGCGCTCCGGCCTGGCCGAATCCTGCCGCCAGCCAGGGGGGTTCTTGCGTCGATGCCGCGGCTGCCTGCCACTCTTCTGCGGCGTCCCCTGCCGCACCGGCATGCATCGGCCCGTCGGACCGCCGAGCCTGTCCCGGCGGCTGCGCTGCGATCGTCGCCGGCCCGCTGGCCAGCATTTGGCTGAGTTCTTCCGGCGTCAGACGCACCTGCTGGGCGAATTCGCGCTCGACCTGCAAGCGGAATCCGCCTTCCGGCATCTGCGCAAACAGGGGCCGCGCCTCGTGCACACAGGCGGCACGGCCCTCTGCCTCGCGCAGGTCGTGACGCCCGCCCAGCTCTTCCAACATGAAGCGCGACAAGGGCAAAGCCTCGCCCAGACAAGCTCGCAAGGCTTGCACACCGTACGCTCGCACATAGGAATCCGGGTCCTGCCCCTCGGGCAGAAACAGAAAACGCATGGAAATGTCTTCGGCCACCCACGGCAGACAGGCCTGCAAAGCGCGCCAGGCCGCCTTGCGCCCCGCCCCGTCGCCATCGAAACTGAAGATGATGCGATCGCTCGCACGGCACAGCTTTTGCAGATGATTGCTGGTCGTGGACGTGCCCAGCGTGGCGACCGCATTGTTCAAGCCGTACTGCGCCAAGGCCACCACGTCCATATAGCCCTCGACGACCAACACGCAGCCCTCGCTGCGGATGCCGGCGCGGGCCTCGTACAAGCCGTAAAGCTCGTGCCCTTTGGAAAACAGACTGGTCTCGGGCGAATTCAGGTATTTGGGCTCGCCGGCCTCGATCAGGCGCCCGCCAAAGCCAATCAATTGCCCCCGCGTGTTCAGGATGGGGAACATCACCCGAGCGCGAAAACGGTCATGACGGCGACCGTCTTCGGCCTCGATGACCAGCCCGGACTCGATCAGCGCAGGGTCTTCGTAGTGTTCAAACACACTGGCCAGACCACGACGGTCGGCGCTGGCCCACCCCAGCCCATAACGGGCGGCAATCTCGCCGCTGAGTCCGCGCTTTTTCAGGTAGGCGATGGCTTGAGGCGCCTGCTTCAGCGCTGCCCGATAATGAGCCTGCGCCTGCTGCAACACGTCACGCTGACGGGATCCTTCCTCGCGGCGCTCACGCTCGGCAGCCCGCTGGCGCGGACTGCGCGGCTCTTCGGGCACCGTCATGCCCACGCTGGCAGCCAGTGTGCGCACGGCTTCGGGAAACGGCGCGCCGGTATGTTCGGTCAGGAAATGGATCGCACTGCCGTGCGCGCCGCAGCCAAAGCAGTGATAAAACTGTTTGGTGGGGCTGACCGTGAACGAAGGCGATTTTTCAGTGTGAAAAGGGCACAAACCCAATAGGTTTGCGCCCCCTTTGCGCAGCTGCACATACCGCCCGACAACATCGACGATATCTACGCGCGCCAGCAGTTCCTGGATAAATGATTCAGGAATCAATCAATAGAGTCGCGGCGGCAGTTGTTGGCTGCGAATGCGTTTGTAGTGGCGCTTGACGGCAGCAGCCAGCTTGCGCTTACGTTCAGCGGTGGGCTTCTCGTAGAATTCACGCGAACGCAGCTCGGTCAAAAGACCGGTCTTTTCGATGGTGCGCTTAAAGCGTCGCAGGGCGGCCTCGAAGGGCTCGTTTTCTTTGAGGCGGACAATCGGCATGTAAATCCTTGAAAGCCTGTAAAAATCATGAATGTCGGCAACACCCCACGGGCGACCGGTGCATTCACGGTTGGGTTAATGGAAAATATCCATATAAGACAGCAGGAGATTCTAGCACGAATCGGGCCCGGAATCTATGATTTTGCATCCGGATAAGCGGAACGCACACCTTTGCGGATCCAGGATTCCAGCTGATGCGGGCGCAGGCTGTCATAATCTTCGAAGGGCTGGTGAATCCAGGGATTGGTGGGCAACTGATCCACGAAGTAATCCGGTTGGACTTTGGCATGGCCCTTTTGCCACAACACAGCCGTGCGCATCTCGGTGATGCCGGGGAACTGCTTGAGCAAATGATCATGCACCCGGCTGAAGGTCAGGCCGGTATCCACCATATCGTCCACCAGCAAGACCTTGCCTTCCAGTGTGCCGCGGGTGATGGTGATGAACTGCGCGATGTCCAACTGCCCCTGCACTGTACCGGCAGCTTCGCGATAGCTGCTGGTCGCCAGGATGCCCAGGGGCACGTCGAAAATGCGCGACAGGATATCGCCGACCCGCACGCCCCCGCGCGCCAGGCACAGGATCTTGTCGAAAGCCCAGCCGGACTCATGCACCTGCAGGGCCAGACGCTCGACCAGCGCGTGATATTGTTCCCAACTGACCCAGAGATCGCGGTCGGTGCTCGACGGAATGCCCATGGTTCTGTCCTTTTGTTTTTTTAGCCTTGGAAGGGGTGACGCAGCACGATGGTTTCCAGCCGGTCGGGACCGGTCGACACCATATCGATCGGCACATCGCAGACTTCCGCGATGCGTTCCAGATAGCGCCGGGCATTGATCGGCAGCTTGTCGTATTCGGTGATGCCCACCGTGGATTCCGACCAGCCGGCCATCTCTTCCAGCACCGGCTCGGCCTCAGCCGCCGCATGGGCGCCATAGGGCAGCACGTCCAGGAATTGGCCTTTATAGCGGTAGCCCACACCGATCTTGAGCTGCTCGACGCCATCGAGCACGTCAAGTTTGGTGATGCACAGCCCCGTCAGGCCATTGATCATGACCGAACGCTTCATGGCGGCGCCGTCGAACCAGCCGCAACGGCGGGGGCGACCGGTGACGGAACCAAATTCCTTGCCCACCGTGGCCAGCCGCAGACCGGTATCGTCCAGCAATTCGGTGGGAAACGGCCCCGATCCGACACGCGTGGTGTAGGCTTTGGCGATACCCAGCACATAGTCCAACGCCTGCGGCCCGACGCCCACGCCTGCCGAGGCGGCGCCCGCCACGCAATTGCTGCTGGTGACAAATGGGTACGTGCCGTGATCGATGTCCAGCAAGGTGCCCTGGGCGCCTTCGAACAGCAAGCTATGGCCGGCTCGGCGAGCAATATGAATATTGCTGGAGACATCCGCCACCATCGGTTCGATCTGCGGCGCCAGCGCCATGACTTGATCGCGCACCTGATTGGCCTCGATGGCCTTGGCGCCCAGATACTGGGTCAGGACGAAATTGTGATAATCCAGCACTTCGGCCAGTTTTTCATCGAAGACTTCCGGATCGTACAGATCCTGGACACGCAAGGCGCGCCGGGCGATCTTGTCTTCGTAGGCAGGACCGATGCCGCGCCCCGTGGTGCCGATCTTGCCCTCGCCCTTGCGGGCTTCGCGGGCCTGATCCAGCGCCACGTGATACGGCAGGATCAACGGGCAGGCGGCGGAAATCTGCAGCCGCGAACGCACATCCAGCCCCGCAGCTTCGAGTTCGCCGATTTCGGCCAGCAAGGCTTCGGGCGACAGCACCACGCCATTGCCGATATAGCACGTGACGTGCGGGTGCATGATGCCCGACGGGATCAGGCGCAAAATGGTCTTGCGGCCATTGATCCACAGTGTATGGCCGGCGTTGTGCCCGCCCTGAAAGCGCACGACCCCCTGGGCTGACTCGGCGAGCCAATCCACGATCTTGCCCTTGCCTTCGTCACCCCACTGGGTGCCAATCACGACGATGTTCTTGCTCATAAGCCTTGCTTGCGGCGGCACCATGCCGCCTAAAGAAACGAATAAGTTTATACCATCAGACAGCGACGGACCGCAGGGTCCAACCACTGTCCGCCGAGATCAATTCCTGATCGATCTGGAATTCATCGTACTGCTGCGGCTCGCCCGGCAGGCTTTGGATCACGATATGGCCCTGCATGCGCAGGGAGCTGATCACTTGAGCCAAGCCGGGATCATCCGACCAGGGCGCACGAATGGCCCGGGCCCGTTGCGCATCCGGCAGACCTGCCGACAGCTTGCGCAGATCCAGGCTGAAGCCCGTCGCCGGACGCGACCGACCGAATTTACGGCCAATGCCGTCATAACGCCCGCCGCGCACCAGCGCATCATGCCAGCCGGCGGCATAAATCGAAAACACAGGGCCGGAGTGATAGCCATAGCTGCCGCCCATATCGGCCAAGTCGATGGCGATGGGCGCATCCGGCAGCGCCATGCTCAAGGTATGCAACGCATCCAGCGCCGCATGCACGGCTGGCAGATCCGGCAGACGCTGGCGGGCCTGATCGACCACGGACAGATCGCCATACAAAGCGGTCAGCGCCTGCAAGGCCTGCAGCGTATCGGGCCTGGCCTGGCATTCCTGGCACAGGGCCTGAAGGCCTGGCACGTCCTTGGCGCTCAGCAGGTCGAACACCAGATTGGCGACCTCGGCCAACGCGGGATCAGCATCTACCAAGGCCCTCCCCACCCCCGGATGATTCAGATCCAGACGCGGCTGCAGGACACCGGCGCGACGCACGGATTCCAGAGCCAGGCGCACGCATTCGATGTCCGCCTGCACCCCGGCATGGCCAAAAATTTCCGCGCCGATCTGCAGCAGCTCACGATCCGAGGTCAGGCCCGCCGGCCGGGTATGAACCACCGGACCGCAGTAACACAGACGAGTCACACCGGGCCGATTCAGCAGATGGGCATCGATGCGCGAGACCTGCACGGTCATATCCGCTCGCACCCCCATGGTCAGCCCCGAGAGCTGGTCCACCAGTTTGCAGGTACGCAGACGCAGGGCCTCGTCGTTGGCCAGCATCAGGGAATCCAGGTATTCCACCATCGGCGGCGCGACCAGCTCGAAGCCGTAGGTGCGATACAGATCCAGTAATTCACGACGCAGCTCTTCGATGCGCCGCGCTTCGGCGGGCAGGATGTCCGACAGATTTTCCGGCAACAGCCAGTTCGACATCATGAGAGATTCATTCCAAAATCACAGCCAAAAGAAAAACGGCCCGGCGCCCGGCCAGGCCGTTTGCCGGGAGTCCTTAACGCGCAGCCGGCTTGTCGCCCTTGGCACGATCCCAATAGCGGAAGAAATCCGAATCGGGGCTGAGCACCAAGGTATTGCCGGATTCGGCAAAGGCCGAACGGTAGGCGTCCATGCTCTTGTAGAAGCTGTAGAACTCGGGGTCCTTGCCGTAGGACTGCGCGTAGATGGCAGCCGCCGTCGCATCGCCCTCGCCTCGCTTGGCCTGCGACTCGGCATAGGCCTTGGCCAGGACTTCCTGGCGTTTGCGGTCGGCTTCGGCGCGGATGCGCTCGCTGTCGGCAGCACCGCTGGCGCGCAGGCGGTTGGCTTCCTGCTTGCGCTCGGCTTCCATCCGGCGATAGACCGATTCGGAAATTTCCGGCGCGAAATCGATACGGCGCAAACGCACGTCGACCACATCCACCCCAAAAGGTTTGGCCCGCTGGGCCACCGAGGACTGGATTTCCTTCATGATGGTGTCGCGGTCGCTGGAGACCACCTGCTTGACCGTGCGCAAGTTCACCGCCGCGTTCAGGGCGTCGCGAATCTGGGCCTGCAGGCGCTCAACCGCTGCGCCGCTGTTGGCGCCGAACGTCACGTAATACAGGCGCGGGTCGGCGATACGCCATTTGACGAAGGAATCGATCAGCAGGTTTTTCTTTTCAGCCGTCTGAATGCGTTCCGGATCACGCGTTTCGATGGTCTGCAGACGCTTGTCCAGGTAGACCACATTTTCAAAAGGCGGCGGGTATTTGAAATACAGGCCGGGCTTGGTAATCGTTTCACGCACTTCGCCCAGTGCAAACACCAGCGCTGAATCCTGTTCTCGCACGACGAACAGGCAGGACGACAAAGCGGCGACCAGCAGGACTAAACCAACCAGGGCAGGAAAAAAACGTTGCATCTTGAGCTCCTAGTTCGAGTACGGGCTGCGCATCAGCGAATCCAGGCCCGAGGGCACGCCCCGGGCCGAGGACTGACTGGATGGGGCCGTCTTGGACGTCGCTGCCTGGGCGCCGCCAGCGCCTGCCGCACTGACAGGAGAACTACTGGACGAAGACGAACCCGATGAGGCATCGGCTGCCGAACCGGAACCCGTCCCGCTACGGGCGGCTTGGCTCATGATCTTGTCCAGCGGCAGATACAGCATATTGTTGCCCACTGGCGCATCGATCATGACCTTGGCCGTGTCGCTCAAGAGATCCTGCATGGTTTCCAGATAGATACGTTCGCGTGTAATGGCCGGCGCCTTGGCGTATTCGGCTGCCACGCTGTCAAAGCGCGACGTATTACCCTGCGCCTGGCCGATGACCTTGGCGCTGTAGCCTTCGGCTTCCTGGACCATGCGGGCCGCCTGGCCTTCCGCCTCGGGCAGAACCTGGCTGGCGTAGGCATTACCTTCGTTGATCTGGCGTTCACGATCCTGACCGGCCTTCACGGCGTCGTCAAAGGCGGCCTGCACCTGTTCCGGCGGCTGCACGTTCTGGATGGCGACGGTGGAAATCTGAATACCGGTGTTGTAGCGATCCAGGATGCTTTGCGCCAAAGTCTGGACTTCGGCAGCGACTTCGGTCCGCCCGGAATACAAGACGAAGTCCATGGGTTTACGCCCCACGATTTCGCGCATGCCGGTTTCTGCGGCCTGACGCACGGACTCGTCCGGCTGACTGGTATTGAACAGGTAGTCCGGCGCCCCGTCGGGACGCAAGCGGTACTGCACCACGAACTGCACATCGACGATATTTTCATCGTTGGTCAGCATCAGGGATTCAGACAGGACTTTGTTGCGCGAGGATCCCCGAAAGCCGACTTCGAAGGTGCGCAGCTGGGAAATATTGACGTCCTGGGAATTCTCGATCGGGTACGGCAGGCGCCACTGCAGACCAGGGCTGAGTGTATGGGTGTATTGCCCGAAACGCGTGACCACGGCCACCTGGCCTTCCTGGACGATCATGAAACCGCTGGCCAGCCACAACAAAGCGGCCAGCACGATCAAGAGAATCACGAAACGCGGCGAAGGCCCCGGCAGGGACGGCAGACCGCCGCCCGAGGGCATGCGCGGGCCACGCCCGCCGCCTCGCTTGCCGAACAGGCCGCCCAGGCGCTTGTTGAAGTCGCGCCAGACCTCGTCCAGATCGGGCGGACCGCCGGCAGGGTTGGGCTTGTTGGAAGGCTCGTTATCCTGATTCTGTTGACCACGCCCCCAGCCCGGATCATTCAGGTTGAACAGTTTCATTCCACGCATTGTTTCCCGTAGGCTCCCCAAATTCTGCAATCGACCGCCGCAAGCCGTCGAGACCGCTGCGCTGCAGCGCACTGACAAAGACTCGCGCAATCGTACCATGTTCATTTCGTTCGACCCGCGGTTCATATCCCGCCGTGTCGATTTTGTTATAGACACGGATTTGCGGAATCTCATCCGCGCCGATGTCTTTCAGCACCTTGTTGACTTCGTTCGCCTGCTCGTCGCGCTGCGGACTGGCGGCATCGATCACGTGCAGCAGCAGATCGGCATGCACGGTTTCTTCCAGAGTCGCCCGAAACGCCGCCACCAGCAGCGGCGGCAGAGACCGGATGAATCCCACCGTATCGGATACCACGACCTGCCCCGCGCCTTCGATCCAGACGCGACGCGTAGTGGTGTCCAGCGTGGCGAACAGCTGATCGGCAGCATAGGCGTCGGCCCGTGTCAGGGCATTGAATAGCGTCGATTTCCCCGCATTGGTATACCCCACCAGAGACACCGACAAGGTCTGTCCTCGCACCCTGGCGCGCCGCTGCGTCAGACGCTGGCGCTGCAGACGATCCAGCTTTTCACGCAAGGCCTTGACCCGGACGCCGATCAGACGCCGGTCGGTCTCCAATTGGGATTCGCCGGGCCCGCGCACGCCGATCCCGCCCCGTTGGCGTTCCAGGTGAGTCCACATGCGCGTCAGGCGGGTAGATAGATGCTGCAGCTGCGCCAGTTCGACCTGCACCTTCCCTTCGTGACTTTTGGCCCTGAGGGCAAAAATATCCAGGATCAGGGCGACGCGATCGACGACCCGGACCTCGAAGTGACGTTCCAGATTGCGCTGCTGCGCCGGGGTCAGCGGCTGGTCGAAGAGAACCACCTGCGCATCCACGGCTTTGACCAGCGCGGCGGCCTCTTCGATTTTGCCGGATCCGATGAACCCCGCCGCATCCGGCCTGCTGCGCCGAACCACCAGCACTTCGGCGATATCCGCCCCCGCGCCGCGAGCCAGCATCAGGAATTCTTCGGCATGCGCCGTGTAGTCGGGATCCCCCAGATCGACGCTGATGACCAGGGATTTCATCGCCAATCCCCCGTTGCGTTGGAAATAAAAGGAATGCCCGCCAGGGCAAGCTGCGCGGCGGGCAAAGTCGGCACTACATCCGCAATGGATTTATTCAGCAGAGTCGTCCACCTGGAAGGAGACCGGGCGGGCCGGCACGACCGTGGAAATAGCGTGCTTGTAGACCATCTGCGTGACGGTATTACGCAGCAGCACGACATACTGATCGAAAGATTCAACCTGGCCCTGCAATTTGATGCCATTGACCAGATAGATCGAGACAGGTACATGGTCCTTGCGCAAGGCGTTGAGAAACGGGTCTTGAAGAATTTGCCCTTTATTGCTCATGAACGAGGCTCCGGTTATTGAAGTTATACGTGGCGTATTTTAATGCGATTCATGCGCAGCAGCACGGTCGTAACCGTGCTGCTGCGTGTTGAATTCATCAGGCGGATAAAACGGCTTTTAGCGTATCACACAAGCGGGTGCACTGTTCCGGCGTGCCCACGGTGATCCGCAGATATTGTTCGGTGCGCGGTGTCTGGAAATGCCGCACCAAGATGCCCTGCTCGCGCAGGTTCCGGGCAATCTCGCTGGCGTCCTGCCGACGATGGCGGGCAAAGACGAAATTCGTCTGCGATGGCAGCACATCAAAGCCCAGGGACTGCAAATCCTGCGCCAGCTGTTCCCTGGCGTCGATGACCGCACGGCGCGTGCGCTCGAACCAGGCATCGTCTTCGATCGAGGCTTGGGCGCCGGCCAGCGCCACGCGATCCATGGGATAGGAATTGAAGCTGTCCTTGACTCGCAGCAGCCCGGCGACCAGATCACTGGACGCCAGCGCATAACCGACCCGCAGACCGGCCAGGGAGCGGGACTTGGACAGGGTATGTACGACCAGCAGATTGGGAAATTCCCCCAACAAGGCGGCAGCGGATTGCGCTCCGAAATCCACATAGGCCTCGTCTACCACCACTGCGCTGTCCGGATGCGCACGGGCGATGGCGGCAATCGCGTCCAGCCCCAGGGCGCGACCAGTCGGCGCATTCGGGTTGGCAAAGATGATGCCGGCGGGTTCCTGGTCGACGGCCTGCGTATAGTCCGACACACGCAGGCTGAAATCATCGGCCAGCGGAATCAGACGATGCGGGACATCGTAGAAACGGCAATAGGTGCGGTAAAAGCTGTAGGTGACATCCGGCATCCACAGCAGGCGCCCAGCGCGCAGAAACAGAGCCTTGAACACATGCGCCAGGATTTCGTCTGAACCATTGCCCAAGAACACCTGATCAGCCTGCAGGTGATAGCGCCGCGCAATCGCCTGGCGCAGGCCCAGGGCCTGATAGTCGGGATACAGACGCAGATCATCCGTCAGCGCCGCCCGCATGGCCTCGATCGCCTTGGGCGAAGGGCCATAGGGATTTTCGTTGGTGTTCAGCTTGAGCAGGTTCGGAATCTGCGCCTGTTCGCCCGGCACATACGGAATCAGGCCAGCGACTTCATCGCTCCAGAGCGTGCTCACGAATTGTTATCCTTCAGATAGGGGTTATGCGAGGATTTGAATTCGATGCTCAAGGGAGTGCCAGCCAGTTTGAATGCCTCGCGAAACTGGCCTTCCAGATAGCGCCGGTAGGAATCGGGCACCGCATCCAGGGCATTGCCGTGGATGATGATGCGCGGCGGGTTCTGTCCGCCCTGATGGGCGTAGCGCATCTTGGGCCGAAAAATGCCTTTGCGCGGCGGCGGTTGTTGTTCGATGGCAGCCTGCAAGGTCCGGGTCAATTTGGGGGTGGACAGTTTGGCAAAAGCCGCTGCGTGCGCGGCTTCGACGGCCTTCAGCACCGGCCCCACCCCCTGCCCCTTCAGGGCCGACAGGTGCAACACGCGGGCAAAGGACAGAAACCGCAGCTTGCGGTCATATTCGCGCTGCACCCATTCGCGCTGCTCGCTGTCGATGGCATCCCATTTGTTCAGCCCGACCACCAAGGCGCGACCGGCCTCCGTGGCAAAACCCGCGATGTGCGCATCCTGATCGGAAATCCCGTCTTGCGCGTCGATCAGCAAGAGCACGACGTTGGCGGCCTCGATGGCCTGCAGGGTCTTGATGACGGAAAATTTCTCGACCGTTTCAAATACCTTGCCCCGGCGGCGCAAACCTGCCGTATCGATCAAGGTATAGCGGCGATTGGCGCGTTCGAATTCAATTTCAATGGCATCGCGCGTCGTGCCGGGCATGTCGTACGCAATGACGCGCTCTTCCCCGACCAGCGTATTGATGAGGGTCGATTTCCCGACGTTCGGACGCCCGGCGATCGCCAGTTTGATGCGGTGATCGACCGGTGCGCCGTCTTCATCCGGCGCAGATTCATCGACCGGAGCGTCGAGCGCTTCCTGGCGCGCCTGCGCCAACTGGGCCGCCAGCGCCTCGTCGACCAGGGCGGACACACCGTCTCCGTGCGCGGCAGAGATCGGGTGCGGCTCGCCCAGCCCCAGCTCATGGAACTGCGCCAGATCCGCATGGTGGCGCATGCCTTCGGCCTTGTTCACGGCCAGCAGCACGCGCTGCCCCGATTTGCGCAACAGACGGGCGATCTCGTGATCATGGGCATTGATGCCTTCGCGCCCATCCACCAAAAACAGCACCACGTCGGATTCCGCGATGGCCTGCGCCGTCTGGCGGGCCATTTCCACCAGGATGCCCCGAGTGGCGACCGGCTCGAAGCCGCCGGTATCGACCACGATGAAGGGGAAATCCCCGACCCTGCCTTCGCCGTAGTGGCGATCACGCGTCAGACCCGAAATATTGGCCACCAAGGCTGCGCGGGACCGCGTCAGGCGATTGAACAGGGTCGATTTGCCGACATTGGTGCGCCCGACCAGGGCCACCACCGGCTTGAAATGCAAATCAGTCACTCACACCCACCAGCATCAGATTGCCGCTGCTCGTCTGCACCACGACCCCTTTGGGCGTAGTCAGCAACGCGGACGTAATCGGCCCGCCGCCCACCTGCACCCTGGCCATCAGGCTGCCGTCGGCGCGGGACAGGAAGTGCAGGTAGCCTTGATAGTCACCCACCGCCACCGCGCGCCCGACCAAGGCCGGTGCGCTCAGGCGCCGGTTCAGCAGCGCGGACTGTCGCCATAGTTCATGGCCGTCTCTCAGATCCAGCGCTCGGACCGTATCCCGCATATCCGGCAGATACAGGCGCTGACCATCGGTCGTCATGCCGGAGGCCGAGGCCACATCCTGCCCCCAGACGGCGCGACCGCCCTGCGAGAGATCAAAACAACTGGTGCGCCCCTGATAGCTGACCCCGCACAGCAAGGGCCCCACCAGCAGCGGTTCACCGACCACATCGCTGATGCGTTCCAGATCGGAGGCCCCGCGTGAAGCCGAAATCGAACCTTCCCAACGCACTGCGCCCGAGGCTGCGTCAATGGCCATCAGGCGGCCATTGGGCATACCGGCAATCAGCAGATTAGGTGCCATCACCATGCGGATGCTGGTGCGTAGCGCCAACGCCGGGCCGGGCCGCTGAACGCTCCAGCGCAATTTGCCGGTCGATTCGTCGAACGCCTGTATCCGGTAATCGGTGGTGCGCACAGCGACGATGCCATTGCCCACGGCGGGCGGTACGCTGACGGCGCTGGCCGCCTGGCTCCGCCAGATTTCCTTGCCCTGGGCGTCGTAAGCCACCACCATGCCCTGGCGGGTGACGACCGCTGTCGTGCGACCGTCGCTGCCGGCCCCGGACTGCAGGGCTTCGTCGCCCGCCCGCCAACGCAGGGCGCCAGAGGCCAGATCCACCGCCGCGACAGCCCCGGAAGGCGTGGCGGCATAGATCGTCTCGCCCACCAGCTGGGGCTCGAAGCCATAATCCCCGCCACTGCCGATCGATGTCGACCAGCGGGTCGTCACCGAGAGCGTGGGCGAGTAATCCGTGAGCGGCGCAGGATCGAAGCGGGCATCGTGGGTGGAAAACAGGCCGCAGCCGGACAAACCCGCTACCGCCAGACCCAGGACGGCGGCGCGAAACAGACGAACAGGGGTACGCATGGGGCTTAGGCTCCGTTCAAGGCGTCGATTTTCAGCTGAATGATCTGGGCGGCAGGATCGGCACCCAGGTCCTTGAGCGCCTCGCGCCAGGCCTGGACTGCCTGATCGGCATGTCCCTGGGCCGCCAGCACGTCGCCGCGCCGGTCGGCATACAGTCCGGCAAACCCGTCGGGCGCAGCGCCCTGCACCTGGGCCAGCGCCAGATCATACTGTTTCTGCGTCAACAACACCCCAGCCAGTCGCAGGCGGGCCACCGCCTGGACAGCGGGCGCCGTGCCGTCACGCACCAGCCATTCCAGTTGCTCGCGGGCGCCATCCAGGTCCTTGCGTTCCTGCAACGCCCACGCAGCCACCAGCACGCCGCGCGCCGCATAGCCGGAACTGGCGTAGTCGGTGCGCAAGGCCGTGCTGGCCGCCTTGATGCGGGTGACGGCGTCGTCGCCCTGCTGACCAGCCGCTGTTTCCAGGGCTTCGTAATAGCCCATGGCCTGCCCCGCCTGGTGCGAGGCATACCACTGCCAGCCGCGCCAGCCGGCAAAGGCCGCCACCACCACCAGCACCAGAGCCATGCTGAGCGTGCCATAGCGTTCCCACCAGGCCTTCAGCGCGTCAATTTTTTCCTGTTCTTCGAGATCGTATGCCATGCCTGTAATCAGATCCTTTGCTTGAGGTGATGCGCGAGCTGGTCGAAAGCGACCGATTCCTGCTGCGAGTCTGCTGGGATGTCACCCCGCAGCCATTTCACGGTGGCGGCCCCCGAGGCCAGTTCGTCGCCGCCGATGATCACGGCTGCCGCCGCCCCGCTGGCGTCCGCGCGGCGAAATTGTGATTTAAACCCAGTCGAGCCGGCATGGACAAGTGCCCGGATGCCCTCATCCCTAAGGGATTCGGCCAGGCGGGCAGCCTGCCGCTGGCCATCGTCGCCCTGATGCACGAGATACACCTGGCATTCGGCAGGTGCTGTGGCCTGCGCGTCCTGCTGCCAGAGATCCAGGAGACGTTCCATGCCGATGGCAAACCCGACCGCCGGGGCCGGCTTGCCGCCCAACAACTCAACCAGGCCATCATAACGACCGCCGCCGCACACGGTGCCCTGAGCGCCCAGGCGATCCGTCACCCATTCGAAAACGGTCAGGTTGTAATAATCCAGCCCGCGCACCAAACGCGGGTTCAGGGTATAGGCGATGCCGGCATCATCCAGGCGATCGCACAGCCCCTGATAATGCGCCAGGGATTCGGCGCCCAGGAAATCGAACAGACGCGGAGCCGCGTCAGCCATGTCCTGCATGGCCGGGTTTTTCGTATCCAGCACCCGCAGGGGATTGCTATGCATGCGGCGCCGTGCTTCGTCGTCGAACACGTCCACATGCTGTTCCAGGTGCTTGATCAGTGCGGCGCGATGCGCGGCGCGTTCAGCCGGCTGCCCCAGGGAATTCAATTCCAGACGAATATCGTTCAGCCCCAGCAGACGCCACAGCCGGGCCAGCATGAGGATCAGCTCGGCATCCACATCGGGCCCAGGAAAACCCAAGGCTTCGACGTCGATCTGGTGAAACTGGCGATAACGCCCGCGCTGGGGACGTTCGTGCCGGAATACCGGCCCCATGGCGTAGATACGGCGTGGCCGGTCATATAAAAAATTGTGCTCGATCGCCGAACGCACGATACCCGCCGTGAATTCCGGGCGCATGGTCAGACGCTCGTCGTTCAGGGGATCGACGAAGGAATACATTTCTTTTTCGACGATGTCGGTGACTTCGCCGATGCCCCGGGTGAACAGACGCGTCTGTTCCAGAACCGGCGTGCGCATGTTCTGGTAGCCATAGCCAGCCAGCCAGTCGCGCACCAGGGATTCCAGTTGTTCCCAGCTCGCGGATTCGGGCGGCAGGGTATCTTTCATGCCGGTCAGACCGGCGACTTTCTTGAATTCGGACATGCCTCAACCTGCTTGGCGCGGCACGACGCCCGGACGATGAGTGGGCTGTTCGCCCGTCCCCTGCCCGTAGCGCCGCGCCACGTAGTCTTCCACAATCTGTTTGAATTCTTCTGCGATGGTATCGCCCTTGAGGGTGACGGTGCGCTGCCCATCGACATAGACCGGCGCAGCGGGAATTTCGCCGGTGCCCGGCAGGCTGATGCCGATGTCTGCATGCCGGCTTTCGCCCGGTCCGTTGACCACGCAGCCCATGACGGCGACATGCATGCTTTCCACGCCCGGATATTGATTTTTCCAGACCGGCATCTGCGTGCGCAGATAGGCCTGAATGCTGGCGGCGAGTTCCTGGAACACGGTGCTGCTGGTGCGCCCGCAACCCGGACACGCCACGACCATGGGGGTAAAGGCCCGCAGTCCCATGGTCTGCAAAATTTCCTGGGCCACGATGACTTCGCGGCTGCGATCACCGCCGGGTTCCGGCGTCAGGGAGATGCGGATCGTATCGCCGATGCCCTGTTGCAGCAAAACAGCCAGCGCCGCCGTGGACGCGACGATGCCTTTGGACCCCATGCCGGCTTCGGTCAGCCCCAGATGCAGCGGATAATCGCAGCGGTGCGACAGATCCTGGTAGACGGCGATCAAGTCCTGCACATGGCTGACCTTGCAGGACAGCACGATGGCATTGCCCGGCAGACCCAGTTCCTCGGCGCGTTGCGCATTGCTGATGGCCGAGACCACCAGCGCGTCGCGCATCACGGCATTGGCGGTCCGGGGCGCCGCTTGCGCGGCGTTGTCATCCATCATCCGCGCCAGCAGTTCGTGATCCAGGCTGCCCCAGTTCACGCCGATGCGGATGGGTTTGTCGTAGCGGCAGGCCACTTCGATCATCTGGGCGAAATTGTCGTCGCGGCGCTTGCCGCCGCCCATATTGCCCGGATTGATGCGGTATTTGGACAAGGCCTGGGCGCATTCTGGAAACTGCGTCAGGAGCTTATGGCCGTTGTAATGAAAATCGCCCACCAAAGGGACGGGTACCCCCATGCGATCCAGCGCATTGCGCAGCGCTGCGACTTGCGCGGCGGCTTCGGGCGTATTGACCGTGATTCGCACCAATTCGGAACCCGCCTGCCACAATTCACGCACCTGCAGGGCGGTGGCTTCGGGGTCCGCCGTATCGGTATTGGTCATGGATTGCACCACGACCGGCGCATCACCCCCGACCTGCACCACATGATCGCCCCAGCGCACGTCGACCGCGCGCGTAGGACGACGGGCAGCCGCCGAAGGGTCGGTATTCACAGAAGACGTCATGAACGCAATGCCTTCAACCAATCAAAAATCAACCACTGTTCGGGCACCCAGCCCCGATTCACGGCATAAACGCCGATCACACCGAACAACACCAGGATCAGCAACAGCCAGGCCCAGGTACGATGAGCCGGTTCGCCTTTGGGATTCATGTCGGCCTGTTGCAGGGCGCGGCGCGCGCCCAGGGCCGTCACGGTGGGTTGCGGGCGAGTGGAACCCACAGCCTGATCGAGCAGGCGCAAGACAGCATCCACATCGGCTTCCAGGAAACGGGCGTAATTGCGCACCAGACCGCGCAAGGGAACCCCATCGGGCAAGCGCGCCCAGTCGGCGGCCTCCAGGTAGCCCAGCTGCACGGCGGAATATTTGATCCGCGTCGAAACCTCGGCCAGCGTCAGCCCGCGCGTCTCGCGCAATTGCTTCAGCGTTTCCCCGACGGACAAGACTTCCGTACTAGGTGCTTCCTGCCGCATCAGATTGTCCCTCAGGGATTCACTCATCCATGCTCCTTTTTGCGTATGACGATTCGGGCGCGATCCGGCAAACGTTCATCAATGCGGGTGCGGTCACGGACTTCGCCGGCCAATTGGCCACAGGCGGCGTCGATATCGTCACCCCGTGTCTTGCGTACCGTCACCACCAAGCCTGCGTCGGTCAGTTGCTGGGCAAACAGACGGATGCGCGCCGTCGGCGACCGCTTCAGGCCGGACTGTGGAAACGGATTGAAAGGAATCAGATTGAATTTGCAGCGCACCTGCCGGGCGATGTCGATCAGTTCGCGCGCTTGTTCATCCGCATCGTTGACTCCGTCGAGCATAATGTACTCGAATGTAATGAAGTCGCGGGGCGCGTGGTCCAGATAGCGATTGCAGGCCGCCAGCAGTTCCGCCAGGGGATATTTGCGGTTCAGCGGCACCAGGCGATCACGCAGCGTGTCATTGGGCGCATGCAGCGATACGGCCAGGGCCACCGGGCAGTCTTGGGCCAGCCGGTCGATCATGGGCACGACGCCCGACGTCGAGACCGTCACGCGACGGCGCGACAGACCGTATGCATGATCGCTGACCATCAGGCGCAAGGCCCCCAGCACCTGATCGTAATTCAGCAAAGGTTCGCCCATGCCCATCATGACCACGTTGCTGACGGCGCGACGGGCTTCGGCGGCGGGGCCGCTCAAACGGGCCGCCTGCGGATCATCACGCAAGGCGCGATTGGCGTACCAGAGCTGGCCGATGATTTCGGCGGTCGTCAGGTTGCGACTGAAGCCCTGGTAGCCGGTCGAGCAGAACGGACACGCCACCGTGCACCCGGCCTGGCTGGAAATACACAAAGTGCCGCGATCGTCCTCGGGAATGTAGACGGTTTCGATGGCGTTGCCGGCGCCCATGTCGAACAGCCATTTGCGAGTGCCGTCAGACGAGCGTTTTTCCAGGTTCAGCGGAGGCGCCTGCACGATGCAGTGCGCATCCAGCTGCGCGCGGAAATCCTTGGCAAGATCGCTCATGTCGGCGAACTGGTCTACGCCGCGCTGGTGCACCCATTGGGATAGCTGCCGCGCGCGAAAGGGCTTGCCGCCCCACTGCGCGACCAGCGACTCCAGAGAGGCCGGATCAAGGCCCAGGACATTGACGGATTCGATGCCAGACATGAACAATCAACCAATAAAAACCGATGCCCCGTCAGCGGGGCGTCCAGAGTCCGGAACCCCGGACTCCGTCAGCCGGCATTAGCGGCTGAAGACGTTGCTTTCGGGAAAGAAAAATGCGATTTCGACTGCTGCGGTTTCCGCCGCGTCGGAACCGTGCACGGCATTGGCGTCAATACTGTCGGCGAAATCGGCGCGAATGGTGCCCGGCGCGGCCTTTTTCGGATCGGTGGCGCCCATCAGGTCGCGGTTCTTGGCGATGGCGGATTCGCCCTCCAGCACCTGGACGAACACCGGACCGGAGACCATGAAGTCCACCAGGTCCTTGAAGAAGGGGCGTTCTTTATGCACGCCGTAGAAGCGCTCGGCTTCGCCGCGCGACAACTGCTGCAAGCGGGCAGCGACAACCTTCAGGCCGGCCTGCTCGAAGCGGGCGACGATCTGGCCGATGACGTTTTTCGCCACGGCGTCGGGCTTGATGATGGAAAGAGTGCGTTCGATAGCCATGAAAAGATTCCGGTAAAGAAACAGGAAAGGAGCTTTCCCGATGCAAAGGTAGAATGAATCCCGCGCAACGCGCAGCCTGCTGAAAAAGCAGGTACTGCGGGTGCGAGCGGTCAACCGCGCATTTTACCATGCGCGACTTGGCTCACATCCGCCTACAATGATCGTTTTTTCGCTGTCTGAACCTAGCCTGATCCCATGAGCGACTCCCATTCCCTTCCCAAAAGCTTCGAACCCCAGGACATCGAGTCACGCTGGTATGACGAATGGAACCGCCGCGGACTGTTCAACGGGGGACAGCACGTCCAACCGCTCGCCGGACACACGACCGGCCCCTTCGCCATCCAGTTCCCGCCACCCAACGTCACCGGCACCCTGCACATGGGCCATGCCTTCAACCAGACGGTCATGGATGGCCTGATCCGTTACCACCGGATGAGCGGCGACGACACGGTCTTCATTCCCGGCACCGACCACGCCGGCATCGCCACGCAAATCGTGGTCGAACGCCAATTGGACGCCGAAGGCGTGTCCCGCCACGATCTGGGCCGCGAAAAATTCCTGGAACGCGTCTGGACCTGGAAGGAAAAATCCGGCAGCACCATCACCGGGCAGTTCCGCCGCCTGGGTTCGTCGTGCGACTGGTCGCGCGAATACTTCACCATGGACGACCGCCTATCGCGCGGGGTCGTCGAGGTCTTCGTGCGCCTCTACGAACAAGGCCTGATCTACCGGGGCAAACGCCTGGTGAACTGGGACCCGGTGCTGGGAACGGCCGTGTCGGATCTGGAAGTCGTCAGCGCCGAAGAAGACGGCCATATGTGGGAAATCCGCTACCCGCTGACGACCCCGTCAGGGGATCTGACTCATCTGACCGTCGCCACTACCCGCCCCGAAACCATGCTGGGCGACGTGGCGGTCATGGTGCACCCCGACGACGAACGCTACGCCCACCTGATCGGCCAGAGCGTCACCCTGCCCCTGGTCGGGCGCGAGATCCCCGTGATCGCCGACGCCTACGTGGACCGCGAATTCGGCACCGGCGTGGTCAAGGTCACACCCGCGCACGATTTCAACGACTATGCCGTGGGCCAACGTCACGATCTGCCCATGATCAGCATCCTGACGCTGGATGCCAAGATCAGCGACGAGGCCCCCGCCGTCTACCGCGGCCTGGACCGCTACGAGGCCCGCAAGCGCATCGTCGCCGACCTGGAATCGCAAGGCCTGCTGCAACAGGTGCGCGCGCATAAACTGATGGTGCCGCGCGGCGACCGCACCAACAGCGTCATCGAACCCATGCTGACGGATCAGTGGTTCGTCGCCATGAGCAAGCCCGCCCCCGCCGACAGCCTGCACCCCGGCCAGAGCATCACTCAGGTCGCCCTGGACGTCGTGGCCGATGGCCGTGTGCGCTTCGTCCCCGAAAACTGGACCACCACCTACAACCAGTGGCTGGAAAAAATCCAGGACTGGTGCATTTCCCGGCAGCTGTGGTGGGGCCATCAGATCCCGGCCTGGCACGCGCAAGACGGTCGGATCTTCGTGGCGCGCTCGGCGGAAGACGCCGAACGCCAGGCGCGTGCCGCGGGCGTCACCGGGCCGCTGAGCCGCGACCCCGACGTGCTGGACACCTGGTTTTCGTCGGCGCTGGTGCCCTTCACCGACCTGGGCTGGCCGGAACAGACGCCCGACCTGGCCCGCTACCTGCCCTCCAGCGTGCTGGTGACGGGTTTCGACATCATTTTCTTCTGGGTCGCGCGCATGATCATGATGAGCATGCACCACACCGGCCAAGTGCCTTTCCATACCGTGTACGTGCATGGTCTAGTCTGCGACATGGAAGGCAAGAAAATGTCCAAATCCAAGGGCAACACCATCGACCCGGTCGACCTGATCGATGGCATTGCTCTGGACCCCTTGATCGCCAAGCGCACCGCCGGCCTGATGAACCCGAAGCAGGCCGACGCGATCCGCAAACGCACCCGCAAAGACTACCCTGACGGCATCCCCGCCTACGGCGCCGACGCCCTGCGCTTCACCATGGCCGCCTACGCCACCCTGGGGCGCAATATCAACTTCGACCTGAAGCGCTGCGAGGGCTACCGCAACTTCTGCAACAAGCTCTGGAACGCCACCCGCTTCGTGCTGATGAACGTGGAAGGCCACACCCTGGGCCAGCATCAGGCGGGCGATCTGTCCTTTGCCGACCGCTGGATCATCGACGGCCTGCAGCAGCTGATTCGCGACGTCCACGCCGGATTCGAGCAATACCGCTTCGACCAGGTGGCGGACCGCCTGTACCACTTCATCTGGGACGAATACTGCGACTGGTATCTGGAACTGGCCAAGGTCCGTCTGCAAACCGGCGACGCCGTGCAGCAGGCCGCGACGCGCCGCACCCTGATCCATGTACTGGAAACGCTGCTACGCCTGACCCACCCGATCATGCCTTTCATCACGGAAGAGCTCTGGCAAAAGGTCTCGGTAGCGGCTGGCGTGCGCGGCCACGACGACGTCGCCAGCATCAGCACCCAGGCTTATCCGCAGGCCCGCGACGCGCTGCTCGATGCCGACGCCGCCAGCCGCATGACGACCTTCAAATCCCTGACCGATGCGATTCGCGCCCTGCGCGGGGAAATGAATCTGGCGCCTGCCCAACGCGTCCCCCTGCTGGTCCAAGGGGCCGACACAGGTCTGGAAGAACTCAGCCCCTACCTGATGGCGCTGGCCAGGCTGGACAGCGTCCAGGCCGTGGACACCCTGCCCGACCTGGGCGCTCCCGTGCAGGTCGTGGGCACGACCCAGCTGATGCTGCACGTAGAAATCGACGTAGCTGCTGAACGCGCCCGCCTGGACAAGGAAATCGACCGCCTGGAAAAGGAAATCACCAAGGCGCACGGAAAACTGTCCAACGCCAGCTTCGTCGAGCGGGCTCCGGCTGCCGTCGTGGAACAGGAAAAGGCGCGGATGGTGCAATTCGGCGAAACCCTGGAACGCGTCAGGATCCAGCGCGCCCGACTGCAGGACTGATGCCCCCGATGCCCTCATTGCATTCCGCTACTTTTCAGCCCATCATCGAATCCCTGCTGGATACCGATCTGTATAAATTCACGATGTGGCAGGCCATGCTGCATCGCCACCCGGCGGCTCAGGCGGAATATCGCTTCATCTGCCGCCGCCCGCCAGAATATCCGCTGGCCGATCTGGCGCCGGCCATCGAAGCCCAGATAGATCATCTGTGCAGCCTGCGTTTCAGCCAGGCCGAACTCGACTATCTGGGCCGGCTGCGCTATATCAAATCCGATTTCGTCGATTTTCTATCGCTGTTTCATTTCCAACGCCGATTCATTCAAGTCAGCACAGAAGGCGATACCCTGAATATCGTCGCCCGCGGCCCTCAGGTGCACGTGACGGGATTTGAAATCTTCGTGCTGGCCATCGTCAATGAACTGTATTTCCGACGCTTCCAGACGCCGGAAGTGCTGGCCGAAGGCCGGCGCCGGCTGCAGGAAAAGATCACGCTGCTACAGGATTTTTCTCGGGAACCCGCCCGCCGCTTTCCGTTCCAGATTTCCGATTTTGGCCTGAGACGGCGATTTTCCCGCGCCTGGCAGATCGAGGTCGTGGAGCACTTGCGAGACGCCGTCCCGCATATCCTGACGGGCACCTCGAACGTGGCGCTGGCGAAATCGCACGGGCTGGTGCCTGTCGGCACCATGGCCCACGAATACCTGCAGTCCTACCAGGCCTTCGGCAAAGTCCGCCTGCGTGATTTTCAGCGCAGCGCCCTGGAAGACTGGGTGCAGGAATACCGGGGCGACCTGGGTATCGCCCTGACCGATGTGGTCGGCATGGATGCGTTTCTGGCCGATTTCGACCTGTATTTCGCCAAACTGTTCGATGGCCTGCGCCATGATTCGGGCGACCCCATCGCCTGGGGGGAAAAAGCGCTGGCGCACTATCGTTCACTGCGCATCGATCCGGCCAGCAAACGTTTCGTCTTTTCGGACGGCCTGGATCTGCCCCGAGCGCTGGACATCTACCGGCACTTTGCCGATCAAGTCCAGCTGGGGTTCGGGATCGGCACGAATCTGACGAACGATATGGGCCCCGCCCCCTTAAGCATCGTCATGAAGCTGTTCGAATGCAATGGCATGCCCACGGCAAAACTGCCGGACAGCCCCGGCAAGGAACACTGCACAGACGCCACGTTCCTGGCCTATCTGCGACAAGTGTTCGGGCGGACGGGCGCTTAAAGCCGCGCCCTGCCGCCGCCGTCCCGGCATCAGGATGCCGTGCCGCCGACCGTGAGGCCATCCATCCGCAGGGTCGGCATCCCGACCCCGACCGGCACGCTCTGGCCTTCTTTGCCGCAGGTGCCCACCCCGGAATCCAGAGCCATGTCATGGCCGATCATGCTGATGCGGCGCATGGCGTCGGGGCCGCTGCCGATCAGCGTGGCGCCCTTGACCGGATACGTGATCTTGCCCTTTTCGATCAGATAGGCCTCGGACGCGGAAAACACGAATTTCCCGCTGGTGATGTCCACCTGCCCGCCGCCAAAGTTCACCGCATACAGGCCGCGATCAACGGATGCGATGATTTCCTGCGGATCGGCCTTGCCCGCCAGCATATAGGTATTGGTCATACGCGGCATGGGCAGGTGCGCATAGGATTCGCGCCGACCGTTGCCGGTAGGCGCCTGCTTCATCAGCCGGGCATTCAAAGAATCCTGCATATACCCGCGCAGAATACCGTCTTCGATCAGGACATTACGCTGGGTGGGATGACCTTCGTCATCGACATTCAGGGAACCGCGCCGATCCGCCAAGGTGCCATCGTCCACCACCGTGACCCCGCGCGATGCAACCCGCTCGCCGATACGCCCGGAAAAGACGCTGGATCCCTTGCGGTTGAAGTCGCCCTCCAGGCCGTGTCCGACCGCCTCGTGCAGCAGAATGCCGGGCCAGCCAGACCCCAGGACGACCGTCATCTGCCCTGCCGGCGCCGGACGGGCCTGCAGATTGACCCTGGCTTCGTGCACCGCGCGATCCACATAGCCGCGCAGCACCTCGTCGGTAAAGTAGGCCAGGCCGGTGCGTCCGCCACCGCCGCCATGCCCCATTTCCCGGCGACCCTTGCGTTCGGCAATCACGGTCAGGGATAGCCGCACCAAGGGGCGCACATCCGCCACCAAGCGGCCATCGCTGCCGGCCACCAGGATGACATCGTATTCGGCGGCCAGGCCGGCCATGACTTGAATGATTTCCGGATCCGCCGCGCGCGCCATGGCCTCGACGCGTTCCAGCAGGGCGACCTTGTCTGGCGCGGACAAAGAATCCACCGGATTGACCGCCGGATACAGGTGATGCGGGGTGTCCAGCCCGCCATCCACCCGGCGGCGCCCCGCCCCCTGGCGAGCGATGGTGCGTACCGCCTGGGCCGAGGACAACAACGCCGCCGGAGACAAGGTATCGGAATACGCGAACGCGGTTTTTTCCCCACTGACCGCACGCACCCCGACACCCTGGTCGATTGAAAAACTGCCGGTCTTGACGATGCCTTCTTCCAGGCTCCATCCTTCGGAGCAACTGTATTGGAAATACAGGTCCGCATAATCTACCCGGTGGGTATGAATTTCGGACAGCGCGCGAGCCAGATGGGATTCATCCAGCCCCCAAGGGTCAAGCAAGAGGGAACGCGCGGTATTCAGGGCATCCAGGCCCGGTTCAATGACTTTCATCTGACACAATCCATATACAACATCACATGACCCGATGGCGCAAGGCCGGCAGCGACTGGCGCACGGACGCCAGGCGGACGGCATCCAGCACCCCCGCAGCAATGCCTGGGCCTTCGGGCAAACGGCTGATCACATCCCCCCAGGGATCGATCAGCATTGAATGTCCCCACGTGCGGCGCCCATTTTCATGCACGCCGCCCTGAGCGCTGGCCAACACGTAGCACTGATTCTCGATCGCACGCGCGCGCAGCAGCACTTCCCAGTGTACAGAACCGGTGGTGTACGTGAAAGCGGCAGGCAGCACCATCAAGCGCACATCCCCCTGCGATCGGAAAAATTCCGGGAACCGCAGGTCATAGCAAATACCCAGGGCCACTCGCCCGAACGGGATGTCAAATACCTGAGGCTGCTCATCGCCGGGCCGGATGGCAATCGACTCATCGTAGGATTCCTCGCCCTTTTGAAAACCGAACAAATGAATCTTGTCGTAACGAGCGCATAAATCGCCTTGGGGGCCGTAGACCAGGCAGGCATTGTAAATACGATGCGCATCCGGGCTATGCAAAGGCAAGGTTCCGCCCACCAGCCAGATCCCATGTTGTTTGGCCTGCTGCGCCAGAAAATCCTGAATAGGACCGTCGCCGGGTGTTTCCGCCAACGCCAATTTATCCTGATCACGCTGCCCCATGAAACAAAAATATTCTGGCAGCGCAATCAGACGAGCGCCGCCCTGGGCCGCTTGGGCAATCCAATGCGCAGCCTGCTGCAGATTATCCTGGACGCCCAATCCGGAAACCATCTGCACCGCGGCAACTGAAAGAGAAATATCCTGCATATTCAATGAACCCCGACGATTGCAATGCTTGATTCAATACTTGATACATAATCCATGATGATTTATCTTGCACAAACAGATCAAAATCCGATTAAAATCCCTAAAGCCCTGGATAGAGGAATTCAGCCATCTCCGGATACGGAATTCCTTGATTATCGGCCAGGCCTGAATCCCTACCCTCGGAGCATCGAATGGCCCGCACCAGTTACGCCTCACAAAAAACCCGGCTGGAAAAAGAAAAAGCCAAAATCGAAAAACAACTGCAAACCCTGCAAGCCAAACAGCGCAAACCGGTCATCACCTCTATTGTCCGGTCAATGCGTGATTATGGCATCACTCCAGAAGAAATCATCGCCGTCTTTGACCGCAAATCTACTGGTCGCAGCACGGCAGCCCCCCGCAAAGCGGCCTCCGGCGCCAAGCGCGTGATTCCGCCGAAATATCGCCACCCCGACACCAAAGCCGAATGGACAGGTCGCGGCAAACCCCCGCGCTGGGTCTCCGACGCCGAAGCCGCCGGCACCCCACGCACGGCATTCCTGATCGATCAGGCATCCGCCTGACCCGTTTTGCGGCGGTGCGCTATTCCAAGGGGTAGCGCACCTGCACCACCTGGCCATTGCGACCGGGAAAACGGTCAAACAGTGCGCGGGCCAAATACGGCATAGCCGCATTCAACTGCGCATCCCGTCCTGTCGTGACGGCTGTCGCTCGATAGACCTCACGGCCCTGCTGGGTCTGATCATCGATTCGCACGGACAGATACAAGCGGCTGACGACGACCGGCACGGTTTCAATCACAGGCCCCGGCCCCCATGCCCCCCAGGCATCGCCGTAGTAGCCAAACCCAGGGCCTGGAAATCCGCCATAAAAATACGGATCCACCATACGCTGACGCCATTCCTGTTCCTGGCGGGTGCCATAGTCCATATGCACGATGAACCGCGCCTGCGCCAGGGATTGCGCTTCGACCAGACCAGTGGGCCCCAGGGCTGCCCGCACCGTATCGGCAAACGACTGGAATTGCAGATTATTGTGCTGAGCCGCATCGGGCTGAATCCAATAATGGGCGCCCTGTGTCTGACCCGGCCACTGCTGATAGCGCGTCACCTGCGCCGAAAAGACACTCGCGCAGCCGCTCAAGGCCATCACCGCGACCACCAGCCCCCATCGGAAGCCAGCCAGACACACCCGCACCGATACCCGTTTCATCACACCCTGCACCTGCACACATAACGACTTCATCATAGACGCAGCCTGCGCCGGGCGGAAGCGGGTCGTTGCACTACGACACAAGCCGTTCCCGACAGCCGCATGCCCGCCGGAACACATCCAGCCGACTACAATGATGCCTTGATGAAGGCTTCAGGGAACCACCATGCGCACCGATATTGCTCAGACGATCTACCGTCAGGACTACACTCCGTTTCCCTATCGCCTGTCTCAGGTCAGACTGGAATTCGATCTGGATGCCGACGCCACGCAAGTCCATTCCACCCTGTATTTCGAATCCGGGCCGCACACGTCGCCCGACGCCCCGCTGACGCTGCAAGGCGAAGATCTCGAGCTGATCGACATCCGCCTCGACGGCAATCCTCTGGGCGCGGCGGACTACCGGCTGGACGAATCCACGCTGCAATTGACGCCGCCCGCTCACGGCAAACCCTTCATCGTCGACATCGTCAGCCGATGCCACCCGGCGCAAAACACCACTCTGATGGGACTCTATGTCTCGGGCGACAAACTGTTCACCCAGTGCGAGGCCCAGGGCTTTCGACGCATTACCTGGTTTCCCGACCGCCCCGACGTCATGGCCTGCTATGACGTCGTTCTGCGCGCCGATCCGGCGCGCTACCCCACGCTGTTGTCCAATGGCAACCTGATCGAACAGACCACGCTGGCCGACGGGCGCTTGCAGACCTTGTGGCGCGATCCGCACCCCAAACCCTGCTATCTCTTCGCCCTGGTGGCGGGGGATTTCGATTGCCTGGAACGCACGGAAATCACACGCAGCGGACGATCCGTGCTGCTGCAGATCTACAGCGACCGGGGTGGCCTCGAACAGACCCGCTGGGCGCTGGACTGCCTGGCGCACGCCCTGCACTGGGACGAACGCCGCTTCGGCCTGGAACTCGATCTGGACCGCTTCATGGTCGTCGCCGCCCGGGATTTCAATATGGGTGCGATGGAAAACAAGGGACTGAACGTCTTCAACGCCGCCTATGTGCTGGCTGACCCGGCCAGCGCCACCGACGGGGCCTACCGCCACATCGAAGCCGTCATCGGTCACGAATATTTCCACAACTGGACCGGCAATCGCGTCACCTGCCGCGACTGGTTCCAGCTGTCCCTGAAAGAAGGCCTGACGGTCTTTCGTGAGCAGGAATTTTCCGCCGACATGCTGGCCCAGGGCCTGCCTGCACAAGAAGCCGCCAGCGCGCGCGCCGTCAAACGCATTGACGACGTGCACCTGCTGCGCATGATGCAGTTCCCCGAAGACGCAGGGCCGATGGCCCACCCCATCCGCCCCGACAGCTACCAGGAAATCGGCAATTTCTACACCGCCACGATCTACGAAAAAGGCGCCGAGGTCATCCGCATGCAGCACACCCTGCTGGGCGAAACCGGCTTTCGGGCGGGGATGGATGAATATTTCCGCCGCCACGACGGCCAGGCCGTCACCTGCGACGATTTCGTCGATGCCATGGAATCCGTCTATAGCCAGCAGCACGCCGGGCAGGATTTCCGCCTCTTTCGCCGCTGGTACGAACAGGCCGGCACACCACGCGTGCAAGTCGAACAACGCTACGATTCCGCCACGCGCCAACTGCATCTGACATTCAGCCAGCATTGCGCCCCGGTCGGCCTGGAAACCCGCCAGCAACCGGTGGCCGATAAACCCCCGCTGCACATCCCCATGGCGATTGGCCTGCTCAGTCGGGACGGCCAGCCGCTGCCGATCACCCACGACGGCCAGTCGCAGGATACGCTGGTGCTCGAGCTGCGCCAGGCCAGTCAATCCTGGACGCTGGACAATATCCCCCACCCCCCGGTCCTGTCGCTGCTGCGCGGCTACTCGGCTCCCGTCATCATCGACACGGAACGCCCCGCCGACGACCTGGCCCTGCTGGCTCGCTGCGACCCGGACCCCTTCGCGCGCTGGGACGCCACTCAGGAAACCGCCTTGCGACACCTGCTGGCCGGCATCCATGCGTGGCAAACGCAGGTGCCCGCCCCCGATGCGGCGCCCTTGCTGGCGCTCTGGCAGGCCGCGCTGCAAGACGACACCCTGTCGCCCGCTTACCGCGCCCGACTCCTGACCCTGCCGGCGCTGCGCGAACTGATCGAACGCAGCACCCCGATGGATCCGCAGGCCGCCGTGGCCGTCTGGACCGCCGCCCAAGCCGCCTTGGGTCAGGGCTTGGCCGCCTCGTGGCGGGCGCTATACGATGCGCAGGCCGACGACGGCAGCCCGTATTCCCCTGACCCCGTCGCCGCCGGTCGCCGCAGTCTGCGCAATCTGGCGCTCAACTACCTGCTGGCAGGCAGGGAAGCTCAGGCCATCCAGAGCGCCCGCGATCAATACGCCCAGGCCCGCAACATGACGGAAAACCTGGGGGCGCTCAGCGCCTTGCTGCAGCATGCGCCCCGGGACTGCACCGATTTGCTGCAGGACTTCCATACCCGCTGGCAGCACGATCCGCTGGTGCTGGACAGCTGGTTCAGCGTACAAGCCAGCGCTCCGTCTGCATCGGTTGCCCAGATCCGGGCGCTCATGGCCCTGCCCGACTTCACCCTGCGCACGCCCAATCGCGCCCGCGCCGTGATTTTCCGTTTCGTCATGGATAATCCGGCCAATCTGCATACACCGGAAGGCTACGACTTCTGGGTCGAACAGGTGCTGGCCTTAAACGAACTCAACCCCGAAGTCGCCGCGCGCCTGGCGCGCGCGTTCGACAACTGGGCGCGCTTTGAACCCGCCTGCCGCAGCGGCATGCAGGCGGCCTTGCAACGTGTCCTGTCGGCCCCCCGCCTGTCACGCAACGTGCACGAAATCATTTCCAAGGCGCTGGCATCTTGACGCCGTCGTCCGCATCCATTTCATTTTTCCAATGGGGAATACTTTGAAATTCAAAACACTGACCCAGTATCTGGTCGAACAGCAAAGAGAACACAAGGCGGTCTCGCCCGACGTCCGACTGCTGATCGAAACGGTCTCGCGGGCCTGCAAGGCCATCGGCCACACTGTCAGCAAGGGCGCCTTGGGCGGCGTGCTGGGCAGCCAGGGCACGGAAAACGTCCAGGGCGAAATTCAAAAGAAACTCGACGTCCTGTCCAACGAGATCCTGCTCGAAGCCAACGAATGGGGCGGCAATCTGGCCGCCATGGCATCCGAGGAAATGCAGACCATCCACCGCATTCCCACTCAGTACCCGAAAGGCCAGAACCTGCTGCTGTTCGATCCCCTGGACGGCTCTTCGAACATCGACGTCAACGTCTCGATCGGCACCATTTTTTCCGTCCTGCAGGCGCCCGTCGAAGCCGCCGGCCGCGAAATCACCGAAGCCGACTTCCTGCAGCCCGGCACGCGTCAGGTGGCCGCAGGCTACGCCATTTACGGCCCGCAAACCATGCTGGTGCTGACCGTCGGCGCCGGCGTCATGGGGTTCACACTGGACCGCGAAATGGGGTCCTGGCTGCTGACGCACGAGAATATCCGGCTGCCCGAGGAAACCGCCGAGTTCGCCATCAACATGTCCAATTCCCGCCACTGGGAAGCTCCCGTGCAGCGTTACATCGGCGAATGTCTGCAAGGCGAACCGGGGCCGCTGGGCAAAAACTACAACATGCGCTGGATCGCATCCATGGTGGCCGACGTGCACCGCATCCTGACACGCGGCGGCGTGTTCATGTACCCGCGCGACGCCCGCCCATCCGGGCGCAACGGCAAGCTGCGCCTGATGTACGAAGCCAATCCCATGAGCTTTCTGGTCGAGCAGGCCGGCGGTTGCGCAGTGGACGGCAAGCGGCGCGTGCTCGATATCCAGCCCCAGGCCCTGCATGAACGCGTGGGCGTGATTCTGGGATCAAAGCAGGAAGTCGAGCGCCTGCAGCGTTACCACCTGGACGCCTGACAGCGGATTTAATCCAGGGTCAACACCGTGGCGCCCGTGGTCTGGCGCGCCTTCAAGGCCTCGTGGGCCAGCTTGGCGTCCTTCAGGGCAAAACGCTGGCCAATCACGATGTCCAGCTTGCCGGCCGCCACCAGCTCGAAAATATCGGCGGCGGCGGCTTGCATGGCCTGCGCCGTCGCCGTATAGGACGACACCGTCGGACGCGTCACGTACAGCGAACCCTTGGCCGCCAATTGCCCCAGATTGACACCTTCCACGGCCCCGGATGCATTACCGAAACTGACCATCATGCCGCGCGGCTGCAGGCAATCCAGTGACATGTCCCAGGTCGCCTTGCCCACCCCGTCGTAGACCACCGGCACTTTCTGGCCGCCGGTCAGTTCCAGCACGCGAGCGGGGACGTCTTCGCGTGTGTAATCGATAATTTCCCACGCCCCATAGCGGCGAGCAAGCGCCGCCTTTTCCGGGGACGAAACGGTGCCGATCAGCCGGACCCCCAGGGCGCGCGCCCACTGACAGGCGATCAGGCCAACCCCGCCGGCGGCGGCGTGGAACAGAATGGTTTCATTGCCCTGCAGGCGATACGTCTGACGAAACAGATACTGAACGGTCAGCCCTTTGAGCATCAGCGCCGCCGCCTGTTCGAAACTGACGGCATCCGGGATCGCGACGACTTTGTCGCCCGGCACATTGCGCAAGGTGGCATAGGCGCCGATCGGGCTTTGCCCGTAGGCCACGCGGTCGCCCACCCGCACATGGCTGACATTTTCGCCAACGGCCGCCACGACGCCGGAGGCCTCGAAGCCCAGGCCGTGCGGCAAGGGATGCGGGTACAGGCCCGTGCGACAATAGATGTCGATGAAATTCAGGCCGATGGCCTTTTGGCGGATCTGTACTTCACCGGGGGCAGGCGCGGGGACGTCAATCTGCGCCAGCTGCAGGACTTCCGGCCCGCCATGCTGACTGACTTGAATGATCTGTGCCTTTTCCACCGTCGTATCCTCCGGCCCGCCAGGGGCGCTGCATGACTCATACCCGATCAGACTAGCATGAATTCGCGTCAAGCCCAGCTCGCCATCCATCTGACGGCCATCCTCTTCGGACTGACCGGCATCTTCGGTGAACTCATCCAGGCCAGCGCGACGCTGATCACGGCAGGCCGGGCGCTGTTTGCGACAGCTGCCCTATTGCTGTTCATCCACCATACCGGGCACCGGATCACCCTGCCCTCGAGCGCCGCCTGGATGGCCCTGGGGCTGGCGGGCGCTTTGCTGGCCATCCACTGGACCAGCTTTTTCGTCGCGGTCAAAATCGGCGGCATCGCCATTGCCACCCTGGGCTTCGCCAGCTTCCCGGCGTTCATCACCTTGCTCGAAGGTCTGCTGTTTCATGAACGCACCCAGCCGTCCGAATGGCTGGTCGTCGGCCTGGTCACGCTGGGCCTGGTCCTGGTGACGCCGTCCTTCGATTTTCGCGACCAGGCCACCATCGGCCTGGCCTGGGGCGTTTTGTCGGGTCTGGCCTTCGCGCTATTCACACTGGCCAACCGCAAGGCCGTGAGCCGCATGCCAGGGCGCGAGCTGGCCTGCTGGGAAAACCTGATCGTCGCCGCCCTGACCCTGCCCTGGTGCTTCATGGAATTCACCACTGTGCACCCGCTGGACTGGCTGTGGTTATTCATCCTGGGGGTTTTCTGCACCGCCCTGTCGCATGCCTTGCTGGTCTCCAGCCTGACCCGCCTGAAGGCGCGGACAGCGGGCATCGTGATCGCGCTGGAACCCGTCTACGCGATTCTGTTTGCCGCCATCCTGTTCGCCCAGTACCCGTCCGCCCGCGCCCTGGCCGGCGGCGCCCTGATCATCGGCGCCATCGTCTGGGCCGGCCTGCGCCGGTCAGAGTCCGAGCCGGATGCGCAGGCGCCTGTCGCGCCAAAAGCACCACCAGGGGACTGAAGCGCCCCAAGCGGTTAAAATCATGGATTCCCTGTTTTATCCTAGTTGACACATTATGGCCGGACACAGTAAATGGGCAAACATCCAGCACCGCAAAGGACGTCAAGACGCCAAGCGCGGCAAGCTCTGGACCAAGATCATCCGTGAAATCACCGTCGCCGCCCGCGCGGGCGGCCCCGACCCCGATGCGAATCCCGCTCTGCGCCTGGCCTGGGACAAGGCCACCGCAGCCAATATGCCCAAGGACAACATCCTGCGCGCCATCCAGCGCGGCGCGGGCGGCGGCGATGATGCCAACTACGAAGAAATCCGCTACGAAGGCTACGGCATCGGCGGCGCAGCGCTGATCATCGACTGCATGACGGACAACCGCCAGCGCACAGTCTCGGAAGTCCGCCACACGCTGACCAAGCACGGCGGCAACCTGGGGCAGGACGGCAGCGTGGTGTTCATGTTCAAGCACTGCGGCCAATTCATCTTTGCCCCCGGCACATCCGAAGAACACGTCATGGACGTGGGCCTGGAAAACGGCGCTGACGACGTCCAGACCGACGACGAGGGCGTAATCGAGGTCACCTGCGAACCGGGCCAGTACCCTGCCGTGAAACAGGCCTTCGATGCCGCCGGCCTGACGGCGGAAGTGCATGGCATCGTGATGAAGGCCCTGTCCGAAGTCCAGTTGGCCGGCGAGGATGCCGAGCGCATGCAAAAAATCATTGACCTGCTCGAAGGCCTGGACGACGTGCAGGAAGTCTATACCACCGCCGTCATGGACGACATCGAATGAAACTGCTGGTGATCGGCTCTGGCGGCCGCGAACACGCCCTGGCCTGGCGCCTGGCCCAGTCCCCTCGCGTGCAGAAAATCTATGTTGCGCCGGGCAACGGCGGCACGGCCAATGCCCCGCTGCTGGAGAATCTGCCGCTGCAGGACACCGATGCGCTGATCGCCTTTGCGCGCGACGAGAAAATCGCTTTCACGGTCGTCGGACCGGAAGCCCCGTTGGCCGCCGGCATCGTCGATGCCTTCCGGGCGGCGGGTCAGCGCATTTTCGGCCCGACCCAGGCCGCCGCGCAGCTGGAAAGCTCCAAGGACTACGCCAAGGCCTTCATGCAGCGCCACGGCATCCCGACCGCGGCCTACCAGACCTTCACCGATCCACAGCAGGCCAAGGCCTACATCCAGGAACAAGGCGCCCCGATCGTGATCAAGGCCGACGGGCTGGCTGCGGGCAAAGGCGTGGTCGTGGCCCAGACGCTGGACGAAGCCCTGCAGGCCATCGACCACATGCTGGGGAACGATGGCGCCTTTGGCGCCGCCGGCGCCCGCGTGGTGGTCGAGGAATTCCTGGATGGCGAAGAAGCCAGCTTCATCGTCATGTGCGATGGCCAGCATGTCCTGCCGCTGGCCACCAGCCAGGATCACAAACGCCTGCAAGACGCCGACACCGGCCCGAACACGGGCGGCATGGGGGCCTATTCCCCCGCCCCCCTGGTCTCGCCGGCGCTGCACAACCGCATCATGCGCGAAGTCATCCAGCCGGCCATCCAAGGCATGGCGCACGACGGCATTCCTTACACCGGTTTTCTGTATGCCGGCCTGATGATCGACCAAGGGCCTGACATCAGCCGCCCCCTGAAAGTCCTGGAATTCAATTGCCGCCTGGGCGATCCGGAAACTCAGCCCATCATGCTGCGCGTGAAAAACGACTTCACCGAAACCCTGGAACACGCCGTCAACGGCACCCTGGATCAGGCCGAGATCGAATGGGATCGGCGCACCGCGGTTGGCGTGGTGCTGGCTGCCGCCGGCTACCCCGACCATCCGCGCAAGGGCGACGCCATCACCAGTCTGGCGCCCGATACCGACACCTGCGTCACCTTCCATGCCGGCACAGCCATCCAGGACGGCCAACTGCGCACCAGCGGCGGCCGGGTACTGTGCATCACCGCTCTGGCTGATTCCATCCGTCGCGCCCAACAGGCCGCTTACGATGCCGTCAACCAGACCCTATTCGAGGGCCGCCAGTTTCGTCGGGATATCGGCTGGCGCGCCCTGAACACCAGCAAGCGGCATGACTGACCCCCTGCCTTCCGGAGCCTCCATGCACGTTCCCGTCGATCTCGTCCACGAGACCTTTTCCACCTTGCAGGCGCGCATCGTCAACGCCCTGGAAGACCTGGAAGGCGCACCCTTCGGCCAGGACCCCTGGACCCGTGCCGAAGGCGGGGGCGGCCTGACCCGCTATTGTGAAAACGGCGCAGTGTTCGAACGCGCCGGCGTGCTGTTCAGCCACGTGCGCGGCCACACGCTGCCGCCTTCGGCCAGCGCGCATCGACCGGAACTGGCCGGACGCCCCTGGGAAGCCATGGGCGTGTCCATGGTGCTACATCCCCGCAATCCCTACGTGCCCACCACGCACATGAACGTGCGCCTGTTCGTCGCCCACGGCAGCGGCAGCGAACAAGACGTGTTCTGGTTCGGCGGCGGGCTGGATCTGACCCCCTACTACCCGTTCGAATCCGACGCCCGCCACTTTCACCAGGTCTGCCACGATGCCGTGGCCCCGTTCGGCGAAGACAAATACCCGCGCTACAAGGCGTGGTGCGACGACTATTTTCTGCTGCGTCACCGCCAGGAAACCCGGGGCGTGGGCGGCCTGTTTTTCGACGACCTGAACGCTCCCGATTTCGAGACCTGCTTTGCCCTGACCCAGTCGGTTGGCAACTGTTTCATCCCCGCCTACATTCCCATCGTTCAGGCCCGCTGCCAGACCCCCTACGCTGAACGCGAACGTGACTTCCAAGCCTATCGGCGCGGTCGCTACGTCGAATTCAATCTCGTCTACGATCGCGGCACACTGTTTGGCCTGCAATCGGGGGGCCGGACCGAATCCATTTTGCTGTCCATGCCGCCGATTGCGCAATGGCGCTACGACTGGACGCCGGAACCCGGCTCTGCCGAAGCCGCTCTGGCGGACTATCTGAAACCTCGCGCATGGCTGTGATCCCCCAGGTCGGCCTGCTGGGCGGCAGTTTCGACCCGGTCCACTTGGCGCATATCGCTCTGGCCCGAGCGGCCTGCCAGGCGCTGCAACTGGCTCACGTCGAACTACTGCCCGTCGGCACGCCCTGGCAGCGAGGACGCTTGGGCGCATCCCCCGACCATCGCCTGGCCATGCTCAAACTGGCTTGCGGCGACGACCCCCGGCTGCGCATCAACCCCATCGAACTCCAACGCCCCGGCGCTACCTATACCATCGACACGCTGATGGCCCTGCCCCCCACGGCCCGTTACACCTGGATCCTGGGGTCCGATCAGCTGGCCAATTTCTGTACCTGGCACCGCTGGCGCGATATCCTGCAGTATGTGCGTCTGGCAGTGGCTCAGCGCCCAGGAACCTCGCCGGAACCGCCGGAGGAACTGGCCCAGGCCTTGTCTCCGGGCGGTCTGGCGCACATTCCGTTTCCACCGCTGGACGTGTCCGCTTCCGCCATTCGCGAGACCCTGGCCCAAGGCCTCGCGCCTGAATCGCAACTCGACCCGCTGGTGCTGGGTTACATTCGTACCCATCAGCTCTATCAACGTCCGGCCCCCGCCCAGGACAGCTCTTACACGCCATGAATCTGCAAAAACAGCAACGCCTCATCATCGACGCCCTGGAAGACACCAAAGCCCAGGACATCAAGGTCTTCAACACCACCAGCCTGACGAGTCTGTTCGACCGCATCGTCATCGCCAGCGGGACGTCCAACCGCCAGACGCGCGCCATTGCCAGCCACGTCGCCGAACAGGCCAAGAAAGGCGGTCTCGAAGTCATCGCCTTCGAGGGCGAGGACACCGGCGAATGGCTGCTGATCGACCTGGGCGACATCGTCGTGCACTGCATGCAACCGGCCATCCGCAGCTATTACAACCTAGAGGAAATCTGGGGCGCCAAGCCTGTGCGCGTCAAGCTGCTGCCGACCGGCCCCGCCCAGGCATCGGGTTTCGACGACGACTTCCCCGAGGAATGAAACTGCGTGTCTACGCGGTGGGCACCCGCATGCCCGCCTGGGTGCAGGACGCCTGGCAGGACTACGCCAAGCGCATGCCCAGGGACTGCGCCATCGAACTGCACGAAATCCGGCCCGAGCCGCGCACACAGGGAAAAACCACTGCCCAGCTGATGCAGGCCGAGGCCCAGCGCATCGAGGCCGCCGTGCACGAACCCGCATGGCGCGTCATTTTGGACGAGCACGGGCGCGACCTCAGCACCCGTGACCTGGCCGGCCACCTGGAAGCCTGGCGAGCCGGGGGCCAAGATATCGCCTTGATCATCGGCGGGCCCGACGGACTGGACCCGACGCTGAAACAATCCGCCAGACAGACGCTGCGCCTGTCCTCGCTGACTTTGCCCCACCCGCTGGTCCGGGTTCTACTGGCCGAACAACTATACCGAGCCTGGAGCATCCTATCCGGGCACCCCTACCACCGCGATTAAGGACACCCCATGACCGCTCGTCGCCGCACTAAAATTGTCGCTACTCTGGGTCCGGCCACTTCCAGCCCGGAACGCATTGAGGCATTGATTCAAGCCGGCCTGGATGTCGCCCGGTTGAATTTTTCACATGGCACGGCGCAAGACCACCGGGAACGCGTCCGCCTGGTGCGCGAGATTGCCGCTCGACTGGATCGCCATGTCGCCATCATGGGCGACTTGCAAGGCCCCAAGATCCGTATCGCCCGCTTTCGCGACGGCCCCATCGAATTGCGCCCGGGCGATCCGTTCACCTTGTCCATCCACCATCCGGTGGATGCCGGCACAGCCAGCATCGTCGGCATCGAATACCCGCCGCTGGTCCAGGATTGCTCTCCCGGCGATGAACTGCTGCTGGACGACGGACGCGTCATCCTGCAGGTCACCTCGGTCGAGAACGAGGCCGTCCACACCACCGTCACAGTAGGCGGGCCGCTGTCCAACAACAAGGGGATCAACCGGCGCGGCGGCGGCATTTCGGCCCCTAGCCTGACCGATAAAGACCACCAGGACATCCGCCTGGCCGCCGAGCTCGAGCTGGACTACGTGGCCGTGTCGTTTCCCCGTTCCGGGACGGATATGGAACAGGCCCGACGCCTGGTCCGCGAAGCCGGCAGCGCCGCCTGGATCATCGCCAAGATCGAACGCGCCGAAGCCGTGGCGGATGATGCAGCCATGGACGACCTGATCCGCGCCAGCGACGGCGTCATGGTCGCCCGCGGCGACCTGGGCGTGGAAATCGGCGATGCCCGCCTGGTCGGCATCCAGAAACGCATCATCCAGCACGCCCGTACGCTGAACAAGATCGTGATCACGGCCACCCAGATGATGGAATCCATGATCGCCAGCCCCATTCCTACCCGCGCGGAAGTGTCGGACGTCGCCAACGCGGTGCTGGACTACACCGACGCGGTGATGCTGTCGGCGGAATCGGCTTCCGGGCAATATCCGGTGGAAGCCGTGCAGGCCATGGCGCGCATCTGCCTGGGAGCAGAACAAGAACCCACCAGCATCCGCTCGCATCACCGCCTGAACGAGACCTTCAGCCGTTGCGATGAAACCATCGCGCTGGCCAGCATGTATGCAGCCAATCACTTCCCCGGCGTCAAGGCCATCATCAGCCTGACCGAAAGCGGCCACACGCCGCTGATCATGTCGCGCATCCGCTCCGGCGTGCCCATCTACTGCTATACCCGACATGTGGCGACCCAGCGACGAGCCGCCATGTTCCGGGGGGTGTATACGGTCCCCTTCGACGCGGCCACCCTGCCGCCGGCCGAGGTCAGCGACGCAGCGATCGACATTCTGCGGCAGCGCGGCCTGCTGAAGACCGGCGATTGGATCATCCTGACCAAGGGCGATTTCTACAGCAATAGCGGGGGCACCAACGGCCTGAAGATCCTGCGCGTCGCCTGATGATCCCGGCTTTCGTCCTGCTGGCTTCCGCCAGCCCGCGCCGTCACGACATCCTGAATCAGCTGGGTGTCGTGCATGGAGTTTTGCGCGTGCCGGCCCCGGTGGGCGAGGACGAGCCGCGTCTGCCAGGCGAGGCCCCGGCGGACTATGTCCGGCGTACCGCGCGGGACAAAGCCCGGCAGGCGCTGGCCTGGCTGGCAGCTGATGGGCGGCCCGACGACATCCCCCTGGACTGGCCCCAGGACTGGGCGCAAGCACCGATCCTGTGCGCAGACACCACCGTCATTCTGGACGATGATGTGCTGGGCAAACCCGCGGATGCGCTCCAGGCCGCCGCCATGCTGCGCCGCTTGTCGGGCCGCACCCATCACGTGCATACCGCAGTCGTCCTGGCGGCGCACGGCCATCTGCTCGAAACCTGCCAGATCAGTGAAGTACGTTTCCAACCGCTGGACGATGCCGATATCGAACAGTATTGCGCCACAGGAGAACCCTTTGGCAAGGCCGGCAGCTACGCCATTCAGGGGCGCGCCGCCGCTTTCGTGACGCACCTATCGGGCAGTCACAGCGGCGTCATGGGCCTGCCGGCCCACGACACCATGCATCTGCTGCAACAAGCGTCCGCACTGCCCTCCCGCCGCTGAATCCAGAGGCGGTCCAAAGGGCAAATCCACCACGGGGTTATCCCTTGGTTCTCTCTGACATCCTTGACCCATACAGCGCCTAACTCTAGGATGTTTGCCTAACAACTTGCTGAACATCGCAAGCTCCGGTGATGGCCGTGGCTGCATGCAGGGCCATCGTTGCATACTCGTTGTCTTCCAAAGAGGTATTGCACATGGTTGATCCAGCCGTCAGTTCCACCGCATCGGGCCAAACCGCCTCTGAAATCCGCAGCAGCAACCTGCCGCCTGTCACATACCGGGATCTCCCCGAACCCCTATCCCTCAAAAAAGTCGTCGGCCCCAGCGTCCTGCTGCTGGCCGGATCGATCGGATCCGGGGAATTCGTCCTGTGGCCTTATATTTCCACCCAAACCGGCATGGCGCTGGTCTGGCTGGCCACCATCGGTATCCTGACCCAGTATTTCCTGAACATGGAAATCACCCGCTACACCCTGGCGACGGGCGAGACGGCGGTCACAGGCTTCACACGATTATGGAAACCCTGGAGCTGGCTGTTCATCATCATGGCCGTCATTCCATGGATGTGGCCGGGATGGGCGACCGGCAGTTCCACCGCCCTGACCTATGCCTTCGGCCTGTCCGCAGACGCCGTGATCCCCATCACCATTGCCTCGTTGGTCCTGATCGGCATCATCCTGACGGTCTCTCCCGTGGTCTACAAAACGGTCGAAAAAATCCAGTTCTTCCTGGTCGCCCTGATCGTGATCTTCATGATCTACATTATCTTCGGCCTGCTGACAGGTGAATCCTGGTCGGCGCTGGTATCGGGCTTTACCACCGAAGTCCCCGACATTCCCGCCGCCATCGGCGAACTCCCCATCGCGCTGCTGCTGGGCGCCATCGCTTTTGCCGGCGCCGGCGGCGTCATGAACCTGGCGCAGTCCAACTGGGTCCGCGACAAAGGCATGGGCATGGGGGCGCTGCTGCCCAAGATCGTCTCGCCCATCACCGGAGAAGAAACCACCGGGGCAGCCATCGGCCACTTCTTCCCCCAGGACGAGGCCAATATGAAGCGCTGGCGCGGCTGGTGGCGCGTGGCCGACCGCGAGCAGTTCCTGACTTTCTTCGTGCTGGGCCTGCTGGCGATCATGCTGTTCATGATGCTGGCCTATACCTACCTGGGAGTCGGCGGCGAGGCAAAGAACTTCGATTTCGTGCGCCTGCTGGGTGAAACCTTGAACGACAAGGTCGGTAGCTGGGTCGGGCCAGCCTTCTGGTTCACCGGCGTCGTGGTGCTGCTGTCCACCAACCTGACCGTGCTGGACATGATCGGCCGCATCGTGGCCGACATCGCCAAAAACAACTGGCTGCGCGACAGCAAGGCCTGGTCGGAAAGCCGCCTGTACTTCCTGGTCGTCTGGCTGATGGTCCTCTTTGGCTCAATCATCCTGCTGTCCGGCGTCAGCCAGCCGCTGCTGTTGCTGGTGATCGCCTCGGCGCTGAACGGCCTGGTGATGTTCGTGTATTCGGTGCTGCTGATTCAGTTGAACCGCGGTATGCTGCCCCGCGCCATTGGCCTCAAAGGCGTACGTTTTATCGCCATTTTGTGGGCTGTGGTGTTCTATGGCGGCTTTTCGATCTACCTGCTGATAGACCAGTTCGGAAAACTGTTCTAAGACAGATCTTTTTGGGGCGCTGCGGCGCCTCGCATTATCTTTCCGGACGTCCACAAAAGACAAAGCCCCTGCAGAGTGATCTGCAGGGGCTTTGCGGTATAAAAGCCTGACGATGACCTACTTTCACAGGTGTCCACCCACTATCATCGGCGCGAAGGCGTTTCACTGTCCTGTTCGGGA